>NZ_MUFW01000004.1:0-336836 GCF_002017935.1 Flavobacterium sp. LM4 | reverse complement strand
TGGTGGATAAAGAGCTTTTTGTTGCTTCTGTCGATAAAGGACTTTTTAGAATGGATGGTTCCCGAATTGCAAATCCAAAAGGCTGGAATATTTTAAAGAACACAGTCGTTCATGCAATCGAAAAACACAAAGGCAAAACTTATATTTTTACCCAAAAGAAAGGGATTTTTATTGTAGAAAAATCAGGTTTGATTGCCTGGAATAATCCTTTAAACGAAACATTAAAAGTAAACGGAATCAATGTCGCGAGGTTTTATTAAAAATAACAAATTAGTTATCGGAACCGGAAACAAAGGAGTTTATATTTATGATTTTAATTCAGAGACATACAAAAATATAGACCGAAATAATGTGTTGATGAACAACTCAGTTCTCTGTATTGGCTTTGATAAAGAAAATGATTTATGGCTTGGTCTGGATAACGGTATAGCACACGTTGAAGTGAATTCACCCATATCTATTTTTTATGACAATTCAGGAATTTTAGGTTCGGTATATTCCGTTGCAACCACCAATAAAGGATATTTAATTGCTTCAAATCATGGTGTTTTGAATTTGATTCAGGTAAATTCAAAATGATGCCCAATACACAAGGACAGGCCTGGAATATTACTAAAATTGAAAATAAATACATCATTGGACATAATGACGGAACTTTTTGCTATGAAAATGGTTCTTTAGTTAAAACAAATAATATTAGCGGTGGCTGGAATTTATCAAAAAGCAGTATTAACAATACTTGTTTTCAATCTACTTATAGTGGGATTTTGGCATATGATGATATTTCAAAATTAAGTGATTATAAAAAAATTAAATATTTCAAAGCCTATAAAATATGTAGCTCAAAATAAAAAAAATGAAATTTTTGCTGCAGATAATTATCGTGGTTTATATCGTGTTGTGTATAGTGATGATTATCAGACTAAAAAGGTTGAAAATATCACCCAGCAGAGTAAAATACAAAATGATTTTGGGGTTAAGATTTTTGAATTTAGAAATGAAATTTTGTTTCTAATTGATAATTCATGGTTTACCTATAATTCAATTACCAATAAATTGGAAGAAAATGAATTGTTTAATACTAATTTTAAAAATATAACAGATGTAGTAGCAATTGATGAAAATCATTTTATGGTACTTCAGGAAGGTATTTTGTACCATATTTATGCTGTCGAAAATAAATTTGTCTGGAATATTATTCAGGAAAAATATTACAAAGGAAAACTCATAAATGACAATTTAAGGATTTTTAAAACTCAGAATCACTATTTACTGAATCTGGATGACGGATTTATTTCTCTTCAGCTTAAATATGAAAATAAGCAAAATACACATGTTAAAATTGAAGCATTTAATAACGGAATACTGCTTCCCGATGATTCTAAAATTAAATACAATACCGAATTAAGAATCAATGTAATATCAGGAATTTACGGAGCCAGTAAGCCTAATTTATTTTATAAAATCAATAAAAGTAATGATTTTGTACCCATTTCCGATGGCTTAATTGTACTGAATAATCTAAGTAGTGGTAATCATACCATTGTCGTTTATAAACATGACGGAGCCAATTATGATAAGGTCTGTAATTTCGATTTTAAAGTAGCCGAGCCCTGGTATTTTTCTGTTTGGATGATTTTATTATATCTCTTATTAGTAGGGACAGTTTTGTTTTTTTATTATAAGTGGAATAAATTTCGCTATATGCAAAAACTGGAATTGCAGGCAGAAGAAGAAAGACATCAAAGGAAAATTCTGGAAATGGAATTAAAGGCCGAAAACGAACTCAATATTCAGGAATACGAAAAACACATTCTGGAACTCGAACTGCAAACTAAATCATCTGAAGTTGCCGGAAAATCATTATCTATTGCCAAACAAAGTGAAATGATTGAAAATATTCAGAGTATTCTGGATTCTGAAAAAGATTTTAATAAACTGAAAAGTGAAATTAAAAAAAGCAATTAAGATCAATGAAGTCAATAAACATGAATGGGAAATCTTTGAAACCAATTTGAATCAGATCCATAATGAATTTATCATTAATCTTTCGAAGAAATTCCCAAACCTGACTCTAAGGATATTAAGTTATGTAATTTATCTAAAAATGAATCTTTCTTCTAAAGAAATTGCACCGCTAATGAACATATCATTCAGAGGTGTTGAACTACACAGATATCGTCTAAGAAAGAAGTTTAAATCTGTCTCAGGAGGATAATCTTTCTAAGTTTTTATTAAGTCTGTAAGATTTTGTTTTATTTTTTATACAAATACTATTTTTTCAATCCTTTTTTTAACATTATTACAATACATCATTACTACATCATAACATTATGTTGATGAAATTTATTTAATAATTAAGTTGTTGTTTTAAAAGGTTTTAATTGTATTTTAAGTGTGTGTGATGTGGTTGTGTAGTAGTACTATATGATGTACTCAAACGTTGTAATTGTTTAATTTGGCTCTACTAACTTAAACGATTTAAACTGTATGAAAAATTTTATTTTTTAGCTTTCTGGCTCTTTTGCTTTTTACCGGCTTATATGTCGGGTCAGGCAATTAAAGGAAAAGTAATAGATAATAGCGGAATGGGAATCCCCGGAGCAATTATTAGTGCCCCCCAATCCAAAACTACCGCCGATGCTGATTTCGACGGAAATTTTACAATTAATGCCAAACCAGGTGAAATTCTAAAGATTTCGATGCTGGGCTTCGATGCTGTTTCTGTAGCAGCAACTTCCGGTTTAATGACAATTACTTTAAAAGAAGCTGGCGATACTGCTTTAAAAGAAGTAGTAGTAATTGGATATGGTACCAGAAAGAAAATTGACAATACGTCTGCCATTACTTCATTAAAAGCAGAAGATGTTACAAGAACAAAGGTATTAAATGCTTCTCAGGCTATTCAGGGGAAAGCAGCAGGGGTTCAGGTAACTTCTTCAGATGCACCAGGGAGTACACCTTCTGTAGTCATTAGAGGTTTGGGTACTGCATTAGGAGGCAGAAATCCTTTATATATTGTTGATGGTATGCCAACAGAAAATATCAATAATATCAATACAAATGATATTACTTCTTATGAAATCCTAAAAGATGCTTCGTCCCTTGCTATTTATGGCACAAGAGCAGCAAATGGGGTTATCATTATTACTACTAAAAAAGGTAAAGGAGATAAAGTTTCTGTAGAAATTGAAAGTTTTGGCGGTATCAGAACACCCCTTAAGAAAGTAAAGATGGCAGATTCTAATCAATATGCAAGCTATTCTAACGCCTCTTTAGGCACAAACAGATTCTCTACCAATCAGCCTGTTAATACAGATTGGTTTGATGAAATTACAAGAACGGGTACTTATACTCAAAATAATATTTCTATTTCCGGAGGTTCAGAAAGTGTTAAATACTTTTTCAGCGCAGGTAACTATCAGGAAAAGGCGATTCTTAACGGCTTAGATTACAGCCGTACAAATTTTAGAAATAATAATGAATTTAAACTTTCTAAAAAAATCACTTTAAATCAGAACTTTAGCTTTACATCGGCTAATTCTACACCAAAACCATTAAGCGCATTTACAAATGCTTACAAACAGTCATCAATTGTGCCGGTGCGTTTTGCGAATGGTCAATATGGTGCTCCTTTTGCAGATGCAAGCGGAGTGGCAAGCTCAACAGGTACTTCATTTAATAATGTTGGAAATCCTGTATCACAATTAGATTTTTATAATGAAGAACAAAGAAGTATTACCCTTCAGGGTGGTTTGAAACTGGATTATGAAATCTTAAAAGGCTTAAAGTTTACTTCACAATTTAATGGGGAATACTATACCTGGAAAAATTATAATTTCGAGGATACTAAAAATGTTTGGTTAGCGGCTAATCCAACCCGTAAAGATGCTGATTATTCAAGTACTGATCCTATTAATTTATTAACGAGAGGCAGAGAACAGTATTTTAACTGGAACCTGTCTAACTATTTTACTTATAATAAAGTATTTGCTAATGTTCACGATGTAGAATTAACAGCAGGTATTGAAACTTCTGTAAAAGGTCCAAGAGAAAAATTAGTAATCACCAGAAAAAATGTGAGTCCTGATTCTAACTATTGGTCTTTATATAATGCGACAGATGCAGAAGGTGTTGATTACTCAGGTACTGTTACAAATTTACAGGATATTGTTTTCAATGAAAGTAAATTAGCATCTTATTTTGGACGTTTCCAATACAAATTAATGGACAGATACTTAGTAACCGGAACTATTAGACGTGACGGATCTTCAAATTTTGCAAAAGATTACCGTTGGGGAACTTTCCCATCTGTAGGTCTTGGATGGATTATGACTAAAGAAAGTTTTCTGACAGATGTTAAAGGAGTTGACTTAATCAAATTAAGAGGTAGCTGGGGTAAATTGGGTAACCAAAATGTACCATTAAACAGTCAAAGTTATAATTCGGGTTTAAACAGTTATTTAGGAGGTTCAATTTTATATGAAGGATCAAGTATAACTTCTCAAATTGACCCGTCTTTAACATGGGAAATTACTGAAGAGGCTTCTGCAGGTGTAGATTTCGAACTTTTAGGCAACAGATTAAAAGGATCTTTCGATGTTTATGACAAAAATACAGATAATGTAATTTTATATGTAAAACCTTATCCAACTTCTGGAATTACAACGGCTTCTCCTTCTCATGTTGGTGAAGTTTCAAACAAAGGTTTTGAAATTGCTTTACGTTGGGATGATAAAATTAATGACAATTTAAGCTATTGGGTTGGTGGTAACTTCTCACACAACAAAAATGAGCTTACAAGCTTAAAAGATGTTTCATTATCTCAGGTTATTGGAGGTAATTTAGGAAATGGTCAGGACACCAAATTATTATACAACAACTCAATTGGTCAGCCATTAGGTAGTTTTTATCTTTATGAATATGCAGGTGTAGACCCGGCAAATGGAAACATGCTTTATTACGATTTTACTGGTGCTAAAGTAACTCAGGATGCTTTATCTGCAACAACTGATAAAAAATACGCTGGTTCAATTTTACCAAAAGCAAATTACGGAGTTTCTTTAGGGCTTGTTTACAAAAACATTGATTTTTCAGTTGACGGATATGGGACTGGCGGAGCAAAAGTGTACAATGGTAAAAAAGCACAGCGTTTTGGAGGTGAAAACATCGAAGCTTCTATGACAAATGATTATTGGACGGCAACAAATACAACATCTCAGAATCCAGCACCATTTAATATTGTTCCGGTTGCTTCAACTTATTATATGGAATCTGCAGATTTCTTCAGAATCAACAATATCACTGTAGGGTACAAACTTCCTCTTAAAGAAGATCAATTTATTAGTTCTTGCAGAATTTATTTTAATGCAATTAACCCGTTTATTACACAGAAGTATTCTGGTTTTTCTCCTGAGTTAAATGGAGATGGTAATCCTTATGGAACACAAGGTGTTGAACTGGACGCTTACCCAACATTAAGATCATTTGTAATTGGTGCTAATTTAAAATTTTAATATTATGAAAAAAATATATATATCAATCTTCTTGTTATCGGCATTAACTTTTACAGGATGTGCAGATGATTACCTGGATGTTAAACAAACTGAGACTATTTCTACAGATGATATTGAGTTATTTAACAACGACAGCGGAGCAAAAACCTTTGTTACCTCAATTTACAGTAAGTTTTTAGATTGGGACATGAGTTCATTCGGATGGATTGGCTTGGCAAGTATTACATCTGATGATGCTGATAAAGGTTCCACTCCAAGTGATACAGGTACTGATAAAGATGTTTTGGACGCCTTAACTTATAATGCATCAAATCCATCTGCTGAAAGTACTTTTAATGCAAACTATGATGGAATCAATAGATGTAACCAGGCATTAGCGATTCTTCCTAAATTAGACAAAGCGGATCCTGCATTAAGAGAAAGGTTAATGGCTGAGGCAAAATTTTTAAGAGCTTTCATGTACTTTACTTTAGTAAAATGTTACGGAGGAGTGCCAATTGTAGATCACGTTTCCAGTATTCCATTATCAGCAGAAGATAAAGCAATGCAGTTAACTCGTAAAACAGCTGCTGAAGTGTATGCTTTTATTGAAAAAGATTTAACTGAGGCTGTAGTGGTTTTACCAAATAAATCTGAATATGCTGATTCTGAAAAAGCCAGAGCTTCAAAAGGAGCAGCTTATGCTTTATTGGCAAAAGTAAGTCTGTATCAGAAAAAATGGCAAGACGTCGTAGATAACTGTAATCTGGTTACAGGATATAGCATATCTCCTGATTATGCTAAAATGTTCAGACTTGAAGGAGAAAATGATGGGGAATCTATTTTTGAAATAAACGGTAATGGGGCAGTACCAACTCGTGGAATTCAAGGATATTCTAATACTCAAGGTGTTCGTGATGCATGGGGATGGGGATTTAATCAGCCTTCTAAAAGTTTAGTAAATGCTTATGAAGCCGGAGATGTTAGAAAAGAGGCGACGATAATTTTTAGAGGTACAACCTTATATGATGGAAGAGTAATTCCAGTAGTTAGTGCAGACGATCCTAATCCGAGATATAATTATAAAGCTTATTCTTCTGCCTATACAAGTGCATGGGAAACAGATGCTAATATTAAATATTTAAGATATGCTGAAGTTTTATTAATGAAAGCAGAAGCTTTAAATGAATTAGGGCAAACTTCAGAAGCAATTCCTTTGTTGAATCAAATCAGACACAGAGCCGGATTAGGCGATACTCCTGCGACTTCGCAGTCAGCGGTTAGAACTGCAATCTGGAAAGAAAGAAGAGTTGAATTAGCTTTTGAATTTGACAGATTCTTTGATCTTGTCAGAACAGGACAGGCCAAAGCTGCTTTTGAAGCAGATAAGAGCGATATTTTCCCTAATGGAAGAGTCTTTACAGAAGGAAAAAATGAATTGTTCCCAATACCGGCATCATTCTTATTACAAGCCAACGGCTTATCGCAACAAAATCCGGGATATCCGAATTAACAGCATTAAATCACTTCCTTCAGATTTTCCGGAGGAAGTGTATTTACCATAATCTTAAATTTTTATAATGATTAGAATTTCAGTTTTATTATTAGTTTTTAGCTTTTTTGGCTTTGGATCTAATTCCGAAAAATCAAAAGAAAATAAAGGCCAAAATACTGCAACTGTAACATTAACAGATGAACAGCTTTTAGATGCCGTTCAAAAACAAACATTCAAATATTTCTGGGATTACGCAGAACCCAATTCAGGATTAGCACGGGAGCGTTACCATCCAGACGGAAATTATCCTGAAAACGATTCAAATATCGTGACCACAGGCGGTTCAGGTTTTGGATTAATGGCTTTGGTTTCGGGTATGGCTCAAGGTTATATTACCAAAGAGCAAGGAGTCGAAAGACTGAACAAAATTGCAGATTTTTTAGACAAAGCAGATCGTTTTCATGGGGCATGGCCACATTGGATTGACGGAAATACAGGAAAGGTAAAACCTTTTGGAACCAAGGATAATGGTGGCGATTTAGTCGAAACTTCATTTTTGGTTGCAGGGATGATTACAGTTCGTGAATATCTTAAAGATGGCTCTGAAAAAGAAAAAGCGGTCGCAAAAAAATACGATGATCTTTGGAAAGGAGTTGACTGGCAATGGTACACCAACAATAAAAATGTATTGTATTGGCACTGGTCACCAAATTACGCATGGCAGATGAATTTTCCATTACAAGGATACAATGAGTGTTTAATCACGTATGTGATGGCTGCATCTTCACCAACTCATTCAATTGATGCAAAAGCATATCATGAAGGATGGGTCAGAAGCGGTGGAATCGTTTCATCAAAAACAAAATATAATATTCCATTGATTCTAAAACATAACGGAGCAGAAGAATTTGGAGGTCCATTATTCTGGGCACATTATTCTTATGTAGGATTAGATCCAAATCAATTGAGTGATAAATATGCTAATTATTGGGATTTAAATGTAAATCAGACTAAAATCAATTATGAATATTGTGTAGAAAACCCTAACAAAATCAAGGATTATGGACCAAATTATTGGGGATTAACAGCATCCTATTCCAGAAATCCGGACGGTTCTATTGGTTACAATGCGCACATGCCAAGTAATGATCAGGGGGTTATTTCGCCCACAGCAGCCATAAGTTCTATTGTTTATACTCCAAAAGAATCATTGGCTTTGATACGTAATTTATATGAAAATCATAAAAATGAAACCTGGGGAGATGCAGGCTTTTATGATGCAATTAGTTTGGGCAATAAGTGGGTGGCTAAACGTTATTTAGCAATCGATCAGGGACCAGAAGTTGTAATGATTGAAAATTACAGAACAGGTTTATTGTGGAAATTGTTTATGAATGCACCGGAAGTAAAACAAGGTTTGACAAAACTTGGATTCAAATCTGGAAAATACGGAATTTAAATAGTTTTTTCATGAGGTATAAAGCAACATTTTTATTCCTGTTATTTTCAATAGTTGGATTTTCCCAAAGTGAAACAACCGGAAAAATCAATACAGTCATACTATCAAAATATGAATTGGGTTATGCTTTGCATCGTCCAGCCAATCTGAAAGAGAAAAAGCCATTAATCGTTTTTATTTCAGGAGATGGAGAAAAAGGAACTCACATTGAAAAAGTAAAAATTAATGGCCCTTTTAAGTATTTAAAAACACATCAGTTAGATGCTTATGTTTTGGCTCCTCAATGCAAAGAAGATGAAAATTGGGACATTGAATCCATTTATCAGCTTATTGTAAAAATTCAGAAAGAAAACAAAATCGATTCAGAAAGAATATATGTTACTGGTTTGAGCTCAGGAGGATGGGCTTCCTGGAATTTGGCTTTTGCACATCCGGATCTATTTGCCGCAAATGTACCTGTCGCTGGTTTTGTAGATTTAATTCAGTTAGAACACGCTTGCGCAATAGCCAATATTCCAACCAGAATTTTTCACGGATTACTGGATGATGTGGTGAATGTGAATTATGCGATTACAATCTACAAAGAATTGAAAAAATGTAACGGCAAAGATGTAAAACTGACCATTTTTGATGATGCAAATCACGATAGCTGGACAAGAGTTTATGACAATCCCGAAATTTATGACTGGATGTTTAGACAGATTAAAATCAATAAATAAAAATAAATACCACAGAATGAAAAATCGCCATTGTTCCGAACCAAAATAGGAATACACAATGGCGATTATATAAAAATCAATAAATATTTATATATGAAAAATAAATTAGTTTTACTTTTTTTAGGATGCGCTGTTTTGGGTTACGCCCAAAAAAAGAATACTAAAAATGCTGTAAAAATTAAACCAAAGTCGGAGTTTGTGGCAGAGTTAATGTCAAAAATGACTTTAGATGAGAAATTAGGTCAGCTAAATTTACCAACATCGGGAGATATTACGACAGGTCAGGCAAACAGTTCGAACGTTGCAAAAAATATCGCTGAAGGTAAAGTAGGCGGATTGTTCAATATTAAATCGGTTCAAAAAATAAAAGAAGTGCAGAAAATTTCGGTTGAAAAAAGCCGTTTAAAAATTCCGCTGCTTTTTGGTATGGACGTGATTCACGGTTACGAAACCACATTTCCAATTCCGCTTGGATTATCCTGTACCTGGGATATGAATCTAATTGAAAGAAGTGCTCAGATTGCTGCACAGGAAGCAAGTGCTGATGGCATCAACTGGACATTTTCTCCTATGGTAGACATTTCGCGGGATCCTCGTTGGGGAAGGATTTCCGAAGGTTCAGGAGAAGATCCGTATTTAGGAAGCCAGATTGCAAAAGCAATGGTGAACGGGTACCAACAGCACGATCTTTCTAAAAACAATTCCATTTTAGCTTGTGTTAAACATTTTGCCTTATACGGAGCTCCGGAAGCTGGTCGTGATTACAATACAGTAGACATGAGTCACATCCGAATGTTTAACGATTATTTTCCTCCTTACAAAGCGGCTGTTGATGCGGGTGTAGGTTCGGTTATGGCTTCTTTCAACGAAATTGACGGAATCCCAGCAACGGGAAACAAATGGCTAATGACCGATGTTCTAAGAAAACAATGGGGTTTTAAAGGTTTTGTAGTTACTGATTTTACAGGAATTCCGGAAATGATTGAACATGGAATGGGAGATTTACAAACAGTTTCGGCTTTATCATTAAACGCCGGAGTTGAAATGGATATGGTTGGAGAAGGTTTCTTAGGAACTTTGAAAAAATCTTTAGACGAGAAAAAAGTAACAATTGAGCAGATTGATCATGCGGTTAAATTGATTTTAGAAGCAAAATACGATTTAGGATTATTTCAGGATCCGTATAAGTATTGTGACGAAAAAAGAGCAAAAACGGAGATTTTTACACCATCTAGCAGAAAAGAAGCACGTGATATAGCGGCACAATCATTGGTATTGTTAAAAAATCAAAATCAGGTATTGCCTCTTAAAAAATCGGGAACTATTGCCCTTATCGGACCATTGGCAGATGCCAGAAACAATATGTCAGGGACCTGGAGTGTCGCCACTATTGGCGAAAAATGTATCTCATTACTGCAGGGGATTCAGGATGTAGGTGGAAAATCTGTAAAAGTACTTTACGCAAAAGGAAGCAATTTAGATTACGATGAAACTTTTGAAACCAATGCCACTATGTTTGGTAAAACCTTAAATCGTGATGCTCGTCCTAAAGAAGAATTAATTGCAGAAGCTTTAAAAGTCGCTGAACAATCAGATGTAATTGTGGCTGCCTTAGGAGAATCTGCCGAAATGAGCGGAGAATCCAGCAGCCGTACCAATTTAGAAATTCCGCAGGCTCAAAAAGATTTACTGAATGCTTTGCTAAAAACAGGAAAACCTGTCGTATTGGTTTTATTTGACGGACGCCCTTTGGTGTTAAATGATGAAAACGCAACGGTTCCCGCCATTTTAAACGTTTGGTTTGCAGGAAGTGAAGCAGGTCACGCTATTGCGGATGTTTTATTTGGAGACGTTAACCCTTCCGGGAAATTAACTACTACTTTCCCAAGAAGTGTTGGTCAGGTGCCGATTTATTACGCGCACAAAAATACAGGAAGACCTCTTTCGAATACAGAAGGAAAGTTCGAAAAGTTCAGATCAAACTATCTTGACGAAAGAAACGAGCCGTTATTTCCATTCGGATTTGGTTTAAGTTACACCACTTTCGATTATTCAAACCTGAAAATTTCTGCTGATAAAATGAATTCAACCGCAAAATTAAAAGTTACGGTTGAGGTAACTAACACCGGAAATTTTGATGGGAAAGAAACCGTTCAGCTATACATCAGAGATTTAGTGGGTTCAGTAACAAGACCGGTTAGAGAACTAAAAGGTTTCCAAAAAATAGCCCTTAAAAAAGGAGAAAAACAAACAGTAAGTTTTGATATCACTGTTGAAGATTTAAAATTTTATAACTCTGATTTACAATTCGTAGCAGAGCCCGGACAGTTTGAAATTTTCGTAGGAGGAAATTCGGCTGCCGATAAGAAAGTTAGTTTTGAGTTAACTAAATAATTGGTTTGTTATTATTAATTGCCCTTCGTACTGGTTATACGAAGGGCTTTTTTTTAAATCGCAAACAGGTTAAGATTTAAGCGCACAGTCTGTCATTCCGTAGGAATCTCAACACATTGTTTCCTTAAAATCTGAGATTTATATGAAAAGACAAGATTGTAATTTTTTAATTGCATTCGTATGTTTATAAAATACAAAATGATGAAAATAATTTATTCAATTCTATTTTTACTGTTGCTGATTGGTTTTAATTTTAAGACATCAGCACAGAATAAACTTGGTAAAACAGCATGGTTTGATCCTGCCAGACCTGCAACAACCTATTGTAATCCAATTAATATTGGTTACAATTATACCACACACAATCACAACGGAATTCCGGAGTCACGCCGTTCAAGTGCTGATCCGGTAATTATTACGTATAAAGGAGATTATTATTTATTTGCCACAAATCAGGCGGGTTTCTTTTGGAGTAAAGATATGTCCGATTGGAATTTTGTTTACGGAAGTTTCCAAAGACAGCCTGGCGATGATGATCAGTGCGCTCCTGCAGCCTGGGTCGTAAATGACACTTTATTTTATGTAGGCTCCACCTGGAAAAGGGATCATCCCATCTGGAAAACAGCCGACCCGAAATCAGGCAGATGGACCCGTCATGTTGATAAAGCAATGCTGCCTACGTGGGATCCTGCTATTTTTCAGGACGATGACAAAAAAGTATATATGTATTACGGTTCAAGCGGAAAACTGCCTCTTGTAGGTGTTGAGGTTGACTATAAAACATGGCTTCCAAAAGGCAATCAGGCTGATTATGCTACATTGTACAAAGCGACAGAGGTTGAAGATATTCAAAAACCTTACGGACAAATCAAAGAAGTAGCGATTTTAAATCCTTCTGCTCATGGCTGGGAGCGTTTTGGACCAAATAATGATATGGAACCTGCGCCCTGGGGGAATTTTATTGAAGGTACCTGGATGACCAAACATAACGGTAAATATTATATGCAGTACGGTGCACCGGCAACCGAGTTTAAAGGCTATGCCAATGGTGTTCACGTAGGTGATCATCCGTTAGGGCCTTTTACGTATCAAAAACACAATCCAATGTCGTATAAACCGGGCGGATTTGTAATTGGAGCCGGACACGGAAATACTTTTGAAGACAATTACGGAAATTACTGGAATACCGGAACCTGCAAAATCTCTATTAAAGACCGTTTTGAGCGTCGTATCGATATGTTTCCTGCCGGATTTGATAAGGATGATGTTATGTATTCTATTACTTCATACGGTGATTTTCCAATCGTGCTTCCAACCGGTGAACGCGATCAGACAAAAGGCGCTTCATCAGGATGGATGTTACTTTCGTATAAAAAGCCTGTAACTGTTTCTTCTTCGGAAGAATGTATGGAAGTCGAAACACACCGAATGGATAACGGCGGAAAAAAAGTGTATGAGAAATTCTGCTACGGAGCTGAAAATTTGACGGATGAAAATATTCAGACATATTGGTCGGCTAAAACCAATAATGCGGGTGAATGGCTTCAAATGGATTTGGGAAGACCTATGGAAATAAAGGCGTTGCAGATTAATTACGCAGATCATAAAGCAACACAGTTCAATAAAGCAATGGATATGTATTACCAGTACAAAATTTTCATGTCTGATGATGCTGTAAACTGGATATTGGTTGTAGACAAATCCAAAAATGATAAAGATGTGCCTCACGATTACCTAGAACTCACAAAATCGATTAAAGCGCGTTATATTAAAATGGAAAACATTCATAACGCTTCCGGATTATTTGCAATTTCAGATTTCAGGGTTTTTGGTGATGGATTAGCAGCAAAACCAAAAGCAGTTGCCTCTTTTAAAGTAAACAGAAATAAAACCGATTCAAGAAATGCCATAATTTCGTGGAAAAAACAAAATGATGCAGGCGGATACAACATTTATTACGGAATTACTCCGGATAAATTATACAACAGCATTATGGTTTACGGAGACAACACATATGATTTTAGAGGTCTCGATAAAGGCACAAAATATTACTTTACAATCGAAGCCTTTAATGAAAATGGAATCGGTATAAAAAATAAGATTATCGAAGTAAAATAATTTTTATTTAAAGAATTTATAAAAGCTCTGACTGCAAATTGAAGAATTTGTAAATCAGAGCTTTTTTATGAAAAGGCTGAAGAAAAAATCTGACAGATTTGGAGAATTTTTGTTTCTTTGTGAAAGAACTAACCAACACAAAAACACCCAAAACACATATAAAAATGATGAAAAAAACAACTCTTCTGCCTGTTTTGATTTTAAGCGGTTTGATGGCTTTTGCACAATCAAATGATGAAAAAAATATTAAATTATTTTATAAAAAAGCCTTAACCGATTCCAAATGTTATACATGGTTAGAGTATTTGTCCAACGATATTGGGGCTCGTTTATCAGGTTCTCAAAATGCACAATTGGCGGTTAATTACACCAAGTCCCAATTAGAGAGTTTAGGACTTGACAAAGTCTATCTGCAGGAAGTAATGGTGCCGCATTGGGTACGTGGCGAAAAAGAAACAGCATTTATCTTAGACGGAAAAGTAAAAACCGTAGTGCCAATTTGTGCTTTGGGAGGCTCTGTTGCCACACCAAAAACAGGATTAACTGCTGAAGTAATAGAAGTACAGGGTATTGAAGAATTAAAAACGTTAGGCGATAAAGTAAAAGGAAAAATTGTGTTTTTTAACAGACCAATGAATCCTGAAAATATTGAAACTTTTAAATCATATGGAGCCTGTGTCGATCAGCGATTTGCCGGAGCCAAAGAAGCGGCTAAATTGGGAGCCGTAGGAACTATTGTTCGTTCAATGAACCTACGTTTAGATGATTTTCCACATACAGGAGCGCAGAGTTATGGCGATTTGCCAAAAGAGCAATATATTCCGACAGCAGCAATCAGTACAAACGGTGCCGAATTATTAAGCGCAACTTTAAAAAATAATCCAGCTTTAAAATTTTATTTTAAACAGTCCTGCGAGACTTTGCCGGATGTTCTTTCGTACAACGTAATCGGAGAATTGACAGGAACGGTAACACCAGAAAACATTATGGTTGTGGGCGGTCATTTGGATTCCTGGGATTTGGCAGACGGCTCTCACGATGATGGAGCAGGGGTAGTGCAAAGTATGGAAGTGGTTCGTATTCTTAAAAGTTTCAATTATAAGCCTAAAAATACGATTCGTGTCGTATTATTTATGAACGAAGAAAACGGAGGAAAAGGCGGAGCCAAATACGAAGAAGTTTCAAAGCAAAAGAACGAAAACCATATTTTTGCTTTAGAAAGCGATTCTGGCGGATTCACACCAAGAGGATTCTCAATTGAAGCAGACGATGCTAATTTGAAGAAAATTCAGGGATTCAAAGACTTTTTCGAGCCATATCTGGTACATAGTTTTACGATTGGTCATGCAGGTTCAGATATTGGTCATTTAACCTCTAAAGCGATCGTTAAAGCAGGTTTAAAACCGGACTCACAGCGTTATTTTGATTACCATCATGCTGCAAATGATAAGTTTGATGCCATCAATAAAAGAGAACTGGAATTGGGTGCAGCGACTATGACTACTTTGCTTTATTTGATTGATCAGGGAGGGATTATACTTTCGGGAGCTAATTGATTTTATGGTAAAACCTACAAGCGATTAGTTAGGGAGATTTTTCCAAAGAATCAAGAGTTTAATGAAATTTTAATCTAAAATAAATGGCAAAAAAGTTTTCATATCTAATACTTATATTATCTATATTATTTTTAACGATAATTATTTTCCTTATAAAAGAAAGTGAATTTACTTCAACAACTGTAAAGGATATAACTGTTACCTCATGTTCCTTTTTTACTCTAATTTTAGCAATTTTATTGTATGATAGATTTGATTACAGAAAAGTCGTTTTTCAAAGGAAATTAGAAGTTGTACTTAATTTATTAGTTGATTTAAAATCTTTTACTTTTTACGCGAAATATATTAATACGGATTATGAATATAATATAGGATTTGAAATAGAACGAGTTTCGTTAAAAAAGAAATTCAACTCTGAGCATTTAGACAAGATAATTAGCTTCAATGAAAACTATCACAAACGTCTATATGAAAAAATTAGTTTATATATTACTAATCCATTTTTACCAAAAAAAATTGGAGAAAGTTTAAAATTTTTATATATGCGAAATAATCATTCTATAAATCATATTCCGGATTTTGAAGTAATTAGATTATTTTTTAATGATGAATTGCCAATTAATTTAGAGACCTTATGGTATATAGAATCCTCAAATACAATTACTTTAAAAAGCTATATTGAAAATTATATTATATGTTTAGATATTATTGAAAATTGGATTAATGAACATTCTAATATTAAAGCTGATTTAAATATATAAAAATTGCCCTAACCTTACTCCAAAGGATTTGAGTAATTGGCTTAATCGAAAGTTGGTTTTGTATTTGGGATGATTTTTGCAAATCCGAAAATAGTGGTTAATTTAATTGTAACCACATTAGCGGTGATTTTGCAGGATTTTGTGAAACAGGATAAAAACGCAAATGAAAAAAATAATTTTTGAACTACTATTTTTGTTTCCATTATTAGTTTTTGGACAGAATGTTAAACGAGGCATTATTGTTCCTGCTATTGACAGTTTGAAAACTTCCGAAAAATATTGTTGTATTCTTTCGCCAGAACAAGGATTTTCAGTTTATGACAATCCAAACGGTAAAATTATTGGAACGCTAAAAAGAATTGGTGACATGAAAAAAGACGATCAAGTTCCATATAAAATCTATTTTGTAACAGGTAACCAAAAAGTACAAATTGAGAATTATATAGAAATTGGTTATGAAATTTATGCGATAAATTATACTGATTCAATCCAAGGATTTGTAAAAGTTCTTGACACATCAAAAAACTATTGGCTCAATGTTGCTGAAATTAGAAAGCAAGGCTTTAAGGTTATAAGTTGGTTTGATTATTTGATTAAGCAAAGCAAAAATGCATCGGGTTATTATGCCAATGAGCCGGGGTTGAGGTTACGAAAAGAACCAAACTCAAATAGTGAAATAATTGGTTCTGTCAGAGGAGATTTATTTGAAATCAAACTTACAACAGAAACTTTTGGGCAATGGTGTAAAGTTAAAGCCATAAAATATAAAGAACATCCCTGCAACACAGAGTTAACTGAAAAACAAAATTTAGAATATATAACAGAAGGTTGGTTAAAAGTTATTGATGATAATGGAGAACCTAACCTTTGGAGGTATACGAGGGGTTGCTAATAAACAAAGTTTTGCAAAATGAAAAGATATTTATACTTCTATTCAAATTTATTGATAGCAAAATGTTTCTTGGCCCGAACACAAAATTCCAAAACGTTGACCAATTCTCATCCAAAAATCACATAAAAAATGCCTGAAAAAATTAGACAAGAATTCAATCTTTTATACAAGGACAAATTAATTGGCACTTTTTTAATCGAGAGTATGGATTTCCCAAGTACATCTGGACAGATAAAACTGAATACAGATACAATTGAAAAAGAAAAAGAATTGAGAGAGTACATAAAATTTTCAATTGAATCTTCCGAGAAAGTATTGTGTGACGATATAGCATATGGAGAATTCATAGATATAGAAGAATTTAAACATCTATCTATTATTAACAGTTTGGATTGGACATTGCTCTCGAAAGATGGAGAAGTAACAAAGATTTTAGTCCCGCTTTTCTTCTCCAATAATGAGATGAGTTTTAGATTTCAATAATCACAATTTCATCGCAATAACATGATACAAAACCGCAATAGGAATATTACTGAGCAACAGCAAAATCTTAAGCACTATATCTCTCTATCTGGTACTCGTTTGCAACGAGTACCTATTTACTTTTTTAACTAAATAAAGCGTTTGTAACGCGAATAATCTAATGAAACAATTAGCCATCATAATCGCTTTTCTTTTTTTTTCAAACTGCTACTTATTTGGACAGAAATATGTATTAAACAATGAAAAAATAATTTATTCTTTTCAAACAAACAATGGAAAGGTAATGACTCTTTGTAGTGATAAAACGGGAAAGTATATTGTCTATCGATTTGGAACAAAGGAAAACATTGAATTAGAATTCCCAAAAAATAAAGATAAATCGAGTTGGAACAAATTTGAATATTCTTATTGGCTTAGAGGTGGAGGGGTTGAAAACGAAGGGATTGATCTGAACTATGTTGCATTTATAATTGAAAAAACTAAGTATGTAATTTATGATACTTATTTTGCCAATGGAAAAAAATATGAAGTTGGAATTAGAGTTATTAACTTATCTAATAATAAAATAGTAAAAATCATTGGAAATAGAAAAACTCAAAAAGGAACTTTAATAGACTTCAGGTTTGATAAATCAATAAAAGAAGGTGAAGAGCTTTATGACTAAGTTGCTACAGTCTAAAGCTTTGTGAATTCATACCCTTTTTTTATTTCAAATAATTATGATTTCATCGAAATCACATAATATAATAACCCAATAGGAATATTACTGAGCAGCAGTAAAATCTTAACAGCTATATCTTTTCGTTCCTTATATAATTTTACAAAACGGCCTGTCAGATTAAAGAGCATGATTGCGTTTAAAAATAAAACTGAAACGGCAAAAGGAAAAGCAAATAACAGAACATTAGCGTTTTGTCTGGTAAACATATAAAAGACAAATAAGATAGTACTGATTATAAAAGTTCCAATCACTAATTCAATAGTTTGGGTTTCTTCTGAAAGTTTTTGATGTGTAGTTTGCATAAGATTAAATATTAAAAATGTGTTGAATCGTTTTAACTGGTACAAAAAGCATATTTGAAAAATTCAGATAATAAAAAGAATGTGCTTTTTTGCCTCTTTTGTATTGTTCAATAAAATACCGAATCTGTTTAGGGTAGAAGGGAGTACCTGAAAAGATTACCAAAAACAAATAAATACTTCTCTTTCCGTTTCCTAAAAGATAATACTGCATCCCGATCTCATCAATAACTGAAATTCCGGTATTGGTTAAAACATGAATAATGTCATGATCTTCTAATTTGGGCTGCATATCAAAATGATGTTTTGAAAGAAATTTTCCTAAACCGTTTCCTAAAGTGCCTTCGGGATAATTTAATAGTGTTGCTTTGTCAATTTCCCAAGGGGTATTTCTTTTAAAATATTTTTGATAAGGCTTTTTTGTGTATTCATACAATTTTTCAATAATGTGGTCTTTCATAATACATGCTTTATAAAGTTCTTTGAAATTCAAAGCATTTAATCAAATAAAAAAATAATGTAATTTTTAAATAACAATCTAAATATGTATTTTATCTTTCGTTATTATTTTTAAAGTACTTTGAATTGCAAAGTAAATAATAAAATAAATAGCTGCCAAATAAAATTGCAGTTATTTTTTTCAATAGAATAATGCTTAATTTTTATTTAAAAGTTTAAGTGTTGTTATTTATATTTGTCTGAAATATAAATTAAGATTAGTAAGTTAATTGAGAATTAAAATATGAAGAAATTATTTGTTGCAGTATTGTTGTTTTTTTCTGTAATTGGAGTTAAAGCGCAGGTTGTAGGTCTTGAAGTAGGGGATATAGCACCAGAAATTGATCTTCCGGATACAAAAGGTGAAAAAGTAGCACTTTCATCTTTAAGAGGAGGAATTGTATTAGTTGACTTTTGGGCATCATGGTGTGGTCCATGCATTAAAGAACAGCCTGAATTATTGAAGCTATATAACACATATCCCGGAAAATTAGATATTTATGGGGTTTCATTAGATACTAAAAAACCTTCCTGGACAGGAGTAATAACAAAACTCAAACTTCCATGGACACAAGTAAGTGATTTAAAATACTGGAGTTCTGCAGCAGCAACTGATTATATGGTACAAGCGTTGCCATTTAATGTTTTACTGGACAAAAATGGAATTATTCTGGCAAAAAATATTCATGGCAACAAGTTAAATGAACTGGTAAAAGAACTATTGACGAAATAGTTATTTTGTGCAATTTTGCAGATCAATTAATTCAAATTGATCTGCAAAATTTTAATTTACTTTAATACATTTCGCCACATCAACCATTGTCGCAACCCAAATATCTTTTTTTCTTTTCTTTAAATATTCCAGTAATTTTCGGTGTTCTTCCAAATCGATATTCAGAGAATGTTCGCCGCCTACACCGTGAAACAGAAAAACAATAAAAGAGCCCTTTTTTTCAGCTTCTTCAACCTGAGCTATCATTTGTTCGGCTGTGCTTCCGTTTTGAACAAAGGAATTTACATTAGAAAGATCAACTTCTTTCTTGTTTAAATAACCGGCTGCAACTCCCCGTGCAGCAACAAAATCATTTTTTAAAAAATTATAATACAATGTATCATTAATGGTCAAATCTCCGCAAGGATAGGCAAAAGTACGTTCGTTTTTGCCGTCAATAGCTTTTAGTAAAGTATTTGTAATTCTGGTTTCATTAACTGCCCTTGCAACCCTATATTTGGATAAATCAGCTTCAGCTGTTACAAATTCTCTTCCGGGTAAATTTCCGTCACACGGATGGTTTAATGTATGATTACCAAGTTCATGTCCTTGTTTTGCTGCGGTTCTCCATGCTTCAATTCTCTGGGAAACAACAGGGGAAGAGCCTATCAAATAAAAAGTTCCTTTAAACTGATACGAGTTAAGCATTGGGATGACTTTGTCAAGATGAATATTTAAGGCGTCATCATATGTCAGTACAACAGCACATTTTTTACCATTCCAGTTTGTGTTTTGTGTCTGGGCAAAAACGGCAGCAGAAAACAGATAAACAATTACGGCAGCTATTATGTTTTTGAGATTCTGGTTTAATAGTTTATCAGGAAAAGTGGTCATGTTAGTTAGTTTTTATTTAGAGGGTTTCAATTATTCTGACCAGAAATATATGAAAAAATATTCAGGCAAAATGACAAATGGTATTGTTTTATTTCTTCAGTTTTTAGAAGATTGCATCAGATAGAAAATAGCTATATTTACACTTATTTATTATTTATTTTATGGAAGAAAATAAACATGTAACGATATACGATATAGCTGAAAAGTTAAATTTAGCAACATCAACTATTTCCAGGGCTTTAAAAGACCATCACACGATTAGTGATAAAACAATAAAAAAGGTTAAAAAAACTGCCGAAGAAATGGGTTTTGTGCCTAATACTTTAGCAGCAAGTCTAAGAGGAAATAAAACCAAAACCATAGGCGTTTTGATTCCGACAGTTACCCAGCCCTTCCTGTCATCATTAATCAGCGGAATTGAAATTGCCGCCCAAAAATCCGGTTATACGGTTATCATTATGCAGTCGCATGACTCTTCTGAAGAGGAAGTAAATATGGCCAAATCTTTATACAGCAATCGTGTTAGCGGTGTTATTTGTTCGCTAGCTATGGAAACCAGGGATACATCACACTTTTTGCAATTTTCAAACAATAATATTCCCCTTGTTTTTGTCGACAGGGTTCCTAAAGATTTCAATACATTCAGAGTCATAATTGATAATTATTCAGCAGGTTATAAAGCAACGAAACATCTTATCGATCAGGGCTGTACCAGAATTGCACATTTGACCGCTGGATCAGAATTTGGTAATTTATATAATGAAAGGAGAAGAGGTTATATCGAAGCTTTAAGAGATCATAATTTACCTATGGACGAGGAACTGATAGTCAATTTAAAGTCAGTTACATATGAAGACGGAGTAAAGGCAAGCAATAAATTATTTGATTTGAATCCAATTCCCGATGGTATTTTTGCAGCTGGAGATATTATTGCTGTAAGTGCTGTTCAGACGGCTAAAAAAAGAGGAATTAAAGTTCCGGAGGATGTTGCTGTTATTGGCTTTAATAATGATCCAATTTCGCAAATTATTGATCCAAATTTGTCAACCATAACACATCCTGCAGAAAAAATGGGTAAGGCCGCTGCCGAAATTATTATTAAAAACCTAAAATCTTCTAATAGTGATGAGGTTAAAGAAATCACTTTTTTAAATACGGAGGTTTTGGCACGCGAGTCTTCGAACAGAAAATAAGTTGTAAGGGCTTCGACTCCGCTCAGCCTGACAGTAGAATTATAGCTTAGGATTAAATTTAGAAATTTTAAAGTTTTTAGATTTAATTACTTTTCCATTATCCGCAATCATTACACAACTGTAATCCGGGAATTTTTGAAGTAAAAGCAAACCATCATCTTTGCCTAAAACCATTATTGAAGTGCTTAATCCGTTTGCAGTTTCGGCATTGGGGCCAAAAATAGTAACACTGCACAAACCAGTTGCCGGATAACCGGTTGCTGGGTTTATAATATGTGAATATCGTTTTCCGTTAAAAACAACATATTTTTCATAATTGCCTGATGTGGTTACAGCACCCTCATTCAAAGGAACAACCGCTAACAATTTTTCAGGTTTAAAGGGATTCGTAATTCCGATTTTCCAGTCTTGTCCGTTGGGCTGTTTTCCCCAAGTGCTCATATCGCCCGATCCGTTTATGATTCCGGCTTTTATGCCTTTTGCGAGCATCATGCTTCGGCATTTATCCGTTGCGTATCCTTCTCCCAGAGCGCCAAAGCCAATTTTCATTCCTTTTAATTTCAGAAAAATGGTTGAGTTTACACTATCTAAAATGATATTTTTATAACCGACTTTGGCTACCGATTTTTTTATGGCTTCCGCCGAAGGCATTTCGGTCATGGAGCCGTCAAATTTCCAAACACGGTCTAAGGCAGCAAAACTAATGTCAAAACCACCATTGGTAATTTCAGAAAATCGAATAGCTCTTTGCGTCAGTTCAAAAACTTCCCTATCCACTTTTATGGGTTTGATTCCAGCATTTTGATTTACTTCAGAAACCTGCGAATCCGGTTTCCAGTCTGAAATCAGGTTTTCAATCCGGCTAATTTCTGCAATTACTTCATTTATATTTTGTTCTGCTGTAATAGAATCATTGGCAACAATACTAATATCAAAACGTCCGCCCATTAGCAAAGTAGTTCTTTTGCGCAATAGCTGAGAATACCCGGAGATGTTCCATAAAATTACAAAAGCAAGTACAATTTTATAATGAGATAACTTCATTGGTATAAAAATATTAATAACAGTCAGTTAATAATTGTCCGTTTTTCTTATAATCATAAAGGTTTTTGATGTTTCTTTCCAGGCATAATTCGTTTAAAATTACTTCTACATCATTTTGCATTGCCAGCGAACCACAAATCATGATAACGCCGCCTTGTTGTAATAAATTAACAAAAAAGGAAGCATCACGTTTTATCAAATCCATCACGTAAATATGTTCTGCTTCCCGGGAAAGAGCCAGATGAAAACCTGCAAGTTTTTGTTTCTGAGTCATTTCGTCTGAGAACTTTTTATAACCTAAAACGGTTTCGGTTTCCATTCTGAAACCACAATACAAATGAGTTTCTGTTTTTTTTCTGTTTTGCTCAATCATTCCAAGAAAAGGGGCAATTCCTGTTCCGTTTGAAATCAGGGCAACTTTGGGAGCTTTGGCAGGAAAATGAAAAACATTATTATGTATGATTCGGGCTTTAATGGTATTTCCTGCTTCAAGGTTATTTAAGAATTCGGAACCCAGTCCGTTTGGATGTAGTTTTACAACTAATTGTATGTTTCCGGAATGATTTCCAATAGAGTAGAGGCGTTCGCGTGAATCGTTTGCAGGATAAATGGCGAGCAAATCTCCCGAACTGAATTTTGCACGCATATTGACCCGTAAGGTTAATATGAAAGTGTGTTCGGTTTCAGTAACCTTTGTTTTGTCTAAAACCATTAGTTTTTGAAGTCCTTTTGGAACATGGTTATATAAGGAAGGTGTTGTAGCTAAAGGAATTCCGGTTTTTTCGCTCCATAATTTCACCCAGTTTACAAACTCAATAGCCGATTTGTCATTAACCGTCTGCAATTCAAGAAAACGTTCTGTCCAGTTTTGGGTTTCCAGAAGCTGATCGGCTTCTACTGCAAACTTGCAAAAATCAGGATATGATTTTGACCCAAAACCGATTACGGAAAAATTGATTTTCTGTTTTTGGTTCTGCTTGTGCAAAAGAGATTTAAATTGAGTTCCGTTTGAAGGCGGATCTCCTAAACCATGCGTAGAAGAAAAGATAATGATATGTTCTGCCTTTGGATAAACAGAAAAACGGTTTAGTTCGGTTATAAAAGCTTTGTGTCCCTGATCTGTAAGTTGCTTCAAAATAGCATTGGCAAACCTGAAAGAGCTCCCGTTTTCAGAACCTACTAATAGAATGATGCTGCTCTCATTCGCTTTGAATTTATTTTTTATTAAGCCAGATCTTCGTTTTAAGGTAATCGCAAATCCTGAATAAACAAAGAAAAGAATATTGATGCAGGCAATAGCCAGAATGATAGCCCATACTGCATTGATTCTTCCGGTATGAAGATCAAGGCTGAACGAGGCTAAATGAACTGTTACAGGAACCCGTTTTTCAGAAATAACTGCACCGCTAACCTGATTTACTTCAATTTCACGATCTTTTAATTCGATAATGTAATATTCTTCAGGGTCATCCGTAAAAGGAAATTCTATTTTTTTTACGTCTGATAAAAGTGTATTTTTAAAGATTGAAGTTTTTTTGGCTTCCGAAGAGAGTTCGGTATTTACAGGTTTGACTTTTTCATTGCCCATAAAAAAGTTGAATCTTTCCAGAGAAAGATACATTCCGGTAAGTGCAATAATAAAAATCGGAATCAAAGTCAGTCTCCCCAAAACAACATGGTAGTACTGGGCAAAATATTCTTTGATTACTTTAGAAAAGAAATTTCGGATGCCGTGCTGTCTTTTTAAAACAAGCACGAAACCCGAAATTGATATTAGTAATAAACAAAAAGAGATTACACCAACAAAAAATCTGCCGGTTTCATGAAGAAATAAAGAGCGATGAAAACCTGTAACCCATTGAATAAATTCGTTTTTTTTTAAAGGAGTGCCTAATGTCTTACCGGTTTTGGGATCGATATAGGCGTTGATGTCATTTCCATCCTCATCGATTGCCTGCAATGTTACAAACTGGTTGTAATCGATACTCAATTCTGTAATTTCAGGATATCCTTTTTTTAATACTGGCAGTGTTTCGCCTAAAGTTAACTGGTCAAAATTCGCTGCTTTGTAAGGCAATGTTTTTTCCTGCGCCGCATCGATCGCCAGAATGATTCCGGTTACCGAAGCCAAAATTAGAAATACAGAGGAAAATAGGGCCAAAGCCAGGTGTGCGTAACGCCAGAAAGAAAGAGTCATTGCGTGTATTCTAGAAATATAATCGTATTAAATTTTGTTCAGTCTTACGTATCTGATATAACCTTTACCTTCTGTTTTTTCAGCGAGACCTTCAGTTGTAAGTGGAATTTCAAGATCGTTTACGTAATATTTCTGGTCTTCAACTGCCGATTCAAATCGTAATTTGTATCCTTTGTTTATTTTAGAATTTTCAATTTCTATAGTAGTGACACTGCGGTCTCCGCCTGTAACCGATGCTCCGGTTTTGGCGCTGATATCGTCTGTTTTTTGAGCTGTATGAAACTTGTTCCATTCCTTCAATGATTTGTACCATTTTTTGTCATCTCCCATCACATAAAGCGTTTTTTCGTAATCTCCTTTAGCATTAATTAGTGATACGACTATATAGGCGCCTTCTCCCATGTAATTTGACATTTGGAGCATACATTTATATTTTGACGACTGTGCGTTTATATTAAAAGAAACAAAGCATATAAGAGCGCCCGTAAGAGCAGTTTTAATTATAGATTTCATTTGAAATTAATTTATTATTTATTCGAATTTAAAAATTGGTAGTTTTTAGTATTTATTTTAAAAACTCAACAGAAATATTACTTTTTGTAAGTGACTCGTTTTCTTTTGCTAATGCGTAAGGGCTTTCATCAAATTCGGTGGTAATTTCTTTTTTAGCACCAATAGATAAAAGGTATTTCAGGATAACATCATCTTTGGATATCATTGCAGCTTTGTGCAGAGCTGTTAATCCGTCTTTGTTTTTGGCATTGATATCGATGTTTAAATCAGCAATTTTTTTCAACAAGGTTAAATCATTTTTGACGATTGCTAGATGATATAATGTATTTCCGTCTTTTTGAGGAGCAGCGAGGTTTAGTCCTTTATCCTGTAATAATTTTATTTTGGCAGCAAAAGGGTCTTGTTTTGCATTAGCACCTTCAGGACCGCGTCCCATCATTTGTGGGCGGTATGACTGTACCAGATAAACACCTGAATTGTTACCGTCTTTGTCTTTTACATTTGCATCCGCGCCCTTAGCTAAAAGTAAACTTACAGCCTCCGGAGTTCCATATTTTACCGCATTTGTCAAAGCAGATTCGCCTTTTAAATTTTGAAGGTTTATGTTTTTTGTTGTAGGAAGCAAAAGTTCTAATACAGAAGTTTCTCTGGCAGAAGCAGCAACCATTAAGGGAGTAGTTCCTTCCTTATCTGCTTTATTAGGATCAACTCCTTTGCTTATGAAATAGTTGATGATTTCAATCTGGTTTGGTTTCCCTGCCAAAAGATGCAGTACATTTTGTCCGGATTTATTTAGTGCAGTTGGTTTAATTTTTACATCTTCAACCAAATATTTGTAGGTTTCGATTGTATTACTTTCTCTGCGGCTTCCCTGTGCAGCAGTAAAAAGTGCATTATCGTTTGGTTTAGCTCCTTTTTCAAGAAGTTTTTTCAAAAGCGGAATATTTCCGGATCTTGCGGCGTATGTAAAAGCGGTGTTACCTTCGCTATCAACATCTTTTAAAGACATTCCTTTTGTAGCAAAATATTCGGCAGCTTTTAATTCTTTGTCAGATGAAATGGCTAATAGTAATAAGTTAGCACCATTTTGGTATTTTTTCTTAGGATCAACCCCGGCTTTAAAAAAAGCATCATACAAAGCAGGATTTGACTGACCACTTGAAGCTGCAAAATCAACCGGAGTTGTTCCGTGGCTGTCTTCAAGATTTACATCAGAGCCTTTTGCAATTAAGTAATCTACTAATTCAGTATTTCCTTTATACGCTGCCCAGTGCAAATAAATTCTGTTATCGTGAGTCGGTTTAGTTAACGGATTTCCCGGCTGATCCAGTAAAAACTTAATAGTTGCGACAGGAGCGTCATTATTAATGGCTAAAACAGTAGGGTCAAAAGCATTTGCATTTGATTCGGCAGGATTATTTCCCTTGGCAATTTCAGCTTTAACGGCGTTTACATCAGGATTTGTTTTCCAGAAAGATTGGTCTAACAGTGTATTTTTTTGCTGTGCAGCTGCAAAAAATGATGCGGCTAAAGCAATAGAAACAAAAAGGTATTTTTTCATAAATAGTAGATAATTTTTAGGCATAAAACATCGGGTAGTGTTTAGATACTTTTATGCTCAAAAGGTTTAAAATTTGCTGAACTTTTATTTTGAGTAATTTATTATTTAGAATAAATAAAAATAAAAGCAAATATAGAAATAAATAATAAAATACCAATGTTTATTTAGTCTTAAAATTGAGTATCGAAATTTTAAATAAGCACTTTTTAAGTGGGTATAAACCTGTTGGGTGTAATTATTTAATACGTCAGTTCGAGTGTTTTTTAATGCATAGAAACGCAACAAAAAAACGTATTGTGAACCATCTGCAATGATAATTTTTCTGTTATCGATACAATTTTTCTATCCAAAATCACTCAAACTGACGAAAAATTATCATCAAAAACTAATTACAACCAACGGGTTAGGTATAAATCATTGAATATTGTTTATGCAGCTAACTAGCTAAAATTATAATTATTCAAAAAATTTGGCAGAACATATTAAATATAATATCAAACACTTTTTCAAAAAATAATTTATTTAAAATTATAAGAAAACAATTTAGAGTGATTTTGTATCAAGATATATATTTTAACAAACGTATTATAAATAATTTCTACCATAATCTTGCAGATTTCCCCATATAATGACCTGCGTGTCTAGCATCAAATTCTTTATCTTTTTTCTCTTTTTCAATCTTTTCTTTAGCCAGCCTTTCTTCTTGAGCTATTCTTTCTTCGGCTTCTCTCTTTTCTTGAGCTGATCTGTCGGCAGCTTCTTTTTCAGCTTCTTTACGGTCTTCGTTCGCTTTATCAAAATTATCTTCATCACTTTGATGAATCTTTGGATTTCGGGTAATAGCACGTCCCTTCACATATTTACCGCTTCTTGTTTTTTGCCAGAATTTTTTACCATAATCTGCAGCTCCCAGACTTCCTTCCATCTTGTGATGTAGGACTTCTGCTCTGCGAAGATGACTTATAGTTTTCCTTGCCTCTTCATCGCTCATATTTTCTTCTTGAAGATTTTGTAGTCTTTCTTGAATTTGCTTTGCATGAGCAGCAAGGCTCACATAGGTTCTACTTCTAGGAGTCATAGATCCAGACTCATCAGTAACTGTATCAACACCTTCTGCATTTACTTTATCTAAAATATTGGCCTCATCTACATCTCCTTCATGATCAGCGTCATCCTCACGCATTTCAGGTGCAACTTCTTTTTCTCCTCGTGGTATAATATTAGAGCGGAGCTTCGCTAAGGCTTTATGTCCTGCTAAAGGATTAAGATGTAATTTTTCTCGCATGATTTTTTTTTGCGGTTCGGTCATTTTGGAATAAAGAAATCCTAAAGTTCGTTTAGGTAGTTTATGATGCCCTCCAATAATTTCTTCTTTACCTCCATGCCATTTCCCCATTTTTAAATTTGATCCGGGTAAATTCTTTTTTGTTTTGTTAAAGCCAAACTCAGTTGCCTGAAAACGACGGCTATTGATTTCTTCTTGCTGCGTTAAGTTAGGCTCAATTTTGTAATGTTCCCGAAGAATTTGATCGCGTTCTGATTGGCTTGCAGTAGGAAATTTATAAATAGCTTGTTTTCTGTTTTCTTGTTGTTCACTTTTAACCTTTTCGCTAGCCAAACGATCTTGTTTTTTTTGTTGCTCACTTTTAGCCTTTTCACTAGCCAAACGATCTTGTCTTTCTTGATATTCACGAATAGCACGTTTTTTTGCAGCACGTTTTTTTGCAGCACGTTTTTTTTGGCTTTTATTCATTTGAATGACTCCTATGTAATTATTATTTACATTTCGTATCGGGTCAAACTTTTGATTTTGTTGATTATTTTTAGTTATCTCTTGCGATTTTTTTTGCGTAATAGTTTTGTGTGTATTGTTTGCAAATCCATTTTTATGTTCTTCATCGTTATTTTGTTTGTTTTGTAAAGCTATTGAACCCATAACATCTGCCTCATTTTCTAATCCTTTATCATCATTTACATTCACTTTTCCTTTCATTTGCAAAGTAGGTTTTACCCGTCCCTGTTTTTGCTGTATAACATGCCAGGCTTCATGTGGTAAATGTTTTTCCTGACCGGAACCAATATGAATATCAGTTCCTTGTGCATAAGCATGAGCGTTTAATTGAGCAGGTTTTTCAGAGTTATAATGAACTTTTACATCATCCATCGAATGACCTGAAAGATTTTCTATTCCTGATTTTAAGTTATCAGGTAAACCTGTATTATTTCCTTTTTTTTGTATAATAGATGTAGAACGATTATCCTGTAACGTCTTTGCTTTATTCTGAATGGTTTTATTATTCAAATTGGCCGCAGAGGACTGCAACTCTGTATCGTTTTTTTTATATAAATGTTTCATAAGTTATAAGATTAGGTAATTATCCCGCTATCTGAGCTTCAGTAATCTGGATCTTTTTGAAAATCATTATTTTTTAGGTTTTTCTTCGTCTGCAAAATAGTGCGACAGCCACTATTGGAAGTATTTGTAAAGGTTTTATTTTCGGATAATCTTTCGATATGGAATACCATTTTTAAGTTTTTGAATCTTAAAACGTTATTGAATCGTTTACTAATAATGTAACTTCAACTGGCCCTAAAGCCCCTGAATAATCAACCGCAGAACAAAAAGGATGATTTCGAATCAGTAACTTTAAATCTTCCAGCTTTCTGTCAAAATAGGGAAGTGTTATTTTTTTTCCTGTCAGCAGCTGAATTAAATGTTCATTTTTTAACGGATACATTTTAAATAATGGTTTTCTGATAAAATAAAGCTTTTCTTCATGTGTTTCAAAACTATATCTGTCAATGGTTTTTAATTCTTTTGTATGATTTTCAAGCAAAAAATAAATATGGTTTTCTATTTTTTTTAAAGATGAATCAAAATTTTTATCATTAGTTTTTGTTATCAGATAAAGGATTTTGTTTGTAATGAGATAGCCATTTATGACCAAATCACTATTTTCTGTGCAGTGGTTTAAAGCCATAGCAAGGAGCATTTTCACATAATTGTGATGAAACTGATTCTTCCAGTCTTCCAATTTCAATTCTGCCTCATGTGAGTAAAGATGCTTTTTGATGATTATGGATACAGATTTGTCGTTCATCTTTTTTATATCAATTCATTTGTGTCACACTAATTGTTTTGTTTTCCTTTTTAAATTCACGTCGAATTCCTTCAAGCAAATCCTGATATCCCACAATTGGTCCATTTTTTTGAATTGCCTTTAAAGCACAATATCTTAAAACATTTATTATGGCTCCTCCAGCCAGTTCATATTGTTCTGCAATGTTTTCGAGATCAATATCAGGATCTAACTGACATTTTCCTGAAAAGGCATTTTTCCATAATACCAAACGTTCTTCAGGACTTGGCATCGTAAAATGTATCATCGACTGAAACCTTCTCGAAAAAGCTTCATCCATATTTTCTTTAAGGTTTGATGCTAATATTACAACTCCCGGAAAATCTTCGATTCTTTGTAATAAATAGCCTGTTTGCTGGTTAGCGTGTCGGTCATTTGATGAGGAGGTCTGCGTTCTTTTTCCAAAAAGAGAATCTGCCTCATCAAAAAATAAAATCCAGTCTTTGTGCTGTGCTACATCAAATATTTTAGAAAGGTTTTTTTCTGTTTCTCCAATATATTTTGATACTATCATCGAAAGATCAACTCTATATACTTCCCGATTAGTACTTTTTCCTAATAAGGTAGCAGTTAGTGTTTTTCCTGTTCCGGGTGGGCCATAAAAAAGAGTCCGATAACCGGGTTTAATTTTATTTTCAAGTCCCCATTCTGTCATTAGGACTTCACCATGTTTTAACCATGCATCAATTTCTAATACTTGTTCCATAACATGTTCTTCTAAAACCAAATCTGACCAATTTAATTTGGTGGAAATTTGTTGTGCAGGAAACGATATACTGTGCTCTAACCGGGGTAATGTACCGGTAATAAAATAATGCAGCCAGCGTTCATTAATAGAAATTGTCTGTTTTAAAAGGGGCGTATTGGATTCTGTTGCCTCTAAAATTAAAACCTGTTCTTTCAAAAGAATATTTGATGGGTTAAGAACATTCAGCATTTCAATTCTTAATTCAGGATTAACAGCTGTAATTAAAAAGGAAAAGGTTTGACCGGTTGGTAAAAATCCGCTGTGGATTTTGTTTACAACTCCTCCAAATTCAGTAAAACCACGATCGTACATGGCATTTTTACTAAAGAAAATATCTAATGCTTCGGGCTTTATCTGAGGGGCAATTATTAAAGCAAGACAAAGTCGCTCAAATTGATTTAAATCCCACTCCTTTAGTTTTTTATAATAAGCAGTATTTTCTGCATCTTCATCTGTTTCAGGAAATGGAATGTCCATCCAATGATTTTCATGACCTTCCTGAAGCAAGTAACTACAGATTACCTGATCAATTACTTTTTGAAGCCAGTCTATTTCTTTGTATAAAATGACACTATTTTGTTTAGCTTCCATACCCTTCAAATAGTTTTTCGACATCATCTAAATTGGTATCTGTCCATTTAAAATATAATAATGCATTATTCGGATTTAATTCATTGGCTTGTAACATATCCAAAAAATGACTTTGTGCATTTTGCATGATTATTTGTGAACTTAAGGCAATATCATTATGAAAGTTTGAATCAAAAAAAGTATCTGTCCACTCGCTTGAATTATAGGTTTTATGTAAAAAATCACTAATAAAATAAGCCAGTTTATCATCTTGGACAACTAGTTTTTTTGCCTTGAAATAAGCTGGCTTTCTTTTGGTTTCACGATGGTAATAATCAATATCCTTAGATTGTATTGTTTTGGTATTATCATGTCCGAATATATCAACTAATCCAAAGTTTTCAGAATCACTTGCTAATTCCAGTTCAGCATTTGCTTCACCTGCAACAGCCAGAGTAGTGCTTGCAGCTGTAGCACTTTCTGTCACAATATAAAGTTCCCGAAAAGAGAATAAGGTTTGCGTAAGTTTTATAATTAATTGCTGTTGAATATCATTCCAATTCTCAATTTTCATGGATTCGGGTTCTGCAGCCCTAAAAATGAAACTTCCTTTATTTGTAAAAGCGAGTATCTGTTTGCTGAATTCAAATTGTCCTTCAATAGCACTATTACCAAAACCTCGTCCTGAATAGGGTTTTGAGATGCCATCACTAAAACTCCAGCTTGATGGATTTAGTTTAATTACAGGGCTTAAACTAACTTCATCCGGAGACAGAATACCGTTGCGATATAAATTCCCCAAAAGGGTAATCGTACCATTTTTAATTTGGAAATAATCGCCAGGAAACAGGTTTTTATTTAATGGTTTAGTAGGTAGAAATCCACCTGTTTTTAAGTAAAAATGCCTGTAATAATTTTTATAAATTAAATCCATAAAACTAAAAATTAGGTGGTTAAATGCCCACTGAATCTTTGATTGAAACAGAGGACTTTTTTATTAAGAAGCCAAAGCAGCAGCGTTTGCAGCAGCCAAAGCAGCCTGTAACGATTTAAGTTCAACCTGAGCTTTATTTAAGTTGATATTTGCTACATTCAATTGTCTTGTCGTTTCATCATTTGCTTTATTTGCCTCAAGGTAATTAGCTTTTGCTTCATTATTTGCTATATATATCAAGGCCTGAACTGAATTATTACCCTCTAATATAAAGATGTCTTCCGGATTCTTTTTTCCTGTAAGTGTCAAATAAAGACTTAAGGCCTGTTTTTGCTCAAGAGCAGTAGCCGCTTCAGATTCCAGAGATAATGATTGTGCGGCAAATATTGATTTTAATGCAACTAGTGTAAGTGCGATTGCATTATTTGAATCAGTGCCGGCAGCATTTATTTTGGTTATCAAATCATCTGATATAAGCGGGTTTAATGATTTTTTGCGAATAACAAGATTGGATAGTTTATTAATAATCTCTACAGAATAGATAAGCTTATTAATTAACACCGTTACTTCTTTTGCAACTTCTCCTGTAGCCTCGTTCGCCACAGTCATTTTTGAAAAGGCAATTTCAGAATTCTGAAACAAATCTAATCCGTTCTGAACCACCTGGTCTACAAGTTCTTTGTTGCTTTTTGCCTGAGTTCTCGAACTTTCAGCATCCAGTAAATATCCTTGATATTTTATTGATTTTTGATTTAAGGAAGCAACAACGGTTGATTGTTGATCTACAACTGCCTGGGCAACTGTTACCTGAGAGGTTAATAAATCGATATCAGATTTTTTCTTTTCGGTAATTCCATATCGCTTTGGATTTGAATTTAGTATAGTGTCCATATTTTAGGATTTAATTGATTAGTATTTTTTGGTTATTAGCAATTGAAAAAGTAAAACTTTCTTCATTTTCCCAATCGGATAAATTGTTATTATACTGTTTTCTGTTCGTTTCACTTCCTTTGTAATAAGACAGAATTACCGGAATGTACAGTCTGTTGTCTATTAGTGAATTACCAAAATTATCTGTCGTAGCAGGATCAATTTTTACCTCATAAATCAGCGGATCGTTTGAAGTAGGGGCAGCAACAGTATAATTGCCCGAAGGAACGTTTTCGGCTAATTTTTGATTAAAGAAAAAAGCTTTTGTGTTTTTAATTTCAGCAGTTTTTTGGGAATACATTTTTTCAAGTCCAATATACAAATGGTTCAATTTGGTCAGTGCGATTTCAAGTTTTGAATTAGTTTCTATCTCAACCAGGTTGTAACTATTTGATTGATTTTTAGTGTTTTCTATTTCATTATTCAATTTTTCTTTATTAGATGAGTCAGGAGATTCCTGTTTCTTATTCAGTGGCTTATCCAGTTGGTCTTTGGGGTCCTTATTTTTATCTTTAATAGATTCTAATTCGGTTTCGTACTGCGTAATTTCATTTTCAACTGTTTCTATTTCTTTCTTTAAAATAGTTTGCTGAATAGATTCTTCAAAGTTGTCAAGGTCATTTTTTGTAAAGTCTTTTTCTTTATAAGGCAAAAACATACATCTGTATTCTGTAATTGACTTATCATCTTTATTCACGGCAAAGTTTACAGCAAAAGGCGATAGCGTTGGCAAACCTATTTTTGTAGTATCCTTTTTTTCAGGTTCTTGTACAATGTTAATGTCTTTTACCGCATTTACTGTTTTCTTTAAACTAAATGTTTCAGATGGAGCTGATAGATAATCATCGTAAGTATTTATTCCTTTTTTATATTCGTCTGTAAATACAGTAAGAAGAAAGATGACATATTTTTCTCCTAAAACGATCACTTCGTTATCTGTATCCACTAAATCTAAAATGTTAATGGTTTTAAAAACATCTTTTTTTTCTTTAAAAGCAGCTTCAGCAGTTTTCAGATTTGTTTCATTAGTAGCAACTAATCTTTGCGCTTCTAATAATTCATTTTCAGCTTTTGCGGCATTTGTATTTGCAGCTTTTAAATTATCTGTCGCTACTTTCTGAAAGTCAATTGCTTCCGTTTCGGTAAGTGTTGCAATATTTAGGGATCGCTCAATTGTATCCTGATCTCTGGCAGCCTGTGCTGAAGTTTTGGCAAGATCCTTATCGTCAGGATTTTTTTTGGCTGCTTCTGCTGCTTTTGCTGTATTTTGTTTAGCAGTTTCTAATTCTTTTGTAAGTCTGGTAATGTTGTTTTTCGTATTGTTAACAGCAGTATCAGCATCACTTTTTTCTTTGGTTGCTAATGCCAAAGCAACATTGGCTTTACTTAAATTATCTTTTGCTTCAATGGCTTTTTGTTGGGATGCTCTTAGATTATTGATCGCCTGAAAGCGGGTTTTATAATTAGAAAGGATTGTTTTACTTGTTGATAAATCTGTTTTGACAGCAGTACCATCAGAAGGAATTATCTGAATACGCTGAAGCGGATTAATCAATAATTCTTCAGCAGCTGATGCAGAAAAAACAGATTTTTTACTGTCCTTAACCAAAAACAGATTATAAGTTTTTACTGGGTTGTCTAACCCAAGAGGCGGCGTATTTGTTCCTTTTTCATCTGTTTTAAAAGGTGCCTTAAAATAGTTAAAAGAAACTTCATAAGAATTATTATAAATCTTAGGAACATTGACTCTTAAATTGTAATTAAGACTTTTGTTATTAAGCAGATAAGCCACTTTTGCTGCCTCTAACTCTACTTTGTTAGATTCAATGATTCCCTGAGCTGCTTTTGTATTTATGCTGGCAGCCGCTTTTGCATCATTATCGGCAGCAACAATTGCTGCTGTAGTTGTAAAATTTGTACTGGATACCTGCAAAAGATTGCTAATTGAAGTATCCGTAGCTTTTGCCTTATCCTGTACTGTAGATGATGAGACTTCTGCAATAGCTGCAGAAGCTTCCATAGCATGCTGAGAAGCGACTTCTGCAAGATAAGCCGTTCTGTTCATCAAATTGTAAGCTTCGATACTTTGCTGATAAATTTGAGTACCGTAATCCGCCGCATTAATAATACTAAAAATGCTTCCCATATCACTTGCCAGTCGTACAATTGCATTAGTAGCAATTTGAATGTTGGCCGCACTAACAGCCCCATTGCTTACAGATTGCAAAGTATTTGTGTTTTGCTGGGTAGCCGACATTACAATATTGGTAGAAATATTTTTGGTTTTAACCGCCTGCTCCTTAACCGTCTGAGCCTGATTGTATTTTTTTGTAGCCAATTCTAGTTTGTTATCGGTAACGATTTCTGCACCTTCGGCATAATAAAGTGTAAACATGGATGAATTTAATTGTGAATCCAATTTTTTCTGGTTCATCTCCTGGCTTTCTAATGATGCCAATACACTGGAATGTAAATTTTCACTGTAGCTGTTCATAATTGATTTTTTAATTGATTAATTTTTTATTTTAAGAGATTGTATTTATATTTTTATAGGTTTAATAAGGCCAGTTAACATGCAATGGTTTGTCCATCCAGGCATATTTTATAATTGAAAAAGCAAAAGGTGATTTGTTGATCAGTACATCATAGGCTTTCTTGTCTACTGTAAGTTCCCATCTGTCTTCAAGTTCTGTTAGGATTCCGTCGCGTACAAGCCAGTTTCCTCTAAAACCATCTACTGAACAATCGCCAATTGCATCCCAGTAAGAAATAGCAGCCAAGATTAAACCGTTGATTAATGTTTTATTTTCTTCGGGAATTTCGATTTCGTCCGGTATGGCATGCATCATCGATAATCCGCACAATACCTTGTTTAGGGGTAAATATGCTTCTTCTGTTTTTGTTAATCCTGTAACTACATATTGCAGGTATTGAGAAGCGCGAATCTGATTTTCTATACTGGTAAATTCGTTATCAGCTACCAATTTAAGCCTCTCAAAAAGCATAATGATATAGCTGTTTAAGATTACGATTCTGGCGTTTCTGACAGCAATACCCTCGCGAATAGGGGCTTTTGTTTTTTTACTGATGCTTATTCTTTCCATTTTTTCAAGTATTTCAATATTTTTTGAGATTAGAGCAGTTTGTTTTTCAGCATTGCTTACTGCTCTAAAACTAAGTTGTAAAGACAGTGGAAATAGGTGAATGTGTTTTTCAATGTCGATCAGGAAGTTTTTTTTTGTAATTCCTTTTTGGGTTACCACTTCCCAGATTAATTCATTCCAGATTTTATCAATCGAAATGAGTTTCCAGTTATCATTTGCTGCGGCTTTGAGCAGTTTTCTTAATAACAGTATTTGTATTTCTTTTGAGGCTATTCCTTTAATCGCAACGGTTCCTAAAACGGAATGGAATTTTTTTAGGATTCTCAGATAAGACTCTCTGTTTTTATCTAATTGACCAATTGAGCTGCATAAATTGTCAAAATCAATAGTACGGCTAAGCCAGTCTAATTGCGCTTCGGCAACGAATTCATTTTTGATTATTCCGAAAAATATTTTAGGATGGTTTACTACAATTTCACCGAGTAATTCCTTAATGTCAAATGTTCCGGAAATACTTAAGGCAACAGGAATTTGTTTTTGACGGATGATGAGTGAGAACCACTCCTGTTTTTCTTTTTCTGAAAGGTTTTTACCTGCAAACAAAATTTTGCTTTTAGTTTTATTCTCCAAAGGCAATGTATCCTCAGGCAGATTTCTCATGGTAGGATTTTCTATAAAAGAGGGGAGGGCCTTATTTTTTAAATCTATTTTATGAAGACGTTTTATCTCCTCTATAAGCTGATTTTGATTATTGTTACTATTGGTTTCCAGGTAAACGTTGAGCGCATTTTGCAGCATTTTTTGAAACAGGATTTCATTTCCTTTATAGGCAGAATATTTTAAAATCGTTATCCAGAACAATTCATTTAATCCAGAACAAATTTCTGTTTTTGAAAGTGTTGTGATTTTTTTAGTCAATAGGGCAGATTGTTCTGCTATCCAGTGTTTTTTTAAAGATGTACTGTTCTTTAAAAAATAATGCATAAGGATTTTACTTTCTTTTTCGTCCTTTTTTCGTAATAAAATAAATTTAGGATCATCAAAATTCAGAATCAGCAAATGAGATAATTCAGAGTGGGATTGTTGAGATGTGCTCTGTATCAAAAGTGCTAGTTCTATAACATCTATGGCGCTGTTGTTTCTCAATTGATTAAAAAAAGTATTTTTGACTGCGACTCCAAAAGACTTTATTTTTTTAGAAAGCAATAGTTTGGTTATAAACTGAAAGTAATTTTTACGATGTGTATGGGTTACTTTTTGGGATAACTGAAGAATAATGGTTTCCAGGAACAGCGATGAATTATGTTCTGGATGAAGAAATATTTCCTGTATACCAAACAACAGCAAATCATCAGTAAGAAGCTCTTCAGGAAAATCGTATTTTTCTTTGGCATTTAAGATTTCGTATACCATCTGAATCGTTTCTACCAGTTTTGTTTTTTTATAGTTGGCAGTTTTAACCGATAGTTTCAATAATTCACGGTTAAGAACCAATGGAAGTATTTTTTTTAGCAAATCTTTATTGCCATACGAAAGCATTACTTCGAAAGCCATTTTGGGATGCAGCGTGATGTTTTTGATAAGTGATCTTTGCAGGTCTGTAAAAAGCTCTTTTTGGGCTGATTTTTTTTGTAATTGGATTTCGAGTTTTGATAGTAAGTTTTTGAAATGAGTGGCAGGATAACTCGAATTATTACAGGTTATTTCACTGCAATAAATAGCATTGAGGCTGTTGTAAATTATTTCAGAATTATGATTTTTTACATCAGAAGGAATTCTGGAACTGGTAAACGATTCTAATAAATGTTCCGGATCAAGATTATTCTTCTTACTTAATTCTGTAATGCAGTGGAGTAGAAATGTACTATGATTTACATTTTTATTTTTTATCAGAAAAACAATTGAGATTTGCCATAAGGTCTTGCTGTTTGTTTTCAACTTAAGGGTGCTGCTTAATTTGTTCAGACAAATTATAGTATCCAGATTCAACGATGATGAAGCTGTATCGAAGTTAGAAAACAATAATCTGAGAGCTGTTTCATTTAGATCCTGAATCAGTAAAATAAGAGCATTATCGTTATGTAAAGCTTTATTTATGAGTGTGCTAAATTTTGTTGGATTCTCATTGCTCAGCACAACAATCAATTCATTCAAATCGTTTTTATTGGTATTTGTTTTTTCTTTAATTATATTGTTTAGCAATTGTTCGAAAATATCCCAGTAATCTTCGTTTTTTTCAGGCTGATAATGGTCTTTTTTTTGAGATTCAAATTCCTGTGTAAGTGTTTTTAGCGAAGCAATAAAATCATTGTCCTGACTGGTTTTATCAGAAAGTTTTATAATCGTGTTTTCAATCAGCAAAATAAGTTCAGTATACGAAATATTGTAATGATTTGCCATTTGAAGAATACTGCTTTTCATAAACGCCAGTTTATTAAAAAGAGTTCCTCGCTCCAGCAGCAGAAAATTGAATATAAAAAACCAAAGATTTTTTTTGAAATTGATTGCACTGGTCTGAATAATAGTTTCTTTTACCTGAAGTTTCGTCATAACTGAGGTGAATTCAACTATAGTATTGCTATTATTGGGTTCAAGTGCAGCGATTATTTTGGTTATATTACTTTCGTTAAATTGCCAGGCGATTCTTTTTCTTACCTGTTCATGGGTAATTCCTGTTTTTTTGATGATAATACTAACCTCGGCTAAATTATTCTGAAGTAATTCGGCCAATATTTCGTTAATAGATCCTTCTTTGTTTTGGTAATTCCATGGCAAATAGCCTTCCATCAAAAAAACAATAAGATTCTCCAGGATCGATTTTTCTTTGTTGTAAACCGAAATCAGGTTTTTCTTCTGATGATTTTGGTAGATAATCATTTCAGCAATTTTTTCCTTCAGCTGATTTCGAATTTTGGTGCTTAAATCAAACTCAAGATCATCATAATCGCACGGGCCAAGGTTTAATTCCAGCGATTCAATTCTCCAGCTTTGTTCAGGCGGACAAAGCTCATTAAATATATTAGCGACTTCTCTGGGTAAAGCGATTTTGCTCCACGAACTCAAACGGTCCTGAAGTTTGTATCCTTCATTTTTTTGATCAAAAGTAGTGTCCCACTTTAGGCTTGATACAATATGGCTGTTAATTTCTTCCATTTTTTGCTTCTAAAATTGAGGTTAAACTTCTTATGAGATTCATTGCAGACTCAACAGGATTTATGGTCACTTTTTTATCTGAGTTATCTGTTGAAGGATACTCTGAATCATTTCTAATCGGAAGTAATTCATCTTTGTATCGTAAACTTTCATACCAGTAGATATAATCCGGAATAAATCCTTCTAATTGCTGACTGGTTAAAAAGAGACATTCATAGTTAACATTCACCGGAAGATTGATTTTAAGAAACTGTTTTAAGCGTTTTTTAAATTCAGCAGTATGAAACGGATGAATAAAATTTGGGAATATCAGGAAAATGCTCTTTTTAAAAATTTTAGAATCAAGAGTTACTTTTCCATTTCCTGATGAAATCGTTATCCGGAAAGAATAATTGGACAGTGCCGTTTTTACATAATCGCTTTGATTTTCGATAGTTTCATTTCCGGGAGTGAAAAAATATTTTACATCAGCAAACAATAAAAAATTTTGCTGTAACTGCACATCTAACGTAGTTTGATCTGTACTGTTTAAAACATAATTCAGATTGGTTACCGTTTGAAAATCAATGTTTTCAATACTGTAAGAAGCATAATTTACCTGATTTGCTTTTATTATTTCGAGATTAAATTTTAATTGATTTAAAAAAAGTACCGATTCCAAAAGCACACTTCCGTTTCTTTTTTCTGTAAACCATAATGCTTCACGTATCGTTTTGAAAGCATTACTATCCGATTGATTTTCAGAGTTATTTTTTAAAATATCAAGTTTGCTTGTAATGAAATTAGAATATATATTTCTTAACCCGAAGAGTAAATTCAGTTTTAATTCAATTCCTGAAAAATTGTTGAAATCATTCAAATGTAATTTCTCTTTTTTATTGATTTTTTCAGATCTGAAGATGAAATCAGAAGTGTTTTCATTTATAAATTGAAAATTGTTTACCTTAATTTTTGGCAAATTTATATCCGGTTTACCATTAACTGGATTTGCTATTTTTGAGGCACTTAGAAAATTATATGCTTTTTGTCTGTTGTATGACAGCAGCCCAAGATTTTGTAAATACAGGCTTTTTAAAATTATTTGGTCTTTTCGTTTGTCTCCGGTATAAATCGTATCATCAATAATCGAATCAATGACCTTTGGAGATTCACCATGTCGGGCAAGCAGGTGATCGAGTAATTTATTTCTTCGGTCAAGGCTTACATTTTCCTGTTCCATAAGCTTCATTAAACCAAATATGTATGGATTATAAGGATCCTGCTGATATTCAATCCAGCTTTTTTCTTTTACTTCAGCCTGAGATTCATTTCCGTAGCTGTAATTAAAAGTATTACTATCTTTCAATAATGGCTGAATGTGAGGAACAGTGTATAAAGACTGATAAAAATAAGCAGGCGAAAACATTTTATAAGGCACTGGATATTCTAAATGTTTTTGCTCGTAAGTATCTTTTACAGCATAAAAAGCTTCCTCGTCTGAGGGAGCTCCACAAACAGAATTCTTAAAAGAAAACAATTTGGAAATATTAGCCAATTGCGAAAACTGGTTCGCCAATATTTGATCAAATAATGTCAAATAACCTTTTAACTGGCGTGATTGCGCTACCTGAATGGGTTGCGACTGATCTTCAATCGTATCGTGACCAATCCCATATTGAGCAGGAAACGTATTTTGGATAGAGTAGTAGGTATTGATATCCCTAAAGTAACTTTTAGGTAATTTTAAACCTGTACTATTGTTTATAATACTGGTTGTTTCTTCAAAATTATCAATGCTCGCGACTAAAGGTCTAAAGGAATCAAAAGGCAAATCTTTTCCGTTGCAGCTCAATATCAGGTTTTTATTCTGATAAGAAGCTAAAATATCAACCGATAATATTTCATTTACAATTGCCTGAAGAACAGCAACTGCTTTCCCTTCCTGATGAAGCTGTAAACCATTAATTGAATTAATTCCGGGCACAGATTCTATTACCGGAACTAAATCAATTGCCTGAATACTATCTATTTTATCGGTTAAGGATTCGGTTATAATCCAGCCATTTTCTAAATATGGACCATCATAAATTTCAGATGAGGTATATCCGGCAAGTTTTAAATTATCATAACTCGTTTGTGTGATTTTAGAAAATATATAGGATCGAATTGTATTTTGCAGTTCCAGTAAAACAGTGTAGGGATCAGCCTCCTTATTAAGTTCTAATTTTCCCCCAATCCAGTAATTTACGGGTTGTAATGCAATAGGCTCATTGAATAATTCTCCTAAATTTCGGCTTTGGTTAAGTAAATAAAATGCCGATTTGCAAACTTTTTTAATAGCATTGGTATTTGTAATATCAGGGTCTACATAAAGATAAACCTGATATACTTTATTAAAAGGAAAAATATTATTGTTATAGCAAAATATGGCAACATTATATACATTTTCGATACCGTCAATCAGATATTTTTTATAATCGGCGATTGTATATGGCGCAGTTGTCAATATCTCAGTTGGTAAATAGAACTGGTTGTTAATTTCAATATCTCCTTTAGCGTTCGTTAAAATATCCGGAATACTAAAATCAGTACAATATCCTAATTCAGTAAGGGCATAACAAAACTGATCAAGAATAGTCATTCCGGGATCACTTGGATTAAAGTTCGTCCATTCACTTCCAATATGTTTTTGGATATAATCAAGCGCTTCACCTTTCAGGAAAGTAAAATCCTGATGTAGGGGAAGTGGCGCTTTTACTATGTGATTGGTTGTATCCATTTGTGAATTAAAAAGAAATATTGTGATTAGGTGCCGAAACTAAAAGTGTCGCCGGGCCATAAGCTTTAAGAGTTGATTTGTTTTTTTTGAAAACAGTTGGTTTACCTGTTTTGGAATTAATGTAAGAACTGGAAAATGATACATTTTCGGCTAAGGCAACTCCTTCTATACTTTGAATAAAAGTGGCTACTTTGACATTAATCAGCGGTTTGTCAATTTCTGTTTGAGGTGCTGAACTCTTAATCCATGGCGACAGATAAAGTTTTAAAGCATCATTTACATTTTTATGAATGAGGACTGGCTGATAACCGCTTTGAACAACTATTTTAGCAGAAACAGAAACATATTCCATATTAAAATTGGAAACCGTAATGTTGGCAAACGGAGAGGCATTTTGTTTTAAAAAACCTTCAATTTCAGATTCAATGCAATTGGAAACCAAAGGAATAAAAGCATTGCTATCACTCTCATTATCCACTTTTTTTACGAGATAAACATTACAGCAGTTTTGGAATTTTTTATTTACAACTTTCGAATAATAAATACTGTCATATTGTTGGGCGATCAAAGTATAATAATCAGAAGATGTAACGATTCTGTTTTTTGTTTTGATGGTATTGCTGACTCTTTGGTTTTTATTAGTTTCGTTTTCGGCTGCTTTTCCTCCAAAAGAAGCAAATGGCTGAATCAATGTCGCGATCTGCAGAATTGCATTTTGGGGTTTGGTAATCGTTTCGCTATTTATCTGAGGAATCTGGTTATCTGATAAAAATGAAGTTCCGCTTCTTTGTACCGAAAATCCGTTTGTTTGTAAAAAAGTCGTTTTAGAGTAGGATTCAGGCTTGCCCGAAACAACAATAGAAATCCAATTGTTTTTCCTGGGCATGTAAATTTCATTGTTATTGCAATCTGCCGGAATAGGAAGTGTTATAATTCCTGAACATTTAAACTGATTCGTTTCGTCAGCTAATGGTTTTATTTGGCTCCAGCCGGAATTGTTTAAATAGAAGTAGTTAACGCTGTGACCAGGTGTAATTGCAGTTGAATTTCGGGCTAATTCAAAATACAAATTTAAAGAGCTGTTGCAGATTAAATTTTCGAGTTCAATAAATAATCCTCCGGTATAATTAAACGAAGGATAAAGTGGCAAGCCAGCTGTAACAGTTGGATTAGGCCCTGCAATAGAGGTGCTTGCTGTATTGGTCTGGTCAGAATTATCAAATATCTGATAATTGCTAAAAGGCGTATAGACAAAATACTGCAAGGGATATTCTGCTGCCGTGCTGTCAAATTTATACGTTACGGTAGCCGAATAACTAGCCGAAAACGATTTGATTTTTGGCGCAAACGGCAAATTTGCAGACGGAATAAATACAGCGTCTTTTTTTCCTCTGGCTCTCGCAAGACTATTAGCATTATCCAGTGCAATAGAAGTTACCACATTTGGATAAATTTCTGACCCAAAACCGTATTCCGGCCCGGATAAAATCATTTTTATAAATCCGGAGGAACTGCTTTCAGTAAATTTTAAAGGTTCATTCTGAATGTTCGGGTCAACCAAAAAAGTATGATCCATTACAACCTGAGAAGCTGATGTAGTGGTTTTGGAATACATATAATAACTGCTCGAATTGGTAACAAAAGGTAGAGTTGGATCTCCTTCATTAGTATCGAACAAAAAGATAGGGTTGTCATTGTCTACTTTTGGAGCAAGCACATCAATACCATTTGCGCTGTCCACTTTATATATTTTAAGTTCCTGCCACGATTTTTCTTCCAACACATTAAAGTCAACAATAAAACTGCCATTGCTAAAAGTTTCGTCATCATCATCTACAGTAACAGTTTCTTTTCTGGCACCAAGAAAATTCATAAATCTTTCTCCAACTCCCGGTTTTTCATCGTCAGTTGAACCCGGATTCAAATAATCATTGTATTGTTTGTAATACGTTCTAAAATCCGAAGGACGTTTATCCCAGTTTATTTCTATAATAAAATCATCAACTGGTTTGCTGAATATTTCGTTATTTCCAATTATAAAATTGGCGTTTTCTAAAGGAATCGGTCCAAAAGGAGGGAATGGATTTTTGGTGTTTAATTCTCCAAAATCATTGTATAACTGAAATGTTTTAACATCAAATACTTTTACTTCAATTGTTATAGAAAGTACTTTTGGAGGTGTTCCCGGATTTGAAACTGATTCAAATAAAACTTTAAACATAGGCCATTCAGTCTTTAAGCCGTCAGGATTTACAAGGAATGGTTCTATTGCAGCTTCTGTTGCCGCAAGATCTATTTCTATCGTAACAATGTTTAGCGAAGTATTTATGTTAAAAACAGATGGACCTAATTCAAGTTTTAGCCACTCTTTTTGTGTGCTTAAAAAATAGGAAGCTTTCTGTAAAAAGCTTAAATACATAGCCGAATCAAATTCCAGAGTCAGTGTTATTTTTCTTTTTCCTTCGCGTAATAATAACATTGGTGATGCAAACGCAATTCCGATTGGTAGGGAAGGGGAATTTGAATCTGACTCCCCAAAAGTTGGCCAGCTTATAATTTTTCCGTCAGCATCTTTTTGTATGCTGGTTGGTTTAATCAATTGTAAATTATAAGACCCGGCATTTGACTGATTTTGATAAGAAAGCTTACTGGCACTCACAATAGTTGCCGGATTTAAAGCGGTGTTTTTTTGTGAAGCAAATACAATAGGATTCTTTTGCGAATCAACGCCGGCATTAAATAAGGTTCCGGAAGGTAAATTAAAAATCGAATCGGTTTTGGCAAGTGTGGCGCACAAAAAAGTACTGTCAGCCTGTGCAGGTAATTTTGTCTGTTTTAAAATATCACGATAGTAAAAATCAAGATGTTTTTGTGAAATACCGTTTAACTGATTCTGCTGTACTTTTAAGATATTGATAAATGACCGTAAAAGTGTCGTATCCGGAAATTTACTTTTTTTATGGCTTAATTTCTTAAATTCATTGGATGAATGATGAATTACAGTTTCTAAAAAATTAAATAACTGATCTCCTTTTTGGGTCAGAATACCCAAACTGAAAGGAATAATGGTTTCTGATACATTCAGAATATTTTGTTCTGTTTCGAATCCAAAAACTTCCCAAAAAGGAGTTTTGTCTTTGTTGATATTCCAAAGATTAGCATCAAAAGAAGCAAATTCAGTATGCGGCACGATTTCAATAAAAACTTTTTTGACTGATGAATTGGATAAATATTGTCTAAAGGACTGAATCGCCCAAAAATCAATGCTCAATTTTGTTTTTATTTCGTAAAAAATATAATTTTTAAGATCATAAGTTTCATTGGTATTTTGCATGTAATTTGCCCAGCGCTCTATAATTTTGTAGACAGTATTAAGATGGTCAAATAATTTAGTTAACGCATTTGACTCCAAAATGCCACTAACATCTTTATGTGCCGGTTTTTGAATCTCAGTGCAAATCGTTTTATAGGCAGCGTATAGGTTTTTATAATTTGTTTTAGATATAGAAGCCATTAAAAACACAGGATCTTTTAGTAAAAAAGGATTCCAGTTTCCTTCAATGGTATTGGTGTCATTATAAAAGTTGATAAGCTTACTAAATTCTGAAGCAAAATATATCCAGTCCAGCTCAGTCCTTCCGTCAATCAAATACGGATTTGGAACGAGTGATTCGTTAAGTGAATTTATGGCGCTATTTTGATCAATTACAAGCATTATTTTCCGGCTAAGTTGGTTCCTTTTTTCAAATGAAAAGGAAAAACATAATTATGTCTGGTATTCGTTTGTGCGTAGATGTAAATAATTAATATTTCGACAACACCATTAATTAAATCCGTAGCTGCTACCCGTACTTCCTGAACTATTATTCTTGGTTCGTAACGTAATAAGGAAAACTGAATAGTTTCTACAATTTCTCATTTCAAAGTATTGTCGATTTTTCTAAACATAAATTGCTGTAATCCGGATCCAAAATTCGATTCCAGCGTACGTTCTCCTTTACGGGTATTCAAAATGATATTGATAGATTCGTTTATATTGGTTTCGTTTGCCGAGATATTTACCTGATGATTACCTGCAGAAAAAGACACAGGAAATGCCCATCCTGAACCCAAAAAAACATTTTCTTTTTTATCTGCTATTTTATCCACCTATTATCACATTAAAGGCTCCAAGGACAATTGATCCCCCATGAGCGGTTTTATCTCCTATTCTTGCGGCGGGCATTCCACCAATTTTAACAGTTGCCGATCCTTGTACTATAGAATCAGGCGGTCCTACGCAAACCAGCATATCACCAATTCTCGCTGCCGGTAATCCTGCTATCAAAACTGTTGGTTCTCCCGGCCCAACAATTGGCCCGCCAACATGCGGAATCGGAGGTACAGCCGGCGTTTGCATCGGGCATTCATGAAAATCTGTAAGTCTTGCTGCTGGAGGCATATTTTTTTTAATTGATAATTGATAATTGATAATTGATAATTGATAATTTTTTTAATTAATCATTACCATGGCGCCTTTCAGCGTTAATTCCATTCCTCCGGAAACCTGAGCTGTTTGTCCGCCCTGAGCAGTATACTGCATATCTGCTGATTCTTTGATGTTCAATCCTTTAGTGGTAACATCGCCTCCGCTTGATTCAATTGTAATTCCCTGCATGCCTTTGATAGTTACATTTTCCTGAGCCGAAATATTTATGCTTTTTTGGCTTGACATATCAATACCGCTGCTTGACATGACAACGCTATTCTGGTTTTCATCTTTAATCGTAATCTGTTTGTCTTTATCGCTGATAATGATGGTGTTTTTATTAGGCGTGGCAACGGTCCAGATTTTATTTTCATCATCAAACTCTACTGAAATTCCGGATTTGGAAACAATAGCTTTTATGGAGTTTTTTTCATTAGGCGATAAGTCCGTAAAAGGTTTATTTTTGGTTCCGCTGTACAAACTTCCCAAAATCACAGGATAACGGGGATCTTCGTTTAAAAAACCAAGGATAACTTCATCACCAACTTCAGGTAAAAAAAACGCTCCCGCTCCACTGGTAGAATAAAAGTTGGAAAGTCTGGCCCAGATTCCTGCGCCATTCGTGTCAAATAATGGAACATCTACTAAAATTCGATATTGAGAATCGGGATCATCAAACATTTTTTTTACAGTAGCGTTAAATAAACCTCTTGCTCCCGGTAAAAGGCCGGATGCGGGAGGAGACATAACATCTGGTTCTTCAGTAAACCAAAAAGGCGAAAGTCCAAGTGAAGCATGAGAAACCCAATTTCCTAGTGACAGATCATGAACAACACCTGAAATAATATAATCACCATTAAACCGATCGCCAACACCATCAAAAGTCATGTATTTTCCCGGATCGATTAAATTTGTTCCCTGAAATTTAGCATCACCAATTATTTTAGAATATTCACTTTTAATGATTTGAGCTTTTGACCAATTGGTTAAATCAGCAGTTTCTAAAGGTGCTGAAGTTTGCAGTTGAAAAGTGGAGAGTCCAATAACTTCGGATAATTTTTTTGATGATAAATTTCCGGCTCCGGTTATATTTGGTATGGCTTCCCCATTTACGATTACCTGATTTTTGTAATCCCACGTATTGGAGGTCACATTTCCTATTTGAGTTGTGGCATTTAATTTGGCATTAAATTCCAAAAGACTGTTTCCATAAGTGACAGTCAGAACCGATGTTGTATTGCTGTCCGGTGCATTTACAGAAACTTTTCCGTTTATCGTAGTTACAATTAATCCGTTTGCTTCGGCAAGAGCCAAAATATAATCCCAGTCGGTTACATAATATTGTACTTGTTCAGGCCACTTTGTAGATGTAGCTGCCACATCCGAAGATAATCCATAGGTTCCAATAATGGATGAAATGATATCGCTGTCTTTTTGATTAGAATAGGTAAGACTTTTTCTTCCCACAATCATTTTTACTGCGGCATCCCTGCATTCTATTTCTAAAGCAGATCCAACCAAATCATCAATACGAATGGACTGTCCCATAATTAAGCCCGAAAAAATAACGGTATTGGTATTATCATAACCTGCTTCTATACTAACAGCCGCTCCGGGAACAAAAGTAGAAGAGGAACTTGCATCAAAAGTTCCGGTATTTGCTTCTCCGTCAAGAATTACAATTTTTGCAATAGCGATTCGGTTTACTTTTTTTTCGATGTGAACAGAAAGCACGCTCAGTTCATCAGGTATTGTACTACCGTTAATTTTAACTGAGAATGTTGCAATTCCGCCACTTGGTATTTCGTTTGAAGCACTCATGATTAAGAAGGATTTACAGGAGGAAATATTAATTTACTGATACCTTTGAGATTTCTGAATTTGTTCAGGTTGTTGAATTGTGCCACTTGTATATAAAGGGAGTCATCATCCCACGTTTGTAAACACAACTGAGGTAATGACATTCCCTCTGTTACATTGACAATATGCGTTAAGTCCGGTGATTGAGGAGCATCAATCATTGTTACTGATTTGGGAGAAATATATTGACTGAAAGCCAAAGATATTTTTGCTCTCAAAGGATTCCCGTCTGGTTTAAACAGAGTGTATGAAATATCTATAGAATCCAGAACCCCATTAAAAGTAATATTCTGACCCCATTGTACTTTTACGAAATTAGGACGGTGAATTTTACCGTTATACGTATAAATAATAGTTTCCAACGCCTCTATTTCCTGTGCCATATCAATGCGTTTTGCATCTACAATACCTGTACAGTCTATTATGATTTCGAAACTTAGTTTATCGCTGGGAGTACTTTTATATTTTTGAGATGCAGAGCTCGTTGCAGGAGCCTGCTGTTCATTATATTCAATGCTTTTTTGTATTTTAATGGTATCAGGATTAATCATAAAGGCATACGGGCTTGCTGAGAATTTATTTTGAAATTCTTCATCAGTATATCCTGTTATTTTCATTAATTCCAGACTTGCCATTTTTTTATTTTTAACGTTTATAGCTATTCTCCTGATTTTTTTCGGCAATCAGCCTTTTGCATTCTTCTAATACCTGTTTTCTTAAAACAGATAATTCTTTTTCTTTCACTACAGAAGAATTTCTCGTATTGCTGCTTACGATTTCTGTCTTGATAATGAGTTCTCTTATTTCTATTGGCATAATTATTAAGCAAAAAGGTTATCAAATTTTGTGTCTGAAGAAATATCAAAATAGGTATAGGCGAGTTCAATAGATTCTATTGCAATACCGCTTTCCTGCGAGTTTAAGTCAGAAATAGCATATTTTACAGGATAAGCATTATTAAAAGTCCATTGCATGCATACAATACCGGTGGCATTAAGCAAACTCAAAATCACATTGTGGGGCTGAATCGTATTTGATAATCCCTGATCAATAGAGTTTGCACACCAGTTTACCAATTGAGATCCCACGGGTACTACGGCTCTTTTAAGAACTAAGTTTTGGCTGTTAGAAACAGTTGGGAGGCGGTATTTAAAACGATTCTCGCCTCCGCAAACAATTTCTTCAACACTTAATTCTTTCGAAATTCCTGATACCTCTTTGAAAGCTGCATCTACACCTGAAAATGAAAGTGTAAAATAGAAGCTAACCGGATAATCCATTATTTGCCACCATTTTTAATGATGAGCTGCTCATGTGCAATTTCGATAGTGTCTACTGCAACCTCATTTCCATCAGATTTTAAATCGGTGCTGGTAATTTTGGTTGGCCAGGCATTATTTAATGTCCATTGCATAGTTACATCGCCTTTTTCGTCTAATAATTTGATCAAAACTGTTCTTCTTTTAATCGTATTCATCACGATTTGCTGATGCCAGTCCCAAAAAGTATTATCGTTTACAAAAATGCCACGCTTCATGGTAACATTTCCGTATTTGGTAATTCCCGGCATTTTTTCTACAGAAAAAAGAGGGCTGTTACTTTTACGATATTCTATAATTTGATTTTCGACATCCATTCCTGTAACTTCCTGAAAAGCTACTTTTGTCAATTCAGTTCCAAGGTCTACTTCGAACCTAAACTTTGGCATTGGCCATGTTGCGCCTTGTACGCTTCCGTCATCTGGTGGTGGCATAATATTTTATTTTAAATTAAAAATTTCTTTGATTTACTAGAGTATTTCTTTGATTAACTAGAAGTTGCCATTTGCTGTTGAAATGTCAATACGATAAATTCTGCAGGATGAACTACTGCTACTTTTACAGTTACATTCATAAAACCATTCAAAAGATCATCTGCTGTCATTGTAGAGCCCAATCCACAGGCAACTGAATAAGCATCTGATGCACTCGCACCTTGCAGACCGCCTTGTTTCCAGATCGAATTAAGAAAACTGCTGATCATAGAAATTACGGCTTCCCAGGTATTTTTGTCATTTGGCTGAAACACATAAGCCTGAGCTGCGAGTTTACAAGACTGTTCAAGAAAAATCATGGTTCTTCTTACCGGAATATATCGCCAGTCCTGGCTATTTCCGTCTAAGGTTCTTGAACCCCAAATTAAAATACCCAATCCATTAAACATTCTGATTGCATTGATAGATTTTCCTGAAACGGCATCAACATTTAAATTTGCCTGCTGACTTTCAGAAATACTGATTGGTAATGAAGCTGCTCCAACAATAGAAGTATTTGCAGGTGCTTGCCAAGGGCCAACAGCATTGTCAGTGGTAGTAATAACCCCAGCCATAGCACCGCTTGGAGGCAGAATATTAGCATCAGTCAGTACGTGTTTTATGATTAACGAGTAAATTGGGCTCGCAATCAAAAGAGCGTTGTTGTTTTGAGTAACACTTAAACCGCTATCAGGATTTTGAATGTTGGCAATAATCGTAGCAACGGCCGGGTTAGGTGCATTTGGCGGATTGAGAATTGAGGCAAGCTGTTTTATATCACCACCAAATAAATTGGTATAATCAATATCCGAATTCTGCATTATGGTAGTTCCAATAAATGGATAATAGGCCATACCATAATTTAGGCCCAGAGCACCCGTGTTATTCCTGAAATTGGTAATGTCCTGAGTATACAAAATAGGATCAGGATCATCACCTCCAATAATATCAAATAAACACATGGCCGTTTGCATTTTTGTAGCCTGAAGAAGCATTGATTGCATAAGGGTACCATTGTCTGCAAGATTTAACAAAGTAGCTTCAGGACAAATGTACATCGTTGGTTCCGGTTCGTTTAGTAATAAAGTAAGACCGTTAGATAAGTCGTTTAACTGTACATTCGGATTCACAATCGGAGTACCCGGAGTCATTGGCTTTTGTGATCCGGGGCCATAAGTACCCACAGATACAATATACGCATCGCCACCGCCATTTTCATAAAAAAGCTTCACGCTGTTATACAAATAATAGACTGTATTAGGATCCGGAACTATAGAATAGTAAGATCCGTTGATCAACATATAGTCTCCCTTTGCCGGCTGACTTTTTTGTTCTACCAAATAATATTCAGGGCTATATTGTTTAGCAGGACTTGCTGGACTCGCAGGATCCGGTAAACAAAAAAATGCCTGAAAATCAGAGAACGATGTGATTCTTACCGGTACATTCGTGTACGATGTACCTTCATAAGAAGCTTGTGGCGTGTATCCAATAAATGCCGGTACAGCCGTAGCAACTGCTACTACTGAATTTGGAAAGGCATTTAATTCCTGAATATACACACCAGGGGTTTGGATGGTAGATAAATTCATTGATTTTTAATTTTTAATGTTCATTTTAATTTGTTTTTTATAGATAGATATACATTGGTGATGCTATTTGATTTGTGTTACTGTTTTTGACTATTTCAATTTGTGAAACATCAGGAACAGGTAGTCCTTTAATGATTACTCTTCCGTTTAAATTGCTTTGACCGGATCCATTTGATGTATTTTTATTAATTAAATCAAATTTGTACTTTGGTTTTTCACTAAGCAGAATATTAGTAGTGCTTGATGTAAAAAGGAGCGCTTTTTCTCCTGTTTGAAGAGTAACCTGCTGCGGACCATCAAATTGAATATTTTCTTTTTCAGTAATCGCCGGATTGTTTAAGGTAACGGCATTTTTATTAATAAAATAGTATTGCCATTGTGTCGCTCTGGCTTTAAATTTTATTTCAAACTGAAAGGGAGTAGTGGTTTGATTTTTTAGAATATCAGCAAAATAAATTTTTAAACTGCCAAAAAACGGAGCCATTGATTTTGTTTCTAATGTTGGGCTGAGCGTTGTAATACCATTATTATTCTGATTTTTATCATCATGGCTGTCAAATATAATTTCGCCGAGCCAGTTTATAGGTAATGCTGTAAAAAGAATGAAATTTGGATTACTGCATCTAATATCAAATTCAAAGTAATTCTGTGTAGTAGTTTTCGAAATATAATCGAATAAATTTGATAGTGATGATGTAGTACTGAACAAATCAAAACCGTTGTAAATAGTATTGATTTTAAAACCAAATCTCTTTAGTATTTTTTCTGTTTTATGATTAGCAATAAAATGAAGACAATTGCACTTGGTGTTATCAAAATAAGTATGATACACAGCTGTAGTAAATATTTTTATGTAATTGCTTTGTATCATGTTGTCAGAGCATTACTGGTATTGGTTACAGCTGGTGTAATCGCGATTGTTTCATTAGCCTGAACTTTTATAAGTTTCATTTTATAAATTATTGACGGCTGGTATTTTGCTCCCATTGCGGTCCATAAACTATGCATCTGATGGTACGAAATCTTTTCGTATTCAAATTCCAGTTTTGACAAGCCTTCCGGAATAGAAGAAGAGCTGGAAGCATCCAGATAATTATTAATCTGAAAAAAATAAATAATGGCATCGAGAAATTTTAGAGATTCATTATAATCGTCAAAATTACTGCTGATCAGGATGTCCAGATTGTATCTTTCGACAGGGTTAAAACTGGAATAATTTCCGTTTTCGAGCTGTTTGTTTTTTATATAAAATGGCTGATTGGTTTCTTTCTCCACATTGATTAAGGATAAAACCACTTTATTCTGATTCACTTTAGGAAATGTACCATTCACATCTACAATATAATTCAGGACGATTTTATCTTCGTCCAGTCCAAAACGGTTTTTTAAAAACTGTCCCAGTAATTTATTCGTAAATTGAAGTGATTGATTGATCATTTTAATATGATTTAAATTATTCAGAAAAGAGATTGTCAATGGCAGTGGTAAAATTACTTTAGAATTGAATTTGTGTAAGATTTTCAGAATGTACTTTTCGTATACATTGTTTAAAATTTCTGATGTTATATAGACAAAATGTAGACAGGAATATTTTTTAGTAAAAAGAAAGGATTTATTCATTATGTATGGTCAGTTTTAATACGATTTATGAAAGATGATTTTAGTGGTTTTTAGTTTTATTTAGGGTATGCTGTTAGTTTGTTATAAAATAAAAATTGATTCAGTTACAGGTTGTAAAATGAATCAATTAAGCTTTTTTATATCGAAAGATGAAGTGATTTTAAGAGACGCTTCTTAAATACGAAATGATATCCTGTTTTTTTCAAGTGTCAATTTCTTTTTTAAGCGGTATTTATGAGTTCGTACGCTTTCCTGATTAATACCGAGAAGGTTGGTAATGTCATTATTACTCATATTCCTTTTAATGTAGCAGCAATACTTTAAATCTTTAGGACTAAGGGAAGGATGTTTTTTGGCAAGGGCCAATAAAAATTCTGGATCTGATTGTTCAAAATAAATTTTAAAATCGTCCCAGAGTTTATTGTCATTGGCAGCCGTTTTAATACAATTTGCGATAGACATTAATTCTCTTCTGATAGTATCATCAACATTTGGGTACAGGAACGAAATACGTTTTTTAATATTTTGAAGTACTTCTACTTTTTGATCAAGTTCCATCACATAATGACTTAATTCTCTGGTATGATTAAAATCATTTTTTTGTAAGGCTGCTTCTGCAAATGTTGAACTCGCTTTATTTGTAGTTTCTGTTTTTTTTAAGACAAATATAGATTTGATTCTGTAGATTAAAAAAGCAACATTATTAATAAGCTTATATGGATGTGTAAAAATAATACAGTTTTTTGGCCAGTATGACGATTCGCATTCATAGCTTTGAGTTAAACATAAAATAGGAATATCTATTTTACTGGAATTGAAAGTACTGTCGTTTATAACAGGCTGATTTCTTTTGAAGCCTAAAATAATTAAGTCCGGTGCTAATGATTTTGCGGCATTATATAAATCGATAGCTCTGGAAACAGTAACCGTAGAAAAAGTAAAATCAGACATTGTTGACAATACATTTAATACCTGGGTTAAAACGAAGGTATCATCACATCCTATCAATATTGATTTTTTTTCAGGCATTTTGGTGATCGTTTTTTTGGGTTGGTTTATTATAGCAGTTTAAAATTAAAAATCTAATCATTTTAAAAAAGGAGAGTTTGTCACAGAACAGGTTTTTCTTGTCATGAAAAACATATTTTTTGTGTTGTTGATTAAAATGAAATGACTTTCTGTGAATTTTTAGCCGAGATTTATTTCCTTACTTTTTATTCTTTAATTGTCTAAATTGTATTTTATATTGTTATATGAAATAAGTTGCTAATGTTTAAAATTATATTTTATTATCCGTTTTTAGTCATAACCCTGTGATGCTTGCTATTACTAGCCTGTCGAATAATTTTTCCTCAAAATACCTCCTATTAAGCTTGTAAACGAACTCATTTAGGTATAATTGAAGATATTTTCCTTTAATTTTATGGAAATTTCCTAGGAAATTTCTTTTTGCATTACTAATTGCAATATGAACCCATCTTAAAGTTTCTGTGGTTGTTTCTTTATTGGATTTTTCAGTTATATGAATTTCTACATATTCTGCAATGTCTATATATGAAGTACTCTTGTCTGTAAAAAGGATACTTTTTTCAGAAATAGATTCCTGTATAGTTTGATTTATTTGCTCCGATGTATGATCCGTTAAAACCTTTGCTTTAAAATACCTGCACTGATTTGATTTTTCACCCGTTTCTATATCTTCTAAAACGGTAGATTCTGCCATAATTGCAACGTTAGATTTCCCAACAGCACCACGTCCACGAATTCCTTTTTCTTGTTCTATTTCAGTAGATTCAATTGTAAAATAACCCTCGTCAAATTCAATCATTCCTTCCAAAGTATAGCGTGCATCTCTATTTCCCATTGCTTTTCGAAGTTTATGAACCATAGACCAAACTGGCTCGTAACGTTTCAATCCCAATTGTTTTTGAATTTCTTTACTCGAAAATCCTTTTTTTGTTGCCGTTAATAAAAATATAGTTTTGTACCAAACCAAAAATGATAAATTCGAACTTTGCATTATCGTTCCACTACGTAATGAAATTCGACTTCTACATTTTTTACATTCATAGCTCCATCTGCTTTTTATCCAAAAATGTTCTGTGCTTCCGCATTTACATTGAACTCCGATCTTATCTCTTTCTTCTTTAAAATGAAGTCGGCAAGATTCTTCGCTTCCAAAATTTGCAGTAAAATTGAATATATTCATCGCTTTTTTTTATCAAAAATAAGGCTTTTTATTCAATTATGAGTAATTACGGATAATCAATAAATTATATAAATCATAAGATAAATCGTATAATTTTTTATAGAATTAATTTTAGATTTTTGAAAACTATTACAAAAAATTAAATCCCAAATACGATGAGAAATACAAATCAAATTCTGAGTCTTTTAATTGCATCTTTTACATTATTCAGCTGCTCGAACGATGATAAAAACACAAACGATCCGGGAACACCGACAAATCCGGTTGAAAATAATTCAGCCAATACAACTTATACTCCTGCTTTTGAGGGACAAACACGAATAGGCGGACTACAGACCAATACGAGTTATGAGGCAAAGATTATCACTTCAGCATTGACCAGTCCCTGGGGGGTCAAAAGCCTTCCGGATGGCAGACTTTTAGTTACCGAGAAAACAACAGGAAACTTACGCATTGTTAAAGTAACAGGTGAAGTAAGTGCCGCAATTACAGGTTTACCAGCGGTAAATTCGGCAAATCAGGGAGGTTTATTGGGCTTGTGTCTTGATCCTGATTTTACATCCAATAGAATGATTTATTGGGTGTTTGCTGAAGCAGGAACAGGCGGAAACCTAACAGCAGTTGCGAAAGGAAAGTTATCAAATGATGAAAAAACAATCGAAGGAGCGACTGTAATTTATCGTGCAAATCCGGCAAATGCAAGTACGCTTCATTATGGAGGCCGTATTCTTTTTGATAAAACCGGAAATCTTATCGTTAGTACAGGAGAACGTTCAGTGTTAGCAACCAGACCGTTGGCACAGTCGGTTTCTGCCGGTTTAGGAAAAGTGGTCAGAATAACCAAAGACGGACTGCCAGCAACTGGCAATGCTGTTTTTAGTCAGACAGGAGCTTTAGCAGAATTGTATACTATAGGGCATAGAAATCCGCAAGGGCTGGCACTTCACCCGACTACAGGTGAAATTTGGCTAAGTGAACATGGACCGCGTGGGGGAGATGAAATTAATCGATTAAAAGCAGGCTCAAATTACGGATGGCCAATCATAACTTATGGTATAGAATACGGAGGAGAGGCAATTGGAGATGCTATCCAGAAAAAAGAAGGCATGGAACAACCGGTGTATTACTGGGATCCTGTTATATCACCAAGCGGTATGACTTTTTATAAGGGTGACCGTGTGCCGGAATGGAAAAATAATTTATTTATAGGGGCATTAAGTGGTCAACATATAGCACGTCTTGCAATAGTAAATAACCGTGTTGTGGGAGAAGAAAGGCTTTTAGCTGGCGAAGGTCAGCGATTTAGAGATATTACTCAGGGCAATGACGGTGCTTTGTATGCTGTAACCGATCAGGGTAGACTTTATAAGATAGATAAGAAATAATGATTTCAATAAAAATGGCGCTCTCAGGCGCCATTTTTTATAGAGAACTGCGTTCAATATATCCAAACGGATTTTTGAAAAACTCTTTTTTATTGCTCAGTACTAATTCTGCAGCTTTTTGTCCCATGGCTTTAAAATCGCTGCTTAGAACACTAATGTCAAGAAGCGCCTTGAGTGGGGTTTCATTATAAGAAATGACACCTACATCAATACCAATTTGTAGCTTTTTTTCTTTTATCTGCTGAACAAGCTGCACCAAATCATTATCATCAATAACGATATAAGCTTCTTTTGATTCAAATTTCAGATCATTATTTACTTCTTCTATGATTTCAAAGTCAAGGGAATTATTTTGACAGAATTCTTTAAAACCATGTAATAAACCAACCGGAATTGGAAATAAGGTTTGGGTTGAAAACACCAAAATGATCTTTTTGTATTTTTTTAATTTTGCGAAAGCTTTTGTCAGCGCATACATTATATCCTCTTTAAAATCCTGATAAACTGCTGTAAAATTCCCTGAAATTTCAGAATAAGAATTGTCGAGTATCAAAAGTTTATCTTTCGGAATGGTTTCAATAGCTTTTAGAACTCTGTTTGTATAATTAATATGAGTTTTTTTGCTGGTTCTAAAATGAGGCATAATTATAAAATAGTTATAATTATTAATGTTTTTTTTCAAAGCATTAATAAAAAGCTGCTCATCACAATAATAGATATACATATTGACATGTCCTTTATTTCCAATTGTATCAACAAAAGCATTGTAAGCCTCCATTTTATAGGTACATGGTTTATTGATAAGAAAAAAAACATCAAACTTTGCTTTTGAGCCGGCATAGGAAACAAAATTTCCTGATCCCATCACGGAAACTATTAATTTCTGATCCCTTAATATTTTGTAAGCTTTTTCTGCAGTGTCCCGCGAGATCGAATTTTGGGTACTCAATTCATTTATTGATGGCATTTGCTGACCGGTCTTCATTTTACCATTCACAATTTCTGTGGCGAGAAAATCGGCTACCTGTATAAATTTAGGAGAGCCGGAATCCATTTTCAGGTTTATAGTTACATTATTTCTTTTTGATGCCATATAGGGGTTTCGGATATATTTTATAAAACTTTCGTTAATTTTTAACCACCTTCATTTTTGAAAATTATAGGTATGAGTTTAATTGTATGAATACTGAGTAAAGAATTAAAATTTTAACAAATATTTTATTTTATTTTTATGATTAATGTGTTTGGGTTGCTAAATGTTAATTTGATTGTTCTCAAAAATATAGAAATAGAATGCTGCATCTGTCCTGTGCTGTGCTGAAAATGTTTAGGGAATTATTTTTTTAACAAATACTAAATATCCAACTGCTAAATCATAAGTTGTAAAACTCAAAAGAATGAGTTTTTTAATCTTTCAGGAAGTATATTTTTACTATTTTTACCTTTAGCAGCTATCATACAGCAGCATTGTTTTGTATGAAATACTGATTTGTTTTACTAAATTTAAATATTAAAAAATGAGAAAAAACAATGATTTAGGTTTGTTAATACTTCGTATTACAATTGGATTTTTAATGCTTTTGCACGGTTTTGCAAAATTTGGCGGAGGGTTGGAATTCATAAGCGGTATGCTTGTAGAAAAAGGACTTCCGGGATTCTTTGCTTATGGTGTTTTAGTTGGTGAAATTTTGGCTCCAATTGCCATTTTAATTGGTTTTAGAACAAGGCTTGCAGCACTTATTTATGCATTCAATTGTTTAGTTGCCGTATTAATGGCGCATAGTGCAGATATATTCAAATTAGGAGAACACGGAGGCTGGGCGCTTGAGCTTTTAGGATTGTATTTCTTTGGTGCTCTTGCTTTATTTTTTACTGGTGGGGGAAAACTGGCAGTTTCAAAAAACAACAACTGGGACTAAAATATTCATTTTAAATCTGTAGTGAACTAGAGATAAGGGTCAGGCTGAGCAGAGTCGAAGTGGCTTTCAAATTATAAAATTTTTATCATCCTGTCAATTTCATCCAACAGATTAGGATAGACTATTTTATCATATACAAAGAGACTTTCGGGTCTCTTTTTTTGTTTTCTATTAAGAAAAAAATAACAGAATGAAATCCAATTCTAATGTTATTTTAATGTTGGTCATAAAATTTCGTCCTAACTTGCGCCACTTTAAGGACAGGGAAATGTTGAGCAGAATTAAAAATAGTATCTTATGTAAATGCCTTCAGGTATTGCTAATTGGGTACTTTCTAATCAGCAGTATTAACGTCTCAAATAGTTTTGGCCTTATCATCGCTGATAATGCAGAAACAAATACGGTTAGAGGTATTACCTGTAATTTCCTGAAAAAAATATTCAATTGCGACAGTATTCCGGAAGAATTGGATGACTACGAAACTAAGGAAACAAAAACCACTAAACTCGCAAAAGGGATTCCGTCATTAGATTATCTGGTACCTTTAAACACTTCATTAACTGTTTTGTACTTTCAAATTAGTTTAAAAACAAAAAACTATGTTGATAATCAAATATTCTCATTTGGTTTTCATGGTAAAATTCATTTACCTCCACCTCGATTCTAATATAAATACTTAATTTTGTTTGCTGTTAGAAGTAATTCTGACATCCTTATCTATGGTTTTTACCGTATGTAACATTTATTAATATTGTATTTATATAAATTCATGACACCATTAAAACGTTTTTACAATTTGCTTCATCTTGACAAACGCGATGTATATCAAATTATTTTTTATGCTGCTTTTGCCGGCCTTGTAAACCTTTCACTTCCTTTAGGGATTCAGGCAATTATTAATTTTATCCAGAGCGGACAGCTGAGTGTTTCCTGGATTGTACTTGTAATTTTGGTTACAATAGGAGTTGGTTTCGGCGGAATTCTGACCATTTTACAGCTTCGCATCGTAGAAAATCTGCAGCAGCGAATTTTTGTGCGCTCTTCATTTGAATTTGCCTACAGATTGCCTCTAATCAAATTTAAGGAAATGTATTCTGAATATGCCCCGGAAAAAGCCAATCGTTTTTTTGATACTTTAATGGTACAAAAAGGAACGGCAAAACTTTTACTGGATTTTTGTACTGCTTTTTTACAAGTTGGTCTGGGGATTATATTATTAGTCTTGTACCATTCTTTCTTTACGGTAATTGGTCTTTTGTTTATCGTCATTTTATATATCATTTTTAAATTTTCGTATAAAGATGGACTGGAGACGAGTCTTAACGAATCAAAATTTAAGTATAAAGTGGCAGCGTGGCTTCAGGAAATTGCCCGTAATAGGGATAGTTTTCGCAAAAAAGGAGGTTTTGAATATGCATTAGAAAGAAATGATGACTATGTAAGCAAGTACATAAACTATCGTGAAAAGCATTTTCAGGTAATGAAAAAACAATATATTCAGCTTATTGTTTTTAAAGTTATTGTTACGGCTGCCTTATTGTCTATTGGTGGTTTCCTGGTAATTCACCATCAAATGAACATCGGGCAGTTTGTAGCAGCTGAAATTGTTATCGTATTGCTGATCAATTCGGTTGAAAAAATTATTTTCGGATTGGAATCTTTTTATGATGTACTGACTTCATTGGAAAAAATTGGACAAGTAACAGACATGGAAATCTCATGTATCCCTGAAACATCAGCAGTCTCTGAAACAGGAATTAATATTGAAACAGAAAGCGTGGTTTACAATTATCCGGATCACAATAAAAAATCACTTAAAAATATTAATCTGAAAATAAATCAGGGGGAAAAAATCATTTTAAGAGGAACAAACGGAGCAGGAAAAAGTACTTTATTACGTTTATTATCTGGTTTACTTGAACCTGAAAGCGGTGCGATGTATGTGACAGATAATTATATGAACCGTTTAGACGAAGATGCCTACAGAGCACAGGCCGGAACTTTTTTACAGGGGGATACGCTTTTTGCCGGAACCATTCGCGAAAATATCCTTTTTGGAAACGATGAATTGAATAATGATGATCTAAAGTGGGCTCTTGATAATGTTGGGCTGACGCCTGACATCAAAACATTCCCAAACGGACTAGAACATCAGGTGCATCCGGGTGGTAATGAACTTTCTGCTTCAGATATCCAAAAGATTCTTTTAGCACGTAGTATTGTTCATAAACCTAATATATTATTTCTTGAAGATCCTGTTGATAAAATGGACGAACTGACTTCTGGTAAAATTGTAGATTTTTTACTTTCTGAAGAAAATGACTGGACGGTAATTGTAACTTCTAAAAACGATATCTGGAAGAACAAATGTGACCGTATGATAACGATCGATAACGGAAAAATTATTAACGACATAAAGCTTTAATCATGCTCAATATATCTAAAGATAATAATGTACTGATAACTCCGGGTAAATACAAATCTATTACCAGCGTAGCCCGCAGGCCACATTATAAAATTTTAAACAGGGTTATAATCGGATTTTTGATCTTTTGTGTAGCTTGCCTTTTTCTGCCATGGACACAAAACATTTCAGGGAGCGGTTCAGTAACGACCTTAAAACCTGATCAGAGACCACAAACAGTACATAATGCTATTGCCGGAAGAATAGAAAAATGGTACGTGCAGGAAGGTGATTATGTAAAAAAAGGAGATACAATTGTTTTTATTTCGGAGGTAAAAGAAGATTATCTGGATCCGAATCTTGTTGGCAACACCAAACAGCAGGTTGATGCCAAGAAAATGGCTGTAGAATCGTATGGAGACAAAGTAAATTCGCTTGAAGTTCAGGCACAATCGCTTAATACAGAAAGAGAATTAAAACTGCAGCAGGCCCAGAATAAAATTAAACAGGCCCAGCTGAAAATCAAGAGTGACAGTATGGATCTTGAAGCGATAAAAACACAGTTAAGAATCGCTAAAACTCAATTTGACCGTTCGACAGCATTGAATAAGGAAGGTTTGAAGCCGCTTACCGATGTGGAGCAAAAAAGACTGAAACTTCAGGAGTCTGAAGCATATATAGTGACGCAGCAAAACAAGCTTTTGAGCAGTAAAAACGAATTGATAAATGCAAGAGTTGAAATTAACCGAATTACAGCTGAGTACACCGAGAAAATTTCGAAATCAAAAAGCGATAAATATACTGCTTTGAGTACGCAATATGATACAGAAGCCCAAGTAAATAAATTGCAGAATCAATATGTAAATTATAGTCTTAGAAACGGTCTGTACTACATTAAGGCTCCTCAGAGCGGTTATGTCAACCGTGCTTTGCTGGCAGGTTTGGGAGAAACAATCAAAGAAGGGACTCCAATTGTGAGTATTATGCCGGCAAGTTATGATATTGCGGTTGAAACCTATGTTGATCCTATCGATCTTCCGTTGGTACATCGCGGTGCGAAAGTACGTGTCTGGTTTGACGGATGGCCAAGAATCGTATTTTCAGGATGGCCTGGATTATCTTATGGAACCTATGGTGGAAGAATCGTGGCAATCGAGAATTTTATAAGTTCTAATGGGAAATACAGAGTGCTTGTTTCACCTGATGGTCCGGATAATAAATGGCCAAAAGAATTAAGTATAGGAGCAGGGGCACAAAGTATCGCTTTACTTGAAACCGTTTCAGTATGGTACGAAATATGGCGTAACCTGAATGGCTTCCCTCCAAATTATTATAAATCAGACGAAAAAGAGGCGAAGGATGGTAAGGACAAAAAATAAATTGAAGTATGCTGTATCAGTCTTTTCTCTTTTATTTTTATTCGGCTTTTCTAATTTATACAGTCAGGATTTTAATAAAGAAGAATTGAGCTATAGCGAGTTTTTGGGATACGTAAAAAAGTATCATCCGCTGGTCAAGCAGGCTAATCTTGAAATTAGTACGGCTCAGGCTGCATTGATGCTTGCCCGAGGAGGATTTGATCCTAAAATCGAAGTCGATTACAATAAAAAAGAATTTAAAGGAACAGAATATTATTCGCTTTTAAACAGCAGTTTTAAAATTCCTACCTGGTACGGAATCGAAATTAAAGCAGGTTTTGACCAGACAGACGGGCAATACTACAACCCACAAAATCGTACTCCTGAAGCGGGTTTGACTTCTTTGGGAATTAATGTAGCCTTAGGTCAGGGAATGTTCATCAATCAGCGAATGGCTGATGTAAGGGAAGGGAAACTGCAGGTAAAACTGAGTGATGCACAGCGAAAACTTAAAGCTATTGAGGTTTTGTACAAAGCCAGCGAAGCGTATTTTGAATGGAGAAAAAGCTACAATGAAGCTGAACTTTATAAAAGATATCTTGGTTTTGCCAGCACTCGTTTTCAGGGTGTAAAAAAGCTGATTGAACTGGGGGACGCTCCGGCCATAGACAGTGTAGAGGCCGGAATTACTGTTCGAAACCGTGAATTAAACGTAGAAAACGGAAATCTGAAATTGGCTAAAGCGAAATTATATCTTTCGAATTATTTATGGATAGAAAATGTTCCTGTTGAGTTAGGAGATGCTGTTAAACCGGAAGAAAATCTGATAAAAACGCTGGAAGAAACCCTAAGAACCGATGCAATGATGGTGGATGTTCAGGGTCTGGACTCTCATCCGAAGATTCAGGCTCTGGAAACTAAAATGGGGATGCTCGAAATTAGCAGGGAACTGAAAGCGAATTCCTTGCTTCCTAAGCTGAATGTGGGGTACAATTATATTTCGGAGCCTTCTTATTTTAATTCTTTCAATACCGACGATTATAAGTTTAATGTCGATTTCAGCATTCCGATTTTTTTGAGAAAAGAGCGCGGAAGTTTAAAACTGGCAAAACTTAAAATTCAGGATTTAAAATATGACATTGACCAGCAGCGACTCGAACTTAAAAATAAAATCAAAGCACAGCAAACCGAAATTGCTTCTTTAAAAAGGCAAAAAGGAGTCATTGATAATCTGGTAAAAGACTATCTGACTATGCTGAATTCTGAAGAAAAGTTGTTCTCTTTTGGTGAAAGTTCTATCTTCCTGATCAATTCAAGGGAAAATAATCTGGTAAGTGCCAAACTATCACAAATTAGCATCGAAAATCAGTTTTACATTTCAAATGCCGAATTGTTTAAAATACTGGCAAATCCTGATTGATATTTTTTTTCTTTTCAAACCACTCATTTATTCAGGTAAAATAAGTGGTTTTTTATTTAAAGGATATTAGTTCAACCGTTCAGAAGTTGCTGTTCTAATGCAATGTTCGGTTCCCAGATAGAGCGGGTTTCCGTGTTTTTCAGACCAAAATCCTTCGAGTATATCTTTGGTAATGCATCTGTAAACCGCCACTCCTTTGTATGTTTTTTTGTCTTCTCCTTTATAACTAAAATTGATTACGAGAATATTATCCTTAAAAAATCCTGAGCCTTTTTGTTCCTGAACATTGTTGATGATCCACCTGGCTTTAATCCTGTTGTTTTTATCAAGAGAGAGTGTCAGAACACCTTTATAAGTCATTTCATCAGAACCGTCCTGATTACTTCCCAAAATAGAATAGCTGCCAGTTAAATCTTGTATTGTCATTATTTTATTTGTGTTTTAAAAAGAAAGTCGGCAAATATAATCGAACTTTTAATAATATAGGTAAATTGTGATTTTATTTATTTTTTATTCTTTTTTCTTGTGATTTTTTAAATTATTGATAAATTTATTGCTTGATTATTCTTTTCAATTTAAAATAAACAAATCTTGAAGAAATTTTTTATAAACCTGATTCTATTAGTGGGATTTTACGCACTTGTTTCGGCGCAGGAGAATCCGGTAAAATTTCTTGACATATCTGATGGGTTATCCAACAATTCGGTGACTACAATATTTCAAGATAGTGATGGTTATATGTGGTTTGGAACTTATGATGGACTGAACCGATATGACGGATATAATTTTAAAGTATTCCGAAACCGTATCAACGATAAAAAATCCTTGCCATTCAATACTATTTATAACATCGAAGGAGACTCGAAAAAAAATATCTGGGTTGGTGGTTCGAATGGGGTTTGTATTTACAATAAAAATACAGCCACATTTCATCCTGTTCGTTATACAGCTACAAATAAAAAAGTAAAAGTTTTAAAAGACATTATTCATCAGATGCGTTCTGTTTCTGATGATTTAGTACTGATAGCTTCTCAGAGTTTAGGACTGATAAGTTTTGAAAACGGCTCTTTCATCGGCAAACAAATTCCGCTTAAAATTCAAGGTAAAAAAAATAGTATTGATAATTATGATGCAGTAGCTATTCAGGATGATAAAAAAAACAGCCATTCCTGGGTATATGTCCGTAATATTGGAATCTGCAGGTATTCCTATCAGTCTAAAGTTTTACAAGTAGTTTTTCCGCTTTCAAAAGAAGTAAAAGCAATGAAACCGTCTTCTGATAGAAACCTTTGGTTAGGCACAGATGAAGGGCTTTTTCTTTTTGATACAAGATCGGGTACTCTTTCTGATAATTATTTTTCAAATAAATGCAGTGTTACCGATATTCTTGTTGATAAGAAAAAAGAAATCTGGATTACTACTGACGGTTGTGGGATTTACAGAATTATTGGTAACCAGGCTATTTGGCAGAATGAAGTTAATGGTAATCAACTGGCCAAAAGTAATTCGGTTTGGAGTTTGTATGAAGATAAAACCGGAAATAAATGGTTTGGCTCATTGCGTGGGGGAGTCAGTATGCTAAGCAATATTCCCAAGTATTTTAAAAGCATTAGATATAATGCAAAAGATCCCGCTGAAAATTTTATTTTGTCTTTTTGCGAGGATGAGAAAAATAACATTTGGGTAGGAACAGACGGTGCAGGTTTAAAATACTGGAACCGAAAAAATAATACTTATGTAAACTACGGAAATACCCTTTCGAGCAAATTTATTACCGGAATAACACGTGATAATAATAACGATATCTGGATCTCTACCTGGGCCGGAGGTGTAAACCGAATTAATAAAAATAATAACAGTGTAACCCAGTTTTCATGTTACAACCCATATACCAAACAAATAGAAAAAAATATCTGGTTTGTTTATATGGATTCAAAAGCCAATATCTGGGCAAGTGCTACAAACGAAGGTTCCTTGTATCTTTTTGACCGCAATAAAAACAGTTTTGTACTTTTTGACCGAAACATCAATAATTTGCAATGTCTAATAGAAACCAGGGATGGTAAGCTTTGGGGAGCAAATTACAGTACTTTGTTTTGTATAGAAAAAACACCAAAAAAAGTCAAAAAAACGGTAATTGGCAATCCGATTCGATGTATTCATGAAGATAAAGACAAAAATCTCTGGCTGGGGACACAGGAAGGCGGATTGGTTATGTTTGACAGAAAAACCAATCGTATTAAAAGATTTACTACAGATGAAGGCCTTCCGTCAAATACGGTTTTGAGATTACTGGAAGATAAGGAAGGGAATCTCTGGATGAGTACTTACAGCGGTATTTGCAGATTTGATAAAAAACGAAAAACATTCCGTAATTTTTCTGTAAATGACGGACTTCAAAGCAATCAGTTTAGTTTTAATGCCGGGATTCAATTATCGACAGGCGAATTTCTTTTTGGCGGTATAAACGGTTTTAATATCTTTTTTCCGGAAGCGATTAAGGGTTTCAATCAAAAAAATAACGTATTGCTGACTGATTTTTATGTCAACAATCAGCCAATTGAAGTAAGCGGAGTGGAAGTAACAACTTTAGACTCCGACAAAATGAAAGAAGTAAGTCTGGATTACGATCAGACCACTTTATCGGTAGAATTTGTTGCTTTGGATTATAATAATGCCGATAAAATAAATTATGCTTACCTGCTCGACGGCTGGGATGACCAATGGAATTATGTGGGTCAGGCCCGAAAGGCAAACTATTCAAGACTGCCGGAAGGAAAATATACTTTTAAAGTAAAAACCACCAATTTTGAGGGGGGCTGGAACAATGAAATCAATCTGATTTCAATTGAAGTTTTGCCGCCCTGGTACAGAACGTGGTGGGCTTATAGTTTATATGTTCTGGCTGTGGCAGGAATTCTTTTTGTGTATCTTGATTATCAAAAGAATAAGGAAAAATTAAAATATAAGGTAAAAATCGCTGAACTTGAAAGCAAGAAAGAAAAAGAAGTTGCTGAGAAACAATCATCGATGTTTACCTATATTTCACACGAATTCAGAACACCGCTTTCGCTCATTATAAATCCGCTTAAAAAAGCAGTTCAGAAAGAAAGTGTTCAAAATGGATCTTCAGGAAGTGATTTGGCTATTGCACACCGAAATGCCAGAAGACTTTTGAGTCTGGTAGATCAGCTTCTGCTTTTTAGAAAAGCCGAAAATGATGCTGATTCCCTTAGATTATCTCCTATAAATGTCAACAATCTTTGTAATGAAGTGTATCAGTGTTTTGTAAATCAGGCAAAAGAGAAGAATATAAAATACAATTTTGATATTCCGGATCATGAAATTGTGATTATCGGTGATTATGAAAAAATTGAAATCTCACTGTTTAACCTGATGTCAAATGCTTTTAAGTATACCTCAATTGGTGGGCAGATTGATCTTAAACTTACAGAAACTGATGATGATGTACAGCTAGAGATCGCTGATAACGGCGATGGAATCGAGAAAAAAGATATTGAGGTAATCTTCGAAAAATTCAAACAAATCAATTCAAAAGTTTCTATTGGAACCGGTTTTGGAATCGGGCTTTATATTGTCAAATATTTTACAGACAAACATAAAGGAACTGTAAGCTGTAGCAGTGAACCTGGTAAAGGGAGTACGTTTAAATTAACTTTTCTGAAAGGAGACAGCCATTTTGAAAATGCAGAAATTACAAACGACGTTCAAAAAAGAAGTCAGCTTTTTGATGAATTGATTATTGATGATGCCGAAGAAAGCAATGCGTCAGTTAATACAGTAGTTTCCGAAAGTGATTTACAAAAAGTGATGCTTACTGAAAAAAGAACGGTTTTAATTGTTGACGACAACGCTGAAATAAGAGGATATCTAATCAAATTATTTTCTGAAAATCATATAGTGTATAGTGCCGAAAATGGTGAAGAGGGTTTAAAACTAACCAAAAAACACATGCCCGATTTGGTAATCAGCGATATTACCATGGAAGAAATGGATGGTCTTGAATTATGCCGAAAAATAAAAGAAAGCAATGATTTATCTCATATTCCTGTAATTCTGTTAACCGCATCAAAAAATCCTGAAACCCATTTGCAGGGAATAAATGATGGTGCGGATGATTATATCACGAAACCATTTGATGATGAGATACTCGTGGCCCGTGTCGAATCGTTATTGCGAAACAGAAGCAATTTACGAACCTATTTCTTAAATAGTATAACTTTAAAAGAGAATACACAGAAAGTCCCTGTAGAATATCAGGAAATGCTGAAAAAATGTATTGATATTGTAGAAGCTAATATTCACAAAAGAGATTTTACAATTAGAACTTTTGCTCTTGAAATGGGTATGAGCCATAGAACACTTTATACCAAAATTAAGATCATTTCGGGACAGACTCTAAACGCTTTTATACGTTCACTGCGAATCCGAAGAGCTGCCATGTTGATGCTTACTGAAGATATTAATATTGCCCAGGCAAGTGCTGAGGTTGGTTTTGAAGACCCGAAATATTTCAGACAGCAATTCGTGAAATTATTTGGAATGACACCTTCAGAATACATCAAAAAGTATAAGAGTTCTTTTAATTCTGATTTGAATATTATTAAATAGTACTTGCTGGGTGTAATTCAAAACAGTTGTCAGGCTGAGCGGAGTTGAAGCCCTTTTTGATGATTCAAATAGCGATTAAACAGTAGTTTTATATTTAAGCCGGTATTCCCTGGGAGATATTTCCATGACCATCCTAAATGATTTTGAAAAATGAAACGGGTCATAATAGCCCAAAAAACAAGCAATTTCCTTTATTTTCATGGTGCTGAACTGCAAAAGAGAGCAGGACTTCTGAATTTTTAACTGATTGTAATATATATGTTTTACAAAACATTTTTGTTTTTTATTAACGAAAACTGTTCATACTCCTTAGCAGTTTGAATCAAAAAAGTGTCAAGATTACGATGTGTTTTTTTAATTGCTAAGGTTTTAAATAGTAATCCCCAAAAACGTGAACGCAATTTAAATACACATTTTAATTGAATATTTGTTTTAACTTCTCCCTGTTCAGAAAAAGAAAAGTGACACTCAACAAATTCTAATCCGATGAAACGGATGGAGCTAAAATCATTAATTTGGGTCGAAAATGATATGTCTGGTTTAAGAGTAAGTAATTGATATCTTGCAGTACTGTCGTCATCAAAATAAACGATATAATCACCTGTTCCTGGTTTTGAAAAATTATTTTTAAAGGTAGGAGATAAGAACTTGGGTACATACCAAAGATCTTCGAAAACTTTCAGCAGATTAAAAGTGAAAAAATGTGGAAACACCTCGCAAACAGGAACTGAAATCTTAACAAAAGAATGTAAATCTTTAATCATCAAATATTTTTTTACACTAGATCACTCTATTGTGTATAACATTTACTTTATCTTATACCAAGTCCACTTTATTCCGTTTTAAAGTTCTTTAAACTTTTAGAAACAAGTTTGTACTTATTGGTTTTTTCATCTTTCACTCCATCTAGAAAATATATCTGATTATTTTTTCTAAATACTCTTGCTTTTATATCCTCATCACTTGCTTTCTCATCACTATTTAAATCAATAGTGAGGCATCGTGTCCATGGTTCGTTATCAGAATGAAGGTAAGTGATAATTTCATTATGCCATCCTTTTTTATATCTGTAAACAGAAAAATCATCTGCTCCGTCATTATCTAAATCTCCTTCTTCAAATAATTTATCATCATTGGGATTTAGTTCTATAAGGTCAACTACTGAAAAAGCTTTTCCTTTAGAAAAAACAATATGCCCGCTATTTGGAGAAATGAAAGCATAATCGATAAAACCGGTGCCGTCAAAATTACCCTTTATTTTATGAGTAACTTCATTGCTTTTTTGACTTTCAGCTTGTAAACTATCGTTTAAAAATTGAGCTCTTTCAAAATCTATTGGAGCTTCTTGTTTTCTAAAATAACGCCCAATAAAATTTTGTACAACATATTCTACGTGACCGGGAATGTGTTGATAACCAATATAATTTGCAAACCAAAGTGTGCCAGTACAAAAAATAAAAAGTGCTATAAGTTTGTTCTTATGTCTTTTAAAAAAAATCTTTTTCATCAAAATTTACCTTAAAATTTCTAATTCGTCTTTGCCTTTAGGAATGTACAGGTAGATCTTAAAGAAATCAGCAATCGTACCATCTCCTTCATCAAATTTTGCTCATAATGCTGATTTACCTCTCATTTTTGCTTCCTGGCTTCTAAGCTCTAAACAAACTATTCTGCCATTACCATAAAGTTTAAGCTCATAGTCTTCTAATGGTTGAAGTTTATAATCCTTAATTGTAAAAGCTTCTAGTTAAGATTCTAATTTTCTAGTAATTTCCATTATTCGAAAACCATAAAGGTTTCATCTAAATTTCTATCCGTTTTGTAATGAACATCTTTTAATACTATAGATTCATTTTGTAATTTAGTATCAATTTTATATAAATTATTATCCGAACATAAATAGTAAAAAAAACTATTAACATAATTAACCTTACCAACTATTTTTCTGTTTGAAAAATATTTTCTTTTAGTTAATTTACCATTATTTTTATTTATTAATAATATATAATGTTCTGTATTAGCAACTAAATCATCAAAATTTGTTTCTATTGCTTCTAGATATTCTTCATTTGGGATTAAAAAATGTTTATTTCCCAAAACTTCTTCATCACTTTTGGGGAATTCTATTTTACAAACTCTTATTTGCCATTTTTTAGTTCCGGATAATTTATCTAAACAAACTATTTCATCACGTCCATAAAAAACATTGTTTTCATCTATTACTAAATTATTCGTAATGTAAAGTTTTTTCTCTGGGGTATATTGCCATTGAACATCTTTTTCATCCATACATAAGACAATTCCATGTTCATCAACTGAATAAAAAAACTTTTCATCTTTTATAACTTCATTATAAATAGAATTTTGGGAATCTACATACATAATTCCTTTTCCTGTATGTGGATCGATTATAGAAACATTACTAGCTAAACTTACTGCAAGATAATTTTTATAAATAATTGGAGAACTTTGTATCGGAAAAGGATACTGATTGGTCCAATTCGTTTTTTTTGTTTGGATGTCTATGGATTTTAATTCTCCATGACTGTTTGCAAAAATTATTGATTTACCAAAAACAATAGGATATTGATAAAATAATAGAAAATCAACATCTGAAAAGTCATACCCATAGGAAGATTGATCAGGTGAAACTTTATCATTATATTCCCAATTTATTTTTCCCGATACTTTATTGAGTTCAATAATTCTTCCATCACAATATGTTCTATAAATAATGCTGTCTAGGATTGTAAAGTATGTGATTTCATCAGTGTCTTTATTACCTGATATTTTCCAGTTCAATTTTTCTTTTTTAAGATTAATACTGTACATATCTCCATTACTAGTTGATAAATAAAGCGTATTATATTTCCTTTCTATGTTGTGGCAGGAAATAAAGAATAAAAACAATAAAAAGTAAAAATAATTTTTAATCGACATCATTATTATGTGGATTTAATTCATAATCAAAAGGAATTCTCTGTGAAAGATTTTCAACATACCAATTTTCTGGATCGAAAGAGTATCTAACAAAATCATATGCTATTCTTAATGGCATTTCAATATTACTTAGGTTTTCATTTTTCGTATTAAAACCAGATACCATACAAGTAATTCTTGCGATTTCAACTCTATCGGGATCACTATTTAATAAAGGAGCAACATAGCATTTTCCCATTTTTAACCTTGCTTCATACTTTTTGAGTAACTTTATAACGGGCTCACCATAATGCCTTACTATTGCATATTGACCTTCTGTATCAGTTGGAAAATCTTCTGCAACTTTTAATTTTGAAAAATCAACTTTTCTTAATTCTTCCAACTCTTCTTTGAAATCATCCTCAACTTCACCATCGTGAATATATAATAAACTGTCAAGAGGATATTTTGGTGGTTGAAGCACTACAATAGTATCTGGAGGATTTTTAACGAATTGTTTATCATACTCTTTTGTTATAAGTTGGTTATTATTTCTTTCCTCAGTAGTAAATTTATAAACAATGTATTCTCGCCAAAGATCGTGTATGTGCCCTGGAACATGTTTAAATCCTACCCAATTCATAAAAAGAAGTATTGCAAATCCTAAAAAGGAAATTGTAATAATCTTTTTTTTATGATTTCTAAAAAAACTCTTTTTTTTCATAGACTACCTTATCATTACTAATTCATCTTCACCCTCTGGAATGTATAAGTAAAACTTAAAAAAATCAAGCATTTCACCATCACCTTCATCAAATATTGCCCATAAAGCTGATTCTCCTCTAAAGTTATTATCTAAACTGTTAAGTTCTAAACAAACAATTTTCCCATTTCCATAGAATTTAAGTTTATAATTTTCTAAGGGCTGCATTTGATAATTTGGAATAGTAAAAGGATCTAAATACAAGTCTAAAATCTCTCGTAATTCTTTCTCATTAAAAAACAGACTTTGACGAGTTTCTTTTTCTTTTAAATCTAAGTATGAAAAATATTCTTCCTTTTTTTTCTCTTTTAATAGTGTTAACTGGGTTTTATAAAAATCAACTACTTTCTTTTCGAGTTTTTCCTGATTCCATTCTCTTAAATCCTGTCCATTATCAAGACTAGGAAATTCATAAGGTACTTTTGCTTCAAAAGTAAAACTGGCTTCGTAATAGGTTTTTCCATTGCTCAAAAATTCTTTCTCCCCATATACATTAGTATTTACAACTGTTGGTGTAGCATAATTCATAATTGTTTTTCCTGCTTGATCTCTCTTATTATTATCCGATTCTGATATTTCAATTTTCATTTCGGTATCATATACCAGTTTTGAAAGGTCTCTCCCATCAATTTTACCTGCTGGATACAATCTAAAAGTTATTTTTTGAATACCGCTCTTAAAAATGTAATTATTAATATCAAGTGTTCTTCCTGAAACCTCTTTTTGAAAATTTTTATGAAGAGGAATATCATTAACTAAAATTTCTGAGAAACATGCACTTTGTTCAAATGTTAGATAATACATTGGCTCGTAATTATAACGCTTAATACTTTTAAGCATTGTTTCTATGTAATTTGTACTAGTTAAATTGCTCATTTTTTCTGGTTTAGGGTTATTGTTTTGCTTGCAAGATGGAAATATAAAAAGTGCAGCTAAAATTAAAATCGTATTTTTCATATTGTTTTACTCTTGAGGTTTAGTATTAAAAAGGTAAATGGTTTTTAGAGTCTTTGTAAAACCTTCTAGGACTGTAAAATCTTTTGGTTTTCCATCATTTGAAGCAAGTGTAACAGGCTTTCTATTTGTAGGTTTTGCAGAAATACTCCCTAAATAAGTTCCTTTTAATCCAGAAAATTTTAGTTTTTGTGTGATAAAAAGACCTCTTCCATTTACTTTGTCAAAGCCATATTCAGTAATGACAATTGCTTCACAAGCCATTTTGAAAAGAATGTCTGCAGTCACTACTGTTTCTAAAGGCGAAAACTCAAAGAGTTTTTTACGAACACTACTTTCAAATGCAATAGTACCTGTTATTTTATTACTATAGCTGACGATGTTTTTTTGAGGTAAATTATTGAATTTATCTTTTAAAGTATACTGTTCTGTTAGACTATTGTATTGTATGTTTTTTTCAAAAGCTACTTCTCCAACCATGGTTAAAGTAAACTTAAAATCATTGTCTCCCATGTCAGACAAAATATCGTTTATTTTATCATTCTCCTTTTTCTTCTCTTCATCAGTTTCATTCTCTGTTGCTTTACTATAGAGAAGACTTTTCATCGTATACTTTTTTGTAAAGTCTATCGCCACAAGTGGATCAGCCTTAATATTGGCTTCATAAATGAGCGCCATTCTTCTGTCTGCCTGCATTTTGTAATACATTCCAGTATTTATAGCGATTGATGGAGGTACAAGCTCTGCTCCAATTTTATCAAGGTATTCTGATGCTTTTTTTATTTTTGCTGCAATTTTAACCACTCTTGCTTCTGCACTTCCTCCTCTTGTTATATAGAGCATGATTAAGTCTATCAATATCCCTATTGCTACCATTTCATAAATGATAAAGGCAACAATACGTCTGGTAGTCGTATCTGTTTTTATAAAGTCTAATTCTGTACTGCCTTTTAAGCTTAATTCTTCTCCAGTTTTTTCTATTTTTCGATCGTATATAGCATGTAGACCTGCATCATAAAATTCAGATTGAGTTTCCAGATATGCCAATAAAACCTTTGCACCAAGCCATTTTTCATGGAAAAAGCTCAAAATAAAACCTGCGATAGAGTTTTTAAGTTCATCTATTTCTTTACCGATTCCGTTCTTTAATTCTAAAGTTTTATCATGAAAAAAATAGGGGTCTTTGAAGGTTTCATCATCATCATCCCCCCAATTTCTGGTTTTATAATTGTACATAAAGTGACCAATCCATACAATATCAGGATACGCATTTATAGCGAAACTAGGGTATTTAATACCTGAATAATACGTACAGGAATGAAGATAATAGCTGTAAATGTTTCTGTAATTTTTTCCAAAATTAAAAGAATCCGTTATTTTCGGTACGGTAGGCAATCTGGAATTCAGTTTAACCTCAATTGAATTAGGTTTGTGTTCAATTAAATCATAAACAGCCGACTCCTTATAGCTGTCATACGATTTAATGCTATTGAGGTGTTCCTTCTTTTTATGACAGCCTTTTCTAATAAATCCGTCTATATTAATTTTTAACGCTGCCGGTTTTTTATAACTTGGTACTACAACATCGTACACAAGTGTTTGTGCGTTGTTTTCGAAAATCTTAAACCGCAGAGTGGTTCTTCTGTTTTCCTGGTGCTGCGCTTCAGACAGATTAGCTCCTGTGCGAACCGGTTTTGTTTTTCCGTAGCCTTTTCCAGAAATTAAATGGGAAGGAACTCCTTTTGAAATTAAATATTTAACTGCAGCATCTGCTCTTTTTGCAGACAAATCCAGATTGTATTCAGCTGTTCCTCTACTGTCTGTATGAGCACCGAGTTCTACAGGCAGAAAAGGCGGCTCTTTTAAATAATCCGCAATTTTATCTAAAACTGGTTTTGCATCATTACGGATGTCCCATTTATCGTAATCGTAATGTATTTGTTCTACAATATTAAAATTATCTTTAGGATCCATTTTACGGAGAAACTTTCCTTCATCAAAAAGTAAGTCAGTTTCATCCTGATAAGCGACTCCAATTTTTGTAAACTTGCAGGTGCCTGCATTTTTATCATATGTTTTTAACTTACCAACTTTTGCCTTGCTTAAACCAAGGTCTATTGTGGGCAAATCAAATTTATTTTCATCCTTCACACGTAAATAACGAGCATGATAAACATCATTATTATCGTCTTTTATGTATTTGTTTGTTGAAGGATCTTTTACTTTTATATAAAATTGTTCTGGATTGTCCCTATTTGTTATCTTGCCTTGCCAGGAAAGCGAATCTTTAATGATGATATTAACTTCACCATTATTTACAGGGATTTTACTATAAACTTTTATTAACTGATCGTCATTTGCACCCTCTCCTCGCTGAACTCTTCTGTATATTTCGATGATCAGATTATTTACTCCATTTAATCCTTCGGTAGTAAGATTAAGATAAAGTGGTTCTCCATAAGAAAACGGATGTGTTTTTCTTAAGTCTTCTCCCTGAGTTTCAGTCGCCCATGCACTGGAGATTATCTTAGGCTCACACAACCCGCTAATCAGTAAGCCTGCAGATTTTGAGTATGATGAATTTAGCAGACTTGTCTGGAGATAATAAGTAAAAGGGCCACAAAATTTTTTAGCCAATTTGATTCCGTAAATTTCATCGCCTTTTTTTGTCAATTTCAAAACACTTTTTCTTGGAGAATAGGTTTGAAAATGCCATAAAACAGTTCCTTTTTTCTCTTCTGCAGTGGTGCCATCATGCCATTCTGCTATTTTAAAGTAAACAAACTGGTCTGCTTTAATTTTAGCTCTAGGGTTTTTAACTGAAAAGTTACCAGCTATTTCACCCTTACCAGCCCATTCTATTTTTTTAATTCCTTTTGCCATAATTATATTTGTGATATACCGGTAAAATCAAATTTTGGTTGTATTAAATCATTCAGCCCTAATAACGGATTAATTTTATTCTGAACGTCAGGATTTGCATTTTTAAGATTTTGTTCTGATGGTTCTGCAATTTGTCCATGATCTAGTATTTCGATACAATCCGGAGTTCCCATTTTGCAGGTAGCTTTACTGTCTTCAAGTAAAATATTCCCACCATTGCTTAGTGTTACCTTATCGTAAAAGTTTTTCCACTCAGAAATATCTACTTTGCATGGATTGTAACTTCCACTGCCGTTTGGCTGCATTTTACAGGTTCCAAAAGTGTTTTTCTCTAAAGTTTGTCCAATATCTTTTGTAGTGGCTGTTAACTTTTCAGAACCATCTTTATCGTTTGTATAATGTTTCGATTGTGTTTTTACTTTTAAAACATCATTTTGTGATTCATTGCTGTACTTGCAGGTACAAGTCGCACCTTGTACGACAATATGTTTTTCGCTCATAATATTTAAATTTATCTTCCTGTTATTACTTCCAGAAATAACTTAAAAATGCTTGATTTTTTCTCTGTTATTTCTTCATCTAAAAATGAAAAATTTGAACTTAAGTTCAATTTGGCGTTTTCTTCTATATTTGAAATAACAACATTTAGTTTTTGAGGAATATCTAATTTAATTTCACACTCTAAATAAACGCTTTCCAGGACGTTGGTGTTCGGATCCAGAAAATAATACGCTGTATAGCTACCCTCTGCTTTTTCGGCATTGTTATCTTCTGAATCATCTTCAGGAAATAACAAATTGTTTTCAAAGTCATTTTTGCTTCTTAGATCTGAAAGTATACCGGTTTGCGTTATATTAATTAAATTATAAGCATCAAGAGTGGGTAAAATTGTCTGCTCAGCAGTAAATGACACATTTCCTGTTTTTTGAGATATAGGAAATTCTATCACCTGTTGAATGGTAAGGTTTTGGGTATATTCAATGTTTAGGCTGTTAAAAAAGACTTTTAAAAACCAATCTTTGGATAATGAATCAAAAATAATTTCATTATTTTGGAGCTTATCTTCAAATCTAAGCAGTGCTTCATGTAATATTTCTCCCTGAAAATCCTTAAGTACTTTGCGCTTTACCTTCTGCCAGCGTTTTCGGATATCTTCAAAATTATATATGGCAACTAATTCTCCTTTTGGATCAATAACTACTTGTAGGGGATAAAAGACTTTAGCCGTTTTCTCAGCTAATTCATCTGCCATTGTATCAGCCTCTTTTCCATCAACATATACTTGTGATATTCTATTAATTTCTATTAGCGAAAAATCATTTTTATCTTTATTTATAAACTTTACATTAATTTCTTCTTTTACTGTGTGCTGCTCTTCACCATTTTCCATGGTGTACATCGCTAAGTAATTATTGTTGAGTCCCTGAGGTGTAAATGGTAATTTGAAATTATTTGCAAAATGTACATTTTCACGATGCGTCGCTCTGGCGATTTTAGATTCTTCTGATTCAATTATCAGAAACTTCAAATGTGATTTAAAGTCCGCTTCGATTAAATCATCTAAGGGACATCGCATATTATGATAAGATCTCAAAGAATAAGAATCAACTTCTAATTGTTCTGCTACCTTTTTTAATGTATCACCTTCTTTTATTTTGTAAATTAAATGATCTTCATAAGTGAAATCAGGGATATATAACATGAGGCTAAATTTATTTTCGGGTTTTATTATATTTTTTTATTGATCAATCTTCCTAGCCATTTTTGTTTTCAAATCACTATTTTGAAGATTAATATCTGTTTATTTTTAAAATTGTAAGCAAAAAACCACAAAAAAGAATTAAAGCTTTAGTTTTTAAATCATATTAGTTTTACTTTTCGTACAATGTGCTTTTTTAAATATTAACAAGTTTAATAATACTTTTGAGTGTAAAAATTTTTGCGAATATATGTATTAATTTTTGAATCTTGTCTTGAAAAAATCGATAAAAAGTAAATTAATCCGCTGATAAGTAACTGAGAAGTGTTTAAAGGGTACAGGTAAACCCAACAACGCTTATTACGGACAGTATAGTTGGAGGAAATCCTATAGTAGAAATAGTCGACCACTTTGCTAATAACCGTAAATTTGCTGCGCTTTTGAAGGAAACTTAGGATTAGTAAAATTAATAATAGTGTCTTTTTATTTAGTAACAGATTTAGATAAAACAGCTACGAGTGTTTATCAATTAAAAACAAAAACAGAAAACAAATGTATTTGCATTATTATAATTTGTAAATACGTTTTTTTTCCTAAACAGTATTCTTCTAAAACATATTGCAAATTAGTTCAAAAACATTGACGCTATTAATTTAACTTTTTAATAATAGTAAAGTCAGTTTTTTAATCATAAACATGTTTGAATGATAAAATGTGATTTTAAATAGTAATTGTGTAATGTGTAAAAATAACCTGTTATTTTTTTGTACTTGGTAATTTTAAGTCTAAAAATATAGTTAATTACGATTTTGACCTCCTTTTTTTTCCAATTTACCCCTCTTTAAAAGTATGGATTAAACATTTCTTTGCAGTAATAGTAATAAAGTTATCAATTACTATGTAGTTATAAGTGTTTTTTTTACGATAAGTTTTTATCTGATTTAAAGAATTTGAGCACTCTTTAAATGTAGAAAGTAGAGTTAGTTTATCTTGTTACTTATCATACCCGCAGATTAATACCTGCGGGTTTAAAAAAAAATTAAATGCTGCCATAAGCAGGCAGAAACATAAATAAAAAAAAGAATCACTAACAAATTAACCAGACCAGATAATATGAAAACAATCAGTTAATCATTTGCCTGTTTTCCCAAAAAACAGTTAAAGCAAAATGCTAAAATTAACCTACAATTACAACCTACAATTAAGCTTTAAAAAGAAAACTTACTAAACGAACCTAACCTTAAAATTAAAGAAATGAAAAAAAATGTATTTTTATTTTTTCTTGCCCTTTTTGCTGTCCTTTTTACCGGATGTCAAAATAACGAATCAGATTTTCCAAGTTCTGATAACCCCACGGTAGTTGTATCAACAAAAGAAATTTATGGTGCACCAACCCGAAAATTTGAAATCAAAGCTGCTTTGGCAGATGATTTAGGACTAAAGAGTGTACACATTCAAATTCCTGAGCTGTCCCTTGATAAGGTGATTACTTTTGAAACTGATCCTTTACTTGAAACCTATAACCTGAGTTATTTTTTCGAGGTTCCTGCTGATAGAGGAACATCTGAAGCTTTTAAAATAAAACTGACAATAACTGATGTTTCAGGAAACGCTGTTGATGAAGAAATTAACCTGCGCTTAGACGGAGAATTTGCTGCTCCGGCAATAAGTATGCTTTCCCCAAATGAAGGAGCCGTTATTTTATTGTCGACCAGTAATATAATGCCGGTAAATTTTGTAGTTAATGATGATTCAGGTATCGATTATGTTCAGGTTAAGTGTGCTGCTCTTAATATTGATGAAACTGTTCAGTTACAGGGTTCTCCACAAACTTATACATTCAGCAAAGAATATGTCTTACCTGTTACTGCAGCAAATTATGTACTAACAATTACTGCTAAAGATAAATTTGCTATTCCTAATACAGGATCATTAAATATCAATGTTGTGGCTACGAATGAGTATCCTGCCATTTATTTATGTGATCAGCCAAAAGGAACTAACCTTAAAACAGATGCAGCTGGTGTTCCTATGTATTTCCATGAGAAAAACGGACAGAATTTTGAATTCAAATATTATGCTGATAAAGACAATAAAGAAATTTATTTCTTAGGACAGGAATCTGACTTTGCCCCACATTGTTTTGGATTAGATGGTTCAGGAAACATCGTTGATGCCGCTTCTTCAGCACCAATTATTTTACCTACCAAAGGATATTACAACATAAAAATGAATCCAAATACAATGGCTTATACAGTTACTAAGTATACACCTTCAAGTAAAGTTTGGGCAGATATTGCTAACGGATCATGGAATGATGATGAAGCGCTAAGAAAAACTTTTGTGAGTGTTTGTGGTGAAGGTGTTAAAGACGCTAACTGGGATACATGGAACGCGTGGGTTATGGGAAGTTTACACCTGGCTAATAATCCGGATAATCCATACCAATTAGTTGGAGAGATTACACTTACAGGATCAACTATGAAAATTACTTTCACAGGGCAGTGGTGGAATCCACAGTGGAGATTGATTAATAATGGTATTGCCACTATGTCTCCAGGAGAAAATGGTAATGGTGCATACACAGCAGCTCCGGGTGTTTACAAAGTTATTGTTGATACCGAGTTGGAAAGAGCCTTTATAACAAAAAAATAATTTGTTATAGGCTTTGTTATAACATTAATAAATAAAATAGCTAAATATGAAATTTAAATATATATGGTTTTTTATTGCCTTATTATGCAGTGCTGCATCATTTGCGCAAGTAACAATCAAAGGAACTGTAAAGGATAAAGCCAATGTGCCGATTCCCGGGGTTAATGTAATTGTTAAAGGAACTTCTAACTCAACAGCAACTGATTTTGATGGTAAATATTCGATTTCTGTTCCTAATGCAAACACTCAGATCGAATTTTCTTTCATAGGTTTTACATCTAAAGTCGTTGTTGCGGGAGATAAAACTACTCTTGATGTTACTTTAGAAGAATCTAGTCAGGTTTTGGATGAGATTGTAGTGGTAGGTTACGCATCTGTAAAAAAGAGCGATGTAACGAGTTCAATTTCTTCTGTAAAAGGAAAAGAACTTCAGACTATGACTGTTGGTAACGTGACCGAATCTTTGCAGGGAAAAGTAGCCGGTGTTCAGATTACCGGACAAGGTGGTCCGGGAGCACAGCCAAGGGTATTGATTCGTGGTATTTCAACTCTTAATCTTGGTACAGATCCGCTTTATGTCGTTGACGGTATTCCGATGGGAACCAGTATCAACTTTTTGAGTAATAACGAAATTGAGTCTATGGAGGTTTTAAAAGATGCTTCAGCAAGTGCTATTTACGGTTCGAGAGCATCTAATGGAGTTATTCTTATTACTACAAAAAAAGGTAAATCAGGAAAAACAAGATTTACTTTTGACCTGAGTTCAGGTATGCAGATGATGGAGAATCCATACGATATGGCAAATGCTGAAGGATATGCTAACATTATGAATACGGCTTATAATAATTCGGGTTATTCAGATTATTTACCAAATGCTTCCCAGTACAGAGGAAAAACAACAGACTGGTGGGGTGCAGGAATCAGAAAAAGTTCTCCGGTAACAAATGCTTCTTTAGGAGCTTCGGGAGGTTCAGACAAACACACGTATGCAGTTAGTTTAAACTATTACAATACAGAATCAATGTATGAAATAGGAGGATGGGAAAGAATCACAATGAGAATCAATAATGATTTCAAATTCTCAGATAAATTCTCAGCAGGAATCACTTTAAATCCTCGTTATGAAAGTTGGGGAGGTCCTAATAACTGGGCTGATTTTGTTAAAATCGATCCTATTACCCCAATTTACAAACCGGCAGATCAGTTAACCGGATTAGAAAACGAATACAGTATTTATGCACGTTCTCCTTCGTATGTATGGAATCCCGTTGCTGCTGTAAAAAGATATGACGATTATACAGACCAGTATAATTTAAACACAAATGGTTATTTGCAATATACGCCTATAAAAGGTTTGGTAATTCGTACGCAGGCTTCTATCGAAGTCGGTAATAAAGTACAAAGTATATTCAAACCGGATTTTATTATTGATGCAGCTCATGAAAAAGCAGAAATTAATAGCGTTGAGAGAAGAGCGACTACAAATCATGACTGGACATGGCAAAGTACTGCAACGTATTCAAGAAAATTTGCAGAGAAACACAATGCATCGCTGATGATTGGTACTACAATGGAAGAGTATAACGGTAATGATGTCTGGGGCTATGGAGAAGGTGTGCCGAATAACTCAGAATCTATGAGAGAAGTAAATGCGGCTACTAAAAACCGTGACAGCGAAGGTAATAGCTGGTCCAGTTCTATAATGTCATATATTTCTCGTTTTTCTTACAACTACGACAGCAAATATTATTTTACAGGAACTTTCAGACGTGACGGTTCATCAAAGTTCATGGCAAATAATAAATGGGCCAATTTCCCGTCTGCTTCAGCTTCATGGAGAATTTCTAATGAAGGCTTTATGGAAAGTACTAAAGAAGTTATAAGTGATCTTAGATTAAGAGCAGGTTGGGGTAAAGTAGGTAATCAAGGGCTGCCGGCTTCAGTTTATCAGTCTAATATCGGACAAGGTTACTACGTAATTGGAGGTGAAATGGTAGATACTTCTTATCCTTCATCCATGGCAAACAAGGATATCAAATGGGAAACTGTCGAGGATATCAATTTTGGAATTGATTTTAGTTTGTGGCAAAATAAATTTTCCGGTTCGTTAGAATACTATCAAAAGAAAACAAATGATATGTTGTTCAAGAAGCAATTTCCAACATACAGTGGTTTTCCGGGATATGCAACAATCTGGACAAATGTAGGTGCTATGCAGTCCAGCGGTATAGATTTATTGCTTTCGTATAAAAATAAAAAAGGAGATTTCTCATACGGTGCAGACCTGACTTTTACAACGGTAAATGTTGAAATGCTTTCTTTATCAACTGAAGGAGAAAGATTGTATGGTGCAGGAAACAGAACTTTGACAGTTAAAGGTGATGTACCGGGGTACTTTTACGGATATGTAGCAGATGGTTTATTCCAGAATCAAACTGAATTGAATGCTCACACAGATGAACACGGTAATAAATTACAGCCTTATGCAAAAGCAGGTGATATTCGCTTCAAAGATTTGAATGGAGACGGAAAATTAGATGATAAAGACAGAACAAAAATTGGTTCTCCCTGGGCAGATTACAATGTGGGTTTGAATTTAAATTTCGCCTACAAACAATTTGATTTGGTAGCTAATTTCTATTCAAGCATCGGAAATGATATCGTAAACGAAAACATTAAAGATTTATACAATGGTACAAGCTTAACAAACAAAGTAAGCGGATTAGATCAAATGGCATGGCACGGAGAAGGAACTTCTAATTATGTCCCTCGTTTGTCTAAAGATGACAACAATGAAAACTTTAGTAAATTTTCTTCTTTTTATGTAGAAGATGGGTCATTTGTCCGTATGAAGAACATTCAGTTAGGATATACATTCCAGAATAAATTTGGTTTGGACAAGTTGAGAATATCGTTGTCAGGACAGAACTTATGGACATGGACCAACTATTCAGGTGTTGATCCTGAAGTTGCAGGAGGAGATCCTAAAAAAGACGACGGAGTTAAAGGATCAGGTTTTGGCGGTTGGAACTATCCGGTTCAGCCAACCATTTTGATGGGTCTTAATGTAGCATTTTAATAATAGAAAACATGAAAAAAATAATTTTATCAATACTAGCTTTTTCAATGTTTGCAGTTTCCTGTGAGGATTTTATTGAAAAAGAAGAAAGAGGAACACAGACACTGGACAACTACTTTCAGACAGCGCAGGAATGTGAAAACTATACTAATGAATTAACGCAGAGATTACTGCTTTCTAAAGACTGGTATACATTACTTGCTCCAAGATTAGTAAACGAAACTGCTACTGATGATGCCTGGATGGGAAACACAGGACAGGATAATAGTGCGTTTAGACCAGGGGCTCAGTATGTTATCACTCCGGACAATATGGGAGGTTTAAATAGTCTTTATACGGCTCATTATTATACCATTCAATCAGCAAATATTGGTTTGGAAAAAATGGCTGTTTCGCCAATTACGGACACTCAGAAAAACCAATATATGGGAGAATCTTTGTTTGTTCGTGCCTATTGCTATTATGAATTGGTAAACTTTTTCGGGGCAGTACCTTTGTATACAAAATCTTTGGGAACCAGTGATTTAAAACTGGAGCGCAGTCCGGCAACAGCAGTTTATGCACAAATAGAAGCCGACTTAAAAGAATCTGCAGCAAAGCTGGAAGGAATCCCGGTAGCCAGAAACGGAAGAATAAACAAATGGGCTGCTTATGCTTTATTGGCTCGTGTTTCCTTATTTCAGGAAAAATGGGCTGATGCAAAATTATATTCCAATAAGGTAATAACTGAGGGCCCTTACACCCTGGAAGAAAATTTTCTGGACATCTGGAATGTAAACAATCATAACGGAAAAGAATCTATTTTAGAAGCTCAGTCTTCCTCTATACAAAACGAAGCTTTGGGTTCTATGCTGCCAACTTTTTCGGGAGCAAGAGGAGAGGACAAGAAAAACTTCCCTAGTAATGATGCAAAAGATGTTATTGATGGTTGGGGATGGTGCATGCCAACCAGTGATTTAGAGAATGCTTATCTTTCTGAAAATGATGTGATCCGCCGCAGAAGTACTATTACAAAATGGGGAGAAGCTGCTTATGGAGATGAGGTTTTAAATCCGACTCATAAATTCAGTTTAAATGATAATAAATCAGGACGTATCTGCCGTAAATATTATATTCCAATCGCTACACGCCGTACATTAGATAAAAAAGACGGGCACTTACCATTAAATGTTCCATTAATCCGTCTTGCTGAAATGTATTTAACAAGAGCAGAAGCAAGTTACCATACAAGCGGAGATGCTTTGGCGGATATTAATATCATCAGAGACCGTGTCGATCTGGACCCTAAAACAGGAATATCAGGGCCAACGCTTTTAAATCAAATCTATAAAGAGCGTCGTCTGGAACTGGCTTTTGAAGGATTACGTCTGTTTGATATCCGTCGTGAAAAAGATCCAACAACAGGAAAAAGAGTAATAGAAACTTTGATGGGCCCAAACGGTACTTTTGTAAAATACAATTTAAGTTCTACAGATCCTTATGAAACAACAAATACAAAAGAATCTCAGGATAAGGGGATTAATTTTGATCCTTCAAAACATTTACTTTGGCCAATACCGCAAATCGAGAGAGATTTAAGTGGAGGTGTAATTACTCAAAACCCTAATTATTAAGATGACATTATATAAAAATAATAAAGTAAGTCTGCTGTGTGCAGGCTTGCTTTTCGCCAGTTCTCTTTTTGTGAGCTGTGATTCTGATAAAAACGAAAATTCTGATTCTGATAATGCTGTTGCAGAACTAAAAATTAATCTGGATGCTAATCTTCAAACCATGGAAAGTTTTGGTGCTTCTGATGCCTGGCAGTGTAATTTTATTGGAAAAAACTGGCCTTCGGATAAAAAAAACAAAATGGCCGATTTGCTTTTCAGCAAAGAGTTTGATGCTGAAGGAAATCCAAAAGGTATCGGTTTGTCATTATGGCGTTTTAATTTGGGTGCAGGAAGTGCAGAACAGGGCGATGCCAGCGATATTGGTGATGAATGGAGACGTACAGAATGTTTCACTACAAACGGAGTAAACTATGATATGACCAAACAAGCCGGTCAGGTTTGGTTCATGAAAGCTGCAAGAGAACGTGGAGTAGATAAATTATTGGCTTTTTCAAACAGTGCCCCGGTTTATTTGACTCAAAACGGAAAAGCGCATGCAAGTATCAAAGAATATTACAATCTGAAAGAAGGAAAAATGTCTGAACTGGCTGATTTCTGGGTAACATCTTTAGATAAATTAAAATCAGAGCACGGATTAACAATCGATTATTTGAGTCCTTTCAACGAACCGCAATACGAATGGGATGGTTCAGGTCAGGAAGGGTCACCTGCTACAAATGGAAATATTTACAGTTTTGTTAATGTTTTATCTCCAAAATTACAATCTAAAGGACTAAGTTCTCAGATTGTAGTAGGAGAAGGAGGTTCTTATGAGCCTTTATACAAAACAATTTCAGGTAAAGAAAACAGATCGAACCAGATCGATTATTTTTTTGCTTCTAATTCTTCCAAAAACATTGCAGGTTTAAGCAACGTTAAGAAAACCATTTCTGCACATAGTTACTGGCAGGCATGGCCTTTAAGAGAGTTAGTAAATTCAAGAGAATTAGCTGCTGTAAGAGCGCAGTCTGTTGGAGGATTGAGTCTTTGGTCTACAGAATATTGTGTTTTAGAAAGCCCAGGAACGGCTGAATTGCCAGGTGGCGCAGGTCCGGGAAGGGATTTAGGAATGCCGTTGGCACTTTGGACAGCGCGTATTATCAGTACTGATATTGCTGTTGGTGGCGTAACTTCATGGCAATGGTGGACAGCTATTAGCCGTGGAGATTACAAAGACGGATTAATTCACGTTGATAATGGTTCAAGCAATGGAGCCGGTGATGCAAATTATTGTAAAAATGATGGATTTATCCGGGATTCAAAAACACTTTGGGCTTTAGGAAACTTTTCTTTCTTCGTAAAACCGGGAATGGTAAGAGTTCAGGTTCCAAGTGTAGATAGCGCAAAAGCTGTAAACGATGTGATGGTTACAGCTTATAAAGATGTTGCATCCAAAAAACTGGTAATTGTTGCAGTGAACATCAGTAAAGCAGCAAAAACATACAAATTTAACCTTTCAGGAGGTGTGTTAACAGATAATAAATTAACACCTTACACAACTTCTGAAACCTTGAGTCTTAAAAAAGGAACAGCTGTTGAAGCTACGAATTTAGAAATTCCTGCAAGATCAGTTGTGACTTATACAGGAACGTACAAATAGAGGTTCTAAGGGACTCAGTTGCTAAGGAATTAAGGTTTTGAAAAGTTGTGAATAACCACAATCTTGTCATCTCGACGAAGGAGAGATCTCTACAAGTAGCTCCACAAAGATTGAGTACTTGTATTACGGAGTTTCTTGTGGAGATTTCTCTTTCCTCGAAATGACAAACGAAGCGGATAATAAGATTGCGTCAATAAGAAAAACAATAATTAATGAAAAAAATATATATCTCGCTTTTAGTAGTAATGAGTTCGCTGTCTTATGGACAGCGAACCATAACTATCAGGACAGATAATGTGGTACAGATCATGGATGGTTTTGGAGGTTCGGATGCCTGGAGAACACAATTCGTTGGTAAAAACTGGCCGGAGCAGAAAAAAAATGGAATTGCAGATTTGTTGTTCAGCAAAGAAATTGATGCAGAAGGAAACCCAAAAGGAATCGGACTTTCGATCTGGCGTTTTAATCTCGGAGCAGGAAGTACAGAACAAGGCGAAAACAGCAAAGTTTCTGACGAATGGAGAAGAAGCGAATGTTTCCTCAATGCAGATGGAACCTACGATTTTTCAAAACAGGAAGGGCAGAGATGGTTTTTGCAGGCAGCTAAAAAAAGGGGAGTCGAAAAATTCCTGATATTCACCAACAGTCCGCCGGTTCACATGACGCACAACGGATTATCTTTTTCTTCACAAAAGAATAAACTGAATCTAAAAGATGGTGCAATTCCAAAATTTGCCGATTTTTTAGTTCAAAGTATTCAGGGACTGGAGAAAAATGAAGGTATAAAATTCGATTATGTCAGCCCATTAAATGAACCGCAGTGGGAGTGGATGCCAAAAAGCGGTGACACCAACAGTCAGGAAGGTACTCCGGCTACAAATCAGGAGATATACGAGGTAACGAAAGCACTTTCTGAGAAGCTGAAAGCCAAAAAAATGAGTACAGAAATTGTAGTTGCCGAAGCAGCACAAATCGATTATTTGTATGGAAATGTAAATGCAGAAAATCGCGATAATCAGATTGATTATTTCTTTGGAAAAACAAAAACGAATATTTCTAAATTTTCGAATGTTAAAAATGTTATTTTAGGCCACAGTTATTTTACAACCTGGCCGGTTGAAAAACAGGTTTTAAGCCGAAAATTAATTGCGGCAGGAGTAAAACAGAAACCGGGTTTAAAGTATTGGCAGTCTGAGTACTGCATTTTGGAGAACCCGGGTGAAGCTGAAATTCCGGGAGGTTCAGGCGGAGGAAGAGATTTAGGAATTCAGACAGCTTTGTTCGTAGCGAGGTTAATTCATAATGATATTGCACTTGCAAATGCTGCTTCATGGCAGTGGTGGACATCCATTACCCGTGCTGATTACAAAGACGGTCTTGTTTATCTCGATGATGGAAAAAGCACAGGTTCAACAGCACCGGATTATGTTCGAAATGATGGAGAATTTCACGATTCAAAATTGCTTTGGGCTTTAGGGAATTACTCTTTGTTTGTACGTCCGGGAATGCTGAGAGTTGATGTTCCGGATCAAAATGAACTTGATGCTGCAAATGATGTGATGCTCACAGCTTACAAGGATGTTCAAAACAAAAAACTGATTGTAGTAGCAGTGAACTGTGGAAAGTCAGCTCAGCAATACAAGTTTGATTTATCAAAAGGAACAGTAAAAAGCAATGAATTTACACCTTACACAACTTCTGATACTTTCAATTTAAAAAAAGGAACAGTTCAGAAAGTGAATAATCTGGAAATTCCGGCAAAATCAGTAGTAACGTTTGTTGGAGAATTACAATATTAAAAATATTTCAGGTTTCAGGTTTGATAACGAGCTTGAAACCTGAACCTGAGAAACCGAAGCAAAATACTAATTAACAAATTAAGGAAAGCTTAGAAACTTAGATTCTTAGCATCTTAGAACCTTTTGAAAAATGTTTACAAAAAAAATCTTATTACCCGTATTGCTCTTCTCGTGTCTGTCAGCGACCAGCCAGATTTCGTTTGGAGATTCTAAAAAAATTAATGATAACTGGAAATTCAATCTTCAGGAAACTCCGGATGCAAAAAACACAGCTTTTGACGACAGCAAATGGCAAAAAATAAATGTGCCACATGACTGGAGTGTAAAAGGCCAGTTGAGCCCAACACTGGCAAGCTGTACCGGATATTTACCGGGAGGAATTGCCTGGTACAGAAAATCAATCAATATTCCACAGAGCAAATCTGGCGAAAAAGTATATTTATACTTTGAAGGCGTTTACAACCGAAGCGAAGTTTTCATCAACGGACATTCATTAGGAAAACGTCCAAACGGTTATATTTCTTTTGCTTATGATGCAACACCATTCGTAAAATATGGTGGCGAAAATACGATTTCAGTTCGTGTAGATCACAGTCAAAGTGCCGATTCAAGATGGTACACCGGTTCTGGAATTTACAGAAATGTATGGGTAGTGTATGCTAATCCGGTTCATATTGCACAATGGGGAGTTTACGCTTATCCGGAAGTGAATAAAGGTAACGGAACTTTGAATGTTGAGGTTGAGGTAGAAAACGGTTCTAAAGCAAAATCAAGTCTTACTGTTGTGAATGAATTGATTTCGAAAGATGGAAAATCAGTTGCTAAATCTTCTTCTAAAGTTGATGTGGCGGCCAATCAGAACGGAAAGATTTCGACTAAATTAAATATCAAAAATCCACAATTATGGGATTTGGAGAATCCGAATTTGTATCAGTTAAAAACAACGGTTTTAAAAGACGGAAAGCAAATCGATGAAACGGTTACCAAAACAGGTTTCAGAAAATTCACTTTCGATTCAAATAATGGTTTTGCATTAAATGACAAATGGATGAAAATGAAAGGGGTTTGTTTACATCATGATGCCGGAGTTTTGGGTTCAGCAGTTCCTCGTGAAGTTTGGAAAACCAGATTGCAAACGCTGAAGGAAATTGGTGTAAACGCAATCCGTACGAGCCATAATCCGCAGGCTCCTGAATTTTATGAACTTTGCGACGAATTAGGATTATTGGTATTAAACGAAGCGTATGACGAGTGGGAATTCCCTAAGCGTAAATGGCTGGAAGGCTGGAATTACGGAACTCCTGGATTCGAAGGAATGTTTGATATTTTTGCCGACTGGGCAGAAAAAGATCTGGAAGATTTTGTACTCCGCGACAGAAACCATTTATCAGTATTTGGATGGAGTATCGGTAACGAAGTAGATTATCCTAACGATCCGTATTCTCACCCTGTTTTGGATAAAGGGAAAGAAGGTTTCGGACAGGCAAATTACGGAGGTTATAAAAAAGATGCTCCAGACGCCATGCGTTTAGGAGCAATTGCAAAACGTTTGGTTGCAGCCGTTAAAAAATACGATAAATCACGTCCGACAACGGCTGGATTAGCCGGAGTTGCGATGTCTAATGAAACAGAATATCCTGGAGCTTTGGACATTACAGGATACAATTATACAGAAAGCAAATACCAGTCGGATCACGAAAAATATCCAAACAGAGTCATTTTCGGAAGTGAAAATGTGCATGACATGGAGCCTTGGTTAGCTGTAAAAAACAACAGACATATTTTTGGGCAGTTTTTATGGACAGGAATTGATTATTTAGGTGAATCAGGAAGATGGCCTTCAAGAGGATTCTATTCAGGACTGGTTGATTTTGCCGGAGTAATCAAACCAAGAGGCTATTTCCGTCAGTCATTATGGTCAGATAAACCAATGTCTTACATCGGAACTTATCCTTTAAAAAATGAAAAAGATATTTCTAAAGATGCCTGGGCAATCTGGAACTACGAAGCAGGACAAAAAATCCGTGTGGTTTGTTATACTAATGCTGCAAAAGCTCGTTTGGAATTAAACGGAAAAGTAGTAGGCGAAACCAAATTGTACGACGAAAAAACCGGAATCATTTACTGGGATATTCCTTTTGCTTCGGGAAAATTAGAAGCTGTTGGATTGGATAAAGACGATAAAGAAGAAAGCCATTACGCAATTACAACAGCACAGCAGCCTGTTGAATTGACTATTGCAGATAAAAATATCACAATCAGTAAAGACAGAGGTGTTGCTAAAATAATGGTTCAGGTTAAAGATCAAAACGGTCTTCCGGTTATGCTTTCAGACAATGAAGTAACTTGTACCATTAGTGGTCCGGGAGTTTTATTAGGACTTGAGGCAGGAAACAACAGCGACATGACAGATTATACAGATAACGTTCAGAGGGTATATCACGGTCATATTGCTGCATATATTGAAGCAACCGGAGAAGCACAGCCTATCAAAGTTACTTTTACAAGCCAATGGTTGAAACCGGTTGAAATTACTGTGAATGTAAGATAATTTAGTTAGTTTATTTTAATTTGAGTTAAACCTGTCTGCATTTCGGTATTCGCAGGCAGGTTTTTTGTTATAATGAAGAAAAGTTTATTATATTTGAAGTGTACTATCAACACTTATTTTTTTTACTGATATGAAAATAAAAAGCATAATAATATTTAGTTTAGGAATTTTTTTAACATCATTTTTTTCAAATGCTCAAAAAGCAGTTTTTAAAAAAGATGAATTTAAGCAATGGGCACAAACGCCTCCAATGGGCTGGAACAGCTGGGATTGTTATGGTCCAACGGTAGAAGAACACGAAGTAAAAGCCAATGCCGATTATATGGCAAAAGAGCTGAAAAAATATGGTTGGGAGTACGTAGTGGTTGATATCAGATGGTTTGTAGAAAATGACAAAGCAGGAGGGTACAACCAAAAAGATCCACGTTATGTAATCGATCCATATGGAAGATATTTGCCTGCTGTAAACCGTTTTCCTTCCGCTAAAGATGGTCAGGGATTCAAACCGTTGGCAGATTACATCCACAAAAAAGGATTGAAATTCGGAATTCACATTATGCGTGGAATTCCTAAAAAAGCGGTTGAAGAAAAAATGCAAATAAAAGGAGCAAATGGAGTTACAGCCGACCAGATTTACACCACAGCCTTACAGTGCGAATGGTTAAAAGATAATTATACTGTTTTAGCAGACAAACCGGGAGCACAGGAGTATTATGATTCTATTTTTGAATTATACGCACAATGGGGAGTAGATTTTATTAAAATTGACGACCTGTCAAGACCGTATCACGAAGGTGAAATCAATTTGATCAGAAATGCAATCGATAAATGCGGACGTAAAATCGTATTGAGTACATCACCTGGAGAAACACCAATTTCAGCAGCTGCACACGTAACGACTCACGCGAATATGTGGCGTATGGTCGACGACGTTTGGGATACCTGGCCACACATTACACATTTGATGGATATTGCTCAAAAATGGTATCCGCATATTGCTCCGGGAACATGGCCTGATTGTGATATGATTCCGTTAGGACGTATTTCAGTTAGGGGAGAACGTGGAGAAGACAGAATGACGCGTTTGACAAAAGACGAACAATATACACTGATTACATTCTTTAATATTTTTAAATCGCCTTTGTTTTTTGGTGGTGATTTACCAAGTAACGATGCCTTTACTTTATCATTGCTAACGAATAAAGAAGTGGTGAAAATGCACAATGAAAGTACTGATGTAAAACAGCTTTTCCACAAAGACGGAAAAATTGCCGTAACTTCAAAAAATCCAAAGGACGGAAGCGTATATCTGGCATTGTTTAATATTTCAGATACAGATTCTCAAAACGTTTCAATAAGTCTTTCAGATCTTGGAATAGCGGGTTTTGCCGGAGGAATAAACATGTGGACAGGTGAGAAACTGAATGTTTCTTCCAAAGAAGTTTCCATAACCTTAAAACCTCACAGCTCTGTTCTTTACAAACTAAAAAGCAAAAAATAATGAAGAAGTTTTTACAGCAGCATTTTTTTGGTCTGGCAGTACTTTTTGTAATTGTCTTTTTATCCTCTGGCTTTAGTTTCAAATCCAAAGCAGACAAACCGGATAAAGTATATCTTTTTGCCTATTCGACTTTAAAAAATAACGGTAAAAACGGACTTCATTTTGCATGGAGCACCGATCAGAAAAACTGGTTTGGGATTGGTCCTGAACACAGCTTTTTAAAATCAGATTACGGAAGCTGGGGACCAACAGGAAAAAGTATGTCTGAAGCTTTTTTAATAAAGGATGATAACGGAATTTTTCATTGTTTTTGGAGTGTGAAAGACGATGTTTTAGCACAAGCTTCAAGCAAAGACCTGATTAACTGGAAGAGTCAGCGTTATATTCAGGCAATGAAGAATATAACTAAAAAACTGGACGAGAAACCGGTTATTCAAAATATAACTGTAGGTAAAAAAGACGGTCAGTATGGTATTCATTGGGTTTCAGATAATACTAAGTATTACAATACGACCAAAGATTTTGTAAATTATACTGAAACGAAAGAAGATACAGACAATGCCCCTAAATTAACTGAAATTACGGTACAAGGCGACATTCAAAAAGGGACTATCACAATAGTTGACTGGAGTGTTGTCGAAATGCTCATCAGAACAATGGAATCTGTAAAATTCAGAGATAAGAAGGATAATACTTCGCCCAAAAGTGACAGCCTAATGTTGGCGGGTTTAAAACCTGTAACTGCTCAAATCAATATAAATGGCAGTGACGTTAAAAAAATCAGCAACATGCTTACGGGTGTTTTCTTCGAGGACATCAATTACGCAGCCGATGGCGGTTTGTATGGAGAAATGATTCAAAACCGTGATTTTGAATATGCCGTTAGCGATAAAAAAGGAAGAGACGAAAAGTGGAATGCCACTATGGCGTGGGATGGAGATTTTAAAATTTCTAAGGAAAATCCAATTCATGCCAATAATCCAAATTATGCAGTTCTTATAAAAAGTAGTGTCAGTAATACCGGTTTTGATGGAATTGCTTTGAAAGCCAATGAAAAATATGATTTTAGTGTTTTTGCAAAAGGGGTAAAACTTACCGTTAAATTAAAAAGTTCTGCAGGAGAAACTCTGGCAGAAACAATTGTAATCCCAACGGCTTCATGGAAAAAATTAACAGGTGTTCTAAAATCATCAAAAACAGTAACCGATGCACATTTAGAAATTAGTACAGCCGGAGAAACTGCTGTTGATATGGTGTCGCTTTTCCCTCAAAAAACATTCAGAAATCGTAAAAATGGTCTTCGTGCAGACTTAGCAGAAGCTATTGCAGGAATGAATCCAAAGTTTGTACGTTTTCCGGGAGGCTGTGTAGCGCATGGAGACGGAATTCATAATATTTACAAATGGAAGAATACGATTGGTCCTTTAGAAAGCCGTATTCCTGCCCGAAACATATGGAACTACCACCAGTCAATGGGATTAGGGTATTTTGAATATTTTCAGTTTTGTGAGGATCTAGGAGCCCAGGCCGTTCCAGTTTTGGCTGCAGGCGTTCCTTGTCAGAATTCATCTGATGGAGGAGCCGGACAGCAATTCGGAATCCCGATGGAAGATATGGACGAATATGTTCAGGATGTTCTGGATCTAATCGAATATGCCAATGGAAGCGTGAATACTATCTGGGGTAAAAAACGTGCAGAAGCCGGTCATCCGAAACCATTTAATTTAAAATATGTAGGTATTGGTAATGAAGATCTGATCAGTGATGTTTTCGAAGAACGTTACCGAATGATTGTAAAAGCAGTTCAGCAAAAACACCCTGAAATTATTATTATTGGTACAGTTGGACCCTTTTTTGAAGGATCAGATTACAATGAAGGCTGGGCAATTGCAAACGATTTGAAACTGCCAATGGTTGATGAACATTATTATCAAAGCCCGGGCTGGTTCATCAATAATCAGAACTTTTATGACAGCTATGACCGCTCAAAATCCAAAGTATATCTGGGCGAATATGCTTCACGAGGTAATGAATTTTATAATGCCCTTTCAGAAGCTTTATACCTTACTGGAATCGAACGAAACGGAGATGTGGTAACAATGGCTTCATATGCACCTTTACTGGCCCGCGAAAAACATACCCAGTGGAATCCCGATCTAATTTATTTTAACGGTCATGAAGTAAAGCCTACAGTAAACTATTTTGTACAACAGCTTTACGGACAGAACCCGGGTGATTTTTACCTTCAGAATACCGTAAAATTATCTGATGCGAATGACGAAGTTAACAAACGTATTGGCTTTTCCGCAGTGCAGGACAAGACAACAGGCGATTTGATTATAAAACTGGTAAATGTACTTCCGGTTTCCGTAGCACCTTCGATTACAGTAGCTAATCTGGGAACAGCAGAGAATGCAAGTTATACCTTATTATCAGGAAATCCTGAAAAAACGACTGCCAGACCTGTAACTCAACAGATAACTGCAAAAGAAGCATTTTCAAAAGAACTGCCTCCTTACTCATTTGCCGTAATACGTATAAAAGTAAATGAGAAAGTACTTTTAAATGAAACTTTTTAAATTTTGATATACTCGATTTTTTATTTAAACTCAACAGAATAATGAAAAGAACACAATTTAGCCTTGTATTATTTTTAGCGATTTTTAATCTTTTACAGGCCCAGAATATTCCGGCAGGAACACCTCCTGTTATTGCCGGCAAGGATTTAACCGCTTATTTATTTGTATATTTTACAGGAAATAGCATCGAAGAAGAAGCAGTTCGTTATGCCGTAAGTGCCGATGGGTATCATTACCATAACCTTAACAGCGATAAACCGGTTATAGACAGTAAGGTAATCAGCTCGACAGGAGGAGTGCGTGATCCCCATATTTTGCGTGGCGACGACGGCAAAACATTTTATATGGTGCTGACTGATATGACTTCTTCAAAAGGATGGGACAGCAACCGTGCCATGGTTTTGCTAAAAAGTACTGATCTTGTAAACTGGAAAACCAGTATCGTGAATATTCAGAAAGCATTTCCGGGCAATGAAAACCTGAAACGTGTTTGGGCACCTCAGACGATTTACGATGCCAAAGCCGGTAAATATTTGATTTACTTCAGCATGCAGCACGGAAATAATGCAGATAAAATCTACTACGCTTACGCAAATAAAGATTTCACAGCGCTTGAAAGCGAGCCAAAATTATTATTCATTCCAAAATCTGAAAAAGCCTGTATTGACGGAGATATTATCGAAAAGAACGGTGTGTATCATCTTTTTTACAAAACTGAAACCGAAAATCCGGGAATCAAAGTGGCTACCACAACCGATCTGACTTCAGGAAAATGGACAGAAAACGACAATTACCTCCAGCAGACCAAAGAGTCCGTTGAAGGTTCCAGTGTTTTTAAACTAAACAATTCGGACGATTATATTCTGATGTATGACGTTTACAAAAAAGGAAAATATCAGTTTACAAAAAGCACCGATTTAGAAAATTTCAAAGCAATTGACGATGAAATTTCAATGGATTTCAAACCACGTCACGGAACTATTTTGCCAATCACCCGTTCTGAATTGAAAAGGCTTTTTGCAAAATGGGGAACTCCTGCAAAATTTCCAAAAATAAATAACAACCCGGTTTTACAAGGATATTATGCCGATCCTGATATTTTATATTCAAACAAAACCAAAAAATATTACATCTACCCAACCAGCGATGGTTTTGATGGCTGGTCAGGCAAATATTTCAAAACTTTTTCATCAGAAAATTTGATAGACTGGAAAGACGAAGGCGTTATTTTAGATCTTCCAAAAGATGTAAGCTGGGCCAACAGAAATGCCTGGGCACCTTGTATCGTAGAGAAAAAGGTAAAAGGAAAATACAAATATTTCTATTATTTCACCGCAGCGCAAAAAATTGGTGTTGCCGTTTCAGACAATCCGGCAGGACCGTTCAAAGACAGCGGAAGAGCCTTGGTAGCAACCAAACCTGAAGGAGCAAAAGGCGGCCAGGAAATCGATCCGGATGTTTTTACAGATCCTAAAACCGGCAAAAGTTATTTGTACTGGGGTAACGGATACATGGCTGTAGCCGAATTGAATGACGATATGATTTCATTCAAAGGCGATATAAAATTGATTAAAGTAGACAAAACGTTCCGTGAAGGAACCTACGTGATTTACAGAAAAGGAACTTACTATTTTATGTGGAGCGAAGACGATACCAGAAGTCCAAATTACAAAGTACGATACGGAACTTCAAAATCACCTCTGGGACCAATTGAAATTCCGGAAAACAACATCGTAATTCAAGGAATCTCGGATCAGGGAATCTATGCAACAGGTCATAATTCGGTTTTACAAATTCCAAACAAAGACGAATGGTATATCACGTACCACCGATTTTCGTACCCAACCGGAATAAAAATGGGAGAGGCCGGAGGTTTCCACCGCGAAGTCTGCATTGATAAATTAGAATTCAATCCGGATGGAACCATTAAACAGGCAACCCCAACACATACAGGAATACAGACAATTAAGTAATACCTATTATTTCGTTGTAAAAAGCTGCTCTACTTTGCCCCGGAGCAGCTTTTTTTGTTTTATAAATTTTGAGTTTTAGATTTAGGAGCAGGGCTAGGGCTTTTAGGTTTCATAAGAGCTTTTTGCATTAATAACCGTTTGATGAAATCAAAAAGGACTGTCAGTTGAATGGAGTCGAAGCTCTTACTGATTTAAAAGATACTTAACGAATTATCAAAGTTTTTCCTATATTCGCTGAAATGAATAATAGTGATAAAATCACACATATCTGACCAAACACGCTAGCTATGTGTGATTTTGTCACACATATAAACAAGTTATGCGTCAGTTTAGTAGAAACCGGAAAATGAGTAAAAAATAATTCTATGCAGAAATGAGAATATTGAAAATTGTAATCAGAATTAGTTTGGTAGTTTTAATCTTTTTATCTGCATTTATGTGGTTAATCATAAATGGATCAAGTCATAATATAAAAACTGAAATGAAAATTGCCCCATTAATATTCATTGCGCTTTTTTTGTTTCTTTTATTCACAACGAAATATATAAAGCAAAAAGAAAATTGAAAAATTTATGAATAAAATTAAACTAATTTATTTCTCACTAGTTGTAATTTCAATACTCGGAATTTTGGTTGCGCCATATGGAATAGTAAACACAATGGTTAGTTTAAAATATGAAACCGAAAACATTCAAGATTGTGTTTCAAATGTTAGTGGAAAAAATCTTTGTGACACAATAAGAAATTTAAAAATAATCTTTGTTTTTTGTCTTCTGCTTTTAGTTTGCTTAATTTATTTCAGAAAGAAAATACTTAAACGAAAATCGAACAAAGAAGATTAAAAATTATAGTAACCGAAAAGAAAACCGAACGCATAACAGCCGTTTGGCGAGATTGGGGTTTTAGGCTTAATGTAAAGTTGGTCTTGTATTTGGAAAATTTATGCTTTACAAAGTAAAGGCCAAGCGCCAGAACGTTAGTGGATATTTTACTGCAGAATCAAGAATAACTCTATGAAAAAGAATATTATAATTGCATTATTATTTATAAGTCAATATTCAAATGCCCAATTTGATGGTAATTGGTTTACTTTTAGAATCGAAGATATATCTTTCAATACTATAACTAAAGACAAATTGATAACTGGGAGAATTGGTAATTACAATTCTAAGAAAGAATACATTGCTAGAGTTGATACTTTGAAAATCACAAAGCGCATTGTAAAAAATGACTCGATCTTATACATAATAACAAATCCAGAGACTAATAATTCAAAAAAAAATCAAATACATAAATTTGTTTACCATAAAAAGTCTAATACTCTTTCTACGTTTTTTTTTGATACTTTAAAGAAATTTCAGGAATTACAATCTAATACAGAAAATTTGGAAATTAAAGATATTGAGAAATTTATAAGTGAAGACAATTCAAATATCAGTTATCTAACTTATTATCGAAAAGAAACAATCGATACTTATATAAGTTATCCGAAGTTAATTGAGCAACCAACTGATAAAATTATAAAATTATACGAGAATCTCAGTTTGGTTTATATAGCTCTACATTCAAAAACTGAAGAAGAAATGTTTCCATATTTTCTTCTAAAAGGAATGTCGAAAAGTGTTATTCAAGTTCCTGCATATTTAGAATTAAAAATCAATCCATTGGTAAGCGCGGAAAATTACGATGAAATTCTAATTCGTGAGAAATTTATAAATAATAAAAGTGTAATTGATGCATTAGAGAAGTTTCAAAGCTCAATTAGATAAAAAAACATGCGCCAACTTCTATAACGGATTTGGGTAATAGGCATAATGGGAAGTTGGTTTTGTATTTGGGATTGATTATGCAAATCTAAAGTTAGTGCCAGAATGTTGGTGGCAATTATACAGACACTCAGTAGAAAACAAGAACATAATTAATCAAATGAAACATCTAACTAAATTTATTCTAATTTATATTTTTCTTGCAAACAATTTGTCAGCGCAAACAAATTTTAATATAGAAAAAAAAATCGATTCATTATTTTCTAACTATAACTCAAAAACTGCTGGTGTTGCAGTTGGCATTGTTAAAGATGGAGAACTAATTCTTAAAAAAGGATATGGTACTGCTAACCTTGAATATGATATACCTATAACACCAAAAACTATTTTTAATGTAGGATCTGTTTCAAAGCAATTTACAACCTTTTCAATTTATTTATTGGAAAAACAGGGCAGAATCTCATTGGATGATGACATAAGAAAATATATTCCGGAATTGCCAATTTATGAAAAAACAATAACGATTAAACATTTATGTTCTCATACAAGTGGGTTAAAAGACCAGTGGGCATTGTTAACATTAGCAGGCTGGAGAATGGATGATGTCATTACTTCTGAACAAGTATTGAAAATAATCTGCTCCCAAAAAGAGTTGAATTTTGAACCTGGAAGTCAATTTAAATATAGTAATTCAGGATTTACCTTGCTAACCGAAATTGTAAAAAGAGTTTCTGGAAAAAGTTTTAGTGAGTTTGCGAAAGAAAATATTTTCAATCCACTTGGCATGGAAAATACAATCGTTTATGATGATAACGAAAAAATAGTGAAAAACAGAGCCTATTCCTACGGCAGTGAAAATGGATTATATAGCAAAAGAAACCTTAACAGTTCTTCAGTTGGACCTTCGAATGTTTATACAACCGTTGAGGATTTAAGTAAATGGACTGCAAATTTTGAAAATCCTATAGTTGGCGATATTAATTTTATTAATCATTTTAATGAAAAGTCGTCATTAGATAATGGCGAACCTGCTATTTTAGCAGTGAGCGATGGGGAAACTATTTACCATGCCAAAGGTCAATTTATGAGAAACTACAAAGGCCTTAACGTTTATAATCATACGGGAAGCGATGCTGGTTTCAAATCCTATTTGGGCCGTTTTCAGGATAATAAATTATCCATCATACTTTTGAGTAATGATGAAAATTTTATTTCATACAAAGCAGGAATGGATATTGCAGAATTTTATTTATCGGATAAATTTAAAAAGAGAGCACCGATAACCGAAATTGAAAAGAAAGCCAAAGAAAAATCAAAATATGTTTCTACGACAAATCTAAAAGACTTTGAAGGTCAATTTCAGAATACTGATTTATCATCACTTTTTTTAATAAAAGTTATTAATGGAAAGTTAACGATGACACACAATAGATTAAGTGATGTTATTCTTAATGAAGTCGAGAAAGACAAATTTACAGGAGCAATTACATTTTCTGTAGAAGTAAGTTTTCAAAGAAACAAAAAAAATGAAATAGTAGGACTAAGCATTACAAATTTTGGAGCAACAAATGTCAAATATATCAAGATAAAATAACTGCTTACAACAGCTACAATGGATTTGATCAATTGGCTTAATGGAAAGTTGATTTTGTATCTGGAATGATTTGGCAAATCCGAGAATAGAGCTTAATTTAGTACCAAACCTGCTGTAGTTCCAAAACGTCAGGCTGTGAAAAAAACTCTGAAAATTTAGAAAGTATTCGGAGGGCTACCAAATAAAAATCTCAAATACGGGATTCTCAAGAGGGTAATTTTAGTTTTTTTACAGACTGACGTTAGCCGTCATTGTACGGCAGAAAAGGGAAAAAGAACTAAAATTTAAACCAAAACGAAACTAAAATAATGTCAGAAGAAAATCAAATTGAAATACCATTGAGTAAGCAAAAATTATATTTAATGTTATTAGGCTCAATAATATTTGTTATAATCGGAACTTGGTTAGTAGTAAATCCACCTAAAAGTAATCATCAAATCTTTGGAAATCCAATGATAATTTTTATAAGCGGAATATCTGCAATTGTTTTTTTGGGTATACTACGTTTATACTTTTAAAAATAATGCCTGATAATAAACCAGGTTTAATAATTAACTCTGAAGGAATAATTGATAATTCTAGTGGAGTTTCCGCAGGAATAGTTTTGTGGAAAGATATAATCGAAATTTCTACAGCGAATGTAATGAACCAAAAATTCTTAATGTTTATTGTAAAAAATCCTGAAGAATATATAAATCGTCAAAATGGAATTGTGAAAAGAAAAGCAATGGAAATAAATTATAAAACTTATGGTTCACCAATTAGTATTTCCGCAAATACTTTAGACACAAATTTCGAAGAGTTATATAAATTGTTACAAAGAAAATTCAAAGAAAGAGCATAAAAACAACGAACGGCTACAACGGATTTGGGCAATTGGCTTAAAGGAAAAATGTTTTTGTAGTTGGGATGATTTGGCACATCATAAGAATGAGTTTATGTCGAACTTACGCAGAAAACCCAAAAAGCCATGAAAATTTTCGACTTTTTCAAAAGCAAAAAAAAGAATTTAAAACTAATCAAGGTGGAAAAGGAAAGCCCACTAATTAACACTTTGATAAATCATCACTTTTGCATAAAAGATTCAAATAATAATGAAATTCTAAAAGTTTTGAATGCTTCTTACACCGAAAAGGTATTAGTTGATAATAAATTTAATTGGAATTTTCTATTTGATGAAAAAACGAAAAATTTTGACAAACAATTTTTATTATTTGATAAAATTAATGAATGGAATTATCTACGATGGAATGTTTGGGATTTTGAAGAAACTAAAAAAATGACATTAATTCTTTCAAAAGAATTAAATACAAAAGTATATTATTTTTTTATTGACCCTTGGATTTGTACTTGTAGATGGATTATGGCAGACAAAGGCCAATTAATAGAATCATATTTTGAAAGTCACGAAAAATTTTTAAATGAAGATGGAAATTGGGAATTTGTGAATAAACCAAAAAATAAACAAAACAAACAAGAAAAAGCCGAGTTTTGGGAAGACAAATTTTGGAAGTTATACAAACGATCATGCCAACCAATTGACATAATAAATCACAGACAAAATATTTCAGCAATTAAAGGAGAACTTAAATAAAAAACAACTTTCTTAAAAAAAGGTTAAACCAAAATAAAACCACTTTGGATTTGCGAAGTATTATCGAATAGTATGAATTTGAATGAAAAAATCTTAAAGAAGTTTGTATTCTGATAAAAAAATATATTAAAACCAAATAGTTTACAGCTACTATAATGAATTTAGGCAATTTGCTTAATCAAAAGATGGTTTTGTATTTGGAATAATTTGGTAAATCCGAAAAATGGAGTTAATTTAGGCTTAAACCATCTGAATACCTGATGTTTGCGTCAATTATCCGGGTGACTACAAAAAGTAAATCTTTGATATATTACCAAATTTAAAATTATCAATATTTAACCATGACAACTACTCTTAATTGTAAAAAGTATACCCTTATGCTTTTTTTGTTTTTATCATTGCAATCAAAAGGACAAAATGTCGAATTGTTTAATCACATATCTAATGAAGTAATCACAATACCATCCAAAGTACTAAATGAGGAACGTCAAATTTACATTCATGTTCCAAAACAGGAATCCGCAAGCCCTAACAAGACTTTTCCCGTGTTGTATTTATTAGATGGGGAAAATCATTTTCATATACTTTCCGCATACATTGACTACTTAAGCTATTATGAGATAATCCCTCCAATTATAGTAGTTGGTATTATTAGTAAAGACCGTAGAAAAGACCTTACACCTACCAAAAGTACAATTGATTATTTTGGAAAAATCGACTCTACCTATAAAACAAGTGGTGGCAATGAACATTTTTTTCAATTTATGCAATCAGAGTTAATACCCTACATTGAAACAAATTATAAAGCTGGATCATACAAAATATTTGCCGGGCATTCTTTTGGTGGCATTACAACTATAAATTGTATGTTTACATATCCTGATATGTTTAATGCCTATATAGCCATTAGCCCTTCGCTTTGGTGGGATAATAAATATATATTAAAACTCGCAGAAAACAAATTGACAAAATCAGTTTATCTCAATAAAATGCTTTTTTACAGTACAGGAAACGAAGGTATTAATGAACAGAATTCATTTCATACTGATGTGTTGAAATTTGATGGTTTGATTGTAAATAGAACACTAAAAGGACTTTTATATAAGTACAAATGCTACCCGGAAGAAAGCCACATGAGTGAACCAATAGTTGCTTATTATGACGCATTGCGATTTATTTATCAGGACTGGAAACCTCCATTGAAAAAATAATAGTGGAGATTATCACTGAAAACAGTCGCTAAAAATGTAAAGAATTTTCTTTGGGCTGTCTGTTTTTAAATTAAGGAAAAAGCAAACACATTACATTAAAACGTAGTAGCATTTTATAACGAAATTCACAATTAAAGATATTATGAAAAAAAATCAAATTCTCGTTATTTTAACCCTTATTGCAACATTTGTTAGTTGTACAAAAAAAACAACTAACAAGATTGTTGAAGACAAATTAAATTTCTTGCTTGAACAGAAAAATTATTTTCAATTACAAGATGAACTATTCAAAAATTTGAATGAGTTGAGTGATGACCGGATTTTGTACTATAATGTATTCATAAATAAAGCATTTGGACAATGGGAAAAATCCAATCATGAAATTGAAATTCTTTTAAACAAACACAAACAAGCTTTAAACGACAGCTTAACCGTTAAGTTACTTGATGTTCAGGCATCCAATTACCTGTTTTTATATGAATACAAAAAGGCAACGAAAATTTACAACGATATTTTGACTACTTATAAAAAGGTTTTGGACAGTGCTGATTTAGAAAATTATAAAAACACAAAAAATTTGTTTGGGACATTTTCGGATGTAAATCAGCAGAAAATGCACAAAGCCAAAGATGTAACTTTAAAATCGTATAGAAACAAATTCAATCACCTTATGATACCGGTAAAGGTAGATACTGTCAACGAAGATTTTATTTTTGACACTGGAGCAAATTTGAGTACAATATCTGAAAGCCAGGCAAAGAAAATGAAGCTTAAATTGTTTGAACAAATTGTAGATATTGGTTCATCAACTCAGAAAGATGTTCAGTCTAAATTGGCATTAGCTGACAGTCTGTATGTAGGAGATATACTTTTTGAAAATGTGTTGTTTATTGTTATGCCTGATAGCCAATTAACATTTCCTCAAATAAATTATGCCATAAAAGGAATAATTGGTTTTCCGGTAATTAACCAATTGGGCGAAGTTTACTTACATAAAGACGGTAAGATATTTATTCCGGGAGTTGCTTCAAAAAAAACTGAACAAAATATGTTTTTTGAAGGGTTAAATCCAGTAGTTAGGCTTTTCTCTAAAAGTGACACTTTATTATTCACATTTGACACTGGTGCCAAGAATACAGAATTATCCTTTAAATACTATAAGGATCATAAATTGGATGTTGAAAAAAAAGGAATTATGCAAACAAATCAAAGGGGTGGTGCTGGCGGCAAGGTAGAAGTTAAAGAATATATGCTTTCAAACTTCCCAATTCAAATTGGACAACATAAAACAAGTTTAGATAAAATTCCTGTTACGTTGGAAGAGTACGATTTTAATAAATACTTTGACGGGAATTTAGGACAAGATGTTTTTTTAAAGTTTAATACGTTGATTATCAGTTTTAAAAATATGAATATAGACTTTAAATAAATAATGAATGTACAAAACGGTTGCTAGCAATGTAGCAAGAAATGTCTAAATATCATCATAAATTAAATTTCTACTTTTATTTTATACAAACCAATGAAATTACAATTAATACTTTTCTTTTTAATTTTTCAATATTTGGCAAGTGCTCAAAATGACCCGGAACTGTTTCCTAAAAAGGACAGAATAGCTGGAGGACTTGGCTATTTTCTTGAAGACGGAACAAATGTAGTAAAAGGTCAGTTTTGCTCAGCATCTTATAACATTGACGGCTATTATATGGTTTCCATTGCAGAACACGAAATTAGCGAGAATGGATATAAAAATGAAAATCATATACCTGGAACTGAAAAATATGGACTCCTTAACAGCAAAGGCAAATTTGTTGTCAATTTTGAAGAAAATTACAGTTCAATTGATGTATCAAATGGTATTATAGTGGTTCAAAAAAATAATTTGTACGGAGTTGTTAATGAAAAAAAAGAAATAGTAATTCCAATTGAATATGATGAATTAGACATTCAAAATCAAGAAATATTTATTGCTAAAAAAAACAATAAAACGGCTGTAATAAATTATGAAAACAAAATTATAGTTCCTTTCATCTATGATGAGATATTTAGTTTTGTAGAAAACAAAACAACACATAATTTCTTTGTAATTGTTAAGAAAGCAGATGAAATGGGAGTTATAGACAGAAACAATAAAATAATTATTCCGTTTTCAAAAAAAAATTTACAATTTATAACAGAAAAATTAATATGTATAAAAAAAGGAGGAAAATATAGTTTAGTTGATTTTAATCTAAAACCGATTATAGCAAAAGATTTTAAAACGATGTCCCAGGAAAATATAGATAATAGTGAAATTTACGCTGAGGATGAAAATTACAGCTATTATTTTACAAATAATGGAAAGGTTTTGAAGAAAGAAAAAATATCAAAAATGAAAGATTAAAAATGAAGACATTAATTTTTTTATTATTGATTTGTGTTACTTCGTTTTCACAAAGTAAAAATGAAAAAGATACTTTTACTTTTTTGGTAACAAAAGTCATTGGAGATTTAAACAAAGATAATTTAGATGATAAAGTAATAGTTACTCAAGATACTATTAATCAGGAATCCCCATATAAACTTCAAATATTTTTTGCTCAGCCAAACAGACAATTTAAATTAATTGCTGCTTCAACTAAGATAATCTCACCGCAATATCCAAACGGAAGAGATGGATACCGAACAGGAGATGGATTTGTAGATGTTACAATTAATAAAGGAATAGTTAGTGTGAATTTTGGTTTATTACGAGGACACTTTGAACATAAATTCAGGTTTCAGAACGGAAATTTTGAATTAATTGGTTTCTCTTACATATCATCGGATGGGTACGGAACAATTTACACTACTGACTTTAATCTTTCAACAGGAATAAGACTTGAGAAAACAGAAAGTTATGGTTAAGAAGAGGACAGGGTTTTGAGTAATACAAAAAAGAAAATACTCATAAGACCTTTGCCAAAAATCCAGGACGTTGAACCATTTGAAAACGAATTATACTAAAAAAAACAAATGTCTAACAGTTGGAATAATGAATTTGAGTAATGGATTTAATTGAAAGATGATTTATATTTGGATGATTTACTTCGTATGCTCGCTATCGTTTGGGTAGTAAATCCGAAGAATGGGCTTGATTTAGTATAAAACCAGTTGTAGTTCCGGAACTTTTGGAGCAGTATTTCGGCAACTAAAAAAAACACCTAAAAAAATGGCTGAAATAAAATTATATAAATCAAGCTGGAAAGGAGCAAGACTTATAGCATTGTCTTTGCCTTTTGTTATAATTGGTATTTGGATGATTTTGGAAGAACAAATAGGAACATTTGACTATATTATGGGATGGCTTTGTGTTTCGTTTTTTGGTTTAGGAATTCCATTAGGATTTTTTGTTTTATTTGATAAAAGACCACAAATAATAATTAATGAAAATGGAATTTCAGATAGAACTTTAAAACAAGGAGAGATAAAATGGGAGCAAATTATTGAAACCTATCCTATTGATATTCATAATCAAAAAATTATTTCAATAGTTGTTTGCGAAACATTTGAGTTTAAGAAAAAACAATATAAGTGGGCTGAAAAATTAAACGAATTTGTTGGTTCTCAAAAATTAAATTTAAACTTAAGTCAAATAAAAATTGATGAAATTGAACTTACCGAATTATTAAATAAAATTATAAATTCAGAAAAAAACGAAAGACAAAATCATATTAGAGTATTTTCATCAAACCAAAAAACTATTCCAAATTTTGAACTTCAAAATTATTTAGTTTATTTCATCATTTTAATTGTTTTGGTTTTGGCATCATTAAGCAATTTCAAAGCTTTTATGACTATTATAATTTTAATGGGAATAGCGGCAATAATTGCAAGATGGCATCGAGGAACAAATAATAAATCAATTTTATATAAATATGCCCGAATAATGACTTTTTTAGGCTTTATCAATATAGTTGTACTATTACTTGTGTTTAAAATTTATGATTTTACTTCTAACAAAATTGGAATTGAAATACACAACGAAATAGAAACATATAAAAGCAAATTTGGAAATTATCCAAATGACATTAAAAATATTCGTGAAAAACTAAATTTAAATCTAATTCAAAATTATATTGTTGACAAAATAGAATACGAAAAGAACGGAAATGAATATAAATTGAAATTAGAAACTTTAAATCATAATCAAAAAGAATTTGATACTGAATTAAATGAGTGGAATTAATACTGCTACAAACAGCTAATGCAACAGATTTGGGCAATTGCCTTAATGAAAAGTTGGATTTATATATGATTTGGCAAATCCGAAAAAAGGGTTTAATTTAGTCTCAAATCGCTTAAATTGGGCTAAGATTTAGTTCCTAAAGAGGATTGATTTAAGAGTCCATAAATTAATGAATTAGAATAAATAAGTAATATAATGAATATTGATAATTCACAATTAACAAGATATGAAGACAACAATAATGTGTGGTTGTCTAAAAATAACAATCAGGAATTTAATTTTATTGATTACGGGATAGTACCCACAGTTCTTAGCAGTGAAGCTGAGGTTGGCCAGGCAATGTTAAATGAACTTTACAGCACTGCAGCATCAAAAGAAGGGGATATTAATATTGCACTACTGGGTGGGATAGGTGCGCAGGAGTTACACCGTTTGCTTGGTGCGTTAGCAAAATCAACAGAACAGGATCAGCTGCTTGCCAGACTAAATGTTTTTACTCAGGATGCACTTGCTCCTTTGAGCATGAATAATGGTTTTAGCTTTGTTAGGGATTTTGAGCGTATTTTAGGTGATGCCTTTTTCAAAAAAATAAAAAGCTTTACACCAATGCGAACAGATACAGAAGATTTAGAGTTAGCGCTTATAGCATATTTGACTAAATTGGAAGATTTAGGTGGTTTGGATATTTTTTTTATTGGTCATGGTCCGGAAGAGAATCAGGCATCACACCTTGCCTATATAAAACCTTTCTCTGGAGCGCAGCCTCATCATTTCGTAGGTATAATTCCAATATCCGGAAGTATTTTGGAGCATCACATTAGCAAGTTTAAAGCTGGTGGAAGCCTTGTAAATGAAAGCGATGAAAAAGAATGTCGATCTGCTGAATATATTCTCACATTAGGTCCAGCAGTGATATTACAAGCCAAAAAGATTGTTCAGTCTGTAGTAGATGCCGATTCTGCTCCTGCTAAAATTCAAACTTATGCAAACGTGCTTAATACAGACCTGAGTTCAGATAAAGAGGAAGCTTTACTACAATTAAATACAAATCCGGGGTTATGGATAAGGTTACATCCTAATACTAAGTCTTTTGTGTTGCCTAATTTAGGTTTGTAATATAGAATGAACTTAATCTAAAAGTTTGTGAAAAGCCAATTTTAATTTGGACTCTCATTATTTTGATTCTAAAATATACAAAATTGATTATGATTTCAAACAGCTTATAATAAAGCTTTAAAATCCGAAAATAAAGTTAACAGAATTTGTCACTTATAAAATATCAAAAGAATTGACAAAAAGAATAAGGTAAATATTTGTATTACAATAATTTACCTGTCCTTAATTGAAAGTTCGGAGGTGAAATTTTCCTAATTTCATGAAATAGGGAGGTTACAGGAAATATTGATAAAATCTGTTTATGAAGAAAATTGTAAAAATTCTTAACCATAATTCTATTTTTAGCTCAACCAAATTTAACAACAAATAAAATATGAGCGAACTAATATATTTAAATGAAAAGACTTTAACGCAAAGAATTTTTACATTCGCATTATTAACTATTGGGTTTGGCTTAATCGTTGGAAATTATATATTTTATGGTTCTATTTTTATTTTTATTGGATTGTTTGTTTTCTCATCAAGAGGTTTAGAATTTAAAGTTGAAAACAATTCTTATAGAAAATTCTTAAAAATATTTGGAGTTCACATTGGAAAATGGATAAATTATCCAGAAGTAAAATTTATCACAGTTATTAAGACTAGAATATTAGACGATGATTATCCACAAAACAGAACATATTCTGAACTTATAAATGTCCGTTTATTTTTTAATCAACATCAATATTTTACAGTTTATCAGAATGGTAACAAAACTGAATGTTTGCATATAGCAGAAAAATTAAAATCAATATTAAAAATTGAAATTTTTGATGCAGCATGAATTATGATTGTTGTAACAAATTCCTTTTACAGAGATTTATCAAATTATTACGTTCAGGATCGAACTCAAAACAGTAAAGGTGAGACGTAGAAATTATTGCTAATCCTATTCCCGGTTTAAATATAGTTAATGAAAACAAATATACAAACGCTTCTATAGCATTAGAAGGAAAGTCTCTTACAGCTAGTCCAAAAAATGCAGCAAATATCTGGGCGAGTTATACAATTACCGAAGGAAAGAGCAAAGGACTTGGTTTAGGTGTCGGAGGAAATTACGTAAGCGATTCTTGGTTTGAAACATCAAATACATTTGTTCTTCCTTCTTATACGTTGTTAAACGCTGCATTGTTTTATGATCAGCCTAAATACAGAATCTCTTTGAAAGGAAATAATCTCCTAAATGAAAGATATTGGAATGCAACTGGAATGCCTCAAAAACCTGTAAACATATTAGCAGGTATTACATTTAAATTTTAATTCTAAAATAATAATTAGTATAAAAAAAAAACAGTAGCGAAATCAGATTTGCTACTGTTTTTTTATTTGAATAGATTTTAAACCAACTCTTTTTTCAAAAACTTAGCCGTATAGCTTTTTTTGTTCTGAGCGACTTCTTCAGGAGTTCCTTTTGCAACCAATTGTCCGCCGCCTTTTCCGCCTTCAGGACCAATATCGATAATATAATCAGCTAGTTTGATGACATCCATGTTATGTTCGATTACCAGAATTGTATTTCCTTTGTCAACGAGTTTATTAATCACATCCATTAAAACACGAATATCTTCAAAGTGCAATCCAGTTGTAGGTTCGTCTAAGATATAAAACGTGTTTCCGGTATCTTTTTTAGACAATTCTCCGGCTAGTTTAATACGTTGTGCTTCACCACCAGAAAGTGTTGTACTTTGCTGACCAAGTGTAATATAACCTAAACCAACATCCTGAATCGTTTTCACCTTGCGATAAATCTTCGGAATGTTTTCAAAAAACGGAACTGCTTCGTCAACCGTCATATTTAATACATCCGAAATTGATTTTCCTTTGTACCGAATCTCTAAAGTTTCTCTGTTAAAACGTTTTCCCTGACAAGTTTCGCATTCTACATATACATCCGGTAGAAAGTTCATTTCGATGGTTCGTACGCCTGAGCCTTCACAGGTTTCACAGCGCCCACCTTTTACATTGAAACTAAAACGTCCGGCTTTATAACCACGAATCATACTTTCTGAAGTCATTGTAAACAGATTTCTGATTTCGGTAAAAACTTCAGTATAAGTCGCCGGATTTGAACGCGGTGTTCTTCCAATTGGACTTTGGTCAATATCAATTACTTTGTCGATATATTCTAATCCTTCTATTTTTTTATAAGGTTGTGGTTTTTTTACACCGTTAAAGTAATAAGCATTTAGAATCGGGTAGAGGGTTTCGTTAATTAAAGTCGATTTACCACTTCCCGAAACTCCGGTTACACAAATTAATTGACCTAAAGGTATTTCTATAGAAACATTTTTAAGATTATTTCCGGTTGCTCCGGTTAGTTTTAAAAACTTTCCATTTCCTTTTCTTCGTTCTTTAGGAATCTCAAGTTTCATCGTACCGTTCAAATATTGAGCAGTAATAGTATTCGATTTCAAAGTTTCAGCAGGTGTACCAATACTGATAATTTCTCCTCCGTATTTTCCTGCTTTCGGACCAATATCAATTACATAATCGGCGGTTTCGATCATGTCTTTATCGTGTTCTACCACAATTACCGAATTACCGATATCACGTAATTGCTCCAGTGATTTAATCAACTTTTCATTATCTCTTTGGTGTAAACCAATACTTGGCTCATCCAAAATATACAAAACACCAACCAATTGCGAACCAATTTGTGTTGCCAGACGAATGCGTTGTGCTTCTCCGCCAGAAAGTGATTTTGAGCTTCGGCTTAAAGCCAGATAATTCAAACCTACATTCATCAAAAAATTCAAACGGTCTTTGATTTCTTTTACCACTTCAGATGCAATCAAAAGCTGTTTGTCTGATAAATGAATATTTAAATCCTGAAACCAGGCCGTTAAATCAGATATGTCCATATCACACAATTCAGTGATGTTTTTTCCATTTACTCTAAAAAACTGAGCCTCTTTTTTTAATCGTGAACCATCACAAACAGGGCAGTTTACTTCGTCCATGAAATCTTTTGCCCAGCGTTTTATCGTTGTAGAGGCACTTTCGTCATATTGATTTTTGATGAAATGAGAAATTCCTTCAAAATCAATTTTATAATCGCGAGTAACACCCAAATCTTTTGAGTTTACAATGAATTTATCTTTTCCGCCATGCAAAATCATAGTCATGGCTTCTTCCGGAATTTTTTCGATTGGATCAGTTATTTTAAAACCGAACTTCTCACCAATAACTTCTAATTGTTTAAAAATCCAGGACGATTTATATTCACCAAGTGGAGCAAAACCGCCACTTTTAATTGATAATTTCGGATTAGGGATAATCTTTTTAATATTGATTTCATGAACTGTTCCTAATCCGTTACAATGCGGGCAAGCACCTTTAGGCGAGTTAAATGAAAATAAATTCGGTTCAGGATTTTGATAAGATATTCCTGTTGAAGGACACATCAAATTCCTACTGAAATAACGTACTTCATTAGAGTCCTGATCTAAAATCATCAATACATTTTCACCGTGATGCATGGCTGTATTGATACTTTCAGATAAACGCTTTTGATTATCCTCAGTATTTTCAATCAACATTCTGTCAACTACAATTTCAATATCGTGGGTTTTATAACGATCTAGTTTCATTCCGGATACCAAATCCTGAATTTCACCATTTACACGAACTTTTAGAAAGCCTTGTTTAGTGATTTGCTGGAATAACTCGGCATAATGTCCTTTTCTGGCACGAATGATTGGGGCGAGAATATTAATACGTTTTCCGCTAAAATCCTGCATAATCAAATCCTTAATTTGTTCATCAGAATAAGAAACCATTTTTTCGCCTGTGTTGTAACTGTAAGCATCAGCACCTCGCGCATATAAAAGTCTAAGAAAATCATATATTTCAGTAATAGTTCCAACAGTCGAACGCGGACTTTTACTGGTTGTTTTTTGTTCTATAGCAATAACTGGTGAAAGCCCATCAATTTTATCTACATCAGGGCGCTCTAAACCACCAAGGAATTGTCTGGCATACGCCGAAAAAGTTTCTACATAACGACGTTGTCCTTCGGCATAAATAGTATCAAATGCCAAAGATGATTTTCCCGAACCAGAAAGCCCTGTAATTACTACAAGTTTTTCTCTGGGAATTGAAATGTCTATATTTTTTAGATTATGAACTCTTGCACCAAGAACTTCAATAGTATTGTCTTTATCTAGCATAAATTTGAGCAAAACGCAAAGTTACCACTTTGATTTGTTCTTTTGTAGCTAGAGTATAGAAGTTTATGTTAAAAATTGTAACAAAAAAACGCCAGTTTTAGCTAGCGTTTTCTTTTTCTGGTAGACATATATTCTTCAATAGCTTCTTTGGTTGTATACCAATTTCTACCTTCTTTATAAGCATCTATTTTTCCGGTTCGGGCTAATAAACTAACATATTCCTGGCCGTAAGGAGTTTCTGGTTCACTTACAATATCAGAGATTTTTTGATAATCATAATCACTGCCGGGCATTGCACTCAAATAAATATTCAAAGTTCGTTCTAAAGCCTGACACATCAAAAGCGTTAATTTTTGATAATTACCATTATTAGCTTGATTGAGAGCTTCATAATATTTTTTTCTGTCATTTTTAAGAATAATGGCTGGAGGGAAACCACAACGCATTAATAACAAATTCATACTCAAACGAACAGTTCGGCCATTTCCATCAAAGAAAGGATGAATCCAAACTAATTTGTGATGGTAAATTGTAGCCAGTTCAATATCGTTTAAGTTTAATGGATTTGTATTGATAAAATCAATTAATTCATCCAGATAATCTGAAACTTTATTAGCATTTGGAGGCATAAAATTAGCACCTGAAATTCGAACACCTCCATTACGTAATCGTCCTGCGAAATCATCTTCAATAGAGCGCAAAACTAATCCGTGAATGGAAAGAATATCGATGCTTCGAAGTTTGTAACTGTCATCTACAATCGAATATAAATAGTCAATTGCTTTATCATGATTGTGAGTTTCAAAATGTTCCTGAAGCGATTTACCTTTTATAGTGATTCCTTCCTGAATTACCATTTGGGTTTCCCTTAAACTCATTGTATTTCCTTCTATGCTATTCGAATTGTAAGTCCATTCTAAGGATAAGCTTTCACGAATCTTATTTAAGGCAATATTTGGCAGTGGCCTGCTATTTTGCAAATCCAGCCTTTTTTGATACAATCGATCAAATGTTGATTGAAATTCAGTTCTATATGTTAAGTCTATATTCCACATTACACAACAAATGTACTTCTTAATATCGGATAAAAAAAAATATAAGCATATCCGATACTACTTACTCAATTGTCATAGACCGAAGTTTTGTTCTATAGGCCTCAAGTGCTATAGATTTAGAAATAAAGCCGTAGTATTTATTATTTCGTATTACGGGAAGAAATGCGGATTTGGATTTTTCAAATTTGCTCATTACAATTTCCATACTGTCAAACGAATAAATGATAGCAAAAGGTGTTTTCATTACATCTTTTATTTGAGTGTATTTTACCCTGTAAGAGTTAAATATAATCTCTCGGATATCATTAAAATGTACAATACCAAGGAGATCTTTTTCATTATTTACAACAGCAAAAACAACCTGATTGGAATGTGAGATAAGATCAACCAGCTTACTTAAGTTATCATCAGGGTGAACGGTTAAATAATCGCACTGAATTATCGTTTCAATATCTAAAGTTGAAAGGATATTAGAGTCTTTATTACTTGTAAAAGCGTGACCTTTTTTGGCAAGATTTTTTACATCAAGGGAATATCTTTCAAAACGTTTCGAAATCGCGAAACTTATAGATGAGACAATCATTAGTGGAATCATTAAACTGTAACCACCTGTTATTTCTGCAATTAAAAAAATTGCTGTCAGAGGAGCATGAAACAGTCCACTCAAAATACCTGCCATTCCAACCATGGTAAAATTAGTAATAGGCAGTTTTGATAAACCAATAAGAGTAATAAATTTTGAAAAGAAATAACCTAAATATGAACCTAAAAACAAAGACGGTGCAAAATTTCCTCCATTCCCGCCACTTCCAATTGTAAGACCCGAAGCAAATACTTTGATCATCATCGTGCATCCTACAAAAAGAAGCAAAATCCATTGGTTGTTTCTAAAATCTCCAAACAAAGTATTGTCTAATAGTTTACCCGGATCAGTTTCTGATAAAGTCCTGATACTTTCGTAACCTTCTCCAAAAAGGGTAGGGAAAACAAAAATCAGTAATGCCAAAAGCGATGAGCCAAATAAAGCCTTTTTATAAGGATTCATTTTTAATTTTGAAAAATAATGTTCGACTCTTTGAAAATTTCTTGCGTAATAAACCGCCATAAACCCAGTCAATACGCCTAAAAGCACATAAAAAGGAATATTATGATAATTAAAAACTTCTTGTTTTTTAAAAGATAATAAGATGGTTTCATCTAATACAATTGCAGAAACCAAAGCACCTGTAGCCGCAGAAATCATAATAGGAGTGAAGGCAGAAATACTTACATCAACCAGTAAAACTTCAATAGCAAAAAGAACACCGGCAATAGGAGCGTTAAAAGCTGCTGAAATTCCTGCTGCTACGCCACAGCCAATAAGTAAAGTTCTGTCTTTATAAGGTAATTTATAGTTTTGTGCGAAATTCGATCCAAACGCTGCTCCTGTAATTACAATTGGACTTTCAAGACCGGCAGAACCTCCTAAACCAACAGTTAATGAGCTCGTAACGATTTGAGCATACATTTGTTTCTTAGGAATGATACTCGCTTTTTTAGCAACAGCATATAATATTTGAGAAGTTCCTTTTTCAATGCTTCCGTTTAATATTCTATTTACAACGAACACGGTTAGTACAATACCAATAATTGGCAAAATACTGGTTATAAAACTCCATTTTAAAATTCCGGTGATATAATTGGCAAAAGAAAAAACACTATGGGCAAAAGTTTTTAAAACGATTACTGCCAATGAACAAGATATGCCTATTAAAACGCTTGATAAAAAAATAAACTGCTTTGGTGTCATTAAAGATTGCGCCAAAGCAATAATGCTTTCTAGTCTTCTGAAATATTTTTTTAGCATTTGGGTTTGAAAAAAAAAATTAGGGGGATATTGCAAATTTAGCCTTTAACATTCAAATTTGTATAATTTTTACTAAAAATCTATTCAATTTAAAAACCAACCGCTGTATCGTCTCCACGAAAATCTGCTCCTGCTTCCAAACTTTTGTTTGGCAGGACCAAAATAGCGTCAACTTTACCAATTACAGGAGTTGTTTTTTCGCTGATTAAATATCCTTTTGCCTTAAGTGTGTCAATTGTGCTATTATCAAAAGTATTGGGCTCAAAAGTAACGAGATCGGGTAACCATTGATGGTGAAAACGAGGTGCATTTACAGCATCCTGCATACTAAATTTATATTCGTAGACATTTAGAATAGTTTGCAAAACAGATGTTATTATTGTTGAACCGCCGGGAGTTCCTACTACCATAAAAAGTTTTCCGTCTTTTTCTACAATTGTTGGTGTCATCGAACTTAACATACGTTTTTGTGGTGCAATACTATTAGCTTCGTTTCCAATTAATCCAAACATATTTGGAGATCCCGGTTTGGCACTAAAATCATCCATTTCATTGTTTAAAAAGAAACCTAACTCATCACAATAATATTTGGATCCATAACCATCATTTAAGGTTGTGGTCGCCGCAATTGCATTTCCAAATTTATCTACAATAGAATAATGTGTAGTTTCGGTACTTTCATTATACGTTACATTTCCTTCTTTTATTTCTGAGGATAAACTGGCTTTGTCGACATTAAAAGTTGACATTCTATCTTTTAAATAATCTTCAGAAAGTAATGCTTTTACAGGAATTTTTACAAAATCCGGATCACCTAAAAACTGGCTTCTGTCTGCGTAAGCTCTTCTTTCAGCCTCAACAATTACCTGAATAGCTTCTGCCGAATTATGTCCCATTTTTGCTAAATCATAAGGAGTAATCATCTTCATGATTTGTGCCAGACAGATTCCGCCGCTGCTTGGCGGAGACATGGATGTGATTTTTAAATCTTTATAAGTAAATTGAAGTGGTTTTCTCCATTTAGCTTCATATTTTTCTAAATCTTCAAGCGTAATGATTCCGCCATTTTTCTGAAGATAATCAACTAAAATTTTTGCTGTTTCTCCTTTGTAAAATTCATTTCTTCCGTTCTTTGCAATTCGTTTTAAAGTATTGGCGAGAGCAGGATATTTAATAGTGTCTTTTTCTTTAAAATTAGCAGCTAAAAGTGTGGTTTCGCCATTTACTTTTACAATGGCATCGCGATAATCGTTCAGGTTTTTTTCTTGTTTTTGAGTTACTACAACTCCTCTTTCGGCTAAAGCAATAACAGGTTTTAAAATTTCAGACATTCGCATTGAACCGTATTTTTTATGAACAGCAAAAACTCCGGCTACTGTTCCGGGAATACCAATTGACAAAGCAGTTTCGGTACTTTTTCCTTTTATGACATTTCCATCTTTATCTAAAAACATATCTTTTGAAGCTGCCAAAGGGGCTTTTTCGCGATAATCTAACGATCCAACTTCGCCATTCGCTTTTCGGTATACCATGAAACCTCCACCACCAATATTGCCTGCAAACGGAAAAGACACTGCTAGAGCTAATTCAGTTCCAACCATTGCATCAAAAGCATTTCCGCCTTTTTTCATAATTTCAACGCCTATTTTTGAGGCTTCTTCTCTTGCCGAAACCACCATAGCTTTTGAAGCGACTAATCCAGTTTGATTAACGTTTTCTTGTGCAAAACTAATAGAGAAAATGAAATAGCATAAAAATGTAATTTTTTTCATAAAGTAAAAATTTTTGATTTTTATAACGAAAGTAATTTTTGTTTGGCCTGATTTTGAATGTCCTCAAAGAAAGTAGTGAATTCTTTTTCAAATTCAGTGTAAAATTCGTTTAGTTCTTCGCTTGCAAACTGCATTTTTGATAAATTTTTTGATCGCCGGTCCATTTGAGTTAAAATCTGGTGAATTCCTTCGACTGTTCTGTAACTTAAAAGCCAATTTCTTTCAATCATATAGGGCATTAAACCCTTTGTCTTTTCAGTAAGAATAGAATAATTATCATGTAATGAATTATAAAAACGATTGATAAAATCTTCTAGTTTTTCATCGGAATATTTTGACCAGTTTTTAGCTAAAAAATGATCGTAAACAATATCCACAATTACACCAGCATAATGATGGTATTTTTCGTGTAATCGTTTAGTACTTTGCCTGAAAACATGGTGAGAATCAGTGTATGTGTCTATAAAACGATGTAAAATAATTCCTTTTTGTACATCATCGGGAAAATGCTCAAATTGTTTTCCGCGTATACCATCAGCCATAAAATTACCAATTTTGATTAGATCATTTTCACCTGAAAGGTATATATGTGCAAGGAAGTTCATCGTTTGAATATATTAAGATTCTGGTGCTGTAACATGCTAAAAATTGCTATTGTAAATGTATTAAAAACTTTTTAAAACATTTTTGTTAAAAAAGCTAGCTGTTTATCTATAAATATTTAACGATTATTTTAAAATCTTAGTGTTTGAACATCTCAGTAACTCAGCAACTTTTTTATATTTGTAATAAATAACTATAACTCAAAAAAATGACTTTAATAAAATCGATTTCAGGAATAAGAGGAACAATCGGTGGAAAGGTAGGAGATAACCTTACTCCTGTGGATGCTGTGAAATTTGCATCGGCTTACGGAACCTTTCTGAAAAATAATAGTCCAAAAGAAAAATTAACGGTGGTAATTGGTCGTGATGCCAGAATTTCCGGTCCAATGATTCATAATCTGGTGGTAAATACATTGATAGGATTAGGAATTGATGTAATTGATCTTGGACTTTCTACAACGCCAACTGTAGAAATTGCTGTGCCATTAGAAAAGGCTGATGGTGGAATTATCCTAACAGCTTCTCATAACCCAAAACAATGGAACGCATTGAAATTATTAAATGAAAAAGGAGAGTTTTTAAGTGGTGCTGAAGGTGCAAAAATCCTTGAAATTGCAGATGCTGAAGCTTTCGATTTTTCTGATGTGGATAGTTTAGGTGAAATTACAATAAATGATGCTTACATGGATATTCATATTGATGAAGTACTGAATTTGCCATTGGTGGATGTTGAAGTTGTTAAAGCTGCTAAATTTAAAGTTGTTGTTGATGGGGTAAATTCCTCCGGAGGAATCATTATTCCAAAACTATTAGAATTAATGGGGGTTGAAGTCGTAAAATTATATTGCGAACCAAACGGACATTTCCCTCATAATCCGGAACCATTAAAAGAACATTTGACCGATATCTCTGAATTAGTTGTAAAAGAAAATGCTCATTTAGGAATTGTAGTAGACCCCGACGTTGATCGATTAGCTTTTATTAGTGAAGACGGGGAAATGTTTGGAGAAGAATATACTTTAGTAGCTTGTGCAGATTATGTTTTAAGTAAAACTCCTGGAAATACGGTTTCAAATATGTCATCCTCTCGTGCGTTAAGAGATGTAACCGTTGGGCATAATGGAAATTATGAAGCTAGTGCAGTAGGTGAGGTGAATGTTGTAGAATTGATGAAGAAAAATAATGCTATTATTGGCGGAGAAGGAAATGGTGGAATTATTTATCCGGAATCACATTATGGAAGAGACAGTTTGGTTGGAGTAGCTTTATTTTTAACACATTTGGCAAATAAAAATATGTCAGTTTCTGCATTGCGTGCTTCATATCCGGAATATTATATGAGCAAAAATAAAATTGAACTGACACCACAAATTGATGTCGATGCAATTTTAGTAGCTATGACTGATAAATATAAAAACGAAGATATTTCAACGATTGACGGTGTGAAAATTGATTTCGCAACAGAATGGGTTCATTTAAGAAAATCAAATACAGAACCTATTATTCGTATATATACAGAAGCCCCTTCTCAGGAAAAAGCAGATGTTTTAGCACTTCGAATTATAGATGAAATAAAAGCAATTGCTGGTATTTAAAAATTAATATTACTTGTATAAAACAAAAAAGTTTGATGAGATAATCATCAAACTTTTTTTTTATTTTAAAATTGAATTTTTTTAATATTTTTTAACCTTGCTCAGAGCGGTTTTGTAATTTTCGTTTACTTTTTCCCAATTGATTAATTTGTAAAAAGCATCGATATAACTTCCTTTTCTGTTCTGATAATCCAGATAATACGAATGTTCCCATAAGTCTATCCCTAAAATTGGGGTCCCTGGTATCAACGCATTCCTCATTAAAGGATTATCCTGATTTTCTGTAGTTGTAATTTGTAATTTTCCGGCCTTATCAACAACCAGCCAAACCCATCCTGAACCGAATTGTTTAGTAGCCTCATGTTTAAATTGAGTTGTAAGGTTGTTAAAAGATCCAAATTCTTTATTAATTGAACCTGCCAAAGTATCTTTGGGAGTTTGCTCTTTTGGTGTTAAAATATCAAAATAAAGAGTATGATTGTAATAACCGCCTGCATTTTGACGAAGTTTTGCATTGTTCATATCCATTTTTTTCAGAATATCTTCAATGGAAGCATTTTCAAATTCGGTAGAGGCAATTTCTTTATTTAAATTATTGGTATACGTTAAATAATGTTTGGAATAATGAGTTTCTAAAGTTAATGATCGTATAGCAGGGGCCAAGGCATCATAGCCAAAAGGTAATTTTGTCAAAGCAAAAGAACCTTCATCAGCTTTTACATCTGCAGGGGTTCCAATTGTAATTTTTTCTTCCTTTGTTGGTAAAGGAACTTCAACAACTTCGGTTAGCTTATTGTCATTACAGGAAAATAACATCAGTAATGAAGCTGTGAAAGTAAAACAGATTATGTTTTTCTTCATAATTTAATTATTTTGATGTTAGCGAATTGATTATGTCAATATAATTCTCTTTTGCTTCTTCAATTGAAATATGACTAATTTGCATCCATGCATTTGTTTTGAATGCATCTCGCAAATCAAAATTTTCAGTTTGATTGTAAATAGCAGTTCCAAATGTAGCCTGTTTATAAAAGGCATATAGTCTTAACTGCACATCTTGAGGCAGGGAGGCTTGAGTCATTTTCATAGCGATTTCTACAGCCTCAGAAAAACGGGTATCTAAATCTTTTTTAGTCATTTAAGCTTTTGTAGCTATAATAGTTTTACCTCCAATAGCTTTCTGGTTCAATACTACGTTAATTGGTGTGCCTAAAGGTAAAAATAAATCTACTCTTGAACCAAATTTAATAAAGCCTGCATCTGTTCCCTGTATAACCTGAGTTCCTTCCTTAGCATAATTTACAATTCTGCGTGCCAATGCACCGGCAATTTGCCGGTAAAGTATTTGTCCAAATGTGTCGTTTTCAATTACAACAGTGGTTCTTTCGTTCTCTTCGCTTGCTTTTGGATGCCAGGCAACTAAAAACTTTCCAGGATGATACTTACTGAATTTTATGATACCATCCATTGCATAACGTGTAACGTGTACGTTGATAGGTGACATAAAAATAGAAACCTGTAGACGTTTATCTTTAAAAAACTCACCTTCATAAACTTCTTCAATAACCACAACTTTTCCGTCTACCGGAGCAAGAATGTGATCACTATTTCTAATTGCAATTCTTTTAGGATTTCTAAAAAACTGCAAGATAATAATCAAAACTATCACACCAGCAATTTGTACAAGCATTCTTAGCCATGTAATATCAATGAATTTGTCAGCAATTAAAAGTACGGCAACTGCGAAAACAGTACCTAATAAAATGGATGGGCCACCTTCTTTATGAAACATAATATAAAATTTGATAAAATAAAAATATAACTGGTGCTACAAATATAACACTATCTAATCGATCTAGAACACCTCCGTGCCCGGGCATTATTGCTCCACTGTCTTTTACGCCTGCAATTCTTTTAAATTTTGATTCAATCAAATCTCCTGTTGTACCAAAGATACTAACAATTAAGGCAATAATCATCCAGATTAAAATAGATTTATTACTGAATTCTGGATTGGGCTGAATATAAAATTTTGAAATTAAAAAACCTGCAAAAGATGCAAAAAGAGTTCCTCCAAGAAATCCTTCTATGGTCTTTTTAGGAGAAATACGTTCAAAAAGTTTGTGTTTCCCAATAGATTTTCCAACTAAATAGGCAAATGTGTCATTGGTCCAGATTAGAATAAATAAACCTATAATAATTTTGGGGTTATAATCATTAGCACCAAAAGAAATTTTAACGATGAATACAAAAGGAAGCGTAATATATCCCAACAAGTATAAATATTTTGAAGAAATACTTATTTTTTGTACACTATCATAAAATAAAAATAAAATGCATTTAATTGATATAACAATAGTTACAGCAAGAAGTATTAAATCTAATTGCTGAATATTGGTATTTAAATTTAATGTGTCATTAAAAAATGCAGTAGTCTGTTTGTTATAATGACTAACCAATATAATAACTGTGTATAATAAAATTCCAAAAATAATTGAAAACACTTTACCAAGGTTAACTAAATTGCAAAATTCGTAAATAGCAATAATTAAAAAAATGCCAAAAAGAATAATAAAGCTTTCGGTAGAAAACAGAATTGAAGTTAGTAATAAAGCGATATAAACAGCACCAGAAATGGTTCTCTTGAGTGTTTCATTCATCTTAAAGATCTTCTAAGAGCAATAAGTATAAATTTTTGGCAACACTCCCGTATTGTGTAAAATCTTCCTCTTTTGCTTTTTCGAAATATTTTATTGTGGTAATATTAGTAGGATAATCTCTTTCGTATTTTCTTTTAATAGCACTTAAGCCATCGCTTTTCATGGGCAGGATTTGGCTGGTAGTTGCTATAATAACAATATTTGCCGGAAGCTCATTTGGTTTGTTTTGTCTAATTTGTTTTGATGAAAATAAAATCGAACCTTCATCAGCAATAAGGTTTTCACAAGAAGCCAGTAAGAATTTTGGATTTTTAGGTGAAATATAAAGTAGTTTATTTTCTTCCAACAAATGAAAGAGACTTGGTTCATAACATAAAGCTTCACTTTCAAACCAGTCATTTTCTTCTAATATATTTTCAAGTTGCTCTTCAATTTCTTGTTTGTTTTCACAATATAAAAATTTCCCGCCATTTTTTTTAAAATTAAAAATAAATTGTTCATCTATTGATAAATGACTGTTTGGAGTTGGGTTGTTTCCATACTCACTCTCATTTTCTTCATCAGATGCAGCATTGGAAGAGCCAAATATTTTTTTGAAAAAACTCATTTTATATGAAATACTTTACATGTTAATTGAAAACGTTCAAAGATAAAAAAATCTTAATTCAAAAGAGGTTTTTGAATTAAGATTTTGAAAAATATTAAATATTTCGTTGAAATTTATGAAACTACTTCGCCTAAATTTTTATCAAAAGTACGTTTTCCAAAAATAGTTTCTAAGTCATCCTTAAAAATCACTTCTTTTTCAATCAATATATCTGCAAGTTGGTTTAGCTTATCTTTGTTATCCTCTAAAATTTGAATAGCTCTTTGGTATTGCCCTTCAATTAATTCTGAAATTTCAGCATCAATAATTTTTGCAGTTTCATCAGAATATGGTTTAGAGAAGTTGTATTCACTCTGTCCGGTTGAATCGTAATAAGTAACGTTACCAATTTTGTCATTCAAACCATAAATTGTTACCATAGCACGCGCCTGACGTGTAACTTTTTCTAAATCGCTTAATGCTCCGGTAGAAATTCTGTCAAAAGTTACTTTTTCAGCCGCTCTTCCTCCCATGGTAGCACACATTTCGTCTAACATTTGGTCAGTTCTAACGATTTGTCTTTCTTCAGGTAAGTACCATGCAGCTCCTAAACTTTGTCCACGAGGAACGATAGTTACTTTGATTAATGGAGCAGCGTGTTCTAACATCCAGCTAACAGTAGCGTGACCTGCTTCATGAATTGCAATTGCTCTTTTTTCTTCAGGAGTAATAATTTTATTTTTCTTTTCAAGACCGCCTATGATTCTGTCGACAGCATCTAAGAAATCTTGTCTGTCTACTGCTGCTTTGTTATTACGGGCAGCAATTAAGGCTGCTTCGTTACAAACATTTGCAATGTCAGCACCTGAGAATCCTGGAGTTTGTTTGGCTAAGAAATCTAGATCAAGACCTTCAACTTTTTTTATAGGTTTTAAGTGTACCTGAAAAATTTCAGCTCTTTCGCGGATGTCTGGTAAGTCAACAAAAATTTGTCTGTCAAAGCGACCTGCACGCATTAATGCTTTGTCTAATACGTCTGCTCTATTGGTTGCTGCCAAAACGATTACGTTAGAGTTTGTTCCAAAACCATCCATTTCTGTTAGTAATTGGTTCAATGTATTTTCTCTTTCGTCATTTCCTCCAGACATATTACTTTTTCCTCTTGCTCTACCAACAGCATCAATTTCGTCAATAAAAATGATAGCAGGAGATTTTTCCTTTGCTTGTTTGAATAAGTCACGAACACGTGAAGCACCAACTCCAACGAACATTTCCACAAAATCAGAACCTGATAATGAGAAAAATGGTACCTGAGCTTCACCAGCAACAGCTTTTGCAAGCAATGTTTTACCAGTTCCCGGAGGTCCTACAAGTAAAGCTCCTTTTGGAATCTTGCCTCCAAGATTAGTGTATTTTTCAGGGTTTTTAAGAAATTCTACAATTTCCTGAATTTCTTCTTTTGCCCCTTCTAAACCGGCAACATCTTTAAATGTTGTTTTGATGTCTGTTTTTTCGTCAAACAGTTTAGCTTTCGATTTTCCTATGTTGAAAATTTGTCCACCACCACCACTAGCTCCGCCTGACATTTTACGCATAATAAAAATCCAAACACCAATGATGATAATGATAGGAAGTAAGCTAACTAAGATGTCACTCCAGTTGCTTGCCTCTTTAAAATCATAGTCAACTAATTTTTTTTCTGATTTAGCTTTATCAAGTTTCTCCTGAAAAGATTTCAGATCACCAAATTTCGTAGTGTAGTGAGGACCTTTATTAGGTCTGTTAAACATATCTTTGGCTACTTTTTTATTTGCAGGATCTTTTAATGCCGCATCAGAAAGATAAATTTCAGCATCTTTATTATTGAAAATGATAACATTTTTAATTTGCCCTTTAGACAGCATATTATCAATATCAGACGATTTTAATTGAGCTGGTTCGCTTATATTAGAACCTCCTGTTGCAAAACTTATAAATAAAAAAACCAGAAGTATTGCGGTGTATATTAACCAGGGACTTATTTTAAATTTACTCGGATTTGGATTATTATCTTTAGCCATTAGAGAAAGTTTCTTTTAGTATTTATTTTCGATTGTAGTTATTTTGGCGTCACCCCAAAGGCTTTCGATGTTGTAATATTCGCGAATATGCTTCTGGAAAACATGTACTACGATATGTACATAATCCATAAGAACCCATTCGGCATTATCGGTTCCTTCTACATGCCAGGGTTTATCTTTTAAATCTTTAGATACTGTTTTTTGGATTGAGTTTACTATGGCATTAACCTGAGTGTTTGAACTTCCGTTGCAAATTACAAAATAGTCACAAACTGCCGTATCTATTTCCCTTAAGTCAAGAATATCGATATCATTTCCTTTTACTTCTTCAATCCCTTTGATTATGTTCGCCAACAGAACATCATTATTAATAGTCTTTTTCGCCATGAATTATTTATATGAATTTGTAAAGTTACCAAAATTTGTGATTATTTTTGAACCTTAACAAAATATTAAATTAAGTTATTAAATTATTTAGATGAAACTAATCAAACTCGATGCCATAGATTCTACGAATGACTTTCTTAAGGCATTATCAAGCCACGACGAACTGGATAATTTTACAGTGGTAACAGCTGAAAATCAGACAAAAGGAAAGGGGCAGATGGGCTCTAAATGGGAGTCGGAATCAGGTAAAAACTTAATTATGAGTGTTTTGGTAAAGGATTTTTTGTATGACAACGAACAGGTTTTTAATATAAGTATTATAGTTTCATTAGCTGTAATTAAAACGTTAAAAGAACTTGATATTCCTGATTTAAGTATAAAATGGCCTAACGACATTATGTCATACAACAAGAAAATAGGTGGCATACTTATCGAAAATACAATCAAAAGTGATGGCAGAATCGTGTCAGTAGTTGGATTAGGTTTAAATGTTAATCAGGTAAATTTTGAATTTTTACCAAACGCTTCATCCATGGCAGTTATTTCTGGAAAATCATACGATAAAGATGTTTTGCCGGAACTAATTGTTGAAAAAATCCAGCAAAAGATAGAATCCTGGCAAACAAAATCCACTGATTTTTGGAAAAAATATTACAATACGTTATTCAGAAAAGGTGTTCCGATGCCTTTTAAAAACCTTCAAAATCAAAACTTCATGGGAATTATTCAGGGAGTTTCATCTGTTGGTAAGTTACAGGTTTTACTTGAAGATGATTCGGTTTCAGAATTTGATATTAAGGAAATACAGATGCTTTATTAGAGAAAGTAATCATATAAAGCATACCCTTTTTTAGGTAGTTTTTTTATAGCAAAAGCCTGATTTACAATCAGGCTTTTTAATTTTATAATATTACAGAATAGCCTAATAATTCATAATTTAGTCATATTATTTGCTAAAGTTTCAATAAACTTACTTATAGGTCCTTTAATCATCATTGCCATCATAGCATTAAATTCTCCTTCAAAAAATAACTGAACAGCACTTTCTGAATCAGAAATACTATCAATATTTGAAACTAAAGTAAAAGGAAGTTTATCGCTTGCAGCCCCTAAAACAATTTTGTTTGGTGCCACTTTTTCTTTCATTTTAAGTTTTATCTCCGGCATTCCTTTTAGTCCAAAAATAAAAGCGTCTTCGCCAATTACTTCAAATTTAGCAATATTATCCGGCATTAATTTTTCAAAATTCTTTACATCAGACAGCAAATCAAATAATTCCTGAGCTGATTTCTGTACATTAACTTTTGGACTTTCTAAGTTCATATATTTTTATTTAAATAAAATTCTAATTATAAATCTAAATCAATAATCTAAATTTATTGTTGCCCCCAGGTTGACGGAATTTCATTCCACTCCAGCAAAGCAGATTGTTGGTCTTCGGTAATATATTGTTTTTCTACGGCTAAGTTTAGTAAATTTTCATAATTACTTAGCGTATATAAGTCAATGTTTGCATTCTTGAAGTTTTCCTGGGCAACACCAAAGCCGTAGGTGAAAATTGCTGCCATGCCTTTAATATTAGCACCTTCATTGCGTAAAGCCTCTACAGCCATAAGACTGCTGTTTCCTGTGCTGATTAAATCTTCAACAACAACAACATTCTGACCTTTTTGTAAAAATCCTTCAACCTGATTTTGTCTTCCGTGTTTTTTGGGTTCCGGGCGTACATATACAAACGGTAATCCAAGGCTTTCGGCAACAAGAATTCCAATTCCAATAGCTCCGGTTGCAACTCCGGCAATAACATCTGGCTTACCAAATTGTTTCTCTATATTCTTTGCAAATTCATCGCGAACATAATTTCGGATGATAGGAAATGAAAGAATTAACCTATTATCGCAATAAATAGGTGATTTCCATCCTGAAGCCCATGTAAAAGGATTTTCTGGATTCAATTTAATTGCATTTATTTGCAAAAGCAATTCTGCTGTTTTTTCGGCGGTATCTTTATTAAAAATCATAGTACAAATGTATAAAGTTTTTGTGAACGACAAACCACTTTTTTTGACAAATGAAATCTCAAGAGAGACTAATTTTCAATTATTCTTGTTAGAAAGTATTGATATCGAGCAGCTTATTGTGAAAATATTTCAAAATAAAATTCAGAAAGCTTATTTGTATCATCCTGATGAAAAGGAAATAATGAAAACTTTGAAAGCTAAAATACCGGTTAATAAAGCTGGTGGTGGATTAGTCTATAATAAAAAAGGAGAAGTTTTATTTATTTTTAGAAACGGGAAATGGGATTTGCCAAAGGGCGGAACTGAAAAAGGAGAGGAAATTGAAGATACTGCCATGCGCGAAGTTGAAGAAGAGACAGGTGTTGGCAAACTCAGAATTACAAATAAACTCCAAAAAACCTATCATGTTTTTAAACGTAACGGAAAATACAAACTAAAAATAACGCATTGGTTCGAAATGCACACTGATTTTGAGGGGACTCCACAAGGACAGCTTGAAGAAGGTATCGAAAAAGTAGCCTGGCTAAATCCAGAGCAAATCAAAGAAGCACTTGCCAACTCCTACGAAAACATTAAATTGTTGTTTGAAGAGGAGCAAAATCCAATATTTAAAATTCCAAATTCCAATTAATTGGGAGATTTTATTTTTTTTAAGTCGGAATTTAGATTTTAAAAGAAATTTAATTATCAGGGCGTGCCACCATTTAGCAAAAGACCCAATCAACTTTGCGTTCATTGGGTCTTTTGCTAAATGCTGTCGGGCTATCCGCGCTACTTCGGTAGCTTGCTTCTATCCCTCACGCAAAAAACGAAACGCGAACTCATATCGAAAATAACCTTAGTACCTAAGTATCTTAGCATCTTAGAACCTTAAATTTTATTCAGCTCCGCTACATTAATCCATCCTTTTGAAGTCTTTTTTCCAAAATATGTACAAAAAGCTTTTCCGTTTTCAATTTTATCAATGCAGACCGCATCGCCTTTTACAAGATATATTTTTGACGGATTTTGGTCTGATTTATTCTTATAAAAATAAGCTTTTACTTTATCTACATATCGAATCTGAATCCAATTGGATTTCTTTTCTAAATCAAACTTCGGATTCTCTACAAAATGCATTACGTTCCAACAACCGCCATGTTCTTCCGGAAGTTTTATTTTGATGGTTTTGTTGTTTACAATTTCAACTGTTCCTAAAATCAAATCTTCTTTTTTGTCTTCGGGATAATAGGTTTTAACGTTGAATTTATTTCCTGTTACTTTTCCTTCGATATAAAAAATACAAGAGAATTGAGAATTCTGTGTTTGTTCATCCCAGCCTGTATAACTTTCAAAATAACCTGTCAGCAGGTTTTTAGAGGCGTCATACGAAAGTTTCAAACCCATTTCGTATTCGCCAGAAATTACTTTTTGTCCGAAGAATAAGTTTGATGATGTTAATAAGAGAATTAAAAAAAGATTTTTCATGCTGTTTTTTTACTAAGATTTATGATTCTTCAAATGTTTAATATAATTATCGAGTAGACTTTGTATTTGCTGACTTGCCACAGGATTTGCAGAATGTACGTAAAAGTTTAAATCTCTTAAGTCTATCCCGGAATCGTAAACCAGCCATTTCGCACAAGCATAACCATCTTCGGCAATGAGATCGTTTTCATCAAGTCCTAAATCATTATCAAAACTTATATATTTAGGAAGCCCTTTTTCGAGAATTACTTTTTTAAAATCATGAAAATTTCTAACGATTACAAAATCGTCATCTGTGAGGTCTTTGTAAACCATTTTGACATCTCGTAAATCGTCTAGAAAAAGTTTGTAAGACATAGTTTTGCGGTTTAAGAAGACTCAAATATAAAAATACAAATCAATATTTTTCATGCTGATTATTTTATATCTCAAAAATCGTACTTTTGTGAGATAAGCCATAAGTAAAATAGAATAAATGATTCTAATTATTTTGCTTATATTGTATTTATAAAAATTGTTTTTACAGATTGCTTTTTATTACTCTTACACTTATCTTTGAATTATGAGCACACTAACAAAACCAAATCACATAGGACGAAAAATAAGCCGAATTCGTGAACTTAGAGACATGAAGCAAGAAGCTTTGGCGCAAGCTTTAGGAACAAACCAACAAGCTATATCTGCTTTGGAAAATAGTGAAACTATAGATGATGAAAAACTTGCTCCAATTGCAAAAGCTTTGGGAGTAACTGTAGAAGCTATAAAGAATTTTTCAGATGAAGCTGCTATTAATTATTTTAATAGTTTCACAGATAATAGTGCTGGAACTTTTAACAACCACTGTACTTTCAATCCATTAGACAAATTGATTGAATCTTACGAAGAAAATAAAAAGCTTTATGAACGTTTAGTTCAGGCTGAAAAAGAGAAAGTTGAGTTTTTAGAGAAAATATTGAAAGATAAATAATCATTTATACAACACGTTATAGTTTAAAAAAGCCTAATGAATATATTATTAGGCTTTTTTTAATTCCTGTTTGGTTTTATGTTTTTTGTTGATGTGAGTGCCTAACTCTTGATTATCGATAATATTAATTGAGTTGTTTTAAAGATTTTATTGTGGATTGGTAGTCTTTGAAGGCCTTGCCAAACTCTTCTGTAAATTCATAATTACTAAATTCGTATTCTTCATTTAATCCAGTATTTGTTCTAAGCTTAATTTCTCCGTATTTGACAACAGGAATTTGATAATTACCTTTAAATCTTTTATCTGGAGTTCCATTTTTATTCACTTTCGCCCAGGTTCGATCAATTATTTTTGAATCTTTTGGGATAGCTCCAGTTTCAGTAAACCTGACATAACTTTGATTAAAAGTAATTTCATCTATCCCGATTAAAGCAAAATTCGAGTTGTTTGAATACATAACTATAAAACTCGGATAAAAATACAGATCCGCACCATTTGCATTCTCAAAATACAAAGCATTGTAATCTGATTTTATATCAGGAAGTGATTTGATAGAAAATCTCACCTCTCTTTTTTTGACTATTGTACTGGCTGATGATCTGGTCGCAACTCTATCCTGAAAATGAGCACTTGTAACATCCCAAATTTTTTGCGAGGTTGTAAGCTTTTTAAATGCTCCTACAAGAGCTCTGTATTGTTCTCTAATTTCAGGTTCAAATTCTATATCAAGTTTGACAAAGCAGTTTTCTATTTGCTCTTTAGCTTGTTTTATCGCTTCTTTTTTTGCTTTAATATCAATTCTAATATTGTCTGGAATATTTTTTTTAATTAATCCATACACTAAGAAATAACTTAAGCTTAGTTTTAATTTTGAAGAACTCAAAGAAGTTTGAATTTTTAACAAATCCTTTTTTAAATCTTTTCTTTGTCGATTAGCTAAAAGAATTGCTTCTTTAACTCCTTGCATATTCTGACTTGTTATTTCATGAATATCTGAACTAAAAATATTGTCAGAAAGATCTAAAGGTTCTTGAATTTCGGGTCTCATGTTATTGACTGGATTAGATAATCTATGTCGATTACTAATTCCTAAAACAGGAATGTTTGTATTTAAATAATTTCCCGAACTTCCCAAAGTAATGCTGGCTCCTTTAACTCCAATGGAAGTACTGATGCCACTTTTACTTAAATTCAGGTGAACTCCTGGTATAATTTTAATACGTTTACGAAAACTCCAAGCCATAATTTTTTTATTTTTGAATTAATGAATATTCAAAAATAAAGACATATAAAATTTAAAAATTACGGAAATCCATAATAGCTTGAATTTCAATAATTATATCAATTTTACTAGAACTTTACATATAAAAAAAATCGTTCGCGAAACTGGATTTTTTATTCGCATTTCAACCTGAAACCTGAAACAAAAAAACCTGAAACAAATTTTCCCTACTTTTGCAAAATGAATAAAAAACACCATTCCAACAACATACTTTCGAATTTAGGAATTCAGAGCCTAAACGAAATGCAGGAAATGGCACAAGATGCTATTTTAAACGAAAACAATGTTTTATTGCTTTCTCCAACCGGTTCCGGGAAGACACTGGCTTTCTTGCTTCCTGTTTTAGAACTATTACAGCCTGAAATTTTATCAGTACAGTGTCTGATTTTGGTGCCGTCCCGAGAGCTTGGATTACAGATTGAACAAGTTTGGAAAAAGATGGGGACGCAATACAAAGTTAATATTTGCTATGGCGGACATTCAATCGATACTGAAATTAAAAATTTAAGTAATCCGCCGGCGGTTTTGATTGGAACTCCCGGAAGAATTGCAGATCATATTGACAGGCAAACTTTTAGGACAGATAAAATTCAGACTTTAATTTTAGATGAATTTGATAAGTCACTTCAATTGGGATTTCATGAGCAAATGTCATATATAATTGGAAAACTTACGAAACTGAACAAACGTGTTTTAGTTTCCGCTACTTCAGATATTGAGATTCCAAAGTATACAAGAGTAGTTGATCCCACCGTTTTGGATTTCATTCCGGAAGAAGAAGAAAAAGCGAATCTTTCGATAAAGATGGTAGTTTCGCCTATAAAAGATAAACTGGAAAGCTTATTCAAGCTGATTTGCTCCTTAAAATCGGAGTCTGCTATTATATTTTGCAATCATCGTGATGCGGCAGAACGTATCAGTGATACTTTAAACGAAAAAGGAATTTATTCGGTTTATTATCACGGCGGAATGGATCAGGATGAGCGTGAGCGTGCTCTCATTCAGTTTAGAAACGGAAGCATGAGTTACTTAATTACAACTGATCTGGCAGCCCGTGGTTTAGATATTCCGGAGATGAAACATGTAATTCATTATCATTTGCCATTAAAAGAAGATGAGTTTACGCATCGAAATGGTCGTACAGCGCGTATGCAGGCTCCTGGAACAGCATATATTATTGTACATGAAAGTGAAAAACAATTAGATTACATTGACTATGAAATGGAAATTCTAAGAGTTGAAGATGAAATCAATTTGCCAAAACCTCCACAATTTCAAACCATTTACATTAGTGGCGGAAAAAAAACGAAATTGAATAAAATTGACATTGTAGGATTCTTTTCTCAAAAAGGTAAACTCGAGAAAGACGATTTGGGTTTGATTGAAGTGAAAGATTTTATTTCGTTTGCAGCAGTAAAATACAATAAAGTGAAAGACTTGCTTAAAAATGTAAAAGAGGAGAAGATGAAAGGGAAGAAATTTAAGATTGAAGTTGCCAGAAAAGTAGTAAAAAAAGAGGAGGAAAGATGATTTTATGAGAATTTTTTAGACCTTGATTAAAAAAAATGTCGAATAAAAGAATTTTATTTTTTATGTAATTTATTGATTATTAAATATTTGTGATTTTTTTGTTTTTGATTTAAATAGTTTTGCATAAAATTCACAATTTAATGTTAACCAATGCTTAGATTTAGAAGTAATTTTTCATAATTTCGGCGATTATTAATAGTAGTAAAAATTAACCCCAAATTCATTATGAAAAAGATTATTACCCTTGCCATTTTATTCTTTAGTTTTGTTTCAGTTGCACAGATCAAAGTTCTTGAAACTGTACCGGTTGAAAAATTAGGAAAAGTAAATAACAATTATATTCAAAAAATTGGAGATGAATACACTGTTTACTATACTAGTATTGTGAGTGATGATGATGATTCTTCAAGCTTAAGAAAATTCTCTTTCAAAAACGTTAATAACGATTATACAAGTCTTTACAATATTATTATGAATGGTTTTAATGCTACTCCATTATATGATATTAAATTAGAGTTGCCTAATAATTACATTTGGTTGCATTATACAGGAAGTACTCTTCCGGAAAAATCTACTGTTCAGTTTATGGTTTCAAGCAAAGATGCTTCTTCAGGTTCAAGCAATGTTTCTGAGCCTTTAGTGAAAGATCAGATCAATAAATTATTTCAAAAATAATTTATTAAAAATATAGAACAAAAACGGCTATTCAGACTTTGAATAGCCGTTTTTGTATTTAGAGCTTATTTTCTAAAATTCTTATGATTATGTTTTCGCTTGTAATGAGTTTGTTTTAAGAGCTTTTTGTCTTCAGAAATAACACTTATCGTACCATCCATTTCTAACATACAAAGTTTTACATCTGTAAAATGCTCCAAACCATGTTCTCGCATAGCTTCTTTCAACTCGTTGTTAGAAATATCTAATTTGCTTAAAGTTTTAAAATCTAACTTTCCATCATGAATTAAGACTTCTGGTTTGTCTAAAAGTAAATCATTAAGAATTTTGTATTTGTGTGTCAGTTTTTTGATTATAAAATTAATTACAAATAAAACCAAAGCAGCAACCAAACCTCCCCAGAGACTTGTATCCGGACCAACCATTGCATTTTGAACCGAATTGCTAATTAGTAAAATCAGGATAATGTCAGCGGTATTTAGCTGAGAAAGTTCTTTTTTGCCGAATATTCGCAAAGCAATTGTCATAAAAAAATAGACGGCTGCACTTCTTAAAATGATATCTAAATAAGGGAAAAGCATATTTTTTATTTTAAAGTTTAAAAAAAGCTCCATCAATATTTTGATGAAGCTTTAAATATAAGATATTAATTAAAATTAGTAATTTGGAAAAACTGATTTAACGCTATAACTTAAAATTCTTTTCAATCGCCTTTATCATTTCTCCGGCAACATCCTTGTTTGTAGCGCCTTCGATTCCTTCGAGGCCAGGAGATGAATTTACTTCAAGTAATAAAGGACCTTTAGACGAACGAATAATGTCAACACCTGCTACTTTCAAATCCATTGCTTTTGCTGCTTTAATGGCGATCTTTTTTTCTTCTGATGTTACTTTTATTACAGAGGCAGTTCCTCCAAGGTGAATATTGGCTCTGAATTCGCCTGGCATGGCTTCTCGCTGAATGGCAGCAACCACTTTACCATCGATGACAAAACAACGAATATCTTTTCCGTTTGCTTCTTTAATGAATTCCTGGACTAAAATATTTGCATTTAGGCTTTTGAAGGCATTGATAACGCTTTCTGCTGCTTTTTTTGTTTCGGCCAATACAACGCCTTTTCCTTGTGTTCCTTCAAGTAATTTTACAATTAAAGGCGAACCTCCAACCATTTTAATTAAGTTGTCAGTATCTAAAGGCGAATTTGCAAAACCGGTTGTTGGAATATCAATACCACTGTTTAAAAGTAGTTGCAAAGAGTATAATTTATCTCGTGACTGCGTTATGGCGGTAGCCGAATTTAAAACAAAAACTTTCAGTGCTTCAAACTGACGTGTTAACGCACAGCCATAAAAAGTAATACTTGGTCTAATCCTGGGAATTATAGCATCAAATTGATTTAATATTTTTCCGCCTCTGTAATGAATCTCCGGAGTCTTTGCATCCAGTTTCATGTAACATTCTTTGATGTTCAAAAAATGCATTTCATGACCGCGCATTTCGCCTGCCTCCATAATTCTTTTATTGCTGTATAATTCAGGATTACTGGCAAGAAGTCCAATTCGTAAGCCTGAAGTTGCTTTTTCAGAGTTCTGGTATAGTTCTTTTAATGTTTCAGTAGAAGGCTGCCCCAACATATATTTTTCTTCAGGATCTACCAAGACACGCCCGCTCATAGCTTCTCTGCCTAAAAGCATACGGAAACCCATTGAATCGCGATTGGTCAATGTCATTTCGATTGGCCATTTTATTTCACCAAGTTTAATGCTGGTCTGAATTACATAACGATGTTCTCTGAAGCCGCTTGAACTTTTTACAATTCTTTTGTCGACCAAAGGAGCTTCACAATGAATTACGGTTTTAATATTATTCTGAATTGGATTAATGTCGAATTTTACCCAATTGGCATCATTTTTTATAAAAGGGGCTATGTTTATAGCGTGCATTGCAGAAGTTTTTGCACCGGAATCCACACGGGCCTTGATTGTAGGGATTCCCAAATCAGGAAATGCACACCATTCTTCACTACCTAAAATGACTTTGTTTTGAAGCATATATTGTTTTTTATTGTAGAAATTTAATATTCAAAAATAGCTATTTGCATTTATTAAAGATAGTGATTTACCTAAAAAAAACACCCGTTATGTTATGAAAACGTAACGGGTGTGTTATTTCTGTTATAAATTTAAACTACTTTATTGATTAGTCGGCTCTTCTGCTTTGTGAATTTCTACTGAAAGTTCCTGAGAGTCATCTTTTAAATCCATTACGATTTCATCACCTGAATGTATTTTTGAAGTGATAATTTCTTCAGCTAATAAATCTTCAACATATTTTTGAATTGCTCTTTTTAGAGGTCTTGCGCCAAATTGTCTGTCAAAACCTTTTTCAGCAATAAATGCTTTAGCTTTGTCAGTTAAGTTTAAATTGTAGCCAAGTTCTGAAATACGAGCGTATAATTTTTTAAGCTCAATTTCAATAATAAGATCAATGTCAGCTTTTTCTAATGCGTTAAATACGATTACGTCATCAATTCTGTTTAAAAATTCCGGAGCAAAAGTTTTCTTCAAAGCATTTTCGATAATGCTTTTCGAATTTTCATCAGCCTGAGCTACTTTTGCAGCAGTTCCAAATCCGACACCCTGTCCAAAATCTTTTAACTGGCGTGCACCAACGTTAGATGTCATGATGATAATCGTATTTTTAAAATCGATTTTTCGACCTAAACTATCAGTCAAATAACCGTCATCCAAAACCTGAAGCATCATATTGAATACATCCGGATGTGCTTTTTCGATTTCGTCTAAAAGTACAACACAGTATGGTTTTCTACGAACTTTTTCAGTCAATTGACCTCCTTCTTCGTAACCAACATATCCCGGAGGCGCTCCAACTAAACGTGAGATCGCAAATTTTTCCATGTATTCGCTCATGTCGATACGAACTAACGCATCCTCAGAATCGAATAATTCCTTAGCTAAAACTTTTGCCAATTGTGTTTTACCAACTCCTGTCTGACCTAAGAAAATAAACGAACCAATTGGTTTGTTAGGATCTTTAAGTCCGGCTCTGTTACGTTGTATGGAACGTGCAATTTTTAAAACAGCATCATTTTGACCAATTACTTTGTTTTGAATCAATTCAGGTAATTTGGCTAGTTTGTTGCTTTCTGTTTGTGCAATTCGGTTTACTGGAATTCCGGTCATCATAGAAACAACATCAGCTACATTATCTTCTGTAACTTCAATTCTGTTGCTTTTAGAATCTTCTTCCCATTGTTCCTGTGCAAGAGCTAAATCTTTTTCAATACGTTTTTCATCATCACGAAGTTTGGCAGCTTCTTCATATTTTTGTTTTTTAACTACCATATTTTTGTTTTCACGAACTTCTTCCAGTTGACGTTCCAAATCAAGAATTTGTTTTGGAACATCAATGTTAGTAATGTGTACGCGAGAACCTGCTTCGTCAAGTGCATCAATAGCTTTGTCTGGTAAAAAACGTTCAGACATATATCTGTTTGTTAATTTAACACAGGCTTCAATGGCTTCTTGTGTGTAAGTTACATTATGATGATCTTCGTATTTGTCTTTTACGTTATTCAAAATTGCAATTGTTTCTTCAACAGAAGTTGGTTCTACAATTACTTTTTGGAAACGTCTTTCTAAAGCACCGTCTTTTTCAATATATTGTCTGTACTCATCAAGAGTTGTAGCGCCAATACATTGAATTTCTCCTCTTGCTAAAGCGGGTTTGAACATGTTTGAAGCATCAAGAGAACCAGTTGCTCCACCTGCGCCTACAATTGTGTGAATTTCATCAATAAAAAGAATGATATCATCATTTTTCTCAAGTTCATTCATTACAGCCTTCATTCTTTCTTCAAATTGACCGCGGTACTTTGTTCCGGCGACTAAGCTTGCAAGATCTAAAGTAACCACGCGTTTGTTGAAAAGTATACGAGATACTTTTTTCTGGATAATGCGCAAGGCTAATCCTTCTGCAATAGCAGATTTACCAACGCCAGGTTCTCCAATAAGGAGTGGGTTGTTCTTTTTTCTGCGGCTTAAAATTTGAGAAACACGTTCAATTTCTTTTTCGCGACCTACAACAGGATCAAGTTTTCCTTCCTCGGCCATTTCTGTTAAATCTCTCCCAAAATTATCTAATACAGGAGTTTTAGATTTTTTGTTTGACTTATTGGCTGGATTGTTGAAACTACTTTCTTTTAGACTGTCATCTTGTCCTGAATCATCATTATATGATTCGTTTTTTGGCAAGTTTTCTAAGAATTCTTCTTCGTTTGGAGTCATATTTAAATATTGTTCTTTAGCTATATCATAATCTATTTTCAGCTTATTCAATAACTTGGTTGTTGGATCATTTTCGTTTCGTAAGATACATAAAAGCAGGTGCGCCGTGCTTATTGATGAACTTTGAAATACTTTAGCTTCTAAGAAAGTTGTCTTCAGGGCTCTTTCGGCCTGTCGGGTAAGATGAAGATTCTTCTTTTCTGTATTTACTTCAACGCTCTGGTTGGCTGGACTCAGTATTTCTACCTTCCTGCGTAAATGATCTAAATCGACTGCCAGGTTATTAAGAATATGAATAGCTTTTCCGTTACCATCTCTTAAAATGCCCAGCATTAGATGTTCAGTACCAATAAAGTCATGTCCTAGACGTAGGGCTTCTTCTTTACTGTATGTAATAACATCTTTTACTCTTGGTGAAAAATTATCATCCATAATATATAATTGGTATTGTAAATTTAATGATTTAGTTTTTGAAAAACAAAAACCATACCCTTTGAAATCTCGTGTCAGCTAATAGACAAAAAAAATAACAATAAAAACGTTAAAAAACGCTTAATTTATTAACTAAAGCATAAAATAAAGTTGTTAATAAATCATTGAAATAAGTGTGTGAAAATAGTTATAAAAATTTCAAAAAAACGTATCTTGGCACGCTTTGAAACTAAAATAATTATTTAATATAACAACTTATGTCTGAAGGAGAAAAGTTAATTCCTATTAACATCGAAGATGAAATGAAATCAGCTTACATCGATTATTCGATGTCAGTAATCGTATCAAGAGCACTTCCAGATGTTAGAGATGGCTTGAAACCAGTGCATCGAAGAGTTCTTTACGGAATGTATGACTTAGGAGTAACATCAAGATCAGCCCACAAAAAATCTGCGAGAATCGTAGGAGAGGTTTTGGGTAAGTATCACCCACACGGAGATACATCTGTTTATGATGCCATGGTACGTATGGCTCAGGAATGGAGTTTGCGTTATCTTTTGGTAGATGGTCAGGGTAACTTTGGTTCTGTAGATGGAGACAGTCCGGCTGCAATGCGTTATACCGAGGCCAGAATGAAAAAGATTTCGGAAGAAATTATGGCAGATATCGAAAAAGAAACAGTTGATTTTCAATTGAACTTTGACGATACATTATATGAGCCAAAAGTTATGCCTACCAGGGTTCCTACTTTATTAGTGAACGGGGCAACGGGTATTGCTGTTGGTATGGCGACAAATATGCCTCCACATAATTTAACTGAAGTTATTAATGGTACTTTAGCATACCTAGACAATAACGATATTGAGGTAGACGAATTAATGACACATATTAAAGCTCCGGATTTTCCAACAGGAGGTATAATATATGGTTATGAAGGCGTTCGTGAAGCATTTAAAACCGGTAGAGGTCGTATCGTAATGCGTGCTAAAGTTGGTTTTGAAGAAGTTGATGGAAGAGAATCGATTATTGTTACTGAAATTCCGTATCAGGTTAATAAAGCTGATATGATCAAACGTACAGCAGACCTCGTTAACGAAAAGAAAATCGATGGTATAGCTAATATTCGTGACGAATCAGACAGAAACGGTATGCGTATCGTTTATATCCTAAAGCGTGATGCAACTCCAAATGTAGTTTTAAACACCTTATATAAGTTTACACAATTGCAGTCTTCTTTCAGTGTAAACAATATTGCATTAGTAAAAGGCCGCCCACAAATGCTGAATCTGAAAGATATGATTCATTATTTTATTGAGCACCGTCATGATGTTGTAGTTAGAAGAACTCAGTTTGAATTACGTAAAGCTGAAGAAAGAGCACATATTTTAGAAGGATTAATTATTGCTTCAGACAATATTGATGAAGTAATTGCGTTAATCAGAGGTTCGAAAAATACAGAAGAAGCCCGTGAAAAATTAATTGAAAGATTTAAATTATCAGATATTCAGGCTCGTGCAATTGTTGAAATGCGTCTACGCCAATTAACTGGACTGGAGCAGGATAAATTAAGAGCTGAATATGAAGAATTGATGAAATTAATCGATCATTTGAAAGCTTTATTAGCAGATGTAAATTTAAGAACCAATTTAATTAAGGAAGAACTTGTTGAAATCCGTGATAAGTATGGTGACGAACGTCGTTCCCAAATTGAATATTCGGGTGGTGATGTAAGTATTGAAGATTTGATTGCCGATGAAAATGTTGTTATTACAATTTCTCATGCAGGTTACATAAAACGTACAAATCTTACAGAATACAAAACTCAAAATAGAGGAGGAGTTGGTCAAAAAAGTGCAGGAACAAGAGATCAGGATTTCCTTGAACACATGTTTGTTGCTACCAATCACCAATATATGATGTTCTTTACGCAAAAAGGAAAATGTTTTTGGATGCGTGTTTACGAAATTCCGGAAGGAAGTAAAACGGCAAAAGGTAGAGCAATTCAAAACTTAGTGAACATTGAAAGTGATGATAAGGTAAAAGCTTTCATTTGTACACAAGATTTGAAGGACAAAGATTATATCAACAGTCATAACCTTGTAATGGTTACTAAGCAAGGTCAGGTTAAGAAAACATCTTTAGAGAAATATTCTAAACCTAGGGTAAATGGTGTTGCTGCTATTACTATTAAAGAAGGTGATGAGTTAATGGGAGCACAATTAACTAATGGTGAAAGCCAGATTATCTTAGCAGTAAAATCAGGTAAACTGGTTCGTTTTGAAGAAACAAAAACGCGTCCAATGGGAAGAACAGCTTCCGGAGTTCGCGGGATTACTTTAAAAGATGATACTGATGAAGTAATTGGTATGGTTACTGTCGATAAAAACGATATTCATGATTCACAAATTTTAGTTGTTACAGAAAACGGTTATGGAAAACGTACAAAATTAGTTGATGACGATGGAGAAGATGTGTACAGAATTACAAACCGAGGTGGTAAAGGAGTTAAAACTCTTAATATTACTGAGAAAACTGGTAAATTAATATCGATTAATGCTGTGACCGACTCTGATGATTTAATGATTATCAATAAATCAGGATTAACTATCAGAATGGCTATTGAAGACTTACGTGTCATGGGACGTGCAACTCAGGGTGTAAGATTGATTAACCTAAAAGGTAAAGATTCAATTGCAGCGGTTACGAAAGTAATGAAAGATGATGCGGAAGAAGTTGTAGTAGATGAAGATGGAAATGTAATAGAATCAGTAATCGAAAGAGTTAAACCAGATTTAGAAGTTCTTGAAGATGATGGTGTTGTAGAAGATGATGAAGATGATGATTCTGAGGAAGAAATTGAAGACGAGGATGATTCTGAAGAAGAAGAATCTGAAGAATAGAAAATTTATCCACACAAATTAAAATTAAATACACAAATTGAATATTATGAAAAGTAAATATGTAATACTTGCATCAGCATTATTGATTTCAGTAGCTACTTTTGCTCAAAAAGATCAAATAAAAAGTGCTGAAAAAGCATTAAAAGGTGGTGATGCTCAAGGAGCAATTTCAATATTGAAAGATGCTGAAAATATGGTAGTAAATGCAAAAGATGTTGAGCAGGCTCAATACTATTTTGTACAAGGTAATGCTTATTTAGAGCTTGCAAACAAAAGTGTAGAAACTGGTAAAAACCTGTCTTTATCAGCAGAAAGTTATAAAAAACTAATTGATTTGGAAAAAGCATCAGGTAAGCAAAAGTATTCAACTCAGGCAGCTACATCAATTACGCAAATTAAGGGTAAATTGATTAATGCTGCTATTGCCGATACTCAGTCAAATAAAGCAGCAGAGGGTGCAAAAAAATTGTATGATGCTTATTTATTAGATCAAAAAGACACAATCAATTTATATTATGCAGCATCAACATATGTAAACGCTCAGGATTATGATGCAGCTTTGCCATTGTATGAACAATTGAAAAAACTAAATTATTCAGGAAAAGGAACTAGCTATACTGCCCTAAATAAAATTTCCGGTAATGAGGATGGCTTCAATACGGCAAATGAAAGAGATATGGCAGTGAAATTAGGTACCCACGAGAAACCTAAAACTGAAACAATTCCTTCTAAAAGAGGTGAAGTTTATAAAAATTATGCTTTAATTTTGCTTCAAAAAGGACGTACTGAAGATGCAAAAAAAGCAATTTCAGATGCAAGAAAAGCAAATCCAGACGATAGTTCTTTAATTCTGTCTGAGGCTAACTTGTATTTAGAAACTAAAGATTTTGATACATATAAAAAATTAGTTGGAGAAGCTTTACAAAAAGATCCAAATAATAAAGAATTAATTTTCAATCTTGGCGTACTTAGTGCAAATGCAAAAAACGCTGTAGATGCTGAGAAGTACTATTTAAAGGTTATTGAAATCGATCCTAACTATGCAAATGCTTATCTTAATCTTGCAGCATTGAAATTAGAGGCAGAGAAACCAATTATTGATGAAATGAATAAATTAGGTACTTCTGCAAAGGATATGAAACGTTACGATGTACTTAAAGGACAGAGAGAAGCTGTATTTAAGAGTGTTATTCCTTATCTTAAAAAAGCAAATGAGCTAGATCCTAAAAACCAAGATGTTTCTAAAACATTGTTAGGTGTATATAAAGCACTTGAAATGACTGCTGAAGCTAAAGCATTAAAAGCTACAATGTAGTATTTGAAATGAGTTAACAATAAAGTAAAACCGTCTAAATATTTAGACGGTTTTTTTTTATACCGTAATTTAAATATTAAAGATAATTATTTTAATTTATTGAAACGACTGTATATCTTATGAATTTGTTTACTAGATATTTAATTTGTTTCGTTATTATTTTCAAATTTAATATCAAAAGTGATTTAATTACTTTTGATAATTAGCTAATGAAAATAAGATGTTATAAGTGTAGTTATCATTCATCTCTAGAATGATCGCTTTTTTTCATTACTGTCGGATAAATTTATTTCGATATCTATAAAAAAAAGAGTATCAATTTTTTTGATACTCTTTTGTGTTGTAAATTAATACTTATCTTCTTCCGTGACCATGATGATCATCGTGTCTGTCATTTCTATCGTCTTGGTCATGTCTATCATGTTTCTCGTGTCTATCATGTTTGTCATAATGTTTGTAATTTTTACGATTATCATGACGACGGTCATTGTAACTGTAAGCAGCTCTCGGTTTGTAACATCTTTGAGGAGCGCCATGGTATCCTTTATAGTATTTTACTTTATGGCGATCAAAGTATTTATAGGGAGTTCTTCCGTGGTAATCTGTTAGTACCACCTTGTAGCCTCCATATAAATCATAATTTCTGTATGCTCTTGGTAAATATGTTGTTCTAACCCATCTTCCTCCTCCGAAATAAATAAATTGTGAAGCACGTACATCATAATAAGCTTCGATATCAGGAAGATAATAATATTCCATTTCTGAATATCCTGCAGGTCCCCATGCAGGCGGAGTTCCTATATTAACGTTTATTGATACCTGAGCTTGTGTCGTATTTGCAACTATTAGAAATAATCCAGCGATTGCTAATTTTATAGTTTTCATTTTTAATAAAATTTAATTGTTAATCTGTGTATGGATATCCATATACTGTGCCAAAAATAATATTCTAGAATGAATTATGTCTGTAAAAATATTTTTTTTGAAAAGTAAAATATGCTGTAATGCTTGATTTTGCTGATTTTTAGAATCTTATGAAATTAAAACAACAGAATCAAAAATTAGATAATTTTTGATTAGATTATTTATATTCTACAATTTTCGGTTTTCCTAATTCAAATGAGTGAAGGCCTATATCTGAAGTTTGAAAAGTATTTGTTTTGAAAATATTTTCGCCCTGAAAAGGTATAGTTGGATAATATGAAACAGAAAGCTGAAATGAACTGAAGACGAGATAATCATTACTTATTAAAACACCCATACTAACTTTTGAATAATATTTGTTTTGAAGTAAACCTGACGTACTGTTTCCCAGAACGGCAATTGAATAATTTAGGTAGGGATTTAATCTAAAACCTAAAATTTCTTTCGGAGCATATGTTTGCGTTTGCAATGTTAATACCATTTTGCTTTTGCCGTAATGAGCTGCATTAAATCCCTGAATTCCGTAATTTTCGTTTATGGTGAGCTGATCACCTATAGAATTAGCCCTGTTAATTCCGATCATTACTTCGGGTTTAATAAATTGCCTTAATTTCCAGTCCCCAAATGTCAATAAATTTGTAAAATAATTGGCTTGAAAGGAAATAGAAGTCTGATAGGTTTTTGCTTGATGAAAAAAAGTGCCAATCTCGAAATTAGTACTCAAAAATCCCCATTTATAATAGTCGCCAAAAGAGGCTTGTGCTCCTATATATGGTCTCCATATTTTATTTTTATACTGATAACCGGCCGTTATTCCGTAAATTCTTCCAATAGGAATGTCTTCAGTATTTCCATTTCTAAAAATATAATTGTCTTTGACGAATTCCCGTGTATTTATTCCAAGACCCAGTAAAACCATTTTTTCGTCTGAAAAAAAATTGATTGTATCAAATGCCAGGCTAGGTTTTTCAGTGTAATCGATATTTAAAAAACGGCCCGAAACAATAAGGTTAGTTGTTCTTTCTTTTTTTGGACTTACACCTGTAATATTAAAAGCTTTACCAACCCAAAAATCATGAGTGTTGTATTTGAAGGGCTGAAATTCATATTTTAAATTTGCATCTTGTAAAGTGTCCCGTTTAAATTGCTGTCCTAAAATAAAACCGCCCGCCCATTTAGTTAAAGGTGAATAAAAAGGACGCTCCATAGAGATACTTTTTATATAGTTATCATCTAAATCATTGTAATATCTTAATTTAGTAGTGATAAAAGTATTTTTGATATTCGGAATAGTGTATAAGGCATCATGTGCATTATGTCCATCGTCAAATCTATTGGTAAATTTATATTCGAGTTGTTGTCCTGAACCTAAAATATTGCGGTCGTTAAATCCAACACCAACTCTTGAACTCGATATTGAGAATTTTGGAAGTAAGCTCCACGAATCTAAAACCCGGACAGTAATATCAATAGAATCATTGCTTGTTGAAACTAGTTCTCCTGAAATTGTAACTTTGCTGACATATCTTTGAGATCTGATAATACGTTCTGTTTCTTTTATTTTATAGGTATCATACGGTGAATTACGTCTAAAGAGTAATAAATTTTGTATAGCGAATTTTTTAGTTTTAAGGTGTAATTTATTTCCTGTTCTCTCTCCCCAATTCTTTGGTGCCATTGTAGAGTCAGTATCTGATCGACCAAAAGGATCTAAGGTAATAATTCTGATTTTTCGAATAATTTTTCCATCAACATTCGGAAGAGATTCTTTTTTGACCAAAGTTTCATTTTTCTTTTTTATTTTGGAAGGTTTGAAAATGATTCTCTTTAAAAAAGTTGTGAATTTTCTTTTTTCTGAAAGTTTTTTTATTTTATCATATTTCTCAATACTATCTTTTTTAGTCTGTTTTTCTTGTGAAGAAGCGCTTTGGGAAAAATTCCAAAGGAAAAGAAAAAGCAAAAAGATTTTGATAAAGTTTCGAGACATGCAAATAAAGTTAGCGTAAATTATTGGTGATTATATAATTTAAAATAATATGCAGAAGATAAAAAAAACAATTTTAATTTTCAGTTTTTAATTTTCTGATTCGCCATGTAAATTTTTTCGGCATATGATTACCCATAACGTAGCCCCAAGGTTCTAAGGGTTCGATTCTGTCAAAAATAATTTTTAAAATAGCCAAAAGCGGAATTGCCAAAAACATTCCTGAAATTCCTGCAATACCCCCGCCTATGATAATTCCAATTATTGAAACTAAAGCATTAATTTCAACTTTTGAATTTATAATTAGGGGAACAAGTATATTGTTATCTATGAGTTGTACAATAATATTTACAATAAGAATACTTATAATTATAGACAAATCAGGAGTTCCGGTAAGTGAAGATAGAATAGTTAGAATGCCCGCAATCATAATTCCGATGTATGGGATTAAATTTAAAATTCCTGTCATAAGTCCAAGCAGAATAAAATATTTGGCTCCTATAATCCATAGGCCCAGACCTGTTAAAATAGAAACTACAAACATTTCGAAAATAAGTCCCAGGATATAATTGTTTATAGAAATTTTTATTTGAGTAATGATCTCTTTCAATTTTGCATGATCTTCCTTGTTAAATAATTTAGCCAAAAAGAGAATAAAGTGAGTTTTGTATAAAAGAAACAAAAATGTAAAAACGACCACAAGCATGGCATTAAATAATATATCGCTTAGTGAACCAATTGCAGTTCCTATAGTTCCAGAGCCATTTTGTACAGAATCGTTCGTTACTTTTTCAATATATTTTTTTTGCTCCCAAATACTTATTTGAAACTTTTCATGAATATAGGATTGCGCATTATTAAAAAAAGCTATTGCATTTTTTTTAATAATATCAAAATCATTAGCAATATCTGTTACCTGATAAGATATGAAAGCTAAAATTGCTGCTATACAAAGAACAAAAATCACTACAGTGATAAATGAAGCAAAATATATAGGAATATGTATTTTGTGATGTAATAAAGTGTGCAGAGGCAATAACAAAACTGTAAATAAAAAGGCTAACATTACAGGAGTGATTATATTACTCCCAATGTAAGTTATGATACCAATACAAATTACAGATAATAATATAAAGGTTAATTTGGCATAAAAAGGCAGTGTGACAGGTTGATTCATTTTATTGGAATTTAAAACTAAAATTAGGCTAATCAAATATTAAACTTTATTTACTTTATATTGTTTTAGCTTTTAAAAAATAGTTTATAAAATTTCCATTAATTGCTAATCAAAAAATTCTTTCTCTTCATACGTGCTGGTCATTATAGAGATTCCTTTCTGTAGTAAGAGATTATTAGGGAAGATGATTTTTTCGCCTTCTTTTGTTCTTAAATTCACATGAAAAGCACTTATGTCTTCAATTTCTGCTTCAATCGGGAAATCTTTGTCATGAATTTTTATAGTGTCTCCAATTCGGAAAGGAAATGAAAAAAACAAAATCATTCCGGAAGTGATATTGCTTAAAATTGACCATTGTGCAAACATAGCAACGCCAATTACAGTTGTAATTGATGAAACGGTTATAAATATATCCTTAGTATCGACTCCCCAAATGATGATTAAACTAATAATCACCAGTGTATTCATTAGTAAATGAATGTATTTAATAATAAGGTTTGTTCTGTGTTCAAGTCTTTCACTGGTTTTTGCAAATTTTCGAATTAGTTTAGCTACTATTATTCTAAGCAACATTAATACTATAAAGAGGACTATTGTTGCTAATATTTCTTTTGAATATTCCTTGAAAGAAAACATAATTAAATTTTTACTCTAATATACTTAAATAATTATAAACTTTTGATGTTGGTAATCCCATAACATTGGTATATGAACCTTCGACTTTAGCAACAGCCATAAAACCAAACCATTCCTGTATGCCATAAGCGCCGGCTTTATCATAAGGTTTATAGTTTTCTATATAGTATAAAATAGCTTCATCAGATAAATTATTGAAAGTAACTTTTGTAATATCATTTAAAATTGTAGAAGAAGAGCTGGTTTTAAAACAAACCGATGTTATAACTTCATGAGTAGTACCGGACATAGATTTTATCATTTCAAAAGCTTCTTTAGCATCTTTAGGTTTGCCTAATGCTTTATTTTGGTGCCATACAATAGTATCGCTGGTAACTAAAATTTCGTTTTCTTTCAATTCTCCTTCAAATGCATTTGCTTTCAAAAGTGCTAAAAAGTCTGTAATTTCTATAGCCTTTAATTCTGGAGGATATATTTCTTCAATATCTTTTAAACGAATTTCAAACTCCAAATCCAAATCCTTAAAAAATTGCTGTCTTCTAGGCGAACCCGAAGCCAGAATTAAGGTATATTTTTTTAGTTTTTCTTTAAGCATTATAATGAATGTTTAAGGTAATTACCACAATTGATAAAATTCCGAAAAGTAAAATTAATTTTAAAACAATACTCAAATGATGAAACTCTTTTTGTGATTTAGCAGTAAATGCTTTAATTATAAAATAAAGGAGCGGCGCCAAAACGAATATAAATGAATATAAGGTAGCTATCAAAAGACCATTTTCAACAAAATAGTTTTTAATGTAAAAAAGCAATAGAACAAAAGGAATAATGGAAATAATTGAAGCAATTTTTGTCGTCCGGCTAACACCAATAGCAATAGGAAGCGTATTCATCCCCTGGTTGTAATCTCCATTAACATCTTCTATGTCTTTGATTATTTCCCGGATAAAATTAATCATGAAAGCAAATAGAGCATAATCGGTTAAAATGGAAAACAAACTGGTCATTTGTGCTTTGTTTTCGGGTATTATTGCAGGAAAAATATCGAAAATCCCAATAATAATTACACTCAGTGCCAATACCAAAGCCACAATAATGTTTCCTAAAATCATAATTTGTTTCAGGGTTGTGGAATAAAAATAAAGCATTGAAGCAATTAATATAAAAATAGTAGAAAAACCCGGTCTCTGAATAACATTTGATAAATAAAATCCAATTGCAACACCCGTAATATTCAGGGCAATATAAATGTTATAACCCCTGGCTTCAGAAATTCCTTTACCAATTATAACATCGTTTGGTTTATTGATTCTATCAGTTTCAGTATCAAAAATATTATTAATTACATAACCTGCAGCAGCAATTAAAACGGTACTTAAAACCAATAAACCATATTGCCAGTCTGATAAGGCCAAAGGAATATTCTGTCCTTTTAAAAAGGCATAACGGAATAAAAACTGCATAAATGCAAGCATTAATAGGTTTTGATAGCGAATGAGTTTAAGATATTTCATTTTATAATATTCTAAGTAGGTAATTGTTAGGGATTTTGTTAAATTAAACTAATCGTGTTGACCATTAAAATATTCCATCCATTTTCCCTGTACTTTCATGACTTGTTCGATTACATCACGAACAGCACCTCTTCCGCCTTTAACATGTGAAACATAACGGCAAATATTTTTAATTTCAGGACTTGCATCCTGAGGGCAGGTTGGTAAACCAACAAGTTTCATAACATGAAAATCAGGAATATCATCCCCCATATATAATACATTTTCAGGTTTAATGCTATTATTTTCAGTATATTCCTTAAAAGTTTGTACTTTATCAGGAGTTCCTAAATATATATCCGTTACTCCTAAATTACGCAATCTGATGCGAACGCCTTCATTGCTTCCGCCGGAAATAATACATACTTTAAAACCACTTTCTACAGCTGCTTTCATAGCATATCCGTCACGGATGTTCATTGTACGAAGCATTTCGCCTTCGTTGGTTACAAAAACAGAACTGTCTGTAAGTACGCCATCGACATCAAAAACAAACGTTGTGATGTCATTCATTATTTCTTTAAAGTGTTTTGCCATTATTTTGTATAGATTGTGTTAGGATTTTATAGATGTTTCTCTGATTTTCATTAGTTAAATAATTCAGATGCGCCTCAATTGTGACAGAATCATTGCGTTTTGCCGGACCTGTTTGGGCGTCAACGGGTGTAAGGGTTTTTATTTTTTCTGCAGTTTCGAGAATGAGGGGTTTTAAAATTTCGAAAGGAACCTGGTGTTCTTCACAAATTTCTTGTCCAATTTGATACAAATGATTTGTGAAATTGTTGACAAAAACAGCTGAAACATGTAATGCTTTTCTTTGTTCTGAACTGATTGAAAAAACAGTATTCGAAATGCTTTTAGCAACCGTTTCCAAAATACTGTAATCCGCTTCATTTTCTGCTTCCAGACAAATCGGAATAATTGAAAAATCAACAGGCTTGGTTTTGGAAAAAGTTTGTAACGGATAAAAAACGCTTCTTCGGTTTTTCAAATTTAAAAGATTAATTGAAGAAGTTCCTGATGTATGAGCTACTAATTTATTTTGAAAAGGTAATTGTTCTGATACTTCAGAAATGGCATCATCTGTAATCGAAATAATATACAAATCGGCTTCTTTTAAATCTGAAAAATCAGTTACAATTTTTTCAGAATCAACCAGATGTAATAAGGCTTCTTTTTTTCTGCAAAATACTTGTCCAATTTTGACTGATTCACTTTTAGTGAAAGCTTTTATCAAATGCTGAGCGACATTTCCTGAACCGATTATTGTTGTTTCAATCATGTCGCAAAATTAGCATTTTTTTAAAGATATAGAAATGTTAGAGTTTTGAATTCATTATGTGAAATTTGTACTTGAATGGTATAAGGAGTCATTAAAATTGAATTGTAATAGAAAACCTGTTTAATTAAGATTTAACTAAGTTTAAATGAACTCTTTTTGGTTTTTATTAACAAAAGACAAATACTGCAACTCAACATTTTTAAGTACTTTTGTGCCACTTTTATACACAGTAATTCCTTCAAAAATGGATAAAAAAATATTCTCTTTTTTGTTTTCTACACGATTAATGGCCGTTCTTTTTTTAACATTTGCAGTCGCAATGGGTATTGGGACTTTTATCGAAAGTAAATACAATACGGATACCGCCCGAATTTTGATTTATAACACATGGTGGTTCGAGGCTATAATGGTCTTTTTTATGATAAATTTCTTTGGAAATATTAAACGTTATCAATTATTGAAAAAAGAAAAATGGGCAACTTTATTACTTCACGTTGCTTTTATTTTTATTCTTTTAGGAGCTTTTATTACTCGTTATATCAGTTATGAAGGTGTAATGCCAATCCGTGAAGGTGCTGCAGAAAACCAAATTCTTTCAGAAAAAACATTTTTAACCGTTTTTGCAGACGGAGAATATAAAGGAGAAATGAAACGCAGAACTTTTGAGGAAAGCTATTTGTTTTCGCCTGTTACCAATAATGATTTTACACTTTCGGGTAAATTTGACCAAACTCCTTTCGAAGTAAGTTACGTTAAATACATCATGGGAGCAAAAGAAACTATAAAGCCGGATACAAAAGGAGTCTTATACATTAAATTAGTTGAAGCAGGAGCCGGTGGACGTGAGGAACATTTTCTGAAAGAAGGTGAAGTTCAAAATATTCACAACGTTTTATTCGCCTTGAATAAACCAACCGATGGTGCAATTAATATAAATACAACTGGAGATAAATATACTATTCAGACTCCTTTTGAAGGGGACTTTATGCGAATGGCTGACAAATTTCAGGGAAAAGTAACCAAAGATAATGTACAGCCTTTAATGATGCGTTCTTTGTACAGTATTGGTGATATACGAATTGTATTTCCGGATCCTGCAGTAAGAGGAACTGTTGATTATGAATCAAATAATGATTTTAAAGCTAAAAATCATAATGATGCCTTAATTGTGAAATTGAGGGCAGAGGGGCAGGAAAAAGAAGTTACACTTTTAGGATCAAAAGGTAAACAAGGAGAGCCAAAATCAATAAAAATTGGAAACATTGATTATACCTTATTCTACGGAAGTAAAGCTTATACAACACCTTTCAAAATCAAACTAAATGATTTTATAGCTACTAAATATCCTGGGACAGAGAAGAGTTATTCCTCTTTTGAAAGTAAAGTAACTGTTCAGGATTCATCTGAAACTTTTGATGCCCGAATTTATATGAACCACGTTTTAGATCATAAAGGATATCGTTTTTTTCAAGCAGGATTTGATCCGGATGAAAAAGGAACAATTTTATCTGTAAATCATGATTTTTGGGGAACTTCAATTACTTATTTAGGATATTTTATGTTGTATTTTGGTTTAATGGCTATTATGTTTACCAAAGGTTCCCGTTTTGCAGATCTAAAACGCAAACTTGAAAAAGTAAAAAATAAGAAGGCAAAATTAATTACGATTTTGATTTTAATGCTAAGTTTTAATGGTTTTGCCCAGGAACCTCATGTTCATACTCCTGGTCATAATCACGATCACAATCATACCGAAGACCCTAACGATCATGCAAATCATGTTACACGTCCGCCAAGTCAAAAACAAATGGATTCATTGCTGAATATTTACAAAGCACCAAAAGAACATGCCGCTAAATTTGGACGTTTGATTATTCAGGATGCAGGAGGAAGAATGAAGCCTATCAATACTTTCTCTTCTGAATTATTACGAAAAGTAAGCCATAAAGATACTTACAACGGAATGAATTCTGATCAGGTATTTTTATCAATGACACAATATGCACAGGTTTGGATTCAGGTTCCGCTAATTTATATTAAGAGTGGAAACGACAGTATCCGTAAAATCATAGGAGTTGACAAAGACGCAGAATTTGCTCCATTTGTGAAGTTTTTTGATGAAAACGGAAATTACAAATTATCTCCTTATTTAGATGATGCTTATAAAGCTGCAAATCCGAATAATTTTGAGAAAGATTTTGTAGAAACAGATAAGAAAGTAAACCTGATGGAATCTGCTTTAAGCGGCAGTATATTAAGGATTTTTCCAATTCCGAATGATCCAAATAATAAATGGATTTCTTATTTAGAAATTGGCAACGCTGGTTTAAAAGGAATGGATGAAACTTATGTAAAGCAAATAATCCCATTGTATTTTAATGCTTTAAATAACGGTTCAATTTCTAAAGATTTTAAAACTGCAGATGATTTGGTAGAAAGTATCAATGGTTTTCAAAAGAAATTTGGAGCAAAAGTTCGTCCAAGCGAGCAAAAAATTGATGCCGAAATCGCCTATAATAAATATGATGTTTTCAAAGTACTGCCATATTGGTATATAACGGCTTCAATTTTGATGTTGTTTTTTACCATCTTAAATATCTTTTTTGAGAAAAAATGGATTCGCATAACGGTAAATGGTTTCCATATAATTGTAGCATTATTATTTTTGCTTCACACATTGGGATTGATTGCACGCTGGTATATTTCAGGTCACGCTCCGTGGAGTAATGCTTACGAATCTATAGTTTATGTGGCTTGGGCAGCGATGTTCTTCGGATTAGCTTTTGATTTCGGAATTATTTTTCCTAATATGTCTATATTATGGCTTTTATTCCATTTGTCTGCTATTAAAACGGAAAGTAAATCAAAACTGACCGTTGCATCATGTGCCTTTGTAAGTGCAATGATTTTAATGGCGGCCTACATGAACTGGATTGATCCGGAAATTGCCAATTTACAGCCTGTTCTTAATTCCTATTGGTTAATGATTCACGTTGCGGTAATCGTAGCGAGTTACGGCCCATTTGCATTAGGATTTATACTTGGTTTTGTGTCTTTGGTGCTGATTTTCTTTACCAACAAAAACAACAAAGCCAAAATGGATTTGAACATCAAAGAGATCACATACATCAACGAAATGGCATTGACAATTGGTTTAATCATGTTGTCGATAGGAAACTTCCTTGGAGGCCAATGGGCCAACGAAAGCTGGGGACGTTACTGGGGATGGGATCCAAAAGAAACTTGGGCTTTAATCTCGATTATGGTCTACGCATTTGTAATTCACGCTCGTTTTGTACCAGCTTTACGCGGAAAATGGTTTTTTAATTTAATGAGTATGTTTGCTTTTTTATCTATTTTGTTTACTTATTATGGTGTAAATTTCCACTTGGTAGGTCTTCACTCATACGCAAGCGGAGAGGCACATTCGTTAAACTGGATCTGGTATTCATTAGGGACGATTTCAATAATTGGAGCCATAACATATCCTAAATATCGAAAATATTATAAAAAATAATAGTTATTAATTCACATAGAAGGTTCAGCTTTACGGTTGAACCTTTTTTTCTTTAGAAGAATTGGTTTGTAATTTAGTAAGTTTAAATTTAGAAGCTGTTCCTGCTGTCCACTATATCTTTTGTGGCGAACCCCGCCACAAAAGGATGCCGTTTCCATCAGGGCTAGGGCTTTTAGTTTTCATTATAAAATTTAAGGCATAAAAAAAGGATAGCTTTTACTATCCTTTTTTTATAAATATATTTTATTAGATTATTTTTTAATGATTTCCTCTAGAACAGCTTTGTTTTCGTAGTTGGTCACTTTAAGAATAATCTCTTGGTTTTTAATCGTTTTTCCTTCTATAATATATAATTTTCCTTTTTTGTACGGAACATTACTCTGATCAAAATCGACATCACCAAACTGCAATGTATTTTTAATATCACTGGTGTCTACCCATTTTTGATTAAGCGTTTGAATTGCTTTTTCTGAATACTGAAAAGGTTTGGTTCTCAAACTATTTAAAACCCGGGCATTCGGAAAGTAATTGCAGCGAGTATCTTTTCCACTAAAAACGAGCGCTACAAAAAAGCATCCCATAACTAAACCAACCAAATAATAAGCAAAACGATGTACGAACTTCATGAATTAATTTTTTTTGCAAAGGTAAGTTAAAGTTGTTTTAGAAAACAAGTAAATTAATATCGTTGTCAGGTAAATCAAACCATTCTCCAATAGCTTTGTTAGTCAGGATTCCGTGGTATAAATAAATTCCGTTTTTTAAGCCTTTATTACATCTGATAGCACTTTCTAAACCACCATCTTCAGCTATCTGAAGCAGATAAGGAGTAATGATATTACTTATTGAAAGAGAAGCTGTTTTAGAATATCTGGAAGGAATATTGGGTACGCAATAATGTAAGACATTGCTTTTTATAAATGTTGGTTTTTCGTGGGTTGTTACCTCAGAAGTCTCAAAACAACCTCCGGTATCAATACTTACATCAACAATTACAGCACCTTTTTTCATATGTTCTACCATAGTTTCAGTAACAACAATCGGACAGCGTTCTTTTCCTCGCATAGCACCTATGGCAACATCACAACGTCTTAAGGCTTTAAGTAGTGCTTTCTGTTGAATTGTTGAAGTAAAAACACGTTGATTAAGATTATTTTGTAAACGACGCAATTTAGTAATAGAATTGTCAAAAACTTTTACATTTGCGCCTAACCCAATAGCGGTTTTTGCAGCAAATTCACCTACGGTTCCAGCACCTAAAATAACGACATCAGTAGGAGGGACACCAGTAATGTTTCCAAATAAAAGTCCTTTTCCAAATTCATTTGTAATCATGAGCTCTGCAGCAACCAGAATAGAAGCTGTTCCGGCAATTTCGCTTAATGATTTTACGGCAGGATAGGAGCCGTCTTCGTCTTTAATATATTCAAAAGCAAGTGCAGTGATTTTTTTTTGAGCTAAAGCTTCGAAATAAGCTTTCTTTTTTGTTTTCAACTGAATCGCAGATATGATTGTCGTTTCAGGATTAATCATTTTGATTTCTGCCAAAGTAGGCGGCTCAACTTTTAGCAATAACGGACAACCAAAAACTTTTTTAGTGTCTTTTGTGACTTCTGCTCCGGCATCACTGTATTCCTTGTCAGAGTAACTGGAACTTTCTCCTGCCCCGGATTCAATCATAACACGATGTCCCGCATATGTTAAGGAATTTACTGCATCGGGAGTTAAACAAATACGGCGTTCCTGATAACTTGTCTCTTTGGGGATACCGATAAAAAGTTCTCTTTTTTTGCGGCCAATTTCAAGTTTTTCTTCTTGTGGCAACAATTGTTGTTTCGTAAATGGAGTTAAGGTTATTGACATGGGGTATGCAAAATAATTAAGAGTACAAATTACGTAAAAAGTTTTAAAATCATATAAAAATTCTGCTAATACTGCTGTAATAATTAAGGTATTATTTTTTCCATTTTTATGTCTGCTCTTTCATAAAGTCCTTCTTCCAGAACAATTTCAGTAAAGCCGAATTTTTTATATAAATGAATTGCTGGAAGTAAAATTCGATTTGAATAAAGAATAAGTCTTTTAATATTATTTTCCTGAGCAACAGCCAAACAATGATCCAGTAATTTATTTCCAATTCCAGATCCTTGAGCTTTATCTGAAACTGCCATTTTACTCAATTCATAGGTGAGATCATCAATTTTCATTAAAGAAGCAGTTCCTAAAATTTCATTATTATTTTTAGCATAAAAAATAAATCCGCCCTTATTAATTATTTCTTCCTGCGGATTTGAAAGCACGAGATCATCTTTTTCTTCTACTTTGAAATATTTTGTAAGCCATGCAAGATTTAAAATTTTAATGTGATCTTTCAAATCTGATGAAAAAGGGATAATTTCTACGTTATTTTGGGTTTTCATAGTAAATAAAAAAATATAAGTTCACAGAGATTCAGGAAGATTTTAGAAATGTTCCAATCGTTTTTTTTTGCTTCTATGTTTGGTTTTTGTGACATCTTTTATATTTTTTTTAAACCAGCTCTAAATTTCTTTTTCCATCAGCCTGTAATTCAATTGTAACTGCAGAATGTTCTTCAGGAATCAGATTGGCAATTTTCTCAGACCATTCGATAAAACACCAATTTCCCGAATATAGATAATCGTCAACGCCCATATCGAGTGCTTCGGTTTCTTTATTTAATCGGTAAAAATCAAAATGATAAACGGTTTGATTGTTAGAAGTATAATATTCGTTTACTAAAGAAAAAGTAGGGCTGCTTGTAGCATCTTCAACTCCTAAAGTTTTGCATAATTGTTTAATAAGAGTAGTTTTTCCAACACCCATTTCTCCGTTAAAAAGGATTATTTTTTTTGGATTTTGAGCAATAATTTTTTCTGCTACTTCCTGAATCTGATCTAATGAAAAAACGATATTCATTGGTTTGTTTCTTTAATTTAAATCAGTCCCGGAATGTAATTATAAAACCGGGACTAAAATTGTTTATTTTGGGTTGAATACCAAAAGCGGAATAATCATTTCTTCGAGCGAAATTCCGCCATGCTGGTAGGTGTTTTTATAATAACTTACATAATGATTGTAGTTGTTTACATAAGCTAAAAACAAATCATTTTTCGCAAAAATAAATGAACTGCTCATGTTTATGGCTGGCAGACCAATAGTTTTTGGTTCTTTTACTACATATACATCTTTTTGTTCGTACGTTAAGCTGCGACCGGTTTTGTATCGTAAATTCAGACTTGTGTTTTTGTCTCCAACCACTTTCGATGGGTTTTTTACGTTTATGGTTCCGTGATCTGTTGTCAGGATTAATTTGAAGCCTAAAAGTTGTGCCTGCTGAATGATTTCCAGCAAAGGCGAATTTTTAAACCAGCTCAAAGTTAGTGAACGATAGGCTTTATCGTCTGAAGCTAATTCTTTTACAACCTCCATTTCGGTTTTGGCATGAGACAACATGTCAACAAAATTATAGACTACTGTTACCAGATCGTTACCTTTTAAAGCTTTGAAATTTTCTGCCAGCTTTTTCCCCCCGGAATAATTAGTGATTTTAAAATAATCTTCCTTAATATTTAACCCCAGGCGTTTCAATTGAGCACTTAAAAATTCAGCTTCATAAAGGTTTTTTCCACCGTCTTCGACATCATTTTTCCAATATTCAGGAAACTGTTTTTCCATTTCCACGGGCAGTAAACCTGAGAAAATTGCATTTCTGGCATATTGTGTAGCGGTTGGAAGTATTGAAAAATAAGGAACTTCTTTTTCTAATTTATAATAATTTGAGACTACGGTTTCAAAAGATTTCCATTGGTCATAACGCAGATTGTCAATAACAACAAACAAAATAGGTTTGTCTTTCTTTTTAATTTCCGGAACAACCAATTCCTTGAATAAATTATGTGACTGAATAGGTTTGTCTGCTTTTGGAGCAAACCAGTCTTCGTAATTCCGTTCGATATATTTTCCAAACTGTGAGTTGGCTTCGACTTTTTGTGATTCTAAAATTTCGATCATGGCCTGATCGTTGATATTTTCTAATTCTAATTCCCAGAAAATTAACTTTTTGTATAATTCAATCCAGTCTTCAAAAGAATTGACCATGGCTAATTCCATTGAAATTTTTCTAAATTCCTTTTGGTAATCTAAAGTAGTTTTTTCAGAAATTAATCTGGAATGATCCAGATTTTTCTTTAAGCTCAACAGAATTTGATTAGGATTTACGGGTTTTATCAGATAATCGGCAATTTTAGAACCAATCGCTTCTTCCATTATATATTCCTCTTCACTTTTGGTAATCATAATCATAGGGATGGCTGATTTTTTTTCTTTCATTTCAGAAAGAGTTTCTAAACCACTCATTCCAGGCATATTTTCATCTAAAAAAACAATGTCGAAATTTTCTTCTTCAAAAAGACCAATGGCATCCAGACCGTTGTTGCAGGTTGTAACTGAATAGTTTTTTTTCTCCAGAAATAATATATGAGGTTTTAAAAGATCGATTTCATCATCGACCCAGAGTATTTTTATCTTATCCATAATCATAATTGACTTTAATTTTACTGCAATTTAAAAGTCTAGAACTTAAAAACTATTAAAAATAGTATAAAATTAAAGGTTCAGTTGTAATTATCGCGTTTGAAAACAGGAGAGGGGAAAACTATCCGTGAATTGTTTCACCTTTGCCATAATTCGTAATAATAGATTCTTCAAAAGCCAACCATTCTCTCCAGCGTTTTTCAACATCAATTCCTACGCCGTATTTTCTTGCGTATGTGATGAAAGTAGTATAATGTCCTGCTTCGCTTTCCATTAATTCTCTGTAAAAAACAGCTAATTCTTCATCCTGAATGTTTTCAGATAAAACTTTGAAACGCTCACAGCTTCTGGCTTCAATCATTGCTGAAAATAATAATCTTTCAACCAGACCAGAGACACGGCTTCCATCACCGCTTTTTTTCATGTATAAGTAAAGTTCGTTTACATAATCATCTTTGCGCTCACGGCCAAGTTTTAATCCTCTCTTGATAATAATATTATGAACTTGCTCGAAATGATCAATTTCTTCTTTGGCTAAAGCCAATAAATCTTTCACTAAATCCTGATGCTCAGAATTATTGGTTATAATTGTAATTGCATTTGTAGCGGCTTTTTGTTCGCACCACGCATGGTCAGTCAGGATTTCTTCGATATTTTTTTCAACAATATTTACCCATCTTGGGTCAGTTGGCAATTGTAATCTTAATACGCCCATGGTCTTTTTGTTTATTTTGTTTCAGGTTTCAACTTTCAGGTTCTTAGGAACGAAAAAAGTTTAAAGTTCTGTTCTGCGTTTTTCTCCGCATTACAAAACTTTAAACTTGAAACTTTAGACTTGAAACTATATTAATATACGAAAATCGGTTTTTCGCTCATCATTTCGTCCACTTCATTAGCAACTTCTTCGATAACAGCTTCATTTGTGTGATCTGTCAATACTTTATCAATTAATGCTACAATAGTTTCCATGTCAGCCTCAACCAAACCACGAGTAGTGATAGCAGCTGTACCAACACGAATTCCAGAAGTTACAAACGGTGATTTATCATCGAAAGGAACCATGTTTTTATTTACAGTAATTTCGGCTTTTACTAATGCATTTTCAGCATCTTTTCCTGAGATATTTTTATTTCTTAAGTCAATCAGCATCATGTGGTTATCAGTCCCGCCGGAGATAATGTTGTATCCTCTTTTTACGAAAGCATCTGCCATTGCATTTGCATTTTTTTGCAATTGCATCGCATATGTAAAGAATTCATCTTTTAACGCTTCACCAAAAGCAACCGCTTTAGCAGCGATAATGTGCATTAAAGGTCCGCCTTGATTTCCAGGGAAAACAGCTAAATCTAATAATGACGACATCATTCTGATTTCTCCTTTTGGAGTAGTTAAACCCATAGGATTTGGGAAATCTTTCCCCATCAAAATCAAACCTCCACGTGGTCCGCGTAGTGTTTTATGAGTTGTTGTTGAAACAATATGGCAATGTGGAATTGGGTCGTTCAATAATCCTTTGGCAATAAGACCTGCTGGGTGTGAAATATCAGCAAATAAAATTGCTCCAACGCTATCAGCAATTTGTCTGAAACGTGCAAAATCCATATCGCGAGAGTAAGCAGAAGCTCCTGCGATGATTAATTTTGGCTGTTCTTTAGTTGCAATTTCCTGAATTTTATCATAATCCAATCTTCCAGTTTCCTTATCTACACCATAAAAAACCGGATTGTAAACACGTCCTGAAAAGTTTACAGGAGAACCGTGAGTAAGGTGACCACCATGTGATAAATCGAAGCCTAATATTTTGTCACCTGGCTGTAAACAAGCATGAAAAACAGAAGCATTTGCCTGAGAACCTGAGTGAGGCTGTACGTTAGCATATTCAGCTCCAAATAATTCCTTTGCTCTGTCAATAGCAATCTGCTCAATAACGTCAACTACTTCACAACCGCCGTAGTATCTTTTGCCAGGATATCCCTCTGCATATTTATTAGTTAAAACAGAACCAGCTGCTTCCATTACTTCATCACTTACGAAGTTTTCTGAAGCAATAAGTTCTAATCCGTGAATTTGTCTGTCTTGTTCCTCTAGTATAAGGTCAAAAATTTGTTCGTCGCGTTGCATTTTTTCGTTTTTCGTTAATTTCCTGCAAAAATACAAAAAAACGTTTGTGATACTGTTAGATTATGATATATTTGACATAGAATTTTTCAACAAATAATTAACATTCACATGCCAATAACCGCCAACGATACCAAAAGAAAATCATGGTTAGAAGTACCAGAGAATAGTGATTTTCCTATTCAGAATATCCCTTTCGGTGTATTTCTTACCAAAGAAAATGTCGTTACAGTAGGAACCAGAATTGGCGATTTCGCTATAGATTTAGGAGCTTTACAACAATTGAACTATTTTTCAGGGATAGAATTGACTGATGATATGTTTATGCAGGACACGCTTAATGATTTTATTTCTGATGGAAAAAAAACATGGCGGTTAGTTCGCAATCGTATCGCTGATATTTTCGATGCAGAAAACCCACAACTTCGGGATTCAACAAAAGACAGAGATATTGTTATTTTCAAGATTGATGATGTAGAGATGCAATTACCCGTATTGATAGGGGATTATACCGATTTTTATTCCAGTAAAGAACATGCTACCAATGTTGGTAAAATGTTTCGTGATCCAGAAAATGCATTATTACCAAACTGGCTTCACATTCCGGTAGGATATCATGGTAGAAGTTCTACGATCGTTCCCTCAGGGATTCCTGTACACAGGCCAATGGGGCAAACTCTGCCGGCTGGTGAGAAATACCCGGTTTTTGGTCCTTCACGATTAGTGGATTTTGAATTAGAAACCGCTTTTATTACTACTGATGTGAATGTTATGGGCGAAAATATTTCGACTTATGAAGCAGAAGATTATATTTTCGGAATGGTTTTGCTGAATGACTGGAGTGCACGTGATATTCAAAAATGGGAATATGTACCGCTTGGGCCTTTTTTAGCTAAAAACTTTGCCACATCAATTTCTCCGTGGATTGTAACTATGGATGCTTTAGAACCTTTTAGAACAAAGGGACCAAAGCAGGATCCAACTCCACTTCCATATTTACAGACAAAAGGAAAAAAAGCATTTGATATTCATCTGGAAGTTGCCATTAAACCAGAAGAGCAAGAAGAAACTATTGTTTCCAGATCTAATTTTAAATATTTATACTGGTCAATGACTCAGCAATTGGCACATCATACTTCAAACGGATGTCGTGTAAATTCTGGTGATATGATGGGTTCCGGCACTATTTCAGGACCAACTCCTGATAGTTTTGGATCGATGTTAGAATTGACATGGGGAGGGAAAAATCCTTTAAAATTAAAAGACGGAAGCGAACGTAAATTCATTGAAGATAATGACACGGTTATTATGAGAGGATTCTGTGAAAATGCTGAAGTTCGAATTGGTTTTGGAGAAGTTGCTAATCAGCTTCTGCCACCATTCATCAGACAATGAAGAACAGATAGATTATCTGAAAGAATATAAAAAAGAAAAACCTTGGTGATAGCGAGGGCACTGAAAAAGTCTTTTCATAAATAAATTGTTAATTAAAAGGAGCAGAGGCTAAAAGTTTTCTGCTCCTTTTTTTTTGTATCTTTTCAGTGCAATAATAAGTTTTTTTAGATGTTAATTCAACAGCAACAAATTCAGTTTAGTCCCTACTCTTCATTATATGATTTAATTGTTGCTCAGGATAATCTCCTTAGAAAAATCAACGAACTTATAGATTTTTCATTCATCTATGATGAGTTGCTAAATAAATATTGTACAAATAATGGTCGCACAGCAGAAAGTCCGGTGGGTATGTTTAAGTATTTGCTTCTAAAGACAATTTATGACGTATCGGATGTTGATGTAGTAGAACGTTCACTTTTTGATATGTCTTTTAAGTATTTCTTAGAAATGACGCCAGAAGAGGACGTTATTAATCCAAGTTCTTTAACTAAATTTCGTAAACTTCGTCTTAAAGATACAGACTTATTAAATCTACTCATTGGTAAAACAGTGAATATTGCTGTTGAAAAGGGAATCATTAAATCCAGGTGTATTATAGTGGATGCGACACATACTTTATCGAGATCTAATCCATTTTCAGCAATTGAAGTATTAAGAGAGCATTCTAAACTACTTCGAAAATCGGTATATCTATTTGATGATCAATTCAAAGAACATATGCCAAAGAAGAGTCACACCAATGAAGTAGAAAAAGAACTAGTCTATTGTAGAGAACTTGAGCAGCGTATAGAAAAAGAAGAATCTTTGAGTTCTATACCTGCTGTAAAAGAAAAGCTTAACCTGCTTAAAGAAACTATAGAAGACATCCAAGAAAACTTTAACTTCTCAAAGGATACAGATGCTAAAATAGATCATAAATCTGCTGAGAGTTCTTTCTTTGGATATAAGACTCATTTAGCGATGACAGAAGAGCGTATTATTACCGCAGCTGTAATAACCTCCGCAGAGAAAGGAGATGGGCCGGAATTACCTAAACTTTTGGAGATTAGTCAGGAAAACGGAATTAATGTAACTGCCATTATTGGCGATGCGGCTTATGCAGGAAAAGAAAATCTAAAGCTCACAAATGAACAAAACATTAAAATAGTAGCCAAACTAAATACTACAATAACACAAGGTATTAGAAAAGAAGAAGATAAATTTGATTACAATAAATATGCCGACAGGTTTGTTTGTCCTGCAGGCCACATGGCTATAAGAAAAGCTCATCAAGGCAAAAAGAATGTTGGAAATAATCAAGTAGATACATACTATTTTGATGTTGAAAAATGCAAGTCTTGTCCTTTAAAAGAAGGATGTTACAAAGAAGGATCAAAGACAAAAACATATTCGGTATCGATAAAATCAGAATTACACCAAGAACAAATTGCTTTCCAAGAAACCGACTATTATAAAGAAAAGGCCAAACACCGGTACAAAATAGAAGCCAAAAACAGTGAATTAAAAAACGTACATGGTTATGATAGAGCACTATCGTATGGCATCACCAATATGCAAATGCAAGGAGCAATGGCTATTTTTACAGTCAACTTAAAAAGAATACTGAAATTAATGTAAGAAATTATAAAAATAAGTATGCTTATACAAAATACCCTTCTATAAATCAAAAATCGACTCATATAACCGCAAAAAAAAACAGTTATAAAAAGAAAAACGCTTATAACGGATATTTTTAAATCCTGTTATAAGCGTTTTTTATTGTCTAAAAAATATGCCTGATCAAAATAAGGGATGTTTTTCAGTGCCCTCGTGATAGCCAAGGTTTTTTTGTACTATTATTTCATGCTTGAATTTCGCAAAAAAACGTTGCGATTTGTGCCTTTTTAAAGAGAAAAATCATTCAGTAATCTGCTGACTCAAACAATGTAGTGTACCGAATCCCCAGATGAAATCGATACAGCTTATTCCGATTACTTCTCTGTCTGGGAAACATTCTGATAATATATTTAAAGCAACACGATCGTTACTGTCGTTAAATGTTGGTACTAAAACACAATTATTCAGAATTAAGAAATTGGCATAACTTGCCGGTAATCTTAAATCTTCAAAATCAACTCGTTTTGGCATTGGAAGCGCAACAATAGTTGGCGATTTTCCATCTTCTAATTTTGCGTTTTGCAAACGTTTAAAATTATCCTGTAAAGGCTTGTAGTTTGAATCGTTTTTATCTGTTTCAACTATCGTTACAATAGTATCTTCATTTACAAATCGGCATAAATCGTCAATGTGTCCGTGTGTGTCATCACCTTCGATTCCGTCTCCAAGCCAGATAACATTTGTAACCCCAAGATATTCTTTAAAAACGGCTTCATAATCTTCTTTGGTAAAACCTTGATTTCTAACCTGAATTGTTGGATGCATCAGGCATTCTTCAGAAGTTAGTAAAGTGCCTTTTCCGTTAACATCAATTGCGCCTCCTTCAACAATTACAGGTTTTCCTTTATATAGTACCTGGGTCAAAGGAACATCAATAAAATTAGCTATTTTGCCAGGAACAAACTTATCTAACTGATAGTTTTTATATTTTGCCCAGCCATTAAAATTGAAGTTTAGAGCCTCTCTTTTTGAACCATTTTTCACAATAATTGGCCCGGAATCACGCATCCAGCTTCTGTTTGTTTTGTGAATGATAAAAGAAATATTAGCAATGTTAACACGTGCTCTTTCTAACATTTCGGCAACTTTTTCTTTTAATTTTTCATCGGCTACGACCAAGAATACAGTTTCATAGGTTGCTACCTTTTTAATGAATTCAATAAATGCCCACTGAACTGCTTCATATTTTCCCGGCCAATCATTTCCATTATGAGGAAAACATAATACGATTCCTTGTTGTTTCTCCCATTCTGCAGGAAATCTTCTATTATTTGCTGTCATAAAAAGTTTCTAATTAAAGACTGCAAAGATAAGCATTCATTAGGATTTATAAACATAAAGAGTAGTCCTGTTATAAAAATAAATAAGAGTTGCGGAGATAATTTTATTGAATGAAAGAGAGATTAAATGTGAGATATTTCTAATTATTTTTTTAAAAAAAGTAAAATTTTATTAAATAATTCTTACAAAAAAACATAATATATGGAAATTATATAAAATTCAAATGTATGTATAGAACAGCTTTTTATTACTCTTAGTATAAGTTTGTTGTGAGTTTACAATAAAAACAACCTAATAAAACATAAATTTTAAAACACGTAGATATTATGAAAAAGAAATTAACTTCCTTAACATTTTTTGTGCTGTCATTTGTAGCAAGCGCACAAAATGTAACTACTCCTTCAAACGAACCGTCTATTGATGAGTCCGCTTATAATAAATGGTCTATAGAATTAAATGGTGGTTTAAATAAGCCAGCAAGAACAATGACAGCGGGCTATTATACCCAAGTTTTTAATTCTCTTCATGCTGATTTGGGTGTAAGGTATATGTTTAATCCAAAATTTGGTCTAAAATTAGATTTTGGGTATGATAAATTTTATGAAGGAGACAACTCTCTTAAATTCGATAGCAAGTATTTGAGAACTAGTTTACAAGGTGTTGTAAATCTTAGTAGAGCCCTGAACTTTGAGACCTGGACAAATACCATTGGGATATTGGTTCATGGTGGATTTGGTGCTTCTCAAATTACAAGTAAAACTGGTTTTGACGATGAAGATTATATGGTTAATGGAATTTTGGGTTTAACAGGTCAGGTGAAATTAAGTAATAGAGTTGTATTGACAGGTGATTTAACAGGAATTGTTAATGCTCAACAGAATTGGAATTTTGATGGAATGGAGAAAGTTCAAACTGGTGCTTTTGACGGTGTTTTGATAAATGCTTCCGTAGGTTTGACAGTGTACTTAGGTAAAAATCAAAAACATGCTGACTGGGTTGGAGAAGTGGATAAATATGATAAATTAGAACGAAGAGTTGAATTGATTGAAAGTGGTCTTCTAGATACTGATAAGGATGGTGTAGCTGATTTGTATGATTTAGAGCCAAATTCTATTACTGGTGTTGCTGTAAATACAAAAGGACAATCAATTGATAATAACCAAAATGGAGTTCCGGATGAATTAGAAAGTTACTTAGAAAAAACGTATGGTCAAAAAAGCGATAAAATTGCTACAAATAGTACGGTTGAGCAACTAATTAACGATGGATATGTAAATGTATACTTTGAGTTTAATTCTTCTAAACCAACAAATGCATCTTTATCTGGTATTGACTTCCTGGTTAAATATTTGAAAAATAATCCGGATAAAACTGCAGATGTAGTAGGGTATGCTGACGAAATTGGAAGTTCAAGTTATAATATTGAATTGTCAAGAAAAAGAGCTGAAGCTGTTAAGCAAGTGGCAATAAATGCAGGAATTGATGCTTCAAGATTAAATGTAATTGCCAACGGAGAAGATACTTCAGTAAATAAAAACTCAAAAGAAGCACGTCAAATTGTGCGAAGAGTTTCTTTTCAGGTGAAATAAATATTTTAAAAAATTATACTAAAAAGGCCGTTTCAAATATTTGAAACGGCCTTTTTTTATAACAAACTAAATTAATCAATTGCTCTTTTTGTAATATCCCCAAATGCATCAATTCTTCTGTCTCTAAAAAATGGCCAATTCTGACGTACATTTTCCTGTAAATCCAAATCTACTTCGGCAATTAAAATTTCTTCCTGATCATGTGAAGCCTGCGCTAAAATTTCGCCCTGAGGACCTGCAATAAATGATGCTCCCCAAAACTGAATTCCTTCAGTTCCTTCAATATATTGTTCTAGACCAATTCGGTTTGCTGCAGCAACGAAAACACCATTTGCAACAGCATGTCCTTTCATAACATTCATCCAGGCGCCATATTGATTTTCTCCGTATTGTTCTTTTTCTTTTGGATGCCATCCGATTGCTGTAGGGTAGAATAATACTTCTGCACCTTTTAAAGCTGTAATACGGGCTGCTTCAGGATACCATTGATCCCAGCAGATAAGCGTTCCGATAGTTCCTTTTTTAGTTTCGATTGCCTGAAAACCTAAATCACCCGGAGTGAAATAGAATTTTTCATAAAAGTGCGGATCATCAGGAATATGCATTTTGCGGTATAAACCGGCTTCAGTTCCATCAGTATCAATAATGTAGGCACTATTATGGTAAATTCCTGCCATTCTTTTTTCGAAGAAAGGAACAATTATAACAACTCCTAATTCTTTTGCTAATTCACTAAAAGCAATAAATGATGTACTGTAAAGTGGTTCTGCTAATGCAAAATTATCTACATCTTCGCTTTGACAAAAATAGTGACTGCTATATAATTCAGGAAGCAGGATAACTTCTGCACCTTTACCTGCAGCATCTTTCACCCAGCTAATGCATTTTTTAAGATTATTTTCGGCAACGTCATTAAGGTTTAACTGAATAACGGCTATTTTATATTTTCTTTTCGGCATGACATAAAATTTAGAGTGCAAAAATAGTAATTTTTTAAGCGAAAGGCAAAGGCTGTTCATTGTTCCTGTTAAAACTTCATTTCATGATTATATATAAAAAAAACACCTGTACTGATATAATGGTGTTTTAGTGATTGAAAACTGTTCTTAAAGTATTTATTGTTTTTTGATTAAGCTTACATTTCCGTAATTCGAGTTTACGGTGACTTTATTTTGGCCTTTTCTTTTGTTATAACCACTTATTTTTTTTGAAGCAGATTTGTTTTCGGTTAAGGAAATATCTAATGAATTGTCTTTTTTAATATTTCCGTATTTGGTGTTTATATTAAAATCAAATGTATAATTGGTGTCATACCCCAGATATATATCAGAGTAACCGGAATTAATATTAATGTTATTGGCTTGTTCTGTTATGTTTCCAATATTTATTTTGCTGTAATTGGCATCAATATTTATATTGTTTGAAATTTCGGCAACATTGATTGTTAGATAATTACCGGACCCTGAAAGTGAATTTATTTTCTGAAATTTAAAATTTCCGTAATTACAGTCATATTTAACGTTTTGGCCATCAGAAATAACTAAATCTGTGTAATTTGTATCTAAAATCAGATTTCCGGAGTCATTTATTTTTAAACCTGAATAGCGTGCTTCAATTATTCCGTTTTTAATATAATCAATAGCTGAGTTTTGGCAATATTCTATCTGAATGCGATTGCTTTGTCCGTTTAATTTCCCAAGCATAACTTTTCCATATTTACAGGAAATATCAGTAGTTGACTCTAAAGCAAGAGCAGTGATATTGCCATATTTATTATTTAATTTTACTGTTCCGCTTTTTGGGATTTTAATTACATAATTGATTTCGAAACTGTTGCTGCTTCCTTTGCCTTTTAAGGACGAGCTCCCAATTTTGGTATTTGCTGTAACCATTGATTTAAGAGCTGTAATATCAACATCAATACTATTCAGTTTTTCGTTGACCCAATTTTCGTTTCCTCCGGTAACTTTTATAGTAATGTCGAGGTCGATTTTATCTTCATCCCAAGTCGATACTGTGATGTTTCCGTATTTGTTGTCGATATCTATTCCTGCATTCGAATTAACGATATAGGTTTTTTTGATGCTTTTTTGTTTTGAAATAAAAGTATCATCATTTGAAAAACCTAAAAAAGGAATTAAAATAAATAAAATCAGTATGTTATAGTGTTTCTTCATTTGTGGTATTTTTTAAGTTTTCATTTTCTTCAATACGCTGCAAAACCGTTTGTAAAAAGGATATTCGGGTCTGCAGGTTGCTGATCATTGCGTAAATAATTTGTTTGTTTTCACCGTTTTTCTGAACCTCTTTTATAATTTTTTCATAATCGGCATCAAAAACTTTCATTTGTTTTAAAGCATCGTTTATGATTTGCTCATTTTCCGGAGAACTTTTTTCTTTCAGTTTAACCAGTTCATTTTCAATTAAAATACTGAAAATAGAATCCGTTCGTTTGGTTTCTTTTGATGCAAATTTAAGTTCCTGAGGTTTTGCATTACTATTGTAGAAAACGGATATGCCTAATAATAGGACTATTGAAGCAGCAATGGCCCAAAAAGAATAATTCTTTTTCTTTGGCTGTTTTTTGTTCAGTTTATTTAAGAAATCTAATTGATGGTTTGTATTCATTTCCTCAACATCCCATTGTTTTTCAAATTTTTTAAATAACTCGTCTAATTTGTCATTTTCCTTTTTCATAAATCTTCTTCTAATTTTTTTCGTAAACTTTCTTTAGCTCTGCTTAATGTTGTCCTGCAATTGGCATAACTGATATTTAAGATTTCGCTAATTTCTTCCTGATCATAACCTTCAATGTAAAAGAGCGTCAACACCATTCGGTAATTATCTTTTAAGCCTGATATGGCATCGATTACCTGTTTTACCTTAAGTGAATTCAGATCGATATTGTCAGAAAGAATAGTGTCGTTTTCTTCAATTTTATAAAGTGTTTTGTTTAGGTCTTCCATCTGAAAAGCATTATTCTTTTTATAAAAATCAATGCTGTAATTCACAATAATTTTCTTTAGCCACGCACCAAAAGCAACTTCTTGCCTGTAGTCGTTTATTTTTGTAAAAGCTCTCAAAAAACCTTCCTGCATGACGTCTTGTGCAAAATGTTCATCTTTTACAATTCTGTAAGCCACATTATACATAGCTTTGCAGTAACGATTGTAAACTTCAAATTGTGCTTTTTGATTATTTTCTTTACAAAGTTTGATTAACTCTTCGATATTTTGATTGGTTGTATTCAAGTAATGATTGCTTGTTTCTTATAAGGACTTCGCTTTTTTCGGTTTGTTACACTTTTGATAAAAATAATTGTATTTTTTTTGAAATGCCTGTCATACTTATATAAAATAGTTTTGGACATTAAAATTTCAATTGCAATGTCTTTGTTTTTGGCATAATGATTGTCTATTTTTATGGCCTAACTTTCAAAGATAATTTTTAGCCTGATTTTATTAAAACACAGCTTTCGTAGTTAGTATTTGAGATTAGAACAAACCTTTTAATGACAAAACGACTTATATATTATTATGGCAAACCATAAAATACTTACTATTGACAATCTGTCACTTCAGGAATTTGACTCGGAGGCAGAATTAATTCCATTATTAACTCCCGAAGATGAAGAGGAAATGAACAATGAAGAGCTTCCACTTTCGTTACCCATTTTACCTTTACGTAATACTGTTTTATTTCCCGGAGTTGTGATTCCAATTTCGGCAGGAAGGGATAAATCAATAAAATTAATCAACGATGCCAATGCCGGTGAAAAAATCATTGGTGTAGTTTCGCAAATTAATGAAGAAGATGAAGATCCTTCTAAAGATGATATTCATAAAATAGGAACAGTAGCCAGGATTCTGCGTGTTTTGAAAATGCCGGACGGAAATGTTACTGTAATTCTGCAAGGAAAAAAACGTTTTGAAATAGAGGACGTAGTTTCTGAAGAGCCTTATATTACAGCAACTATTAAAGAAGTTAACGAAGAGCGTCCTGCAGAAAACGATAGTGAATTTACTGCCATTTTAGATTCTGTAAAAGAATTGGCGATTCAGATTATTAAGGAAAGTCCAAACATTCCATCAGAAGCAACTTTCGCAATCAAAAATATTGAAAGCCAATCGTTTCTAATCAATTTTGTTTCTTCTAATATGAATTTGTCTGTAAAAGAAAAACAAGATCTTTTATCGATAAATGGATTGAAAGAGCGTGCTTTAGAAACGCTGCGTTATATGAATATTGAGCTTCAGAAATTAGAACTGAAAAATGACATTCAGTCAAAAGTTCGTTTTGATTTAGATCAGCAACAACGTGAGTATTTCCTTCATCAGCAAATGAAAACCATTCAGGAAGAATTGGGAGGTGTTTCGCAGGAAGAAGAAATGGACGAAATGGGACAGAAAGCGAAAACCAAAAAATGGGACGAAAAAACGCAGAAACATTTCGAAAAAGAGTTGTCAAAAATGCGCAGAATGAATCCACAATCGCCTGATTTTGGAATTCAGCGTAACTATTTAGAGTTGTTTTTGGAATTGCCTTGGGGGGAATATTCTAAAGATAAATTTGATTTAAAATTTGCTCAGAAAGTTTTAGATAAAGATCATTTTGGACTTGAAGAAGTTAAGAAAAGAATGATTGAACATTTGGCGGTACTGAAACTTCGTAACGATATGAAATCTCCAATTATTTGTTTAACAGGGCCTCCGGGTGTTGGTAAAACTTCTATTGGACGTTCTGTTGCCGAAGCTCTTGGACGTGAATATGTACGTATTTCTTTAGGAGGCTTGCGTGATGAAGCAGAAATTCGAGGACACAGAAAAACGTATATTGGAGCCATGCCGGGACGAATTATTCAGAGTTTGAAAAAAGCCGGAACTTCAAATCCTGTTTTTATTTTAGATGAAATTGATAAATTATCAAACGGAAATAGTGGTGATCCTTCTTCAGCTTTATTAGAAGTTTTAGACCCAGAGCAAAACAGTGCTTTTTATGATAATTTCCTTGAAATGGGGTATGATTTATCTAAAGTAATGTTCATTGCAACATCAAATAATATGGCTGCTATTCAGCCAGCTTTGCGTGACAGGATGGAAGTAATCAAAATGTCAGGTTATACAATTGAAGAAAAGGTAGAAATTGCAAAACGACACCTTTTTCCAAAACAATTAGAAGCTCACGGATTAACGGCTAAAGATTTGATAATTGGCAAAAAACAATTAGAAAAAATTGTTGAAGGTTATACACGGGAATCCGGTGTCCGTAATTTAGAAACTAAAATTGCTCAGGTAATTCGTAACGCTGCAAAAGCAGTTGCGATGGAAGAGGAGTACAACAAAAAAGTTACTGACGAGGATATTGTAAAAGTTTTAGGTGTTCCAAGATTGGAGCGTGATAAATATGAAAATAATGATGTTGCCGGAGTAGTTACAGGTCTTGCCTGGACGAGTGTAGGTGGAGATATTTTGTTTATAGAATCGTTGATTTCTGAAGGAAAAGGAGCCTTGAGTATTACAGGAAATCTTGGTACTGTAATGAAAGAATCGGCTACGATTGCTTTAGAATATATTAAAGCAAATGCTAAAAAGCTTGGACTTGATTCAACTTTGTTTCAAAAATACAATATTCACCTGCATGTTCCTGAGGGGGCTACACCAAAAGACGGACCAAGTGCCGGTATTGCAATGCTGACTTCTTTGGTTTCTTTATTGACTCAAAAGAAAGTGAAGAAAAGTTTAGCCATGACAGGCGAAATTACCCTTCGTGGAAAAGTTTTACCAGTTGGTGGCATTAAAGAAAAAATCTTAGCGGCAAAGAGAGCTGGTATTAAAGAAATCATCTTATGTCACGAAAATAAATCTGATATTGATGAAATCAAAGCAGAATATTTAGAAGGTCTGAGTTTTCATTATGTGAAAGAAATGAGTGAAGTTCTGGCTCTTGCATTGACAGATCAAAATGCAAAGAATGCAAAACAATTGAAGTAAAATATTTTTTATTATTTAAAAAAAGCATTTTTGCATGCTGAAATATAAATTCCAAATTTCAATCTGAATTCTCAGTTTTGGAGTTTGGAATTTTAAATTATAAGAAAATGAAAGTAGTTCCTTAGCTTTTATACCACCATAAAGATGTTAGAAAAATTATGGTTAACGGTTTGTCTTGTATCGTCCATAAAACCATGGATACAATAGATGTTAATACAGACCATTATGTTTCTTAACATGTTTTGTCTGTAGTTTTAAAAGGAACGTTTAATATTGAAACTTATTACGAGGAAGAAAGGTTTTGTGTTAATCAGAATCAATTGGTTTTTATACCAAAATGGAGGTATATGATTTCGGATGTTCTGTCTGAAAATGGAGAATTCGAGGCTTTTTTTTATTTTTTTGAAGAAAATATTATCAATGAATTTTTGACAAAAATTAATCCGGTCAAAACTTTAGGACCAACCCCTTCCTTGCTTTTGGAATATGCCGAAAATATTAGAATTTTTACAGAATCAATATTGAAAGTATATACAGAGAAAGCAAATAAGGAAGTTGTAAAACTTAAACTTTTAGAATTATTATATTTAATTTATCATTCACCACAACAGAATCATTTAATTCAAATTTTACTTTCCTTAAATACCAGAAAAAAAAGAAATCTCGAAGGTTTAATGCTCGAAAACTTTGATAAACCTCTATCTGTTGAGGATTATGCATTTTTAGCAGGAAGAAGTATTTCTTTATTTAACAGAGATTTTCAAAGAAAATTTGAAATACCTCCTAAAAAGTGGATTATTCAGAAACGGCTTGAAAAGGCTGTTGAACTTTTGACCGATACAAATTTAAACATTGCGCAAATTTCGTTAGAAGTGGGTTACGAAAATGTCTCTTGTTTTATCAATTTGTTTGGGAAACAGTTTGGTGTTTCTCCGAAACAGTTTCTTTTAAAAAAAAGAGCTGATAAACTTTTGAATCAATGTTGATACTTTTGAGAAAAATCTAAATTTTACTTTTTCCTGTCGTTTTATTTTTGAAGAGAATTTAAAAATATTAAAATGAGTAAAGTAAAAGTTAGTCAGACATCAGAAGCGATTGTAAGTCTTGATGCCGATAAAGTTTGGGAAAAATTAGTTGATTTTGGAGGAACAGAAAAATTTGTACCCGATCTTATTGAAAAAGTAATTTTAGAAGGAAATGGGGTAGGTGCTGTCAGGACAATTTATATAAAAGGCGGAGGTGAGATTTTAGAAAAGTTAACATCAATTAATCGAAACAAATTAGAAATGAAATTTATTATTTTATCGCCGCCAATGCCTGTGTATAATTATGAAGGTATCTTTCAAATGGATCCTAAAGAAGGTGATAAATGTAGTGTGAAGTTCGAATCAATATATGACATTGCAATTCAGGATAGAGAAGAAATTAATACAATAATTAAAAATTTTCAGGAAACCTTGTTGTAAAATTTAGATAAATAGTTATGGTGAAAAATCTAAATTCCGATCTGTAAATCACAGTATCGGAATTTGTTTTTTTATTGCTTCTTTTTTTCTAAAACAGCAAGACCAAACCTAATTTTATCATATCCCATTTTTTCTTCAAAATGGTCAAAATAAGGTTTTAAAGCATTTGGATTTTCAAGTTCAGTCCTGGCTTTTTCTAATTGTAAGACTTCTTCATCCGAAATAAATTGGCTGACATCAATATCAACTCCGTCTAAATATAATTTAGCCAGATGAGAAATAACTGTCGATAGCCCTAATTTTCTTGTTTTCGCAATTTCTTCTACAGAATTTCCGTTTTCAAACATTTCTAAGGTTGTTTTATAAGTAGCGCTTTCCTTTTTTATTTTAGTATTTGAAACTTTACTCTTTTGAAATTCAATAATCGCATTTATAAATTCAGAACCATATTTTTCGAGTTTCGTTTTTCCAACACCATCAATTGCCAGAAATTCTTCATCACTCATTGGTCGTAAAGTTTCCATTTGCCTTAATGCTGCATCACTGAAAATGACATACGCAGGAACTTCATCTTGCTTGGCAATTTCATAACGCAATTTTCTGAGGGTTTCAAAAAGTGAGTTTGTGGCAGGTTTCGGTTTAGTTTTTGCTTCCTTAATTTCGTTTTTATCGATTACTTTTTTAACAACCGTAGTTAATTTTACTTTTTCGCCTTCAAACAATACTTTTTTGGCAAAAGGAGTCAGTAAAATTTTGTTGTGCTGATGAAAAGCAATTTCGCAATATCCTAAATTAATTAACTGAATTAGATATTGATTCCAGTCGTACCAGGAAATGTCAGCACCAATTCCGTAGGTTTTTAAGTCCTGATAATTTTTTTCGTAGATATATGCATTTTTTGAACCTCTTAAAAAATCGACAATTACTGCTAAAGGCTCAGATTCTTTTAAACGGGTAATTGCAGATAATGCCTTTTGTGCTAAAATTGTTCCATCGAAAAATGTTGGCGGATTTTTGCATATATCACAATTGCCGCAATTTTCAGTAACCAACTCCCCAAAATAAGAAAGTAGAATTTTCCTTCTGCAGCTCAATGCATCGGCATATTGTTTCATTCGGTCTAATTTTGCCAGCTGTACATCAGAGTTCAAACCTTCTGAAGCAAATTTCTGTAGTTGAATCACATCGGCATAACTTTCAAACAAAACAGTTTCTGCCGGTAATCCATCACGACCTGCCCTGCCAATTTCCTGATAATAACCTTCAATGTTTTTTGGTAAATTATAATGAATGACCCAACGCACATTCGATTTGTCAATCCCCATTCCAAAAGCAATCGTAGCACAAACTACCTGACAGTCATCATTTATAAATTCATCCTGTGTTTTAGCGCGAATAGTATTATCCAGTCCGGCATGATATGCTTTTGCAGTGATTCCGCTTTTTTGAAGTTTTTGAGCAAGTTCTTCAGTGGTTTTCCTGCTTAGACAATAAATGATACCTGATTCATTCGGTTTGTTTTCTACAAAATCAATAATTTGTTTGACACGGTCAAGTGCCGGACGAACTTCGAGGCTCAAATTTATTCTATCGAAAGAAGCAATGAAAGTCTTTGAGTTTTTTAAATTTAATTGCTGTGTAATATCGGTACGTGTTGCTTTGTCTGCTGTTGCGGTCAAAGCAAGAATAGGAGTAGAGGGGAAGCGGTTTTTTAAATATCCCAGATTAGTATAAGCTGGTCGAAAATCATGTCCCCATGACGAAATACAATGTGCTTCATCAATTGCAATTAGACTGATTGTTAGATCATTAAATACAATGTCCAGGTAAGACAAACTTTCAGGAGCGATGTAGACAAGTTTAAAATTATTCGATTTTAAATTCTCAATATAAAATTGCTGTTCATCACTTGATTGACTGCTATTGATATAACAAGCAGAAATTCCGTTGGTTTTTAAGCTATCAACCTGATCCTTCATCAAAGCTATTAATGGAGAAATAACAACAGTAATTCCCGGCAGAATTAAAGCAGGTAACTGAAAGCATATAGATTTTCCTCCTCCTGTTGGCATTATAGCCAGCGTATCCTGGCCTGAAAGAATCGTATTTATTATATTCTCCTGATTAGGTCTGAATTTTTCAAAACCAAAATTTTCTTTTAGTTTGGCGTGTAGAATTTCTGAGTTCATGGCTTATATTTTTTTCAAATATAATAAAAAATAATATTTTTCTTATAAAATAAAAATAATTTCATATTTGAATATTTTGTTTTAGCTAATAAAAAAAGGAACCCGAATAGAGTTCCTTAAATTTATTTTTGAAATGAATTAATCTTCATCATCTTCATCGTCATCTTCGTCAGCAATATCATTTTTATCTTCGTCATCATCGTCATCATCTCCACCGTCAACATCTGGTTTGTCCAGATTCTCGTCTTCATCATCATCATCACTATCATCATCAATATCAAGACCTTTTACTGGTTCGATTGTATCAACATCAAGATCGATATCATCATCTTCATCGTAATTTTCAATTCTGTCAGCAAGTTTGGTACTAATTTTTACTAAATAAATAGTGTCTTCAGTACGAACTTCTACAGCTTCGATCAATTCGTTTTTAGCATTTCTAAAACGGATAACATCCGAATCATCATAACCATCAGGAAATTTTTCTACCAAAAGGTTTAAAATTTCGTTGGTAAGTTTGGCGTAGTCTACTATAACTCTTTTCATAAATATCCTATAAATCTAATAAGTAAGCAAAAATTAATGGAGCAACAATTGTGGCATCCGACTCAATAATAAATTTAGGGGTTTTAATGTCTAATTTACCCCAAGTGATTTTCTCGTTTGGAACAGCTCCGGAATACGAACCATAACTGGTTGTAGAATCCGAAATCTGGCAGAAATAACTCCAAAACGGAATATCATGCATTTCCATATCCTGATACAGCATTGGTACCACACAAATAGGGAAATCTCCTGCAATACCACCACCAATTTGGAAAAATCCAATTCCGTTAGTGCTATTTTTTGGATACCAATCAGCAAGAAATGTCATATATTCAATTCCTGATTTCATGGTAGAGGCTTTCAATTCACCTTTGATTACGTATGATGCAAAAATATTACCCATCGTACTATCTTCCCATCCCGGAACAATAATAGGTAAGTTTTTCTCAGCAGCAGCATACATCCAGCTGTCTTTTAAATCAATTTCGTAATATTCTTCTAAAACACCGGATAACAACATTTTATACATGAATTCATGTGGAAAATAACGTTCTCCTTTATCATCTGCATCTTTCCAGATTTTATAGATGTGTTTTTGTAAACGACGGAAGGCTTCATGTTCAGGAATACAAGTGTCTGTAACACGATTTAATCCTCTTTCAAGCAAAGCCCATTCGTCTTCCGGGGTTAAATCACGATAGTTTGGCACTCTTTCATAATGAGAGTGTGCAACTAAATTCATGATGTCTTCTTCTAAATTTGCTCCGGTACATGAAATAATCTGTACTTTATCCTGTCTGATTATTTCGGCAAAAATTTTACCAATTTCTGCTGTACTCATTGCGCCAGCCATACTTACCATCATTTTAGCTCCATTTGCCAATTGCTGTTCGTATGCTTTTGCAGCATCAACAAGAGAGGCAGAATTAAAGTGTAAATAATGCTTTTCAATAAACTGACTGATTGGTCCTTTCATTACGTTGTTTTTTTGTTTTTTTGTTTTTTTTTGAATTAAAAAGATTTTACCTTTTTAGATGTTACTGCAAATTAAGAATTTTATAAATATTAATTTGCCTTATTTGAAGCTTTTTTTATATTTTTTTTGTGTACCCTAAAATCTTTAATACATCGTCTGAAGTTTGTTGTTCTGAGAAAACCTCAGTAGCCAAAATCCCGTTTTCGTCACGATCAATCAAAATATGTTTAGGCTGTGGAATCAAACAGTGGTGTAAACCTCCGTAGCCTCCTATAGTTTCCTGATACGCACCTGTGTTAAAAAAACCAATGTATAACGGCTTCTCCTTGTTGTATTTAGGTAAATAAATGGCGTTCATATTTTGTTCTGAATTGTAATAGTCGTCACTATCGCATGTCAGTCCTCCTAATAAAACCCGCTCATATGTATCATTCCAGCGGTTCACCGCGAGCATAATAAAACGTTTATTTATAGCCCATGTATCCGGCAAAGTGGTAATGAAAGAGGAGTCAATCATATTCCATTTTTCTCTGTCGTTTTGTTGTTTTTGATATAAAATCTGATAGATAGCACCGCCACTTTCTCCAACTGTAAAGGATCCAAATTCTGTAAAAATGTTTGGGACATCCACTTCTGCTTCATCACATGCAATTTTAATCTGATTGATAATTTCATCAATCATATATTGGTAATCATATTCAAATGCAAGTGAGTTTTTAATAGGGAAACCACCTCCAATGTTTAATCCATCAAGACTAGGGCATTCCTTTTTAAGTGCAATGTATACTTTAATACATTTTACCAATTCATTCCAGTAATAAGCGGTATCATTAATTCCGGTATTGATGAAAAAGTGAAGCATTTTTAGCTCTAACTTATCATTTTCCTGAATTTGTTTTTTATAAAAAGAAACTATGTTTTTGTATCCAATACCTAATCTTGAGGTATAAAACTCAAATTTAGGTTCTTCCTCAGCAGCAATACGGATTCCGATTTTGAATTTTCCTTTAATTTCTGCCTGAAGCAAATCCAACTCCTCATAATTGTCAATAATCGGAATAGTATTTTTATGTCCGTTATTGATTAATCTTGCGATATTTGTAATGTATTCGTCTCTTTTGAAACCATTACAAATAACATAAGTACTCTTGTTGATTTTACCGTTTTCCAGTAAATTTTCAACAATATTAATGTCAAAAGCAGATGAAGTTTCAACGTGAATGTTATTTTTGAAAGCTTCATTCATTATGTATTCAAAATGAGAGCTTTTTGTGCAATAACAATAATAGTATTTTGCTTCGTATTTGTTTTTTTCCATTGATTTTCTGAACCAGGCCTTTGCCTTATTAATATTTTCAGAAATCTGTGGTAAATAAGTGAATTTTAATGGAGTACCATATTGTTCAACCAATTTCATTAAATCGATATTATGAAATTGTAAGTTGTCTTTGTTCAGTTTGAACTCTTCCTGAGGAAAATAATAGGTTTGATTGATTAGGTCAGAATATTTTGTATTCATTTAGCAATATTTTAGCATGTATTTTTAAATTTAGTAAACGTTTCTAAATCTTAAATTCAAACCCTGATATTGGCAAATACAATTTCCAGTTTTTCGTGTTCTGCCTTTGAACATAAAAAAACGTCTAAACAAAACGGACTTTTACTATTGTAAAAACGATTCAATATCCTTAATAAAGAACTATTGAGACGGTTTCTATAAGAGCTAAAGTGTTTTTGTTTATTGTTTGTTTTCATTGTGGCAAATGTAAAAAATAATATATACCTAATGCAACGCTTTTTATTAAAAAAAGTTTAAGATTTATAATCCTCAAACGCATTTAGAATGAGTTTATTTTCAACAGATTGGTTAATTTTTATTTTCCCGATGCCTTCAATCAGTGCAAACTGAATTGAACCATACTCATTTTTTTTGTCGTGAATAAGCAATTCTAATATCGGATCTATGTCGTTTTCTTCAATTTGTACATCGTCATAAATGCTTTTAAGAGCCGTTTTAATTTCAGTATATTCTTCTGCAGAAATTAAGTTTTTATGCAATGAGATATAACTTTCCAGAATCATTCCAATGGCAATTGCCTCGCCGTGTAATAAAGTTGTTTTAGTCTCGCTTTCTAAAAAGTAACTTTCGATAGCATGACCTAAAGTATGTCCAAAATTTAAAGCTTTACGGATGTTTTTCTCAGTTGGATCCTGAATTACAATATCATTTTTAATCTCAACTGAACGGTAAATCAATTCATCAAAATCCGCATAATCAATAGATTGTAAATTTAAAAACTGTCTCCAATATGAAGCATCATAAATTAATCCGTGTTTCAGCATTTCTGCAAGACCGGAACGCATTTCGCTTTGTGGCAAAGTTTCTAAATATTGCGTATCGATCAAAACCATTTGCGGTACATTAATCACACCAATTTGGTTTTTAAGATTTCCTAAATCGACACCAGTTTTTCCTCCCACAGAAGCATCCACCATAGACAATAAAGTAGTTGGTATATTAATGAAATCTACTCCACGTTTGAATGTAGAAGCCACAAAACCTCCTAAATCCGTAACAACGCCACCGCCTAAATTGATTATAAGCGATTTTCTGTCAGCACCTAATTCCGTAAGGACATTCCATATTTGAATACAGGTTTCTATGTTTTTATTGGCTTCACCAGATTCGAATTCTATAATTTCAATAGTTAAATCGGTTTCTAATAAAGGTAAAAATTTAGGCAAACAATGCTCATTTGTTTTATCATCCACTATAATGAACACATTAGAGTATTTATTTTCTTTTAAATGATTGTTTAAGGCTTCGTATGCATTTTGGTTAAAATGTACTAAATAATTATTTGCTTGAATAGATTCCATAATTCTTCGGTTAATTGAATCGGCAAAATAAGGCATTTTTAACTAAATAATATTCAAATACCAATTCTAATTTGTTTTAAAAATGAGTTTTTATAATCATTAAAAATAAATTTCTATCCTTAACTTTTGAGGAATTTAGAGTTTTTTTAAGTTGTGAATCTTCTTTATAATAATTTTCAGACTGAGAATTAGTTTGATTAATTTGAATTGGCACTGTAATGTTATGAATTTCTAAAAATATCTTCGTTTTGTTAAATAATATTCTAAACACTCTTTATCTTTGCCCAAAAAACTAAACTTAATGGAAAAAATATTCGATAACACTAAGGTCGCATTTTCGTTAAAAAGCGATACGGAACTCGACAGAGCTTATTTTCTTTTTAAAATGATTGACAGCGAACCCTTGGTAAGGATTGGTACAGCTGTTACCAATTTTGCCATAAAGGCACATCTTCCTGTTGAAGGGCTTATTCGTGCCACTGTATTTGACCATTTTTGTGGTGGTATTAATGAAGACGATTGTATTACAGTTGTTGACAAAATGTTTACCAAAGGAGTTTCGTCTGTTTTGGATTATTCTGTTGAAGGAAAAGAAGAGGAAGAGCAGTTTAATGCTGCACTGGAAATGACTTTAAAAACTATTGAATTCGCCAAAGAGCGTCTGGCAATTCCGTTTGCAGTTTTTAAACCAACTGGTTTGGGACGTTTTGAATTGTATGAAAAATTAGGAGAAAAACAAGTTTTAACCCCATCAGAACAAGAAGAATGGAGTAGAGTTGTAGCTCGTTTTGATCATGTTTGCAGTGAAGCACATAAGAAAGATGTGGCATTACTAATTGATGGAGAAGAAAGCTGGATGCAGGATGCCGCCGATGATCTGGTAACTGAGATGATGCGCAAATATAATAAAGAAAAAGCCATAGTTTTTAATACTTTACAAATGTATCGTTGGGATCGTTTGGATTATCTGAAAAGGCTTCATGAAATTGCTAAAAAAGAAGGTTTCTTTATTGGAATAAAATTAGTTCGCGGCGCTTATATGGAGAAAGAGAATAAAAGAGCAGAAGAAAAAGGATATATTTCTCCAATATGTGTTTCTAAAGAAGCGACTGATGAGAATTATGATGCTGCTGTACTTTATATGCTGGATCATTTAGACACGATGTCAATTTTTGCAGGAACCCACAATGAATTGAGCTCTTATAAACTCATGGAGCTGATGGAACAAAAAGCAATCGCCAAAAATGACAACAGAATCTGGTTTGGGCAATTATACGGAATGAGCGATAACATCAGTTATAATCTTGCAGAGAATGGATATAATGTTGCAAAATATTTGCCTTTCGGACCTGTAAAAGACGTGATGCCGTACCTGATTCGACGTGCAGAAGAAAATACCTCTGTGGCTGGGCAAACGAGCCGTGAATTGTCAATGATTAAAGCAGAACGTAAAAGAAGAAAAGGGAAATAAAATTTTTCAATATACTACTATCTTAAACAAAACCGTCTCATAACCTGAGGCGGTTTTTTTTTGAGTTTATTTTTTCTCATAACATTCACTAAACAATAAAAACAAAGAGTTAATCATAAAGTAACTATTACATTAATTACAAAATTTTGCTGTTAAATAGATTTGTACCAAATTAAAATTTACCAATATGATAAAATCTTTACTATTAAATCCACACAACGCTACAATCAATTTTAAGTCAGAATTATTTAATCTAAGAACAGGATTATTATCAATTATGGCAATACTAGGTTTTAGTCAAAATAATGTGGCTCAGACTGTAGATCTTTCGACTTATGTCAGATTAGGACGATACGATTTGCCGGAGCCAACAAGAACCGCACATCCTTTGAATAATTTACTGGCTCAGGAAGCTTCGGGAGTAACTTACAACTGGGATACCAATACGCTTTTTATTGTGGGTGACGGAACTACTTCAGTCACTCAGGTATCACTGACAGGACAGTTTATCGATACGATGACATTAGCTCAGGGAAGCAGCCCACAAGGAACTGATTTTTATGACTCCGAGGGGATTACTTACATTGGTAATGGTCAGTTTGTAATGACTGAAGAGCGTGACAGACAAGTCGTTTTGTTTACGTATGCTGCGGGAACAACACTTACGAGAAGTAATACAAAAACGGTAAAACTAGGAGCATTCGTTAATAATACAGGAACAGAAGGACTTTCTTATGATCCGCTTACGAATGGTTATATTGTTTTAAAAGAGATATCTCCAATGGGAATTTTCCAGACAGGAATTGATTTTGATGCAGGAACAGCAACTAATGGTTCGCCTACAACAGATAACTCTGTTAATCTTTTCGATCCTGCATTGCTAGGTTTTTCAGATGTTGCTGATGTTTTTGCTTTATCTAATTTGCCGGCACTAAATGGTCAGCCTTTGTATAACAATTTATTGATATTGAGCCAAGAAAATGCCAAAGTAGTAAATATAGACCGAAATGGAGTAATTTCAAGTACTTTAACTATCGTGTCAGATCCAGGAAATCCTTTAGATGCTGCTAATCAGCAACACGAAGGAATGACTATGGATCGTAATGGTAATTTATATATCGTCAACGAAAATGGAGGTGGTGATATCGATCACCCGCAGCTTTGGGTGTATGCTCCTTCAGCTTTACCAAATCAGGCTCCAACAGCTGTTGCTTTGGCAAATACAATAAATTCCGTTTTAGAAAATACAACGACTACACCTGCAGTTAAAATTTCAGATATTTTGGTTACAGATGATGGATTAGGTACAAACACCTTATCATTATCAGGTGCAGATGCAGGTTCTTTTCAAATCATTGGTTCAACTTTATATATCAAAGCAGGAAAGGTATTGGATTATGAAACTAAAACGAGTTACAGTGTGACTATAAATGTAGATGACACAACTGTTGGTTCTACTCCTGATGCTTCTGTTAACTTTACCTTGTCAATTACAGATGTAACTAATGAAGTAGCACCAATTGCAACAGTAAGCATTACAGAAGTAGCACCCTGGTCCAGCAGTGTTGATCCAATTAAAGCTGATTGGTTTGAAGTAACAAACAACGGAACTACTGATCTTGATATTACAGGCTGGAAAGTAGATGATGATTCTAAGACATTTTCTTCAGCTTTAACTTTGAATGGAATCACCACTATTAAGGCTGGAGAATCTGTAATTTTCTTAGAAACAACGGCTGCAAATAATGCAACTGTTATCGCTAACTTTAAGTCTACCTGGTTTGGAAATACTATACCGGCAGGTTTACAAGTTGGAAGTTATAGTGGCGGTTCAATAGGTCTAAGTTCAGGAGGTGATCAGGTAAACTTATTTGATGCGAGTGGAAATCTAAAAGCAAATGTCATTTTTGGAACATCAACTACTAATGTAACATTTAATAACGCAGCCAGTCTTAACAATGCGACTATTTCAACATTAAGTCAGGTTGGTGTTAACGATGCCTTTGCAGCTAAAAATGATGCGAATCAAATAGGCTCTCCTGGAACTACAGGAAAATTATTTATCTCTGAAGTGGCTCCATGGTCAAGCGGTGACAGTCCTTTAGCAGCTGACTGGTTTGAAATTACGAATACTAAAGGAGTAGCGGTTGATATTACAGGCTGGAAAGTTGATGATAATTCACAATCACCTGCAGCAGCCGTAGCTTTAAACGGAATTACAAGCATTAATCCGGGAGAATCTGTAATCTTTATTGAAACTAATGATTTAGCTGGAAAAACTACGACATTTTTAAATAACTGGTTTGGAGCAAATCCTCAGGCAGGTTTGAGAATTGGGAATTATACTGGTTCCGGAATTGGTTTAGGGACAAGTGGTGATCAGGTGAATCTATATAATGCTACAAGCAGCACACCAGTAACTTCTGTATTGTTCGGGGCTTCATCTACAGGAACTTTCAAAACATTTGATAATACTGAAGGGGTAACTACTATAACTACACCAATTACGCAATTGAGTGCAGTAGGTACTAATGGTGCATTTTTTGCCGCTAACAGCAGTACTGAAATTGGTTCTCCGGGTGTTTTTGTTAAAACAAGCCCTAATTTAGGTATTGAGAATCCTTCAGAAATAAATACTTTTAAAGTAGTAGCTTATCCGGTTCCTTACAGTTCAGTTTTTCAGTTAGATTTAGGAACACTTAGTAATGATAGCGTTGTAATAAATGTATATGACATGAACGGAAAACAGGTAGATGCTTTTGAGTTCAGTAATGCTGATGAAGCGCAAAGCCAAAGAATAGGAAATGATTACGCAACTGGTGTTTACAATGTTGTTGTAATTCAGGGAGGAAACAGAAAAACAATCCGTGTGATTAAGAAATAATATTAGAATATTTTCTAAAAGAAGAAGCCGTTTCAAAATAACTTGAAACGGCTTCTTTAATTTTATAATTCTTGATCTTTTAAGAAAAAACAACTGTTTTATTGCTGTAAACCATTGTCTTACGCTCAGCATGTAATTTTATGGCTCTTGCCAGAACAATACGTTCCAAATCACGACCTTTCATTATAAAATCTTCTACCGAATGTATATGTGAAACACGTGCAATGTCCTGTTCAATAATTGGGCCTTCATCTAACTCTTCTGTTACGTAATGGCTCGTTGCACCAATAATTTTCACTCCTCTTTTAAATGCTGAATGATACGGTTTTGCACCAGGAAAAGCAGGTAAAAAAGAGTGATGGATGTTTATAATCTTATTTTCGTAAAACGAAATCAATCCAGGCGTAATAATTTGCATATAACGCGCCAGAACAATAAAATTAATTTGATATCTTTTTAATAATTCGATTTGCTTAGCTTCACCTTCTTCCTTATTGTCTTTTGTAAAAGGAACACAATGAAACGGAATATCAAAGCGCTCTGCTATAGAACGCAGATCATTGTGATTACTAATGATTAACGGAATTTCAACATTCAACTCACCCGCACTGTATCTTCCTAAAATATCAAATAAACAATGATCATATTTAGATACAAACAAAGCCATTTTAGGCTTTTGCTCCTGATTATACAAGTCCCAGGACATATCAAAATCAGCGGCAATGGTCTGGTTAAAATCATCTTTTAGATTTTCAATTGTAATGTGATGGTTGGTTAATTCACATTCTAATCGCATAAAAAATACATTTTGTTCTGTATCAACATGCTGATCGATATAAATAATGTTTCCTTCAACTTTAGCGATAAAAGTAGTCACTGCTGCAATAATTCCTTTTTGGTCTTTACAGTGAATCAGAATGGTGATTTTTTGCATTATAATTTTTTGGTTAATCGGTTATTTGCTTATTTGTTATCCTGCATGGCAAAAACACTTTTTAACAACGGAGTTGTTCTTGCACTGATATTATTTCGGATTTCTTTTTCTTCTACAGCAATCATTTTAAAAACGCCTGCCAAAGCCTGATTCGTAGTGTAATCAGTTAAATCAGGATTTACTTTTTTTACCAGCGGAATAGTGTTGTATTTGTTAATAATTTTTGTCCAGATAACATCAGCACCCACTTTTTCAAACGAACTTTTAATTACAGGATTAAATTTTGCGTACAAAGGAGTTGTGGTGCTTCCTTGTAAATAACTTGTTGCAGCACTGTCATTTCCTAACAAAATGTTTTTAGCATCAGTAAAAGACATGTTTTTAACAGCTGAGACAAATATTGGCGTTGCCTCCTTTACGGCATCTTCAGCCGCACGGTTCAATACTTTTATTCCTTCATCTGCAAGAGAACCAAGTCCCACTTTTCTCAAAGTTGCATCTACTTTTTGAAGCTCTGCAGGCATAAGTATTTTTACCGCTTCATTTTTATAGAAACCATCGACAGCAGTCAATTTGCTTACCTGTTGCGTTATTCCTTTATTTAAAGCTTCTTTTAGACCAGCAGAGATATCAACACCCAGATTTGGAATTTGTGAAGATAATTGTGGTAACTGATTTAGTGTTTGTTGTACCTGCGCACAGGAGTTAAGAGAAAATGCCAATGACAGAAGTATAATCTTTTTCATTAAAATGGGGTTTTTATAAGTTTCAAAAATACTACTTATTCAAAAACAAAGCCACAATTTTATTTCAGGAGCACAAACATTTTGTTTCATAATTAACTTTTGTCCTGCTGTCCGCTAAATTCCGCACAGAAAAAGTGCGGGATACCGCTTCCATCAGGGCTATTTTAGAAATTTAGACTTTATAAGACCTAAAAACAAAAGAGCTACCCAAAACCGGATAGCTCTTCTGTAAAAACAATTTTTTAAATTTAGAATGACCCGCATGTATTACCTGCAAATGTAGCACCGGCACCGGCAGAGATGTCTGCTTTAACTGCAGATGCTGCAAGAGTCGGGATAGTATAAGGAGGAGTAAATGAAGTGTTTTTTCCTGCAATATTACCAGTTGTATTAGTGAAAACATTTCCTGATGTAACAGTTACTGCTGTAAGACCTGTCATTAAGTCAATTGGTGTTTTTACATTTTCAAAAAGGTTGTTTTCTACTTTTATATCAGCTTCAAAACCGGCAGCAATACATTTGTTGCTGGCAGAACTATTGAAATAACTGTTTATGATGTGGATTTTTCCAAATCTAACTCTTGGCATTCTTTCTTTACATCCGCTTGCCCACCAGCAACGTGCAAATGTAATTCTAAATGTTCCGCGGTCTCCTGTAGCGCTATCGCTTGAACCAATTAAATTTGAGTATCTGTGATCGTCAGAACCTCCTGATCCTCCTGCTTTAGGGGCTTTTAAATAAGTGAATTTTGTATAAGAAACAGTTACATAATCAGATTTGTTTTTGATATCAAAGTTTCCATCAACTCCATCTCTGAATTCGCAGTGGTCAACCCATACATTCTGGCAGTTGTCTAAAGTTGCATTGTCCCAGCCATCTGTATCATAAGCTCCCGGACCTTCAAAAATCAGGTTTCTGATAATGATGTTTTTACAACCTTTAAAGTAAATGATACCAGAACCATCTTTAGTCTGATCTGTTGAAACAATTTTTGCACCGCTGGTACCGTAAATTGTTTTTCCGGTTTGGTTTTGAAATGATAATCTTGCAGAAACAGTAATAGTTCCGGACACTTTTATCACTTTTACAGAAGTATTCTCAATCGCCGACTTTAATTGGGCATAAGTAGTTACAGGAGTTTCGGCAGATGTACCTCCTCCGGTTGTGCCTCCGTTTTGAGATGCCCATCCGGGAACTTCTGAGCAAACTCCAACTTTTGAGGTTGAAACATTTTGACTCGCAGCGGCACTTGCATTTTCAGTACTGTCTGAAGCGTCTTCTGTATTACAGCTTGTAAAAGCCAAAGCAATTGTAAATAATGAAATAGTTAGTTTGGTTTTAAATTTCATAATGGTTTTTGTTTGGTTAAAAACTAATTTTTATAGCGATGCAAATATGTTTATTAAATCCTGCAGTAATATTGAACTTGTTCAATAAATTTGTAATTAATTTGAATATTTAATTTTTTTTAGATATTTAATTTGAATATAATATAATTTTAGTATTTTTGCGTAATCGATTACATTATTTAAATTCACTCCCCAATGTTATGAAATTTAGAAATTTTAATTAAGAAATAATTAAAAATTATGTACGAAGCACTAAGACAAAATATAGAAAGAAAAATCACTCTTACAGATCAGGAGTGGGCTTTCATACTAGATAAAACAGAGTTTATTAAATTGAAAAAAAATGAATTTTTACAGATTCAGGATTCTAACAATTCTTATGAAGGTTTTATACTCAAAGGTGCTTTTAAAACCTATATTTTGAATGAAAATGGCACAGAAACTGTTATTTTCTTTTCATTTGAAAATGAATGGATGTGTGATCTGGAGAGTTTTTATTACCAAAAACTGACAAAATACAATATAAAAGCCATTGAAGACAGTGAGATATTAGTAATTAATAAATTAAACAAAGCATTGTTATTCAAACAGGTGCCTAAACTTATACAGTTTCATATCTTAATGGTAGAAAGAGCCAATATTGCTATACAGGAAAGGCTTTTGGATGTTTTGAACAAGACTTCAAAACAGCGATATATTGAGTTTGTAGAAAAGTATCCTCATAAAACAAAAAAAATAAATAATAAAAATTTGTCTTCTTATTTAGGTGTTACTCACGAATTTTTATCAAAAATCAAAAAGAGCTTTTAACTCAAATTAAATCTCTTTTTTAGGTTATTAAATTCCCTTAAAGCATTGCATCATTTTATTATCTGAATATATAATTTAAGATGATAGAAGTTTGTATGTCTGCGAACTAATTATTTTTTGTTAACATAAAGCTATCTGTTCATTGAATTGTTGAAATATTTTGTAAATTGCGCTATAAAATTATCATATTCGCAAAATGGAACAACAAAAAATATATATTCCTAAAAATAAAGTGAGAATTGTCACAGCCGCTTCGCTTTTTGACGGACACGATGCAGCCATTAATATTATGCGCCGTATTATTCAGTCAACCGGTGTTGAAGTGATTCATTTAGGACATGACCGAAGTGTTGAAGAGGTGGTAAATACTGCTATTCAGGAAGATGCAAATGCTATTGCAATGACTTCTTATCAGGGCGGACACAATGAATACTTTAAATATATGTATGATTTGCTTCATGAAAAAGGAGCGGGGCATATTAAAATTTTTGGTGGCGGAGGCGGAGTAATTCTGCCTAGCGAAATTTCAGAATTGCATGAATATGGAATTACCAGAATTTATTCTCCTGATGATGGACGTTCTTTAGGACTTCAGGGAATGATTAATGATTTGGTGGAACGTGCCGATTTTCCTGTTGGAGACCAATTAAACGGAGAAATCGATCATATCGAAAACAAAACGCCAACTGCAATTGCACGTTTAATTTCCGCTGCAGAGAATTTCCCTGAAATTGCAAAATCGGCTTTTGATACAATTCACAAAATAAATTCCAATTCTAAAATTCCGGTTTTGGGGATTACAGGAACTGGCGGAGCAGGAAAATCGTCTTTGGTGGATGAATTGGTTCGTCGTTTTTTAATTGATTTTCCAGAAAAAACAATCGGATTAATTTCTGTCGATCCTTCGAAAAGAAAAACCGGAGGAGCGCTTTTAGGCGACAGAATCCGTATGAATGCGATTAATAATCCTCGTGTATATATGCGTTCGCTGGCAACGCGTCAGTCGAATTTGGCTTTGTCTAAATATGTAGCCGAAGCCATTCAGGTTTTAAAAGCCGCGAAATACGATTTGATTATTCTGGAAACTTCGGGAATTGGGCAGTCGGATACCGAAATTATGGATCATTCTGATGTTTCTTTATATGTAATGACACCTGAGTTTGGAGCTGCAACGCAATTGGAGAAAATCGACATGCTTGATTTTGCCGATTTAGTGGCTTTAAACAAATTTGACAAACGTGGTGCGCTTGATGCGTTGCGCGATGTAAAAAAACAATATCAAAGAAATCATAATCTTTGGGATAAAAATCCGGACGAAATGCCGGTCTTCGGAACCATTGCTTCGCAGTTTAACGATCCGGGAATGAACACGCTGTACAAAGCGATTATGGATAAAGTGGCAGAAAAAACAGACTCGGACTTGAAATCGACTTTTGAAATCACAAAAGAAATGAGCGAAAAAATCTTCGTGATTCCGCCACACAGAACACGTTATTTATCTGAAATTGCCGAGAATAACAGATCTTATGATGAAACGGCAATTTCGCAGCAAAAAGTAGCGCAGAAATTATACGGAATTTATAAAACCATAGAATCGGTTTCGGGAAAAGTGCCTCAAATTATAAAAGGAGGAATTGACGACTCTACTGTTTTGCCAATTGGCATCACAGAACATGACGAAAACCGAATCTTTTTAAACCTTTTACTAAATCAGTTTGATAAAGTAAAAATGGATTTAGATCCCTACAATTGGGAAATTATCCTGAATTGGGCTGATAAGGTTGCGAAATATAAAAATCCGGTTTACTCGTTTAAAGTTCGTGATAAAGAAATTAAAATTGCGACACATTCTGAAAGTTTATCGCATTTACAAATCCCAAAAATTGCTTTGCCTAAATACGAAGGCTGGGGTGATATCCTGCGATGGAATTTACAGGAAAATGTTCCCGGCGAATTTCCTTTTGCTTCAGGATTATATCCGTTCAAACGTGAAGGCGAAGATCCGTCGAGAATGTTTGCGGGCGAGGGTGGACCGGAAAGAACCAACAAACGTTTTCATTACGTAAGTGCAGGACTGCCGGCAAAACGACTTTCGACCGCTTTTGACAGTGTAACTTTGTATGGAAACGATCCCGATATTCGCCCTGATATTTACGGTAAAATCGGTAATGCAGGCGTTTCAATCTGCTGTTTAGACGATGCCAAAAAATTGTATTCAGGTTTCGATTTGGTTCATGCATTAACTTCGGTAAGTATGACGATTAATGGGCCTGCGCCAATGTTGTTAGGTTTCTTTATGAACGCTGCAATCGATCAGCAATGCGAATTGTACATTAAAGCCAATGAATTAGAAAAAGAAGTTGAAGCCAAAATCAACAAAATTTACAAAGAAAAAGGAGTAAAGCGCCCGCATTATCAAGGCGATTTGCCTGAAGGAAACAATGGTTTAGGATTAATGCTTTTGGGTGTTACCGGCGATCAGGTTTTACCTTTGCATATTTATAACGAAATCAAAAGCAGAACTTTATCTCAGGTTCGTGGAACAGTTCAGGCAGATATTTTAAAAGAAGACCAGGCGCAGAATACCTGTATTTTCTCAACTGAATTTGCTTTGCGATTAATGGGCGACGTTCAGGAATATTTTATTACTAAAAACGTTCGTAATTTCTATTCGGTTTCGATTTCAGGATACCATATTGCAGAGGCGGGAGCGAATCCAATTACGCAATTGGCGTTTACGCTTTCAAATGGTTTCACTTACGTAGAATATTATTTGAGCCGCGGCATGAACATCAACGATTTTGGACCTAACTTATCGTTCTTCTTCTCCAACGGAGTAGATCCGGAATATTCGGTTATTGGTCGTGTAGCACGTAAAATTTGGGCGAAAGCCATGAAAAACAAATACGGCGCCAACGAAAGAGCACAAATGCTGAAATATCATATTCAAACTTCCGGACGTTCGTTACACGCACAGGAAATTGATTTTAACGATATCAGAACAACGTTGCAGGCTTTGTATGCTATTTATGATAACTGTAATTCGTTGCATACCAATGCGTATGACGAAGCGATTACAACACCAACAGAAGAATCTGTACGTCGTGCCATGGCGATTCAGCTGATTATCAATAAAGAATTAGGTCTGGCTAAAAACGAAAACCCAATTCAGGGATCCTTCATCATCGAAGAATTAACCGATTTAGTTGAAGCTGCCGTTTTACAAGAATTCGACAGAATCACAGAAAGAGGCGGAGTTCTGGGTGCAATGGAAACAATGTACCAACGTTCTAAAATTCAGGAAGAAAGTTTGTATTACGAAACCTTAAAACACAACGGCGATTTTCCAATTGTGGGTGTAAATACGTTCCTGAGTTCAAAAGGTTCGCCAACGGTAATTCCGGCAGAAGTAATTCGCGCCACCGAAGAAGAAAAACAATATCAGATTACGATGCTGGATAATTTGCATCAATTTCACGAAGCAAAGGTTAATGAGCATTTAAATAATCTGCAGCAGGCTGCTATTAAAAATGAAAATTTATTCGATCATTTAATGGAAGTTACAAAGGTTTGTTCTTTGGGTCAGATTACTTCGGCGTTGTTTGAGGTTGGTGGGCAGTATAGAAGGAATATGTAGAGAATCTTTATTGGTGAAATATAAGACGCATTTAATTACTTCTAAAGTTAATTAAGTGCGTTTTTCTTTATTAATTATTTATAATTAATTAATGTATATTTATATTTTTTAGAATATAGCTTTAACAAAATTTTCTGTTTAAATATTAACATACAATAATGGACCTATCAAAAATTAAAATTGAAAATATTTCTCAAATTATTGAACCTATCTTAATCAGTAAATTTTATTTATATGATATTCAAAATCTAGATCAAGTCTCAAAAATTGTTCCTGATGAATTTAGTAAGTTGAATAAAATTGGAAAAAGAGTAGTCGAAGAATTAATTAAATTTCAAAAAAGAATTATTGAAAATCCTGAAGATATTTATGATCTTTATGATAAAAATACTAAAGTATATGAACTTCCTGTGGATTTTAGTGTTTTACAAGCTAGCTCTTTGATTGAATTGTTAAATGAAGTCATAATTGATTATCTAAATTTTCGAAAAGAAATAGATAAAGGTATCATTACTCATTATTATGGGTTGAATAAAAGTGATATATTTACTTTAGAAGATTTAAGTAGTTTTTATAATAAAACAAGAGAGAGAATTAGACAACTTAAAGAAGAAATTCTTAATGATTTACGTTTGTTTTTGCAAGGTAAAGAATCTGAAATAAAACGTATCTTTTGTAATTCTTCTGTAATAGAAAAATATGAGTATTTAAGAAAATTTGTTGTTGATAAAAGAGTTTTAACAGTAGAGTTGTTAGAAGATTTATTAATTAATAATTTCTCATATGATAAGAGATTTCCTGAAACTATAAATTTATTAATTGACCTATTTTCATTACACGTTTGTGGTAAAGTAAAAACTAGATTTACTAATGCAGAAATAATAATTTGTAATCCGGAAGAAGAGGAAAATTTTATTAAATCCTCTGAGATACTTGTTAAAGTTCTAAAAAAGGAAATTTATCCGTTAAACGAGATGCAGCTTATCGTATTTTGTAAAAAAAAGAATAAAAATTTAATAAATATTGATATACTAAAAGCTGCTGAAATTCTTCCCGAAGTTGAAATTATAGTGTCAAATGAGTCAACATTTTATCAGGCAAAATTTGAATTTCTTTCTCGAGCTAGTGACAGAGCTTTTAGAGTTTTGCTAGAAAATGGTGAGCCAATGTATATTGATAATATTGTGTCTGAAATAAATAAGCGATTATTTCATTCTAGTACTGAAAAAATATATGATCGTTATAGTTTATCCCTAGCAACTGATAAGAAATTTATTTCTTTAGGAAAAACAGGAAATTGGAGTTTGAAAGCATGGAATTCAAATTCTGGAAAAATTGATATGTTGATAAAAAAAGCATTACTAAGTTTAGATAAACCTAGTTCGTATAATGAAATTTTTGAAGAAATTTCTAAAGATAGAAAAGGACTTAAATTTAAATCTGTCTGTGCTTTAATTGGAAGGGATTGTTTAAAGGTTGAAAATGATAATTGGATTTTGCCAGAATGGAAACAACGCTACTCTGAATTAGCATTTACAACACGTAAACGCAGAGAATCAAATGGTGAACCAGAATATAAAATTGAACAAAGAAGTAAAATTTTTGAATATTTACAAAGGAAAGATGGTCATTCAGCCTTGGCATCAGATATAATTAAAGCTCTTAGAGATTATGATAAAAGATTTACTAAAATTTCATTTTATAAAATATTTGACCAAGAAGAATTTTTTAAGAAAAGTACTTTAGGAAATAAAAACATTATAACATTAAAAAAACATGAATTGAATGTCACTTTGGCAATTGATAAATACAATTGGTCAGGCATAAAAGAAAAACTTTATCGTGATTTGTACTCTTATTTTTCTGATGAATTGTCACCTCTATATTCATTTACACTTGAAGAAGGGATTAATTTATTTAAATTAATACTTGATAAAACATGTCCATTAATTGAATTTTCTGGAATAAACGATCGAATTTTGGGGAATCTTAATAAATACTATTTTGAAGCTTCGGATAGAACAGATAAGTTAAATTTTTTAAAGCAGTTTTTAACTTGTTTGGATCCTTTTTGTAAGAAAATTTTATACTACGTAGATAATACCTCATATAACTTTATTGCAACAAATAAAAAAGGATTGGGCGAAATTTTTAATAAATTATCTAGAGTTGACCCAACAAAAGAACGTAATAAGGCAAATAATAGATTAGCGAGAAGCATAAACTTTGGGAAACAGATTCAAACAACATACTTTTATAGAAATAATGATGTCCATTCAGCTAATGATTGGACAGAATTAGAAGTTGCCAATGCAATTACTAGTTGCTTAGTTGTTTATATATTTGTTGGTAATCAGTATTATTCAGAAATAAAATTTCATATAGAAAATAATTAATGTATAATTAGGTGTCTCGCTCGTGAATGCCCTGCTCGTGCAAGCACAGTTAATTTATACCAATTTCTAAAACTTTTTTCAGGACCAGACAATTTGTCATTTCGACGTAAGGAGAAATCTCCGCAAGTAGATTCGTACAGAATGTCGCCCATCTTTGTAGAGTTTCTCGTGAAGATTTCTCCTCCGTCGAAATGACAATATTGGGGTTATCTTTAAAGAACTCAATCTTACCAACAAGCTTTCAAACATTACTGAAAAACTCTATTTTCCTTGCTGCGGGAGCGTTACATTCGTGAACCCAAAGTTTCTCCTCTCCAATTTGTCATTTCGACGTAGGAGAAATCTCCGTAAGTAGCTCCGTACAGAATTTCGCCAATCTTTGTAGAGTTTCTCGTGTAGATTTCTCCTCCGTCGAAATGACAATATTGGGGTTATTTTAAAAGAACTCAATCTTTACCAATAATCTTTCCAACATTACTCAAAAACTCCATTTTTTTTGCTGCGGGATCGTTCCACCCATGAACCCAAAGTTTCCCCTCTCCAATTTGTCATTTCGACGTAAGGAGAAATCTCCGCAAGTAGCTCCGTAAAGAATGTCGCCAATCTTTGTAGAGTTTCTCGTGTAGATTTCTCCTCCGTCGAAATGACAATATTGTGGTTATTTTAAAAGAACTCAATCTTTACCAATAATCTTTCCAACATTACTCAAAAACTCCATTTTTTTTGCTGCGGGATCGTTCCACCCATGAACCCAAAGTTTCCCCTCTCCAATTTGTCATTTCGACGTAAGGAGAAATCTCCGCAAGTAGCTCCGTACAGAATGTTGCCCATCTTTGTAGAGTTTCTCGTGTAGATTTCTCCTCCGTCGAAATGACAATATTGGGGTTATTTTTAAAGAACTCAATCTTTACCAACAAGCTTTTAACATTACTCAAAAACTCCATTTTCCTTGCTGCGGGAGCGTTACATTCGTGAACCCAAAGTTTTTCCACTGCAATTTGTCATTTCGACGTAAGGAAAAATCTCCGTAAGTAGCTCCGTACAGAATGTCGCCCATCTTTGTAGAGTTTCTCGTGAAGATTTCTCCTCCGTCGAAATGACAATATTGGGGTTATCTTTAAAGAACTCAATCTTTACCAACAACCTTTTAACATTACTCAAAAACTCCATTTTCCTTGCTGCGGGAGCGTTACATTCGTGAACCCAAAGTTTCTCCTCTCCAATTTGTCATTTCGACGTAGGAGAAATCTCCGTAAGTAGCTCCGTACAGAATTTCGCCAATCTTTGTAGAGTTTCTCGTGTAGATTTCTCCTCCGTCGAAATGACAATATTGGGGTTATTTTAAAAGAACTCAATCTTTACCAATAATCTTTCCAACATTACTCAAAAACTCCATTTTTTTTGCTGCGGGATCGTTCCACCCATGAACCCAAAGTTTCCCCTCTCCAATTTGTCATTTCGACGTAAGGAGAAATCTCCGCAAGTAGCTCCGTAAAGAATGTCGCCAATCTTTGTAGAGTTTCTCGTGTAGATTTCTCCTCCGTCGAAATGACAATATTGGGGTTATTTTAAAAGAACTCAATCTTTACCAATAATCTTTCCAACATTACTCAAAAACTCCATTTTTTTTGCTGCGGGATCGTTCCACCCATGAACCCAAAGTTTCCCCTCTCCAATTTGTCATTTCGACGTAAGGAGAAATCTCCGCAAGTAGCTCCGTACAGAATGTTGCCCATCTTTGTAGAGTTTCTCGTGTAGATTTCTCCTCCGTCGAAATGACAATATTGGGGTTATTTTTAAAGAACTCAATCTTTACCAACAAGCTTTTAACATTACTCAAAAACTCCATTTTCCTTGCTGCGGGAGCGTTACATTCGTGAACCCAAAGTTTTTCCACTGCAATTTGTCATTTCGACGTAAGGAAAAATCTCCGTAAGTAGCTCCGTACAGAATGTCGCCCATCTTTGTAGAGTTTCTCGTGAAGATTTCTCCTACGTCGAAATGACAATATTGGGGTTATCTTTAAAGAACTCAATCTTTACCAACAAGCTTTCAAACATTACTGAAAAACTCTATTTTCCTTGCTGCGGGAGCGTTTTACCCATGAACCCAAAGTTTCCCCTCTCCAATTTGTCATTTCGACGTAAGGAAAAATCTCCGTAAGTAGCTCCGTACAGAATGTCGCCCATCTTTGTAGAGTTTCTCGTGAAGATTTCTCCTACGTCGAAATGACAATATTGGGGTTATCTTTAAAGAACTCAATCTTTACCAACAAGCTTTCAAACATTACTGAAAAACTCTATTTTCCTTGCTGCGGGAGCGTTTTACCCATGAACCCAAAGTTTCCCCTCTCCAATTTGTCATTTCGACGTAAGGAAAAATCTCCGTAAGTAGCTCCGTACAGAATGTCGCCCATCTTTGTAGAGTTTCTCGTGAAGATTTCTCCTCCGTCGAAATGACAATATTGGGGTTATCTTTAAAGAACTCAATCTTTACCAACAACCTTTTAACATTACTCAAAAACTCCATTTTCCTTGCTGCGGGAGCGTTAAATTCGTGAACCTAAAGTTTCCACTCCCCAATTTGTCATTTCGACGTAAGGAGAAATCTCCGCAAGTAGCTCCGTACAGAATGTCGCCAATCTTTGTAGAGTTTCTCGTGAAGATTTCTTCTCCGTCGAAATGACAATATTGTGGTTATTTTAAAAGAACTCAATCTTTACCAATAATCTTTCCAACATTACTCAAAAACTCCATTTCCTCCAAAGGAAACAGCTGAAGCACAGTTTCTAAAATAAGTCCCACATTAATAGGTTCATTGTTTTTCTCAGCAATTTTAGGTGTTTCCGGATCCAGCCCCAATATGCACAATTTAAGCAGGTCGGTAATTAAGCCGCCGAGTTCGACATAATTAGAAACCTTAATTTGAGCGATGTAGGCTTTTGAATTGTCAGGAGCCGGTTTTAGTGTTTGAAAAGACCGGGTGGCTAATTTTTTGAGAACTTCTAAATTTCTAATTTCAGTAGTTTCCATTTCGTTGGTTTTTGAGTGTGAATTGTTTTAGAATTTGACTTTTAGAATTTGTTATTATCAGAAAAAATGTATTTTTGTTTAACACTGCAAGAAAGAAATAGATTACACGGTATCAAATCATTTTTTGCAGTATGGTACGGCACTAAATATGTTTTTTACATATTTCTTGTTAATGAACTTAATTGTTATCTTTGAATTATGAGCACACTTACAAAACCAAATCATATAGGGCGAAAAATAAGCCGCATTCGTGAACTTCGTGATATGAAACAGGAAGCTTTGGCGCAGGCTTTAGGAACAAACCAGCAAGCTGTTTCGGCTTTAGAAAACAGTGAAACCATAGATGAGCAAAAGCTTATTGAAGTTGCAAAAGCGCTTGGTGTAACGGTTGAAGCCATTAAGAATTTTTCTGAAGAAAGTGTAATCAATTATTTTAATAGTTTTAATGAAGTTGTAAATAATAGCCATTTTGGAAATAATAATAATTGCACTTTCAATCCATTAGATAAATTAATGGAAACTGTAGAAGAAAATAAAAACCTTTACGAACGTTTGCTTCAGGCAGAAAAAGATAAGATCGAATATTTAGAAAAATTACTTAAAGGGAAATAATATTCCTAAAAAGGTATTGATAAACAACAAAAGACAGCTCCAAAAAGCTGTCTTTTTAATTTCAAAATAAAAATGACGCATCAGCAAATACTGGATAAATTAGCATCAAAAGCATTAGTACAAAATATCGATGATGATTTTGCAAGGCTCACTGCAAAAGCGATGGCGTATGCCAAACATGACACAAAAATTGCTGAAAATCTTACAGGTTATATTCTTCCTAAAATCTTATTGCGCTGGAATTGTGTTCTAAATGCGGATCATACAGAAGTTACAGATAATTATAAACGTACAACATTTGTGGCGTTAGCGGTAATTCTTCATAAATACGGACTCAAAGATTCTGAAATTACAGAAAAAGCAATAGACGCAATTGATGCTTTAAACCGCGATGTTGTTTTAAGCGATGACTTTTTTAGAAAATCAGATCAGATAAAAAAACTAATTTGTTCAGAACCCGTTCCGCTCAGGCGCAAACCATCATTGCCTGATAATATTACTTTCTACAGACCAAAGGATGTAATTGCTATTCAGCTCGATAAACATTTTTATTGTGCTTATGTACACAAGCTTTCACGCCCCAACGAAAGTCCGATTATAGAGTTTTACGATACAATATTTGATATAGTTCCTGAAATTCAGGAATTAGAAAAATGGCCGGCAAAAGGAAAATTGTACAATGATGGCATTAAACGTGTTTCTAAATATGCCGTTTCAGGAATCAAGTTTTTGCCCGATTTGGCAAATCAAATCAAACTTATACATTCAAATGTTGAAACTTCGCCTTCTAATGCTCATCTGGAAGAATCTGTAGGGCTGTATGCCGTTATGGATATATTTGAGATACAAAATGAAATTGAGCGACTTTTTTAGCTAATAGTTTTTATTAAAAAAGATGTTTCTTTATACTTATTTTTGCCTATCTAAAATTAGAAATTAAGTTATGACTGAAAAATTTACGCTTACCGGCGGAGCAAGAATCGGAATGGCAAATGCCAGTTTTCCATTTGCCGATTTATATGTTGACAAAGACGTTTTAAAAATTAATGCATCAATTGTTGGTAATTTGGTATTTCAGCCAAAAGACATTATTTCTATAGAAGCGTACAGTTCGATTCCGATAATTGGAAACGGAATTAAAATAAACCACAGAATAGAAAAATACAATTCAAAAGTTATATTCTGGACTTTTAAGAATCCGACCACAGTTATAAATGAAATTAAAAAGACGGGATTTTTAGAAAATACAAATTCAGAAATAAGTACAGAAGATTTGAAAATTCTGGAAAGGCAAAATCAAGGAGGATTTCCAATTAAAAAACCGGTTGCTGTGTTTTTTACAATAGCATGGAACTTGCTTTTTTTGTCTGATATAATTCCCTTTATGCTGCAGGATAAAAAAGAAGGACTTCCGATTGGAATTGGTGTGAAACTCGCTCTTGGCCTGGTTTTTATAAGCTCAATTTTAGCATTAGTTTCAGAGAAATTCAGAGGCCTGATTCTAAAAGAAGGAAGAGAATTTGATGATATTAAGAAATTGATATATTTAACTGCTTTTATAACCGGAATGTTATTTATTCAGTTTACAGTTATGAATATTTAATTGCAATAAATAGATTACGCAATTTGTGGTAAAGCGATTGCCAAAAAATAATATAGTTTTATCAATCATTAATCTATGCGAAAAATAATTCTTTTTCTTTTATTATTTACAATAGTGCTTTTGGGTACGATAATCCTATTAGAAAATTCTAAAGAAAACGTTTTTAAAGCTTCTGAATTCAATAAAAAAACACCACACAAACTGACCAAAAGAGTAGATGCAGTAAAACAGCTTATAGGCAATAACTCCAAATACAATAATAAGATAGCCTTTTTTATAGACATGAAAATCAAGTCTGGGAAAAACAGATTTTTTATATACGATTTAAAAAAGAATAAAATAATTGATCAGGGATTGGTTGCACATGGCTCCGGATCTGAAACCGGAATAAAGGATAAACTGCGATTCAGCAATGTCAATAATTCACTTTGTACAGCATTAGGGAAATATTATATCGGATACAGTTATAATGGAGATTTTGGAAAAGCATATAAACTTTATGGCTTAGACAAAACCAATGATAATGCTTTTTTAAGGAATATTGTTTTGCATAAATACAGCAAAGTTCCGTACGAAGAACAAGACAATCCAATTTGCAACAGCTATGGCTGTCCGATGGTAAATGAAAAATACTATGCGAGGATAGAGAAACTGATTGACAGTTCTGATAAAAAAATTGTTTTGGATATTTATTATTGAATGTTACCGGTTGCAGTATCGAAGAAATTTGTTAAAAAATCAAACCTTCTTTTTTACCGTTCCTTTTGTTTTCAGCTTTTCAAGAATAGCATCGGCTTTTTCGTTTTCGCAGATGAATCGTAGGGATTCTGCATAACGGTAATAATATACAGGTTCTAAATCGGCAGTCATGGCAAATAGTTTATCGTACCATTCGGCTGCTTTTTCGAGTTTAAAATGTGAATAAGACGAATCTCCTAATTTTTGAAATAAATCTACAGACTTAGCCTTTTGCAGCAACTCTTTCATAGGTTTTCATTACATCAACATAAGCATAAGTGTCGCTTACTTTGTCAGTGATAAAGACTTTTACATTTTGGGCAGCAGCACTGAATGAAAAAATAGTCCCTAATATTAAAATAACAAGTCTGTTTTGCATACACATTGGTTTAAGAGAATATCTGGATTTTTTGTTTTTTTTGTTTCGCAAATATATCTAAGTCAGTGATATAAGGTGTGTTTGGGTGGTTTTTTATGAATTTTAACTATTTCAAGCGTGTTATCTAAAAGTTTTCAGACATTTTTAATGGAGAAAAATGTTCAATGAAAACTATATGGTCTAATTTTATGGATTCAACCAGTATCATTATGACTATCCAGGAGTATTGTAATTTAAAAGCAGATGAAAATATTTCTCCGCTATTTGATGGTATAGATTTAGAAAACAGTGTTTTAAAAATTTTACAAAATACTACGCAAACTTATTTTACTACTGAAGCCATTTGTAATCAATCTGTTCCTGAAACTGTTATTCTAAATAACGAAATTGTAAAACTATTTGCAGATCATTTGGGCTTGCTGTTTCTGAGTGAAAAAGAAGCCGGAAATGTTTGTTTTGCCAATAGCAGCGAATTACGTCCTGAATTCAGGCAAAGTTTCATGGCCATAGAGTTGTTAGATTATATTTATGCATTTGTACATTCTTCTTTTTATAAAGAATTTCAAAAAATAGCTATTACATCAGAAGCTGATATTTTTTGGGAACTGGTAAAAATTGGAGCCGGTTTAAGGAAAGAAATTAAATAAAAAACAGCTCATATGGAGCTGTTCTTAAATAGGGGGCAATATGATTAACGACGAAAAGCCGGGCTTTCGTTTACTGATTGGTCTAACGCAATTGTTTTTGATTTTTTATTAGAAACAGTAATTTTATGATTTACTATTTTGTTGTTTTCCAAAACTTTTAGATAATAAGTTCCGGCAGGATAACTTTCAAGGTTTAGGGTTTTTGAAACTTCTAATTCGTTTGTAGAAAATTCTCCTGTGTAAAGTAAGTTTTGTTTTTCGTCAAGAATTGAAAAATTTGATTTTTCGTCAGCGTTTAATGTAAAGCTTACTACTTTTCCATTTCCGGTTTTGATATACGTACATAATCACTTTTTTCATTACTTGCATACGTACTTAATGCTGTTAATAATACAGCTACAACAAAGCTCAGTCTTAAAATTTGTTTCATCTCTTTTTCTAATTTTAATTTTAATTTCTAATTCGTGGTATTGGCGAAACTACAAATAGTTCTCTTATTTCAAAATTTTTACTGTTTTATTTTTTCAATAGTAAGTTGTTGAATTCAAAGGTTTTCCATTATTTTACTAAGATACTTACGTGTTTATTGATGTTTTGAATTTTTTTTTTTTAAATTATTTTTAAAGTTTTAACATTCAGTTACTTGTGTTTTTTAAGTAATATTTTGTTGAATTTTTTTTGCTTTTTGCATTTATTTCTGAGATGTGAGAAATATATAACAAAAAAAACAGCTCAAGAACCACCAAGAGCTGTTTTAAAAACCGTAAGGTTTTAAACTTTACTAACTATCTAACCTCATTTTTATACTTATGAAAAGCATAAACTTTTTTAGCGTACTGCTACGCTTGTATTGTTTGCAGAAGAACCTGCTTTATATATTGATGTAACTGCTTGTCTTGATATCACAGCAACATTGTCTTTTATAGTAATTTGGTGTCTTGTAGTTTTTACACTGTCTTCTACCTCTAAGAAATAAGTTCCTGTTGGAAATTCTTCGAAGCTGAATGTTCTTAGGATTCCGCTTTTGCCAGAAGCACTTTCAGAATAGATAAGATTACCATCTATATCGTATATTGATAAGTGTGCTTTTTTTACATTGTTTAATGCAAAAGTTACTTCACTACCGTTTCCTTTAATTACATGAAGAGCAAAATCTCCATTTCCGTCGATTGCATAAGTACTTGTTCCAAAAAGTACTGCACATACTAAACTTAATTTTAATGTCTTTTTCATGATATATTTTTTTAAATTATTTCGTCTATTTCTATACTGCTAAATTACTGCAGATGTAAGGTAAAGTACACAACCCTATTTGCTGATATATATGCTATATTCTCATTTACGAAACCGTTATATGTTAAATTTTAAATTATTGTTGGAGTTTTGATCGATTTGATTATAATTTTTTAAAATTTCACCTCAAATTACGAATATAAAAATCATTGCATTGTTTTTGTTAGGATGTGGTAATTTTAAGTAGGAAAAAATTAGGTTATAATAATTTTTGCCTACTTTGAAATTGCAGAAAGTATAATTTAGGAGTAAGATTTGTTGCTTTCTGTTGTTAAAAAGTATGTAAAAAGACGAAAATAGGATATAAATCGGTAGAAATGAATTTTGCCAGAAATTACAAATTTGTGGAAATTTATCAATGCTGTCATTTAATTTATTTTCAAAAAGTATTTAGAGATCTGATAGATTTTCTAAAAAAAAGAAATAAAAAAAACAGCTCCATAACCACAAAGAGCTGTTTCTGAAAACAATTAAGTTTTAATCTTTTACTATCTAACCATTTTTATACAATTATTAAAATTGTAAACAGTTTTAACGAGCGGCTACAGTTGCATTTTTAGCATTATTTGTTTTGTAAACTGATGAAATTGCTTTTGCAGACAAAACTGTTTTGTTATCTGTAATTGTAATTTCATGTCTTACTATTTTTATGCTGTCTTCTGCTTCAAGGAAATAAGTTCCTTCAGGAAATTCTTCCAGGCTAAATGTTCTCAAAATTCCATCTTTACCTGAAGCACTTTCAGAATAAATCAGAGTACCGTCCTGGTCGTAGATTGTTAATTTTGCTTTTTTTACATTGTTTAAAGCAAAAGTGATCAGTTTTCCGTTCGCTTTTAATACATGAAGATTGAAGTCTTCATTACCATCGATTGCATAAGTACTTGTTCCAAAAAGTACTGCTAATACTAAACTTAATTTTGAAATCTTTTTCATGACAATAGTTTTTAAATTGTTAGTTCTAATTATCTGATGCTAAATTACTTACGAAATATGTTATTTTGCATAACCCTATTTGCCGATATATGTGCTGTATTCTCATTTACGAAACCGTTATAGGTTAAAATTTAAATTATTATCACTGTTGACGTTAATTTGATTGTGATTTGATAATTTATTTAAATAATTGACAGGTATAAAAAAAGGGGTTTATCTCGCTATTGATCAAAATTATGGAATAAAAAAAACAGCTCAAGAACCACCAGGAGCTGTTTTGAAAACCGTTAAGTTTTAAACTTTACTAACTATCTAACCTCATTTTATACTTATGAAAGTATAAACTTTTTTAGCGTACTGCTACACTTGTATTGTTGGCAGAATAACCTGCTTTGTAAACTGATGAAATTGCTTTTGATGATAATGTTGCAACACCGGCTGTAATCGTAATTTCATGTTTTGTAGTTTTTACACTATCTTCTACTTCTAAGAAATAAGTTCCTTCCGGGAATTCTTCAAAGCTGAATGTTCTTAGGATTCCGCTTTTGCCTGAAGCACTTTCAGAATAGATAAGGTTGCCATCTGTATCGTAGATTGATAAGTGTGCTTTTTTTACATTGTTTAATGCAAAAGTTACCTGGTTCCCGTTTCCTTTAATTACATGAAGAGCAAAATCTCCATTTCCATCAATTGCATAAGTACTTGTTCCAAAAAGTACTGCACATACTAAACTTAATTTTAATGTCTTTTTCATGATGTATATTTTTAAATTATTTCTTCTTATTTGATACTGCTAAATTACTTCAACTATACGGTAATGTGTACAACTCTGTTTGCTGATATATATGCTGTATTCTCATTTACGAAACCGTTATAGGTTAAAATTTGAATTATAATTATTGTTAACGTTAATTTGATTGTTATTTGATAATTTGTTTAAATGAATGACAGTATTGAAAAAGATGCTGATTTATGCTATTTATAAAAAATATTGAACTGAAAAAAAGCAAAAAAAAACAGCTCAAGAACCACCAAGAGCTGTTTTGAAAACCGTAAGGTTTTAAACTTTACTAACTATCTAACCTCATTTTTATACTTATGAAAGCATAAACTTTTTAGCGTACTGCTACGCCTGTATTATTACCAGAAATTTCTGTTTTATAAACTGATGATATTGCTTTAGATGATAAAACTATCTTGTTATAAGTAACAGTGATTTGATGTTTTGTTGTTTTTTCTTTATCTTCTATCTTTAATATGTAAGTTCCTTCCGGAAAATCTTCAAAAGTGATTTTTTTTAGGATTCCATCTTTTCCTGAAGCTTTTTCAGAATAAAGTACAGTACCATCCTGATCGTATATCATTAATTTTGCTTCAGTTACATTTAATCCAAAAGTAACTTCATTACCTTTTTCTTTAATTACATGAAGAGAAGAATCTTCATTTCCGTCGATTGCATAAGTACTTGTTCCAAAAAGTACTGCACATACTAAACTTAATTTTAATGTCTTTTTCATGATATATTTTATTAAATTATTTCTTCTAATTCTATACTGCTAAATTACTTCAACTGTAGGGCAAAGAGCACAACTCTATTTGCTATTATATATGCTGTATTCTCATTTACGAAACCGTTATATGTTAAAATTTGAATTATTCTTGGAGTTTTGGCGAATTTGGTTATTATTTTTCAAAATATATCTTTCAATTATGAATATGATGCTCTTTGGTTTGTTTTTGTTTTAATTGTGTAATTTTTGTAGGAAAAAAATAGGATTATTATAATTTTCGGGTAGTTGATAATTCCTAAAAGTTTAATTTTGGACCTTCTAAAACATGTTTTATTGAAAATAAATAGTAAAAACAAGGAAAACGAGGGTAAAATGACCAAAAATGGATTCTTCCGGATTTACTGTATCGATGCTGAATTAACAACTCTATCGGTTTAAAAATGGAATTTTATTTGTGGCTTCAAATTTGCATGATTCCAATTCCGAAAGAAGACATAAAAATAGATCAGGAATCGGTGAGAGGTTGTTGTGAAACGATTTGATAATTTTATAAAGTATTTAGTTTCTTTTTTTGAAATAATATTCAATGGTTTACATATAAAACACGAATATTATATCTCTCTTATTTAATAGTGAAAGATTTTTTTAGTAATTTTTTAAACTCCTTTTTCAAATATTCCTTTTCACTTTTATTGTTTAAGAGAGTCAAATTCATTACTTTAATTTTACCTTTTTAATAACATTGATTTTTAAAATTAATGTCTAATTTTATTCTGTTAAAAACAATTCGGTTTTTTATTGAATACTATGTGTTATTCTTAGTTACGAAAGCGTTGTAGGTTAAAATTTAAATTTTTTTAGGTATTTTTGTTAAATTTGCTCTTATTATTTAATCATTACGAAATGAAACCAATTGCCCCAGCTCTTGAAATAATATCAAACTCATACGGAAGCTCGTTTACTTACACTAAGCATGCTCAAAAGACTAATAGTAAATCCCATTTATTACATTACCATCCTGAAATTGAAATTGTTTTTGTTAATGGAGGAGCGGGAAAGAGACAAATAGGGAGTCATATTTCGTATTATACGAACGGTTCCCTGATTTTGATAGGTTCTAATTTGCCGCATTGCGGATTCACAAACGAAAAAACGGGTAATACAGATGAAACCGTAATTCATTTTAAACCTGATTTTCTGGGAGGAGATTTTTTTGGAATTCCTGAAATGAAAAAAATTCAACAACTTCTTGATCAGGCAAAAGCGGGTATAGCATTTGGAGGTGAAACTAAAAAAAGAATTGGAACTAAAATGGAATTGATGGAGAACAAATCTCCGTTTGAGCGTTTCCTGACTCTTTTGAGTATTTTAAAGGATTTAGCGACTTCAGAAGAGTATACTGTTTTAAATGCAGATGGGTTTATACTCGAAATGCAGGTACCGGATAATGACAGGATTAATGTTGTGTTTAGTTATGTAAAAGATCATTTTCAGGAGCCAATTTCAATAGACGAAGTCTCTAAATTGGTCAGTATGACCACGCCGTCTTTCTGTCGTTATTTTAAAAAAATATCAAATAAAACATTCACTGAATTCGTCAATGAGTACCGTTTGGTACATGCTTCCAAACTTCTGGCAGAGAAACCTATTAGTATAAATGAAGTATGTTATGAAAGCGGATTTAATAATTTCAGTCATTTCAGCAAGTCATTTAAACAATATACCGGCAAAAGTGCTTCAGAATACAGACAAGAGCATCGGGCGATGATCATGTAAACAGATTGTACTTATTTTTAATAGAAAACCATCAATTTGTTGATGGTTTTTTTATGCTGTTTTGGGATTATCTGATTCTTAAAAAGTATATTTATGTTCTTTTAAAAAAATAAAATCATGAAGTATTTTAAAATTTTACTATTTCTATGTGTACTGTCTTCCGGAATTTCGCATGCTGCAAAAGTAGATACGCTGCAAATTGCCAGTACAGCAATGAGTAAAACATACAAGGCTGCTATTGTGTTGCCTAATTCATACGCCAAAAGCAAATCGGCATTTCCGGTAATGTATTTATTGCATGGCGCTTACGGACATTTTGATGACTGGTTAAAAAAGACGCCGGACAGTGAACTTGTAAAGAACTTAGCGGATCAGTATAATTTGATTATCGTAATGCCCGAAGGTGAAACATTTAGTTTTTATATCGACAGTCCGGTAAATACAGGAAGCCAGTTTGAAACCTTTGTGACTAAGGAAGTAATTCAGAAAGTAGATAAAACATACAGAACTATCGCGAATAAAAACGGTCGTGTCATTACCGGACTTTCTATGGGAGGTCATGGAGCATTGTACTTGTCTGCCAGAAATCCTGATTTATTTTGTGCAGCTGGAAGCATGAGTGGCGCAGTTGATATGAGTGTGATGTTGAATCGTGATTCTTCTGCTCAGGTTATTAAATTAATTGAACCTATTTTTGGCGACAAGAGTAATGATATAAAAATGTATGAGCAGCATGCGGTATTAAATATGATAGACAAAATAAAAGCCAATAAGCTGCCACTGATTATCGACTGTGGCATAGATGATTTTTTAATTGAGCCAAATAAGGAATTGCACAGAAGACTGGTTTATAATAAGGTAGAACACGATTATACTGAAAGACCGGGAGCGCACACCTGGGAATATTGGGAAAATGCGTTACCATTTCATGTATTATTTTTCAATAAAATAGTGCTTAAAAATCAGGCAGTTGTAGGGAAATAATAAAAAAATAATACCAAAAGGCATTCAATTATTTTTTTTGGTTTGATTTTTGGAATACCTTTAAGTATAAACTTTAAAATTTTAAAAATATGAAAAAGATATTGACACTTTTCGCAGTTGTTGGATTATTTGCATTCTCTGGTTGTTCAGATGATGACAATCAGCCTGAATATGATACAATTAGTAAAGTTTTTGACCTTAAAAATGTTAATTTTACTTTTAATGCTACAGATGGGTATAATATTTATCAAAAATTTGGAAACTTGCTTTTTCCTGAGGATGTTGTTTTAATTTACAGACAATCAGCTACCCTTACTGGGAATGTGCCTGTTTGGCAACTAATACCAAGAACACTTTATCTGAATGAAGGAGAATTATATTACGATTTTGATTTTAGTGATGAAGATTTTACAATCTATGCAGCTGGTAACTACAACTTAAATTTAACTCCGCAATTTTTAAATAATCAAACTTTTAGAATTGTAATTGTACCTGGTTCTAAATCAGGTTCTGCAAAATCAGTTAATAAAGAAGATTATTCAGATTATAATGCTGTTATTAAAAAGTATAATATTGATGATAATAATGTTAAGCAATTAAACTAACAATTCAATAATAATAAAAAAAGGAAATCGTTACGATTTCCTTTTTTTTTATTTATCATTGATTTTTGATGAAAGTAAATTGTTTTTTATAACCTCTTCTTCGGTCTTGGTTTTTACTTGAAATATTTATAAAATAAGTTCCATTAATTAAATTTGAAATATCAATGCTAATGAGATATGGTGTTATTTTTGTAAAATTATTTGAATTCACAACATTCCCCATGATGTTTACAATATCTATACTTGGATCCTTTAGGTAATCTTCGATTAACATTTCAGTATTTTCTATATTTATTATCGAAGTTGCTGGATTGGGATATATTATTAAAGGTATACTTGTATTAACGTTATTTACTGGAGTTAAGCTTATTTCATTACTATAATATTCTTCTCCTTTATAATGAGTGTCTGTTGCTATGCGTCTGTAATTATAAGTTGGTACTGTCGCTGGGTTTCTTCCGATTCCAGGAATGACTTCTAATGCTGGTGGAATATAATCTTTCGAATTTGAATTTGGTATATTAACCCAGCTACTAAATTTTGAATCGCGTTCAGAAAAGGTTCTACTTTGCCACTGATAAGATAGGGGCTTGTTTTTATTAGAAATTGCAGTTGTTCCAGTAATAATAGATGGTATTTCGATTTCGTTAGAGGATGAAATTTGTAAAGTTTGGTCGCAACAGATAGTATTATTTTCACGAATTGCACGAAGTGATATTGTTAATGAATTGCTAGTTAATTTTAAATTTTGATAAATTGCAATTCTTCTAATTATATAAAAATTGTCTTTAGAACTATTTGAGCGTGGTAAGTATGATGAATTTATTGAAGCTGAAAATTGGTTTGGAATGCTTGTCCAAATGTTCTCTTCAGTGGTTCCATTTGTTATTCGATATTCCCATTCATATTTCTCAATCATAATGCTTGTTTCACCTCTTTTTGGAATATAATATGGATCTTGTAACATATTTAAGTTTATGAATGATTGATATCCAAAAATATTTACAGGATTATTATAACTAATTTCTATAGACCCATCAAGATTTACAGAACCATTTGAAAAAATTTCATTATTCGATATAGGAGAAGGTAATACTTTTATTTTTACAGTATTGCTTTTATTTACAGGTTCAAAATTGTGATAATAGCCTAAACTTCTTTTAATCGTAATATCTCCTGGCTCAGTTATGTAATCAATACTTAAAGTCTTATTAATGTTATCAAAGCTTATAGGTGAGCGAGCAGTGGTTTCCCAAACACTTGCGATTCCATATGGCAAAGTTCCATAAGGATTTAAATATTGAGAGCCAGTTATTGGTTCAGGTTTTTCTCCTAATCTAATCGTTTGATCGCAGCATATTGTATTGGCAATGTTTTTTGGGTTAGGAGCGTCTTTTGGAGGATTTAAATTTGTTCCTGTATTTACAGTAGAATTTTTAATAACCGTAATATTTGAGCTCTTATATGCGGTACCATTATTATATTCTGCATATATAAAACCTCCTGAAGTTAAAAAATCAGACCAGTTCAATTCTATAACAAAGCTTCTCGTGGCAACATTTCCTCCACCAAAATATAACGCTCCGCCGTCGCCACCATTAGTAACATTTGATGCTAATGCAGTGCCTCTTGAAAAGTAAATTTTTATTGTGCCTTGATTACCCGCGGCAGCTGACGATGGAACATCAACTTTTACAGATAATGAAACAGTAGTAGTAGGTACGGATCCTAAATTAATAGAGCCACCACTGTACCCCATTCCGTTAATAAGTGTTGGGCTGATTGTAACTTTTTGCCCAAACATTGAAACATTTAATAAGAGCAATAAAACGAGATGAATGTAATTTTTTCTCATGATAAAATTTATAATTTATAATGAGGCAAAAATAGTTTTTTAAAGACGTATATTCCTATATTTATATATTTATTTGAAAGTTTTTATTTTCAATAATTCTTAATCCAAATCCGTAAGTTCTTTTTCTTTTCCAAATTTTAAAGAAACCAAAATTCCAACTAAAAGTGAAAGGGCGATAAATCCTAAAGAAGCCCATTCCGGAACTTGTATATAATCGTGAAGCAGCATTTTTAATCCTACGAAAGCTAAAATAGCGACTAAACTATATTCCAGATAACTGAATTTTGCCAGCATATTGGCTAAAAAGAAATACATAGAACGCAATCCTAAAATGGCAAAAATATTAGAGCTAAATACCAAAAACGGGTCTGATGTAATGGCGAGAATTGCCGGAACACTGTCAACGGCAAATAAAACATCCATAACCTCAATTACTATTAAGGCAACAAATAGGGGAGTTGCTGCTTTTTTTGCAGTTTTAGTTGTAACGAAAAAATTTTCTCCCTCCATTTCGGATGTAATTGGAATAATTTTTCCTAATGTTTTGTATACAAAAGAATCTTTTGGATGAAAATCTTCATCTTCTCCTGAAAACAGCATTTTTATAGCGGTAAAAATCAGGAAAATTCCAAATATATAAGTTGTCCAGCTAAATTTATTGATTAGTAAGACACCAAAGAAAATCATAAGGCCACGAAAAACAATTGCTCCCAGAATTCCCCAGAATAAAACACGATGCTGGTATTTTTGAGGTATTTTGAAAGAAGCAAAAATGATGGCGATTACAAAAATGTTATCAACGCTTAACGAAAGTTCTATTAAATATCCTGTAATGAACTTCATTGAAGCAACTGCAGGTTTTAGATTATCCGGGTTTGCAATGTAATCTGTTGTGTATAGCCAGTAAATAACTCCTGAAAAAAGAAATGACAATGTTACCCAAATCAATGTCCATTTGCTGGCTTCTTTGGTGCTAATGATATGTGGTGTTTTGTTTAACACACCTAAATCCAAGGCAAGAATAAAAATAACAGATAATAAAAATAAAGTCCAGACTATCATAATGCTCTGTATTTAAAGTGTATATACAAAGATAGGTCTTGAAATTTAACTTAAAAAGTTAATTTTATAAGAATGTTTCTTTTGAAGTTCGTGATTTGTTATGTCAGAAAATAGAAATGTTAAGGTTTTTAATCGTTATGGCGATAAAGCAGCAGAAGTTAAAAGTTTGTCGGAGTGGTGAATAAAAAAAAGTGCCATCTAATGATGGCACTTTTTAGTATATAACCTAAGCTTTGAATTATAGCGCTGATTTTACAGTTTTGATAATTCTTGCAGCAATTTTGTATGGATCACCGTTTGAAGCTGGTCTTCTGTCTTCCAACCATCCTTTCCATCCTTTTTGAACAGTTATTAAAGGAATTCTGATTGAAGCTCCTCTATCTGAAATTCCGTAAGAGAAATCATGGATAGAAGCAGTTTCGTGTTTACCAGTTAAACGTTGGTCATTGTAAGCTCCGTAAACTGCAATGTGCTCAGCAGTAACAGGACGGAAAGCTTCACAGATTCTTTCGTAAGTAGCCTGGTCTCCACATGTTCTTAAGATGTTATTTGAGAAGTTAGCATGCATACCTGAACCATTCCAGTCTGTATCTCCTAGTGGTTTTGGGTGGTATTCAATATAGTAACCATATTTTTCAGTCAAACGATCTAAAAGGTAACGAGCAACCCAGATTTCGTCTCCGGCTTTTTTAGCACCTTTAGCGAATAATTGGAATTCCCATTGTCCACAAGCAACCTCCTGGTTAATACCTTCAAAGTTGATTCCTGCAGCGATACATAAATCAGCATGCTCTTCTACTAATTTTCTTCCGTGAGTGTTTTTTCCACCTACAGAACAGTAGTACATACCTTGTGGAGCAGGATAACCTCCAACAGGGAAACCTAATGGCAATAAAGTTTTAGTATCCATGATGAAATACTCTTGTTCAAAACCAAACCAGAAATCATCATTATCATCATCAATTGTAGCTCTTCCGTTAGATGGGTGTGGAGTTCCGTCAGCGTACATAACTTCAGACATTACTAAGTATCCATTAATACGAGTTGGATCCGGATAGATTGCAACTGGAACTAATAAACAGTCAGAAGAACCGCCTTCAGCTTGTTTTGTTGATGAACCATCAAATGACCAGTTCCCAAGTTCTTCTAATGTTCCTTTGAAATTTTCGTGCTCTTCAACTTTAGTTTTACTTCTAAGATTTTGAGTTGGTTCGTATCCATCTAACCAAATGTACTCTAACTTAATTTTAGCCATAATAATATAAATTAATTTTTTTTGTTTTTTCGCTGGGTCAAATATAGATTTATTTTTTAAGTCGTAAAAATTAGGGGGTATATTTTGTTTCAATAGATATAATTTTTTACATAAGCGCAATTTAGGTAGGGGTATATTTAAAAAATAGCAATTTTTTAATGTTTTAAATATAAATTCGTAATAAACACCTTTGTTTTTTAAATTTATTTCTATCCAAATTATGAAAAATTGTTGATTTCCTTAGTAATATTCGTATGTTTTGTTATATTTTTTAAAAAGCATTTCAGAATTCTTTACAAAATGAACCTTTTATTGCTAAAATGCTTTTCAAAAATCTAAAACTTATGATTAAAAAAGGCTTTTTTATTGTTTATATTTGTTCTTCTTTATTTAATCAAAATTAGTACGAATTTTTAAACTTATATACATGTCAACACTACGTTTTCAAGCCTTAAAGGAAGCTTCTTCAAGAAAGCCGGTACATTTTGAAGAAATTGACAGAAAGTCAACTATTTTTGGGGCGAATGTTTTTAATGAAAAAGCGATGAAGCAATATTTAACTTCAGATGCTTTTAAAGGAGTGAGGGATGCCATTCAGCACGGAACTAAAATAGACAGAAAGCTGGCAGATTATATTGCCATGGGAATGAAAGAATGGGCTCTTGCAAAAGGAGTTACACATTATACGCATTGGTTTCAGCCGCTTACCGGAACTACAGCAGAAAAACACGATGCATTTTTTGATATATCATATGACGGAAGCGACCCTGTAGAGAAATTTGGAGGAGCACAATTGGTTCAGCAGGAGCCTGATGCATCAAGTTTTCCGAATGGCGGAATCAGAAATACCTTCGAAGCCAGAGGATATACAGCATGGGACCCAACTTCTCCGGCATTTATATATGGTACAACTTTATGTATTCCTACCGTATTTATTGCTTACACAGGAGAAGCTTTAGATAATAAGATTCCGTTGTTAAGAGCTTTATCAGCAATGGATGAAGCAGCAACAGAGGTTTGTAAATATTTTGACAAAAACGTAAAAAAAGTAACAGCTACTTTAGGTTGGGAGCAAGAATACTTTTTGATTGACAAAGCCTTGGCAAATTCCCGTCCTGATTTAATGATGACCGGGAGAACTTTATTGGGGCATACTTCTGCAAAAGGACAACAGTTAGACGATCATTATTTCGGATCCATTCCAACACGTGCCTTAACTTATATGAGAGATTTAGAGCAGGAATGTATGTTATTAGGAATTCCGGTAAAAACGCGTCATAATGAAGTAGCACCAAATCAATTTGAATTGGCTCCAATATTTGAAGAAACCAATCTTGCTGTCGATCATAATTCTTTGTTGATGGATGTTATGCAAAAAGTAGCAGAGCGTCATGATTTTAAAGTTCTATTTCACGAAAAACCTTTTAAAGGCGTAAACGGTTCAGGAAAGCATAATAACTGGTCACTGGCAACAGATACAGGAGTTAATTTATTGAGTCCGAGTAAAACACCAATGAGTAATTTACAGTTTTTAACGTTCTTTATTAATACCATAAAAGCAGTTAACGATTACGAAACCTTGTTAAGAGCTTCTATTGCAACAGCCAGTAATGACCACAGGTTAGGAGCAAATGAAGCACCTCCGGCAATTATTTCGGTTTTTATTGGCGAGCAGTTGACAAAAGTTTTAACGGAACTGGAAAGTGTAACTACTGGTAAATTATCTCCAGAAGAAAAAACAGATTTAAAACTAAACGTGGTTGGTAAAATTCCGGATGTTCTTTTGGATAATACCGACAGAAACAGAACGTCACCGTTTGCTTTTACAGGAAATAAATTCGAATTCAGGGCTGTTGGTTCAAATTCGAACTGCTCGAATGCAATGACTACTTTAAATGCTATTGTAGCCAAGCAATTAAAGGATTTTAAAATTGAAGTAGATACTTTGATTGATACCAAAGGTTTGAAAAAAGATGAAGCAATTTTCAATGTTTTAAGGGAGTACATCAAACAATCGAAAAAAATACTTTTTGAAGGAGACGGCTATAGTGATGCCTGGGAAAAAGAAGCAGCCAAAAGAGGTTTAAGCAACTTTAAAACTACTCCGGAAGCCATTAAAGCCAAAGTTTCTAAACAAGCTTTAGATTTATTTGCCGAATTAGGAATTTTGAATCATGTTGAAGCAGAAGCTCGTTATGAAATAGAATTGGAGGAGTATACTAAAAAGATTCAGATTGAAGGAAGAGTTTTGGGAGATATTTCAAAAAATCATGTTATTCCAACCGCAATACGTTACCAAAATACCTTAATTGAAAATGTAAAAGGCCTAAAAGAAATTTTTGGCGCAGCATTTGAAACTATTGCTAAAGAACAAATTATTCTGATCAAGGAAATTTCAGGTCATATAGAAGGTATCAGTTCAAAAGTGGAGGCTATGACAAACGAAAGAAGAACAGCAAACCATTTAACAGATGCTCAAAAAATGGCTGAGGCCTATTGTAATAAAGTAATACCTTATTTTGAGGATATTCGTAATCATTGTGATAAATTGGAATTATTGGTTGATGATGAAAGCTGGACTTTAACTAAATACAGAGAGCTTTTACTTACGAAATAGAATAAGTTTTTGTAATATATATAAATGCCTTTCCATTTTATGGAGAGGCATTTTTTTATGTTTAGAGGTAACAATTGTAAATAGAATCTGATATAAGTGTGTATATACAACTTTATTAACCTCAAAATATTTTATTATGAAAACAATTGTACATCTAATTACGGGATTGTTCCTTTTAATGTGTGGCTCTGTTTCTGCACAAAAATATCAGGACACATTAATAACGGTCAAAAATGTCAGACTGCATTACGAATATGATATGAGCTGGACTAAAGAAGTTAAAGCTAGAAACATTGAACAATTTATTAAAAATCAATCAGAACCCTCGATTAAATCTTCTACAAAAATTCAGTCTATTTTACAGAATATAGAGTTATCAAAAGAACCATGTGTTAATTCCGGATTTGAAAGTGGTTACAGCGGATGGACCGGTTTGAGCCTGAAACACGGAGTTACGACACTTCCTATTGAAAATGGCTTAACACTAAATCCGGGTGTTTTATCCTTACCTTTTACTGGTACGGCATCTGGACAAAATTTCACTTCTATCGAAACAACAGGAACAGATGCTCTTTTATTGGCTTCCAGTCCTTCTTTTTCAATGTCTAAAACTGCTCCGGGATCCTCAGGCACACAATCAATTCGTTTAGGAAATGATCAGCCGGGTTATGGTGCAGAAGGGATTGCAAAGCGTTTTGTGGTAACGGCAGCGAATGCAAAATACTATTTTCAATATGCCTTGGTAATGGACAGAAGTCACTCAAATGCCGATGGGAGCGTAAATGGTTCTGAAGTTTTTTTTGTTGCAGAAGCTGTAGATATGGCCGGAGTAACTGTTGATAAAATGGTAGATATAGCTGCTCCGTCTAACCCATTTATCAGTGCAACTAATGCTCCAGGTGAAGGAATAAAGTATTACAGAGACTGGCGTTGCGCCTATCTGGACTTATCAAGCCATATTGGAAGAGAAGTAGTAATTATGCTTATAAACTCAGATTGTTCTGCTGGCGGTCATAATGGATATACCTATATTGATGATACCTGTACGAGTTGTAAAAATACTTCAGAGGGCGTTATTGATTTAGATTTAAAAGGACATGATTGTATAAAACCGAAACAAACTTTTAATGGAACATTTACTGTTCCTGCAGCGGCAACCAATGTTCAGATCAGTTTTGAAATTTATCAAAACGGAACATTATTGAATACCTTAGCGGCAGCCACAGTTTCAGGTTCTAATTATACAGTTGATGTAGCCGCAACTGATTTTCCAAATCAGACACCGGGGACTTGTTATGACGTAGTAGCAAAACTGACCTTTAATTTAGTGGACTTAAACGGAAACGTACAAACAGTTGTTCAGTATTCTGCAAATCCGGTTTTAGGAGTGCAATACGGACAAACGGCGGGTTTTGATAATGACATCTGTTTCTGTATTAATAATTTAGGCGCCTATTGTTGTGATTCTGAGAATTTGGTTGTGAACGGTAATTTTGAAGCTGGAAATACAGGTTTTACCAGCGCCTATACTCTGGATGCATCTACTTATCCGGGACAATATAATGTAACGAATTCTGCAGCAGCTTTTGGAGCAACAGTAACCGATCATTCGTTTTGTGTTGATCCTGTAACGTATGCTTCAAATGATAATTATTTGACGGTAAACGGAAAAACACAGCAATCCGGCTCTTCTGTAGTTTGGGAGCAAACAATAACAGGATTAAGAAGAGGAGAAAAGTATCGTTTCTGTGCCAATTTCAAAAACATGAAGCAATGTACTTTTGATATTCTTCCGAAAGTCAGAATAGAAGCAGGGGCTACAACTTCAGCGGTATTTACAGTAAATGTGGCGACAGCTAATGCTTGTGACTGGCAAAATGCAGATGTAGTTTTCACGGCAACAGGAACCAGCGAAACCGTTCGGATTTATTTAGACGAAACTGGTAATGGTGACGGAAATGACTTAGCAATAGATGATATTTATGTTGGTGCTTTGGGAGATCCGGGACTTGCGATTACCGTACAGCACAATGGCACAAACAATGCAATTATTGCATCGGTTAATAGTATTGCAACGTCAGATGACAGTATTAAAGGAAATTGCAGAAAATACCACTGGTATGTAGCCGAGGTAACTTCATATCCTTCTGTCGTGATTAACTGGAGTACTTTTGCACACGGAAATAATGCGGGAAGCAATCTGCCTCCATTTGCGGGAACCTCATCGGCTACAACATGGGATTTGACCACTACTTTCCCTGGTTATACTTTTGTAAATAATAAATTGTATATAATTGGAATGTACACACCTGAATGTGATTGTTATGATAGTGGTTTTACGTACCAATTGACCTTTAACACTACAGCTAAATCCGCAAATGCTGCCGGTATTACAGAAGAGCAAAAAGCAGAAATTATTGATGCTATCCTAAATGGATTAAAGCCAGGAAAAACAGATTCTTCGGGTACAGATAATTTGGGTACAGAAACCAAAGATAATGTTCAGCTTTATCCTAATCCTGTAATGAATGAATTGACCGTTTCAGCTTTAAACGAGGTAATTTCAGAAGTGATTATTTCAGATTTAATGGGTAAAATAGTTAAAAAACAATCTTTCAGATCTCAGAATAGTATTGAAAAAATCAATGTTTCAGGTTTAGCTCAAGGACTTTATTTTGTTAAAGTAATGAGTGATAAAAACACCTATTTATCGAAACTGATTAAAGATTAAAACATTTAGTTTTATTATAAAATGGGCTATCTATAATTCTTTAGATAGCCCATTTTTCTTATGAGATGTAAAATCATTATTTATAGTGATTCTCTTCGTTTTGGTAAAAATTACATTTGCTCATATTAATATTATTCTACTATGTAATCACACGTAGGTACAGTTTAGAAATGTAGTGTCAAAAAAGCATTTTAACATAAATAAATCAGGTACATACTAACAGAAAGTAAAATAAATAGTTGTGACATTACCCCAAATACTACCCATTAACTAATAAAATTAATTTATGAATTACAGTAAACCGATTTTCTTTTCCTTTCTTTTTTTTTTCATTGGAATCTCCGTATTTTCACAAGTAACTACTGAAGGAAATAATGATTCTAAAACCTTTGCAACTGCAAATATTTACAGTTGGAACATTGACCCTGACCACAGAACGGGTCAAAAATTACCCATGCGGCTCATATATCCCAGGCCAGATGCAGAAACTCCTCTTTATGCATTGCACAGAAAAGCAAGTTCTAAATGGACATATAAAACAAGAATTTGTATTCAGGGTGGCGAAGCACCTTTTAAATATGAACTAATTTCGGGACCGGCTTCAGCTACTATTGTAGGTGAAACGGATCGTACTCAGGATCCTGTTACCGGACTTATTTCTCACAAAATACCAACAGATTACGCTACAGTTTTCTGGACAAATCCAAGTAATGCTGGTACTTTTTATGTAAAAGTAACTGATCAGTCAGGAGCAGTTACAGATGTTAAATGGACAGTACAAACTGATGAATCAGCCTTTGTGATTCTCGATCAGGAGAACGGAAATGATGCAAACGCAGGAACATGGAATAGTCCGTTAGCAAGTATACCGGAAGGATTATGGAAAAATAGTGACACTGATGCTACTTATGCAAATAAAATAGCTGTTTTTAAAAAAGGGACTTATCCTGTATATAGTACAGCATACAATACAGATTGTTCTATTAATGCAGGCGTAAAACCAAGATCTTTTCTGGCAGTTGAAAACGGTGTTGTTTTCGATACAAACGGAGGGCATTTTTATGTAAATACGGGTAATGTAGCTTTTGTTGGTATTGAATTTAGAGGATCCAAAACGAATGTCGAAAATAACAGAATTATACAAGTATCTGAAAAAGATTCAAATTACTTGTTCTGGAACCTGAAGTTTAGTAATCAAACCGATGGAACAGTAGCTAATGATAATCCATCCTGTATTGTATTTATGGACGACAATGTATATAGTCATAATATAGCAGTTGTAGATTGTGAATTACTGCCTACATCTGCTATACAGCTCATCTGTACTTTTGCTTGTGATGGAATACTTGTAGAAAACAATAAGGTTACTAATGTAAATCAGTCATTATCAAACGGCTCAACTTTTATTCATATTAAGGATGACTCAAAAAATGTAACCGTTCGGTTTAATCAGCTTTCTGGTAAAGCCCCATCCGGCATGATCAGAATGAGCAACCAACAACACGCAGGGATGCTTGCCTTTAATCAGGAAGTTTGCTATAATTTTTTGAAATCAGATATAATAGAGTGGGAAGCAGGTTTGATTATTTGGAATCAAAATGCTACAGAAACCAATAATGCCAGTAATACACATTGTTACAGAAACACAATTGTTTGCCCGAATTTTGCAATTTCTACAAGATCATGGAACGGAGGTGATAAAGTAAAACTTTCAGGGAATGCTTATGTTTCTGCAAATTTTTTATTTGGAGGCGTAGGATATGAAGAGACAGCTCCGGTAAATGTTAAACTTCTGGCCACAGATCTTAATTCTGATGGAACAATCAATAATTCTGCAGGTAAACGGGCTTTGTATGCCGGGAAAAATGGATTCGAAATTCTATCGATTCAGGATCCGGTTTTATCTGTAACCACAAATACTTTAAAAAAGTTCAACGTGTATCCAAATCCATGGAAGGATAAAAATTTGACAATTGAAGGACTGGATGATTCTTCAAATACTATTATTAAAATTTTAAACCTGCAAGGACAATTATTATATCAGACACAAACTAAAAGTGATGATTTTAAAATAGATAGATCAATTTTGAAATCAAGTGGAACTTATATACTGTGTGTAAGTCAGAATTCAAGAACAGAAACTTTTAAGATTATGGTTCCATAATTTAGTTAAGATGATAATCTTCCTGCGATACTTTAATTTTTTTAAATATCGCAGGTTTATAAATCAAGTGTTTCAATCTAATTTCAATTTTTATTTAATGAAAAATATTTTACTAGCTTTATTTCTGTCTTTTAGTATTTCAAATTACGGTCAATACACAAAGATTCCTGATGTAAATTTTGAAAAAAAACTCATATCGTTAGGAATCGATAGCGGAAATCCTGATTCCAGAGTTTTAACCACAGCTGTTACAGCTGTAAACTCACTGTCTGTAGATAATAGCAGCATAGCTGATTTAACAGGGATTGAAGCTTTTACGGCACTAAAGGAGCTTTATTGTTATTATAATTCATTAGAGAGTCTGGATCTTTCAAAAAACACCAACTTAATTATTTTGCAGTGTTATAACAACAGTTTGAATAATTTGAATGTTACAAAAAATGTAAGTTTGAATTATTTAGATTGTTCAGGGAATAATTTAACAAGTCTGGATGTTTCTGCTAATAATGAATTGAAGACACTGCAATGTGTTTTAAATCAAATTACAAATATAACATTACCTCAAAATGGTATTCTGGAAGAACTGCTATGTCACAGAAACCTATTAAATACGTTAGATTTGTCAAAATCGGCAAAACTGCTCAATCTATCTTGTTACACTAATAATTTGTCAAGTTTAGATGTTTCAACTGCTACTTTGCTAAAAAGACTGGACTGTTCTAAAAACCAATTAACCGCTATAAATATTTCTAATAATACCCAATTAGATTACGTAGTGCTGGGAAATAATACATTAAAAAGTATAGATGTCAGCGGCTGTAAAATGTTAACCTATCTGAGCTGTCCCACAAATGAATTGGTAAGTCTGGATGTTTCGCAAAATTTGATGCTTAAAAATTTATCTTTTTCATCAAATCTGCTTACTTCAATCAATATTTCTAAGAATGACAAGCTCGAAACATTACAATGTAATTTAAATAAACTGAGTGTTTTAGATATTCAGAATAATAAAGCTTTAATCAATTTAATCATTTCTAGTAATCAAATTGCAGCTCTTGATGTTTCTAAACAATTAAATTTAAACCGATTAGAGTGTGGGGATAATCTATTGACAAGTCTTGATCTTTCTAAAAATAAGATTTTGGAATTTTTAAAATGTGAAAACAACAAATTAACCACCTTGAATTTGAAGAATACAAATAATGCAAAAATTTCCTATTCGTTTAGTAACTATCCCAATTTTAGAAACAATCCTGATCTAAGCTGTATTTTAGTCGATAACCAAAGCTATTCTGATACCAATTGGAATGCTAAAAAAGACCAAACATCTAACTATTCACAAAATTGTAGTCTTGGAACGGATAATTCGGTTTTTCAGGAAACGGTTCTTTACCCTAATCCAACCCATGGTTTGCTTACAATTAAAAATGGAGTTTTAGACAAAGTCATAGTATATAATGTTTTAGGACAATTACAAAAGACATTTGTGTTTTTAAACAATACTGAAGACCATACCATCGATTTATCTGAACTGACAAAAGGTGCTTATATAGTTGTCTTGGAAAAGGACAATAAAACAGCAAGCCGAAAAATTATCATCCATTAGAATTAGCAGGAAAATAGGGATTTTGAAAATGACGGTCATCGTCGGGATCAAAAACAAACTATATTATTAATACCGGATCCAGATGAAAAAAATCATTTTACTCTTTTTACTTTTTAACGCTGTAATCTCTCACTCCCAAAACAAAAATATGAAATACGAATACGATCAGGAAAAATTAAATGGTGCCGGGCAGCGTGAAGGAGAATTAATTCATACTTCTTACAATGAAATGACAGAATACAAGCATTTGTATAAAGAAGGAAAATTAATTCAAGCAGAAAATTATCGTTATAATCTTGAGGGAATCAAACCTTTGATTGGCAAATACAAGAACGAAAAACCTTTTGAAGGATACTTTGTTTACAGCAATGAATTAGAAATTCCACTTATTGATTATTATGAAAACGGAATATTTAAAGCCCAATATACTTGTTCTTTGCTTGATTTAATGCAATATGAAGGACAGGAATTTAATTTAAAATTCACTAAAACAACTTATAAAAACAACAAACCTGATAATGGATTAGTTCATAAGGATGAATTTCGTTTGGGAGAAGCTCATCTTTTAGTATCTGAATATTATACGGATGGCAAAATTACAAACGCAGATTTCTGGATTATGGCGATGCATTATGCCGAATTGATTAAACTTAAGTTTTTGCCAAAAGGTTATACAATTTATAAAGAAAGTTTACCAAACGTAGAGGATGAAGCAATTGATAATAAATTTAGAAGTATTACGGTTGAATTTGAAGACTCAAAAAATGGAAATGTACTTTTTGAGGTAGAGAATAAATTAATAGCAAAATCTCAATTCAGTTATTCTGATATATCTCAAAAAATAAAACCTTCAAAAGGATTTATATCTTACTTTTTCTTCAATGATGACCAAATTCTTATGGCTCAAAATGTTACTCTGGAAAACAATAAAGAGTTGTATAAGGAAGCTTACGGGCCAAATTCTAATCTAATTTCGCAGGTTTTTTTAATGATGAACAATCAGCCAATTCCTTATTTTTCGAATGAAGGCAAAAATGATTATTCGCTCGTTTTAGAATTAGATGAAAGCATCAATACCCATGTAGCACTATATGTTGACGAAAAAGGAAATCCAGTCAGAGGATTTTTAATCGAACAGCAGTCAGATAAATATAAATACATCCAGTATGAAGATTCTAAAATAGTTTCCAAAAAGGATTCATTGACTTTAGAATCCCTGAAAAAATTAATTCTAAACGCAAAGCAACAATAACATGAAAAATTTTGAAAAAATAATCGATCAGGAAGTACTGGATTTTGCAAAAGATAATACAGGTAACTATAATTTAATTGCCGATAAAATAAGATCATACTTTGGGAGTAGTTACTCAAAGGGAGTTGACTTCTATTATTTTAAATCGTTTATAGAAGGCTTAATAAAAAAATACATAGATCAGGCCATTGAGGAATACAAAATTTCAAAAAGCAAAAATCTTAGGATGCAAATCATCGAGATTGCAGATTATATGCTTGACAGGCGTTATGATGTAATGATTTCTTTGGATGAGGATGAAGCTTTTCAAAAGGTTTTGGGATATGCAACTGATTTTTTGAAAGGTGGAGACTTTTTATTTTTTCAAAAATTATATGTAAACAGTCAATCACTTTATGCATTGGTAAAAGCGTATTACAATCCAAAATTTAAGAGTGATGTGGTTTTGTTTTTTAAAACAGCGTTTGATTATGCTAAAAATTACGCCAGAGACAATGATAAATTAGGTACAAGCACAAGTGCAGATCCAGATGGGGAAACCTTATTAGAACTGGTTCAGGCTATTTCGTCTTTTAATGATGAAGACAAAGAACAATTTGCCGGTATTGTATTTGAAATTTATACCTACAGCTCCCATAAAAAAAGAAGGTACGAAATGAACCAGGCATCGGGCTTTATGGCAATTCAGTTAACTTATTTTCAAACCACTTTTGATATTAATGTTATAATAGATGCTATTGAAATAACAGGTAAACATTCTGCTGATGATACCTTCGTAAAACAGACTTGGTATGCAAAATGGTTTTTTGAAGAAAACACAAAAGAAGCATTCCTTTATTTTCAAAAAAACAGCAATCCAATATTCGCCGTTTTTGCTTTAACAGATTTAGGTTTTAAAGAGGCACTTCCATTATTTATCGAAAAGAAAAAAGAAGAAGAAAATCCTGTAATGTGGGAAATTTATAATGAAGCTATTCAAAGGCTTCAGTCCGGTTATATTCCCAAAAAGAAGGAAGACAGAATGATTTGGCTAAACGGAAACCTGACTCCTGCACAAAGGGCTCTGGGTGCAGAAAATGATAATGTTTTTGTAGAACGTGCAAAACAAAAAATAGCTATTGATGATACGGTATATGAAACTGATGAAGACTAATTTGTGAAAAAAAAAGAAGAAATATAATTCTCCTCTTGAAACTTATTTTAATTCTGAATATGATTACTTCTTTCTCCCAGCAAGCAAAAATGAAATATACTTTAGAAGAATTAAAATCTAAGCCAAAACAAGAACTGATTGATATTTCACTTGATATTCTAAAGGAAAAACAGCCTTCTTTAGTACTTAATTCTGATGATTTTGAAACTACTGCATGGAAAAACGGTACAGAAATACTAATCAAATTTAGAAGATACATTCGGTTTATCCCATTAAATGCTGAGCCGAATCAATATTATGACATCACCATAAACCTGATCACAAAGCAAATTTTGCCGTTTGAATCCGGTTATAATTTTAGTTTTTATATTCCATCAGAAGAAGATAAAAAGAAACTGAATTTTATCAAACAAAAAACAGATTTTCAAAAAGATCCGTATTCTGAAATAACCATTACCGAAAACATGGATTATTATTGGATAAGTAATTTTAGTAAGACTTCCTTAAATAAGTTTTTTATAAAAAAGGGTAACCGCTTTAAATCGGCTATAATGCAAAATACATTTTCAGAATTTCGTCCTAAAGCTGTTTTGGAATCTATTTATGAACAGGAAGAAAAGATTCAATTTTTTGACGAAGAAGAAACGACTCAAAAAACAAAAAAAGCTATTATTGAGATGGGAATTACGTTACTGAAGGAAAAACATCCTTCATTGATATTTAATTTGGATGATTATGAAAGTAACATTTTAGGGGACAGTAAAAATACTCTGGTTGAATTTAAAAGGATTATACGCTATGTCCCTTTTAGAACGGATCCTGAAAAACGTTTTTCGTACGATATAACAGTTAATTTAAATACGAACGAAATTGCTCCTTTTGATGATTATTTTAAGTCGGAGTTTTATATTGAAACCGAAGAAGATAAAAAGGCAATTGAATTTATAAAGAAAAATTTTGGAGGGTTTTCTGCCAGTTTTGAAAATACAATTCACGAAGGCGAAAAAGACTATTCTATAACCAGTACAAATAAATATTCATACGGGAAATATGTTCTAAATAAAGAAACAGGTGAAAAAAAGGCAATGTTGCAAGGATCTTATGTGCCAATGCCAGCACCAAACGGATTTGAAGATTTGAATATATTTACAGAAATAAATAATTAAAAAATGACTAAAAATTACAGTTCTTATAAAAAAACAAAAGAGGTTTATTTTGGTGGAGACCTTGCTTTTCCTGTTGCAGTAGTATTACTGGCTGCTCTTATCACGTATGGATTATTCTATTTTTTTGGTATTACAGTTGGAATTATTTTTAATGTGGTTATTTCCTGGTGCCTCTATTTTTTCATATATTATTTTGGAAAATCAAATACAGGAATAACTTTTGATTTTTTATTAGGTGTAGCCTGTATATCCGGAGTGCTGCTATTTGTTGATTATGGAGTTTATACATTGGTTGTTTATCAAAAAACAGGGATGTTTAATAAATTTTACTTTCAGTTATGGCTCTGTGTTTTATTTAGTATTCCAATAGCCTATTATGCTTTTCTTCATGGAAGTTATTATTTGGCAGAAAGATCCATGGCAACAGAATATTTAAGAGTACCACTCAAAATACGTCATGACAGGGAATTGCTTATGTATATTGACAATATTCAGTTTGTTAATACTTCAAGGCGAGCCATGTCAGATATTAAATTAGAGAAGCCTAATTGTTTTTATTCGGAATCTGAATTAAATAAAATGGATAGCAGCAATAGAAACTATTATCTCGTAGAAATTATTTATAGCGAGATGATACATATGCCTTTTGGTGCAGATTCTCTTTTGATGTCCTGGTATTCTGTTATTGAAGATAAATATTATGATATTGAATTACCTTTTCCATTTGAGAAACTCACAATCGAACAGGAAAAATATCCCACAAATGTCTCCAAAGTTTTGCGTGGCAAGAAAACCAAAAGGTTAAATCTGCATATACATGCCAATGGCGGAATCCGTCTTTTTAACGATGATATGGTTTTAATAGATCTTGAGGAAAACATTCCAACTGTTATTTCAGAGGAGGTACGAAATGAAAAAATAGACCTTCACCGCCAGTCACATGATCATTACAGCAATCCCAAAGCTTTTTTGAATTTGATAGAAAAAATTAAAACTTCAGGAGGAATTGAAGAGCGATTTTTGATACAAAACAAATTGATTCCCTGGCGAATGAATATCTCTGGACTTAGAGGGAATAATTATCTGGATGTTGATGATGTTTCATTTAGTGAATACAAAAGTGAAATCGCTGAAATGGAAATAGATAAATTGCGATTTCTGCCCAAACAAATCGGAATTGTGTACAGAGGAAATTATCTGTACGATTGGCTCACTCTAATCATCAATAGCCAGAAACTCTTTCAAAGTATACAAAAACTGACAGACGGAAATGATGAGGTTGCTGTTAGGTTCGATCTTAATTTTGAAAACGGAGACGAGAAAGATTTACAATTTAGAATCATTGCAAATGATAAATCCATATTATTTGGTGATTGGGAGATTCAGGTTAAAAAAGACCGCAAACAAGATATGGTGGATCATTTGCTTGATAGTGATGAAGACCAGCAAAAGCGATCGCTATATAAAGAAGCCTGGGATTTGGTGTTTGATAAACAATACGATCAGGCTCAGGAAAAATGTGACATGATTAAGGCAATAGATCCAAGGTATGGTTTTGCTTATTTTCTGGAAGTCAGATTATTGTGGTATAAAGAAGGATCGAAAGCCTGTTATGCCAAAAAAGATTATTTTATTGCAAAAACGCAGCATGAACCGGCTGCTCTGGCACATATGCACAATAATTACGGATGTTTATATGATCAGGAATCCCGATATGAAGAATCCCTGGCTGAGTTTGAAAAAGCAATTGCAAACAATCCTAAAGAAGGAATTTATACCTGCAATCTTGCAGAGATTTATTGCAAATTGAATAATCCCAAAAAAGCTCTTGAAGCTGCAGAAAAATCTAAAAAAGCAGGTCACCAGTCTACTACATTAAATGCAATTTTAGAAAGCAAAGGCACACGTTATGTATAGCAAAATCACTACAAATAGTGACAGTTGAGAAAATCAATAGATCTAAATTTGATTTCAAATTGTAAAATATGGAGAAGTCAAAAATGCTGTCTAATATTGAAGCCCGTAATAAAAATATCTGGAAACAAGTAAATAAAGCCGATTCAGAAATAATTGACAGTTTACTGGTTTCGCCTGCCGATGTCCAAAAGAAACTGAATGAGATTGATGATGAGACGATATTAAATCAGCTTACAAATGAACTTCAGGAATCATTTGACCAGATAAACAGCCAGTCCAAAACATATGAAGCCGTAAATTATGAATGGAGGTATGACAGTTATGATTTAGAAAATCGTGCTATTGGAAATGCATATGAAAAATGTACGCATAATTTTTTGTCAAATTCTGATACCGGACCAGATAATAACTGGATTGTTCTTGATTCTGATAAACCTCTACTAACTGGCGAACCGTTGTGTCTAAAAAGTTTATCAGCTTATCTTGTAATGAAATCCTGGTATGGTGAATTGTTAGTAGAGAATCAGAAACCGGAATATGAAGCTGATGATTACGATAATCCCTATATACTAATGTTTGATGAATTATTTAAATTAAAATTCTTTAGCTTAATTAGATACTGCTTACTCAAATATAACAGGAGTGAAGCCCGGTTATTTTTGTGTTGCTCTATTTGGATACTGCTATTCCGGAATTCAGGAATATATAAGTCAATCTTGATTAGTCATGCTAAATTATGAAAAGATATAAATTATATAAAAAAGCAGAACCTGTCTGTTGCAATTTTGAAGAATTACTGAGCCATATTATTTTGCCATTAGTTATAGCTTCTTATGTTTCTTATCCGTTTTTATACTTTCTAGGTTTTGAGTATGCTCTTGTTTATAATGGTATTCTTGCTGTTATTGCGACTTATTTCTTTGATGGGCTGAAGAAATTCATACCAATATTAAATGACAGGGATACAACAGGTTTTAAATCGGTTTTTTACTCTTTTGTTTCTTTTTTAATCATATTAAGCAGTTTATTAATTACCGGTTTCGGATTTTATTTATTGGTTTTGTATCAAAAAAATAATGAATTCAACATCTTTCATTTTTATTTCTGGCTGCTAATTTTATTTGGTTTTCCGCTGTTTTATTATGGCTTTAGATCAGGTCGGTATTATTACATAAAAAAACAGCAGGACGAACACTTTGTAAATATAGTGTTAGTTATTAATCATGATCTGGATCTTTTTCTAGCTATAGATAATATTCAGTTTGTAAATACGGCAAACAGAAATTCTTCTGATATAAAAATTACGAATAACATACAATCATATTCTCAAAAAGAATTTATTGCAATGAAGACAAAAACCAGACATTATTATGTTAATAAAGAAGGTTTTAGAGAAACAGTCCAGATTCCTTTTAATGCAAATATCATTTTATTATCATGGTTTTCATACGCTGAAAATAAATATTATGCTGTAGAATTTCCTTTTCCTTTTGAGAAGCTTATTGCACAGCAGGAAAAATCTTCGACAGATAAATTTAAAATATTTAGAGTCAGGGAAACAGAACCTTTATATCTCCATCTTTATTTGAATGGAGGAATCAGATTTTTTTATAAGAATGTAATATTAGTAGACATTCCGGTGAATAATGAAAGTGCAGTTAATGGTAAAGATAAAAAGTTTTTTTTTGATTTGAATGCAACGATTAAAGAGTCCTAAATAAAATACAATAGAAATTTGAGATAGAATCATAAGAACAGACTAAACTAAAACCGTTGGATGAAATTAAAAAATAAGTGTCAGGCTGAGTCCATTCGTCTTCGCTCAGGATAAACTTAGTCGAAGCCCTTTGGTGTTCAAAAGCCTTCGACTCCGCTCAGGATGACATCAATTCCTTAAGTTATAAATGATGTTTTACTCCCGATTTTATACTTTATTATAATCAAATCAATTTTTTTAATCAATTTCACCCAACGGGTTAGACTAAATATTTTTTAATGCAAAACTTTTATATTTTCATTACCGTTTTATTATTGACAGTATTTCTTTTTGGACGAATTCATAATTCATCAAAGTACAAATACCTTTTTCGGAATAATATATTAGGCAGTTCCAAAAAGTATGAGTTATCTCCTGTACTTCGGGGACGAGTTTATTATCCTAAGTATTTTTATATTCCGTCGTTAAAACAATACATGGTGTATTCAGATTTGGACGAAAGCGGTTCTTTTAGAATTTACCAAATGACAAGTAAGCCTTACGGAAAGGCTTATTCGTTACTGGACGAAAATGGAAACAATATTATTACCTTCGAAACACCTCTAAGTTTTTCTTACCGAAGCGGTTATTTTTACGGACCGGCTTCCTATATTCCGTTTTTAGAGACCGGAAAAAAAGAAGAACATCCTTATCATCAAATACATAATTCAGCTCTGGATTTAGGACGAAGGGATTTTGAAAAGCTTTTTATAAAATTATACGCAGCTGCTGAATATACAGAGTTTGTAAATCTTCGGGTTTTGGGAGATCAAATTCATGAAGCAGGGATTGTTTTTAAAATAGGAGGTAAGGTTGAAATTTTATTATCGGGTGTCAATGATAGTCGCATGATCCGTAAGTTTCAGGAAGACAAGACAATTAATAATTTCGGTGATTATTATCTTCCCGATATTCCAGCTGTAGAAACTTTTCCACAATCGAATCCGTCCATTGAAATGATTTGGATGCGGACAAATGACACAAATCCTTTTGTGCATTGGCGTACAGGTTTACATTATGAGTTTCGTATAAAAAAATACATTAATACTTATAATTCCGGCTGGCAGGGTATTATGAAGATTGCAGGTATCCCTATTTACGTACCCGGTGAAACTTCGGGTACGGTATATGTACGTTTTAGAACGAAAGGGGAATCTTTTCGAATAAAAATTTTAAATGTTGAAAAATTCGGACCAGCCTATAATTTAGGTCTCCGAACCTTTAAGGTACCCAAAAATCTCCGTACAAAGAATTCTCTGGTGTTTATGGAATCTGTACAAAATTGTGGAGATAACCGTTTAGGAGGAGGTGTATTTGTGGTTCGTCCCACTACAAATATGAATGCATCTGGCGATATTCCGCCAGGCATGACAGAAGACCATTTTAATACATTACCCTTTACTTTGCAGGAAGCACTGTTGTATCCCGAAACAACATCATTAAAAATAGTTGATCATAAACACATGGGATGGATTCCTGAAATTGAAAGATTGAAAAACCTTACTCATTTAGAAATAAGCATTAAAATGGATGAAATTCCTGATGCCATTTCCAAACTTCCCAAATTGCAGCATTTGAAGTTTTTGAACTGCAAAATTCAAAAAATCTCGCCTCAGCTGGTCCAACTTACAGAACTAAAAGAGTTGGATTTATCTTCAAATAAACTGACTCAGTTTCCGGAAATAGTTTTAGAACTCAAAAAACTAAAAAGACTGGATATTGGAGACAACGAAATTTCAAAGATCCCCGATAATATTATTATTTTAGAACAATTAGAGCATCTCAATATAACCTCAACCCATGTTGCAGCACTTCCCGAATCAATGATTGGGATGAAAAAATTATATGTTGCCAGCGATACTAAAATACAAGATAAATTACCGAAATCGTACAATCATTTATTTGATTATAAGAAAACATTGCCTGATTATTTAAAAAATACTCATTAAATCTTAAACAGTTTCTAAGATAAAATAAAAATCATTGGTAAAAATTTAGCTGATATTTTTTGGTTAGAATAATTTCGACGAATACTTTCTTAAAATGTAAAATCATCATTTATAGTGATTACTGATAAAAAACGCAGCATTAGATTTGCACAATAAGTTTTAAAAAGTAATTAATAATAAAAAATTAAATCATGGGTTTAGCAGAAAAACGTTTAGCAGAATCAATTAAAGTAGAAAAAATTCCGGCTTTTGAAGCAAAATTAAAAGACAAAGCCGGATATGATATCAAAGTAGATGTGGATTGGAATACATTTACAGCATATGATGAATATCCGCTTTCTAGATTAGACATCGTTTTTGATGATTTGGAATCATTCGTGAAAAGAATATGTTCTGATGACATGGGAAAAGAGGCTTTACAGGAAAAAATGTCAACTATTCATTTAACAAATTCAGATAACAATGATGATGTAAAAATGGAACTTAAAGACAATACATTATCTTTAACAGTTCAGTTGGTTCAGGGATCTTTTAGCTCTCAAACCGATTCTCAAATTGCAGATTACGTAGAAAAGTTATTATAAATGATTCAATCTTATAAAAAGAATCTGTTTATAGAATTTTCAGGCTGGTTTATAAAACTTGCCGATTTTGCTGATAAGGCAGAGGACGTTTACAGTTTGCCTAAACTAGAATTGTTATTGCATACCGGAAATGTTATTCGGGGTTGTATTATAGGATATGACAGAACCAGACAGGAAAAACTATTGATGGTTATAGGAATTCCAGATGCTAATCCAAAACCTGAAGTTACATTGGTTCCGGGTTCTCAGGTTGCAGCGATAACTTTTATGGATGCCGATACTACGCTAAGGGTTCTTGAGCCTAATTCTGTAGTCAGCACTTTAGAATTAAAGCGTACCGCCAAAAAAGCCGAAGAAGATTTAGAAAAAAGTACAACAGAAAAAATCAATTTGGTTTTAGATACTGATAATTACCCTGAAAATAATAGAAATATTGTTCTGGAAACCATAAAATTGTTACCCTCAATTTTTGAATCTTTACTTGAAGATGAATTAGGAAAAAAAGCAGTTATTGAAAACATAAAGAATATTAAAATTTCAATAGCAGAGGGTAATTCAATTGTTTTAGAAAATAAGGAACTTCATATCAAAATAAGTTCTGTATACAAGTTTCCACACAAAGAAAAAGAAAGAATCAAAAAACAAATTGAGAACGCTTTGTAATGATTTTTTTCAATTTAAAATAAAGGGTTATTCTGAAATATTTTGGAATAACCCTTTTTAATTCTAATGGTTATCACAATAATACAATATGTTTTATTTCCTAAGACAAAATCTTTTTGAACAACAGAATATGGTACAGCTTGTTGGCCATACTTCAGAAACAGGAGTGCTGAGCTGGATAGCCGGTCATAAGTTTGCGGCACCGTTGAAACCTCAAAGCTTAATGATTGATTCTAAGCATGGCAATAATTTTCCAGATTTTTTTGATACCACTGTACCGATAATGTCTAATCGATTAATAGCTTCTTTGGTTACTCTCGGTGTTGATAATATGGATACTTATCCTGTTGTACTGCATAACAATGTTTCTGGCCAAGATGTGTTTGGGTATTCCGCAGTAAATGTTATTGGTTGTATTGATGCAGAAAAACTTGAAGGTTCAGAATATCGCCTTAGATTTGGAGAACCATATTTTACTGGTGCGATTGTTATAGATGAGCTGAAAGTACGTGATTTAACTTTTTTTCGCACATTATATGGTCCAGGATTTATAGTTATTTCTAAAAATATTGCCGATGCACTTAAAACTGAGTCCTGGTCAGGAATTTTATTGCAAAAAACCGAGGATTATGAAGGAGTGTAAAAGCATATAATAAAGGTTTTATTACTAGCTATAATCAATCAACTAATCCGTTTTCGACTGCATATTTTACAAGTCCAGCCGTATTTTTTGCATTCAGCTTGGATAATAAATTACGTCGATGCGTATTAACTGTGTTAAAACTGATAAAGGTTTTTTCGGCAATTTCGGCTGTATTATATTCTTGCGCAATCAAAACTAAAATCTCTTTCTCTCTAGAACTTAGTTCAGTAATAGTAGAGATTTGTTTTTCTATTTTTTGGCTGTTATTCAAATATTGCTCTTCTACTTCTTTAGAAAAATAATTTTTGCCATCAGCAACACTGTAAATTGCTTCTAATAATTCTGCCTTTTCAGCATTTTTCAATAAATAACCATTTACACCAATTCTGATTAATCTTGAAATTATTTTAGCGTTACTGTGTGTACTCACAATTATAATTTTTATAAAAGGATATTCTTTTTTTAATATTTTGCTTAATTCAATTCCGTCCATTTCTGGCATACTGATATCCAGAATTACCATATCTGCATTTTGAATTTTTAAAATATCCAAAACTTCAATGCCATTTACCGCTTTGCCAATTATTTTTATCCCCGATTCATGTTCAATTAGTGATACAATTCCTTGCAGGAACATCGTATGGTCATCAGCAATAATAAGTTTTAATTTTTCCATTAATTCAATAATTTGGGGTTATAATTTGGTTAGATTATCAAGTTGTTTTTTTACGTTAATTCCTTTTGTGATATCATTCTCCGTGTTTGATATTAATAAAACAGGAATTTCAATATTGGCAATCGTACCTCTTTTAGGTTTAGAGTCTAATACAAAAGAGCCATTTAATTTAGCTATTCGGTTTTCTAAATTTATAAATCCAATGCCGGGCTTGTAATTTTCCGGATTAAATCCAATACCGTTATCTTCAAATAAAATATTCAGGACATTTTCAATAAGGTTGAGCTGTAAGTCAATTTTTGAAGCTTTTGCATGTTTTATGGTATTGGTCAGAAGTTCCTGAATTATCTTAAAAATCTCGATCTGTATTTCTTCATTTAAAGCATCAATTTCTTTTTTCGGGTATACTGTAAAATCCGTTTTGATATTACTGGCTTCACCAATATTATTAAAATAGGATTCTAAAACTTCACAAAATTTGTGATGTGTAAATTTCTTGGGAATCAATGTATGCGATAAATTTCTGACCTGCTGGTAAGTTTCATCTAATAAGGCAGTAAGATTTTTAATTTTTGGAGAATTTGAAATTACTAAATGATTCAATTGAAGTTTTATGGCAGCAAGATTACCGCCAATGCTGTCGTGTAATTCCTGTGAAATACGTTGTCTTTCTTTATCCTGCCCGCTAATAGCTGCCTTTATCAATTTTAATTCCTGATCTTTCAGGAGATTATTGATATTTTGACTACTTATCTCAGCCTGCTGAATATTTAATAATCGTTGCGTTTTAAGTCGTTTATAATATTGCAGCAATAAGCCAATAATAGGAATCAAGACAATAAGAAATCCAAAAACAGTTAACAATTTGGTTTCTTTTTCCTGTTTAATTTGAAGTGATTTTAGCTGTTGGTCTTTTTTTAACAGAGATATTTCGCTTAGTTTTTTTTGAGATGAATTTTGAAAAAAAAGTATAGTATTTTCAGTTATCTTTTGAGAAATTTCTTCCTGAAGATTCATGTTCTCAATAGCTTCTTCCTGTTTTTCGAGTTTTAATTTCTTGGTTGTATTATCAAGTTGTAAAAAACGTATTTCTTTTTCCCTTTGAGCTGTTTTGTATTTAATCTCGAGCTCTTTGATCTCCTTTGCTTGCTCAATTTTACTTATCGAATCCTTTACTTTGGTTGATTTAGTCAGATAATCGAAAGCACTTTTATAATCTTCCTGTAAAACAGCAATTTTTTTAAGCTCATCATAACAATAGGCCTGATTATCTAAATAACCAAAATGGATGGCTTTTTGAAGAGCATGCGAAAAAACGTCTTTTGCTTCCTTGTATTTTTTTAAATCAATGTAGGTGTCTCCAATATTTTCACGGGCAATTAAACCGAATCGGTTTAATTCATTTTTATCAGTAATAGATATAACTTCATTATAAGCTTTGATGGCATCATCTGTTTTTTGCTGTAATTGATAATTTACACCAATACTAAGGGTAATTGAGGCTTCGGCTTGCTTATTATTTGTTTTTTCGCTGAGTTGTTTTCCTTTATTATAATAATAATTGGCTTTTTCATATTCTTCTAAGTCAGAATAGATATCACCAATATTTATATAACTTCCTAGGGTTATTTCTTCATCTTTTTTATAGTCTAAACATTCTTTATATAATTTTAGAGCATTTTTGTTATCTCTTAATGCTTTATAACAAGTGGCTAGACCATGTAAGTTGGTATAGTATAAATTGGTTTCTTTGTATTTTTGAGAAACGTCAAGCCCTTTTAAATGCCATTTTTTGCTTAGATCAAACAATCCTTGCTTTTTATAATTTAATCCCAACAAATTGTATCCTAAACAAAGAAGTCTGTTTTTTAAAGAATCATTGGTTATTTTGTTACTGTATTTTAGTGCCTGATTGGTATAGTAGTTTGCTGAATCTAAAAGATCTCTTTTGTTATAATAATAAGCTTGTAATAAAATAGCACTGGATATATTTGTGGGATACGTTGCATTTTTTAAAAAAGTTTTGGTGTTTTTGAGCGCTTTTTTTTCATCTCCGCTATTGTATAATTTATAGAGGGCTGTAACGGTTTTTTCCTCGGCTTCGGGAGATTTTTTTACAACAGAAAATTGTTTTTTATTATGACCATCGATTTGTGCAGACAAACAGACTGACATCACTGAAAAGAGTAATAAAAAGAAATATTTAAAGTTAATAACCATTAAAATTAATTGAAAAAATAAAATTAAAGTACTGAATATCTGTTGTTTATTTGTTCTTTGAAAATTTTCATAAAGCATATAAAAATAAGGTAAAAAGTGTTGATAATCTTTATTTTATGTAAAAAAAACGCCTAAATTAGTTAAATAATTTAGGCAGTATAATTCAGTCAAAAAAAACTTTAAACTGTATTTAAAATTAAAATTATAGTACTTTTTAAATAAATTCTATAAGGAAAAAAGTTAGTATTACAATAAATTTACAGTAATCAAAAATTAATGAAATCATGAAAAAAAAACTATTCATCTTAGCTGCATTGTTTATAGTTTTTTCCTGTGCAACAAATCCAATTACAGGAAAAAAGGATCTTAATTTTGTTTCCAATAGCGAACTATTCCCTTCATCTTTTCAACAATATAATACCTTTTTAAAAGAAAATAAAGTAATTACGGGAACTGCAGATGCCCAAAAAGTGAGTGCTGTTGGAGCAAGAATAAAAGCTGCAGCAGAAAAGTACCTAACTTATTTAGGACAAACACAATACCTGAAAGATTATCAATGGGAATATAAGTTAGTAGAAAACAAAGAAGTTAATGCCTGGTGTTTACCCGGCGGTAAAATTGTAGTTTATTCGGGTATTTTGCCTATTACACAAAATGAGTCAGGTTTAGCTACTGTTATGGGACATGAAGTTTCACATGCATTGGCAAATCACGGTGCTCAAAGAATGAGTGCTGCTCAATTACAGCAATTAGGAGCAGTAGGAGTTGCAGTGGCTACTGGAAATCAAAGTGCTGAAAATCAGGAAATGTGGCAAAAATATTATGGATTAGGATCAGAAGTAGGAGTGATGCTGCCTTTTAGCAGAAGTAACGAAAGTGAGGCCGACAAAATTGGTCTAACACTTATGGCGATTGCCGGGTATAATCCTGATGATTCAATTGCGTTTTGGACAAGAATGTCTGCTAAATCGGGAGGCTCCGGAACTCCTGAGTTTTTAAGCACTCACCCGTCTGATGCAACCAGAATTGCTAATTTAAAATCACTAATTCCGCAGGCAAGAGAAACAGCTGCAAAAGTTGGAATTATTAGAATATAAATTCCTCAGGAACCTCATTCAGGTCATAAGTAAACTTTTGGATCAGGATTTTATTTTGAATATATTCATCAAAACTCATGTTTTTATCAAAAAACAAGATTATTTGAGGTGGTACGTTGTAATCCATCCTGTGAATAAAATTCAAAATTTCTGACTTTTGAATAGCTGAATTGTCAATTGAAACGATATTGCTCTGTTTTTTAAATCGAAGAACAACTTTATTATTTTCAGTTGGCTTTCCTTTTTTATAATATACTTTCGTGAAAGGTAAAAAGGCTAAGTTCTTTCCGATAAAATCAGCATAAGAATAATAATTCTCGGCTTTTTCGTTTTTGTGTGCACTATCTTTGCGTTTCTTTTCCTGTAATTTTATAATTTCAGGAATTACTAATTTTAAAGGCAGACGTTTGTCAATATTGAAAATCCAGTTAGTTGAAATTATGCTGTTTTTTCGGTTTACTTCTGCTAAAGTATCTTTCCCTTCAATTTTAAAGAAAATATAAATTGGCGAATGGTCCTGAACATCTTTTACAATTGAAACATTTGATTGTGGTAATAAAACATCCTTTTTTTCTTCACATGAAAAAAGGACACAGATAAAAATTAAACAGAAGTATTTCATAATAATTTAACTCATTTTAGTAAACAAAGTAACACATTCCATTGCTTCTTTAACATCATGAACCCGAAGAATTTTTGCTCCTTTTGTCAAAGCAATTGTATTTAGAAAAGTTGTTCCGTTTAAGGCTTCCTGTGGTGTAATATCAAGTGTTTTATAAATCATTGATTTTCTTGAAACTCCTGCTAATACAGGTAATTCGAGCAAATTGAAAAGTTCCATTTTCTGCAAAACTTCATAATTTTGATCTGTTGTCTTAGCAAAACCAAAACCAGGATCCAAAATTAAATCGTTAATCCCTAAACTTCGGGCCTTTTTTACTTTTTCAGAAAAATAGAAAAGTATTTCTTTTACAATGTCATCATATTGTGTAAAAGTTTGCATGGTTTGTGGATTTCCACGCATGTGCATCATAATGTACGGAACGTTATAATGCGAAATAACCTCAAACATTTTATCGTCTAATTCTCCAGCTGCAATGTCATTTATAATTGCCGCACCACTTTCTATACTGGCTTTAGCGACTTCAGATCTAAATGTATCTATTGATAATAAAGTATCAGGAAAATGTTTTAAAATTAGTCTAATTGCAGGTACAATCCTTTCTATTTCTTCTTGTTCCGAAACAAATTCTGCACTTGGTTTGCTGGAGTAAGCGCCAATATCTATAAATGTTGCGCCTTCAGAAAGCATCTTATCTGTTTGCGATATAATGTCGTCTTCATTTTTATATTTTCCTCCATCAAAAAATGAATTAGGAGTTATATTTAAAATCCCCATTACTTTAGGAATTGTTAAATCAATCAAACGGCTTTTGCAGTTAATAAACATTTTCTTTTTATTTTTATTTGTTTCAGTTTTTAAGCTTCAGGTTGCACGATTAACAATTTGTTTAGAAAAAACTTGAAACAAAGAAAACCTGAAACTTGAAACTATTTAATTTAATCCTTATTTTTGAACAAATTTTAGCAAATATACAGCAATAAATGAAGAATACTTCCTTAGAATTTGATAATGTAATTACGGTTTGCCGTACCTTATTTATTAATAAAATGAAAGATTATGGTAGTGCATGGAGAATTTTAAGACTGCCATCACTGACGGATCAAATTTTTATAAAAGCACAAAGAATCAGAAGTTTACAGGAAAACGAAATCCGTAAAGTTGATGAAGACGAAAAAGGAGAATTCATCGGAATTATTAATTATTCGATAATGGCCTTAATTCAGTTAGAATTGGGAGTTGTAGAACAACCAGATCTGGATATTGAGAAGGCAACGGAATTATATGATGCTAAAATTAAATTGACAAAAGAATTAATGGAAGCCAAAAATCATGATTATGGTGAGGCTTGGCGTGAAATGCGTGTAAGCTCACTGACTGATTTGATTCTTCAAAAACTACTTCGCGTAAAACAAATTGAAGATAATAAAGGTAAAACTTTGGTTTCTGAAGGAATTGATGCTAATTATCAGGATATGATCAATTATGCTGTTTTTGCATTGATTTTAAACCCAATTAAAAAATAAAAACCTCAAATAAATCCAATCCAGATTCATTTGGATATAGATATACCTACTTTAAATTATGAAAAATTTCATTACTCAATTCTCAAGAATATTTGTCGGCGTACTTTTTATCATCTCTGGATTAATTAAACTGAATGATCCGGTTGGTTTCTCTTATAAATTAGCCGAGTATTTTAGCGAGCCGGTTTTTAACATGCCCTTTTTAACGCCTCTTGCTTTAGGGTTAGCAATCTTTTTGGTGATTTTTGAAGTTGTTTTGGGTGTAATGTTATTAGTTGGTTATAAAACAAAAACTACAATCTGGAGTTTACTACTTTTAATAATTTTCTTTACTTTCTTAACTTTTTATTCTGCTTACTTTGATGTAGTTAAAGATTGTGGTTGTTTTGGTGATGCCTTGCATTTAACTCCTTGGGAATCATTTACCAAAGATGTTGTTTTGTTATTCTTTATTCTGATTTTATTCTTCAATCAGAAATTAATAAAACCACTATTTGCAACTCCAAAAACCAATTTTGCAGTTTATTTAAGTGTCGTTTTATGTGCATTTATGGCTGTATGGGTTTTAAATCATAATCCAATAAAAGATTTCCGACCTTATAAAGTAGGAACAAACATCGAAAAAGGAATGGAAATTCCGGAGGGTGCCCCAAAATCTGTAGTTGAAATGATTTTTATCTATAAAGTAAACGGTGTTGATAAGGAGTTTACCGAAAAAGATTTAATGAACATCCCTGAAGGGGCAACATTTGTTGATCGAAAAGATAAAGTAATAACAGAAGGCTACGTACCACCTATTCATGATTTTACAATGACCAAAGGGGGTTCTGATTATAAAGAAGAATTACTGAAAGAACCAAAATTACTGGTTTTTGTAACATATGATTTGGCATTGTCTAATCCTGATGGTATGAAAAACTTAGAAAAATTAAATATCGAAGCCAAATCTAAAGGATATAAAGTAATTGCAATGACTGCGTCAACTAATGAAATAATTGCAAAAACTAAAAAACAATATGGTTTAAACGTTGATTTTTACTTTTGTGATGCAATCGCTTTAAAAACAATTGAAAGGTCTAATCCAAGTATTGTTGTTATTCAAAATGGCACTATTATTCAAAAAGTCCATTATAATGATATTGAGAAATTGACATTGTAACCCTGCTGTTTAAAAAGAATTTAAAGCCATAAATGTTTCATAATTAAGTTGTTATTGCAATTTGTTTTTTTGTACTTTTGCTGCAGTTTACAAAATATATGTAGATTTTGAGTTATATTTTAAAATATAAATGTTTCAGAATTATAATTTTATCTTCATATTTACGTTCTAATGCAGATTAAGCCCTTAACATACATGTTGAAAAAAATTACTCTGTTTTTTTTGTTTTTAAATGTTTCCTTCTCTTATGGACAAATAGGAGGGCGGTATACATATCAATTTTTAAATTTAACAACTTCGCCAAGACAGGCGGCTTTGGGAGGAAAATCAATTACCATTTATGATGAAGATGTTAATCAGGTTATGTTTAATCCGGCAACATTAAATGCAGAAATGGACAATAACTTGGCAATGAATTACGGTAATTATTATGGTGAGGCTTCTTATGGAACTGCTTCTTATGCTTATACTTACGACAGACATTTGCAGACATTTTATATAGGAATGAGTTATATAAATTACGGTATTTTTGAAGGATATGATGAGGATGCTAACGCCACTTCAGATTTTACCGGAAGTGAGGGAGCTCTTGCAGTAGGTTATGCATATAATATTCCATATACAGACATACATATTGGAGCAAATGCAAAATTGATCACATCAACTTTAGAAAGTTATAATTCTGTTGGCGGTGCTTTAGATTTAGGTTTTTTGTTCATTGACGAAAGAAATGATGTAAACTGGGCATTGGCAATACGAAATATAGGAACTCAGTTTACCACTTACTCAGGCATAAAAGAAAAATTGCCTATGGAGATTATTGCAGGTGTCTCACAAGAGTTAGATCACGTGCCTATTAGATGGCATTTGTCTTTAGAAAATTTGCAGCAATGGAATATTTCTTTTTCGAACCCAGTACGTGGAGAAGGTAATAGTGATGGTTCGTCTCAGGAGGAAAAAGTTTCTTTTGTAAATAATGCTTTGAGACATGTTATTTTTGGAATAGAGCTTTTTCCTAAAAAAGCATTCAATATTCGGTTAGGTTATAATTTCAGAAGAGGACAAGAATTAAAAATTGAGGAACAACGTAATTTTTCAGGGGTTTCACTAGGTTTTGGATTAAAAATGAATCGATTAAAATTTAATTATTCGTATTCTAAATATACGTTAGCAGCAAATACAAGTCTTTTTGGTTTAAATATTAATCTTCAATAATAATTTTATATGAAAATATTTAATTTAATTTTAATTGTAATTATTTCTGGTTTATTTATCAGCGCTAAACCTTTTTTTAAAGATGAACCTAATAGTCTGGAAATTGAAAGAATTAATTTTAGAATTGATGAAATGAAATCAATGTTGAATGCCAGTTCTAAATACAACTCTAAAATTGCATTTTTTATTGATATGAGAATTCCATCCGGGAAAAATCGTTTTTTTGTTTATGATTTACAGAACAATAAAATTTTAGATCAGGGGCTTGTTGCCCATGGATGTGGTTCTGAAACCGGAATTATAGGCAACTTAAAATTTAGCAATGTGCCAAATTCAAATTGCACTTCGCTGGGAAGATATTCTATTGGAAATAATTATAATGGAATTTTCGGAAAAGCATATCGACTCTCTGGTCTGGATGAAACCAATAGTAATGCATTCAAGAGAGCTATTGTTCTGCATTATTATTCGGCGGTGCCATACGAAGAACAAGATCGTTACATCAGCCGCAGCCATGGTTGCCCAATGGTGAATGAGCAATTTTTTAAAAGAATTGAAAAAATTATTGATTCTTCAAAATCAAACATACTTTTAGATATTTATTATTAAAATTAATAAAACTCCATAATTTAAAACCACCACTTTGAGAAATATTACCATTGCTATTGATGGCTTTTCATCAACCGGGAAAAGCACTTTAGCAAAACAATTAGCTAAGGAACTTGCTTATGTTTATGTAGATACTGGAGCAATGTACCGGGCGGTTGCTTTTTTTGCAATGAATAATAATTTTATTAAAGCCGATTTTTTTGATAAAAAAGCTTTAATTGATTCACTTCCTAAAATTCAATTGGAGTTTAAATACAATTCTGATTTAGGTTTTGCAGAAATGTATCTGAATGGTGAAAATGTTGAAAAACAAATCCGTACTATAGAAGTTTCCAGTTTTGTGAGTAAAGTTGCAGAAGTTTCTGAAGTTCGTTCTAAATTAGTAGAACAACAAAAGGAAATGGGAACTAATAAAGCTATCGTCATGGACGGAAGGGATATTGGAACTGTAGTTTTCCCTGCTGCAGAACTCAAAATTTTCATGACAGCTAGTGCAGAAACCCGTGCGCAAAGACGTTTTGATGAACTACAACAAAAAGGTGATAAAGTATCTTATGACGAGGTTTTAAAAAACGTTGTCGAAAGAGATTATATAGATACACACCGTGAAGATTCTCCATTGGTAATTGCTGAAGATGCAATAGAAATTGATAATTCTTACCTAAATAAGGAAGAACAATTTGCCGCAGTTTTAGAATTAGTAAATGAAGTTGTTAAAAAAGTTTAATTCTTTGTAGATTTCATTTTTAATAGTAGTTTTACCGCTTAATCATTTAAAGACAAATACTATTATGAGTATAAAACTAAGGCTTACAATCATGAATTTTTTGCAGTTTTTTGTATGGGGAATATGGTTGATTTCATTAGGGGGATATATGGGGCAGGTTTTTGGTCCTTTAGAAGGAAGTAGTATTGGTTTGTCTATTGGCAGAACATATGGTTCAATGGGCTGGGCAAGTTTATTTATGCCGGCTTTACTTGGTATTATTGCAGATAAATATCTCAGTGCACAAAAAGTATTGGGAATTTCACATATTATTGCCGGAGTTGCCATATATTTTGCAACCAGAGCAACCAATTCAACAGAAATGTACTGGATTATTTTTGCAACAAGTTGTTTTTATATGCCAACTATAGCGTTAAACAATTCTGTAAGTTATGCCGTTTTAAATAAATTCAGTTTTGATGTTCAAAAAACTTTTACCCCAATTCGTGTATGGGGAACTGTAGGTTTTGTAATAGCCATGTGGATAACTGATTTAACGGATTGGAAATCGAATACGCTTCAATTTGTTTTTGCCTCGGTATCTATGATTATTACAGGTCTTTTTTGTTTTACGTTACCCGATGTTCCTGCAGAAAACAAAAATAGTAATCAGTCGCTGACAAGTAAATTTGGCTTAGATAGTTTTGTACTTTTTAAACAAAAGAAAATGGCAATATTCTTTGTCTTTGCTATGTTACTGGGTGCTGCATTACAAATTACGAATATGTTTGGTGATACCTTCATAAGGGATTTTGGTTCTAATCCGGAATATCAGGGGACTTTTGGAGTAGAACATTCTGTTTTTATTATTTCGCTATCGCAAATTTCAGAAACGCTGTTTATTTTAACGATTCCATTTTTCTTAAAGCGCTTCGGAATTAAACAAGTGATGATTTTTAGTATGATTGCATGGGTTTTACGTTTTGCATTATTTGGAATAGGGAATCCAGGTTCAGGAGTTATTTTTCTCATATTATCAATGATAGTATACGGAATGGCATTTGACTTTTTTAATATTTCAGGATCACTATTTGTTGAAAAACAAACAGACAGCAAAATCAGATCCAGTGCTCAGGGGCTTTTTATGTTAATGACTAATGGTATAGGAGCTATAATTGGTGGTGAGCTGGCAGGACGAACAGTAAGTTATTTTACAGTTGGAAATAAAATACAATGGCCAAATGTATGGTTTTCATTTGCGGCTTATGCGTTTGTTATTGCAATAGCTTTTGCAATTTTGTTTAAATATAAACACGATCCAAAGGAGTTAGAAAGTTTAGAGCATTAATATAGAGACAAAAAAATCCCACCATAACAGGTGGGATTTTTTTATAAAAATATATTCTCTAGGTGTTAGTCTGTTGGAACTTTTTAAGCGATAGCAATGCTTGTTCTTTTATTTTATTTTGAAAAAAGCCGGTCCATCCTAATAAATAACCGGTAATTCCGAAAGCTTGCTTTGCCCATTTCCAAACATCAAAATTATCTGTATGTTTTATGATTAGCCCATCCTGAAAAAGAAATTCAGCAGAAATTCGATTGATTACTTTTCTATTCGTTTTACTAAAATTATAAGTAGCAACCCAACGGGCAGATCCTGAAAATTCATCTGCTTTTATATTTGAAAATTCAATTTTGATATCTCCTTTGCTTTTTGAAATTAGCATTTCCCACATTTTAGAAACCTGTTTTTCCTTTAAAAGGCTAAAAGCAGGGTCTACAAAGTGAACTTTAGGATGATAACATTCGCACATTGTTTTAGCATCTGCATTTGCAAATGCAGTATAAAATTTAGAAATTAAATTTTCGTTTGAATTCATTTTAACAAAATTAGACTATAAAAGTAAGATTATTTTTGGTTAAATAAACTTTATAGAATACTAATTGCTGCAGCAGTATCAAAAGTTTTTTTGGATTTGTCAAAAGCAGTCGAAAAATAATTTTTTCTGCTTATAGCTGTGAAATAACCTGTCTGATTTCCAAAAGTGTTTGAATTCCCTGTAAGTATAAATCTAATTGCTTTTATATCTGTTTTCTTTAGTTTTAAAAATTCAGCTGGGGTAAAATAATAATAAGAAGTTGTTTTTCCTTCTTCAGTTTCCTTAATATTTTTGTCTACACATGCAATTACATCAGCATTGGCTAAATCAACATATACACCTCCTGAAATTCTCGTTTTATCATTTGCAGTAGCAATTGTAAGTTTTAAAATCCCTCCTTTGTCAGTTTTTGCAATCTGCACATCTATTTCTCCGGTGAGAATATATTTTTCACAAATAAAAGTATAATTTTCAGTTGCAGGAAATGGTTTTGAGCCTTTTATACTTATAGTTTGCTGGGCGCTTGCAAAAAATGAAATCAAAAGAAACGAAAAGAAGGATAATTTTAAAGTCATAAGTGTATCAAGTTATTTGTTTAATTATTTTTAGCATCAAATTTCTCATCCCAATCCATTGATTTTATGGCAGAAATCAAATTTTCTTCATTTACAAAAATCCTAAGTTCCTTATTGGCTACCTTTTTTGTATACAAAGCACGATAGCGGTAAATAGTCTCCTCTTTGGTTTTGTAAACTCCGTCTAGTTTTAAATCTACAAAACTTCCATAATATTGGCGAAATCTCAAACAGGTTTTGGTCAGGCGTTCTTCAGTCGTGTTCTCCATAACTGATTTAGTTACTTCAGTTTCATTAAAAGGCTTAAACTTTGATGTATTGCATGTTTCAAGAACTCTTTTTCCTAATGAATAGGCCTTATTTTGCTGATTTGAATTTATTTCGGCTTCTAAAACTTTTTTAATTTTTAGATCTTCAGTACTTCTGCTGACTGTTTTAGATTTACAGCCTATTAACAGTAACAAACATATAATCAATCCTGCTTTCTTCATAATTATTTATGTTATTTTTAATAATAAATTGGGATCCGGGCAGTTTTCTATATAGAAATTTAAGTCTTTTGTGTTACATACACCAGGGTAATCACCCCAATAGTTTTCTATATTTTTAATAATTTGGAAATGTAAGTGTGGGGCATAATCGCCATTTACTTCTGAATTCCCGATGCTAGCCAGATATTCTCCTTTTTTAAAAAAATCACCAATGCTAATCCCTTCTATACTTTCTAACGATAAATGCCCGTATAAAGTATAAAATTTTTGATTTTCAATTTCATGTTCCAAAATTATGGTTGGACCATAGTCGCCTAAACCAACATTGTTTTTGAAACTATGGATTTTCCCATCAAGAGCGGCTAAAACAGAAGTCCCTGCTTTTATCCATAAATCAAGACCAATATGGATATTACGTTCAGAAATTAAATCATTTTTAAAAATAGAACTTCGTTGATACAAAGTCCGTCCTTCAATATAACCGCCAAAAGCTACTTCGGCATTATTTTTTTTTAAATAATGAGTGATATATTCTTCAAAATCAGCAGAATTTCCGGTTTTGTTTCCCGCTAAATCCTGGTTGTTTATAGATAAATCTAAAGTTATATATTTTGAATGATCAATATCTGAATCAATAACTTTTGATGGTGGAATACTTTTTAATATAGAAGAAAGAGGTTTCATAATAGATTAAGCAACTTTTTCAATAATAATCAATTCATTATGATGCTCTACCCGAGGTAGCATTTTAGTAATGTATAATTTAGTATTAATTTCTGAAATGTATTTACGATTTCTAACATTATCTTTTTCATTAAGGATCATGGTATTAAAAAGAACAAATCCCTGATCTTTTAATATGGAACAGATTCTTTCGCTAAAAAAACGTTCAAATAAAAAATTTGGCATATTAGTGTCTTCAAAAATATCAATGATAATTAGATCGTATTGGTTTTTGGTTTTCAAAACAAATTCAAAAGCATCATCAATAATAATTTCTAATTGTTTAATTTCAGAAAGGTTAAAATATTCATTTGCAATCTGAATCATATCAGAATCGATTTCTACTCCTGTTATTTTGCCTTTAAATTCAATTTCATCAACAAGAGTTTTTATGACACTTCCTCCCGCAACTCCTAAAACCAAAATATGATTCATTTTCTGAATAGTTTTAAAACCAATATTTCTTAATCCATATCTTAATATACGTTGTAAACTGCCATATGAGTAATTTGTGTTTTCTGAATCTAAAACTAACTCTCCATTATTCCAGGTTACTTCAATCGTCTTACTGCGACTCGATTTTTTTTTGAATACTTTAATTGGTATTAAATAACTAAATATTTTTTGAATCATTTTTTATGCTTTTACCCAAATTTAGCATTATATTTTTTTATTTTGTGCGAAATATGGAATTTAATGAAAAAACAGTTGTATAAATTTCTATTTTTTAAGCTAATGGGCTGGAAGATAGTTGGGATTGAGAATGCTGAAGTGAAAAAATGCGTAATGATGGTAATGCCGCATACAAGTAATCATGATTTTTATTTAGGGATTTTTACAAGAGGGATATCAGGTTTAGAAATGAACTGGGTAGGAAAGAAAGAATTATTTAAATTTCCGTTTGGTTATTATTTTAGAAGTGTAGGAGGTGAGCCATTAGACAGATCCGGTGGCTTGAATAAAGTTGATGCAATTGCGTCTATTTTTGAGAGGAAAGAAATTTTTCGTTTAGCGGTTGCTCCTGAAGGAACACGTAAAAAAGTTTCGGAAATCAGAAGTGGTTTTTATTATATTGCTCTTAAAGCAAAAGTACCAATTATTCCTGTAGCTTTTGATTGGGGTAAAAAAGAAGTTAATTTGGGCAAACCATTTTTTCCAACCGGCAATTACGAGGAAGATTTAAAAATTTTGAAAAGACATTACGAAGGAGTTTTGGGTAAGATTCCTAAAAATGGATTTCGATTATAATAGAATTTTTTTTCAAGTAGAAGAGAATTACGTAAATGAAAATTATTTGATTTAAGTAGAATAGGCTTTAAATGTTCCATTTTTATAAAAAAGCACAATTTTTTCAATTTCACTATCATCCAGATTAAAACCTGAATATTTTGCTCCTGATGAACTTTGTACTGTGTTTTTTTTATTTGATTCGTTTGTAGAAAAAGAAGTTTCATCTGATAAAATAGGAGGTGAAGATCTTGAAATTTCTGAAGAATCTTCATCATGATTTTTTGGAAAATTCCCTCTTCCTGTCAAAATCCAATATAAGTCTACATCAGGAAAAACTTCTAAAACTTTCATTACAAAATCCAGACTGGGTTTGTTTCGTCCTGATAAAAGATGAGACATACTTGAACGCTGAACCCCAATTTTATCTGCAAAAGCCGAAGCGTTTAAACTATAATAATCCATAACAATTTCAAGTCTTTTTACAAATTCCTCTATGTTTACCATTGTAAATTTTTGTTTTAAAATTGCATAGTCACAAATGTAAACAAAAGATTATATAATGCAATTTTACATTTGTAAATTTAATAAACGACTCCTTTTTTGTTAAATTAAAATAATAAATAAAGTGTATTAAATTACTGAAAATTAAATATTTGATTTGGTTTTTATTAATAATTTGTATTAGTGCGCCTGAGCTATAGAGATAATTGATAAGGGCTTAAAGAAGTTGTTTACAATATTAAATTATTAAAATTTTAAACGATTTACAATTGTAAAAATAAAGATATTTACTTTTGTGAACTAATTAGAAAGACAATGAATTTAGAAGAATTATTTAACCAATACAAAGAGCAGTCTATTGAAGGTCGTTACCTCACAGTAGAACATATTCGACCGATATTAGAAAGAATAAATACAAACAATCAGGTTAAGGTTGTTGGGGAATCAGTTTTAGGTAAATCTATATATAGTTATGAAATTGGTTCAGGAGAAACGCGAATTTATTTGTGGTCTCAAATGCATGGAAATGAAAGTACAACCACTAAAGCATTGTTTGATTTTATTAATGTTTTGAATAGTGGTTCTGAGTTTGCTGAAAATATGCTTTCATCTTTTACTTTTTTGTGCTTACCGATACTGAATCCTGACGGAGCAGAATTGTATACTCGTGCCAATGCAAATGAAATTGACTTGAATAGAGATTCGCAAAATCTGACACAACCGGAAAGCAGAGTTTTAAGAGAGGTTTTCGAAGGATTTAACCCTCATTTTTGTTTTAATCTACATGATCAGCGCACTATTTTTGGAGCTGGCGAAACAGGAAAACCAGCTACTGTTTCATTTTTAGCTCCTTCTTATAATGAAGAACGGGAAATTAATGAGAATAGATTAAAGGCAATTAATTTAATTGCTGCGATTAATGATGAACTGCAGAAATACATACCCGGACAAGTAGGACGTTTCGATGATTCGTTTAATATTAATTGTATAGGAGATACTTTTCAGTATTTAGGTGTACCGACAATTTTGTTCGAAGCTGGTCATTTTCAAAATGATTACCAGAGAGAAGTTACCAGAAAGGTTATCTTCTTTTCGCTAATTGCAGGTTTTAAAGTGCTTTTCGAAAACGATATAGTTAATAATAGGATTGTTGATTATTTGAATATTTCACAAAATAAAGTGGTTTTTTATGATTTTATGTATAAAAATATCAAAATAAATTATGATGGTATCGAAATTATTACGAATTTTGTCGCTCAATACAAAGAGGAATTAATTGACGGCAAGATTCAATTTAATGCTTATATAGTTGAAGTAGGGGAGTTAGAAAATTATTTTGGACATTATGTCTACGATGCAAAAGGCGCTGCGTACTCAGATGATTTTACCAATTTTCCGAAGACTGATCAAAAAGCAAATTTTTATTTAAATAAAAACGTTAAATTTGTTAACGGATTGATAAAAAGTTAAATTTTATGTGAATTTCTTGTTTTTTATATATATTTTTATACTTTGTAATACAAATTAGTAATATTAATTAAAGAATTATGAGTAAATTTCGTTTAGATGAAGTAGATCACCAGATTTTAGATATGTTAATAGATAACACGAGAGTTCCGTTTACTGACATTGCAAAAAAATTGTTGATTTCTGCCGGAACTGTACATGTTAGAGTAAAAAAAATGGAAGATGCCGGGATAATCATGGGATCTTCATTAGCCTTAGATTATGATAAATTAGGGTATTCATTTATTGCGTATGTAGGGGTGTTTCTTAATAATACATCTCAAACAAAATTTGTATTAGAGCGAATTAATCAAATTCCTTTCGTAACTGTAGCTTCAGTAACTACAGGAAAATTTAATATTTTTTGCAAAATTAGAGCGAAAGACACTAAACATGCAAAAGAAGTTATCTTTATGATTGATGATATCGAAGGAGTTTACAGAACTGAAACAATGATTTCATTAGAAGAAAGTATTAACGATAAGAAGCGTTTGATGCATACTATTTTTAAAAATATGTAATATTTTCTTGAATGCTATATTAAAAAATATAACCTCAAGTTTTCTTGGGGTTTTTTTATGACTAAATAACCAATCAACTATAAAAGGATTATGTACACGTTACCTAAAATAGAGCGTTTTAATCAGGATGTTCTCTCTAAATACCATATTTATAATAGTGTTTTTATAACATTACCTTTTGATTCTATTGATAATACAGGGGTTTTGCTTCCTTTGTTTACAGAAACCTGCGAAACAGGCTTTAAAAAACAGGAAACTCCTAAGGAGATTTTTGACTTTTTTTCAAATAAATTTTTGAATAATGCTTCAGAGACAGAAAAGATAGATTTAATGTTTCGATTTATACAGTATATCGAACGTCAGATTGTATTGTTTGATGCAATTGAAGATGCTGCTTTTCCAGTGGTGAATAACATGGAAGGGCGAGGTTCGCTTCGTGATATTAAGGAAAAATCAGATGCAAAAGAAAAAGACGATGAATTGATTGAGTTTCTTGAAAATTTCAACGTTAGAACTGTTTTAACTGCTCATCCTACACAATTTTATCCTGGGCCTGTTCTTGGTATTATAAATGATTTAACTGAGGCAATCAGGCAAAACGATTTATTGAAAATAAAACAGTTGTTGGCGCAGTTGGGAAAAACTCCATTTATACAAAATGAAAAGCCAAATCCATATGATGAAGCAGTTAGTTTGATTTGGTATTTGGAAAATGTATTTTATGAAACTGCAGGAGAAATAGTTCATTATTTACAGAAAAATATTCTTCAGGGAGAAGCGATTCAAAATCAGTTGATAAAACTTGGTTTCTGGCCGGGAGGTGATCGTGATGGAAATCCTTTTGTAACTACAGATATTACATTAAAAGTTGCAGAACGTCTACGTACTTCAATTTTGAAATGTTATTATGTTGAAATGCGAAACCTGAAAAGAAAGTTAACTTTCTCAGGTGTAGATACTTTGGTGGCTGAACTTGAATATAAACTTTATAGGTCTGTTTTTTATTCTAAAGGTGAAATTTATATTACTTTAGATGAATTGCTAACTCAGCTAAATAAAATCAGAAATATAATTATAGAAAAGCATCAATCTTTATATCTGGATGAATTAGAAGCATTATTGGTTAAAATTAATTTGTTTGGGTTTCATTTTGCTACTTTAGATATTCGTCAGAACAGTAAAATTCACAATGCAGTTTTTCATGATGTTGTAAGTTATTATTTAAATTCAGATTCAAAAATATTCCCTGAAAATTATTTTGATTTATCCGAGGATGAAAAGTTAGTTGTTCTGTCAAAAGTTAAAGGTGATTTAAATCCTGCAGATTTTGACAATGAAATTACCAAACTGACTTTAGAGTCTGTTCAGGCAATCAAAACGATTCAGGAAAATAATGGTGAATTTGGTGCAAATCGTTACATCATTAGTAACAATGAAAGTGCATTGAATGTAATGGAGACTTTTGCCATGATTCGCTTAAATAATTGGGAAAACCCTACGGTTGATATTATTCCACTTTTCGAATCAGTTGATGATTTGCAAAATGCGCATTCAATAATGGAGCAGTTATATACGAATCCTGAATATGCAGCACATTTGAAATCCCGTGATAATAAACAAACTATTATGCTTGGTTTCTCTGACGGAACAAAAGATGGTGGTTATTTAATGGCAAACTGGAGCATCTATCAGGCAAAAATTGAGCTTACCGAAATTTCAAGAAAGTATGGTATAAAAGCTATTTTCTTTGATGGACGTGGAGGTCCGCCTGCTCGTGGTGGTGGAAAAACGCATAAATTTTACGCATCCTTAGGGCCTAAAATCGAGAACAACGAAATTCAAATTACAGTACAGGGACAAACTATTAGCTCTAATTTTGGAACTTTAGATTCTTGCCGTTACAATATAGAAAATTTATTAAGTGCCGGAGTGACAAATCAGGTTTTTAGTAAAGAGAAAAATGAACTGACTGTTGAGGAAACAGCAATTTTGACTCAATTGGCAGGTTTGGGATATGATAAATATTTAAGCTTTAAAAATCATCCTAAGTTTATACCATATTTGGAGAAGATGAGTACGTTAAAATACTATTCTAAAACCAATATTGGAAGCCGTCCATCTAAAAGAAGCAAATCTGAACAATTGGATTTTGCCGATTTAAGAGCAATTCCTTTTGTGGGTTCATGGAGTCAATTAAAGCAAAATGTACCAGGATTTTTTGGTGTAGGATCAGCTCTAAAATATTTTGAAGAGACTAATCAATGGGAGAAAGTGAGCGATTTATATCATAATTCTTTATTTTTTAAGACCCTTTTGGAAAATAGTATGATGTCATTGGCAAAATCATTTTTACCATTAACAGCTTACATGAGAAAAGATCCTGAGTTTGGTGAATTCTGGCAGATTATTTACGATGAATTCTCAGAAACAAAACGTCTTTTATTAAAAATTGCAGGTCATAAAACCTTAATGGAAAATTACCCTGATGGTATAGCATCAATTCAAGTTAGAGAACGTATCGTATTGCCATTGTTGACTATACAACAATATGCATTATTAAGAATTAATGAACTGAACAAAGAAAAAATAATTGATCAGGATTTGATTAAAGTGTATGAAAAAATTGTAACCCGTTCATTGTTCGGAAATACAAATGCTAGTAGAAACTCTGCTTAAATCTAAAATTATGATAGCTTCAGATTTACAAACAAATGAGTATTCTATTTTTAATGCGACTTATATTAAAGCTGCTGGTGATAAAACATTAGTGCAAGGCTTAATAGAGGGCTTGTCTCAGCTGGTTAATTTTGTAAAAAATATTCCAGCTGAAAAATTAGAATATCGTTATGCAGAAGGAAAATGGACAATCAAAGATATTGTACTGCATATGATAGACACGGAGCGTATTTTTGCATATCGCGCCTTAAGAATCAGTAGAGGAGATCAAACGCCTTTACCCGGATTTGAAGAAAATGATTATGTGCCATTTGCATTTGCTAATTCTCGTTCAATAGAAAGTTTATTGGCTGAATATGAAAATACCAGAAAAGCAACAATCAGTTTTTTTGAGGGTCTAAATGAAGAACAGTTTTTATTTATGGGCAGAGCTTCAAATACAGCTATTTCAGTAAGAGCAATTGGGTTTATTATTACAGGTCATCAAAATCATCATTTAAGAGTAATTTCAGAGCGGTATTTGTAATTTAATCTAAAGCACGAATAGTGATAAAATAGCGATAACCAATAATTGCCATTTGCCATTTTTTTGCTTTCGAAATATCGAGACCTTGTTTGGTAAAACTTGGTAAAATAATTTTATTTATTTTGGCTAGTATTTTATACATAAGTGAATTATTTTTTTCAAAGATATAAAAAAAGACTTTGCTGTAATGGCAAAGTCTTTTTTACGTTTTAGATAATCGATTTAAGATTTTTGGCTTTCTTTCTCCATTTCTTTCATTTCTTTTTCATGAAGTTTCATGTTTTTTTCGAATTGCTTCATGTCTTTCTCGAATTGTTTCATGTTTACTTCATACTCTTTCGAATCTTTACCATATTTTATTTCAATTTCTTCAGTATATTTCTCCATGTCAGCATTGAATTTATCCATTGCTACTTCATATTTTTCCATTTCTTTTTCAAAAAGGGCTTCGCGTTTAGACATGATTTCTTCAACTTGTTTTTCGTACGCAGACATATCCGGTTCAAAAGACTCCATTTTTTTTTCAAATTCAGCCATTTCTTTTTCAAATTTACTCATGGCTGCTTTATCCTTTGGATTTGATGGAGGAACTGGTGGTTTTGGCATTTTTGACATATCTGGAGCAGGAGCTTGCGGCATTGGACCTGTTGGAAATGTAGGCGGAGTAGGAGGAACAGGAGGTGTAATTGTTGAAATTGTATTTATCTTAGTTGAATTGCTTTTACCATTTATGATAAGATTATCACCAACAACTATTGGTTTATCCATTCCGCCGTCGGTAACCACATTGATTTTTTTAGATCCGTTTTCTGTTGTAATAACAATTCCACAGCTTTTAATAGGTTTGTCTCCTTCAATTTGTATGGTTTGATCTTCACCGGTTCCTTTTTGGATTTCTACTTTAATTGCTGTTAATTCGTTTTTGGTATTCCTTTTAATATCAGATATAACAACATCTACATTATGATTTTGTTTTAATTTTTCAGTAAATTCTTTTAACTCCTGATCGGTCGTGCTTTTTTTAATTTTATAAACGTCAACAGAAGTTGGGTTTTTAGAAATTTGCTGAGCTTCTTTTTTCTCTTGTGCAATAGTTTTAATTTGAAATAAAAATACAAATGCTACAAGTGCCGGAAGTATGGCATAATACTTCCAATAATTTCTCTTTTTTGATTGATTTTTGTTTAACATGACAATTCGTTTTTTGATTAATGATTGATAAAAATGATTGGTAATGGCTACACAGCTTTCATATGTAGTTATTTTTAAAAGTGTGTATTGATACGCTTTTTTGTCTGATATTTTTTTAGAGGCTTCGTTATCGGCAATAAATTCAAGATTTTGTAAAATGGCTTTTTTATACAGCCAAATAATTGGATTGAACCAAAACAGGAGGCAAAACACTCTGGAAATTAATACGTCTATAGTATGATTCTGATCGCTATGTACCTTTTCGTGCTCAATAATGTTTTCTAATTCTGCACTTGTATACATTGATGAGTTGTATACGATATAATCAAAATAAGAAAATGGAGCAATGTTTTCGGATACATCAATGAATTTAAAGTCAGCTTGCTGTTGTATTTTTTTTCCTTTCAGGACTGAATTTAAACTATAAAAATCAGCAGCAAATTTCATTATAAGTATAAAGAATCCAATACAATAAGTAGAAATTATCACGTAATTCCAATTGATTTCAAATGATTCCTGTTGAATAGTTTGGGATATAAAACTTTGTGAATAATTAGCACTTGAGACTGGAACAGGATCTATCCAGACAATTTTTGTGTAAAACAAAAAAGGTAGAATTAGTGACGTTACTAAACCTGTCAGTAAAAACCATCTGTTACTGTTGAAAAATGTTTCTTTGCGTAATAAAAAATAATAGGCACAATAAAACAATATAACTAATCCGGATGATTTTGCAATATAAATAAAAAGTGCTTCCATGGTAATTATTTTTCTTCTTCTCTTGGAGTTTCAATCATAGCTAAGATTTCACGTAATTCAGCTGCAGATATTTTTTCTTCTTTTGCAAAAAAGGAAACCATATTTTTATAAGAACTGTTGAAATAATTATCAATTGCAGTTTTCATATACTTTTTACTATATGCTTCCAAAGTTATTATCGGATAATATTGATGTGTGTTCCCAAAAGCGTTGTGTGCAACAAATCCTTTTTCTTCCAGATTGCGAATAATTGTCGAAAGCGTGTTATAATGTGGTTGGTCTTCTTTTATTTCAGCCTGAACTTCTTTTACAAAAGCTTTTTTTAGCTTCCATAAAATGTGCATTATTTCTTCTTCCTTGTTGGTTAATTTTTGCATGTTGTTTTATTTTAATCAAATCTACAACTATTTTTTTAGTTACACAACTAAAAAAATAGTTTTGTAACGTATTTTATAGTTTTAAAGTGGTTTGTTTAGGTTATTTATTTTATAATGAGTATTTTAAATAAAAAAAAGGCTATCTAAGTTTTAGACAGCCTTTGAGAATTTTTTGTTTTGTAAATTAATACAATCGGGTAAATAATCCTTTTTTATTACCGGAACCTCCGCTGCCAGTAATAGTAATGTGCCCCGTGTTTCCATTACCATCATAACCCCAGGCAAGATTGTTTGTAGCAGTGTTATTAGTTACAGTGTGAGCAACGTTTTGTCCGGCACTTCCTAATTTAAACCCGTTTCCATCTCCATTTGTTCCAAAACCGTTATTACTGGCTGTACAACCTTTTATTGTTACAGTATAAGGTTGTCCATAAAGATCCCACCCGTCATCAGAATTATGGTTTGCTGTACAGTTTTCAAATACATTGTTTTTTCCGGCTGATAATTTGCAGGCAAAACCATCTGCATTTTCTCCTGCATTTGCAGCATCATAATTGTCGTTTGACTTGCAGGAAAGAATGTAGTTATCGTGTCCTCCATTATAAATTTGTAAACCTGAATCCCCGTTTGCTAAAGTACTTACATTATTAACATAGTTGTATCCTCCAGATTGAAATACCAAACCGCAATCAGGTGCATTTTTGATTGTCATACTTGTAATGTTCCAATAACTTCCGTTTACTTTTACCCCCCAGCTTCCAGATGGCAGACCTGAGCAATTTAATGTACCTCCTGTAAAACTTATTTTCGAACTTGAAGTACCGCTTTTTGCAAGCTCAAGAGTTTGTGTAAGGTTTATTGTACCGCTAATTTTAATAACGTCACCGGCAACTGCAGATGATACAGCTGATCTTAAAGCTGCCTCCGTTGTAACTGTAGTGGTTTTGGCAGTAAGAGAAGTGCTTGTTGGTGTAGTTTCCTGTTTATCAATCGCAGTTTCATTTTCTGTTACTGGTGTGTCGCTGGTTTCGCAAGCGGTAAAAGAAAGGATCGAACATAAAAAAAGCAATCTAAAATTTGTTTTCATAATAATAAAGTTTGATTAGTGGTTAATAATGAGGTTAAAAAATGTTATTATCTAATTCTAAGCGCTTAAAATTAAAATACTGATTACCAGTGTGTAATCGATTACGCAAACTTATGTAAAAAAAATAATATAAATTGATTATTATTTAAAAAAAATATAAAAAAAATGATTATTAGTAAAAAATATTAATTAAAAAATTGAATTAGTTCAATAAATTAACTAAAATATAAATTTATTTTATAATGTTGTTTTTTTATGAAGTGAATAAAGCTTTTAAAAAATCCGTATAAGATTTATCCGCAACTTTAAACATATCAGACAATAAATCAGGAGTACAACAATTAATTTGTTGTTTTTGGTTAATTTTGCCAAAAATTTTTATGATGAAAAAAATCTTAGTTTTTATTTCGTTTTTATTTTTAACTACAGGCTTTTGCCAAAAAAAAATTAATCCTTCAGATGTTGAAAAATTTCAGAAAAAGATTAATTCTGAATATGCTGATGCTAAGACGAGTCCATTAATGGAAGAGGATTTAAAAACTTTTAAAACGCTAGAGTTTTATCCTGTAAAAAGTAAATATTTTGTGAATGCAAAATTTGTAAAAGCAAAAAACGAAAAAGCTTTTGAAATGAAAACCTCTACAAGCAGAAGACCTAAATATATTAAATACGGTACTGTTTCGTTTGTAGTTGATGGAATATTACTAAAATTAAATGTTTATCAGGATGTTGCACTCTCTAATACAAATGAATATAAAGATTATCTGTTTTTGCCTTTTTCAGATTTAACCTGTGGAAAGGAAAGTTATATTGGTGGAAGATATATTGATTTAAGAATTCCGACAGGAAATACGATTTCAATAGATTTTAACCAAGCCTATAATCCATATTGTGCTTATAATCATAAATATTCATGCCCAATAGTCCCATTAGAAAATGATTTAAATGTTGCAATCAGAGCAGGTGTCAAAACTTTTCATTAATGGAGTTCTTTAATTTTCATACACATCAGTTTACAAATGATCCTGATATTTTAGAATTAGTTAATCAATATCCTCCAGATTTTGATGCTTCAATTCCGTTTTATTCTATTGGAATTCATCCGTGGTATATTGTTGAAAACAGAATTGATGCCGATTTAAAAATTATTGAAGAAAAATTAAAAGAAAATAAATGTCTGGCTATTGGTGAATGCGGTTTGGATAAAAGAATAGAAATTCCGTTTGATCAGCAAATAATTGTTTTTGAAAAACAATTATATTTAGCCGAAAAAAATAAAAAACCGGTTGTAATACATTGTGTAGCGGCTTTTCAGGAAATAATTGCAATTAAGAAAAAAATGAAAATCTCTGTTCCTATGATTGTACATGGATTTTCAAAAAATATCCAGATTTCTAATCAGCTTATTAAAGAAGGATTTTATCTTTCATTTGGAAAAAATTTACTTAGAAATTCTGATTTAAAAACAATTTTTCAGAATGTTCCAAATGATAGATTTTTTTTGGAAACAGATACAATTGAAGAAAATATTGATAAAGTTTATGATTTAGCTTCTGAATATAAGAAATTGACAATAAGTGAATTAAAAGAAATTATCTCAAGCAATTTTGAGGTGGTTTTTAACGTGAGTAAATTTTAATTGAATAAAAATAAATACTAAATATATGGCAGAATGGACAGAAAGAGCTGAACTTTTATTTAAAAAAGAAGGTTTAAATAATTTACAAAACTCAAATGTTTTGGTGGTAGGTTTAGGCGGGGTTGGCTCGTTTGCAGCAGAATTTTTAGCAAGAGCAGGAGTTGGAAAAATGACAATTGTTGATGGTGATGTGGTTGATATTACCAACATAAACAGACAATTGCCAGCTTTACATTCGACTGTTGGGCAACCAAAAATTACTATTGTGGGTGACCGTTTACAGGATATTAATCCGGAACTAAAACTTACCCGTATACAGGAGTTTTTGTCTCCTGAACGTGCTTTCGAAATTGTTTCTGATGAGTTTGATTATGTTTTAGACTGTATTGACAGTGTTACTCCAAAGCTAAATTTAATTATTGCAGCTAAGCGTAAAAGAGTTAAAATTATTAGCAGTATGGGCGCTGGAGGTAAAATGGAGGCTTCAAAAGTCAAAGTAACAGATATTACAAATACTGTAAATTGTTTCTTTGCAAAAACCATTCGCAGACGTTTGAAGGAATCTAAAATTGACAAATTAAAAGTGGTTTTTTCTTCGGAAATTCAGGACGAATCAAGTTTAAGAATGACTGACGGATCCAATTATAAAAAATCTTTTTACGGAACCAATAGTTACATGCCAGGTCTATTTGGATTATACGCAGCTGAAACAGTAATTCGTTATTTGATAAAGAAAAATAAATAATAATTTAAGAGCTTACAAAGTAATGATAAAAACTGTAATTTTTGATATGGACGGTGTAATAGTAGACACAGAACCTGTTCACCGCTATGCCTATTACAAACAATTTTCGGAGTTAAATATTAATGTATCAGAAGAAATGTATACTTCTTTTACAGGATTTTCAACCCGAAATACATTTCAGACATTAAAAGGATTTTTTCCAGCTATAGAACATGGTGTAGAGGATTTGATCCAAAGGAAAAGAAGTATTTTTAATGATGCTTTCGATACTAAAGAAGATTTGTATTTATTGGAAGGGGTTGAAGATTTAATAAAAGATTTGCATGCTAATGGAATTCAGTTAATTTTAGCTTCATCTGCTTCAAAAGTAACTATTGATCGCGTTTTTACCCGATTTAATCTGCATCAGTATTTTTCTGGAATTGTGAGCGGCGAAGATTTTCCACAGTCCAAACCTAATCCGGCAATTTTCGTACATGCAGCTTCTTTATCACTTGCGCCTAAAGAAAATTGTATCATAATAGAAGATAGCACAAACGGTGTAAAAGCTGCTAAAAGTGCTGGGATTTTTTGTATAGGTTACAGAAGTGAAAATTCAGAAGGACAGGATTTATCAGAAGCAAATTTGATTATTAATCATTTTAATGAGCTAAGTGCTTTGAAAATATCACAATTAAGTACTTGAATTAAGTAAAATTTAACTTTTGTCCTTTTTTGAATTTGTAAATTTGAAAAAAAAACAAACAGACATATAAAAAATGAAAAAACTACTTATTGCATTAGCCATTATCTTGGCCCCTTTAGTTGCAGAAGCACAAATAAAAACACCGCAGGCTAGTCCAAAAGGGTATATTAAACAAACCGTTGGATTAACTGATGTTGAAGTTACGTATTCAAGACCAGGTGCAAGGGGCAGGGCGGTTTTTGGAAATCTGGTTCCGTTTGGAAAATTATGGAGAACGGGAGCCAATGAAAATACAATAATCAATTTTGGAGATGATGTTGTTATTGATGGTAAAACATTAAAAAAAGGAAAATATTCCATTTATACGATTCCTAGAATAGAAAGCTGGGAGGTGATTTTTTATCTTTCTACAGACAATTGGGGATTGCCTGAAAATTGGAACGAGACTTATGTAGTTTTAAAAACTACTGTTAAAGAAGATGCTTTGCCGACTCCTGTTGAAACCTTTACAATTGGTATCAATACTTTGGATCAAAATTCCGGTTATTTAGAAATGGCCTGGGAAAACTCTCATATAGCTTTGAAATTCGAAGTTCCTACTGCAAAAATAGCAACTGCAAGTATTAAAAAGACGTTGGCAGGAGCAACATGGAATGATTATTACGCTGCATCTCAATATCTATTTCAATCAAATGGCGATATGATCAGTGCAAGAGAATATGTTGATAAAGCTTTGGAATTAAGTACAGATAAGCCTTATTATTTATCAAGATTGAAATCATTAATTCAGGCAAAACAAGGAGATAAAGCAGGTGCTATTGAAACGGCTAAAATTTCTTTGGCTGCTTCAGAAGCTGCAAATAATCAGGATTATGTAAAAATGAATAAGGATAGTATTTCAGAATGGAGTAGATAATCCTTGTCTTTTTTTGTAAAATAAAACCCATTTTGAATGTTTATCAAAATGGGTTTTATTGTTTTAATTAAAGATTTCTATTTCAAATGAGGTATTGAAAGTTTGATTTGCTTCCAGAATTAAGATTCCCTCTTTTTTAAACAAATCACCAAATTTTTCAACAGTATCAGAATAACCAAACCAAGGTTCAATGCAAATAAAAGGAGCATTTTCCTTAGTCCAGATTCCTAAATTTGGAAAGCCTTCAAAATCTACTTTAATATATGGCTTTGAATTTTGAAAAATAGTTAATGAATTTGATTTGAGGCTTTTAAAAACCAAAGCATCGTTTTCAAATAATTTATAATTTAATGACAATTCATTATTTACAGTTTCTAAAATTTTAGTTGTATTAGAAATTAATCCATCTTCAAGAAGTGAATATTTTAATTTTTCTTCTTTTTCGAACTCAATACTGTAATTTGAAAATTTTTCAGGTAAAGAAAAGGCAGGATGAGCACCTATAGAAAAAGGAAGTTTTGTTTCTCCTTTATTGATTACTTTGTATTCAATATTTAGTTTGTGTTCTTTAAGTTTGTAAATAATCTGCAATTCAAATTTAAAGGGATATTTTTGAAGCGTTTCTTCATTATAAGATAAAGAAAAAGTAGCTGAAGATTCCGTTTTTTTAATCAGTTGAAATTTCATATCGCGGGCAAAGCCATGTCTCCCTAAATGGTATTCCTGTTCATTAAAAGTATAACTTTCATTTTTTAAACTTCCTACAATTGGAAAGAGAATTGGAGAATGTTTTGGCCAAACATTTAGATCGCCATTCCACATATATTCTTTGTTTCCATTGTCAACAAGGGAGAATAATTCAGCTCCGTGAAGTTTAATAGAAGCTTTAAGTTTTGAATTTGATATTGTTGTGTTCAAAATAGAATTTTTAAAAGATTAATTTTTGTGTTCATTATAAATATAATTTTATAAATTTTATTTTCTTAAGAAAATCGCTTAAATTATTTTTTTGATAATATTTTGCTAAAATTAAATATATGCTTTGGCTTTTCTCTGCAAATAGCTTTTTTTTTCATTAATTTGCTATATAAACAGATATAAATATGAAAAAACAGTTCTCTAAAGCCTTACTGACAATAGCTTTGTTTGGAGGAATTTCTTCTGTTTGGGCGCAACAAGCACCATCAACAGCAGTAACTCCCGTTAATAATTACAATTATCATGATGCTTTTGCACCGCACTTTTACACAAAAAATGGTACTCCAACCCGTACAGCAAGCGGCCAGCCGGGAATTGAATACTGGCAAAACCGGGCTGATTATCAAATTACGGCAAAGTTAAATGCAAATACAAATGAAATTATTGGTACAGATGAAATTACATACACTAATAATAGTCCTGATAAATTGTCATTTCTATGGCTTAATTTAGATCAGAATTTATTTAAAAATGATTCAAGAGGAAATGCTGTCGTGCCTTTAACAGGTAGCCGAAATGGTGCTCAGGGACAGGTTTTTGATGGTGGAAATAAAATAAAATCAGTAAAAGTGATTTCTGGCAGTAAGGAAAAAACTGAAGTTGAAGCTAAATATATAGTTACAGATACCAGAATGCAAATTTTCCTTCCAAAGGAATTAGCTTCCAAAGGGGCTTCTGTAAAAATTAAAATTGAGTTTTCATTCATTGCCCCATTCGAAGGTTCGGACAGAATGGGAGTTTTGGAAACTAAAAACGGAAAGATATTTACAATTGCACAATGGTATCCTCGCATGTGTGTTTATGATGATGTAAGAGGATGGAATACGGCTCCGTATCTTGGAGCTTCAGAATTTTATTTGGAATATGGTAATTTTGATGTAAAACTTACAGTACCTTCAAATCATTATGTTGTTGGTTCAGGTGAATTGGTAAATGGATCAGAGGTTTTGCCTGCTGAGCAATTTAAACGTTACAAAGATGCTTCTCAAAGTGATAAAACAGTTGTAATTCGCTCTGCAGAAGAGGTTGCAGCTACTGCAAATGCAAATGCGTCAGCAGAAAAAACATGGCACTACCAAATTAAAAATGCACGTGATTTTTCATGGGCATCATCTCCGGCTTTTATTTTAGATGGAGCAAAAATAAACCTGCCAAGCGGTAAAAAGGCTTTGGCTTTATCTGCCTATCCTGTTGAAAGTGCAGGAAAAGATGCTTATGGACGTTCTACAGAATATGTAAAAGCATCTATTGAACATTATTCTAAGCAATGGTTTGAATATCCTTATCCGGTTGCTACCAATGTGGCAGGAAACGAAGGAGGGATGGAATATCCCGGAATTGTTTTTTGTGGATGGAAATCAAAAGGCCAGGATTTATGGGGAGTTACAGATCACGAATTTGGGCACATTTGGTTTCCTATGATTGTAGGCTCTAATGAACGATTATTTGCATGGATGGATGAAGGTTTTAATACTTTTATTAATTCATTGAGTACTACAGCTTTTAATAATGGTGAGTATAAAGAAAAAGCAACTGATTTGCATGAAGAAGCAGAATCTTTTACAAGACCTGATTTAGAAACCATTATGAGTTCTCCGGATAATATGAAAGAAGCTAATATTGGTATGTTGTGTTATTTTAAACCAAGTGCAGGTCTGATACTTTTAAGAGAGCAGGTTTTAGGAAAAGAACGTTTTGATACTGCATTTAGAACTTATATAGAACGTTGGGCTTACAAGCACCCAACGCCGGATGATTTCTTTAGATCTATGGAAAATGTTGCAGGTGAAGATTTAAGCTGGTTCTGGAGAAGCTGGTATGTAAACAACTGGCGTTTTGATCAGGGAATTAATTCTATAAAATATGTAAAAAATGATCCTTCAAAAGGTGTCATCATCAATATTGAAAATTTTGATAAAATGCCAATGCCAATTGTTTTAGATGTTAAGGCAAAAAGCGGAAAGGTTACAAGAGTTAAATTACCTGTAGAAATTTGGCAGCGTAATAACGACTGGTCTTTCAAACATAATTCTACTGAAGAAATAGAAAGTATTACTTTAGATCCTGATCACGTGTTTCCGGATAATAATGAAAGTAACAATGTTTGGACTGCAGGTAAAGGAAAAATTGAAAAAGACATTATTCTGGACAGTTATTTAGGGGTTTATTCTACAAAGAGTGCACCTTTGAAAATTGAATTAACTGAGAAAAGTAGTGTTTTGAATGTAGAAATTACAGATTTTCCAAAGTTTACAGTTGATCCTGTTGCAGGAGAAAAAGACACTTTTATATCTAACAGAGCAGGTTTGAAATTCAAATTTAATGAAGCAAAAACAGCTTTTGATATGACTGTTTTAGGGAACGGACAAGTAATACCGTTTACTAAAAACTAAAATAAATTTTGTAAATAACTCTGTCCGATAGGTTTGTGGAAATCTATCGGACTTTTTTGTTTAAAAAACAACATACAATTAAAAAAATGTTAGAATTTTAAAAATTAGTTTTCTAAATAAAAAAATAGTGTACTTTTGCACCAATGAATAAAATAAGTTTACATATAACTTCTTTGTCACGGACAATCTCTCCTGGTACTTCTCCCGAAGTACGGATGCTATCTATATAGTATTCAAAGAGTTTTTCGTCGCGTATTTATTTATATTCATTTTTCATTTTGAAATCACATAAGTTGTCCATCGGACAAACATATACCAAAAGCATTTATTTATTTAGAAAGTTCCTTAATCAAATTTTTGATTTTGAGAATACTGCTTCAACAGCTTTTAATTTTATTAGCTGGTATTTTAGATTTCAAACCAAACAATATTTTTTAATGTTAACGCTAAACTTCAATTATTGAAATGAAGATCTCTATTGTTGTTACTCAGGAAGAACACTTCAAATTCGCACAGGAAATTTGCGATACGATAGAATCATCGGCCTTATTAAGAGGTACGGGGATTGCTAAAAGAACGCCTGAGTACATTCAGAAAAAAATGGCTAATGGCGATGCGATGATTGCTCTGGCAGACGGAAAATTTGCAGGTTTTTGTTATATAGAAAGCTGGCAGCACGGACAATTTGTGGCACATTCAGGGCTAATTGTACACCCGGATTATAGAAATTTAGGTTTAGCGAAAAAGATAAAATCTAAGGTTTTTGAATATTCATTACAAAAGTATCCAGATGCAAAAATATTTGGTATTACAACTGGTTTAGCTGTAATGAAAATCAATTCTGATTTGGGTTATAAACCTGTTCCTTTTTCCGAATTAACTACTGATCCAAGTTTTTGGGCAGGATGTAAAACCTGTACTAACTTTCAAATTCTGCAAAGTAAAGAAAATAAAATGTGTCTTTGTACAGGAATGTTATATGACCCAAAAGACAAGCCCAAAGATCCACCAAGACATCCTTTTAATGAGGCTGTTTTAAGCAGACTTAAAAAAATTAAGCAAGCTTTATTTTTAAATAAATTATTGTCATTTATTTTTTTATTCAAAATTTAATTAAAAGAAATCTCAAACTGCTACATACGAAAGTATTAGCCTAAATTATAAAAAATGAAAAAAGTAGTATTAGCTTATAGCGGAGGATTAGATACCTCGTATTGTTTGAAATATTTAAAAAATGAAAAAGGATACGAAGTTCATACCGTACTTGTGGATACAGGAGGATTTGATGAAGAAGAATTATCTGCCATTGAAAAAAGAGCTTACGAGTTAGGAAGTGCACAACATGCCAACCTTACAATCGTAGACAAATATTATGATAAAGCTATAAAATATTTGATTTTCGGAAACGTATTAAAAAACAATACATATCCATTATCAGTAAGTGCAGAGCGTGTTTTCCAGGCAATTGAAGCAATCAAATATGCTAAAAAAGTAGGAGCAAGCGCAATCGCACACGGAAGTACAGGTGCAGGAAACGATCAGATTCGTTTTGATTTAATTTTCCAGACTATCGCACCTGAAATTGAAATCATTACCCCAATTAGAGATTTAAAACTTTCAAGACAGGAAGAAGTAGATTATTTGGCTAAAAATGGAGTACATTATTCTTGGGAAAAAGCACAATATTCTATCAATAAAGGACTTTGGGGAACAAGTGTTGGAGGTAAGGAAACACTAACTTCAAGCCAGCCGTTGCCAAGTGAAGCTTATCCTTCACAATTGCAAAAAGATGGGGAAGAAAAAGTAACTCTTCATTTTGAGCAAGGAGAATTAGTTGCATTAAACGGCAAAAAAGATGTTCCTGAAAAAAATATTGTAAAACTTGAAAAACTGGCAAATGCTTATGCAATTGGTAGAGATATTCACGTTGGAGACACTATTATCGGAATTAAAGGAAGAGTTGGTTTTGAAGCAGCTGCACCATTAATTATCATCAAAGCGCACCACTTATTAGAGAAACATACTCTAGGAAAATGGCAGCAATACTGGAAAGAGCAGTTAGGAAACTGGTACGGAATGTTATTTCACGAAGGTCAGTTTTTAGATCCTGTTATGAGAAACATCGAGACTTTTCTTCAAGATACTCAAAAGACAGTAAATGGAACTGTAACCGTTTCTTTAAAACCATATCATTTTTCACTTGACGGGATCGAATCTAAAAATGATTTGATGAATACTGGTTTTGGTCAGTATGGCGAAATGAATAATGCCTGGACATCTGACGATGCAAAAGGATTTATTAAAATTCTTGGAAATGCACAAAACATATTTTCATCTGTAAATCATTTAGATCATGATTAATATCGGAATTATTGGTGGTTCGGGTTACACGGCCGGAGAACTCATCAGAATTTTAATGTATCATCCAAATGTAAGCATCGATTTTGTTTACAGTACAACAAATGCAGGAAAACCACTTTCTGTAGCGCACCACGATTTGATGGGCGATATCGAAATGAATTTTACAGCGGAAATCAATCCAAATGTGAATGCTGTTTTCTTGTGTTTAGGCCACGGAAAATCGATTTCATTTTTGAGAGAAAATCAGTTTGCAAGTCACACTAAAATCATCGATTTAGGAAATGATTTCAGATTGAATAAAGATGCACATTTTGAAGGAAAGGATTTCGTTTACGGTCTGCCTGAAATCAATAAATCGGAAATTAAAAAAGCAGATTATATAGCAAATCCAGGCTGTTTTGCTACAGCTATTCAGTTGGCTTTATTGCCTTTAGCAAAACATAATTTGTTAAATAATGATGTACATATTAATGCTACAACTGGAAGTACAGGTGCAGGTGTAAGCCTTTCTGAAACTTCTCATTTCAGCTGGAGAAATAATAATTTTTCTCATTATAAAGCTTTTGAACATCAGCATTTAGGTGAAATTTCAGAAAGCTTGGTTCAGTTGCAGGATGACTTCGACAGCGAATTGTTTTTTATTCCAAATAGAGGAGATTTTCCAAGAGGAATTTTTGCAACACTTTACACATTGTGCGATGACAGTTTAGAACAATTAGTTGAAAAATATCAAGAGTTCTATAAAAATGAACCGTTTGTAACCGTTACAACAACTAACATCAACATGAAACAAGTGGTTCAGACGAATAAATGTATCATTAGTTTATTGAAAAAAGGAAACCGGGTTCTCATAACATCAATTATCGATAACTTAACCAAAGGTGCTTCAGGACAGGCAATTCAAAACATGAATTTAATGTTCGGATTAGAAGAAACCACAGGTTTAAATTTGAAACCAAGCGGATTTTAGTAATAGTAAAATGTTAGAAGTTAGATGTTAAACGTCTAGACTTAAGCTTCTAACATTTTACAAATAACATTTAACTTTTTAAAAAATGAACTTATTCAACGTATACCCATTATACGATATCACTCCGGTAAAAGCAATTGATTGTACAATTATTGATGACAAAGGAGTAGAATATTTAGACCTATATAGCGGACATGGTGTAATTTCCATCGGACATACACAGCCGGATTATGTAGCAAAACTTAAAAATCAATTAGATCATTTAGGCTTTTATTCGAATGCAATTCAGAATCCTCTGCAGGTTGAATTGGCACAGAAATTAGGAAAACTTTCAGGATTAGAAGATTATGAATTGTTTTTGTGCAGTTCCGGAGCTGAAGCAAACGAAAATGCTTTAAAATTAGCTTCTTTCCATAACGGAAAATCAAGAGTTGTGGCTTTTCATAATTCTTTCCACGGAAGAACTTCTGCAGCAGTTGCCGTTACAGATAATAAAAAGATCGTTGCACCAATAAATGCACAGCAGGAAGTTACATTTTTACCTTTAAACCAAATCGAATTGGTTGAAGCTGAATTAGTAAAAGGTGATGTTACAGCAGTAATTATCGAAGGAATTCAGGGAGTTGGAGGTTTAGACCAGGGAACAACTGATTTTTTTCAGTCTTTAGAAAAAGCATGTAAAAAACATGATGTTGTTTTAATTTTAGACGAAGTGCAATCCGGATACGGAAGAAGCGGGAAATTCTTCGCTTTCCAACACCACGGAATTAACGCTGATATTATTTCAGTTGCAAAAGGAATGGGGAACGGTTTCCCGGTTGGAGCAATTTTAATTTCTCCAAAATTCGAAGCAAGTTTCGGATTACTAGGAACTACTTTCGGTGGAAGCCACTTGTCTTGTGCAGCAGGAATCGCAGTTCTGGATGTAATCGAAAAATTAGATTTACAAAAGAACGTAAATGAAGTTTATGAATATTTCTTAGAAAAAATCAAAGAAGTAGACGGAATTAAACAAGTAAAAGGAAAAGGCTTAATGCTTGGTGTTGAGTTTGATTTTGACGTAGCAGCATTGAGAAAAAAATTAATTATAGAAAAACACATTTTTACAGGAAGCGCAAACAACAAAAATTTATTGAGAATATTACCGCCTTTAACAGTGAAAAAAGGGGATATCGATACGTTTGTGAAAGCTTTAAAAGAAAGTTTAGAAGAGCTTAAAAATTAATTGTCATTGGCTAAATATTAATAACAATGAATACAATACTTCCAATCGAAAAAAGGAATGCTGTTTTAACTACAATGGCGAGTTTATTAGAGCAGGAAAGAGAAGCACTTAAAAGCATCAACCAACAGGATTTAGCCAATTATTCGGGCGAAGATCTGGCAATGGAAAAGCGTTTGCTGGTAGATGATGCTAAAGTAAATGCTATGATTCTTTCCCTGCAGCAATTAGCGAGTCAGGAAGATCCGGTAGGGCAGGTTCGTTTTACTTTCACCCATGAAAACGGAATGAAAATCAGCAATAAAACAGCTGCTTTTGGAACTATTTTAATTATATATGAATCTCGTCCGGATGTAACTGTAGAAGCGGGAGGGATTGCATTTAAATCGGGAAATAAAATTCTTTTGAAAGGCGGTAAAGAATCCTTGCTTTCGAATCAGAAAATTGTAAGTCTTTGGCATCAGGCATTGGAAAATAATGGCGTTTCAACTGATTGGGTTGAATACTTGAATTATGATAGGGCTCAGACACAGGAATTTCTTGAAAAACCAACACAAAAAGTAGATTTAATTGTACCTCGAGGTGGTGAAAAACTGATTGAATTTACCAAAAAACATGCTACTTGTCCTGTAATTGTAAGTGGACGCGGAAATAATTTTGTGTATGTAAACTCAGATGCCGATTTAGAAAAAGCAATGGCGATTATCATTAACGGAAAAACATCAAATATATCAGTTTGCAATGCTTTGGATAAAGTATTGATTGATACGAATTTGCCAAATTGGGAAGTATTTGCTAAACAATTAGTGACTGAACTGGAAAAATTCAAAGTTACTGTTTTAGGAGATGAGGCTTTTGCAAAAGCAACAGGAGTTCCTGCTATTGAAAATGAATTGATTTGGTATGAAGAGTTTTTAGATTATAAAATTGTAATCGGAACGATAAATTCAAATCACGAAGCAATTGCCAAAATCAATAAATATTGCGGAGGTCATTCGGCTTCCATCATTACTGAAAGTGAAGCTTTGGCACAGGAATTTATGGATAATGTTGATGCTTCATCTGTGTACCATAATGCTTCGACCCGTTTTACGGATGGTGGACAGTTCGGTCTTGGTGGCGAATTAGCAATCAGTACCGATAAATTGCATCAGAGAGGACCAATTGGTTTACAGCATCTGGTTACCAATAAATGGTATGTGTACGGAGAAGGACAGATTAGATAGTTAGACTTTCTTAGATTGTTAGACTTCTTAGAATTTTAGATTGATGATTAACGATTTTTTGATTTTAGATTATTGGAATTTATTTAAAGATTTAGCTTGCGAACTTAGCGTTTTGTAAACGCAAACAACATTAAAAACCTTGCGCCCTTTGCGGTTAAAAAACAAGACATGGCTAAAAAACGGATTTTATTAAAAATAGGAAGTAATACCTTAACCAAAGAAACCAATCATATTTCGAGAGGAAAGATTGAAGATCTTGGAATACAGATTGCTGCTTTAAACGACGAATATGAATTCATCATAGTGAGCTCCGGGGCAATTGCGGCGGCAAAGCAATTTGTAAAGCTGGATAACCAGGATAAAGATGTTTTCGTAAAACAGGCATTGGCATCTATTGGACAGCCACATTTAATGCGGATTTACAATGAAAATTTTAAGGATTTAGGATTAAATACCTCGCAGTGTTTGCTTTCTTATTCTGATTTCGAAAAAGAGCAGACCAAAAAGAACATTGTAAACACAATTAATGTATTGGTTAGAAACAATTACATTCCGATTATCAATGAAAATGATACTGTAGCAACAGATGAGATTCGGTTTGGAGATAACGACAAATTAGCAGCTTTAACGGCTGTTCTTTTAGATGTTGACATTCTGATAATTGCAACCAATACAAACGGGATTTATACGAAAGATTCAATTTGCAATGAAAATCCGGAAACAATTTCTTTAGTAAATGACCTGAAATCGCTCGAAAAAGAAATCGGAGATTCAAAATCATCACACGGAACAGGAGGGATGCAGTCTAAAATAGAAGCTGCAGGAATTGCAAAAGCGGCCAATATTGAAACCTGGATAGTCAACGGACTAAATGATAATTTTATTTTAAAAGCACTAAAGGATGAAATTCCATTTACTAAAATAATCTAATGAGTCAATTAGAAAATTAGTTAATTAGATAATGCACAATTATCCAATTTTCTAATTATCACATTATCTAAATTAATTTTAAAAAAAATGAACTACATTTCAATAAAAGATATCGACTCATTATCAAAATGGGTTAAAAGCGCGATCAAAATTAAAAAGAATCCGCTTAAGAACAAGAAATTAGGAAAGAATAAAACTTTAATAATGTTGTTTTTCAACTCTAGTCTGAGAACTCGTTTAAGTACACAAAAAGCGGCCATAAATTTAGGAATGAATGTTATGGTGATGAACTTTGGCAGTGAAGGCTGGACGTTGGAGTTTGAAGATGGAGCCGTAATGAATTCAGGTGCTTCAGAACACATTAAAGAAGCTGCTGAAGTAGTTTCTCAATATGGTGATATCATCGCCATCCGTGCTTTTGCAGGTCTGGTTGACAAAGAAAAAGATTATGCAGAAACTGTGATTTCAGGATTTTTAAAACATGCTACGGTACCAATCGTAAATATGGAAAGTGCTGTGCGTCATCCATTACAGTCATTGGCAGATGCGATTACGATGGAAGAATACAAAACGAAACACAAACCAAAAGTAGTACTTTCGTGGGCTCCGCATCCAAGAGCTTTGCCTCAGGCTGTTGCTAATTCATTTGTAGAAATGATGCAAATGCAAAAAGATATGGATTTTGTCATTACACATCCTGAAGGTTATGAATTAAGTCCGGAAATTACAAAAGATAGTAAAATCGAATACGATCAAAACAAAGCTTTCGAAAATGCTGATTTTGTTTACGTAAAAAACTGGAGTAATTTCAATGACTACGGAAAAGTAACCAACAGTGACCCAAACTGGACAGTTACAGCTGAAAAAATGGCTTTGACCAACAACGGAAAATTCATGCACTGTCTTCCGGTTCGTCGTAACGTAATTGTTAGCGATGAAGTAATCGATAGTGAAAATTCTATTGTAATTGAACAGGCAAACAATAGAACGTATTCTGCGCAATTAGTGTTACAGAAAATTTTGAAGAAATTGTAAAAAAAAAGCTTCTAAGATTCTGAGGTGCTAAGCTGCTAAGTATTTCAGAATCTAAAAAAAACTTAGCAGCTTAGAATCTTATGCAAGTATCAGTAATCAAAATAGGTGGAAACATCATTGACAATCCAACGGAATTAGAACAATTTTTAACTGATTTTTCTAAAATTGAAGGATATAAAGTTCTAGTGCACGGCGGTGGAAAATCGGCTACAAAAATGGCACAGAGTATTGGTCTGGTTCCGCAAATGATTGACGGACGCCGAATTACAGATGCTCCAATGCTGGATGTTGTGGTCATGATTTACGCGGGTCAGATCAACAAGCACATTGTGGCACAACTACAGGCAAAAGACAATAATGCTATCGGTTTTTCAGGAGCTGACGGAAATTTAATTCAATCTGTAAAAAGAAATCACCCAACTATCGATTACGGGTTTGTTGGTGATGTAAAACAAGTAAATACAAAATTACTGGCAACTCTGTTAGAAGCTGGAGTTGTACCGGTTTTCTGTGCGATTACACACGATAAAAAAGGTCAGTTATTAAACACAAATGCTGATACCATTGCAAGTGAATTATCAATCGCATTATCTGAAGTTTTTGATGTAACACTAATATATTGTTTTGAAAAACAAGGAGTTTTACAAGATTCAGAAGACGATTCGTCTGTAATTACAGAAATCAACGAAACATTATACAACAAACTAAAAGAAGAAAAAGTAATCCATTCTGGAATGATTCCGAAACTGGATAACTGTTTCAATAGTTTATCACGAGGTGTTCAGAAAATTAAAATTGGGCATCACAGAATGCTTCAAAATTCAGATCTTCTGCATACAACCATTACTTTATAAAAGAAAAAGTTGCTAAGTTTCAAAGAAACCAAGACTTTTGCAGTCTTAGAATTTCAGAATTTTAGCATCTCATTACCTAATTAAAATGAAAAATAAAGAAACGCTTACTCAGGAAGCAATTGATTTATTAAGAAGTCTGATTGAAACCCCTTCATTTTCAAGTGAAGAAGATCAAACGGCTCTTTTAATAGAAAATTGGTTCAGTCAAAATGAGATTCCTTTTAAAAGAGAAAATAACAATGTGTGGGCTTTCAATAAATATTTTGACGAAAACAAACCAACACTTTTATTAAATTCTCATCATGATACTGTAAGGCCAAATCAGGCTTACACCAACGATCCGTTCAAAGCAATCGAAAAAGACGGTAAACTATTCGGATTAGGAAGTAATGATGCCGGAGGCTGTCTGGTTTCGTTATTGGCAACGTTTGTACATTTTTACGAAAACCAAAATTTATCACATAATATCGTTATTGTTGCTTCGGCAGAAGAGGAAAGCAGTGGGAAAAATGGTTTAAACAGTGTTTTAAAACATTTACCGGAACTGGATTGCGCAATTGTTGGTGAACCAACTTTAATGCAATTAGCTGTTGCAGAGAAAGGCCTTTTAGTTTTAGATGTAAAAGTAAAAGGAACCGCAAGCCACGCTGCACATCAAAACGATGATAACGCTTTATACAAATCAATTCCGGTAATGGAATGGTTTAAAAACTATAAATTCGACAAAATCTCAGACGTTTTAGGTCCGGTAAAAATGACGGTAACCCAGATCAACGCAGGGAAACAGCATAATGTAGTGCCTTCAGAATGTGATTTGGTAGTTGATATACGTGTGAACGACTGTTACACCAATTCTGAAATTTTAGAGGTTGTTACTGATAATGTAAATGCCGAAGTGAAACCAAGATCCATGCATTTGAACGCATCGTCTATTCCAATTGATCACGGCTTAGTTCAGGCCGGAATCGCTTTAGGAAGAACAACTTATGGATCTCCAACGCTTTCTGATCAGTCAGTTTTAAGCTGTCAGTCCTTGAAATTAGGACCAGGAGAAACGTTACGTTCACATTCAGCAGACGAATTTATTTTTGTAAATGAAATTGAAGAAGGAGTCGATTTGTATATCAAAATACTAACCGATTTCTTTAAATTATAAAATTATTCAGGAGCTATTCCCGCTATCCGTTACAATCTTTTTCTGTCTAAAGAAGCCAGAAAAAGGATTTCCACTACTATCGGGGCTAGGAATATTATCAATATAAACAATGACATTAGAAATAAGTTAGAAAATAACTTCAAAGATTCGACAAAGAGAATAATCTAAGAAGTCTAATAATCTAACTATCTAAGAAGTCTAAAAAATCTAAGTTATGAAACTTTGGGAAAAAGGAATACCAACAGATAAGCAAATCGAGCAATTTACAGTAGGAAACGATCGTGAATTAGATCTGGTTTTAGCAAAATACGATGCTTTAGGTTCAATTGCACACGCCAAAATGTTAGGTCAGATTGGTTTACTGACTCAGGAAGAAACTACTTCTTTAGTTGATGCATTAAATGAAATCATCGCTGATGTCGTTGTTGGAAATTTCGAAATCGAAGACAGTTTTGAAGATGTACACTCTAAAATCGAGTATTTATTAACGGTAAAACTAGGTGATGCAGGAAAAAAAATCCACACCGCGCGTTCCCGTAACGATCAGGTTTTAGTAGATGTTCATTTATATTTGAAAGATGAATTAAAAGCGATAAAAGAGCAGGTAAAAACACTTTTTGATTTGCTAATGGAATCAGCAGAAAAGCATCAAAATGTATTATTACCGGGATATACGCATTTGCAAATCGCAATGCCATCGTCATTCGGAATGTGGTTTTCGGCTTACGCAGAAAGCTTAATCGATGATGTAACCATGCTAAATGCAGCTTCAAAAATTGTAGATCAGAATCCGTTAGGATCTGCTGCAGGTTACGGAAGTTCATTCCCAATCAACAGAACCTTTACAACCCACGAATTAGGTTTTGAAACCTTAAAATACAATGCCGTTGCAGCTCAGATGAGCCGTGGAAAAGCAGAAAAAACAGTTGCTTTTGCCATGACAAGTGTTGCAGGAACGTTATCAAAATTCGCCATGGACGTTTGTTTGTATATGAGCCAGAACTTTGATTTTATTGGTCTTCCGGCGCATCTTACAACGGGTTCGAGTATCATGCCTCACAAGAAAAATCCGGATGTTTTCGAATTAATCAGAGGAAAATGCAATAAGATTCAGGCACTTCCATACGAAATCACTTTAATTACCAATAATCTGCCAAGTGGTTATCACAGGGATTTACAGCTTTTAAAAGAAGGTTTGTTTCCTGCGATTCAAAACCTGAAAGCATGTCTGGATATTGCTATCTTTTCAATAAAAGACATTACCGTAAAAGATCATATTTTAGAAGATAAAAAATATGATTATTTGTTTACAGTAGACACTTTAAACGAAATGGTAGTTGCTGGAATGCCTTTTAGAGATGCCTACAAAGCAGTTGCTGAACAGTTAGAAGCAGGAACTTACAAATCTCCAAGAGAAACAAAGCATACTCATGAGGGAAGTATTAATAATTTGTGTTTAGCGAATATAAAAGACAAAATGAGTGCAGCATTTTAAATCTTATCTTGAAAAAATTGCAAAACCGATTTGGCATCCATACAAATCGGTTTTTTTGATCATAGAGATTATTTTTTAAGAAATTTCGACCTAAAATATATTAAATTTGAAGTGTAGTTAATAGTATTAAATATGAGAAAATTTGAAGAAGAACAAACTCAAAATCTTTTTGAGAAAAAGTTCATCACGGAAGAACAATTGAACCAAATAAAAAATTATCGAAGTTTAGATGTTTTTTCATTAAATGCAGAGTTGAAAATGTTTCTGTATATATCTGTTTTACTTTTTACCTCTGGTGTCGGAATTTTAATTTATAAAAATATTGATACAATTGGGCATGTTGCAATTTTATCTTTATTGTTAATCGTTGCCATTGTCAGTTTTTATTTTTGTTTTAAAAATTCAAAAGGTTTTCAAAAGTCAGAAACTATTTTTGATAATCCGGTTTTAGATTATTTAGTACTTGTTGCCAATATTCTAACCTGCATTTTTATTGGTTATTTGCAATTTCAATATGATTTTTTTGGAACAAATTATGGTCTGGCAACTTTGATTCCTACCATTATCAGTTTCTTTTGTGCTTATTATTTTGATAATAAAAGTGTTCTAACTATTGCTATTACTGGTTTAGCGGCTTATGTCGGTTTTTCTGTGACACCACAGGATTTACTTGATAATGACTTTTATTCTAATGAAAATTTAAGTTATTCGGCAATCATGTTAGGGTTGTTGTTAATTTTTTGGACAATCTACAGTACCAGAACTGCTCTTAAAATTCACTTTAATTTAATTTTTCAAACATTTGCACTGCATATAATTAGTATTGCATTAATTAATAATTTATTAAAATGGTATTCGGATATTTGGTTGCTTGTTATGATTCCAATAGCGTTTTCATCTTTCTATTTTTACAAAGTCAGTTTATCATTAAAGGCAATTTTAATATATGTTTTTATGATTATTTATGCTTTTATCGGAGTATCAATTTTTCTTTTCAGAATTATAGATATTATGGAAGCGAACAGGATGGATGATTTTATTTTGTTTACATCTCCCATTTATATAACAGTTTCGATACTATTATTTATCAAATTAATTAAGGATTTTAATAAGAGAATAGCACAATGATAGTATATGATAAAGCATTATTAGAGAATCTGCAATTACATGAACAGGCTGATTCTTTACTTAAAGGAGGTTTTATAAATAAAGCTCAAAAAAGTTTAATAGAAAAAGAGCTGCCATCTTTTAAAATTCATAATAATATTTTAATCCGCATAGGATTTTTGCTTTTAGGGATATTGCTGTATTTTTCTATCGGGGGTGCTATTTCAATTGTTGGATATAATAATTCACCCAGCGATTATCTTGATATGTGTTGTTATATTTTTGCTATCGTAGGATTGGCAGGCTGTGAATTTTTGGCAAGAAATAATTATTACAGAAACGGTTTAGACGAGGCTTTTGTTTTTGGAACAATATTAAATGCAGGTATAGCGGTTGGAGTTTCTACAGATGGAAATAATTTTTTAGCTGTTTCAATAACTGTAGCAATAGTTTCGCTTATTTTGTTTTTGCGTTATTTGCATTTGTTATCTGTTCTGGTTTTCTATTTGGCATTAACACTAACGATAGGCTATGCAATAATTGATTTTAGAGAATCAGCAAAAATGATTTTACCATTTCTTATGATGCTTTTTAGTATTGGAACTTATTATTTTTGTCAAAATCTTATAAATAATCTAAGAATTACTTTCTATAATAATGGGATTCTTTTGGTAAAAAGTACAAGTTTAGTACTGTTATATTTTTCAGGAAATTATTATGTTGTACGTGAATTTTCGGCTCTTTTAATAGAAAATTATTATGGTGAAAGTCTTGAAATTCCACTTGCTTGGTTCTTTTGGATTTTTACATTTATAGTTCCTGCTTTATATTTGTTTTTTGCACTCAAAAGCAAAGAAAGAATTTTATTGTGGATTGGTCTATTTTGCCTTTGTTTTTCATTTTTCACATTTCGAACTTATCACCATGTTTTGCCTCCTGAAGTTACTTTAACATTAGGCGGGCTAATTTTATTTGCTATTGCTTACTTCTCAATACGAAAACTTAAAAATAAAGAAGCTGGTATTACCTTTAGACCAGACAGAATATCAAATCCAAATACTTTTTTGAATGCAGAAGCATTAATAATCGCCTCAACATTCGGAATGAAACCTGAAGTAAAACCATCTGAATCCCCAATGGAATTTGGTGGTGGAGATTTTAGTGGAGGTGGATCAGGAGGAAGTTTTTAATACTTTCGATAGGTAAAAGAAATAAAAAAAAACAGCGGTAAATTTAAGTTTACCGCTGTTTTTAAATTGTAATTTAGTAACTATAATTGTTCCTTATGACTTATAAAATTAACTTTTTAAAATTTTAAAAGTTTTTACTTTATTTCCAATTTGCACTTTGCAGATATAAATTCCTCTGGTAATATTTGCAATGTTTAATTCTAATTTTTCGCTACCTGTAACGTTTTTAGAAGTCGTATAAACTTTAGACCCATTAGGAGAGAAAATTTCTACAGTGGCTTTACCATTATCAATACTTGAAAATTCAATATTTAAAACATTATCAATTACTGTTGGATAATATTTAATGTCTAAATTAACTACATTATCATTAACACCTAAATTTGTATCACAACTTGAAGAAATTACACCTGTTGCCGTAACCTGAAGTGTAGCTCCTGCGCCACAATTTGCATTTGGTACATAAGTGGCTACATCTGCTACAGGAAGTACCGTATAGTTATAAGAAGGTTTTGTAGGTGCCGTTCCGTAGTTCAGACCAGTAACAGCTGTAGAAGTTGTTCCTTTGATACAATTATCGAATATTAACGCTGCAGTTCCTGAACCTTCGGTGACTGGGCTCGAAATAGTCGCTATTTGTTCAAAATTAGAATTCTCTACATAACAAGTAGATCCGCTGTTACCAGCACCTAGACCAATAGCCTTTGCACTTCCCACACTAGTTTTGTAATAACAATTCAGTATATGTAATTCGGCATTTCTTGCTCTAGGCATTCTTTCTTTACAACCTTCTGCCCAATAACAGTTTTTTAACGTAACACTAAATCTCCCGTCAGCAGGGAAATCTGTTATACTAGATCCTATCAAATCTGTAAAACGGTGATCAGCAGAACCTCCAGAACCTCCAGCTGTTGGAGCTTTCAGGTAAGTAAATTTACACCATGACACAGTCGTATTGTCAGCACTACCTTTGATATCAAAATTACCGTCCATTCCGTCTTGAAATTCACAGTGATCAACCCATACATTAGTACCTTCGTTAGTAAGATTATCACGTCCATCAACATCATATGCTCCAGGTCCTTCAAAAATTAAATTTCTGATTATGACATTATTTGAAGCAGGTTTTATATATAGTATTCCAGAATTTGCTGCTGATGTAGTAGAATTACCAACTGTAATTTGGAGATTTCTAAGTTTTGCTCCTGGCAATCCAATAATAGTTTTATTATTTAATAATACGCTGGTATAAGTACAGTCAATTACTCCATTTACTAAAATAACCGAACTGGTAGTTGCAGTTGAATTAAGAGCATTTTTTAAATCTGTATAATTTGAAACTGTTACAGTATTAGAAGCAGTTGGAGTTCCACCTCCTGTAGCTGCAGCACCAAAACCTTCAGGAGCAGACATATAATAGTTTTGTCCAAACATAGTGGATAAACCTAGCAGGAAAAAGAGAAGGGGTAATGTTTTTTTCATTTTAAAAATTAATTTAGTTGTTTTAAAATTTTACTACAAAGTGGTTAATGTAATCGATTGCACAAATTTAATTTATTAAAATTTAAAACAAATAATTTTATATAATAATTATAATTTTTTAATTGAGTTTTAAGTGAATGCATGCTTTAATTGTGTATTTATAAGAATAAATTAATTTTTATTACATTTTTTTTTAAAACCTGAAAATTCAACAAGAGTTTTTACTTATATAATAGGTTTTGATGTAGTAGAATTCAAAGTTTTTGTCTGAAAAATCTATATGCATTAAAAAAAATCCTCAAATTTAAATTTGAGGATCATAAGTTGAAATTTATTTTTTTAGACTTTTCCTAAAGTATATAATTGTTCCATAGTAGGCGATAAGCTTCCTCCTTCAGGCTCCAGAGTAATACCAAATGCTTCTGCATAAACAGTTTGATTTACTGCAAATATCTTTTGAGAATTACTCTCAAAATTACTTAACAAACCAATACTTGTTGGGGTTAAAGTAGGACTTAATTTAAGTGCCCAGACCTGATACACTTTTCCTTTGGGAGGTTTTGGAAGACCGGCGGCATCAATGTAGGTTGTTTTGGTTTCTTTGTTCCAATACACTTTTGCAAATGATGTTGGAGAAACAGCCTGGCCTCCAAGCGTAACATTGGTATTTTTAATGTCCCTGACAATCGTTAAGCTTTTTTCTGTTTTCTTATTTTCCTGGTCTAAGTAAGCAAATTCTCTTTCAATTTTGTTTTTTTCATTTCCAATGGTAGTAATAGCACCTTTTGTTTTGGTTAGTTCTAAAGTTTGATAACCTAATCCCAATAGCAATAATACTGCAGCAGCCCAGCCTATGTACTGAGTTCTGTTTGATGCGGGTTTGAAATCGACAATTTTGCCGTGTTTCAGTTCTAAACGGGCTTTTATATTCTCAAAATTTGCAACCGAATGAAAGGGAGAAAAACTCGATGATAATGCCAAGATAGCTTTTTCTATCGAAAGAATCTCCTGTTCAATTTCGGGATTGTTTTTTGCCATTTCGGCTACTTCCAGGTTTTCAGATTCGGTTACTAAACCATAAACATATAGTTCTAAAATTCCTGATTCTATATATTCTTTTGCTTCCATTATATTTTTAAATAATTACGTAAATCGTTAATACAGTTTCTGTTTTGTGTTTTGATAGTTCCTAAAGGCATTGTGAGTTCATCTGAAGCTTCTTGCTGGGTATATCCCTTAAAGAATAACAAATCGATAATCTCGATACATTTTGGCTTTAATTTTTTTACAAATTCCTGAATTCCAATAGTGTCAATTTTGTTAGTCAGTTTATTACTGTCGTCTAACAGATGTACGAAATTATCTGAGGAAAGGTTTTTTTGACTGTTATTAAAATTCTTAGATCGCAATTTATCAATAGAAGTATTTCGGGCAATATTAAGTATCCAGGTATAAAAACGTCCTTTGCCTTCATTATATGAATCAATATTTTTCCAGATTTTTACAAAAACTTCCTGTAAAACATCTTCAGCTTCCTCTCTGTTTTTTATTAAAACATTGATGACCGAAAACAAACTTTTGGAATACATATCATACAAGTGGGTAAAAGCCCTTTCATCTTTCTTGTAGATTAAAACTAATAATTCTTCCTGACTCATAAATTTAGATTTAAGTTTTAACAAAATTTAATTTACTTTTTTTGTATCTAAAGATAAAGATAATTTATTTTTTACTTTATTTTTTATTTTTTTATCCTTTCAACCATCAGTGAAATAAGATATTGTGAAAAAAAAATGATTTTTTCAGTCTTTTTTAAAACCATAGATAATCATCTTACGTATATGCTATTATAACATAAAAGTTAATATTTATTTATAATAGCAAAAATGAAATGTTTTTTCGAAATCACGTTTTAAGGGGGAGAAAATAAATTCTACATTTTTATGAAATAAAATAAATTTCTTGTAAAATGTAATGGTTGATGACTTCGGTCTTCAAGTTCAAAATTTATAATAATATAAAACACTTTTAACAATCAGGATTTATTATTTAAAATACCACAATATTATAAGTCTTTTAAAAAATGTTTTAGTTATAATAACTTTTTGCTCCCGAAGCGTCAACCATGATTAATCATAATACATTTGATTTAGTAAATTATAAATAAAATATTGTGGACAGAGTAGAAGTTCTGTCTTTCCGTAATATTAAGACATGGGTTTGATTTGTTTGTATGGTAGAAGCCTAACGCCTTATTAACGTTAGGCTTCACTATTTATTTAACTTTTGTTTAGCAAAATTAGGCATTGTATATTCTTGGTTTCATTTATAATTTAATTAATTTTATAAAAAATATAAACGATGAAAAAATTATTATTTATAACATGGGCTGTCGTATTGTTTAGTTGCCAAAATCAGGCACAAACGAATAAAACAAAATCGCCTAAAACAGATAATGTTATGACCAAAGAAACAATATACCAGTATAAAGTAGAAGATTTATCGGGTAAAACTTTTGATTTTTCTTCTCTAAAAGGGAAAAAAATTATGATTGTAAACACCGCTTCAAAATGCGGATTAACTCCTCAATATAAAGATCTTGAAGCTATTTACAAACAATACAAAGATAAAGGCTTCGTAATTGTTGGATTTCCGGCTAATAATTTTGCCTCCCAGGAACCTGGAACAAATGAAGAAATTGGTGCTTTTTGTCAGCAAAATTATGGTGTAACTTTTCCAATGATGGATAAAGTTTCTGTAAAAGGAGATGATATGTGTGAGATTTATAAATTTCTTACACAGAAATCTAAAAATGGTTTACAGGATTCAGAAGTAGAATGGAATTTTCAGAAATATCTAATTAATGAAAAAGGAGAATTGGTTAAAGTAATTAAGCCACGAACATTGCCTACAGATTCAGAAATTGTGAATTGGATTAAAGGATAATGTATTAAAAAATAATTCGAAATGAGATTTTTAGATTACTAAAAATCTCATTTTTCGTTTTTGAAAATGGATGCAACTGCTGCTTCGTAATTTCGAATGCTTTTTGCCTTTTTTATTTGTTTTAATATTTTATGAGGATTTGAAAAAGTTGCCGAGAAATATTCCCATAAATGATACATCTTTAGTAAAATATGGGTTTGCCCGGATAACGATTCACTATAAATTGCATAAAGGGTATCGTGAAATGCACTGAATAGCTCTATTTTATTTTTAGGATATTCTGATGTATTATTTTTTATCATTGTAGGCAAAAATGGATCCGAGATTAAGCCTCGTCCAATCATCCAGTGGTCGATTGTTGGGAAACGCTGCTGCATTTCGTGAAATTTAGCTACCGAAGTAATGTCTCCATTGTAATACAATTTATGTTTCGTATTGTCAATACACTGCTGAAACGCATCCAGATGAACGCCGCCTTTGTATAATTGCTTGCCAATACGGGCGTGAATAGCAATGTTTTTAAGTGGATAAGTGTCTAAAATTGGTAAAACGTCGAGAATTTCTTCAGTAGTATCATATCCAAGACGCATTTTCATGGATACAATAATATCGGTTTCAGAATGTGCTCTGTCTAAAATATGATTGATTTTTTCAGTATTACTTATTAAACCTGAACCCATTCCGGACTTGGTAACCATAGGATAGGGACAGCCTAAATTCCAGTTTAATTCTTTGTATCCTAATTCCCGAACATATTTAGCAACAAATAAAAATTCATCTGCATCGTTTGTAATTACTTGTGGAATTACCTCTAAATCTAAATTGTTTTCAGGAAGTAAATCTCTTTCGTAAGATGATTTTATAACCAATTTTCCGTTTAAGCGAATATAGGGAGAGTAAAAAGTGTCTATTCCTCCAAAAAGTTTGTTTTGAGCATTTCTAAAACGAAAATCGGTAAATCCTTGTAAGGGCGAAGAGAGTAATGTAAAGTCCATAGTATTTGAAATGCGGCAAAGATACTATTTGTAAACGGTTATGAATTTATATTATTCTTTTCTTTAATAATTATTCTAAAATCAATTGCATAAAAACCAAATCAAGCCAATGATCAAATTTATAGCCTACCTCACGAATTGTCCCTGCAGTAATAAATCCAAATTTTTCATGGAAGGCAATACTTCCTGCATTATCAGCATCAATAGCACCAATCATAACATGATAACCTTGCGTTTTTGCCAATCGAATCAATTCGGTTAATAATTTTGACCCAATACCTTTTCCAATACTATTATCTACAACATATACTGAGTGTTCTACCGTATATTGATAACCAATTTTTTCTCTGAATTGTCCGTAACTTCCAAAACCAACAACTTCACCACCCAAATCAGCCACAATTACTGGCAGATTCTTGTTTTTCTTGTCTTCGAACCACTTTGTCTGGACTTCTAAATTTTGAACTTCATAACTATAATTTGCTGTCGTATACAAAATAGAGTGATTAACGATTTCCAAGATTTTTTCCAAATCGTTTGATGTTGCAGGTCTCAGTGTTAAGTTCATAAGGATACAAATACATATTTTTGTTGGAGTAATGAGCTTTGCAAAGATATTGTCTTTTTCTAAACTCGGCTTAATATCTTTTATATTTATAAGCTAAATCAGGAGTGAAGTTTGTAACTTTGTAAAGCCAAAAGAAATTCTGAACTTTTGATTTCTTTAAAATAATAGACATTAGAATGATTTACCCTAAAATACCGCTTGCACAAAGCATTATCGAAATTTGTTCAGTAAAAGGAATTCATAATATTATAATTTCACCAGGATCCAGAAATGCTCCTTTAACAATTGGTTTCGCCCAAAATTCTAATTTTAAATGTTATAGTATCGCAGATGAGCGTTGTGCTGCATTTTTTGCTTTGGGAATTGCCCAGCAAACAAAAAAACCAACGGCAATCGTTTGTACATCAGGATCAGCGCTATTGAACTATTATCCGGCTATTGCAGAAGCATATTACAGTCAGATTCCGTTAATTATTATTTCTGCAGATCGTCCGCAAAACAAAGTAGATATTGGTGATGGACAAACCATTCGTCAGCAAAATGTTTTTCAAAATCATTCGGTTTTCAATGCCAATTTAACAGAAAATGCTTCTGAAGAAAATGATTTAAAAATAAATAAAGCTATAGAAACAGCGATTCTTCAAAAGGGACCTGCTCATATTAATGCTCCTTTTGAAGAGCCTTTATATGAAACTGTAGAGAGTCTTTCAGTTCAACCAAAAATAACTCATTCCGAAGAAACTCCGAAAACTAAAATCATTGAAAATATAGAAGATTTTGTTTCAATTTGGAATTCAGCTAAGCGCAAGCTAGTTTTGGTTGGTGTAAACGAAGCAAATTCAATCGACAAAAAAACAGTAGAAAATCTGGCGAATGACCCATCAATTGTGGTTCTCACAGAAACGACTTCTAATTTACATCATCCATGTTTTATTAATAGTATTGATACTTTAATTACCCCTTTTGATGATATTGATTTTAAAGAGTTTGAACCAGAAATTTTAATAACTTTTGGAGGAATGGTCGTGTCGAAACGTATTAAAGGTTTTTTGAGAAAGTACAAACCATTACATCATTGGCATATTGATACTTTACGTGCTTACAATACATTCAATGCTTTAACAAAACATTTTGTGATGCAGCCAAATGATTTTTTCAATGCTTTATTATCTAAAACAGTTTTTGTAAAGAGCGACTATTTTCAACAAATTAATCAGGTTTATGAGTTGCGAAAAATTAAAAAGGAAAAATATTTAGAAAAAATACCATTTTCTGATTTTAAAGTATTTGAAAAAGTAATAGGATCTTTACCTAAAAATAGCCAGTTACAAGTAAGCAACAGTTCAGCTATTCGATATGCACAATTGATTGATATCGAACAGTCAATTGAAGTTTTTTGCAACAGAGGTACAAGTGGAATCGATGGAAGTACATCAACAGCAATAGGCGCTTCTGTAGGAACTCTAAAACCAACCGTTTTTATTACCGGTGATATTGGCTTTTTATATGACAGCAATGCTTTGTGGAATTCTTATATTCCTAAAAATTTCAAAATTATCTTGATTAATAATGGAGGAGGGGGTATTTTTAGGATTTTACCAGGATATGAGGAAAAACCCGTTTTTAATACTTTTTTTGAAACTTCGCATCATTTAACAGCAGAACATTTAGCTAAAATGTATCAACTCAATTATTTTACTGCAACAGATTTGGATTCATTAGAAAAAAGCATAACATCATTTTATGAAATAAATGATGCACCGGGTATTTTAGAAATATTTACTCCAACTACTGAAAATGATGTTGTTTTAAAACAGTTTTTTAAAGAATTGGTTTAAATAAAATTTCGAGTTTTTGATTAAACACTTTCAAACTTCGTACCTTTGCCGCTTAGAAACTTAGCAGCTTAGCACTTAAAATATGATTGAAATAGGAAAATACAATGCACTTAGCATATTACGTGACACCAAAGTTGGTTTGTTTTTAGGAAATCCTGAAAAAGACCCGGAAGGAATTCATGATATATTATTACCAAATAAATACGTTCCTAATGAATTTGAAATAGGCGAAGAACTTATTGTTTTTGTTTATTTAGATCACGAACAGCGCCCTGTTGCAACAACACTTGAGCCTTATATATTATTGAATGAATTTGCGCTATTAAGAGTGAATTATATCAATCAGGTGGGAGCTTTTATGGATTGGGGAATGGAAAAAGATATCCTTGTTCCGTTTAAAGAACAGGCGCGTCCTATGGAAAAAGGAAAACGTTATCTCGTATATCTTTATATGGATGAAAAGACTAAGCGTTTGGTGGCTTCCAGTAAACTAAACCAGTTTTTGAATAACGATCACCTTACAGTTGAAAAAGGAGAAGAAGTTGATTTGATCGTTTCACATATTACCGAATTAGGAATCAACGTTATTATCAACGAACAGCATAAAGGATTGCTTTATAAAGATGAAGTATATGATGATGCGATAAGAACCGGAGACAGGATGAGAGGTTATATTAAAAACATTCGTCCTGATAATAAAATAGATGTAGCTTTACAAATTCAGGGATATCAAAGTATTGAGCCTAATGCAGAGAAAATTTTAGATGAATTAAGAGCGAATCGAGGTTTTTTACGTTTAAACGATAACTCTCATCCAGAAGATATTAAAACAGTATTAAAGATGAGTAAAAAGACCTTCAAGAAAGCAATTGGAGCTTTGTATAAAGACAAACTAATTGAAATTAAGGAAGACGGAATTTATATAATAAAAGAATAAAGTAAAATTTGGTTTCACAAAAAAAGCTCAAAAGTTATTATACTTTTGAGCTTTTTTTATTTTTGTGTTTCCATCTTTTATGAGTCCATAAATAATATTCCGGTTTTTCAAGAATTTGTTTTTCGACTTCTTTTAAATATAATTCTGTAATTTTAAAATCTCCAAAATCTTTAGGATTGTCGGCAAGGGAAACAAAAGTAGCTTCATAATATCCCCTTTTGACTTTTTCGACTTTTACAAAAACTACACTTAAATTGTATTTTTTTGCCAGCATTTCAGCACCGGTATGCACGGGAACTTCAATTCCCATAAATTTACTGGAATGAAAAATGCGGTCTAATTTTGGCGATTGATCGCTTGCTAATCCATATAAACTTAATATTCCTTCACGCTGGTTTTGCGCCATCAGTGGAATTGCTTTTTTGGTTTCGATTAATTCAGTATTGTACTTTGAACGAATTTTTCGAATCAATTTATCAAAATACGGATTAGCAAGTTTTTTATAAACAGCTACACCCTGAAAGCCAATTTTTGGATTAATGGTCAAAAGCCATTCATAGCTTGCATAATGTGAGGCTACAAGAATTACACTTTTCCCTTTTTTTGCATAATCCAATATCAAATCCAAGTTGGTTACATGAAATCTTTTTTCCATTTCTTCAGCAGAAATACTCATCGTTTTGATCATTTCTAAAAACATATCGCACATATGCTGATAAAATTTCTTTTGTATTTTTTTTCGTTCAGCATCACTTAAATAAGGTAAAGCGAGTGCCAGATTCGCACTGACAACTTTTTTGCGGTATCCAATAATATAATATACGAGTAAATAAACGCAATCTGAAAACCAATAAAATATTCTAAAAGGAAGTATTGAAATAAGCCAAAGTAATGGATAGGCCAGGATATAAACGAAAAACTGCATCTAATTTTTTTTGGCAAAGATAAAGTAAAAATGAATAGCGCCATATATTTTACACAGTTTGAAAGTTGTCTGTAAGATTAACTATATTTACAATTCAAATAAAATAAAGTTTATGAATCTCATTTTGATAGGAATTATCATTGCCAATGTTTTGATTAGTTATAAAGGTTTTAGCGATCTTATGTTTTTTAGAAAATACGAATTTCATGTTGGAAGCATTCGTTCGGGAGAACAAGTAAGGATGGTTTCATCTGGCTTTTTGCATGTTGATATGATGCATTTGATATTTAATATGCTTACACTCTATTTCTTTGCGCCAACTGTTATTGAATATCTAGGAAACTTTTCATTCATTTTAGTTTATTTTGGGAGTTTGATTTTCGGAAGTTTACTCACAATGGTATTTCATAAAAATGACTATAGTTATCGTGCTGTAGGTGCTTCAGGAGCTGTTACGGGAATTTTGTATTCTGCAATTTTGCTTCACCCTGACAAAGATATCTATTTATATTTTTTCATAGGCATTCCGGGTTATGTCTTTGGAATTTTGTATCTATTATATTCTATTTATGGAATGAAAGCCAAAAATGACAATATTGGACATACAGCCCATTTTGGAGGTGCAGTAGGAGGTTATTTGATTACTCTGTTAAGAGAGCCGTCATTAATTACAGATCATAGTTTGATGACTATTTTACTGGCAATTCCTATTGTAATACTTTTTGTAATGGCTAAAATGGATAAATTATAATGCTGGCATAACTTTTGAAATGCCCTTATCAATAATTTAAAATATAACAAAAATGAAAAAACTAGTATTATTTTTAACAATCATGTTTATAACGATGTCTTATAGCCAGGAAACCAAACAAATTCCTCTAATTAATGTTAATGGGGAAGGAAAAGTTAAAGTAGCGCCTGATCGGGTTTGTATTTCAGCTACAGTTGAAACAAAAGGGAATAATGCTAAAGAGGTTAAAAAGCAAAACGATGAAAAAATTGACGCTGTTTTAAAATTCATTAAAAAAATGAATGTTCCTGCAGCAGATTTCAAAACAAAACAAGTTGCGCTTAATCCGCAATATGATTATGAAAAAAAGAAAACAAATTATAATGCAACACAAACTATAGAGATTGTAGTAAAAGATTTGTCTAAATATGACGTACTAATGGAAGGTTTAGTACAACAGGGCATTAATCGTATTGATCTTGTTACTTTTGAATCTTCTAAAGAATTACAATTACAGTCTGAGGCCAGAAAATTAGCGATGAAAGATGCTAAAGCTAAAGCAGATGATTATGTTTCGGTATTGGGACAAAAAGTAGGTAAAGCTTTTGTTATCTCTGATAATTCACAGATTTATCATCCTCAGCCTATGTATGCAGCTATGCGAATGAAGGAATCTGCAGACAATGCGCCTTCAAACGAGACATTAGCAATAGGAGAAATCGAAATAACGGCAAACGTAAGCGTAAGTTTTGTTTTAGATTAGAAATAAATTAAAATAATAAGTTTTGAAAGTCCTGAAATATTTTTCAGGACTTTTTTGTTTTGATAGGGAAGAATGATTGAATAAATCTTATTTCTTGATATAGATGAAACGGGATGAAATAAAATGGAAAACCCGTCAAATACTTGCGCATAAGACGAGCGTCCATATAAACATAATCTTCCATTTTATGTTTACAATTTATTTTAAGTATTAGAATAAAACAATATCCCTGATAATTCGTATGCGCTAAGATCATTCTAAAAATAGAATGATCTTTATATCTTTATTACTGATATTTGTATAATTTAAAAGTAGTATTTTAAATTATGATAGAATATTAATTTTTCGGTATTTTATATTGTAATAATAAAAAGATGTAATTCTTGTATATACTCATTAATAATTTTAAAACAATATTAATTTAACATTAAAAAGGTTAATTATTTAACGAATGCAAAAAAGCCCCCTTATTTTATCCAATTTACACCCTTATTTGTAAGTAAAAGAGGTATAATTTTGAGTCTTATTTTAACCTCAAAAACCTTATTTATGAAAAAATTAAATTCTTTATTACTAGTAGGATTGATTCTTATTGGAATGCTAAATTCATGTAACTCTGATGAATCTGACACTACCAATGAACAAAATGAAAATCTTCTGGCAAAAGTAAGCGCTTCTACAGCTAAGTCAACAGCACCCAGTGGTATAGCAGGAGTCAACTGGGCTGATGGCAGGGATAATTTTGTTGATGGATGGGTCATTCCTTCTGGTTTGACAGCTGCTGATAGTTATGCTACAGTTGAAGCAAAGACAAATTCTATCCTTGATTCATTTACTGCGAATATAAACGGTGTGAATACCGTTCGTATTCCAATCAATCCTTCGTCTGTTTCTGAAAGCTGGTGGAATAGTTATTCTGCTGTTATTGATAAGGCAACAAGCAAAGGCTGGAATGTTATTATCTGTTGTTGGGAATCTTCTTCAGCCAGAGATGGAAAAATAGATGATACGGCCAAATTTTGGGCAATGTGGACAACCGTTGTAAATAAATACAGTGCAAATAGCAAAGTATACTTTGAAGTTTTCAATGAGCCTTATGGATATACTTTAAGCCAATTGACGACAATTTACAACACCTTTATAGTAAATTACTCTGGTGTTCCTAAAGGCAGGATATTATTATCAGGCACAGGATACAGTGAAAATGTGACAGGTGTTGGTGCAGATAGTCGTTTTACTGGCTGTTTGTTATCATTGCATAATTATGCTTTTTGGGCAACACGTACTGCAGCTCAATGGCAGGCAGACTGGCGAAGCAGAATAGGAAGCTATGGCTCCCGTACTGTTATTACTGAATTTGGAGCTACGATGAATAGCGGTAAGGACTATCAAAACGGACCACAATCAGATAACGAAATAGCATATATAGTGGCTACAAGTGATGTTTGTAGAAATGATAAAATTGCCAGTGTTTATTGGCCAGGATTAAGAGATGGTGATAGTTATAGTATTCAAACCCGTGGCGGCATCGGAAATAATATTACCTTATCTACTGTTAGTACTACAGGAGTATTTCGTCTGAGATACGGATGGGGATTAAATTAGTAATAATCAGGATCTCATTATGGAAAGTTTTTTGCTTCTGTAATGAGATCTTTATATTTTAAAATACCTACCTATTTATTATGAAATTATTATTATTTGTTGATATAAATATGGTATTATAAAAAATAATTAGCTCTTTATTTTGTGAAATAAAACTAGTTATTATTAATTTTTTTAAATTAATTTACTAATTTTCTTTTGTATTTTGGTTAAATAGCTGTTTAATTTCTGATTTGACCATTCTTTTTTGCGAATTTGCCCCCCTTTAAATCTTCTATTTTACATTTATTTTACAATAGACAAAAAATTTTGCTTAATTTTAAAAATGTATAAAACACACTTATGTTAATTGGTAATAACTAATTTAAAGAGAGTGTTATAAAAAATACCAAATTCCATTTACTGTTTTTAAGATTTAGTTTTTATTAAAAAAAAATCATTTCGGAACTATCTTATTAGGTTTAAGATTTCTTTTCAGTAGTGTAATGAAGTAAAAAAAAATTTGCTCAATTTTAAAAATGTATAAAACACACTTATAATAATCATAAAAAATAATTAAGTATGAAGAAACCTTGACAGCTAAATGTTGTCAGCAATTTTACTAACCTTTAACCACAACCAAAATGAAAAAAAACTATTTAATTCAGTCTCTTACGATCAGGATTGAATTTTTAATGGCTATAATGATAGTCTTCAGCACAAATGCAAGTTATGCAAAGAAAAATTTAACCTTTTCGACTTCAGTTGAAAGTATATTTCAACAGCAGCGATTAATAACAGGAAAAGTAGTTTCGTCAGATGAAGGGATGGGTGTCCCTGGTGCCAATGTAATAATAAAAGGAACTAAAAAGTCAGTCGTTACAGACATGGACGGAAATTATTCAATTGAAGTCAATTCAAATGAAGATGTATTAATGTTTTCATTTGTAGGGTACAATACTCAGGAAATCAAAGTGGGTAGTGAGAGTGTTATAAATGTAAAATTAATTGCTACAGATAATAGTCTTAAAGAGGTAGTTATTGTTGGTTTTGGAACTCAGAAAAAAGCCAGTATGGTGAGTTCTATTACAACAATTAAACCCAAAGAGCTAAAAGGGCCAACCAGTAACTTAACCACTATGTTAGCAGGAAGGATTTCAGGTTTGATCGCTTATCAGCGAAGTGGTGAACCGGGAAAAGATAATGCGAATTTTTTTATTCGTGGTTTAGGTTCTTTTGGTTCAGGTGCCTCTAATCCCTTGATATTAGTTGACGGAATAGAATCTACCACAAATGATTTAGCACGTTTGCAACCGGATGATATAGACAGCTTTTCGGTATTGAAGGATGCCGCCGCCGCCGCTGTTTATGGAGCCCGAGGAGCTAATGGTGTTGTATTGGTTACTACAAAAATGGGTAAAAATGGTGTTACGAAATTTAATTTTAGAGTAGAATCCAGAGTATCCTCTAATACTAAAAATTTCGATTTTGCAGACAATATCACCTATATGAATTTAGCTAACGAAGCTGTCAGGACCCGTAATCCGGAACGAGGGGACATTTACAATCAAAATAAAATTGCAAGAACTGCCGCCGGTGATGACCCATATTTGTATCCAAGTAATAACTGGATTGATGAATTAATCAAGCCATATACCATTAATCAGGGATATAATCTGAATGTTAGTGGAGGTGGAGAAAAAGCAAGATACTATGTTGCTGGTACATACAATGTAGACAATGGAGTTTTGAAAGTTGACGGTATGAATGATTTTAATAGTAATATTAAATTAAGAAATTATTCTATGAGGTCAAATGTCGATATGTCTTTAACCCCGACAACAAAAGCAATTGTTCGTTTTTATGGTCAGTTTGACGATTATAACGGCCCTATAGACGGAGGTGCGAATATTTTTAACCTTACCATGTGGTCTAATCCCGTTGCTTTTGCTAAAGTATATCCGTCCAGCTATTTACCTTTTGTTGAACATCCTTTATTTGGCGGGGCCTTATCTGGAGGAACAACGGGGTATTTGTTGGTTAATCCTTATGCTCAAATGGTAAAAGGTTATCAGGTTTCTAAAGCCTCAACAATCCAGACTCAGCTTGAATTGCAGCAGGATTTAAAAGCTCTGACACCCGGACTTAGTGCTAATGCAATGGCTTATATAAGAAGATATTCTTATTTTGACGTTGCCAGGAAATATAATCCGTTTTATTATAAGTCTTACATAAGTCCAGAAACGGGAGAGCTGGCATTGGAGGCATTGAATGATGGTGATCAGGGTACTGCAAGGCCTACAGGAACAGAATATTTAGATTATGCTCAGGGAACCAAACTGTTAGATTCTCGTATTTATGCTCAGGCAACCATTAATTATAATAGAACTTTTAATGATAAGCATGCTGTAACGGGTATGGTGACCAGTTTGATGTCAAGTTATGAGCAAGGAAATGCCGGCTCTCTGGAGAGTTCTTTGCCATCGAGAAATCTGGGAATTTCAGGAAGGTTTACATACGGGTATGATAATAGATATCTTGCCGAATTTAATTTTGGATATAATGGTTCTGAACGATTTGCTGATGGACACCGTTATGGATTTTTCCCTTCAGTTGGTTTAGCTTATAATATTTCTAATGAAAAGTTTTGGGAACCTATTAAAGATGTAGTAACTAATTTTAAAATACGCTCTACTTATGGTTTAGTAGGTAATGATCAGATTGGAAATATTGATCAGCGTTTCTTTTACTTATCTGATGTAAGGATTGGAGATAACAATTACGGTGCAGCTTTTGGAGAACAATACAGTTATTATCAGCCAGGAGTTTATATTGCCCGTTATGCTAATGAAAATATTGGATGGGAAGAATCTACGCAGATCAATTTAGGATTAGATATGCAATTTTTTAACTCCCTAAATTTTGTTGTAGATATTTACAAACAGCATCGTACAAATATTCTTCAGACAAGAAGTAATATAGGTTCAACAATGGGACTTACCGCAGTGCCGTCAACTAATTTTGGAGAAATTGAAAGTAAAGGACTGGACTTAGCCATTACTTATAACAAACAACTCAATCAGGATTGGTATACAGAATTACGAGGAAATTTTACGTTTTCAACCAATAAGGTATTAGTATTCGATGAGATTAACTTTCCTGAGAATATGAAATATCGTTCAAGAGTGGGACAGAATTTTAATCAGGCATACGGTTATATAGCAGAGCGATTATTTGTAGATCAAAATGAAGTTGATAATTCACCAACTCAATTTGGAGATTACACAGGAGGAGATATTAAATATCGCGATGTTAATGGAGATGGTATTATTTCTCCAAGTGATATGGTTCCTTTGGGATACCCTACAGCGCCTGAAATTGTTTATGGTTTTGGAGGTACAATTGGGTATAAAAAATTTGATTTCAGCATATTTTTTCAAGGAGCAGCCCGAACTTCTTTTTTTATTAATCCAGAAAATATCGCCCCATTTGTTTTAAATGATGATAATAACAGACAGTTAACCTATCAGAATAATTTACTAAATGTTATTGCACAAGATCACTGGTCTGAGGATAATAGAGACTCCTATGCTTTCTGGCCAAGACTGAGTGACAAATTTGTTGAAAATAATAATCAGGTATCAACCTGGTGGATGAGGGATGGTTCTTTTTTAAGATTAAAATCTATCGAAATTGGGTACAATGCTCCTAAAAGTTTTAATACTAAAATTGGATTACAAGACCTTCGAATTTATATTAATGGAAGCAATATTGCTGTTTGGAGCGCTTTCAAAATGTGGGATCCGGAAATGGGTGGAAGTGGTTTAGGATACCCAATTCAGTCGGTTTACAATGTAGGTCTTAAGGTTAATTTTTAAAAAGATAAAATCATGAAAATTAAAAATATAATTTCAGTAAAAATAAGCCTCCAGAAAGGAAGAAAGTTTTTCGGGATAGTAATGACGATAATTTGTCTGGTAGGTTTGCAATCATGTGAAAAAGATTTCCTGGATGTAGTTCCGGACAATGTAACGACATTAGAAAATGCCTTTAAACTGAGAAATGAAGCTCAAAAATATTTGTTTACCTGCTATTCTTATATTCCTAAAAACGGAGATGGAGTGTATAATATAGGAATGCTGGCCGGAGATGAAACATGGGTTGCACCAAATCGTGCTGCTATAACAAGTTATGCTTTTAATATTGCAACCGGTACGCAAAGAAAAGCAAGTCCTTATATGAATGCCTGGGAAGGAAACTATCAGGCAGCCGGACCATCAGATCGTTATCCGCTTTTTGATGGAATCAGACATTGCAATGTTTTTCTTGAAAATGTAGAAGACAGAACTAAAGTTGCAGATTTAACAGAAGCAGAGCGTTTAAGATGGATAGGTGAGGCTAAATTTTTAAAAGCATATTATCATTATTATTTAATGCGAATGTATGGACCAATTCCAGTGATTCGAGTTAGTCTGCCTATTGATGCTCCTGTAGAACAAATTCAGGTAGCAAGAGAGCCTATTGATGCTACTGTTGATTATTTGGTAAGTTTATTAGATGAAGCCTCGGTTGCAGTACCACCACAAATTACAGATACTCAAAATGAATTAGGAAGAATTACAAAACCTATAGTTTTAGGAATCAAGGCCGAATTGTTACTTATGGCTGCCAGTCCATTATTTAATGGAAATTCGGATATGGCAGGATTTAATACAAAAAACGGAACCCCATTGTTTAATACGACTTACGATGTAACCAAATGGAAAAAAGCAGCAAATGCAGCCAAAGAAGCTATAATAGCTGCTGAAAGTGGCGGGCATAAAATTTTCTATAAGAACGATGTTGCCTTTACTATTTCTCAGACTGCAAAAACTAAACTGAATATCACACAAGCAATAACTGAACCCTGGAACGATGAAGTTATCTGGGCAAATCCTAACAGTCGTACCTACGAATTACAGCGACTTTGTATGATGCCTTTAGACAATACTATTGCGCATACTCAGGCCAGAAAAGTATTTTCGCCTACCATCGAGTCAGCCTCTAATTTCTACACTAAAAATGGAGTGCCTATTGAGGAGGATAAAACCTTAACCTTTGGTGATATTACAGAAATAAGAGAAGCAACTGCCGCAGATAAATTCGATATTAAAGAAGGCTATCGTACTTCAGTTTTAAATTTTAACAGAGAACCTCGTTTTTATGCTGATTTAGGTTTTGATGGAGCTATTTTTTATAAATATGACAGCGGTTCTGATGAGACGAAATATTATATCAAAGCTAAATATCAGGACTATGCAGGAAGCGCAGATGCTTTTGATTTTAATATTACAGGTTACTACATTAAAAAACTGGTGAATTGGGAACAACATTTTGGAAACGGAAGTTTATACAAAGAATATGCCTGGCCAGAATTACGTTTGGCTGATTTATATCTAATGTACGCCGAAGCACTTAATGAAGCTGATGGAATTGCGGCTTCTGGTGAAGTATTGCAATACTTGGATGTTATTCGTCAGCGTGCAGGATTAAAAGGAGTGGTGGAGTCCTGGACAAATTTTTCCAGTAATCCAGGTAAATATACTACTCAGGAAGGTTTGCGTGAAATTATTCATAGAGAACGCAGTATTGAAATGGCTTATGAAGGCAAGAATTATTGGGATATCAGACGATGGAAAAAAGCAAACCAGGAATTCAATGAGCCAGTAAAAGGGTGGAATGTTTTTGGAGTTACCGAAGGAGCCTATTATCAGGTACGCACTCTAAACCAGCAACGTTTTGTTGCACCAAGGGATTATTTTTGGCCACTTGACGAAACAACACTTATCCAAAATCCAAATCTGATTCAGAATCCAGGTTGGTAGTAATCATAAAAAAATAAAATTATGAAACGAATTATAAAATCATCCGTAAGGGTACTTGTAGTGTCTTTAATTCTGGCTATTGTATCTTGTAATGATAATCAGGAACCTGAACCTTTAGAGAACAATTCAAAAGCACCAGCCGAAGTAACCAATGTTATAGTACAAAATTTGCAGGGAAAAGCGAAACTAACTTATACATTACCTTCAGATGAGGACCTTTTGTATGTTGTTGCCCGTTATACTTTAGAAAATGGTAAACCTATGGAAGTTAAATCTTCCTACTATTCTAATTCAATGCTTTTAGAAGGTTTTGCCGGTCAGTCTGCTACTGAGGTTAAAATTTATGCAGTTAATAAAAGCGAAACAGAATCTAAACCTGTTACCGTTACAGTAACACCAACCAAGGCCCCAATTTATGATGTTTTTGACTCATTAGAAGTTCAGCCTGATTTTGGAGGTATTCGCATTACCGCAGATAATATTACAAAAGAAGAAATAGGAATTTTAGTAATGCAAAAAGATGTCAAGGGAGACTGGGTGCCGTTACCTACAAGCATCTATACTTCTGTAGATCATATCGGACAAAGTTTGAGAGGGATGGAACCTGTAAAACAAGATTTTGCTGTAGTTGTGAGAGATCGCTGGCTCAACTATACAGATACTTTATTTACTAATATTGAACCGTTTTTTGAAGTTATGATGCCAAAATCTGGTTTTGTAACCGTGCATCTTAATAATGACACCAAAACAATTAATAATGCTTACCCGGTTACAAATTTGTGGGATGGTCAGTTTTTAGAATATTGGGGCTCTTATTTTACAGACAGAACTGTAGATGTAGGCAATCATTTGGTGACTTTTGATATCGGAAAGACCACTAAATTAAGCCGTATGAGAATGTGGAATTTTTCGGAACCTATTGGAGGCCAGAGAATGTATTACTATCTGGGAGCTGTAAAAAAGTTTAGAATCTGGGGTAGTAATACCCTGAATGATGGTACTTTAAATAGCAATTGGACTTTGATGGGAGAATATGAAATCAAAAAACCTTCAGGGTTACCTTATGGACAGGAAAATAACGATGATCTTTTAGCAGCCAGAGATGGTGCAGATTATGAAATTGCTTTAGAAAAACCTGCTGTTCGATATCTTAGAATTGAATGTTTAGAAAACTGGGTAGGAGGTAAGTTTATGGCTGTTTCTGAAGTGCAGGTATATGGTAATCCTAATTTTTAATACTAAAACTAAAACAATGAAAAATTTAAGGAATATTTTAGTCGCAATTTTTGTGGTTTTGTCAGTTCTCATTATAAATTCTTGTACAAGTGGTGATGAGTATCTGAAGTTTACCAAAGGCGGAGCGATTTCATATACAGGAAAAATAGATTCATTAAAATTATTTCCTGGAAGAAATCGTCTGGAAGTTCAGGGACTTATAATATCAGACCCTAAGGTTACGGAACTCCGAATTTATTGGAATAATAAAAAAGATTCTGTTGTGGTACCCATTACCAGAACTTCCGGAATAGATGCCGTTTCAAAAATTATAGATAATTTAGAAGAGAATATTTATAATTTTGAGTTTAGAACCTTCGATGCAAAAGGCAATTCATCAATAGCTGTAACAGCTTCTGCGGAGGTTTATGGAGATCGATATATAAGCTCATTGATCAACAGACCAATTCTTAATAACGTGCTTATTGGTAGTGAGCTGACAGTAAATTTCATAAATTTAAATGCAGATTCCGGAGCTTTGGGGACAGAAATAGAATATACCAATTCTTCTAATCAGCTAAAAACTGTATTTACTGACATTAGCAAAGGCAGTGTTGTTATCAATGATTTTAAAAGTGGTTCTACTTACAGGTATACAACCCTTTATAAACCTGTGGTAAAATCAATTGATACTTTTTATGCGGTTTATAAAGACGTGAGACCAGTTCCTACACCGGTTTTAGTGAATGCAAAACAGCCTTTTAACTATTCATCATACGATGGTGGCAGATGGGGCGTAATTGCAAATTGGACAACGAATGCTGCAGCCAAAAATCATAATGGTTATGGTGGATATGATGGTGGATGCTGTGGTAAAGCAAATAATGCAACTGTAAATTTTGAATCAGGCTGGGGAGCGCCTGCCATCACTAATGGTAAGCTTTATCAGAGCGTTACGGCTGAACCGGCAACCTATCAATTAAAGGTCGTTGTATTTGAATCTAATCATCTAGAAAGTGATCCGGGCGGATTTTACATTATCGTTTCTAAAGGTGATGTAGAATTGCCTAATGTAGAATCTGTTGGTACTGCGACAGAAGTTTTAAAGTATAAAAGAGTCCTTAGCAATGGAATAGGTAAAGCAGAATATATTTTAGAATTTACTATTGATCAGACTACTCCAATTACTGTTGGAATATCAACTTCGCAACCTGATTGGGGAAGATTTTGTACAATAAGTTCTTTTGAAATTGTAGTAAAATAGACTTTTATATAAAGTATAAGTTGATTTCTCAAAACATTGAAATAGAAAATCAAACTGAATGATATTCTATTTATAATATGAATCATCAGAATGTATAACCTCCAAAGTCATTGATTTTGGAGGTTTTTTTATGCCTTAATAATCTCCAAATAGATATGTATCTGAGTCACTTTCTAATTGGTAAAACATTTCAATATAAACTGAATCGTTTTTAAAATTAGGTATCACATTAATAGGAATAATCAATTTCTGATTTTTATTATATTCCTGCCCCAAATTCTCCCATACTAAAGACAATGGAAGTTTTTTAGATATGCATTTTTATTAACTATAGCAGTATCTCTTTCCTGAATTAGCAATGTATTAAATTTATTAATTTGGCATTTAAATTATGTATAACATACTTTTATATGTATAACTATGTCAAATGTTTGTGCAAATTGTTGCTTAATAAGAAAAAACAATAAAAACAGGATAATATAGTATTATCATGTGGTAATATAAGCATTTTCCTTAACTCGGTTTTAACATAATTTTACAAGTGTTAATAATACACAAACCAAACTGTTTAAATTATGAAACCAACCACACAAGCTTTTAAAAGTACAGAGATATCTTATTCCAGAAATAAGATGTTCTTTACTATTTTGTTTTTGTTTGTTGTTTTTTGCTCTTTTTCTCAACAGAAAATTAGTGGTAAAATTACAGATTCAAATAATCTTCCTCTGCCAGGGGTATCAGTTTTAGAGAAAAACACAACCAATGCAGTTACAAGTGATTTCGACGGTAAATTTGAAATTACTACTAAAGGAAACAACGTAATATTAGTTTTTTCTTATGTAGGATTAAAAACTAAAGAGCTAAAACCAGATGTTAATACTCTCAATGTAATTTTAGAATCGGACTTAAATGAATTAAATGAAGTAGTGGTCGTAGGATACGGAACCCAGAAAAAATCAAGGGTTACCACCGCTATTGCCAGTATAAAAGAAGAGAATTTTACAAGAGGTGCTATTAGAGATGCTTCGGATCTTATTAGAGGTAAAGCAGCAGGTCTAACAATTAGTAATGGTTCCGGTGATCCGAGTTCATCATCTAATATTTCATTGCGTGGAGTTTCTACTTTACAAGGAAACGCTGCTCCTTTGGTCTTAATTAATGGTGTGCCAGGAGGTATGAATACCGTTGCACCAAATGACATTGCTTCTATCGATATATTGAAAGATGCTTCTGCAGCTGCAATTTATGGAACAAGAGGTGCAAATGGGGTTATTCTTATTACCACAAAAACGGTAAACAAAGACATTGCACCAACTATTACCTATTCAACATTTGCTACAATAAGTAATTTTTATAATAAGGCTGATTTTTTAGATGCCACACAACAAAGAAATTTTCGCTCTCAAGGATTAAGAATACCTTATCAAGAGGGTGGGGCTGATACCAATTGGTTGGATCAAATTTCAGGAAGTGGATTTGCTAAAAATCATAATTTAGCTTTAAAAGGAGGAAATGTTAAAACAAACTATACTGTGAATCTTAATTATATAGATGAAACAGGTGTTTTTACTAATACATTTAATAAAGAGTATCGATTCTCATTTGATGTTAATCATAGTATGTTCAATGATAAGTTAAAAGTTAATTTGAACTTACTAAATGGAACCCAAAATATGGGACTTTCAGAAGGAACAGTAGCTTACGCCTACAGACAAGCTATGATAAGAAACCCTACAGCTTCTGTTTATGAGCCTGATGGAGTGACTTATGATGAGAATTATACGGATAAAGGTAAGTTTCAATATTATAATCCTGTAGGTATTATAAATGAAACAATAGAAGATAGAAATAGAACATGGCAAAGATTTACAGCTAATCTGACACTTGATTTATTACCAGGATGGGATGTAGGGGCGCAACTTTCAAAAAATAAAGACACATTTTTAAACGGATATGCAGAAACCAAAAAACATTATTCAAATACGATAAATTTGCGAAATGGTGTTGCTTCAAGGAATACAGGTACGACGGATAGTGATTTAGTTGAGATAACATCCAAATACCATAAAATTTTAGATAAGCACGAGTTTACAGTATTAGGGGGCTATAGTTATCAATATATCGTAAATGAAGGATTTTCGGCCAGTAATTCTGATTTTCCTACCGATGCTTTTTCCTATAATAATTTAGGTTCAGGAAATGCTTTGTCTGATGGATTAGCAGGGATGGGAAGTTATAAAAATGATAATACATTAATTGGATTCTTTGGTAGAGTTAACTATAACTTTAATAGTAAATACGATTTATTAGTTAGTATCAGGAGAGAAGGTTCTTCTAAATTTGGTGCAAATTACCAATGGGGAAATTTCCCTGCGGTTTCTGCAGGATGGAGTATTAATAAGGAGTCTTTCTTAAAAGATGTTGAAACTGTAAATATTTTAAAATTAAGAGCAGGTTATGGAGAAACAGGAGTAATTCCTAATGATCCTTATATGTCACTGACATTGTACAATTATGGGGGCTATTTTTATAATGATGGAAAATGGGTGAGAGGATTAGAACCAGTAAGTAATCCTAATCCTGATTTGCGTTGGGAGAAAACGACAGAAGTAAATATAGGTCTTGATTTTGGATTTTTTAATAATAGAATTAGCGGAAGCGTTGATGTGTATAGTAAAAAAACAATTGATATGTTATGGACATACGCTGTGCCAAGTCCTCCTAATATATATGATTCGACTATTGCTAATGTTGGGAAAATGGAAAATAAAGGTATCGAAATTCTTCTTAATACAATTCCTGTCAAAACGGATAATTTTCTTTGGAGTTCCTCAATGACTTTTTCACACAATAAAAATAAGTTAACAAGTCTTTCTAATGATTTATATCAAATTGAAGGAGATTATATAAATAGAGGGAACACTGGAGATCCTATTTCATTCGAAACTCATAGATTAGAAGTTGGACAATCATTAGGTAATTTTTGGGGGTTAAAATCGGTAGATATTACTAATGATGGACAATGGATTGTTGAATTGCCAGACGGTACAAGGAAAACACTTGATCCTTCTATGTACAATGATACGAATAAGCAATATTTAGGAAATGGTATTCCGCAATATTATGCAGGTTGGGCCAATACTTTTAGCTACAAAAAATTTGATTTAAGTATGGTGCTGACAGGAGCTTTCGATTTTCAAATACTAAATAGTCAACGTATGTTTTATGGAAATTCTAAAACCGAATATAATATGCTATCTAGTACATATGACAAAGTGTATGGTAAGGCGGTATTAAATTATAATCCAACTTATGTAAGTTATTATATTGAACAAGGAGATTATGTAAAGATTGACAACATAACTTTATCCTATAATTTTGATGTTAAGCCGTTTAAATTCATCAATGCAATGCGATTGTATGTATCCGGGAATAACTTAGCCACGTTTACAAAGTACAAAGGTTTGGATCCAGAGATAATAAGAGGAGACCCTACATCTCAAGGAATGGATAATAGGGATAAATATCCAAGTACAACAGGTATGACTTTGGGATTAAATGTAACTTTTTAAATTAATTCAAAATGAAAAATAAAAATATAATATACAAAATCCTTGCTTCGGGCTTACTGCTTTTAGGAACAGGATGCACTAATTTAGATGAGAATGTTTATGATAAAGTAATTGGTGAGGAAACTAAATTTAAGGCAGAAGATTTAGCAAGCCTTATGGCACCAGCTTATACGTCATTAAGAGAGGTTTATTGGGGCTGGGATGCGGCGTTTTGTTTATACGAAGAATCATCAGATTTAATAGTAACGCCATTAAGAAACGGTATTGGCTGGGGAGATTATTACATTACAATGCACCAACACACGTATGAGGCTCCGCTACCTCATGCAGAAGGGAATTGGGCTTATTTGTTTGGTGGTGTAAATAATGTTAATAAAGCTATTTTTCAGATAGAACAAATACCAGATCTTGAAAATAAAGATGCTGTTTTTCAGGAACTAAGAGCTTTAAGAGCTATTTATTATTATTTATTATTAGATAATTTTAGAAATGTTCCTATTGTAACCAAATATGATTTACCTAAAGGATATTTGCCAGAACAAAATACAGGTAAAGAAGTGTATGATTTTGTAGAAAGTGAACTAAAAGGTGCTTTGCCTTATTTGAGTGATAAGAAAGAATCTAAAAATTATGGGAAAGTTACAAAATGGGCTGCTAAAATGACTTTGGCAAAACTGTATTTAAATGCTGAGGTTTATATAGGAACGCCAAAATGGAACGAAGCTTTAGCTGAAGTTAATGATGTTATAAATAATGGAGGTTTTACATTATGCACAAATTATTTAGATAATTTCATAATAGAAAATCAATTTTCTTCAGAACAGATATTTTCTATTCCTTTTGATCAAAAAAAAGCAGGGGGAAGTTACTGGCCATTTAAAACATTAGCAGCTGAAAGTCAGGTAACTTATGAATTAGCTGGAGGACCCTGGAATGGTTCTGGCGGAATACCTCAATTTATAGATACTTATGATCCTGATGATCAAAGATTAAAAGATTCCTGGTTAGGAGGAAAACAGTTTGATAGTAAAGGAGAACCTATTATGCTAAAAAATGGTGCACAATTTGAGTATCTTAACTACTTGACAGATGTTAATGGCTGCGAACCTAACGAAGGGTATAGAATGGTTAAATATGAAATTGGTAAAGGTCAAATTGCACAATTAAGTAATGATGTTCCTTTTTACAGATTAGCCGATGCTATGATGATTAAAGCAGAGTGTTTATTAAGAACAGGAGATGCTACAGGTGCTGCACAAATTGTAACAAGAGTAAGAGAAAGAAATTTTAGAAAGACTAATCCGGCCAAAGCCACTGTTACAGGAGCCAAACTGTTAGGAGGAAGTGTTTATCAATACGGTACTTATAAAGCAGGAGTAATTACAAATTACGAAGGAGGAGCGGATATTCCTTACGGAGGTTTTCTTGATGAATTAGCTTGGGAATTCGTTGGTGAAGCCCATAGAAAACAAGATTTAATACGATTTGGAGTATATTCAAAAAAATCATGGTTTTCAAAAGTAGCTAATCCTGCCGGTGCTTTTAGAGCTATTCTTCCAATACCGAAAGTTCAATTGGAAAGAAATAGCAATTTAAAACAAAATCCGGGGTACCTGCCATAAAATATTAAACTTTTACAAGTTGGTTACTTGTAATTATAAGTGTGTGAAAAGCTGTTCCTGTTCAGGGATGGCTTTTCATTTTAAAGTAAGATCAATATGAAATATACAATTGAAATCATAAAAATTTGTTTTTGTCTGCTTGTTTTTCAAATCGCAATTTCTTGTAAAACAGCGGAAAAAGCAGTCAATGCAGAGATAAAACAAAATTATTCAGTTTCCTTTAAAGATCCGGAATCGCATTATCTCGAAGTGGTTTTAGATTTTGAAAACCTTTCATCGGCACAAACTAATTTAGTACTTCCGGTCTGGACGCCTGGTTATTATTTGATTTTAGATACACCGCGCTATATTGTAGATTTTGACGTAACAGATGCCAATGGTAACAAAATAAACTGGCATAAAAAAACTAAAAACTGCTGGGTGGCAGAAAACGGAAAAGCCTCTAAAATACAGGTAAAGTACAGGGTTTTTGCCAATAAAAAATCGGTAGCAGAATCATTAGTAGATGCAGATAAAGCTTTTTTAATGCCTAATACTATTTTTATGCACGTAGAAAATGCTCTTCAAAATCCGATAAAACTGACTGTGAATCCATACAAAAACTGGAAAAAAGTTTCAACCGGATTAAAGCCAACTGATGAAAGCGGTTTCACTTTTGCTGCAAAAAATGTGGATATTTTTTACGACAGTCCAATTTATCTGGGCAATCAAAAAGTAATTAATTTTAAGCATGAAGAAAAATCATATTCTTTAGGAATTGCAACTCCGCAAGGGTTAAACGAAGAAAAATTCACTTCAGATCTTAAAAAAATAATGACAGCAACAACTGCTATCATGAAAAAAGTGCCTTATGATGATTACAGCTACATTATGATGGAAGCAGGAGGCGGAGGATTGGAGCACTGGAATTCGCAGGCTATTTTTACCAACGGAACTTTCGATTTTAAAAATAATGAAGCATACATTGATTTTCTGAATTTTGTAACACATGAATATTTCCATCTTTATAATGTAAAAGCAATTCGCCCAATAGAATTAGGGCCTTTCGATTATAACAAAGAAAATTATACCTCAATGTTATGGGTTTCTGAAGGTTTTACGGTTTATTACGAGTACATTATTATGATGAAAGCCGGTTTGCTTGATGGTAATGAAGCTTTAAAATACATTTCGGAATCTATAAAACGATACGAAAATATTGAAGGCAATAAACACATGTCCTTATCCAGATCGAGTTTTGATATTTGGCTGAATTTCTTCAACAACGAAAGTAATGCTCAACAAACTACGATTTCCTATTACAATAAAGGACCGGTTATTGGTTTTTTATTAGATCTTGAAATCAGAAACAATACACATAATCAAAAATCATTAGACGATGTAATGCGTTTTCTATACAATGAATATTATGAAAAAAAAGGAAGAGGATTTACCGAAGCCGAGTTTTGGCAGACTTCTGAACAAATCGCAGGAAAATCTCTAGCTGAAATAAAAAACTATGTAGACACTACGGCTGAAATAGATTACCCAAAATATTTAAAATACGCAGGACTTCAAATCGATTTGAGTCCGATAAAATCTTCAGTTAAAAAAGATTATTTTTTCGAAAGAAGTTTTGAAATCAAAAAAATTTCGGAAGCGTCAGAACTGCAATTAGAAATCAGAAAATCTATTTTTAAAATTTAAAGCCACAGATTAGAAAGATTAGAAAAAAAATGCTGAGTTTGTAAGCAAAAATTAAAATTGGGCGCGATAATGGGAAGGGGAAATTCCCTTCAGTTCCTTAAACTTCCTGTTGAAGTTGGCAATATCCTGAAAACCGCAGAGTTCAGATATGGAGGCAATCGAAAGGTCTTTTTTATGGTACAGTAATTTGCACGCATTTTCAATTCTGATTTCAATCAAAAACTGAAAGAAGGTTTTATTAGTACGTTTTTTAAAGTATCTGCAAAAGGCATTTTTGCTCATATTGGCTTTCTCCGCCACTTCTTCCAATGTAATATTCTGATGGTAAAACTCAATAGCATATTCAAAAACAGCACTCATTCTTCTTCCTTCATCATCAGTATATTTTTTTTTGTAAACAAAAGAAGAAAGCGGTGTTTTTTCAGAAGAAATAATAATGTTTATAATTTTTAAAAACGAGGCGATTCGCTGTAATTTATTCTGCTTTTTCAGCTTCTCAAAATGATGGATGATTTTTTTGTGGTTCGACAGTATTTTCATTCCATATTCAGATTCCTTAAAAAAATCATCTACACTGCTCATATCATTCAGACTGAAAAAATCTTTCCCGAAAGAGGTTTTGGTAAAAAATAAAGTTAGCATTACAGACTCCGGGCTGGCTTCTACATTACTCCTGAAAACATGCGGTACGTTTTCACCAATTATTAAAACATCGTCTTCTTTATAATCATTAATAGAATCTCCAACAATCAGTGTTCCGGCACCTTTCACGATATAACTGATCTGAATTTCTTCATGCTGGTGCAGCTGATCATAGAAAACACGTTCAATATCCTCTTGATATATGAGTGCTTCTCTCTCGGTTTTTGGGATTTTAAAAGGTAAGATTTTCAAAGGATTGTTTTTTAGTTATGTAAATATTATCAAAAAAATCAGATTATACAATAGATGGGGTAATATAGTCCTGATAACGGCTAATAATGACAAAGACGTCTCTTTTTATAAGTTTTATTTTTGATAAAAATTATAATATGAATATAAATTGGGAAGGCGTAATGCCGGCTGTAACGACTAAGTTTACAGAAGAAGGTCAATTAGACCTCGTAATGTTCGAAAAAAATATTAAAGCACAAATTGAAGCTGGAGTTAACGGAATCATACTTGGCGGAACCCTTGGAGAAGCTAGTACATTGACTAAAGAAGAAAAAGAGGTTTTAATTAACAACACGTTAAGAATCACAGCAGGAAAAATTCCGGTTATTGTAAACATTGCAGAACAGACCACCAGCGAAGCCATTACTTTGGTCAAACGTGCCGAAGAATTAGGTGTAAACGGTTTGATGTTACTGCCTCCAATGCGCTATAAAGCTACAGACTACGAAACGGTTGTTTATTTTAAGGAAATCGCAAAAAGTACATCGCTACCGATTATGATTTACAATAATCCTGTAGATTATAAAATTGAGGTAACGCTGGACATGTTTGAAGAACTTTTAAAATTAGACAATATCCAGGCAGTAAAAGAGTCTACGCGCGATATTAGCAATGTAGTAAGAATTAGAAACCGTTTTGGAAACCGTTTAAAAGTACTTTGTGGTGTTGATACTCTGGCATTAGAAAGTTTGGTGACAGGAGCAGATGGCTGGGTTGCCGGTTTAGTAGTAGCATATCCGGCAGAAACTGTGGCCATTTATAAACTTGTAAAAGCTGGAAGAATTGAGGAAGCGGTAGCCATTTACAGATGGTTTATGCCACTATTAGAACTGGATATTTCTCCGCAATTGGTACAAAACATCAAATTGGCTGAGGTTGCCACTGGACTTGGTACAGAAAACGTAAGAGCTCCAAGACTTCCATTGCAGGGAGTTGAAAGAGAACGCGTTTTGACTATTATCGATGTTGCAATGAAAAACAGACCCATTTTGCCTGATTACAAAAACATTTAACTAAAGGTAAAAAGTAAGCTATGACTACTGGACAAAATTATATTGGAGAAACGCTTTCTGCAAAAGGTAAAACGACTTATAAGACGATCAATCCGGAACTAAATACAGAGAATAAAACTGTTTTTTATGAAGCTACCCAAGACGAAATTGCTCAGGCTGTAGCTTTAGCTGAAGAAGCTTTTAAAACATACGGAACAATTGTGGACGTAAAAAAAGCAGATTTTCTGGAAGCTATTGCTGATGAAATTGAAGTTTTAGGGGATGATTTATTAACGACTTATATTCAGGAATCTGGACTTCCTGTTGGCAGAGCCAATGGGGAACGCGGAAGAACAACCGGACAGTTGAGGGCCTTTGCTACGATGTTGAGAGAAGGCTCATGGGTAGAAGCCATCATCAACAAAACAGAAGACAAACCTGATATTCGAAGAATGCAGATTCCACTTGGGCCTGTAGTTGTTTTTGGAGCCAGTAATTTTCCGCTGGCTTTCTCGACCGCTGGTGGTGATACGTCGAGTGCTTTGGCTGCAGGTTGTCCGGTCATTGTAAAATCACATCCACTTCATGCGGGAACGGGCGAGTTGGTATCTTCGGCAATTATCAAAGCAGCTCAAAGAACCGGAATGCCAAATGGTGTCTTTTCGAACCTAAACAGTAGCGGTATCGAGGTAGGAAAAGCTTTGGTTGAACATCCCTCTGTAAAAGCGGTTGGTTTTACAGGAAGTATTACAGGAGGAACTGCTCTTTGTAAAATTGCAGCCAACAGACCGGTTCCAATACCGGTTTATGCAGAGATGGGAAGCATTAATCCAGTGGTAATTTTGCCATCGGCCTTAAAACAGGAGAGCGAAAAATGGGCCAAAAACTACGCTGCATCTATTGTAGCAGGAACAGGTCAGTTTTGCACCAATCCCGGACTTATTTTAGGAATAAATAGTAATGAATTAGAGAATTTTATTACTATTTTAGCTTTAGAGACAGACAAATTAGAGCCAGCCTGTATGCTGCATCCCGATATTAAAACTAAATATGAAAGTTTGAAGTCAGAAGTTCTTGAACAGGAAGGATATACGCAGCAGACTAATTTAAAGAAAGAGGTAAAGCCAAATTATGCCCTGCAAAATGTAATATCGGTAGATGGAAACACCTTCTTAAAGAACAAAATATTTCATAAGGAGGTTTTTGGGCCTTTTTCTGTGGTTGTTAAATGCGATGATATTCAGCAATTGAATACAATTATTGAAAATCTGGAAGGACAGCTCACAGGTACTATTTTAAATTCGGATGAAAGTGAACTAGAAGATTTCAAAGAAGTAATACAAAACCTTAAAAATAAAGTAGGAAGATTAATCTTTAACAATGTACCCACAGGAGTTGAGGTTTGCTCGGGAATGACACATGGTGGCCCTTTTCCTGCCAGTTCTGACAGTAAATTTACTTCGGTAGGATTAGCGGCAGTAAAAAGATGGGTTCGTCCGGTTACGTTTCAGGACTGGCCAAATAAATTATTGCCCGTTGCTTTGCAGGATGAAAACCTATTAGGAATTAACAGAACAGTAAATGATATAGTAACCCAGAATCCTATTTAATATATGCCCAGAAAAACCTTTTTTTGCGTTGATGCACATACTTGTGGTAATCCAGTAAGAGTAGTTGCCGGCGGAGGCCCAAACCTTGTTGGAAACAACATGAGTGAAAAACGGCAACACTTTCTAAAAGAATACGATTGGATTCGCAAAGGACTTATGTTTGAACCTAGAGGACATGATATGATGAGTGGCAGCATTTTGTATCCTCCAAGCAATCCTGAAAATGACTTCGGAATCTTATTTATCGAAACTTCAGGATGCCTTCCTATGTGTGGTCACGGAACCATCGGAACCATAACCATTGCCATTGAAGAGGGTTTGGTAATTCCTAAAATTCCGGGAAAAATTAAAATGGAAGCACCAGCAGGATTGGTTCAGATCGAATACCAGCAAACGGGAAAGAAAGTAGACTGGGTACGTTTGACAAACGTAAAATCGTATCTGGCAGCCGAGGGGTTGACAGTTGATTGTCCGGAACTAGGCGAAATTGTTTTTGATGTGGCTTACGGAGGAAATTATTACGCCATTGTAGACCCGCAGCCACATTTTTCAGGAATTCAGGATTTTACAGCCGGAAAAATAGTGCAGTACAGCCAGGTAGTCCGCAAACGTATTAACGAGAAATACCCAAATCTTTTCATTCATCCTGAAAATGATACGATTCGGGATGTGAGTCATATGCTCTGGACAGGAGATCCTATTGACCCTTCTTCTTCAGGGCGAAATGCTGTTTTCTATGGCGATAAAGCAATAGATCGCTCACCTTGCGGAACCGGAACTTCAGCCAGGATTGCACAGCTTCATGCCAAAGGAAAACTTAAAAAAGAGGAAGATTATATTCACGAAAGTTTTATCGGAAGCAAGTTTATTGGACGAGTGGAAGAAGAAACCGCCATTGGAGATATAAAAGCCATCGTACCAAGTATTCAGGGTTGGGCAAAAGTGTACGGTTATAATAACATTATAATTGATGAAGATGATGATCCGTACGCGTTTGGTTTTCAGGTCATTTAAAAAGAAACTATAATTTAATGGTTAACAAAAAATCTTGTCGCCAAATTTTTAATTGAGAATAATAATGAAAAAAGTAAGTATAATTGGTGGAGGTATAATAGGTTTGTGTTCTGCTTATTATTTGGCTAAAGAAGGTTATGAAGTAGTTGTTTTTGATAAATCAGACATGAATGACGGTTGTTCTTACGGAAATGCAGGAATGATAGTTCCTTCACATATTATTCCGCTGGCACAACCAGGAATGATTGCACAGGGAATAAAATGGATGTTTGATAGCCAAAGTCCGTTTTATGTTAAGCCCAGATTAAATATAGATTTAATGAATTGGGGTTTACAGTTTTATAAACATGCCAATTTGAAACATGTCGAAAAAGCGATGCCTGCCCTTTGCGATTTATCACTTTTAAGTAAAGAACTCTATCAGGATCTAGCAAAAGAAAATAACTCTTTTTTTTACGAAGAAAAAGGGCTTTTGATGCTTTATAAAACGGATAAAACCGCAGAAGAAATTCATCACGAAGGAAAGTTGGCTGAAGATTTAGGCCTAGAAGTTGATTTTCTTTCGAAAGAAGAGGTTTCGCATTTAGAGAAAGGAACTGCTACAAATGTTATTGGTGGTGTTCATTACAAAAGTGATGCACACATCTATCCGCAAAAGTTCATGCAGTTCATAAAAGATGAACTGGGCAGATTGAATGTGAAAATTCATACCCAGACAACTGTAGTAGATTTTTTCTTAAAGAATAATACCGTTTCAGAAATTATAACAGATAAAGGAAATTTTTCAACCGATGAAGTTGTTTTGGCAACAGGATCGTGGAGTCCGCATATTGCTAAAAAACTAAACATCAATATTTCAATTTTACCGGGAAAAGGATATAGTTTTACGTTAAAAGATCAAAGCCATAAACCATCAATTCCGAGTATTTTATGTGAAGGAAAAGTGGCTGTCACACCTATGAACCATGATATTCGTTTTGGAGGAACTATGGAAATCACACATACGAATGATATCAAAATCAATCAAAACAGAGTTCGGGGAATTTTAAATTCAATTAATGATTTTTATCCTGATTTGAAAATAGAAATGCCAAAAGAGCAAGACATCTGGTTCGGATTCAGACCTTGTACACCTTCAGGAATGCCCATAATTGCCAAAGATAAAAGACTAAAAAATCTAACGGTAGTTACAGGACACGCCATGATGGGCTTAAGTCTGGCACCGGCAACAGGCAAATTAGTTTCGGAGATTATTTCTGAAAAGCCAACTTCTGTCGATACTCAAATGTTTCAACTCTAAAAAATCAGCTTCATGTTTAATTAAAAATGAAGCTGATTTTTTTTTACATAGAATTTTAAATTAATCATATTATATTTTCAAAATACCTAAACAAAAAACAAACAACCAAACAAACCAAACAAACCAAAAATGACAACAAATAATCAGGAAGAATTTAAAAAAGAACTCGGCCTCTTCGATGGAACCATGCTTGTCGTGGGTTCGATGATTGGTTCAGGAATATTCATCGTTAGTGCCGATATTGCCAGACAGGTCGGTTCTACAGCATGGCTTGTTTTAATCTGGCTGATTTCGGGAATTATCACCATGATTGCCGCAGTAAGTTATGGAGAATTAAGCGCCATGTTTCCTAATGCAGGCGGTCAGTATGTGTATTTAAAAGAATCTTACAATAAATTAATAGCGTTTTTATACGGTTGGAGCTTTTTTGCCGTGATCCAGACAGGAACAATTGCAGCGGTTGGAGTTGCTTTCTCTAAATTTGCAGCATATTTGATTCCTGCATTCAGCGATGAAAATATAGTATATCAATTAGGAAGTTTTAAGCTTAATGTTGCTCAAATTGTTTCTATAATAACGATTATTTTTCTGACTTACCTGAACACCCTAGGTGTGAAAAACAGCAAAATTCTACAAACGATTTTAACGATTATAAAAATTCTGTCTATTTCAGGATTAATTATTTTCGGATTTACCTTAGCTGCCAAAGCTTCTGTTTGGGATGCTAATTGGACAGATGCTTGGACTCCGCATTTTTTTAATGCAACTAGCGGTTCCTGGATGCCAATTGGTACTACAGCCTTGATTTCAGGAATTTCTGCTGCAATGGTGGGTGCTTTATTTTCTAGTGATTCCTGGACCGGTGTTACTTTTATCGCTGGAGAAATTAAAAATCCAAAACGTAATGTAGGTTTAAGCATGCTTTTAGGAACATTTATAGTGACAGTAATTTATGTATTGACCAATTTGATGTACGTCGCTGTTATTCCGCTTAACGAAATTGCGGGTGCAAAATCAGACAGGGTAGCAGTAGTCGCAGCACAATATATTTTTGGAGATATAGGAACACTCATTATCGCATTGATGATTATGATTTCGACCTTTGCCTGTAACAATGGATTGATTATGGCTGGAGCCAGAGTTTATTATACAATGGCAAAGGATGGTTTGTTTTTTAAAAAAGCAGCAAGACTAAACCAAGCGAGCGTTCCTTCGTGGGCACTTTGGGCACAATGTTTATGGGCTTCTGTATTATGTCTTACCGGTAAATACGGTGATTTATTAGACTTTGTAATTATCATCGTACTTATCTTTTATATCCTGACCATTTACGGAATTATCATTCTCCGCAAAAAAATGCCAGATGCAGTTCGTCCTTATAAAGCTTTAGGTTATCCCTTTTTACCTTTATCGTACATTATAATAGCCTCAGCAGTGTGTGTTTCATTATTGTTTACAAAATTTTCTACTTGTGGATGGGGTGTTTTGATTATGCTAATTGGGATTCCGATTTACTATTTGATAAAAGAAAAAAAATATTAATTAATTTGACGTTTAGTGGAGACCTAACAGGTTTTTAAAACCTGTTAGGTCTATCGTTTCAATACAAATTAGTATTTAATAACTGTTTTTTATCACATTCTTATTTCGATGGTTAATATAATCTTACTATGTGATAATATTGACCCATTCATGTCAATAAATACTATATATTTTTATGAATATTAAAATTATGAGAACAACTGTAATAAAAATAAGTGTGTTTTTAACACTTTCGTGGTGTTTTATCGCTCAGGCTCAGGGCACACTAAAAGAGTACAAGAGAGCGAATTCCATCGATTCGTTATTTAAGAATAAAGTAGTTTATGCTCCTAAGGATTTTCATTGGATTGGAAATGATTACGTATGGTATACCAATAATCTATTGAAAGGGAAAGAGTTTATTTTGGCAGATGCGAAAAATCAAAAGCAATCACTAGCTTTTGATCACAATAAATTAGGACAGTCATTATCAAAAATTTTAGCTAAAGAAGTAAATCCTAAAGATCTTCCGATAGAAAATTTAGAGTTTGATAAAAACCTGTCAATATTAGTTTTTACAATCGAAGCATTGAAATTTTCATATAATCTAAATACGAGTGAATTAACCAAAACCGGCGACTATAAAAAGCCGTTAAATAAAGAGGAGTATTGGGGAGATAACTTTGATGAATTGGGCAATAAACCTGTTGGTTCTCCGGATTCTTTGTATGTTGGGTTTATAAAAAACTATAATTTATTTATTAAAGACAAAAAAACAAAAGTTGAAACACAATTGAGTTACGACGGCTCAAAAGGATTTTACTATTCGTCTTATTTGCAATGGTCGCCAAATAGTAAAACCATTATGGCGTATAAGGTACGTCCTGGCGAAGAGCATAAAATTTATTTTGTAGAGTCGAGTCCAAAAGATCAGTTTCAGCCAAAATTACAAACCCGTGATTATTTAAAACCGGGTGATCAGCTGCCTTTTAAAAGTCCGCAATTGTTTGTAGTGGCTTCAAAAAAGCAAATTCCGGTGGCAACCGATTTATTTCAGGAGCAATACGACATTTCCGGAATTGAATGGAAAGACGACAGCAGCGCTTTCACTTTTGAATACAATCAAAGAGGGCATCAGGTGTATCGTGTTTTGGAGGTTAATGCAACAACCGGAAAAGTTAAAGTTATTATAGAAGAAACAAGTCCAACATTTGTAGAATACAGCGGCAAAAGATACCGTTACGACATCAAAAAAAACAATGAAATCATTTGGGCATCAGAACGTGATGGATGGAATCATTTGTATTTGTACGATGCCCTTACCGGAAAAGTCAAAAATCAAATTACAAAAGGAAGCTGGCCCATTCGGGAAGTACTAAAAGTCGATGAAGAGAAAAAACAAATCTATTTTACGGCCAGCGGTTTAGACAGCAATCAGGACCCATATTTGTTACAATTTTGCCGAATCGATTTTAATGGCAAAAACTTTACCCGGTTAACGACTGAAAACGGCAATCATAAAGTTACTTTTTCACCTGATTATAAATATTATGTCGATCAGTATTCGAGAGTAGATTTACCACCGATTACCGTTTTGAAAAGCATCGATACACAAAAAACGATTGTAGAAATGCAAAAGGCAGATATTTCGGCATTACAAAAAACAGGATGGATAGCTCCGGAAGTTTTTACAGCCAAAGGAAGAGACGGTAAAACCGATATTTGGGGCGTAATTGTACTTCCAACGACTTTTGACCCAAATCGTAAATATCCAGTCATTGAATACATTTATGCAGGTCCTCAGGATTCATTTGTTCCAAAGAATTTTCAATCCTACTATTGGGCCATGTCATCTTTGGCTGAATTAGGATTTATTGTAGTTCAGATTGACGGAATGGGAACTTCAAACCGTTCAAAAGCTTTTCATGATGTTTGTTATAAAAACCTCAAAGATGCCGGTTTTCCCGATAGAAAGCTCTGGATGAAAGCGGCTGCTGCCAAATATCCTTATATGAATATTGATAAAGTAGGCATTCACGGAACATCAGCCGGAGGACAAAATGCCGGTGCTGCTTTGGTCTTTAATTCTGATTTTTATGATGTTGCCGTAGCGTCTTGTGGCTGTCACGATAATCGAATGGATAAAATGTGGTGGAACGAACAATGGATGGGATACCCGGTTGGGCCAGAATATGAAGCTTGCTCGAATACTGCTAATGCGGCACAATTGAACGGAAATTTAATGTTGATTCTTGGAGAATTAGACGATAATGTAGATCCTGCTTCAACCATGCAGTTTGCAAATGCTTTAATCAAAGCCAATAAAAATTTTGAATTGGTAACCGTTCCGGGAATGGGGCATTCTGCCGGAGGCGATTTTGGTGAACGCAAACGCAGGGATTATTTTGTACAGCATTTATTAGGAGTTATACCGCCAGCCTGGGAAGAAATTTATAAGTAGAAAATTTCTGAAAAGAAAAAAAAAGAGATTTTGTAAATCAACAGAAAAAGAATTCACGATGAAAAAACATCAGTTATTTATTTGTTTCGTATTCAGTTTTTGGGCATCATGTACAACAACGATACGTGCACAAAACGGCGATCAGATTTTAGACGGAATTGGAGAAACGGGACTAATTGCCCGCTATGTTTTTGCTGGCGATGCTAAAGACTGGTCCCGGAATAATTTACACGGTAAAATTCAGGATGTAAAAGCAAAGTTTGTAAATGACGATCAATTTGGTACCGTACTTTCTTTGCCTGCAGACAGTAAAGCATTTGTTTCAATTCCGGCTGACGGATTAATAGGTGAAGAATCTTTAAGTATATCAGGATGGATTTATTTACGTTCTGCACAAAAAGGGCAGCGATTTTTTGACTTTGGAAAAAATAACAATTCACATTTGTTTTTTGCACCGGCAGGAACAGAAAAAGAAGATGGAATCCAGACTGAAGTCATAACTGAATCGGGAGCTAAATTTAAATCAACAGCAAAAGCTTTAGAAACAGGGAAATGGAATCATGTTACAGTTGTAATCAATTTTCCGTCAAAATCAATCAGTACTTACGTGAATGGCGTACTTGCATGTGAAACCAAGAATGCAGCATTAGATTTGGCAAAATTATTCGATTACAATTCAGCCGAAAAAAACAGGCTTTATATAGGAAAATATTTAGCAGAGGATAACATTTATCTGAATGCAAAATTACACGATTTCAGAATTTACAGAGTTCCTTTGACAGACAAACAAATTACCAGAATTTACAACAATGCATTAAAAGAAGGCCAGGAAGAAGAGGAGTCCGGGGAAGAACAAACAGCAGATTTGCCAAAGTTTGCCAGTACAACTCCTCAACTTTACAATCAATTTTTAACAAGTGTTTCGGATGTCAAAGCACAAACCGTTGTAGGATCACTTCCAAGATTACCGGGTTATATAAAAGGAGTTTATAAAAATGGTATTCAAGGTCCTGAAGTTCGCGTTATTTGGCCATCGCCAAAAGATAACACTCAGGTACTGAAAAGTGGACAATATATCATAACCGGAACTATTCCTGGGACTGATTTAAAACCAAAAGCGATTGTAAGCGTAAAAGAGGGCAAGGAAACAAAAACACCGGATCGCAATCTGGAAACTTTCAAATTAGATCAGGTGGTTTTAAATAAAGATTCTAAAGGTAGCCAGAACAAATTCATTGAAAATCGCGATAAGTTCCTGACAACACTGGCCACAACAGATCCGGATTCATTTTTGTATATGTTTCGTAATGCTTTTGGACAAGAACAGCCCAAAGAAGCCGAACCACTTGGTGTTTGGGATACACAGGAAACCAAATTGCGCGGACACGCAACAGGACATTACCTGACTGCAATTGCTCAGGCGTATGCAAGTACCGGTTATGATAAAACACTACAGGCCAATTTTGCCGGAAAAATGGAATATATGGTCAACACATTGTATCAATTAGAACAACTTTCCGGAAATCCAAGAGAAGCCGGAGGGAAATTTATAGCAGATCCAACAGAAGTATCGCCTGGCCCGGGCAAAACAACTTATGATTCAGATTTGAGTCCGGAAGCAATTCGTACAGATTACCAAAATTGGGGCAAAGGATATATCAGTGCCTATCCGCCAGATCAATTCATCATGCTGGAAAAAGGAGCAACTTATGGAGGGCAGAAAACTCAAATTTGGGCACCTTATTACACGCTTCATAAAATTCTTGCGGGTTTAATGGATGTTTACGAAGTAAACGGCAACGAAAAAGCACTTGCAACAGCCAAAGGAATGGGAGACTGGGTTTATGCGAGAATGAAAAAATTGCCAACCGAAACCCTGATTAGTATGTGGAACCGATATATTGCAGGCGAATTTGGCGGAATGAACGAAGCGATGGCAAGATTGTACAGAATCACAAAAGATCCTCATTATTTAGAAGTAGCCCAATTATTCGACAATATAAAAGTGTTTTATGGCGATGTAAACCATTCGCATGGACTGGTAAAAAATGTAGATACTTTTAGAGGATTACACGCCAATCAGCATATTCCGCAAATTATGGGTGCACTCGAAATGTACCGCGATTCAGGAACGTCTGAATATTATCAGGTTGCCGATAATTTCTGGAATAAAACCACAAATAATTATACGTACAGCATTGGTGGAGTGGCCGGAGCACGTAATCCCGCTAATGCAGAATGTTTTATCAGTGAGCCGTCAACCATTTACGAAAACGGATTTTCATCTGGAGGTCAAAACGAAACCTGTGCCACTTACAATATGCTTAAATTAACAAGCGACTTGTTTCTTTATGACCAGCGCGGTGAATTAATGGATTATTACGAACGCGGACTGTACAATCACATTCTTTCTTCCGTAGCAGAAAATAGTCCGGCAAATACGTATCATGTTCCCTTAAGACCAGGTGCTGTAAAACAGTTTGGAAATCCACATATGACTGGTTTTACCTGTTGCAACGGAACTGCAATTGAAAGTAATACTAAGTTTCAAAATTCGATTTATTTCAAAAGTGCTGCGAATGATGCGATTTATGTAAATCTTTACATTCCGTCAACTTTAAAATGGACAGAAAGGAATGTCATTATAGAGCAAAAAACTTCTTTCCCAAATGAAGATCATACACAATTAACCATAAAAGGAAATGGAAGTTTTGCAATCAATGTTCGTGTGCCACATTGGGCGGTTAAAGGATTTTTTGTGAAGATAAATGGTAAACCCGAAAAAGTAAAAGTAACACCGGGTAGCTATCTCAGGCTAAATAAAAAATGGAAAGACGGCGATACAATCGAATTGCAAATGCCATTTGATTTTCACTTAGAACCCGTAATAGATCAACAAAATATCGCTAGTTTGTTTTATGGACCAATATTGCTGGCCGCCCAAGAAACAGAACCACGAAAGGACTGGCGCAAAGTGACATTAGACGCAAAAAATATTGGAAAGACAATAGAAGGAGATCCGAAGAAATTAGAGTTTAAAATCGATGGAACCCTTTACAAGCCATTTTACGAAACCTACGGACGTCATTCGGTTTATTTGGATGTCACTTTGAAAGAATAATGAAATAGCATTAAAACATTAAAACAAAAGCATGAAAAAATTAATTCTAAGCCTTATTTTATTTTTATTTATGGTAACACCTTCCTTTTCCAGCGAACTTATCGATGTCGTGAATACTTTTCAGGCAGACAAAACAGCGCTGCAAAATTTTTATTCCAACAACGAATCCGAAGAATATTATGTGAGGTTTTCTAAATTTTATGAAGAGTGGAGAAAAAAGGTAAAAAGTATTGATTTTAAAAATTTATCAAAAGACGGAAAAGTAGATTATCTGTTACTAAAAAATCTAATTAGCAGGGAAGATTATTTTTTGCAGATCGAATACAAATCATATAAAGAAATAGTTTTGGTTTTAGATTTTTCAGCGGATATCAATCTTTTTATTCAGGAAAGAAGAAGAGGAAAACGCCCGGTGGCCAGTCAATTAGCAAAAGTATTTGATATTGCCGGAATTACTATTGACAAAAAAACAGAGCTGCTCAAAAACAAACCTTTTAAAGACTGGTTTGCAGCAGACAAGGCCGCAAAAACGATAGTTTCTTTTGAAAAATCATTAAAAGAAGCTTATGATTTCTATTACAGCTATGACCCCGATTTTACCTGGTGGATGGAAAAACCGTATAAAAAACTATCTGAAAAACTAAAAGGCTACGAGGATTTTTTAAGAGCCAATTATTCTAAAACAAGTCTAAAAGATGATGGTAGCGGGATTATTGGAAAACCAATTGGAAGAGAAGCTATTATAAAAAGTCTTGCGTTCGAATATATTCCCTATTCTCCAGAGGAATTAATTTTGGCAGCTCAAACTCAGTTTGAATGGTGCAAAAAAGAAATGATCAAGGCATCTACAGAATTAGGTTATGGAAATGACTGGAAAAAGGCATTGGAGCACGTTAAAGATACTTATGTTCCGGCAGGCGAACAGCCACAGGCGATTACGAATCTATACAATCAATCGATAAAATTTATTGAAGACCGCGATTTAATCACCTTACCTGATTTGACAAAAGAAACTTGGCAGATGATTATGATGACTCCGGAACGTCAGAAAGTGAATCCCTTTTTTACGGGAGGCTGGGAAATAAGTATTTCGTATCCAACAGAGGATATGGATCAGAAAGATAAATTGATGAGCATGCGTGGTAACAATCCAAATTTTTCTTTTGCAACGGTGCAACACGAACTACTTCCTGGACATAACCTACAGTTTTTTATGAACAGTCGTTACAAGTCCTATCGCCAGCTTTTTGATACTCCTTTCTGGATGGAAGGTTGGGCTTTGTATTGGGAAATCAATCTTTGGAATAAACAATTTCCGCAAACTCCAGAACAAAAATTAGGAATGTTATTTTGGAGAATACACCGTTGTGCCCGAATCATTTTTTCATTAAAATATCATTTGGGCGAAATGACTCCACAGCAATGTATTGATTTATTAGTGAATGAAGTGGGACATGAATACGCAAATGCAGAAGCAGAAGTAAGACGTTCCTTTGCCAGCGGAGATGCACCATTATACCAAGTTGCTTATATGACGGGCGGTTTACAGTTTTACGCTTTAAGAAATGAATTGTTAGCCAAAGGATGGACAGAAAAACAATTTCATGACAGGGTTTTAAAAGAAAATATTATGCCTGTAGAAATGCTCCGGATTTTATTGGAGGATTTGCCTGTCGAGGAAGATTATAAAACAAAATGGAAGTTTTCGACTGATTTTAAATAATAAAAAGTATCACTGAATAGCTTTTATTCAGGTTTTAAAAACATCAAATTATGAAAAAAATAAAAGTATTGGCTTTGACAATTTGCTGCTTAATTGCTTCGGATAACTTACAGGCACAGGAATATTGGGATAAGATTAAGGCGAAAAAATCAACACTCGAAACAGACCAAGGATTCCTTAATCTGAATACAAAATCTTTTGAACTAAAATTGTTAAAATCATCTCAAACCGTAGCGGCTTTATCTCCTGTTAGCGATAAAACGTTTGATTTCACCCCGGGAGAAAGACTTTCTGTTCGCGACAAAGACGGTTTATATCAATTAGGAGATATTAATCTTCGTATAAAGGCAGCAGACGGAAGCTGGAAAAGTTACTCGACGGCTGCAAAACGTGCTTCGGTAACGGCTTTAAGTGCTTCGGGAAATGTTCTCGCAGCAGCGGATCTTTCGAATACATTCCCAACTGATATTCCTGTAACAATAAAACGTTTTTACGAACAGAAAGACGGGAATTTAATATTGCGCTTTGAAATTACCAACAAATCAGATAAGGCTCAGGAACTAGGAGCTTTGGGAGTTCCAATGGTTTTTAATAACATTTTGGAGGGAAAAACATTAGATCAAACTCACATCGATAATGTATTTTTTGATCCTTATATTGGTAAAGACGCCGGTTATCTGGAAGTGAAAAGATTAAGCGGTCACGGGCCGGTCTTGTTGTTGCTTCCCGAAGAAAATATGTCTTTTGAAGCCTACCGTCCATTATTGGATGATGAAACGCCCAGAAGCATTGTTTTTGAAGGCTTCCACGAATGGATGTCATTGAGCAAAGCCTATGCAGACCAGGAATGGAAAAGTGCCGATCAATGGAATACACCAACTTCATTAATCCTAAAAGCAGGAGAGTCTAAAAGTTTTTCTTTGAGATTTGTATTGGTTGATGAGATAGAAAATATTCAAAAATCTTTAATTCAGAACGAACGTCCGGTAGCGGTTGGCGTTCCGGGTTATGTTTTGCCTAAGGATGTTGATGGACAGCTTTTTATGAAATATAAAAGGGCAGTAAAATCTATTAAAATTGAACCAGAAGGAGCTTTAGTTGTAGAAGAAAAATCAAAAAATAAAAATGGCTATTTTCAATACACAGTTCACGGCAAAAAATGGGGAAGAGCAAGATTAACTGTGGTTTATGAAGATGGATTAGAACAATCAATCAATTATAAAGTCATAAAATCGGAAACAAGTGTGATTAATGATTTTGGACATTTCCTGACAACAGCCCAATGGTTTGATGAAAAAAATGATCCTTTTCATAGAAATCCTTCGGTAATCTCTTATGATTATGAAACCAAAAAGCAAGTAAGTCAGGATAGTCGTGTCTGGATCGCTGGTTTAAGTGACGAAGGCGGGGCAGGTGGCTGGCTGGGTGCTATGATGAAAGAATTAATAGCTCCAAATAAAGAAGAAATTCAAAAACTGGAACAGTTTGTCGATAAAACATTATGGGGCGGCATTCAGTATAATACAGCTGATACGTTAAAGTACGGTGTTAAAAAAAGTGTTTTTTATTACGAGCCAAAGTTAATGCCTGAAGGTACATACAGTAAAGATATAAATTATAAAACTTGGGCTGCATGGGATAAAAAAGGTTCTGACGATCCTGGAAGATCTTTTAATTATCCGCACGTTGCAGCTGCGCACTGGACGATGTATCGCTTGGCAAGATACCATGATGGTCTGGTTACCAATCATGCGTGGGACTGGTATCTGAAAAATGCTTATGAAACTACTATTGCTATGACCATATTGGCACCTTATTATGCACAGTTCGGACAAATGGAAGGAACAGTATTTTTATTGATTTTGAAAGATTTAAAAGCGGAAGGATATACTGAAATGGCCAATAATCTGGAGTCCAAAATGAAAGAAAGAGCAGATCATTGGAGAACACTGAATTATCCGTTCGGAAGTGAAATGCCCTGGGATTCTACAGGTCAGGAAGAAGTGTATACGTGGTCAGTTTATTTTGGATATAACGACAAAGCAAAAGTTACTATGGATGCTATTTTGGCTTACATGCCAACAATGCCACACTGGGCGTACAATGGAAACGCCCGTAGATATTGGGACTTTTTATATGGAGGAAAATTATCAAGAGTAGAGCGTCAGATACATCATTATGGTTCGGCTATAAATGCGATTCCGGTATTAGAGCAGTTCAGAAAAACACCTGATAATTTTCATCTCTTAAAAGTTGGATACGGAGGTTTATTGGGCGGAATTTCAAATATTACCGAAGATGGTTTCGGCCCTGCTGCTTTCCACTCTTATCCTGAAACCTTGCAAATTGATTATTTATCAGGAGATTATGGATCCGGTTTCTTTGGTTATGCAGTTAATACGGCTACTTTTATTACCAATGAAAAAGAATACGGCTGGCTGGCTTTTGGAGGGAATCTAAAAGAAAAAGAGAACGAGGTTGAAGTTGAAATTACAACAGCAGCCAAATCTAAAATATTCATTGCACCAAAAAAACTTTGGCTTACTTTAGATGCTGGAACTTTTAGAAAAGTAAATTATAATACTAAAACTGGTGTTATCAGCATTACTTTAAATCCTAAAACAGTGCACACGCCAGATGCGTATTTAAGAATTGATCAGGAGATGAAACTACCTTACGAAAAAGTAAGGGGCGCTTACAAGATAGCGTTAAAAAGCAAAGCTATTCAAATTAAACTGTAATATTCAATGCTGAAAAACAAACTATTTTACAGCCTAATTATCTTTGCATTTGCAGGAACCATTTTTGCACAAAAAGATGTTGATGTAAATGCTCCCGGAGTAAAAAATCCAATTTTACCGGGTTGGTTTGCCGATCCTACAATCAAAAAGTTTGGAGACATTTATTATATCTATGCAACAACAGATAATGAAATGCTGGCATCTGGAGTTCCAACAGTCTGGTACAGCAAAGACTTTAAAAACTGGTATAATTATATCATGGAAATCCCATCCTTTTCTGCCCAGTCAATTACAAACTTTTGGGCTCCTGATATTGTAGAAGGTGAGGACGGAAAGTATTATTTGTATTTTGGAAATTGCGAAATTGGCTGTAATATTTATGGTTATGTTTCAGATTCTCCTGTTGGTCCCTGGGAAAAATTAAGCAAAAAAGATGTTCCGGTAATTTCAAACGGTTATCCGAGAGAAAATTTCCCTTCACTCGACGCTCAGTTTTTTAAAGATACAGATGGTAAAATCTATAGTTATTGGGGTACTTGGGTGCATTATAATGGAGGTTATGCAGTGGGCGAATTAGATAAAGATTCGATGAACAAAATGAAAAACTCAACCAATATTCCACTTGAGCAAACTCCGGCACCTTTTGAAGCAGCTTACATGATGAAAAAAGGATCAAAATACATTTTAATGTATTCTGGTGCATCCTGCCATGATGAAACTTACAATGTTCGCTATTCCTATTCTGATTCACCATATGGACCTTTTAAACCAGGAAAAAACAATCCAATTTTGAGTACCAATAATGATCAAACGGTACATGGTCCGGGGCATCATTCTGTTTTAAAAGAAAAGGATGATTATTATATTGTCTATCATAAACACGATTACCCAATGACAAGAGGAGGACTTGCCAGACAGGTTTGTATTGATAAAATGATTTTTGAAAACGATTCAACAATAAGAACAATTGTTCCATCAATAAAAGGAATTACAGATTTGGTGAAATCAGAAGTTCCAGCTGATATAGCTTTCAAGGCAAAAACAACAGCTTCGTCTTTTTATCATCTAAAATCGACTCAATATGATTATGAATACAAGCCTTCTTATGCGACAGATGATAATAATGCCACAATGTGGAAAGCTTCTGATAATACAACGCCACAACATTTAATTATCGATTTAGGTTCAGAGAAGAAAATAAAAAGAATAATGACCCAATTTGAGTTTGCGAGTTATTATTACCAGTATACATTAGAATATTCTGTTAATGGAACCAAGTGGAATCTATATGCTGACAGATCTAAAAATCGGACAGCTGGAAGTCCAATGATTGATGATAGTGAGGTTAGGGCACGTTATGTAAAACTGACCATTTCGGCCTCAGAAAAAACCGGATTATATGCAGCAGTTTGGAATATTAAGGTCTATGATTCCTTATTTGATATTCCGTTGCCATTGAAAAATAAAGAATCTAAAACGTTTCCTGCTGTAAAAAGCACTAAGAAATTATTGGTAGATTTTGATGCAGCCACAATTCAAAGTAATTCAACAATAAGTACTGTTTTTAATAAAGGATTTATTGGAGGGATTTTTACTAAAAATGGCGACGTTTCTTTGGAAAAAGTAGACGGAATAAAAGCTTTTCATTTTAAAAATGGTGCCTTTGTACTAGATAATCCAGTACCTGAAAGTCTTGCATGGAATGGCTCTTACACCCTAGCAACATGGGTTAAAAACCCAGAAATAGCAAAAGAAGGAGAAATTTTAGCCTCTTGGTGCGATAGGACTAGGTTTGGTCTTGCAAATTCATATAACGCCCTAGCTTACAACAGTGGACCTTATGGCGCAGGAGTACATTTAGACGGGCATTTTGACATGAAATTTAACAAACTTCCTGAGGCAGATAAATGGCATTATCTGGTTTTAACTTTTGATGGTGTTGTCGAGAAAATTTATGTAGACGGAGTTTTGGATAATTCGCAAAATATGCTTTTGTCTTCGGCCATCGATAAAGCTAAACTTATAATTGGTGCTTCAGATATTGGAGAGAATTTCTCGGGATTTATCGCTTCATTACGTATGTATGATTATGCTTTAAATCAGGATGAAGTAGTAAAACTGATGAACCAGACAAAACCTAAAAAAGAATAAAATAAGATTGATTAATTTAGCGGGTTAACGTAAAATTAGAAAAAAATGACAATAGGTGTAAGCGGTTCAAGTGCTGCAATTGAATTAGAAAAAATAGAAAACAGAACACTCGATGTTCAACCTATTCAATTAGAAGAATATCAGGAACGTATCAAAAAGGCGGTAAACCTAATGAAACAACTTTCTGTTAAAGCAATGTATCTTAACGCGGGAACCAATCTGTATTATTTTACAGGAACACTTTGGAGTGCTTCTGAACGAATGGTCGGAGCGATACTTTTTGAAGATGGTTCTTTAGAATATATAGTTCCAAAATTTGAGGAAGGGACTTTTAACAAATATTTGAAAGTTCAGTCCAATATTAATTGCTGGGAGGAGCATGAATCTCCCTATGTTTTAGTTGGAAAATTATTGAATAAAAAGAATTTGACTAACGGAACTATTGCTATAGATGAATCGGCAGCTTATTTTTTAGTTGACGGAATTTCAAAGACCAATAATGTTTATGATTTTGTAACGGCACAAAACATTACATCATCATGCCGAATGCAAAAGTCTAAAAATGAAATTGCCATTATTCAAAAAGCAAAAGATATTACGATGGAGGTTCAACGAGCCGCTGCCAGAATCTTAAGGCTCGGAATCAGCGTAAGCGAAGTGACAGATTTTGTAAATAAAGCACATATAAAAGCAGGAATAACTTCAGGGTCTTACTTCTGTATTATTTTGTTCGGTGATGATACTCAATATCCTCATGGAGTAGCAGTTCCCCAGCTTTTAAAAGAAAATCAGGCTGTAATTGTTGATACAGGCTGCAGGTTAGAAGGCTATCTTTCTGATATTACAAGATCTTATGCTTTTGGAACTCCTTCAGAAGAATATAAAACGATTTGGAATCTAGAAAAAAAGGTACAGCAAACTGCTTTTGAAGCTGCAAAAATTGGTACTGAATGCGGTTTTGTAGATGATGCTGCCCGTAAAACATTGGACAAAGCCGGATTAAGCCCTGATTATGATTTACCCGGATTGCCACACAGAGTAGGGCATGGCACCGGACTTGATATTCATGAATACCCGTATTTAGTCCGCGGAAGTGAAATAAAGCTACTCGAAGGAATGGTGGTCAGTAACGAACCGATGATCTGCGTACCGGGTAAATTCGGAATTAGACATGAAGATCATTTTTACATGACCGAAAAGGGACCAAAATGGTTTACAACTCCAATGCATAGTGTTGACAATCCGTTTGGGTATTAATTTTATTATCTAAAATAAATGATGAAACGTTTATTACTTTTAATTCTGAGTATTGTGTACTGCATAGGCCACGCACAAGAAAACCCTTTGATTTGTGTTGAAACTAAAAGTGCTGCTTTGGTTTTTAAAGTAGGTAAAAACAAAAAAGTGTATCAAACATATTTTGGTTCAAAGCTGAATAATAATCAGGAGTATGAATTTATTTCAAAAGAAAACACAAAAAAGTTTGCCATAAATGATGGAAATCCTCTAATTGATTTACGGCATTTAGCATATCCGACTTTTGGAACTGATAATTTGTTTGGACCCGCTATTCGAATGACGCATAATGATGGAAATCCTTCTTTAGAATTAGAATATCAAAATCATACAACAGATAAAATTGATTCAAATACAGCAGAAACCATTATTAAGTTAAAAGATCCTCAGTATCCTGTTTATGTTTCGCTTCATTATAAAACATTTGCTAAAGAAAATGTAATTGAGTCCTGGACAGAAATTCAGCATCATGAAAAAAAGGCGCTGACACTTTATAACTATGCATCATCGGCATTGCATCTCGATGCTAATAGATATTGGCTGACCCAATTTTACAGTGATGTTGTCGAAGAAATGCGAATGGAAGAAAGTCAGCTTACAAGAGGCTCAAAAGTTATCGATTCAAAACTGGGAGTCAGAACGAATATGTTTGCCTCGCCAAGTTTTTTTCTTTCATTAAATTCAAAATCAACAGAAAAAACGGGAGAAGTTATTGCAGGTTCGATAGCATGGTCAGGAAATTTTAAGTATACTTTTGAGATTGATAATAATAACGAATTGCGAATCATTTCTGGGATAAATGAATTTGCTTCAGAATACAATCTAAAACCGCAGGAAGTATTTAAAACACCAGTCTTTATTTATACATTTTCTAATAATGGAAAGGGGCAAGCCAGTAGAAATTTACACGCCTGGGCTAGAAAATATGGATTGAAAGACGGAGAAAAGCCACGCTTGACATTATTAAATAATTGGGAAACTACTTTTTTTGATTTTGACCAGGCTAAATTAGCAAACATGTTTGTAGATGCCAAAATATTGGGCGTTGATATGTTTTTACTCGATGACGGCTGGTTTGGGAATAAATATCCGAGAAGTGGTTCTGTTTCTGGTTTGGGAGATTGGGAAGCCACAAAATCAAAATTGCCGGATGGAATTGGTTTTCTGATGGAAAAGGCAAAAGAAACCAATGTCAAATTTGGTATTTGGATTGAACCCGAAATGATTAATGAAAAAAGCGAACTGTATGAAAAACATTCGGATTGGGTTTTAAGTTTGCCCAATCGTGAAAAAAGTATCTACAGGACACAGTTGGTTCTGGATTTATGCAATCCAAAAGTGCAGGATTTTGTCTTTAAGGTAGTTGATGATATTATGCAGACCAAATCGGGGGTTGCTTTTTTTAAATGGGACTGCAACCGAATGATGACAAGCGCTTATTCTAATTATTTAAAAAACCAGCAATCGCATTTATTTATTGACTATACCAAAGGATTGTATAAAGTTTTGGATCGAATAAAAAATAAATATCCAAATCTTCCAATGATGCTTTGTGCGGGCGGAGGTGGAAGGGTCGATTACGGACTACTGAACTATTTTACTGAATTTTGGGCAAGCGACAATACGGATCCTTTCGACCGCGTATTTATTCAATGGGGATATTCAAATTTTTATCCTGCATTGGCAACTTGCAACCACGTAACCTCAATGGGAGCCCAATCTGTTAAATTTAAAACTGATGTCGCTATGATGGGTAAATTGGGTTTTGATATAAATGTTGGAGACTTAAAGGAAAACGAATTAAAATTTTGTCAGGAAGCGGTAGCAAATTATAAACGACTAAGCCCTGTAATTTGGGAGGGTGATGCGTATCGACTGGTGTCACCTTATGAAGACAGCAGAGCAGTTATAATGTATGTAAATGAGGACAAAACACAATCGGTGTTTTTTTCATATACTTTGCATCCGCTTGCAGATCCTAATTATAGTTTAGTAAGGCTAGAAGGACTAGATTCTTCAAAGAAATATATTGTAAAAGAGATTAATATAATGCCTCAAAGTAAAAATACATTTGAAGAATCTGCAGCTATTTACTCTGGTGATTTCCTGATGAAAATTGGACTGAAAGTTTCTTCTTCCAAACCAGAAAATAGTGTTATTTTGGAAATCACTGATATTGAATTGAAGAATTAATTCTCAGGAATCTTTCGTTTTTTTAGCTTTAAAGTATTATTTTTTTTGTTAAGTTCTTGTTTAGTAGATAGATATGTGAATATTAATTAGGTAAAATAGTATTAAATATGGTTAATATTGTATTACAAAACTTATAATTTAATATTACATTTGCAGAGAACATAAGTTCTTAACCTACAAAATTAGTTAACATGAAAAAACTTTTCTTTCTAGTTACCCTTTTTCTGTGCAGTTATTTTGCAATAGCCCAGAAAACCCTATTTACTCCAACAGAATGGAGCGACCCCAATAATGAGTTTTACAATAAAGTATCAAACTCAAGAAAATATGAATCGACCAATTTTGTTCTCTATTGGGGAGATAAAGTAGGTACCAATCCTGCTACTTATTCTAATACTGCATTAAGGTTTACCCCAAAATCTGTGGCAGATACGCTTGAAACCAGTTTTAAACGTTTTATAACCGATTTGCATTTTGTCAATAATGCCCCAACGACAAACTTAGGCAAGTACAAAATCATTATCATGATGATGAATACCTGGAATTCTACAGATCCGCGATTAGAGGCATTTGCACAGGCAAGTTCATTTAGTAATACTATTGGTGCTATGTTTGTACATCCGGAAGCCACCAGAGATGGAGGGGCATTATCGCATGAATTTGCGCATACGCTGCAAATGATGATGCGTATTCAGGAAAATCCGGGCAACGGAACTGCATTTGCAGGATATGACTGGGGCGGTCCATTTTTTGAAGGACATGCCAATTTTATGAGAGCTCAGGCCTATCCCCAATGGGCAGAGATTGATGGTACTTTAACCAGGTGGATACAGACCAAACATTTTATGTGGTCATCGAATAGACATCACTACACAAACTTTCACTTGATGTATTATGTTCAGGAAAAGGAAGGATTTGATTTTACAAGAAGAATGTGGGCAGAATCTATCAATGAAGAACACCCGCTTCAGACAATTAAGCGCCTAAAAGGCTTTACACAGGACCAACTCGATGATTATCTCTGGGGATATGCCCAAAGACAGCCTGCATTCGACTATCCTATTCAATGGAATTCACAAATAAATGCAACCAGTAATTTTGGAAAGACAATTAGAAACGTGTACAATAGTATAAAGACCAATATGCCACGTTATACCAGCAGACAATATACGCTTCTTACTAAAGTTACAGGGACCACAGATCAATTTTATACTAATAATGACTGGGCTCCACAGGATTATGGTATGAATGTTATTCCTCTATACCCAACTTGCAGTGGAACCCAAAAGAAAGTCACCATTAAATTCAAAGGGCATACAGAGGTTAATACTACCCAGGCCGGATGGAGATATGGTTTTGTTACCACAAAGACAGATGGGACAATATCTCGTTATAGTCCAATGTACAAAACAGATGGTGAAGCTTCTTTTACACTTAATACGTCTACAGAAGCAAATATTTTTCTTGTAGTTTTTGCAGCACCTAAAGTTCATGTCAATTACAATATGGATGTAGGTTATCCTAAACAAAGAAGATATCCTTATGAGCTTAAAATTGCAAATGCAACTCCCGAAGGATTTCAGCCTTCTGCTAATTTTAGAAGTTTTCTTAAAACAAATGGGCACATACACACTAACGGGGGAGGATGGGTGTCCAATAATGCGAATGTTGCATCGACAGTTTATGTTGGTCCTTATGCAGTGGTCAGAGCCGGTACTGTTTCAGGAAATGCCCGTATAGAAGATTATGCTATGGTAGATGGAGGAACAATAAATGGAAATGCTATTGTAAGAGGAAATGCCTGTGTTTACAATGCAACTATATCAAATAGTGCAATAGTAGAAGGAAACGCCTGGATGGAAGGAGGATCAGTTTCAAATACAGCTAATATTAAAGGAAATGCAATGCTTTTTGCCGGAAATTTTGGAAGTTCAGTTGTAGTTGGCGGAGATGCAGAGATTGGCAGCTGCTCAACTTCGGGTGTTTATCTGCAATTTCCTTACTGGAGAAATGGCAGAACAGATTGTGATGGTAAAGGTGCCAGTGATACTTCTAACGTTGACATCAATGCTTCATTCACCAATTTTTCGGCAGCGACGATGGCATTTAGCACAACTCCAAATTGTACAGTTACTACAGTTACCGCTAAAAAAGCAACTCAGGATGAAGATCCTTCTTCTGATGTGAGTTTAAATATTTATCCAAATCCAACAGGAGATAATCTTATTATTTCTTTTATGCAAACAGAGCATGAAAAAGTTACTGTTTCATTATTTGATATCAATGGACGTAAATTAGACGTAATCACAGATAAAATATATGATATTGGTAGAATTGATCTTTCTTATAATTGTAGTCATTTAATTTCAGGCGTTTACTTGCTAAGTATTCAAACCGGAAATTCGATTATAAACAAGTCAATTATTAAAAACTAACAAGAATAGTATACTCTGTTAATTTTAACTTATTTGTTATCTTGTAAATTAAGGCATCTTATCAGTAGATGCCTTTTTTGTTTTTTATTTAAGTTTTATTATTACAAGTTCTTAGTTATTTTAAGTTTTTACAATTAGCATTTATGTAATGGCATTTGAATAATAGAAAATACAGGAAAGCATGTCCCTTAAAATTCCACTTTAAAAATTGTATTTTATTTAAAAAAAATAATTAAAATAAGAAAAAACCTATTATTTATTAAATTTTTAAAAAATGTAAAATTTATGTTATCAGTAGTTTAAGAAAAAAAATGAAAAATATTGAAAAAAAACCGGTAATAATTATTGGATATCTCAATAAAGTGCCTACTTTTGCACCCGCTTTGAGAGACAAACGATAGGCGAAAAGAATAAAAAATATTACGTTCGTAGACATATTGAATTGACAGCCGCTTTAACAGAGATGTTAAGGCAAAAGAATAAGAGTAATAGAATCGGAAGATTCGATAAGAACCGATAGATACTGATTCGAATAACAATACGATTTGATGTAAATTAAATCAACAATATACGATGAAGAGTTTGATCCTGGCTCAGGATGAACGCTAGCGGCAGGCTTAACACATGCAAGTCGAGGGGTATTTATCTTCGGATAGAGAGACCGGCGCACGGGTGCGTAACGCGTATGCAATCTACCTTTTACAGAGGGATAGCCCAGAGAAATTTGGATTAATACCTCATAGTATAATGAGTTGGCATCAACACATTATTAAAGTCACAACGGTAAAAGATGAGCATGCGTCCCATTAGCTAGTTGGTAAGGTAACGGCTTACCAAGGCTACGATGGGTAGGGGTCCTGAGAGGGAGATCCCCCACACTGGTACTGAGACACGGACCAGACTCCTACGGGAGGCAGCAGTGAGGAATATTGGACAATGGGCGCAAGCCTGATCCAGCCATGCCGCGTGCAGGATGACGGTCCTATGGATTGTAAACTGCTTTTGTACGAGAAGAAACACTCCTATGTATAGGAGCTTGACGGTATCGTAAGAATAAGGATCGGCTAACTCCGTGCCAGCAGCCGCGGTAATACGGAGGATCCAAGCGTTATCCGGAATCATTGGGTTTAAAGGGTCCGTAGGCGGTTTAGTAAGTCAGTGGTGAAAGCCCATCGCTCAACGGTGGAACGGCCATTGATACTGCTGAACTTGAATTATTAGGAAGTAACTAGAATATGTAGTGTAGCGGTGAAATGCTTAGAGATTACATGGAATACCAATTGCGAAGGCAGGTTACTACTAATTGATTGACGCTGATGGACGAAAGCGTGGGTAGCGAACAGGATTAGATACCCTGGTAGTCCACGCCGTAAACGATGGATACTAGCTGTTGGGGGCAACTTCAGTGGCTAAGCGAAAGTGATAAGTATCCCACCTGGGGAGTACGTTCGCAAGAATGAAACTCAAAGGAATTGACGGGGGCCCGCACAAGCGGTGGAGCATGTGGTTTAATTCGATGATACGCGAGGAACCTTACCAAGGCTTAAATGTAGATTGACCGGTTTGGAAACAGACTTTTCGCAAGACAATTTACAAGGTGCTGCATGGTTGTCGTCAGCTCGTGCCGTGAGGTGTCAGGTTAAGTCCTATAACGAGCGCAACCCCTGTTGTTAGTTGCCAGCGAGTCATGTCGGGAACTCTAACAAGACTGCCAGTGCAAACTGTGAGGAAGGTGGGGATGACGTCAAATCATCACGGCCCTTACGCCTTGGGCTACACACGTGCTACAATGGCCGGTACAGAGAGCAGCCACTTCGTGAGGAGGAGCGAATCTATAAAGCCGGTCACAGTTCGGATCGGAGTCTGCAACTCGACTCCGTGAAGCTGGAATCGCTAGTAATCGGATATCAGCCATGATCCGGTGAATACGTTCCCGGGCCTTGTACACACCGCCCGTCAAGCCATGGAAGCTGGGGTGCCTGAAGTCGGTGACCGCAAGGAGCTGCCTAGGGTAAAACTGGTAACTAGGGCTAAGTCGTAACAAGGTAGCCGTACCGGAAGGTGCGGCTGGAACACCTCCTTTCTAGAGCCTTAGTGTTAGCATTTGTGCACGCTGAGGAAAAAAGATGAAGATCTTTAAAGTTCTGAATTGAAAGATTGTATTACTCTTGCTGTTAATTTAAAAAAAAATGAAAATTAAGTAAAACAGAGTCTCGTAGCTCAGCTGGTTAGAGTACTACACTGATAATGTAGGGGTCGGCAGTTCGAGTCTGCCCGGGACTACTTTTTAAAATCAAATTGACAATTATTAATTGACAATTGATAATTAAAAAGACTGATTAGCTTAATTAAAAGGAAATTTTAGAGGTTGAGTAACCGTTTTAAGTACTGTTAACTGAAAACTGTTAACTGACAACTAAAAAATGGGGGATTAGCTCAGCTGGCTAGAGCGCCTGCCTTGCACGCAGGAGGTCAACGGTTCGACTCCGTTATTCTCCACGAAATAATTGACAATTATCAATTGATAATTATTAATTGTTAAAGTTCATTGACATATTGAGATAAGAAATAATAAAAAGTAGAAAGCGTTTTTTGTTATAGTAGAGATACAAACAACAAGAAACAAAAAAAAACGGTCATATTAATTTATGATTGGTACAATAAGCAAAATAAGGGCGTATGGGGGATGCCTAGGCTCTCAGAGGCGATGAAGGGCGTGATAAGCTGCGAAAAGCTACGGGGATCGGCACACACGAATTGATCCGTAGATACCCGAATGGGGCAACCCACTATGTTGAAGACATAGTACACCGATAGGTGGGCAAACCCGCTGAACTGAAACATCTAAGTAGGCGGAGGAGAAGAAAACAAAAGTGATTCCGTAAGTAGTGGCGAGCGAACGCGGATTAGCCCAAACCAATGTTGTTACGGCAATGTTGGGGTTGTAGGACCACGACATTTCTTGCATAAAGAATTAGAATCTACTGGAAAGTAGGACCAAAGAGGGTGATAGTCCCGTATAAGTAATGAATGTAAAGGATAGTGGTATCCTGAGTAGGGCGGGGCACGTGAAACCCTGTCTGAATTTGGCGGGACCATCCGCTAAGGCTAAATACTCCTGAGAGACCGATAGTGAACCAGTACCGTGAGGGAAAGGTGAAAAGAACCGTGAATAACGGAGTGAAATAGATCCTGAAACCATACGCTTACAAGCGGTCGGAGCCCTTTCGTGGGGTGACGGCGTGCCTTTTGCATAATGAGCCTACGAGTTAACGTTGCTGGCAAGGATAAGTGATTAAGTCATGGATCCGTAGCGAAAGCGAGTCTGAATAGGGCGCTTTAGTCAGTAGTGTTAGACGCGAAACCGTGTGATCTACCCATGGGCAGGATGAAGCGCTGGTAACACAGTGTGGAGGTCCGAACCGGTTGACGTTGAAAAGTCTTCGGATGACCTGTGGGTAGGGGTGAAAGGCCAATCAAACTCGGAAATAGCTCGTACTCCCGAAATGCATTTAGGTGCAGCGTTATTTTAGTTATATAGAGGTAGAGCTACTGATTGGATGCGGGGCTTCACCGCCTACCAATTCCTGACAAACTCCGAATGCTGTATAATGATTGATAACAGTGAGGGCTTGGGTGCTAAGGTCCAAGTCCGAGAGGGAAAGAACCCAGACCATCAGCTAAGGTCCCCAAATATATGTTAAGTTGAAAGAACGAGGTTTGTCTGCCCAGACAGCTAGGATGTTGGCTTGGAAGCAGCCATTCATTTAAAGAGTGCGTAACAGCTCACTAGTCGAGCGGACGAGCATGGATAATAATCGGGCATAAACATATTACCGAAGCTATGGATTTACAAGCAATTGTAAGTGGTAGGGGAGCATTCTAACAGGGTTGAAGGTGTGTCGTAAGGCATGCTGGACTGGTTAGAAAAGAAAATGTAGGCATAAGTAACGATAATGCGGGCGAGAAACCCGCACACCGAAAGACTAAGGTTTCCACAGCTATGCTAATCAGCTGTGGGTTAGTCGGGACCTAAGGCGAACCCGAAAGGGACAGTCGATGGCCAACGGGTTAATATTCCCGTACTACTGATTACTGTGATGGGGTGACGGAGTGATGAAAGCGCCGCGAACTGACGGAATAGTTCGTTGAAGTACCTACCTATAAGCTGCGCAGGCAAATCCACGCGGCTTGGGGAAATACGATAGTACTCGGAGTCTTCGGACAAAGAGATAGTGCGCCTAAGGGCTTCCAAGAAAAACCTCTAAACTTCAGGTAATTAGTACCGTACCGTAAACCGACACAGGTAGTCGAGGAGAGAATCCTAAGGTGCTCGAGAGATTCATGGCTAAGGAATTAGGCAAAATAGACCCGTAACTTCGGGAGAAGGGTCGCCCCGAGTAATCGGGCCGCAGTGAAGAGGTCCAGGCGACTGTTTATCAAAAACACAGGGCTCTGCAAAATCGTAAGATGAAGTATAGGGCCTGACACCTGCCCGGTGCTGGAAGGTTAAGAGGAGATGTTATCTTCGGAGAAGCATTGAATTGAAGCCCCAGTAAACGGCGGCCGTAACTATAACGGTCCTAAGGTAGCGAAATTCCTTGTCGGGTAAGTTCCGACCTGCACGAATGGTGTAACGATCTGGACACTGTCTCAGCCATGAGCTCGGTGAAATTGTAGTAACGGTGAAGATGCCGTTTACCCGCAGTGGGACGAAAAGACCCTGTGCACCTTTACTATAGCTTAGTATTGACCTTGGATAAATGATGTGTAGGATAGGTTGGAGACTGTGAAGTGGCGTCGCTAGGCGTTGTGGAGTCATTGTTGAAATACAACCCTTTGTTTATCTGAGGCCTAACCCGCGTTGCGGGGGACATTGCTTGGTGGGTAGTTTGACTGGGGTGGTCGCCTCCAAAAGAGTAACGGAGGCTTCTAAAGTTCCCTCAGTACGCTTGGTAACCGTGCGTAGAGTGCAATGGCATAAGGGAGCTTGACTGAGAGACATACAGGTCGATCAGGTACGAAAGTAGAGCATAGTGATCCGGTGGTTCCGCATGGAAGGCCATCGCTCAAAGGATAAAAGGTACGCCGGGATAACAGGCTGATCTCCCCCAAGAGCTCATATCGACGGGGGTTTGGCACCTCGATGTCGGCTCGTCACATCCTGGGGCTGGAGAAGGTCCCAAGGGTTGGGCTGTTCGCCCATTAAAGTGGCACGCGAGCTGGGTTCAGAACGTCGTGAGACAGTTCGGTCTCTATCTACTGTGGGCGTTAGAAATTTGAGTGGATCTGATTCTAGTACGAGAGGACCGAATTGGACTAACCTCTAGTGTATCTGTTGTCCCGCCAGGGGCACCGCAGAGTAGCTACGTTGGGAAGGGATAAGC
>NZ_MUFW01000002.1:0-855985 GCF_002017935.1 Flavobacterium sp. LM4 | reverse complement strand
ATTCTTCATTTAATAAAAAGGTTACGGTAGAGGTTGTTATAGGCTTAAGAGGAGATTTAACTAGTCCGGAACCAAATTTTGATATTCAGTTTCCTTCTGTAAGTAATGTTTTAAAATCAGAAATACAATATAAACTGGATGACAAAGACATTCGTCAGACTCAGGCATTATATTTATTATCCACTGGTTCTTTTATGAGTACAGATGGTTTTAGTCAGGGAGATTTGTCAGGAACATTGTCTGAAACAGCTATGAGCTTATTGGGAGGGATAATTAAGTCAGATAATGATAAAATCAATGTTGGGTTTAATTATGTTTCTGCAGACAGACGTATTGGTCAAGAGGCTGATGGTCGGGTTGTAGCAACTGTAACGTCGCAAATTAATGAACGTATTGCTATTAACGGAAAACTTGGAGTGCCGGTAGGAGGTGTAAATGAATCGGCAATTGTAGGTGATATTGAAGTACAATACAGAATTAATGAAGATGGAACTGCAAACCTTCGTTTATTTAATAAGGAAAATGATATTAGTTATGTAGGTCAGGGAATTGGTTACACACAAGGTGTTGGTATTAGTTACGAAGTAGATTTTGATACTTTTAGCGAGTTAGTCAATAAAATTTTCAAAAAATATAAATTAGAAAAAACGGGTAAAAATTCCAATGACTTGCAGGATTCTAATTTAAACCCAGATTATATTAATTTTGTAAACTCTAAAAAGAAGCTGAAAAGGATAAAAAGAAGTCCGATAAAAAAGAAGAAAAGAAACAAGAACAACAACAAAATAACAACAATCAGGGACTAATACCAGACAATGACTTTTAAAAATATCATTATAAATTTAACCCATTGGGAAATTGATTACATTTGATTTGATGAAAAGACAGATCTGAAATGTAATTTGAGTATAAAAACATTCTTAATGAAAATTTGTCATTATGAGTTGAAGGCTTTTAACAGAAATGGGTTTTGAATCTAAAATTAGCACATATTTTTATTCGTCAAAAGGTTGTGATATAATATTTTAAACATCTTTTCTAAATCATTATAAAATACAAAATTTTGTAACACTTCATTTCTGGATTGTTAATTTTACATTTTTAATTAAAAAAGGATACTTTTATTATTTTAAATGAATTTTTTGCGATATAAAAACTTATTAACCGAAAACGTTTGAATTTGGTGATTTACCAATTTATAATAATCATCTACTGAAAAGTGGTGAATGTTTGCTAATTTTACACTTTAATACTTAAATAATGCCAAAAACAATAAAAAAAGTAGGTGTTCTTACTTCAGGAGGAGACTCACCAGGAATGAATGCCGCAATACGATCAGTTGTTCGAACATGCGCCTATCATAATATAGAATGTTTGGGAATTTATAGAGGTTATCAGGGAATGATTGAAGGAGACTTCAAAGAAATGGGACCTAGAAGTGTAAATAATATTGTAAACAAAGGTGGAACGATTTTAAAATCGGCACGTTCAATTGAATTCAGGACACCTGAAGGAAGAAAAAAGCACACGACAATCTTGTAAAAGCCGGGGTTGATGCTTTGGTAGTTATAGGTGGAGACGGAAGTTTTACCGGGGGTTAATTTTTAATTCTGAATACGGTTTTCCTGTTATGGGTATTCCGGGTACAATTGATAATGATATTTTTGGAACAAGTCATACTTTAGGTTACGATACTGCCTTAAATACAGTTGTAGATTGTATCGATAAAATTAGAGATACTGCAAGTTCACATAACCGATTGTTTTTTGTGGAAGTTATGGGTAGAGATGCAGGTCACATTGCTCTTAATGCCGGTATAGGTGCAGGGGCAGAAGAAATTCTTATTCCTGAGGAAGATTTAGGTCTTGAAAGGCTTTTAGATTCTCTTCAAAAAAGTAAAGCTTCAGGAAAATCATCAAGTATAGTAGTAATCGCTGAGGGTGATAAAATTGGTAAAAATGTATTCGAATTAAAAGACTATGTTGAAGCTAATTTACCTGAGTATGACGTGCGTGTATCTGTTTTGGGACACATGCAGCGTGGAGGTTCTCCTTCATGTTTCGACCGTGTTTTAGCAAGTCGTTTAGGAGTAAAAGCAGTAGAGTCATTAATAGATGGTAAATCAAATTACATGGTTGGTTTACAGCAGGATAAAGTAGCTTTGACTCCGTTGGAACAGGCAATTAAAGGAAAGTCTGAAATTGACAGAGAATTATTAAGAGTATCAGATATAATGTCAACATAAAAAGAAACGAAGTTTATAGTGAGAAAATTAAACTTTAAATAGTTAAATAAAAACAAAAACAAAATCGAGTAAAATGTCAAAAGTAAAATTAGGAATAAACGGATTTGGACGTATTGGAAGAATCGTTTTCAGAGAATCTTTCAACAGAGATAATGTAGAAGTAGTTGCAATCAATGATTTATTAGATGTAGATCACTTAGCTTACTTATTAAAATATGATTCAGTTCACGGTCGTTTCGACGGAACTGTAGAAGTAAAAGAAGGAAAACTTTATGTAAACGGAAGAAATATCCGTATTACTGCTGAAAGAAATCCAGCTGACTTGAAATGGAATGAAGTTGATGTTGATGTAGTAGCTGAATGTACTGGTATTTTCACAACTATCGAAACTGCAAATGAGCACATTAAAGGTGGTGCTAAAAAAGTAATCATTTCTGCTCCTTCTGCAGATGCTCCAATGTTTGTAATGGGTGTAAACCACGAAACTGCAAAAGCTTCTGATTTAGTTGTTTCTAACGCTTCTTGTACTACAAACTGTTTAGCTCCTTTGGCTAAAGTTATTCACGATAATTTCGGAATTGTAGAGGCTTTAATGACTACTGTTCACGCTACAACTTCAACTCAAATGACTGCTGACGGACCTTCTAGAAAAGACTGGAGAGGTGGACGTGCAGCGGCAATCAATATCATTCCTTCTTCAACAGGTGCTGCAAAGGCGGTTGGAAAAGTTATCCCTGAATTAAACGGGAAATTAACTGGTATGGCTTTCCGTGTACCTACTGCTGACGTTTCTACAGTAGATTTAACGGTAAAAGTGGCTAAAGAAACTTCATACGAAGAGATTATGGCAGTTTTGAAAAAAGCTTCTGAAAATGAATTAAAAGGTATCTTAGGATATACTGAAGATGCAGTTGTTTCTCAGGATTTCATTTCTGATAAAAGAACTTCAATCATTGATGCTACTGCAGGAATTGGTTTAAATTCAACTTTCTTCAAATTGGTATCATGGTACGATAATGAGTACGGGTACTCTAGTAAATTGATTGATTTATCTGTGCATATCGCAGGTTTAAAATAATATTTTATTAAATGATAAAATCCCGTTATCTCAAAGTAACGGGATTTTCTTATTTTGTTATGTCTTTAATTAATGTGAAAAACACACTTTTAATTAAAGTTAAACTAACTAAAAAAAACTAAACTAAAATGAAATTAATAGTTGATAGCGGTTCTACTAAGGCTGATTGGATAGCGATTGATGATAATGGTAAAGTATTGTTTACTACGCAAACTTTAGGATTGAACCCGGAAATTCTTGATGGTCCTGAAATTATTGAAAGAGTAAATGATCGTTTTGATATTTCTCAAAATCGAAAAGAAGCTACACATTTGTTCTTTTACGGTGCAGGTTGCGGAACTGAAAGAATGCAAACTGCATTAAAAGAGGTGTTTAGAGTGTATTTTGAAAATGCAATTGTAGAGGTTCATGAGGATACCTATGCAGCAGTTTATGCAACTACACCAAAAGGAGAAGAGGCAATTGTTAGTATTTTGGGTACTGGTTCTAATTGCAGTTATTTTGATGGGAAAATATTGCACCAAAAAGTACAGTCATTAGGCTATATTGCGATGGATGACTGTAGCGGAAATGTTTTTGGAAAAGAATTGATCAGAAAAATATTATTTCAATAAAATGCCTAAAGAACTGGCAGTTGAGTTTGAAAAAGAATACGATTTGGATCCTGATTTTATTAAAAATAAATTATATAAAGAGCCAAACCCAAATGCTTATTTAGCAACTTTTGCCAAGTTTTTGATTCAGCATAAAGAGTCTGAGTTTTGTAGAAAAATAATTTTCAAAGGGATGAAATCTTTTGTTAAAAACTATATTAAACAATATGATAATTGCCAGGAAGTTCCTGTTCATTTTGTTGGTTCTATAGCTTTTTATTTAAAAGATGAATTACAGGAAATATTTGATAAGTATGAACTTAAATTAGGTAATGTTTTGAGACGTCCAATTGACGGTCTGATAGCTTATCACGTTGCTAATAAATAAGAATTTAGAATGGAAATTGCAATTATTGCACATGATGGTAAAAAAGCAGACTTGATTAATTTTTTAATTAAAAATACAGAGGTTCTGCAAAATGAGAATGTAAGTTTAATTGGTACTGGTACAACAGGAGGCAAAGCGGAAGCAGCCGGTTTTAAAACAAGGCGAATGCTCTCAGGGCCTTTGGGCGGAGATGCTCAGATTGCCGGAAGAGTAGCCGAAGGATTAACTCAAATGGTTTTCTTTTTTAAAGACCCTTTGTCCAGTCACCCGCACGAAGCAGATATAAATATGTTAATAAGGGTTTGTGATGTACATAATGTGCCATTGGCAACCAATGAAGCAACGGCACAATTATTATTAGAGGCTATTGCACAGCGATTATAGAAATCTCAACATTTACATTTTTTGGCAAACAAGCCACTTGAACCGTTTCACGTGCTGGAGCGGTTTTTTCATTAAAATAAGATCCGTAAACAGTGTTTATTGCTGCAAAATTATTCATATCCATAATAAAAATAGAAGCCTTTACAATATTCTCAAATGTCATATTTGCGGCTTCAAGAATGGCAGAAATATTTTGCATAACCTGATGTGTTTCATCGTTTATGTTTTCTGTAACAAGTTCTCCTGTAGACGGGTTTATAGCTATTTGTCCGGAAGCATACAATGTGTTTCCTGATAAAACAGCCTGATTATAAGGTCCTATTGGTGCCGGTGCTTTTTCGGTAAAGATTATTTTTTTCATATCACAAAAAGATTAAAATTGTATTTTGATTATCTGTTAGAAGCGCTTCGTTTATTCCATTTAATATCACTAAGCATTCCTGATTTTATTCCAATAAAGAAATTCCAGTTAGCATAGGTACCAAGAGGTGTCCAGTTAAAAGACATTCTCCAGCTTAATAAATCTCTTTCAAAACGCAGTTGGGTAAAAGTAACGCCTTTTTGTACAAAATCATAACCGGTTGAGATTCCGCCTTTCCATTTAGGGGTAATATCCATATTTGCAGAAATCATTAAAGAATTACCCGAAATCTTATTTTCTCTTTTTGTATTTGTATAAGTCAACGAATAAGCCATAGTCATGTCCCAGGGAAGTTTTGAATTGAAGAATTCTGTAATTACATTCTCAGAATCTTCTTCGGCAAATTGGCTTTTCCTGGTGTCATTAAGGTCGGTGTTTGTTCCAAATAAATCATCACTACGGCCTCCATTTCGCTCACTTTGTTTGTTTTCATCCTTTTTGTCGTTTTTGTTTGAAAAAGAATAATTCAGGGTCATATTGGCACTTGTCATTCTAAACAAGCTTCCTCCATTATTGATGTTGAATACATTAATTTGCTGTCCGGAATTATCAATAGCATAAGGGTTTAATGTTGCGGCAAAATTGACATTCATTTTATTATCAAACAATTGAGTTCCTCCACTAACCCGAACAGGCTCAAGTGCGAATGTTGTTTTTCCGTCAGCATTAAAATTATAACTGGTGCTGAAATTTAAATTATTTAACAACATCACTTTCTTAGGCTCTGTTTTAGTGCTGTCCTTATCTGTTACTTTTGCTTCAAAAGTATTGCTTAAATCAAAACCGATTATATTAGAATTTGATTTTCCTGGTTGTCCGTAAACTCCGTTTTCAAATCGGGTGTAATCTTTATAAGTGGCTCCGGTTGCATCTATGGCGTATGTGTCATAATATCTTTCAAAACTAGGTGTGTAGGAGTAGGAGAATGATGGGCGCATTACATGTCGTATAGCTTGTATTTTCTTTGTGTCCCCAAATTTGAAAGTACCATAGATAGTGGTTCCTAAACTTGAACTAAAGTTATACGTTCTAAAGGCATCAAAACCATTAACTGTTTTATCAACAACAGTATTTAAGTCGCTATCAAAAGATCTGTTAATTGTTTTTGTTACCCAGGTCTCCTGATAATTTGTTGATGCACTAGCACTAAAATATTTGAATATTTTAAAATTGGTGCTAAGAGGGATGCTGTGTTGCATTCCAATTTGTGCGTTATCAAACATTTGAGGTTTAAAAAATAAAGAATCAGTAGTTACAAAACTGTTTTTACCACTCAGATTGTATTGTAGGTTAATATTTTTAATTAGACCTTTTTTGACACCGTCTTTTCCAACAAATGGATAAATACGATCAACACTTGCCTGTAACGAAGGTAAAGTCATATTTATTTCTTCGGTTTGTGTATTTTGAGAATGCGTTGCAGTTAAGGCTATTCTGGCTTGTGGGATAGTATTGAATGTTTTATTCCACGAAATGGAAGAACTAAGTGTGTTGTTTAAACTGGAACCAATATTAGCCTGATTAATGGATTGTTTGAAATATTTACTACTACCCATATTCACAGAAGCAGAAAAACTCGAATTAGGATTCGATTTGGAATCTTTTGAGTGTGACCACTGAATATTGTAAATATTTTGTTTAGAATAATCAGGATAGCCTCTTTCGCTTGATATTAAATTCTCAAATCTAAAATTAACATTCCCTCTATACTTGTATCTTTTTGCATATGAGGATTCAAAACGCATAGCATAACTGCCGTTGGTATAGTAATCTCCTAAAACAGTTAAATCATAATTGTCACTTAAAGCAAAATAATAACCTCCGTTTTGTAATGAAAACCCTCTGGTGTTTGAGTCGTTATAACTGGGAACAATAATACCCGAAATGCTTTTTTCTTCGCTCATTGGGAAATAGGCGTATGGTAATGCAATTGGAGTAGGAACATCTGCAATAACCATGTTTGTTAATCCGGTAATTACTTTTTTTCCGGGAACAAATTTTACTTTGCTCGTTCTGAAATAATATTCGGGGTTGTCAACGTCAGTCGATGTAGTAAAACGAGCTCCTTTTAAATAGTAAACCGAGTCATTCTCCTTTTTGGTGATTTCTGCTTTAATTTTAAATTCTCCCTGTTCTGTTCTGGAATTATAAATTAAAGCCTTTTTTGTTTTGAAATTAAAGCGAATTGAATCCGGTTGAACTTCATTAGCCCCTTGTTTAAAATTCGGATATTGTACCAAAACACCTGCAGAATCTTTTATCCTTCCGGCGTATACTTCATCATTTTTATAATCAAGAATAATAATTCCGGATTTTAATTCAATATCTTTATAATACAATTCGGCTTCATCATAAAGAGTCAGGGTATTCTTTTTTTTATCTATCTTTTCGTAACCTTTGGCATTATGTTTAAGTAGTCCCTCGAGAAAAGCTTTTTTGGGCTTAATGCTGTCAATTTTAATTGTATCCGTTATAGTCTTTGTAGTATCTGTAGAAGCTTTTTTTGATTTATCAGATTGTCTTGCAGCCGGTAACGGAGTTTTTTTTGGTTTTATTTCCTGAGAATATAAATTACCACATCCTATAGTTAGGAAAAATGATATTAAAACGATATTAAATAAGTTTGTATGCAAAGGTTTAAATGCTATTTTTGTAAAAGTATGGCTTGTTTTTTGACATGTCAAACTTACATATAATTTTTGGCAAAAATAATCAATTGTAAAAATTATAGCTTTGCATTTTATTAAAATTAACTTTTAGATTTATGAACATTTTTAACAAAACTAAACTAATATTTATTTTTTTTCTGACCATAACGTGTTTTTCTGTTTACTCTCAGTCAAATGTTTTTAAAGTAACACTTGATGCAGGACATGGAGATCATGATTTTGGTGCTGTTTATAGTGGTCGTATTGAAAAAAATATTGCTTTGGCTATTGTTTTGAAAGTAGGAAAGATTTTAGAACTTAATCCAAATGTTCATGTTATATATACCCGAAAAACGGATGTTTTTATTGATTTGGTAGAAAGGGCCAATATTGCTAACAGAGCCAACTCCAATATTTTTGTTTCGATACACTGCAACGCCAATAAAAATACAGCTGCAGACGGAACAGAAACATATGTAATGGGTTTGAGTAAAGTTTCTTCGAATCTTGAAGCAGCGAAAAAAGAAAACTCGGTTATTACACTCGAAAAAGATTATAAACGTAAGTATGAAGGATTTGATCCCAATTCGCCTGAGTCAATGACGGCAATGATGTTGATGCAGGAAGAATATTTGGATAACAGTATTTCCTTAGCTAGTAAAATTGAAGATAATTTTGCAAAACTTGGAAAAAAAATTAGAGGAGAAGGAGTAAAACAAGCTCCTTTTATGGTACTTCATAAGGCTTACATGCCAAGGGTTTTAGTAGAAACAGGATTTGTTTCTAATCCTACTGAAGGAGATATTTTAAATTCAGAAGCAGGACAGGATGATATAGCTCAGGCAATTGCTCAGGCTATTTTAAGTTATAAAAGAGAATACTTTGGAACAGGCGCCCCAGAAATAAACGACATAAAGCCTGCAAGAGACACTTCTATCCCTGCAAAGCCTAAAACCGTTCAAAATACTCCAAAAACAGTTAAGGATACTGTAAAAGGAACTTTTTTTAAGGTGCAGCTTATTGCCAGTATAAAAAAGACACCTTTAGAGCCTAAAAACTTCAAGGGGTTAAAAAATGTAACGATGATCTATGAAAATAATATTTATAAATATTTTTATCAGGAGACTTCAGATTACGAAAGCGCTAAAAAATATTTGCAAGAAGCTAAAAGTAAAGGATATGGTGCTTCTTTTTTAGTAGCGACTAAAAATGGTGAAAAAATCAACATTCAGGACGCCATCAAATAATACTGGTAAGTTCGAATATTTATATTATTTTTGTACAAACACTTACAATTTTGAAACTAACAAGAGAAATCAAAACGGCTATTTTAGTCATCGCATCAATTTTATTATTTATTTGGGGGTATAGTTTTTTAAAAGGGAAAGACCTTTTTACTAATTATCAGACTTTATATGTTGAATATGATAATGTAGAAGATTTGCCACAGTCAGCTCCAGTAACTTTAAACGGACTTGGGATTGGTAAAGTAAGTAAAATTACAATCAATGAAACAACAGGTAAGTTATTAGTAGAGCTTCAGTTAAAAACTGATTTTCCAATTTCTAAAACCAGTAAAGCAGCATTATATTCCCCAAGCTTAATTGGAGGAAAACAAATTAAAATTATACCAAATCTGGAAGATAAAAACCTTGCGGTAGATGGGCAAACTCTGGAGGCTGCTATAGAATTAGGATTAACAGAGTCCTTAGGTGGTAAAATTGAGCCAATTCAGCAGCAATTAAATTTAATGCTTGCAAATATTAATACTTTGGTTTCCGGACTAAACAATGTTTTGGATAAAAAAGGACAGGAAGATTTAAAGAAATCATTGTCAGAATTGAGTCAGACTATGGAGCAGTTTCATAGAGCTTCAGGAAGCCTTAATTCTATTTTAGATACTAATAAAGGGCAGATTAACGGAGTTGTGACAAATTTTAATAAAATGTCAAGCAATTTTAATAAAATTTCTGATTCTTTAAACAAGGCCGATTTAGGTAAAACGGTTAGAAATCTAAATCAGACACTTGCAAAAGTTGACGGTATTATGAGTAATTTGAATTCGGGGAAAGGAACTGCCGGAAAATTACTTAATGATGATGCCCTGTATACTAATTTGTCAAAAACTTCAAAAGAATTAGAATTATTATTACAGGATGTGCGCCTTAATCCAACACGCTATGTAAATGTTTCTGTTTTTGGAAAGAAAAATAAACCTTATGTAGCTCCGACAGAAGATGTAAATTCGACAACTAAAAAATAATAGTAATGGGCTATCTAGATAATATTTTATTTGCTATAGTGCTGATAGCTGGTTTCGCTTTTTTTGCTTCAAACGTAAAAAAAATCATTCGAAATATCAATTTGGGAGTTGATGTAGACAGAAAAGATAATCCTAAAGCACGTTGGGCAAATATGGCTTTGATTGCACTGGGACAATCAAAAATGGTTAAGCGTCCTATAGCCGGAATACTTCATATTGTTGTCTATGTGGGGTTCATAATTATTAATATCGAATTACTTGAAATAATTATTGACGGGTTATTTGGAACTCATAGAATTTTTGCCCCTTATCTGGGATTTGTTTATGATATCTTAATAGCTTCTTTCGAAATATTAGCAATACTTGTAATTTTTGCAGTAACAGTTTTCTGGATTAGAAGAAATCTGATTAGATTAAAACGTTTTATACATTCGGATTTAACCGGATTTCCTAAAAGTGATGCTAATTATATTTTGTATTTTGAAACCGTTCTTATGGTTTTGTTTTTACTGATGAATGCCTCTGATTTGCATTTGCAAAATGTTCCGGGAGGAGTTTTTCATAAGGCAGGAAGTTTTCCGGTAAGTCAATTCATAGCTCCTGTTTTTAACGGAATGTCAAATGAATTGGTGGTTTTGTTATTTGAAGTTTTTTGGTGGTTGCATATTGTTGGTATTTTGGTTTTTATGAACTACTTGTATTTCTCAAAACACCTTCATATTCTTTTAGCATTTCCAAATACTTATTTTGCAGATTTAAATCCTAAAGGAAAATTTAATAATCTTGAGTCGGTTACCAAAGAAGTAAAATTAATGATGGATCCAAATGCCGATCCGTTTGCTGCTGCTCCTGTAGATGAAAATGCAGTTCCTGCAAAATTTGGTGCAAGTGATGTTCAGGATTTAAACTGGGTACAATTATTAAATGCTTATACGTGTACAGAATGTGGACGTTGTACATCTTCTTGTCCTGCAAATCAAACAGGAAAAAAATTATCTCCTCGTAAGATTATGATGGATACGAGAGACCGTTTGCAGGAAGTAGGAAAAAATATAGATAGCAATAAAGGTATTTTTGTTCCGGATAATAAAACATTATTAAACGATTATATTACTCCCGAAGAATTGTGGGCTTGCACGTCTTGCAATGCCTGCGTTGAAGAATGTCCCGTTAATATAAGTCCGCTGTCTATTATTATGGATATGCGTCGTTATTTGGTAATGGAACAAAGTGCTGCCCCGATGTCATTAAACGCTATGATGACAAATATTGAAAATAATGGTGCACCTTGGCAATACAGCCAGCAAGACCGATTGAACTGGAAAAACGAGAATTAGGATTTATTGTTTAAATGGTTGCTTGTTTATAACCGTTTGCCGATTTTAAAATAATTTAGGTTTTACAAATGGGTTGTCAATTCGTTATCAACGTTTAAGCAATTCAATGATTAACCGATATAACAAAATAATAAGATGTCAGAAAGTTTAGTAGTACCAACAATGGCAGAGATGTTAGCAGAAGGAAAACAACCGGAAGTGTTGTTTTGGGTTGGTTGTGCAGGAAGTTTTGATGATAGGGCAAAAAAAATCACAAAAGCTTTTGTGCGAATTCTTAATCGTACAAACGTTTCTTTTGCTGTATTGGGTGCTGAAGAAAGCTGTACCGGAGATCCTGCAAAAAGAGCAGGAAATGAGTTTTTATTTCAGATGCAGGCCATGATGAATATTGAGGTTTTGAATGCTTATGAAGCAAAAAAAATAGTTACTGCCTGTCCACATTGTTTTAATACTTTAAAAAATGAATATCCTGAATTGGGAGGTAATTATGAAGTTATTCACCATACGGAGTTTTTGAAGTCATTAATTGACGAAGGAAGACTTACTGTGGAAGGTGGTCAGTTTAAAGGCAAAAAAATTACTTTTCATGATCCGTGTTATTTAGGAAGGGCTAATAAAATTTATGAAGCACCAAGAAATTTAATTGAGAAACTGGACGTTGAATTAGTTGAAATGAAACGTTCAAAAGCTAATGGTTTGTGTTGTGGAGCTGGGGGAGCACAGATGTTTAAAGATGCAGAACCCGGAAATAAAGAGGTAAATATTGAAAGAACCGAAGATGCACTTGAAACCCAACCCGATATTATTGCAGCAGGTTGTCCGTTTTGCAATACGATGTTAACGGACGGTATCAAAAACAAAGAAAAAGAAGGTCAGGTTAAAGTAATGGATATTGCTGAGTTAATTGCGAATGCACAAGATCTTTAGTTAGGATTCTGAGCTATTAAGAGGCTAAGGTTCTAAGTTTTGAAACCTGAAACTTGAAACAAAAAAATAAAATCTAAAATTAAAAATGTATATACCTTTTGAAAATTTACCAGGTGAATCCAGAGTTTGGATTTATCAATCGAACAGAAAATTTTCTGAGGAAGAATTTTCTGATATTGAAACTGATTTAAAAGCTTTTGTAGAAGAATGGGCCGCGCATGGAACAAGTCTTGAAGCTTCTTTTTTGCTTAAATACAATCGATTTATAATATTGGCTGTTAATCAGGATGTGCAGGCTGCTACAGGCTGTTCAATTGATAGTTCTGTTGAGTTTATTCAGGGTTTAGAGAAAAAGTATAATGTTGATTTATTGGATAAAATGAACGTAACTTTTAAACTTGGAGAGCATATTGCCCACAAAACATTAATTGATTTCAAGAAAATGGTTAAAGATAAATCGGTATCTGAGAATACGATAGTTTTTAATAATTTAGTAAATAATATTGAAGAGTTTAATGAGTCTTGGGAAGTTCCTGCCGCCGACAGCTGGCATAGCAGATTTTTTTAAAAATAATACTATTTATCGAAAGGCATGAAATTCATTTTTCATGCCTTTTTTGTTTATAAAAATAGGTTTTTACTTATTAAAAATGTATTATTGTAAACAAATACTAAAATAAAAAGATAAATACTTATGAATGAAGAAATTAAGATTATTGCTAAAATTACAGCAAAATCATCCTTCAGATGGTTTACAATTGTATCGGTTGGAACTTTATTTACATTAATATGTTTTTTAATAATTCTATTTCAGGACAATGGTGGAGCTGGAGGCGGACACGGAAGTATATATGTATACCTGATAAATCTATTTTCTCATAATTTCTGTGGATTTCTTTTATTTATTGGCGCTCCAATGTTTATTTTGGCCTATTTCATGTTTGCAAACAAAGTAGCTATCCAGACTGCTATTCATCAAATTTGGGAAAACAAGATGGGAGGTTACATTGAAGGGAAAATTGTCTTACTTGTAGATAAATTGACAGCTTCTAATAATTGGACTAATTCAATTTCGAATAAAACAATGCTAAAATTGAAACTTTTGGAAGCGAATAAAAATGATAAGGAAAGTTCTAAGATCAAGAAAAAAGTAATTAGTTATTTACTCAATAAAATCAGTTTTGATAATGTAGATTTCGCTAATAAAGATCTTAAACTATCCGAAGTTATTTCAGGTAATATAAAAAGATTTGTGTCTGAAACTATTGAACCTTCATTTTTGGTTTTCTGGCTGCTGCTTTTGTTTCAGTTGGTTTTAATAGTTGTTGCTATATTTTTTTAGACAACAGCTTTGGTAGATTTTGAATTTAGTTTTTTTAATTAATATTGTAATCTTATTTTTATTTCTTATAAAAACGAAACCTCTAAACTAGCCCCGATGGGAGTTTTATCCTTTTATGGTTTCGTTTTTTAACCAGACCATAAAAGATTTAACGGACAGCGGGATAAATTGTTTTTTGAAAATTGATTTTTTGCTCCTTAAGCTAAATAAGAAACTCTTGGTTTTAAGTTGAATTTATAGATTATTATCCTTTAACTTTAATAAGGATAAAAGAAGTAAGGAGTTGAAGTTTTCTAAAAAATCTAACATTGTAAATACTTATTTAAACGTGATTTTTGAGTATTTTCGTAGTATTAAATTTAATACATGAAAATAGCAATAGTTTGTTATCCTACATTTGGTGGTAGTGGGGTAGTAGCCACAGAGTTAGGTCTGGAATTAGCCCGAAGAGGACACGAAATACATTTTATTACGTATAGCCAGCCGGTACGATTAGCACTTTTAAATCCGAATGTTCATTATCACGAAGTAAACGTTCCTGAGTATCCTCTTTTTCATTATCAGCCTTATGAATTGGCTTTGTCAAGCAAATTGGTTGATATGGTGAAACTTTATAAAATAGAGTTGCTTCATGTTCATTATGCAATTCCACATGCTTATGCGGGTTATATGGCGAAGCAAATGCTAAAAAACGAAGGGATTAATCTTCCAATGATTACAACGCTTCACGGAACGGATATTACGCTGGTTGGAAATCATCCTTTTTATAAACCTGCAGTGACCTTCAGTATCAATAAATCTGATTATGTGACTTCTGTTTCGCAGAGTTTGAAAGATGATACGCTGAAATTGTTTAAAATTAAAAATAAAATTAAGGTGATTCCTAACTTTATTGAATTAGATAAAGTTAAAAAAGACCCGCTTGCTCCTTGTCATCGTAATGTTATGGCAAAGGAAAATGAGCGTATTATTACGCATATCAGTAACTTTAGAAAGGTAAAACGAATTCCGGATATTATTAAGATTTTCTATCAGATCCAGAAAGAAATGCCAGCTAAATTGATGATGGTTGGTGATGGTCCTGAAAAAGAAAAGGCAGAAATTTTATGTCAGAAGCTGGGAATTTATGATAAGGTAATTTTCTTTGGAAACAGTAATGAGATTGATAAAATTTTACTTTTGACAGACTTATTTTTGCTTCCTTCAGAAACAGAAAGTTTTGGTTTGGCCGCTTTAGAAGCGATGGCATGCGGAGTACCGGTGATTTCAAGTAATTCAGGTGGTTTGCCGGAAGTAAATTTTGATGGTATTTCAGGATACCTGAGTGATGTAGGAGATATTGAGCAAATGGCTTCAAATGCGATTAAAATTCTTAAAGATGATGCAGTTTTGAAAGAGTTTAAAAATAATGCTTTAGAGGTTGCAAAAAAATTCGATATTAAAAACATATTACCTATATATGAAGCGTTATATCAAAAAGCAATAGACGATTATAAAGAATAGATTTAACCCATAAAAAAAAAACGGTAAATGAAAAAAGTAATTTCGGTTTTAGCAGTTTTTGTTTTGATTTCCTGTGGAGCAAAAAAAACATCAAAATCAAATGTCGCATTGTATGAAGTTTTAACACAACAATCTGACGGTGGTGGAAATATCAAATTTTTTGAGATTTTGAGTGAGCCAAATGAAATTTTAATGCTTCAGAATGACCCGCTTTTAAAGAGTAAGATGAAACAGGATGATATTAATAATTCTAATTATGTGATTCTGAATATGGGTGAAAAGAACAGTGGAGGCTACTCAATAGGAGTTGAAAAAGTAGAAGAAACAGAAAAAAATATTATTATTACTGTTAAAGAAAATGCTCCTGCTAAAGATGCTATGGTGATCCAGGTAATTAGCTATCCTTACACGGTTGTTAAAGTACATTCTAAAAAAGAAATAATTGTTAAGTAAAAAAAATCCTGTCGCATAAACGACAGGATTTTTTTTATAAAGTAGATGATTTATTTAGAAATTTAGAATCTAAATCTTGCTCCTAGACCTACATCGAAGCCAAAGTTATCGTCATCGTAATATCCTGATCCAATTTCAGGTCTGGCATCTAATGATAAGGTAAGAGGGAACTCTTTAAATCTGTATTCTATGCCAATATCACCGGCTGCAAAAATATATGTGTCACTACGATCTCCATCATAATCACCAGGACCATCATAATCCCAGGCTGCAACACCACCTCCAACACCGGCATACCAGTTGAAACCTCCTTCAATGTTCCAGACCCATTGATATAGAGCAACTCCTTTTATAGCATTAACATATTTACTGTCTCTCAACCCTAAGTCAAATTCAAGTCTGTTTTTTTGGTTCAACCCTAATTGGTATGATACTTCTCCTCCAAATCCGTTATTGTCTCCCAGACGTAATCCTAATGCATGTTTAGAAATTTGTTGTGATTGCGCAGTAAACGCTATACCTAATAGCGTAATAGCAGATAAAATGATTTTTTTCATAAAAAATGGTTATTAATTTTTGTTCAAAATTATAATTATTGTTCAACTCAAACGTATAAAATTATTTAAAATTGTTATGTAATTCCCATATTTTATCAAAAAAACATCTACTGTTAAGCTAATTTTTAGGTAAGTTGTTAGTTGTTAAAAAGTTACTTTTGTTTTATGATCGAAGTAATTAATTGTGATGTTAAAATATCTTCCATTTCAAAAAGATTTTCGTCTGTTTCAGTAAAGTCTGCATTAGAATACGAGAATAATTTCCATCGTTTTTTGTGATATTCCAAGGCAGTTAAATTTTCAATCCAGTCTCCCGAGTTTAAATATAAAGTTGAACCATACTTATTTTCTTTTTCAATAATTTTGGGTTCATGAATGTGCCCACAGATAACATAATCGTATTTTTTTTCTATGGCGAGATCAGTAGCAGTAGTTTCAAAATCTGAAATAAATTTAACGGCTTTTTTTACACTGGCCTTTATTTTTTTTGAAAATGAATAAGGTTCTCTTCCTAGTTTGGCTAAAAACCAATTTACAAATCGATTGCATAGAATTAAGTAATCATAACCTAAACCACCTAATTTTGCAATCCATTTAGAATGTTGTACAGATGCATCAAAAACGTCACCGTGAAAAATCCATGCCTTTTTATCGTCTAATTCTAAAACTAATTTATCTAACAAAGAAAAATTCCCCATATTCATATCACTAAATTTTCTCAGGATTTCATCATGGTTTCCAGTAATATAATATACTTTTGTACCTTTTGAAGCCATTCCAATTATACGCTGAATAACTTTTAAATGTGATTTTGGGAAGTAAGATTTTCTAAATTGCCAGGCATCAATGATGTCTCCATTTAAAACTAATGTTTTTGGTTTAATGCTTGAAAGGTAGTTGTTTAGCTCTTTTGCATGGCTGCCGTAAGTTCCTAAATGTACATCGGAAATGATGACTAATTCGACATTTCTTTTTTTCAATTTTTCTTAATTTGAAGTTTAACAAATTAAAGAAACTGAAATGAGTTTTGTTTTATCATAAGGTTATCAATTTAGCTTCAGTTTTAATAAATTATGATTTTTCAAAAGAGAGTTATCGGGGAATACTAATTTTAAATTTTTTAATTTAATTCATAAAACTTACATTTGCTCAAAACTAATTATAATGGCAGGAAATAGCTACGGCACACTATATAAAGTTACCACATTTGGAGAATCTCATGGGGAAGCTTTAGGCGGAATCATAGACGGTTGTCCATCAGGAATTGAACTTGATTTTGAAGCGATTGAATTGGATATGGCCCGAAGAAAACCGGGACAGTCCGCAATTGTAACTCAACGAAAAGAACCGGATGCAGTTCAGTTTTTATCAGGTATTTTTGAAGGAAAAACTACCGGAACTCCAATTGGATTTGTTATTCCGAATACCAATCAAAAATCAGATGATTATTCACATATAAAAGATAATTACAGGCCAAGCCATGCTGATTATGTATACGATCAGAAATATGGTTTTAGGGATTATCGCGGAGGCGGAAGAAGTTCGGCACGTGAAACTGCAAGCAGAGTAGTAGCAGGAGCAATTGCGAAACAAATGCTGCCTGAAATTAAGATTAATGCCTACGTTTCATCAGTAGGTCCAATTCATTTAGATACACCTTATCAGGAATTGGATTTTTCAAAGATAGAAAGTAATCCTGTACGTTGTCCTGATGAAAAATCAGCAGCAATTATGGAAGAGTATATTCGTGATATCCGCAAGCAGGGAGATACAGTTGGTGGAGTGGTTTCATGTGTAATTCAGAATGTACCTGTTGGTTTAGGGGAACCGGTTTTTGATAAACTTCACGCAGAATTAGGAAAAGCAATGCTGTCTATTAATGCAGTAAAAGGTTTTGAATACGGAAGCGGTTTTTCTGGTTCAGAAATGAAAGGAAGCGAGCATAACGACTTATACAATCCTGACGCAACTACAAAAACAAATCTTTCAGGAGGAATACAGGGCGGAATCAGTAATGGGATGGATATTTATTTCAGGGTAGCTTTTAAACCTGTTGCGACTATCATGCAAACTCAGGATTCATTAGATAATAAAGGAAATATCACACCAATGACCGGAAAAGGACGTCATGATCCTTGTGTAGTGCCAAGAGCTGTGCCTATCGTAGAAGCTATGGCAGCTATTGTTTTGGCTGATTTTTATTTGATCAACAAGACATATTAATTTAAAAGCAGGCAGTGAGGGTCTTTTTTTAATTATAAATTCAAACAATAATGGATACAATCCAAAAGCAAAAAAAATCTTTTTTTTCCGGACTGACAGGTCAAATTTTAATAGCCATGATTTTGGGTGCTATTTTAGGAATCATATTGCATAATTCGATTTCAACTGAAGCAGCACAATCGTTCAGCAATAAAATAAAAATGCTGGCAACTATTTTTATTCGATTGGTTCAAATGATTATTTCTCCGTTGGTTTTCACTACTCTGGTAGTCGGAATTGCAAAATTGGGAGATATTAAAAGTGTTGGAAGAATTGGAGGTAAGGCACTTGGATGGTTTTTTACTGCTTCTTTTATATCCTTATTAATAGGGCTTTTTTATGTAAATATTTTAGAGCCGGGTGTTGGTATTAAATTAGGGAATGTTGATATGGGAGCTGCTTCTGAGGTAACGGCTAAAACGCAAAATTTATCTTTTGAGAATTTTGTTGAGCATATTGTTCCTAAGAGTATTATTGAAGCTATGGCAACTAACGAAATTCTGCAGATTGTAATCTTTTCAATATTTTTCGGATTAGCTGCGGCATCTTTAGGAGCTAAAGTAAAACCGGTTATAGGCGCTTTAGATAAAATGTCACATATTGTATTAAAAATGGTGAATTATGTAATGAACTTCGCTCCAATTGGAGTTTTTGGAGCTATTGCAGGAGTATTTGCTGTTAGAGATGCTGAAGAATTATTAATAACTTACTTTAAGTTCTTCGGTTCGTTTTTATTAGGAATAGGCACATTGTGGGTTGTTTTGATTGCGGTTGGTTTTATTTTCTTAAAAGGAAGAATGATCGAATTATTAAAACGTATAACCGGGCCCTTAGCAATTGCTTTTGGAACAACGAGCAGTGAAGCCGTTTTTCCAAAATTGACGGAAGAATTAGAAAGTTTTGGAGTAAAAGATAGAATCGTTTCTTTTATGTTGCCGCTTGGATATTCTTTCAATCTTGACGGAAGTATGATGTATATGACTTTTGCAAGTATCTTTATTGCACAGTTTTACAATGTGCATTTAGATTTAGGTACCCAAATGGTTATGCTTTTAGTTTTAATGTTAACCAGTAAAGGAATTGCAGGTGTACCAAGAGCAAGTTTGGTTGTAGTGGCGGCAACCTGTGGTATGTTTGATATTCCGGTTGAAGGAATTGCTTTGATTTTACCGATTGATCATTTTTGCGATATGTTCAGAAGTGCAACAAATGTTTTAGGAAATGCTTTGGCAACTTCAGTAGTGGGGCAATGGGAAGCAGATAAAGAATAAAAAGCAAAAGGATTCAATAAGAATTAATACTTAAGAGCTTTAAATATAAGTTTTTACAGATATTTTATATAAAAGAGTTGTAATTTGTTGATCAAATACAGCTCTTTTTGTTTTAAAGTGTATATTTGGCGAAATTAGCCCCAATTATGCCCCAAATGAGGATTTTTTTGTACTTGTTATTTCTGTATTGCTTTTGTAATCCAGTAATTGTACATTCTAAAGAAATTTCAGATGCTAAAATTGATGAATTAATTAGTCAGGCATGTTTATATTTAAAAAAATCAAATTTTGAAAAATCATTAATTAATTCCAGGGTAGCTTTAAATTATGCTTTTTTAAAAAAAGATAATTTTTTAATTGCCGACTGTTATAGAATTATTGCTGATAATTATAATGAATTGTCAGAATTTGATAAGGCTATTTTTTTCTACAACAAGAGTTTGTTTTATGCTAATAGAACAACTGCAGATTCAATAAAGTATAGTATTTATAATAATTTGGGAAATATCTATTGTTTTGAAAAAAAACAGTTAGATAAAGGTATCCGTTATTACAAAAAATCAATTGCTTATGGTTTAAAAATCAATGATTTTAAGCAGGTTTATTTTATAAACGTAAATATTGCCTGGGTTTATTTTGATATTGGGCGTTTTGATGAAGGTGCTCCTTTTTTAAAATTTATAAATTTATATCAAAAGAGGGATGGGGATGAATCAGTTGCAATTGTTGTAAACATGCTTAATGGTATGTTTTACAGTCATAAAATGGATTATAAAAAAGCAGATGCCTATTTTAAAAAATCAATTGATTCAGGAAAAAATACTGAGGAACAAGGTGAGAAACAATCTGACTTGTCCTATGCATATTTAGAATACTCCCATTTTTTGATCAAAATCAGAAAGTATAAAGAAGCTTACGAAAATTTGTCTAATTATAATAAAATTACTGATGAGTTGTATGGTCAGGAAAAGTTAAAAAAAGCCTCTGTTGCAGGATTTAATTTAGAGCTTGATGAATACAAAAGAGAAATAGATAAAATTGAAAACGAAAAGATTACACAATCCCAAAGTCTTAAAAAGTCCAGAATTATTGTTGTTTTATTTATTATAATATCGTTTGTTTTTTTAATATTGATTTTTACTTTATATAAAAATATTGTTATCAAGAAAAAAGCAAATGAAGAGCTTTTAAAAGCAAAGGAGATTGCTGAAGAGGCATCGTTGCTGAAGACACAGTTTATTTCTACCATAAGTCATGAATTACGAACTCCTTTGTATGGCGTGGTGGGTGTTACGAATATGTTATTAGAAGAACACAAAGAATTGTCGGGAAGCCCTTATCTCAGTTCATTAAAGTTTTCTGCCCGATATTTACTGACCCTGGTAAATGATATTCTTCAAATTAATAAAATAGAAGAAAATAGAGTCGTTTTGGAAAATTCGACTTTTGATTTATTAGAAGAGATCGATATGATTAAAAATTCTTTATCATTTTTATCTAAAAAAAATAATAATCAAATTTTGGTTAATATTGATTCGGAAATTCCTCGATATTTAATCGGTGATAAGCTTAGATTTGGTCAGATTTTAATGAATTTGGTTGGAAATGCACTTAAATTTACCAAAAACGGAAAAGTTACAATAAAAGCAAAATTGTCGAAGATTGAAGAGGATAATCATTTTATTGAATTTAAGGTAAAAGATAATGGTATTGGTATTGCATTAGCTGATCAAAGCAAGATTTTTGAGAAGTTTGTACAAGTGGGAAGGAAAGAAGAGGATTATCAGGGCACAGGATTAGGACTGAGCATTGTAAAGAAGTTGCTTAATTTGTTTGGAAGTACTATTTCCTTAAAAAGTGCAATAGGGAAGGGTACAGCATTTACTTTTACAATTCCATTTAAGAAAAATCCTGAAAAAAATAAGGCCGCTGTTGATCAATTTGATTTTGAATTCAATTCTCAGTTTAAAGTTTTAATAGTAGATGATAATTTTGTGAATCAGCTGGTTACAAAAAAAATAATTGAAAGAAATAATTATAAATGTAGTGTTGCAGATGATGGTTTTGCAGCAATTGATTTGCTTAAAAAAGAAGAGTTTGATGTTGTTTTAATGGATATTAATATGCCATTAATGAATGGATTTGAAACAACCAGGCGAATCCGTTCCAGTGGGAATGTAACGCCTATTGTGGCTCTCACTGCTTTTGATAAGGATGAGATTGCTGATGAAGCTATTTCTTCAGGAATGAATGATATTATAGTTAAGCCTTTTGAACCTGATAAATTATTCAGAATAATAAATAATCTTATTTTAGAAGAAAAAAGCGTTGGTTATTAGTACCAACGCTTTTTGTTTTGCTTAGATGCATTTGATTTTCTTGATTTATGAGCACCACCGCTTCTGTTTGAATTTTTAGGTTTTTCTGAAGTTGCTTCAGGGCTTCCGGCATGCCATTGGTACGGATGATCACTAATGGTTTTTACATCAACTTTTATTAATTTTTGAATGTCTTTCCAATACGGATGTTCGTCTTTACCGCAAAATGAAATTGCAATTCCCCCATTACCAGCACGTCCGGTTCGGCCAATTCGATGCACATAGGTTTCCGGAATATTTGGTAAATCAAAATTAATTACAAATGGTAACTGATCAATATCAATTCCTCTTGCAGCAATGTCTGTAGCAACTAATACACCAACTTCTTTGTTTTTAAAAGCATCTAAAACACGTTGTCTTGCATTTTGAGATTTGTCTCCGTGAATAGCTTCTGCGGGAATGTCTTTTTTACGAAGCGCTTTAACCACATTATCTGCTCCATGTTTGGTTCTTGCAAAAACCAGTACATTTGATAGCCCCTCTGTTTTTATTAAATGATAAAGTAAGTTTCTTTTTTCTGTTTTGTCAACAAAATAAACGCGTTGCTCCACATTTTCTGCAGTTGAAGATACAGGAGATACGGTAACTGTTTCAGGTTCTGTTAAAAACACTTCTGCCAATTCTCTTATAGCTATTGGCATAGTAGCTGAGAAAAATAGTGTTTGTCTGTTTTTAGGGGTTAGTTTTACTATTTTTTTTACATCGTTTACAAATCCCATATCCAGCATTTGATCAGCTTCATCCAATACTAAGACATGTAAATGATCTAAATCAAGAAATCCCTGTTTTTGTAAGTCTAAAAGTCTTCCTGGTGTTGCTACCAAAATATCAACTCCTTTTTTTAGTGTATCTACTTGTGGATTTTGAGAAACTCCGCCAAAAATTGTCAACTGAGTCAGGTTGGTGTATTTGGCATACGTATCAAAACTTTGTCCAATTTGTACGGCCAGTTCACGTGTTGGAGTAACTATAAGGGCACGAATTTGTTTAGCTTTTTTTGATGAGCCTACAATTCGGTGTAATTGATGAATAATCGGAATCGCAAATGCGGCTGTTTTTCCTGTACCGGTTTGTGCACAGCCAATTAAATCTCTCCCGGCCAAAACAATCGGAATAGCTTGTTCCTGAATAGGTGTAGGGTTTAGGTAGCCTTCTTCAAATACGGCTTTTTGTATACTTTTTGAAAGTGATAAATCTTCGAATAACATATCTTATGTGTTAAGAATTTAGTTTTAAGTGCTAAATTCTGTGCAAAGATAGTTTTATTCGGTCAATCGTTTAATTGATTCGGGGTTTATTTGGAAAAGGGAAAATTATAATTACACTTTTTCGTGATTAGCTTTGATAAAATCGGTTATCAGATAGCCAATTAATTTGCCAATTAAATGATTGTTTGGTGAGCTGTCCAGATCAGGTGCTCCTTCACAAATATGTAAATAAGCAGCATTTTTATGCTGTCCGAAATAGGAGATAAACTGCCGTAATTGTTCGATTGAAAAACCACTTATTGTCATGGCACTGCTGGCAATGTTTGGAATAGCGTCCAAATCGATTTCTATCCCAAATGAATCAGTTTTTATAAATTCAAGTGCAGCTATCATTTCATTATTAAAATCCTTTTCCTCACGTATGTTGATGCTGTCATAAGTATTGTAACGCACGCGGTCTTCCAGTTTTTTTATAATATCCAGTACGCTTTTTGAGGTATAATTTTCATGTAAACCAAAAATGAAGTATTTTTTAAGGAAACCTTCTTCATACGCATACGAAAATCCGTTTCCGCTATGACGTCCTTCAAGAATCCTAAAATCTGAATGAGCGTCAAAATTGATAGCATTTATAGGCTTTCCTTTTGCAAGTGCAGAGCCTTTTATATTGCCGTAAGCATTATTATGCCCTCCGCCAATAATAATAGGTGTTTTTCCAGCCTTGATTACAGTAAAGATAATATGAGAAACTTCTTTGTCAATTTTTTCAACCAGCTGACTCAGTTTTGATCGGTCATCAATATCGTTGAAATCCAGATTTTCAACATCACGCATTTCTTGAGCTACATCGATATGCCCTAAAATGATAATTTGACTTCCTTTACAAAAACGATTGTGCTGAATGTTGGCAATGCTTTTTAAAGCACTTTCCCATGCAGATGCTGCACCGGGTCTTCCGTAATTAGCACGTACGCCAATATCCTCAGGAATGCCTAAAAGCACATATTTAGCCTCACTTTCTTTTAAAAAATCAATTATATCTACTCCTTTTGGAATAGTAATCATTTTTTCCCCAAATTTTATCTCACCACTTCGGTGGTTGGTGACTTTTGCTAAATCATTAACAGTAAAAGGGATTAATTTATCCATAAAAAAAAATATTATCCAAAAATAATATAATTGTGTTAACTAACGTTATTACCTTACATTAATTATTTAAATTTGTTATTAAAGAAAATTATTAAATATGGAAAACCCAAACAAAAACAACTCAAGTCTAAAGGCGGTAATCGCTGTTTTAGCAGTCCTACTAATTGGTAGTTTAGTATACATTTTTAAACTTTCTTCTGATTCTGATGGTGTAAAAACAGAACTTACACACACTCTGACAGAAAAAGAATCTGTAATGAAAGATCTTCAGGAATTGAAAGCAACATATGATGCTGCTATTGCTGAAAACACTTCGATGTCAGATGAGTTAATTCAGGAAAGAGACAAAGTTGTGGCTTTGATGGATGACTTAAATAAATCAAAAGGGGATGTTTCTAAATTCAAATCACAGGTTCAGGGATTGCAGACTAAAATGAAGACTTTGGTTGCTGAAAATGATGAATTAAAAAAACAAAATGGTGTTTTAACAGTTCAAAGAGACAGCACAATTGTTGTCCTGGGAGAATCTAAAAAGTTTAATGAAGTTTTAGTAGGGCAAAATGAGGCCTTAGCTAAAACTGTTGAAAAAGGTTCTAAATTGTCTGTTTTAAATACAAAAACTGCTGCTTACAAACTGAGAAGTTCAGGAAAGCAAATTGAAACTGATAAAGCAAGCCGTGCTGATGTTTTAAAAATAAGTTTTACTATTGCTGAAAACCAAATTGCCAAGTCTGGAGACAAAAGCTATTATGTACAGGTTATTGACAGCAAAAATAATGTTTTAGGTGATAAAAAGACAGAAAGTTTTGGTGATAATTCATTGACATACAGTTTTAAAACAACAGTGCAGTATGAAAATAAATCAGTGAATGTTTCTGAGGATTTGCCGGGTAAGGATTTCGAAAAAGGAACTTATTTTATTAATATTTTTGATAATGACGAGTTGGTTTCTAAAACAAGCTTTTCTTTAAGATAAGAAAAAAAATCAGTATTGTATAAAAAAGAGGAGCTCAAACTCCTCTTTTTTTATGAGAAAATTTCACCTTCAATAAATACACTTTCTATTAAGTTGCTTCCAAAAGCATATGGAATCTGATAATAGGATGAAATAGGTTTTGTGATAATCAGATTGGCTTTTTTGCCTTTTCTAATACTTCCGTGGGTTTCTGAAATTCCCATGGCATAGGCTCCGTTTATGGTAGCTGCGTTTATGGCTTCTTCTGGAGTCATTTTCATTTTGATGCATGCTGTGGCAACTACAAAATTCATGTTTCCTGACGGAGTAGAACCAGGATTAAAATCGGTTGCTAAAGCAATTGGTAATCCTGCAGTAATCATTTCTCTTGCAGGGGTGTAAGGAATGCTTAAAAAATAAGAGCACGATGGTAATGCAACTGGCATTGTTTCTGTTCCTTTTAAAGCTTCAGTGTCTTCTGGATTCATAATTTCCAGATGATCTACAGAAAGAGCGTTAAATTTAACTCCAGCTTGAATTCCTCCAATAGAATTAAATTGGTTTACGTGAATTTTCGGCTTTAAGCCAAAATCGATTCCTGCCTGCATGATTTTTTCCGTTTCTTCTACAGAGAAATAGCCGTTTTCGCAAAAAACATCAACATAATCTGCAAGCTTATTCTGAGCAATTTCAGGAATCATTTTCGTAATGATTTCATCAATATAACCCGCTTTGTTTTCTTTATAATGTATTGGAAATGTGTGAGCGCCTAAAAAAGTAGCTTTAATTGAAATTGGATAATTTTCTGCCAGTCTTTTAATAACACGAAGCATTTTTAATTCGCCTTCAATTGTCAGGCCGTAACCCGATTTTATTTCTACAGCTCCGGTTCCTAAACGCATTACTTCTTCTAAACGAATTCTGGACTGTTCGTAGATTTCTTCTTCGGATGTTTCGTTTAACTTTTTTGCAGAGTTTAGGATCCCGCCGCCACGATTTGCAATTTCCTCATAAGTAAATCCATTAATTCTGTCAACAAACTCCTGCTCGCGATTGCCTGCATACACGATGTGTGTATGACTGTCGCACCAGGATGGAAGGACAATTCTTCCTGTTGCGTCAATAATTTTATCAGCTTTTACTTCCGGAAGATTTTCCATAGCACCAAAATCAGCAATGAGATTGTCTTTTATAATTAAAAAGGCATTTTTGATAGTGGGAAGAATTGCCATTTCAGCGCCTGAAACTTTCGAAACAGAAGTTTCACGAACCTGTAGCAGTTCTTTTATGTTTTTAATTAAAGTGATCATTGCCTTAGATTTAATTTTATTTAGAATGCTATAAAAACACAAATTTCACAAATTATCACGAACTAAGCCGTGAAATCTGTGAAAGTTATGTGTAAATTATTTTCTTAGATTTATTCAGAAACGGTAATTTCGAACATTTTATTCCAATTTTTACCTGTTACAAAAATCGTCTTTGTTTTAGGATTGTAAGCTATTCCGTTTAAAGCATCATCTTTCTTAACGTCTGTCATAGTTTTTCTTAATGCGGACAAATCTAAAATTTCTTCAACAGCACCAGAGTTTGGGTTTACAACTGCAATGGCGTCTTTAAACCATACATTAGCATAAATTTTTCCATCAATCCATTCCAATTCATTAACCTCTTTAATTTTAGAATCTCCAGAGTATACATTAATATGATCTACCATTTTTTGAGTTGCGGGATCTACTTTCCAGATTTTTTCAGTTCCGTCCGTTTGATAGATATATTTTCCGTCATTTGTCATCCCCCAGCCCTGAATATCTTTTTCGTAATCAAAAGTTTTTTCCAGTTTTAATGTTTTAGCATCATAAATAAAACCTTTTTTGTTTTTATAGGTCAATTGAAATAATTTACCATTTATGAATGTAATGCCTTCTCCAAAATATTTTGAATCCAAATCAATTTTTTTGAAAACTTTACCTGTTTTATAATCGTATTTTTTTATGAAAGAAGCCCCTTCCTGACCAGTACTTTCGTATAAAGTATCATTGTAAAACTCTAATCCTTCGGTGAAATCTTTTTTGTCGTGAGGGAAAGTATTGACAATTTTATACTTCAATAGTTTAGGATTAACGTTAGAAACTAACTCAACTCTTTTTGTAGCTTCAGATGAATCGGTGCCAAAATAAACAGTCGCTTTTAAGTATTGATATCCTAATTTTTGATCTTTTAATTCAAACTTAAATTTTTCGGAACCTTTTGTACTTCCCACTTTTTTGTCGTTTACAAAGTAGGCAATACTGTCGATTTCTTTCGATTTTGGATTTAAAACAGTAATTGAAATGGCTTCCTGAGGCGTAAAATGTGCCGGAAATGCAGAATCGTCTATAGTAAATAAAGAATTTTCACCTTTATTTTTATCCCCACAGCCAATCAATGTGATTCCTAATAATATGGCAGTTAGAAAGTTATGTTTTTTCATGGTTTAAAATTTGAATAGTCCAATATACGATGATATTTTTATAGCAACAAAGCTCTTGCAAAAATATAAAAAGATTGTATATTTGCACCGGCAAGTCCTACACGACCAGCTCCTGCAGACTCCCCAGGATGGGAACATAGCAAGGGTACGTGGTTGAGCGGTGCGATGTAGGTCGCTTGCCATTTTTTATTTTTAGAATTTATACAAAAGTAGTCTTCCTTCGGGAGGATTTTTTTATTTTTACCCTTTTGGGAGTTAAAAGTTAGAGGTTAAAAGTTAGAAGTTTTAACCGTAAGAATAGCTTCTAACACAAAAATACATTTAACTTATAACATTTAACATCTAACTTAAAAATGAGCAAAGTCGTTTTAATTACCGGAGGATCCTCAGGGATTGGAAAATCAATTGGAGAGTTTTTACATCAAAAAGGCTTCGTGGTTTACGGAACAAGCCGAAATCCTGATAAAGTAGTAAATTCTGTTTTTCCACTTGTTGCTCTGGATGTTCGAAATGCAGAATCAATTAAAAATGCTATAGCTAAAATCATAGAAACTTCAGGACGGTTAGATGTTGTGATTAATAATGCAGGTGTGGGGATTACAGGTCCTTTGGAAGAAATTCCGATGGAGGAAATCAAGAATAACTTTGAAACCAATTTTTTTGGACCAATTGAAGTGATGAAAGCTGTTTTGCCTCAGATGCGTGAACAAAAATCAGGTCTGATTATCAATATTACTTCGATTGCTGCATATATGGGATTGCCGTATCGCAGCGTTTACTCGGCTTCAAAAGGAGCTTTGGAGCTGATTACAGAAGCTTTGCGAATGGAGGTAAAGCAATTCGGAATACAGATTACAAATGTTGCTCCGGGCGATTTTGCTACTAATATCGCTTCAGGGCGTTTTCATGCTCCGGTTATTAAGGGATCGGCTTATGAAAAAGTTTATGGTGATACGCTTGCAACTATGAATGAACATGTTGATGCAGGAAGTAATCCGAATGAAATGGCTGAGGCTGTTTATAAAATCATGCAGCAAAAAAGTCCAAAAGTACATTATAAAGTGGGTGTTTTTATGCAGAAGTTTTCAATTGTTTTAAAACGTGTGCTTCCGGATAAGATGTATGAAAAAATGTTAATGAATCATTATAAATTGTAATATTATGGATAAAGAAATCATTCAGCCTATTATTATCATAGCTATTTTTGTTGTTATTTGGTTTGTAATTCGCAGAATACTAAGTACAATAAGTAATAAAATTAATAATTCGGAAGTTTATAAAGAAGATACTTTAAGAGTTTTGGAAGAAATCAGAGATGAATTAAAACAATTAAATCAAAAGGATCCTTCAAAATAATTATTAGTTGTAATTTTGCACCGGTTTTGCGTGAGGGGGTAGAAGCGGCATCCTTTTTATTTTTTCTTTAAAAATAAAAAGATACAGCGGAACACCCGACCCTTGGGGCACGCCCAGATTATGAACACAATTAAATAAATATAATTATGAAATTTTTTATTGATACAGCTAATTTAGCTCAGATTAAAGAAGCACAGGCATTAGGTGTTTTAGATGGTGTAACAACAAACCCGTCTTTGATGGCAAAAGAAGGGATTACAGGAAAAAACAACATTTTGAAACATTATGTTGATATCTGTAATCTTGTTGATGGAGATGTAAGTGCTGAAGTAAATGCGCTGGATTTTGAAGGAATGGTGAAAGAAGGTGAGGAATTAGCTGATTTACATGAGCAAATTGTAGTGAAATTGCCAATGACAAAAGAAGGAGTTATGGCTGCAAAATATTTCTCAGATAAAGGAATTAAAACAAATGTAACTCTTGTGTTTTCTGCAGGTCAGGCTTTATTGGCTGCTAAAGCAGGAGCAACTTATGTTTCACCTTTTATTGGCCGTTTAGATGATGTTTCTACAGATGGTCTGAATTTGATTCAGGAAATCAGAGAAATCTATGATAACTATGGATATGAGACACAAATCTTAGCGGCTTCTGTACGTCATACGATGCATATTGTAAACTGCGCTAAAATTGGTGCAGATGTTATGACAGGACCTCTTTCTGCAATTTATGGTTTGTTGAAACACCCATTAACTGATATCGGATTGGCTCAGTTTGTGGCTGATTTTGAAAAAGGAAATAAATAGTTTTAGATATTTTATAAATTAAAACTCCCGTTTTACAATATGTAGAACGGGAGTTTTTTTATGAATATGTTTTCGGGTTTAGTGACCTCCGCCACCGCCTTCAACATGATTAATTCCTTGTCTTTTTAATATTTTAGGACAGTAGTAACCATAGAATCCTAAATATGCGAAACCAATAAGCGGAACGATGTATGAGAAGTGTGTCCATGTGATTCCGAGTATTCCTTTTGGATTTGTAATGTCAAAGTCACAGATACTTCCCTGAATTAAAGGGATAACTCCTCCTCCGAGAATCATCATAATCAGGAATGAAGATGCTTTTCCGGTGTTTTTACCTAAACCTGCAATCGCTAAATCGAAAATTGACGGCCACATGATAGATAAGAAAAGACCTCCGGAAATAAAGAAAAATTTAGCAATTTGCGGATCTGGCCAAACTAATCCTGCGAACATCATCAATACGCCCGATATTCCAAAAAGCATTAAAGTTTTTCCGGCATTTTTACCTCCAACAAAACATACCGCTATAAATAATAAAATCCAGATTGGGTAAATATAAAAAGAAGAAACATCATGGGCTGCAAAAATATTAGCTCCGATAATTACTCCAAAAGCTAAAGCCGGTACAATAAATTTTAAGGCTGTATTGACTAAAGTTGAAGTGTTGAATACGTTTACTCCGCCATTCCAGCGGCCAATCATTAAACTTCCCCAATAAAGAGCAATAAAGGGTGCAATTGCATCTTCTAAAACATTACCAAATTCTGCGGTATGTAATAAAGCAGGCAGGTTACTAATGATGGTTACCTCCGTACCAACATAAATAAAAATACCTAACATTCCTAAATACAACTGTGGATAGTCTAAAATATTAAATTTTTCATGTGCGTGTTTAATTACTGCTTCTTCCTCTTTTACAGGATCTTCAATTTTAGAAAAATTCATAAAAACGGCAACAATAATAAAAGCAAGTCCCAGAATGATAAAAGGCAGTTTAATATCTTCTAATGAAAGAGCTGTTTTTTTGTCATCTCCCATTCCAAATAAAGCGATACCCAATAAAATTGCACCTATTGTTGTTCCGAAAGAATTGATACCTCCTGCTAAAGTTAAACGGTGAGCTCCGGTTGCAGGACTTCCCATTTTAATAGCTAATGGATTGGCTACAATTTGTTGAATCGAAAATCCCAGACCAACAGTAAATAAAGCGGTTAAGAAGAAAGGGAAGCTTTGCATTGTGGCTGCAGGGACAAATAAAAATGAACCAACAGCGGAAAGAATTAAACCGGCTGAAAGTGTTTTTTTGTATCCGAATTTTTGTAAAACATCTAATTTAAGAGATACCAAAAAGAAAATAATTGATCCCACGAAATAAGCGGCATAAAACGCCCATGCTACCAGTTGTGACTGAACTTGTGATAAAGTAAATACTTTTTTGAATACCGGGATTAGAATGTCGTTGGCTGAACCAACAAAACCCCAGAAGAAGAAGACGATTATCAATGAGATAAATTGTCCCCACTTGGTTTGTACATTTTCTGAATTCATAATTGTAATAAAGTTTTTTTTATGTTTTTAGTGGTTTTGAAAGACGTAAATATATTTGTTACAATTATCAAAAAAAAATAAAAAATCATAAAAAAGGTAGAAATTATACAAGCAACACAATTTATTCAACAATGTGTTATTATTTTAAGACTTACGATATCGATTAAGTAAATTATTCTAAAATTTTGTTCTTCACGTCTTTACTGTAATTTCTGCCAATAGGGATCGTATAAGTCATTATCTGAATTCTGTTTCCCTCAATAGACTTAACTTTGTTCAGGGCAATTACATATGATTTATGGATGCGTAAGAATTTATCTCCCGGAAGTTCTTCGGATAAGGAAGTAAGCGATTTATGAGTGATATAAGTTTTATCAGGAGTAACAATTTTAATATATTCTTTCATTCCTTCAACAAATAAAATTTCTTCAATATTAATCTTCATCATTTTTTTATCTACTTTGATAAAAATGTGCGAATCGACTTTCAATGTTTCTGTTCTAATATTATTTTTTAAATTATATTCGGTAGTGATTTTGTTAATACATTTAATGAATCGTGGCAATGGAATAGGTTTTACCAGATAATCTAACACATCCAGATCATAACTTTCTGCAGCAAATTCTCTAAAAGCGGTTGTAATAATAACTTTTGTTTTATTTTCGATCAGGCTGATTAATTCAAAACCAGTCATCATAGGCATGTTGATGTCAAGAAAAACGGCATCGACAGGAGTACTGTTTATAAAATCGAGTGCTTCTAAAGAATTATTGAATGCACCAATAACCTCAAAGTCTGGAAAATTTGTAAAGTAATTTTGTAAAACTTTAATAGCTAAAGGTTCATCATCGATTAACAAGCATTTAATCTTCATTATCAATAGGTATTTGCAAACTTATTATATAGTAATTGAGTTTTGTTTTGTATTGAAGGCTAAAATTATTTCTGTAAATTAATTTCAGTCTTTTCTTGGTATTGACTAATCCAATACCGCTTTTAGGGTCATTTTTTTGTGAAATTACAAAATTATTAAGGATTTCAAAGTGCAGCTTATTGCCAACGACTTTGCAGTTTATTTTAATTTTAAGGTTCTTGTTTTGCAGTCCACCGTGTTTAAAGGCATTTTCGACCAATGAAATATAAATTAAAGGCGGAACTTTGATATCTTCAATGTCAGACTCCAGATTAATGGTTACTTCAACATTTTCAAAACGAAGTTTCTCTATTTCGATATAATTCTGGATATAGTCGATTTCTTTTATCAAAGGAACGAATTTGGTTCCTTTTACATCATACAAAACATATTCCATCAGGTTTGATAATTTAATAATCACATCCGGAACCTTGTCTGAAGATTCTAATGATAAAGCATATAAATTATTTAATGTATTGAAGAAAAAATGTGGCTGAATCTGATTCTCGAGATATTTAAGTTTGATTTTAAACTGATTTTCTCTCAACGACCTGTTTCTTTCCCTTTCTCGCAGCCAGGTCAAAGTAAGATAAACAGAGGATGCCATTGCAAGAACATACAACTCCCCAATGCAGACTGCAACGATATGGTTTATTTCGAAAGGATGATATTCACGATTTGCCTCGGGCCAGATATTTTCAGAAATGATATAATAGGTCAGAGCAGTTTTTAGTAAATAGACAGCAAAAAGACTCATCAATAATGCAATAGTATATTTGATGTACTGCTGTTTCAGGACATACCGGCGCACTAAAATAAAAAGGTTAAAATAAACTAAAGGAATGTGAAGGGAAAATTCAATCAGATTCGATTTAAATGAATATTCGTAATCATTGAAATAAGCACCCCATCTTAAAAAATTCAAAGTAAAGTAACTTCCCCAGAACCAGATATGATTTCGAAGTTTAATGTCGAAGTTTAATTTTTGAATTTCGCTCAACTTTAGTGATAGTTAGGGTTTAGAAGCAGTTTGTTTTAGTTGTGCAACTTTAAACAATTAGTTGGTAAAACGCAATTTTTTTGAATAAAAAATTATTATGATCGATTTTAGATGTGTTTTGTTGTAAATATAACGTTTTCGTAAAACGTATTATTGAATGTTTTATGTCGTTGGTTTAAAGTTTGGTGTAGTTTGTATAAATTATTTTTTTTAACAATACCTTAAGAATAAATTTACCCCATAACTAACAAAATAAATAAACATGAAAAAAAAATTATTAATCTTTATGATTGTTTTTACAGTGCAGGTTTCTCTTGCTCAGGTAAAAAATATCAAGGGTTTGATTACAGATTCTGATGGAATGCCATTACCAGGGGCATCTGTTGCTGTACAAGGTGGTCAAAAGGGAGCTACTACCGATTTTGACGGCTTGTACTCTATTGAAGTGCAAAGTGGACAAACATTGGTTTTTAGCTATGTAGGTCTGGAAACACAAAAGATTGTTGTAGGAGATGCTGGTACAATTAATGTAAAAATGAAACTGGCTACCTCAAATGCTTTAAATGAAGTAGTAGTTACTGCATTAGGTATTAAAAGACAAAAGAAAGAACTGGGCTATGCAGTTCAGGACCTTAAAGGAGATCAATTAAACAAAGTGATTACTACAAATGTTACGACAGCACTTTCAGGTAAGATTGCCGGAGTTGATGTTTCTATCCCGGCCACTGGCGTTGGGGGATCAACAAGAGTTATTATTAGAGGTATTTCAAGTATTGGCGAAAATAATCAGCCGCTTTATATTGTAGATGGTGTACCTATCGACAATACAGGATTATCAAACGACAGTGCCGCTACAAGTAAATGGTTTGACGGAAGAGATAACGGAGATGGGATTTCGAGTATTAATCCAAATAATATTGAAAGCTTAACTGTGCTTAAAGGAGCTGCTGCTGCTGCATTATATGGATCCCGAGCTTTAAATGGTGTTATTTTGATTACAACCAAAAAAGGCAGCAAAGGAAAATTGCAGGTAGAACTTACAAGTGGTGTAAGTTTTGACAGGGTAGATGCTAAGTATGATGATTATCAGACAGAATATGGTTCCGGATCAAATGGTATTTTACCCGATCCTACAAAAGCACCTTCTGAATTATATGGTTATACTACAAATGCATGGGGACCTAAGTTTTCTCAGAGTGTTGGACAGGAGATAAAAATATTTGACGGTTCGATGAAGCCTTATGCCAGAGTAGATAATAATATTCAGGATTTTTTTAAAACCGGGGTTACACTTACAAACGGAATCTCATTATCAGCAGGAAGTGACAATGCTTTTGTTCGTTTTGGTTATAATAACCTGACAAATGATGACGTGATTCCCGAATCTGGCTTAGAAAGAAATGATGCAAGTTTAAACGGAACTATAAAATCTGATAAATTTACTTTGGCAGCAAATGTAAATTATATGGTTGAAAACACACAAAATAGGCCTGGATTAGGAGATTCTCCAAATAATGTTGGTTATTCATTAAGCGGATTAGCACCAAATATTGATCAGGCATGGCTGAAAAATTATAAAAACGAGGAAACAGGTCAAATTTACCCCTGGAATAATAATGTGTATCAGTTGAATCCCTATTTTACTACACAGGAAAATCACAATTCATCTGTAAAAAATCGTTTTATAGGAAATGTTACCGGAACTTATCAATTAAAAAACTGGGTAGCATTAACTTTTAGAACTGGTTTAGACAGCTACGCTTTCAGTTCTAAAGATTTTATGGAGGCAGGAAGCACATGGCCAGGAAGAGATGAAGGATATTTAGGATTGGATAATATCAATGTTTCAGAGATGAATACGGATGTTATTGCCACATTTAGTGATATAAAATTAGCTACAGATTTTACTTTCTCAGGAATTTTAGGTACAGGAAGAAGAGATTTTAAAAGGGAACAAAATTCAAGATTTGGTACTAAAATTATTGAGCCGGGTACAGAATATATCAGCAATTTTGTAAACCAGACAGAAAATGCTCCTGTTGTAACGAAAACCAGAACCAACTCAGTTTACGGTTCTGCAAAATTTGACTACAAAGGCTACTTGTATGCTGAGTTTACAGGAAGAAACGACTGGTTTAGTGTAATCAATGATAATGCTTTTTATCCTGCAGCTTCATTAGGGTTCATATTTTCTGATGCTTTTGGTATTCAGAATGATACATTTAGTTATGGAAAATTCAGAGCTTCATGGGCGCAGGTTTCAAATGCACCGGGAGCTTATAAAAATGCATTAAACTATACAACATTTTCATCTTATGACGGACAGAGTGTTGTTAATATTAAAAATTCGGCAGCGCCAAATGCTAATTTGACTTATCAATCTAAGACAGGTGTTGAGTTTGGGGTTGAAACAGCCTTCTTTAAAAACAGATTAAAAGCAGATATAACACTTTACCGTGAAGATACAGCTGACCAAACGCTTGATTTAGCGTCATCTGCAACATCAGGATACGAATTTCTTTCGGTAAACGCAGGACAATTACGAAATGAAGGTATTGAGGTTTTCTTATCAGGAACTCCAATTAAAACAGCTAATTTCGAATGGGGGATTGATTTGAACTTCTCAAAAAACAAAAACTCAATTATCTCTTTGCATCCAAATATTAATACGTATGCTATTTCTGAAGCTCGCTGGGCCGGAGCGGCTATTGTAGCTCAGGTTGGAGGTCAATATGGAACCATCATCGGAAAAGATTTTTTAAGAACGCCTTCGGGAGAAAAAATTGTAGATGCAAACGGAATGCCTTTGTTCACAGATTCTAAAGTAAATTTAGGAAAAGGACTTCCTGACTGGGCTGCCGGTTTAACTAATAGATTTTTTTATAAAGGAATAACACTTCAGTTTTTAATTGATATGAAGTTTGGAATGGATGTATATTCTATGACAAATTCATTAGCAGCACAAAAGGGGCTTTTAGATGTGACTACTGAGGGCAGAGATGCTTACAATGCAGCAAGAGCAGAGGCAGTAGCAAACGATCCTAATTTTAGTCAGGCCACATGGATTCCTACTGCGGGTTATGTAGCACAAGGTGTTGTAAATACCGGAACCGCTGCTAATCCTGTGTATGTAGAAAATACGAAACCTGTAAATCCTCAGGATTATTGGAATACCGTTTTCAACAATACACCAGCGCCTTTTATTTATGATGCTTCTTATGTGAAATTAAGAGAAGTAAGTTTAGGTTATACTATACCAAAGAGTGTTTTTAGCGGAGCAAAAATTAGCTCAATTTATGTGTCTGCATTCGCAAGAAATTTATTGACTTTTAATAAAGATTTGCCAAACGTTGACCCGGAATCGATGTATACCTCCGGAAATGGACAGGGATTTGAATATGGCTCACTGCCATTCAGACAATCGTATGGTTTTAATATTAAAGTAGCATTCTAAAAAAAAGAAATTATGAAATTTAAAAATATAATACTAGCCATAGTCATATTGTTTACTGCAGTTGGCTGTACCGAAAACTTTGAGGAACTGGAAAAAGATCCGGTTGCACTATCAGCAAATCCGGCAGGACAGCTAACATTTACCCAATTGTGTATGTCCGGAGACGGATACTATCAGTGGAGAGCAAACCTGATTTATTCAGGAGGATTTGTACAGCATTATGCAGGTGCGTGGAATGTAACAGAATTTGGAAGTAAATTCAAGAAAAATGATGATTACGCAACAGCAATCTGGAGAAATGGTTATGCAAATGAATTGAAAAACGTTGTTGATATTCTGGAAAAAACCAGTAATAATCCGGCAATGGTTAACATGAATGCAGTCGCAAAAATCATGAAAGTAATGGTAGCACAGCGTTTAACAGACCTTTACGGAGATATTCCTTATTCTCAGGCAGGATTAGGATTTTCACAAGGAATTGTAACACCAAAATATGATACACAGGAAGAAGTTTATACTGCCTTTTTTAACCAATTGGAAGAAGCATATAACCAGTTAAATGCAGAAGGTGGAACGGTTAAAGGAGATTTGTTTTACAATGGTGATATTGCAAAATGGAAAAAACTGGCTAATACGTTAAGACTACGTTTAGCCATGAGGATTTCTGAAGTAAAACCGCAAGAAGCAGAAAAACAAGTGAAAGCAGCATTACAAAATGGTGTTTTCGAAAGCAATCTGGACAACTGTATCATGCGTCATCTGGATGCAACTTTTAGTGATAATCCTGCGGCTATAGATTTTAGAGGAAACGGTTTGGCATACGCTTTTGTAGGGAATGAAAACGGAGATCATTTTAGCTCATTAGTGATAGATTATTTGAGAGATAACGGAGATCCAAGATTAACTATGCTCGCAACTCCAAAAACAACATCTTCTATGGCCGGAAAAGCTGGTCAGCCTGTTCAGCCGGGAGAAAAATTATACGAAGGAGTACGTCCGGGGACTTTCAGATGGGATGCTCCGGGAGGTTCAACCGCTGCTTCGGGAATCCAGTCTTATTACAAGCAAAAAACAACACCTTATTTGCACGTAAGTTATTCAGAAACACAATTATTATTGGCAGAAGCTGCGTATAGAGGCTGGGTAACTGGTACTTCTGCTACTGAATATTACAAAAAAGGAGTTGAAGCCGGTATCAAACAATTGCTGATTTATGGTGTACCTGCAGCAAATCAGACAGATATTGATGCTTATTTAAATGCTAAACCTTTGGTTGCAGGAACAGAAAAAGAGCAAATTGCAACGCAGCTTTGGATTACCTATATCTTTAATAGTATTGAAGCCTATTCAAACTGGAGAAGAACAGGATTCCCGCATTTATTGCCAATAACAAATCCTGATTCTGAAACTGGTGGAGTTACTCCAAAACGTTTGTATTATCCAAATGATGAGATGCAGAAAAATGAAGTAAATTATTTAGAGGCATTGTCCAGAATGGGAGGAACGAATGACTGGCTGAATAAGGTTTGGTGGGATGTAAACTAAAAAAATAATCCCAAAATATAAAGTTATACCGAATGAGGTGTTATTTTTATTCTGATAAATTAAAAAACATTTTAAATTAAAAATAATGATAAAAAATAAAGCCTTATTCGGTATTCTTTTTTTTATTAGTTCACTTTTTTCATCTTACAGCTGTTCAAAAGAGAACGATACAGAGAATGATCATTCAAAAAATAAAACAACCAGGGTTGTCGGCTATTTGTCTTCGGATAATTACAGTAAAATAAGTTCCATACAATTTTGTAAACTCACACATCTGAATCTGTCATTCGCAAATCCGGATAATAAAGGAAATTTAATTTTTGATGGCGACATTGATGCCGTTATTAAATATGTGAGAACTGTGAATCCGAATATCAAAATAAGTATTTCTATAGCCGGCGGAGTTATCTCTGCAGAGCAGGCAGCCAACTGGTCATTGCTTATTGATAAACCGGAAAACAGACCCGGTTTTATCAAAAAAATAATAGATTTTGTTGAAGTACATAAACTGGATGGTGTAGATGTAGATCTGGAATGGGATGCAGTCACGACAGGTTACAGCGGTTTTGTGATTGAATTGAAAAATACCATAAAAAGCAAAAACAAGCTTATTACAGCAGCATTGCCAAATAACACACGTTTTACGAATATAAGTAATGAGGCATTAAATGCTTTTGACTTCATCAATATTATGGCTTATGATATGACAGGTCCATGGGCACCTGAAAAACCTGGACAGCACAGTTCTTTTAGCGATGCAAAACTGGGAATCGATTTTTGGAATAAACTGCAAAATGTTTCAAAAGAGAAGCTTACACTCGGGGTTCCTTTTTACGGATATAATTTCACAGATGCAACAGTTACCATTGCAACTTACGGACAAATGGTTGCAGCCGGAAAACAGTTTGCGGAGCAGGATGAATTGGGTAAAATTTATTATAACGGAATACCAACAATTGAGCAAAAAGTTCAACTTGCATCAGAAACCACAGGTGGTATCATGATTTGGGAAATTGCTCAGGACTCCTTTGATGAGTATTCTTTATTGGATGTAATTCATAAAAAATATACAAAACTGGGTTTTATCACGACTGATTTATGTGGTAACTAAAAAAGCCTGTAAAATAGACAAATCTTTGATGTAGTGAAGTTTTTTTATTGTACAAAACGTATTATTGACCAAATAGTGCTGTTCGTTTAAAACATTGAGCAGTTTGTATAAATAATTTTTTTGAAGAATGCTTTAAAAATAAATTTGCAGAAAGAATAAAAGTTAGATTGGTAAGCGCAGTAAGTATAAGTTATTTATTAGGTTACGTAAAATCTTACTTTTATAAGTAATATTATCAAAAAAAGAAAAAAAATGAAAAGTGCTTTAGAAATAAAACCTGATATCAGTTATAAAAGTGCAGGAAAATTTGAAGAAACAAGATTCGAAAAGATTCACAATGAAATCTTCAAAAGTTCAGCAGAAGCTTCAGTAATTGTAGCGCAGGAAATCGCACAATTAATCAGATCTAAACAAGAAAAAAATAAAACATGTGTATTAGGTTTGGCAACAGGTTCTTCTCCTATAAAAGTATATGAGGAACTAGTGAGAATGCATAGGGAAGAAGGACTAAGTTTTAGCAATGTAATCACTTTCAATCTGGATGAATATTATCCAATGACAAAAGAGAACAATCAGAGCTATCACTATTTCATGCATCAGCATCTTTTTAGTCATATTGATATCGATCCTGAAAATATTAATATTCCCGACGGTACCGTTGCAATTGATGAGTTGAATCAATATTGCATCGATTATGAAATGAATATTAAAAGAGCCGGAGGTCTTGATTTTCAGCTATTAGGTATCGGACGTACAGGTCACGTAGGCTTCAACGAACCGGGGTCGCATATTAACTCCGGAACCAGAATCATTACACTGGATCATATTACAAGAGTAGATGCTTCGTCTGATTTTAATGGTATTGACAACGTTCCTAAACGTGCGATTACGATGGGAGTTTCGACCATTATGAGATCTAAGCGAATTGTATTGATGGCCTGGGGACAAAATAAAGCAGATATCATCAAGAGAACCATTCAGGGTGATATCAGTTCTGAAGTTCCTGCCACATTTTTACAAAATCATCCTAATGCTACTTTCGTTTTAGACCAGTCTGCAGCCTCTGAATTAACACGTTTCAAAACACCCTGGTTAGTTGGAGAATGTATCTGGACACAGGAATTAAAAAGCAAAGCGATTGTTTGGTTGTGCCAAAAAACAAAACAGTCGATTTTAAAATTAACAGACCGTGATTACAACAACAACGGAATGTCTGATCTTCTCGCACAGGAAGGTTCTGCTTATGATTTGAATATTAACATGTTCAACGTATTGCAGCATACTATTACAGGATGGCCGGGCGGAAAACCTAATACGGATGATTCACATCGTCCGGAAAGAGCCAATCCTGCAAAAAAACGAGTGATTCTTTTTAGTCCGCATCCTGATGATGATGTGATTTCTATGGGAGGAACTTTTTCAAAATTAATTAAACAGGGACATGATGTGCACGTAGTATATCAAACATCCGGAAATATTGCAGTTACAGATGATGAAGCGCTAAAATTTGCTGAAGTATGTAACGATTTTGTTGGAGATGCCGATCCTAAAATTAATTTCAAATCGGTAATTGAATTTCTGAATAACAAATCAGAAGATCAGGTAGATTCTTTGGAAGTCCGAAAATTAAAAGGGTTAATCAGAAGAAGAGAATCGTATGCAGCCACAAGATATATTGGTCTGAAAGACGAAAACACACACTTTTTAGATCTTCCTTTTTATGAAACCGGGCAGGTAAAGAAAAATCCGCTGGGTCCTGAAGATATTGCTATTGTGAAGGATATTATTGCCAAAATAAAACCGCATCAGGTATTTGCTGCAGGAGATTTGGCGGATCCGCACGGAACACACGAGGTTTGCCTAAACGCCATATTTGCAGCCTTAAAACAATTAAAATCAGAATCCTACATGGATGATTGCTGGTTATGGCTGTACAGAGGTGCATGGCACGAATGGGACATTCACGAAATTGATATGGCTGTTCCGCTTTCTCCGTCTGAAGTATTACTGAAGCGTCATGCGATTTTATATCACCAGTCTCAAAAAGACAGGGTTATGTTTCAGGGGAATGATTCAAGAGAGTTTTGGGTTAGGGCAGAAGACCGAAACAAAAATACAGCAGTGCTGTACGACGAATTAGGTCTGGCAGAATATGAAGCTATTGAAGCTTTCAAACGCTTTGATTACTAAGATTATTTTTAGGATTTGATTTATAGCGAATCAAATTACCAAATTCAGATTGATTTCATACTGATAGTGAGGATCAATAGAGAGATCATTCTGGATTTTTTATCTATTTATTAATGTTGTCTCAGGATAACCATTTTTCAAGCGTCATAAAATGAAATATATACTAGTCCTACTATTAGCAGGTTTAACTTCTAGTGCTCAGATTAAAAAAGAGCAGCTAAATCTTATGCCCTGGCCGCAAAATGTTGTTTTAAATGACGGAAGTTTTACTTTGAGTAAAAATTTTAAAGTAAATATTACCGGCAATCCAAATCCGAGAATTTTTGGAGGGGTAACTCGTTTTTTACGCCGCTTAGATGGCAGAACAGGTCTTTTTTTCGGACAGGATTTTGTTACAAAACTAAATGAAGTTCCAACAGCAGAACTTCAGATTAACTGTACCAAAAGCGATAAAATTGGTTTGTATGGAGACGAAAGTTATCATTTAGATATCAAACAAAACAAAATCACAATAGAAGCAACCACTGATTTGGGTGCTTTGCATGGGCTTGAAACGTTACTGCAGCTGCTGCAGAATAATAATAAATCATTTTATTTTCCGAATTCACAAATTTCAGATTTTCCAAGGTTTACATGGAGAGGTTTGATGATTGATGCTTCAAGACATTTTCAGCCGGTAGACGTAATCAAAAGAAATCTTGACGGATTGGCTGCTATGAAAATGAATGTTTTTCACTGGCATCTGGTTGATGATCAGGGCTGGAGAATCGAAATGAAAAAACATCCAAAACTAATTGAATTGGCTTCGGATGGAATGTATTACACACAGGAAGAAATTAAAAATATCGTAAAATATGCTGACGAGCGCGGTATATTGATCGTTCCAGAAATTGATGTTCCAGGTCACGGAACTGCAATATTGACGGCTTATCCTGAAATAGGAAGCAAAGTGATCGCATTAAAAGGCGGAGCAGAAAAAAATATTCAGGGAACAGCAATTACAACCTATACAGTCGAAAGAAACGCAGGTATTTTTACGCCAACATTAGATCCCACAAATCCAAAAACATATCAATTGTTAAGCGAAATATTTGATGAGGTCTGCCCATTGTTTCCCGGAGATTATTTTCACATTGGAGGAGATGAAAATGAAGGGAAAGACTGGGATGCCAATCCTAAAATTCAGGAATTTAAAAAGAAAAATAAATTAGCAACAAATCACGAATTACAAACATATTTCACCATGCAGTTGGCTCCGATGCTAAAGAAACACGGTAAACAGCTGATGGGCTGGGAAGAAATTTTAACCAAAAATCTTTCAAAAGAAGCAATCGTTCATTCCTGGAGAGGTCCAAATGAAGGTGTTTTGCCAGGCCAGTCTTTAGCGGAAGCAGTAAAAAAAGGATATAAAACAGTATTGTCAAACGGATATTATATCGATTTGATGTATCCAATTGAAAGTCATTATCTAACTGATCCAATGCCGAAAGGAGTTGAGTTAACAGTAGAAGAAAAAGCAAGAATTTTAGGTGGAGAAGCTCCAATGTGGACAGAATTAGCAACACCGGAAACAATTGATTCCAGAATTTGGCCAAGAACGGCTGCAATTGCAGAAAGACTCTGGTCAGCCGAAAATATTACTGATGTTGCCGATATGCGCAGACGTCTTGAAACCGTTTCGTTCCGATTAGAAGAACTTGGTCTGACACACATTCGTAACAAAGACATGATTTTAAGAAATATTGCAAACAACCAAAATGTAAATTCCCTTAATGAATTCTCAAATGTCTGCGAACCATTAAAAGGATATACAAGAAATAAGGACGGAACCGAATATCAAACGTATTCTCCGTTCACACTTTTTGCAGATGCCTGCACACCTGATGCAAAAGATGCTTTAGCTTTTGATGATGCTGTAAAACAATATTTGGCAAATAAAACCCCGGAGAATAAAGTAAAAGTCACAACATTTTTAAACAAATGGATTACCAACAATAAAGAGTTAATCGATTTGAGTGCCAATGCGCCTTTGGTACATCCAATTTTGCCATTGTCGAAAAAATTAAGCGATGCATCACAGCAATTACTGCTTCTGTTAGATAATAAATCAGGTTTAAAACCAGCCGATTTAAAAAGCCTGATAGAGCAATGCAATACAAAAGATCACGCCGATGTTGAGCTTGCAGTTTATACAAGCTTTAAAAAGTTGATATAAAGTTTGAGTTAGTAATGTAGTTTAAGTTTAATGATTATTTAATTGGTTTTATCTCTGCCGGAAAGCCTAATCTGGCAGAGATTATTTTAACCAAATGGGGTGTATTGAATGTTTTAAAAAGAAATAGAAATAAAATGTTGGGACGGTTAAATTTGAGTTTGGTTATTTATTTTTTAATCTAAGTTTTATTTCAAATAATGTGTCAGTTTTGGGTAATTTGTTATTTGGTTTTTACCTGAAAAAGAACATTGTAAACCTGGCAATTCGTTGTCAGTTTTTTTTTATGCTCTAAAATTAAATGAATATTTTTCAGGAGCTGTTTCCTGCTCTCCGCTTAATCTTTTGTGGCTAACCCCACCACAAAAGGATAACGCTTCGATCAGGGCTATGGCGCTAGGTTTCATAGGTGTACTTTAAAAATTCTTGAATTTGCCAGACATTATAAAAGAAATTCAATTGTCAATTTTTATGTTTAATTTTCTATTTATCCATTTATCGACAAGAATTTTATATTCAACATATTCTGAATAATCTTTGTGATTAACTAAATCTATGAAAGTAACATAGAATTTTTTGCCGTCTTTTGATACTTTGAAGTTTTTGAAATCATCGTAATAATGGGAACCTCTAAGATAATTGTCGCACAATTCGAATGTTTTTATTTTGTAAAAGGGATCAAATTCTGTTGGTTTTTCTATAATCTCGAAATAGATTGTTTTACCATCACAGTTGTAGCCATTTATTTGGATGATTTCTTGTTTTCGTTTTTCAAAAAAAACTAGAATTTCTTTTTCCTTATCGTTGTATTCAAATTGATACGGAATGAACTCATGCTTTTCTGTTTCAAAATCTTTGGGATGATTTCGTTTGCTAGTTGGTTGTATTTCAATTCCGTTTTTGCCAACAAACCCCCAGGTTCCACCAACTAAAGGAGCATGCTCTTCATCTTTTGAATAATCAAAATAGCAGCCATTACAAAATTGAGCAAAGCCAAAGTTTATAGATGACAGCCAATCGTATTTTGCCGGAATAATTTTTTCTCCCCAGTCATTAAATAAGCCTACTTTTTTATTTTCTTCGTAACGAATAAATCCTTCTTCAAAACTGTCAGGTCCTTCGCCAGTGAGATATGGTCCAAATAAAAATTTTCCATTTCGATCATAATATCTCATGAAATCGACCATAAAAATCTTGCTTTTTATTTCGCGGCCATTCTCATAAGGGCCTGCGCTTAATGAAAGTTTTGCCGGAACAATGATTTTTCCATTTTGATTTTTAACTCCCAACAAACTATCTTTTTCAACAAAATAATAAAGTCTTTCTGTTTGGGAAAATCCAATAAAGCAGCATTGAAGTACAATTAAAGTAAATAGATTTCTCATTATTAAATGATTTTTGAAAGTGAAAACGAAATTTTAGCAGGTGTTATTCTTATCAAAAATACTAATAAAGTCTTTAGATATTTGAGTAATTTTGAAGCCAAAATATTATCTTATTTAATGAAAAAGTTATTTACGCTTACGTTTTTATTTTTAATTTTTACTTCATGTACAGGTCAGACTAATTATGGAAATCCCGAAGTTGATCCGTTAAAGATTCAGGGAAATTTTACGAACTGGTGGACATATCAAAGCAGAAATATTATGCTTTCACGGGATTATATTGCACTGGATGAATCCTCAAAAGAAATCCCCAAAAAAGCATTTTTGAATGCCCTGACAAACGAAAACTTTATTCCAATCCGATTAAAATCAGCTGATTCAGTTTATTATTACAAGCTGTGTAAAATTCTTCCAAAATCAGATACCAGCATAAAGGCAACGATTAATCAGGAAGCTTTTGATGCCTTAAAAAATTATGAAATGGAAGGGAAACCTTTTCCGGAATTCTCCTTTAAAGATTTAGAAGGAAATACAGTTTCTAATGCATCCATGAAAGGTAAAATCATCGTAATCAAATGCTGGTACATTCATTGTGCAGCCTGTATCAAAGAATTTCCGGAAGTCAACGCATTAGTTTCAAAATACAAAGATAGAAAAGATATCGTTTTTATAAGTCTTGCCGAAGATACACCGGAACAGTTAAAAACTTTTTTAGCAAGAAAGCCACTTTCATATTCCGTTATTCCAAACATGAAAACTTATATGAATGAAAAACTTGAGTTAAATGCTTTTCCAACACATATCATTTTGGATAAAGAAGGATTAATCAAAAAAGTAGTTTCTAACTATGAAAGTTTGGAAGTTGCGTTGGAGAAAGAAAGTAAATTATAGTTGAAATAATCTCGCGAAGTTTTGACTCACTAAGAAGATTATTACCCAATCTTGTCATTTCGACGGAGGAGAAATCTCCGCAAGAAACTCTACAAAGATTGGCGACGTAGATTGTGGAGCTACTTATAGAGATTTCTCCTTCGTCGAAATGACAAAAATGAGGCTACTTTGTTTAAGCCTTTGTTTCTCTGTGTCTTTGCGAGAGAATACTCTTTACAATATAAAAAACTTAGCAACTGAGCCCCCTTTGCAACTTAGAACCTTTTTTCGTACTTTTGCACCAAATTAATAAAAAAGACATTCATGTTAACAGTCAATAATTTATCAGTACAATTTGGCAAACGAATTTTGTTTGACGAAGTAAATACAACTTTCACTCACGGAAACATTTACGGTGTTATTGGAGCCAATGGTGCTGGAAAATCTACATTTCTAAAAATCATTTCAGGTGATATGGATCCAACTTCGGGACATATTCACTTAGAACCGGGAAAACGTATGTCGGTTTTAACCCAAAATCACAATTTGTTTGATGAGCATACGGTTTTAGAAACCGTTTTGATGGGAAATAAAGTTTTGTACGCTGTTAAAAAAGAAATGGATGAACTTTATTTAGACTACAACGACAAAAATGCTGACAGAATAGGGGAGCTTCAGGTTCAGTTCGAAGAAATGAACGGATGGAACGCTGATTCTGATGCTGCAGCGATGTTGTCTAACTTAGGAATTTCTGAAGCAGATCATTATACTTTAATGGCAGACATGGAAGGAAAAATGAAAGTTCGTGTGCTTTTGGCGCAGGCCCTTTTCGGAAATCCTGATGTACTGATTATGGATGAGCCTACCAACGATTTGGATTTCGAGACCATCGCCTGGTTAGAAAACTTCTTAGCAAACTACGAAAACACTGTAATCGTTGTATCTCACGACCGTCACTTTTTAGATGCGGTTTGTACACATATTTCTGATATTGATTTCGGAAAAATCAATCACTACTCAGGAAACTATACGTTCTGGTACGAGTCCAGCCAATTAGCGGCAAAACAGCGTGCTCAGCAAAACAAAAAAGCAGAAGAGAAGAAACAGGAATTGGAAGAATTTATTCGTCGTTTTAGTGCAAACGTGGCGAAATCTAAACAAGCAACTTCCCGTAAAAAAATGATTTCGAAACTGAATATTTCTGAAATCAAACCTTCAAGCCGTCGTTACCCTGCGATTATCTTCGATCAGGATCGTGAAGCAGGAGATCAGATTCTAAACGTAGAAAACTTATCAGCGTCAGTAGATGGAGAAGTTTTATTCAAAGATGTTGATTTGAATATGGCTAAAGGTGATAAAATTGTGCTGTTTTCTAAAGATTCACGTGCTACAACTGCTTTTTATGAAATCTTAAACGGAGAGCAAAAAGCTGATTCAGGAACTTTTGACTGGGGAATTACAACCAACCAGGCCTATTTACCGGCTGAAAATCACGATTTCTTCGAAAATGATTTAAGTTTAGTAGACTGGCTACGTCAGTATGCTAAAACAGAAGAAGAGCGCGATGAGGTATTTATTAGAGGTTTCTTAGGGAAAATGATTTTCTCAGGAGAAGAAGCTTTAAAAACATCAAGAGTTTTATCCGGAGGAGAAAAAGTACGTTGCATGCTTTCCAGAATGATGATGGAGCGTGCTAACGTTTTAATGCTTGATGAACCGACAAATCACTTAGATTTGGAGTCGATTACCGCATTCAACAACTCATTGAAAAACTTTAAAGGTTCTGTAATCTTCACTACGCATGACCACGAGTTTGCACAAACTGTAGGTAACCGAATTGTAGAATTGACACCAAACGGAGTTATCGACCGCTACATGACATTTGACGAATATCTTGATGATGAAAAGATTCAGGAGCAAAGAAAAAAGATGTACAATCTTTAGTTATATAAATTACAATATTTAAAATCCCAAATTCCAATTTATAAAGGAATTTGGGATTTTTTATGTTTTACCTTTTGAAGACTTTGGCAAAGATCCAGATAATGATCGCGATTACAAAAATCACGATAAAGATTCCAACACCCATTCCGGCTTTAAAAATGTCTCCAACTAATTCGCAGCTTGTAAATGAAAATAGTATAAACAATACCATTAACAATCTTGTAATTTTATTTTGCATGATTTTGAGTTTTTAAATTCAATTTAAAATTACTTTACGAATCAGGAAAATGTGTTATAGAATTTTTTGGAAATGTTTTAGGATTTAGATTTGATTTAAAAATTTGAAGAGTGAAAGTATAGCTATAGTCTCGGCTAAATATTGTAGTGCCGGATTTTAATCCGGTCTATGAATATGAGAATAGGATAAAGAGCCGTAGGTTCGACAAATATTCTACATTTGAACCGTTCCGATAGAACTTTATAATTGGTCGTTCAATTTTACAACGGATTGAAATCCGCTGCTACAAAATGTTTCATTCCTACGGAATTTTTTAAAATTACCATTGTCGCTTTATTGCCTTTATTTCCAGGTAAACAATTCCACCAATTGCTATTATTTCTCCTAAAAAGTAAATCATCCCAAATATTGAAATATTTTGATAATTGAAAATTATAATCCCAAAAGTCAAAACACAGTAAAGTATGTTTGCAGTGCAGATTATTTTCAAAAAAGATTTCAAATTATCGCTTACTAAGAAATAACAGGAAATAGAATAGATTGAAAATACCAAGGATAATGAAGCAAGATATTCTAAAGTGTTTTTTGACAAACCAAAGAAATCATTGAAAGTTCGAAGAACGAAAAAAATCAATAGAGTAGTGAGTAAAGCACCAAAGCCATCTAACAGAAATATGTTTTGAGGTTTTGTTACAAATTTCAGGATACTTTCTTTCATTTAGTTATTAGTATTTTAATATAGATCATTGTTAAAAAATAGCCATCGGCTCGATTGAATATTGTAGGTCCGGATTTTAATCCGGTCTGAAATTTGGTGTGAGATAAAAACAACCATAGGTTCGATATATATTATACGTTTATGAATATGAACCGTTCCGATGGAACTTTATGTATGGTCGTTCTCTTTTACAACGGATTGAAATCCGTTGCTACAATATAGTTCATTCCTACGGAATTTTAATGTTTATTAAGTTGATATGCTTTGCGGACACGGAAAGAATTTCCGCTATCGTTGCTTATATCCGAGTGATTGGGGTTATATTTTAAAATATATTCTAATAAAATGTTTACTTAAAACAAAATCCTATTTGCAGATGAAATAGGATTTGTTTTTTACTTAATAAGTAAGATTATTTTTTACAGATCAAATTGACTATTTTCTTATATAACTAATTTTATTTTTTAATTATTAATTTTTTTCTGGTTGAAAATTTATCTGTTTTAATTTCCACAATATATACACCATTATTTAAATCTTTAATATCTATAGTTTGTTGATTATTATCTAATTTTTTTGATTTTACTATAATACCATTTATATTAATGATATTTATTTTTAAAATCAAATTTTTATTATTTTGATAATCTATTGAAAAAGAATCAGATGTAGGATTGGGATACATTATTAATGAAGAATCCTCTTTACTGCTTTCATCAATGCTTAAAGTAGGTGCATCTGTAATTATTTCTCCTTGATCTGCTACAGCAATAAATCTATTATTGATATATATAATGTCATTTAGAGATTTAACAGTGCTTATTCCGGAAGCTTCTGCTGTCCATGTTACTCCTCCGTTGATTGTTTTTAATAGTGTTGCATTAGCACCACCTGCATATCCTGTTAACGCATCTTTAAAACAGATAGTGTATAGCCAGTTGGTAGTTCCTGAAGTTAAGGCGGTCCAGGTTTGTCCGCCATTTGTTGTTTTAAGAATTGTTCCCGTTCCTCCTGCAATGAACCCAGTATTTGTATCTACAAAATAGATGTCATATAACTTTTCAGAAGTTCCACTCGCTATTGTATTCCAGGTTGCCCCACCATTGGAAGTCTTTTTAATTTTTCCACTATCACCTATGCATATACCATTATTTGCATCAAAAAAATAAACTTCTTGTAACCCTGTTGTCAAACCTGAAGTTTGACTAGTCCATGTTGCTCCACCATCTACAGTTTTTCTAATTGTTCCTGCACCACCTACTGCATATCCAGTATTTACAGAAGGAAAGCTTACGGATAATATGGCATACGGACTTGCATTTGGATTCTGATTTGTCCAATTGGCACCCATGTCAGTTGTTTTTGCAACAATATTGTTATTGCAACCATAATATCCAACAGTTGCGCTTGGAAAGGAAAAACTATTTATTGAAAAGTTAGTTATAGATTTTGATGTCCAGGTATTACCACCGTCAGTAGTTTTTAAAATAGCAGTATTTGCACCAATAAATCCATTATCCTTGTCAAAGAATTTTATTGTCCATAAATTTCCTGCGTATGGCGATGTAATTTTACGCCATTGTGCATGGCTGTTTTGTAAAACGATTAAGAATAATACTAAAAGTAATTTTGTTTTCATTTTTATTGTGTCTTATTATGTTTTAGAGGTTTGTTTGAGGTTTAGTAGGAAATAATTTTTGTGCAATAGAGTAATTTCAAATCCATGATAAAGCAATGTTTTAATTAGTTTTTTTGTATGAAAAATTCCATGTTAATATTTGGCTAAAGTATAATTTTAAATAAAATTTTTCTTAAAAAAATCAAGATTTATTTTTTTTAATATAACTCAATTGCTATCGTGAAAATCCTTCTTTTAAAACTCTAAAATCACTGTCAATTCAACAAAAAAATATTTACCTACCCAACACCCTAACAAATAAATTCTGATTCCGTATATTTGCCCGACCAATCATTACAATTAATTATGAGCCAAAAAGTATTACTTAATTCAAAAGAAGTTACTATCATACTCCATCGTTTGGCTTGTCAGTTAATCGAAAAACATCTTGATTTTTCAGACACTATTTTAATCGGAATTCAACCGAGAGGTATCTTTCTTGCGGAGCGTTTAAAACAAATTTTAGAGAGCGAATACAAAACACCTGAAATTTCATTGGGTTATCTGGATATCACTTTCTTTAGAGATGATTTCCGCAGAACCGATAAACCTCTTGAAGCTAATAAAACCCAGATTAATTTTATAGTCGAAAACAAAAAAGTCATTTTTATTGATGATGTATTGTTTACCGGACGCAGCATTCGTTCTGCCTTAACCGCAATTCAGTCTTTCGGAAGACCTTCAGAAATCGAACTGCTGGTGTTAATCGACAGACGTTTCAGCCGTAATTTACCTATTCAGCCCGATTACCGCGGTCGTCAGGTAGATGCCATTAATGGTGAAAAAGTAAAAGTGAGCTGGAAAGAAAATGACGGTGAAGATGTAGTGCATTTGGTTACTAATTAAAATGAATCATTAAAAATTGAAGAAACAATCATGACAGAGAACGAAGCGTTTATTTATGAATCAATTTTTAATCAGGTAAGAATGGGATTTCTTTCTATTGATGAAATCAAAGAAAACATCATAGAAGAAATTGAAGACAACGAATTCGAAGACGAAATTTCAGAAGATTGGGCTTTCGAAAAAATAGATCAGGAATACCAAAAATTACTTTTAGAAAGTAAACAATGGAAAACTCCGACAGATACTGAAAAGCTGATAAAAGCGTTTGATGAATTAGCAGACGAAAACATCATCGCACTGCATAATGCAGGATATACCACAAGCGACGGCGAATATGAAGTAGTTGAGGTAGAAAGAGAACTTCAGGAAAACGAAGTAGAATCTGATGGGTATTGCTTTTATCACGAACAGGATTTAGCGAGAGCCATTGATATTGAAGATCCCGGTTTGTATATCGCTTTTCAAAAAGTAGATAATTCAGATGATGCTATTACAATAGAGGTTGGGAAAAGAATTGCAGAAGTTTTAATAGATAACGATTTTAAAATAATATGGAACGGTTCTGCAAGATCTAAAATTGAAATTCCGGGTTTCAGATGGCAAAAGATTTTTGACGAAGATGCCAGAGATTTGCAGGATTATAGTGAAGTTGTAGACAGAATGCTCCAATGAGGCAGTAGCTCTTTTAAAAGTATTGAAGGACTGAATATTTCAGAAATTCAGAAATTTGACAAAATAAATATAAAGAAACAAAAATGAAAGAATTAAGCGTAAATCATTTATTAGGAATTAAATATATCAACGAAAATGATATAAACCTGATTTTTGAAACGGCAGATCATTTTAAAGAAGTCATTAACAGGCCAATTAAAAAAGTTCCTTCATTACGAGATATTACCATTGCCAATATTTTTTTCGAAAACAGTACCAGAACCAAACTTTCCTTTGAATTGGCGCAGAAACGTTTATCTGCTGATGTGATCAGTTTTTCTGCAGCTCAGTCATCGGTTAAAAAAGGAGAGACCCTGATTGATACTGTAAATAATATCCTTTCGATGAAAGTAGATATGGTTGTCATGCGCCACTCCAATCCCGGAGCGGCTTATTTTTTATCTAAAAACGTCAAAGCCAGTATTGTAAATGCAGGTGACGGTGCACACGAACACCCGACACAGGCTTTGTTAGACAGTTATTCCATCAGAGAAAAACTGGGTGATGTTGCCGGAAAAAAAGTGGTGATTGTGGGTGATATTCTGCATTCGAGAGTTGCCTTATCCAACATATATGCTTTACAGATGCAGGGCGCAGAAGTTAAAGTCTGCGGGCCAAAAACACTGATTCCGAGATATATTGAATCGCTTGGTGTTACGGTTGAACCCAATTTACGTAAAGCTTTAGAATGGTGCGATGTTGCCAATATGCTTCGTGTACAAAACGAACGTATGGATGTAAACTTTTTCCCGTCAACACGTGAATACGCACAGCAATACGGAGTGGATAAACCGCTTTTGGACTCACTAGGAAAAGAAATCGTAATCATGCACCCGGGACCCATCAACAGAGGGGTAGAAATCACTTCTGAAGTTGCGGACTCTGATCATTCGGTGATTTTGAATCAGGTAGAGAATGGTGTAGCGATTAGAATGGCGGTTATTTATCTTTTGGCTTCTAAGATTCAATAGATTTAGTTTTGTTTCAGGTTTCATGTTTCAAGTTGCGTAACGTTTGTCATTTCGACCGGAGGGAGAAATAGCAATACTTTTTCTAAACAAATATTAGAAACAAAGCAAAAACTTTAAACCTGAAACCTGAAACAAAAAAACTTCGTACCTTTACTCTCAGAAATATCAATTTTTATATAAGCCCCACAAATTATAAAATGAAAGTAGATCAAAAAGGACATACCGTTACCATTAAGGATACTCAGGGAGATGTTAATTCTTTCCTTGAAAAAGTAACGCAACAGTTTAAAACCTTTCAAAAACACAATATTATTATCGATTTATCTGCCGATACTGCTTTGACAGAAAATGATTTGAAACTTTTTTTACCAATTTCAAAACAGCAGAAAAAGTCAAAAAAATCGTTTGTAATTGTAGTTTCAGATCTTGATTTTAATGCTATTTCTGATAAATTAACTGTTGTGCCTTCTCTTTTGGAAGCGCACGATATTATCGAAATGGAAGAAATTGAAAGAGATCTTGGATTCTAAAATTGATTTAATTGTTTATTCGTTTAACTGTTTAATCGATTTGATTTAATTTTAGACAATTAAACGATTTACCAAATTAACGAATAAACATAAAATTGAAATTAACAATACTAGGCTGTTATGCCGCAACTCCCAGAACGCTTACTAATCCAACTTCGCAGGTTTTAGAAATTAAAAACCGATTGTTTTTGATTGACTGTGGCGAAGGAACTCAGGTACAGCTTCGAAAGAATAAGATAAAATTTTCTAAAATCAACCACATTTTTATTTCGCATCTTCACGGAGATCATCTTTATGGATTGATTGGAACGATTTCGACTTTTTCATTGTTGGGAAGAACTACAGATTTACATGTTTATGGACCAAAAGGAATCAGGGAACTTATTCTTCTTCAATTAAAGCTTACAGAATCCTGGACGACTTATCAGCTGTTTTTTCATGAACTGGAGTCAAAGGAAAGTGAAATTATCTTCGAAGATCAAAAAGTTATAGTGAAAACAATTCCGCTAAAACACAGGGTTTACACAAACGGATTCCTTTTTCAGGAAAAACCCGGAGAAAGAAAGCTAAACGTAGAAGCTGTTCAAAACTATAATATTCATACTGCTTATTATCAAAAAATAAAAAACGGTGGAAACGTTACACTTGACGACGGAACAGTTATAGAAAATGAAAAATTATCTTTTGATCCGATTCCGTCAATGAGTTATGCTTTTTGTTCGGATACGGTTTATCACGAGGCCATTATTCCGATTATTGAAAACGTTGATGTTTTGTATCACGAATCTACTTTTTTGCAATCAGAAGCTGCTCTGGCTGAAAAAACACTACATTCGACAGCAAAAGAAGCTGCTGCAATTGCATTGAAAGCCAATGCTAAACAATTGATTTTAGGTCATTATTCGACACGATACGAAGGAATTAAGCCTTTTAAAAACGAGGCAGAAACTATTTTTCCAAATGTACTTCTGGGAGATGATGGAGTTTCGTTTGAATTTTAGTGGTGTAAAGAGTAAAATGCAATCTGTTTTTCGGTTTTAGGGGTGTTATTTTACATTTCACAATTAACTTGTAACAATAAAAAAAATGAATGATTTAAGTAATTATAGAAGATCATACGAGAAAAGCGAACTGCTTGAAAGTACTATTCCGGAAGATCCTATTAATCTTTTTAACAGATGGTTTCACGAAGTTGAAGATTTTGGAGGTAGTGGAGAAGTAAACGCCATGACAGTTTCTACTATTGGTTTAGACGGTTTTCCGAAATCAAGAGTAGTTTTGCTGAAGAAATTTTCTGAAGAAGGATTTATTTTTTATACCAATTATAATTCTGAGAAAGGAAAGGCAATTGCTCAAAATCCACATGTTTGTCTTTCTTTTTTCTGGCACGAAATGGAGCGCCAGGTTATCATAAAAGGAATTGCCCAAAAAACTTCTGAAATTATTTCTGATAATTATTTTGATTCCCGACCTGACGGAAGCAAGTTAGGAGCTGTCGTTTCAAACCAGAGCGAAGTGATTCCGTCCAGATCTTTTCTGGAAGAGAACTTAAAAGAGCTGGAACTTAAGTTTGAAGGAAAACCTGTTCTGAGACCTGCACATTGGGGTGGATTTTTGGTAACTCCTTTAGAAGTAGAGTTTTGGCAGGGAAGAGCTAACAGACTTCATGACAGAATTCGTTATTTCAGCCAGTCTGATTTTACATGGAAAATTGACAGATTAGCTCCATGATGTAAGTTTTTTATTTGTTAAAATGCCTTTATAGCGCTTTTCATCGATTAATTTTGGTTTTTAGACGCAAATTTTATTATTTTTAAAACGATGATTAATTATTTTGTTTAAAGATTTAAATAAGTTGCCCCACAATTTATTTACACATACTCAACCAATTTATGAAAAAATGGCTTCGGACAATGTTGCTTCTTGCACTTGTTTTTATTTCAAATTCCTGTTCATCAGATACTGCTGAAGGAGTTAATGATTCTGAACTCGTAAGTGATTATACTTATAATGATACCGAATTAGAAGTTCTGCAATTGGTTAACAAATACCGAATGAGCATTGGTTTAAATGCTTTGGAAAAGGTAAATCATATTTCTTTTAAATCTGAAGAGCATGATTATTATATGATTGCCAATAAAGTAGTTAACCATAATGATTTCGTAGCACGATCAGAGAACATCATTAATGTTTTAGGTGCTAAGAAAGTGGGTGAAAATGTTGCTTACAATTTTAATTCTGCAGAAGCTGTGCTACAGGCATGGTTAGCTAGTCCAACACATAAAGAAAATATAGAAGGTGATTATACCCATTTTGGGATTGCCGTTAAAATTGATGCAGAGACCGGTAAAAAATACTATACCAATATTTTTGCAAAAATTTAGAAACAAAGTTAGTATTCAGGTTTAGTTATTAAGTCGTTGTAAAGTCATGTTTGCAACGACTTATTTATTTGTAAAAAAAGGCTACCCCGAAAGGTAGCTGTGGTTATTGGTTTTTGGTTGTTTTTATAATGCGGTAATAATAAATTCGCTACGTCTGTTTGCCTGATGTTCTTCTTCTGTACATTTTACACCGTCAGCACATTGGTTTACGAGTTGTGTTTCGCCGTGGCCCTTGCCGGTTAAACGGTTTTTGTCAACACCATTTGTAATAAGCCATTCGATGGTAGATTTTGCTCTTCTGTCTGACAAAGCTTCGTTGTACTTATGGCTTGCTCTGCTGTCTGTATGAGAACGGATGTCGAGTTTCATTTTCGGATTTTGATTTAAAACATCCAATATTTTTTCTAAATCCAAGGCCGCTTCTTCTCGGATATTGGATTTGTCCAGATCAAAATAAATCATTTTTATGCCAAAGCATTTTCCTAAATCATCCCCAATTGTAACTTTGCATTTGATGCTTTCCAAAGCAATTGGAAGATTGGTTTTTCCAGTCTGATCCGGAATTTCAATACTTACTTCTTTTGTAGCATAATCCGGTTTTTCAGCTCTTACATAATATTTTTCTGCACATTCAACCGAAAAAGTATAATTTCCTGTTGCATCGGCAATAGTCGTATTTTTAAGATTTAAGTTTCGGTCATACAGGCTTACTTTTGCTTCGGGCAAAATCCTCCCGGTTTGGGCATCAGTAATAAGTCCATATAATTCCTGAATACATTTTAATCTTCGTGTTTCCAGAAACTTATAAATATCGTCTGAACCACGGCCTCCATCTTTGTTGGAACTAAAATAACCTTCTCTTGTGCCAGAGTCTATTATATAAGCAAAATCATCTTTTGGAGAATTGACATCGGCTCCTACGTTTTGGATATCACTAATATTTCCGTCGGTATCAATCTGGCCAACAAAAACATCCAGTCCTCCAAGTCCGGGATGTCCATCAGAAGCAAAGTATATTTCGTTTTCATTGCTTACATACGGAAACGTTTCCTTGCCTTCAGTATTAATCGATTTCCCTAAATTTTGAGGGGTACCATATTCACCTTTTTTATTGATACTGACTTTAAACAGATCAGACTGCCCAATACTTCCGGGCATATCAGAAGCAAAATATAAAGTTTTTTCATCAGTACTAAGTGCAGGATGAGCAGTACTGTAATTGTTGCTGCTGAAGGGAAGCTCTCTAATATTAGTCCACTTACCATTTTCGAGAGTTGCTTTGTAAATTTTGATAAAAGTAATTTTGTCTTCATTTTTTCCTTTTTTTCCATCGATATAATTATTACGTGTAAAATAAATTGTTTTTCCGTCTTTGGTAAGTACGGGAGATGATTCATGAAATTTAGTGTTTAATGTAGTTCTGAATTTTTTTACTTTGACAGAATCTACATCTGTTACATATAAATTAGTAAAATATTCGCCCGTCCATTTGTGTTTGCGGTTCGAAAAATTACCGGTATCTCTTGCCGAAGCAAAATAGATTTTATTATTGGCTACAAAAGTGCTGTAGTCAGAATATTTAGAGTTGATTCTGGCATCTTCAATTTTATAACGTCCTGAATTGGCTTTAATCTTATCCAGATAGTTTAAATTTTCTTTATAAAGTCTGCCACGGTTATCATTTTGATATTTGGAGTTAAATTCGTCAAGGATTTTATTAGCTTGGGCTGTTTGTCCTGTTGCTTTTAAGGACTGTGCATATCGATAATAAAACTCAGGTTCCGGACTTGGGTTCATAGCAAATAATTCTCCATACCATTTGGCAGCCCCTTCAAACTCAGAATTAAAATAATAGGCATTTCCCAATTTTTTAAACATATCTTCAGACTTGGATCCTTTCCGGGCTACTCTCTCATAGGTCTTTATGGCATCGATATAAGCATAGCCATCGTATTTTTTATCAGCAGTGTTTACTTTCGATTGTTGGGAATAACATCTGAATGAAAAAACACTTACTATTGTGAAGCAAAGGAGTATAAACTTTTTCATAATAACTATTTTTAGAAGAAACGAGGAGTTGTTATTTTACCTTTTTTACTAAGGAATTCATAACGCAGGAATATTTCATGCGATCCTGAGTTATAATTGTTTAAGTTCGTAGTTTCACGATCATAGCCATAACCCAGATAAAGTCCGTCACTAATCTGAAATCCTACCATAGCACTCAAAGAAGCACTCCATCTGTAAGCAACACCCACTACAAATTTGTTGATAAACATAAAATTGGCTGATACATCTACTTGTAGTGGGGCTCCTTCTACCATTTTGGTCAATAAGGCCGGTTTGAATTTTATATACTGATATTGGTCCAGATCGAAAATATAACCAGCCATAAAATAATAATTGATTTTATCTTTATAAATAACAATATCATTGTCATTGTAACGATTGGTTTCGATAAAATTTGGTACAGACAAACCTACATAAGCTTTATCTGAATGCCAGTAAACTCCGGCACCTACGTTGGGAGAAAATTTATTATCAAAGTCCTGAAATTGTGGATCTCCTGAAACATCCGGATTAAGTTTATTGACATCAAGATTGAACATATTTGCTGTTCCTTTAATACCAAAAGACAATTTAAAATCAGCCGATGTCTGTACGGTATAAGAAATATCAACAGAGAAGTTAGTCTCATTTGTAGGGGCAATTTTATCATTGACCAAAGAACCACCAATGCCTAAATTGCTGTTGTTTATAGGTGTATTGACAGAAAGACAGCCTGTTTCGGGAGCACCATCCAGTCCAACCCACTGTGTACGGTATAAACCGAATACGCTTAAGGCTCCCCGGGAACCTGCATAAGCAGGGTTGATGTTTATGGTATTGTACATGTATTGCGTAAATTGAGCATCTTGCTGTGCAAAACTTACCATGGATACAAACATAATAGCGAAGGAAAATAATTTTGTTCTCATAGTAGATATTTTTTTTGCAATTATTACTAACGATTTTTACAATAAAATCCTTAACAATAAGCCCTAATATTCACTTACCCAAACAAGGATTTTGTATTCATTATTTTGTTGTAATTCGGCGCAGGGAAAGCACTGAATTACAAATTGTATTTATTTCGATAAATAAAGAAAACCATCTTTTTTATTAGACTGAAGCGCGTTATTACCATCTAATGATTTGTAATTGATGATGTAAAAGTATGTTCCTGTAGGCAGTCCTTCGGATTGTTTGATGGTTGTTCTGCCTCTGGAAGTTCCGTCAAAAGCGTTGGTGGTATTATTGTAATTTGTAGTTTCGAATACCAAAATTCCCCAGCGGTTATAGATTTCTACAGTATTTGTTGGATAACAGTCTGTTAGGTCAATATTGTCAATTTTGAAAAAATCATTGATACCGTCACCATTAGGAGAGAAAGCATTATGAACTAATACATTCTCACAGGCTAATACCCTGCAGTCATCATTTACAAGTAAGTTTAATGAAACACTTTTTGGACAATCTTCATTAGTTGTTCGATATTCAAATGTATAATTCCCCAATGCAAGACCAAAAACATTCAGGATGTTTCCCTGTAACGCATTAGTACCATTTGTATCCGTCCAGATTCCGGTTGCAGATATGTTCTCCGGCAATAAACCGGATAAGTTAAGGAGCGTTGAATCTGCGTTACAGGCCTCACTGCTAAGGTTGATAATAACGTTTGAAGGTTGTGTGATGGTTACAGTAGCAGTTGAAGAACAAACCTGATTGTTATTGTTTACTGCCGATGTTGCTGTAAGTGTATATACTCCGGCACGTAAACCTGTGTTTCCAACAACTTCATTGTTTTCATTTCTGATAACGACTACAGAGCCTGGACTATTGGTTACCAGAATAGAGCCGTTATTACCATCAAAACAGGTAACATTTGAAGCCGTTCCCATGACAGAAATTTTATTTTCGACAGTAAATTTCTGTACCAATTCAGTTTTATTGCCAGCACAATCTGTCAAAGTATAAGTTCTGGTTAAGATAAATGCATTTCCTTCGCAGCCGCTTCCTCCATTATTCGAATCACTTATCGAGATGTTTACGCTTTCGCTGCAGTTGTCTGATGCATTTATTATGTCTTGAGGGCTTCCGGCAGGAATAGCAGCTACATTTTGTAAATTTGTTACATCTGCAGGTGCTGTGCCTGTTGGTGGAGTTGTGTCTCTTACAGTTATAATTTGAAAATGAGTAGCTGAATTTCCACTGCAATCACTTGTTGACCATGTGCGGGTTAACGTGTAGTTGGTTGCACATTCATTTTCAATACCAGTTTTTATTTCTGTGAATATGATTGGTAAATTGCCGTTACAATTATCAGAAGCCTGCATAACGGCGGGCTCAGGAACTGCGTCGCAAGAAACTGTAATATCTGTTGGAAGTGTTCCTGTAAATATCGGCGCACTAGTATCTTCAATAGTGATCACTTGCGTGAAAGTATCAGAAGTATTTCCACAATCATCTTTTACAGTCCAGATATTGGTATAAGTTCCTGAATTTCCACAACCTTCAGAAGCCATGAACTGAACGCTTACTTTTACGATGTTCGATACATCGGCATCACAAAGATCAGAAGCTGTTGGAAACATTGCCTGCGCATTTTCCAATCCTGAAAGGTCGCTGCATTGCAAAGTTACATTCAAAGAAGCAGTTTCAGTAGTCCAAGTCGGAGCAGTAGTATCTTCAATTGTTATCACTTGCGTGAAAGTATCAGAAGTATTTCCACAATCATCTTTTACAGTCCAGATATTGGTATAAGTTCCGGAGTTTCCACAACCTTCAGAAGCCATGAACTGAACGCTTACTTTTACGATGTTCGATACATCGGCATCACAAAGATCAGAAGCTGTTGGAAACATTGCCTGCGCATTTTCCAATCCTGAAAGGTCGCTGCATTGCAAAGTTACATTCAAAGAAGCAGTTTCAGTAGTCCAAGTCGGAGCAGTAGTATCTTCAATTGTTATCACTTGCGTGAAAGTATCAGAAGTATTTCCACAATCATCTTTTACAGTCCAGATATTGGTATAAGTTCCTGAATTTCCACAACCTTCAGAAGCCATGAACTGACCGCTTACTTTTACGATATTCGATACATCGGCATCACAAAGATCAGAAGCCACAGGGAACATTGTCTGAGCGTTTCCCAATCCAGAAAGATCGCTGCATTGTAAAGTCACATTTAAGGAAGCCATTTCACTAGCCCATGTTGGTGCTGTGGTATCTTCGATGGTGATTACCTGAGTGAAAGTATTGGAAGTGTTTCCACAATCATCTTTCACGGTCCAGGTATTGGTGTAAGTTCCGGAATTTCCACAACCTTCAGAAGCCATGAACTGACCGCTTATTTTTACGATATTCGATACATCTGTGTCACAAAGATCAGAGGCTGTTGGGAACATTGCCTGAGCGTTTGCTAAACCTGAAAGGTCGCTGCATTGTAGAGTTACATTCAAGGAAGCTATTTCAGTAGCCCATGTTGGTGCTGTAGTATCTTCGATAGTGATCACTTGAATAAAAGTATCCGTAACATTTCCACAATCATCTTTTGCAATCCAGCTATTGGTATAAGTTCCTGCATTGGCACAGCTTTGAGAAGCTCTGAATTCGCCGCTGGTTTTAATATAAGTAACTACAGTACAATTTGCGGTTGCAGTTGGAGCCTGATTTTGAGCGGCTAGTAATCCAGAGGTGTCGCTGCATTGTAAAGTAACATTTAAAGTACCTGCCTGTGTAATCCATGTTGGTGCTGCATTATCTTCAATGGTAATTACTTGTGTAAAAATAGTAGAAGTATTTTGGCAAATATCTTTTGCTTCCCAGGTATTGGTATAAGTTCCTGTACTTCCACAGTTTCCTTTTTGTAATTCTCCGCTTGTTTTGGTATACGTTACAGTTCCTCCGCAATTATCGGTAGCTACCGGAGCCTGAGCCTGAGCTGTTGCTAGGCCAGCAGTGTCACTACATTGTAAAGTAACATTCATGGAAGCCGCAACAGTTGTCCACATTGGCGCAGTTGTATCCTGAATAGTGATGGTTTGTGTAAATATTGTTGAAGTATTCAAACAAACATCTTTTGCTTCCCAGGTATTGGTGTAAGTTCCGGAGTTTACGCAGGAACCAGCCATAAAGCTTCCGCTTGTTTTGGTATACGTAACAGTTCCTTCGCAATTATCGGTAGCTATTGGAGCAGCAGCCTGAGCGTTTGCCAAACCAGAAAGATCACTACATTCCAGAGTTACATTCAAAGCATTAGCAGCAGTTGTCCACATTGGCACAGTTGTATCCTGAATAGTGATGGTTTGTGTAAATATTGTTGAAGTATTCAAACAAACATCTTTGGCTTCCCAGATATTGGTATAAGTTCCGGAGTTTACGCAGGAACCAGCCATAAAGCTTCCGCTTGTTTTGGTATACGTAACAGTTCCTTCGCAATTATCGGTAGCTATTGGAGCAGCAGCCTGAGCGTTTGCCAAACCAGAAAGATCACTACATTCCAGAGTTACATTCAAAGCATTAGCAGCAGTTGTCCACATTGGCACAGTTGTATCCTGAATAGTGATGGTTTGTGTAAATATTGTTGAAGTATTCAAACAAACATCTTTGGCTTCCCAGATATTGGTATAAGTTCCGGAGTTGATACAAGAACCTGCTACAAAGCTTCCGCTTGTTTTGGTATACGTTACAGTTCCACCACAATTATCGGTAGCTACGGGAGCCTGAGTCTGAGCTGTTGTCAAACCTGCGGTATCACTACATTTTAAAGTCATATCTAAAGCACCTGCAATAGTAGTCCACATCGGAGCAGTGGCATCCTGAATAGTTATAGTTTGAGTGAAAGTAGTTGAAGAGTTGTTGCAAACATCTTTAGCTACCCATCTATTAGTGTAAGTTCCGGAGTTAACACAGGAGCCTGCTGTAAAGTTTTCACTGATTTTGGTATACGTTACAGTTCCGCCACAATTATCGGTAGCTATTGGCGCTGCAGCCTGAGCAGTTGCCAAACCGGAAAGGTCACTACATTCCAACGTTACATTCAAGGAAGCTGCAGCTGTTGTCCACATTGGTGCAGTAGTATCTTGAATAGTGATGGTTTGTGTAAATATGGTTGATGAATTGTTACAAACATCTTTGGCTTCCCAGGTATTGGTGTAAGTTCCGGAGTTGATACAGGAACCTGCTACAAAGCTTCCGCTTGTTTTGGTATACGTTACAGTTCCTCCGCAATTATCAGTAGCTATTGGCGCTGCTGCCTGAGCAGTTGCTAAACCGGAAAGATCGCTACATTGTAAAGTTACATCTAGAGAAGCTGCAGCTGTTGTCCATGTCGGTGCAGTTGTATCCTGAATTGTAATTACCTGAGTAAAAGTAGTTGATAAGTTGTTGCAAACATCTTTTGCTTCCCAGGTATTGGTGTAAGTTCCGGAGTTGATACAGGAACCTGCTACAAAGCTTCCGCTTGTTTTGGTATACGTTATGGTTCCTCCACAATTATCGGTTGCGACTGGAGTTGCTGCCTGAGCATTTGCCAAACCAGAAAGATCACTACACTGTAAAGTTACATTTAAGGCATTTGTAGTAGTTGTCCATGTTGGTGCCGTTGTGTCGTTAACAGTAACTATTTTTTCACAAGTAGAACTGCATCCATTTAAAGTAGTAGTTAATAATAATTTAAACGTTGTACTACAAGTAGAACCAGCTAAAACAGTTACGTTTTGTGCATTTGAAGCAGATGTAATTGTAGCACCATTTGCAGTTGCTGAAGGCAAAGACCACGCATAAGTAGTCATATTGGCTGGAGCCGTATAAACATTAGAAGAAGACAAACATACAGGACCATAAGTACCAGCAATGGAACAACCAATAGGAGCATTTACCGTTATGGTTGCTTCACTTGTAGCAATAGCATTTCCAGAGCATAACCCTGAATTAGAAAATATTGCTCTGAATAATGTAGTTTCTGTTAAATTACCTGTATTATAAGCTGTTAAACCTGCAGTATTAGGAATATCTACCCAAACTGAAAATGGAGCAACAGATGATTGCCACTTACTTACAGTAGAATTAGCATTGAGACCGGTTATTGTTAAAGCGCTGCTAGCCCCTGAACAAATAGTCGCGTTTGGTCCAACTGTTCCTTTTAGTGGAATTCCAAAAGTAAGCGGGGTATTAATACATTGACTTGAATTAGGTGAGTTCCCGCTAACAGATGCTAATTTTGTAATATTGATTATACCAGGGTTATTTGGATCACAAATATTAATTCCTAAACTTCCAAAAGGAATATTAAACTCTAAAAATGTAGCACCAGAATTACAATTTGCGTTACCAGACTGCGCCGCAAGGCCTGGAGGAATAACGTTAGTTTGAGTTTTAACATTTCCATTTCCTGTATATAAAGTAAAACCATTTCCGTTAGAATTAATCTCTAAGATATATTCAGCACCAGCTACACTAATGGTTCCTCCAAATGAGTCTGATATTAATCCGGTTAAAGAATTATTATTGGTATCTAAGTACAATCTAAAAAGTGCTGAACCACCATTACCAATGTCCATACCTAATCTTAATACTTGATTTTGAGTGTCAACTTTAGCGTGAATCGTTCCAATTTGACACGTTGAAGAAGGACTAACTAATAATAGTGTGCTATAAACAGTGCCAGTTGCATATTCATCACCAACTGTACTAGGGCCTGGGCAGTAATCTCCATCATACGTATTTTGAGAATAGCCATTTGTAATAAACATTAAAAGTAATGCTATCAAAACGCCTTTAATATTAATGTTTTTAAAAAAATAAGTAATGATTTTCATAATCTCTAATTTTATTAAGTTAGGATTAAAATGTTTTGACTTCTTGCTTTTTAAATTGAATTTTTGGGGATATTCTATTAAAAAACATTTTAGATTTATAGATTTGGAATAATGTAGTATTGTGATTATCTCAAATTTTTAACAGAAAATATATGAATCAAAATTATATGGATTGGTTTAATTATGTTTTTTTATCTGTAACTAACCTGAAAAAACGTTTAAGTGCGTTTTTTTTGTTAAATAACTCACGTAAATTGTCTTTTTTAAAAGAATTATAACAAGAATAAAATGGTTTTTTGTATTTTTTTATTCCTTTTTTTAACTGTAATTTTATTTTAAATAATTGACAGTAAATATTTTATATGTTTAATCCTTGTGCTTTCATAAAATCGATAAAGGGATAATTTTAACAGATGAACAACACTTTTTTTTGAACTAAAAAAATCATTCTGTTTCATGTCCTTATAAAATTTCATCCAAAATGTTAACAGAATAAAAAAAACGTAGCCTATTGAAATTTCTTTTGTAAATTAGGAATTGAATAATTCTATTGGTATCTACATTTAAAAATATCCTTATTTATGAAAAATTTAATCTTAATACGTCATGCAAAATCAAGTTGGGATGCTCCTTTAAAGGATTTTGACAGACCATTAATGAAACGAGGGATTTTAGATGCCCATAGCGTTTCAGGAGCTATTTCAAAATATCTCCCCAAAACTTATATTATCTGGAGCAGTACTGCAGCAAGAGCTTCAGAAACAGCAATAATTTTTGCACAGAACTTATCTTATCCAATAGAAAGTATTTTATTCAGAGACGAATTGTACACTTTTGACGACAGACATCTTGAAAAAGTTATTAAATCATGTGATAATAGTTTAGAAAGCGTTATTCTTTTTGGACATAACGAGGCTATTACAAATTTTGTTAATAAATTTGGAGATGTTTTTATAGATAATGTTCCAACTTCTGGTTTTGTATCATTACAATTCGATTCAGAAAGCTGGGATTCGATAAATAAAGGCATAACCCATAAAACAATTTTCCCCAAAGATTTAAAATAAATAACGTGCACGAACAGAAATATATCGACAGAGAAAAAAGCTGGTTAGCATTTAATGCAAGAGTACTTCAGGAAGCAGGAGATAATACAGTTCCTCTTTTAGACAGACTGCGTTTTGTTGGAATTTTTTCAAACAATTTAGATGAGTTTTTCAGAGTTCGATATGCTGCAATCCGCAGATTGAGCCTTTCAGGTATTTCCGGCGAAAAATATTTAGGAGGTATTTCTGCTCATCAGTTAATTAAAGATATTACTGAAATCGTAATTCAGCAGCAATCTGAAAGTTTACGTATTCTAAGTAATATCGAAGCGGAACTGGAGGCTGAAAATATTTTTATCATTACCGAGGATGAAATTACAAAAGAGCAGGAAAATTATTTGAAAGACTTTTTTGTTCAAAAATTAAGCCCTGAATTAGTAACGATTATTTTGAATGATTTAGCCGAATTCCCTGTTCTTAAAGATACTTTAGGATATTTGGCAGTTCGATTAGAAATGAATAAAAATGACGAAATTCGTTATGCCGTAATCGAAATACCAAAGACAATTAATAGGTTCGTTGTATTGCCTTCAGATGATGAGAAGCATTATGTCATTTTAATTGATGATGTTATTCGACATAACCTCAAAAATATTTTTAATATATTCGATTATAAAAGTGTTTCGGCACACATGATCAAAATCACACGTGATGCTCAGTTAGACATAGACAGTGATTTGAGTAAGAGTATGCTTGAGAAAATTGCAACTTCTGTTAAAGACAGGCGAATTGGTGAGCCGGTTCGTTTTATTTACGACAGTCAAATTGAAGAAGATACTTTACGTTTCTTTTTGGATAAAATGAAAATCGTAGAAACAGATAGTATAATTCCGGGTGGAAGATATCACAATCGTCGTGATTATATGAATTTCCCTAATTTAGGAAGATACGATTTACTTTATAAACCAAATGAACCATTACCCATACCGGGTTTAAGTTTAGGAGGAAGTATTCTGGAGAAAATCAGTAAGAAAGACTATATGTTACACGCTCCATATCAGTCATTTTCTTACCTGACAAAGTTTTTGCGGGAAGCAGCATTAGATCCAAAAGTTACCAGCATAAAAATCACTTTATATCGTTTGGCAAAAAATTCTCAAATTATCAGTTCCTTGATAAATGCAGCCAAGAATGGTAAAAAAGTGACCGTTCAAATCGAACTTCAGGCACGTTTTGATGAAGCCAGCAATATCTCATATGCAGAACAAATGCAAACAGAAGGTATTGAGCTTATTTTTGGAATTAAAGGCTTAAAAGTACACAGTAAAATTTGTGTAATCGAAAGAGTTGAAGACGAAAAAACACGTCGTTACGGCTTTATTTCTACAGGTAATTTTAATGAAGCTACCGCTAAAATTTATACAGATGTAACTCTTTTTACCTGTAATCAGGGAATTTTGAAGGATATTTCGAAAATATTCGAATTTTTTGACATCAATTACAGGGTTCATCGTTACAAACATTTAATTGTTTCACCTCATTATACACGAAGCAAGTTTATTAAGCTTATAGATCGTGAGATTTTGCATGCTTTGGCAGGTAGAAAAACACATATAAAATTGAAAATGAATAGTTTATCTGATTTTAAAATGATAGATAAATTATATGAAGCAAGCAATGCAGGAGTAAAAATTCAGCTTCAGGTAAGAGGAATTTGTTCTTTGATCCCCGGAATTCCCGGAATGAGCGAGAATATTGAGGCAATCAGCATCGTTGATAATTACCTCGAACATACAAGGGTTTATATTTTTGGAAATGCCGGATTAAACGAAGTATACATATCATCTGCCGATTTTATGACAAGAAATCTCGATGGAAGAGTAGAAGTTACGTGTCCAATTTATGATTTGTCTATTAAAAAAGAGCTGATAGATAATTTTAATATTGCTTGGAAAGGGAATGTAAAAGTGAGATATCATTCTTATAAATTAGATAATAAATATAAGGCCCGAAATCATCATGCTCCTTTTAGGGCACAACTGGAAACATATAAGTATTACCAAAATAAAATAGAAATAGCTGAAGAAGCTATTCAGAAAACAAACTTAACGACATAAAATTTAAATTTCAAATCATAAGTGAGCATGATTAAAATAAAAAAATATGCAGCAATAGATATCGGTTCGAATGCCATGAGGCTTCTGATATCGAATGTTGTAGAACAAGAAGGCAAAGAGCCTCAGTTTAATAAAAGTTCACTTGTTCGTGTGCCGATACGTCTAGGGCAGGATGCCTTTACGGTTGGTGAAATTTCGGCAGAAAATATAGACAGAATGGTTGATGCCATGAAAGCATTTAACCTTTTAATGAAAGTTCATAAAGTAGAAAGATATATGGCTTTTGCAACTTCAGCAATGCGAGAGGCTTATAATGCTAAGGAAGTTGTAGAGTTGATTAAGAAAAAAGCCGATATAAAAATTGAAATTATAGATGGAAAAAAAGAAGCGGCCATTATTGCTTCGACAGATTTGCATCATTTGCTTAGAACTGACCAAACTTATCTTTTTGTGGATGTAGGTGGCGGAAGTACTGAATTTACGCTGTTTTCTGATGGAAAAATGATTAATTCGAGATCATTTAAGGCAGGAACAGTTCGTTTGCTGAATAATATGGTCCATGATGTGGTTTGGGATGAGATTGAAAAATGGATCAAAGCAAATACCAAAGATTATGAAGAAGTTACCCTTATTGGTTCAGGAGGAAATATCAATAAATTATTTAAAATGTCAGGAAAGCAACAGGAAAAACCGCTTTCATACATATACATCAATTCACAATATGCCTTTTTAAATTCGTTGACTTACGAGCAAAGAATTGCTGAATTAGGTCTGAATTCTGACCGTGCCGACGTAATTATACATGCAACACGTATTTATCTCAATGCGATGAAGTGGAGTGGTGCCCGCCAGATTTATGTTCCAAAAATTGGACTTTCTGACGGAATCGTAAAAGCAATGTATTACGGTAAAATTTAAATTTAAAAGAAACACGCCACAGATTTTTTAATAATAGGAATCTGTGGTAAAATCATAATTCTTAGAAACAGTATTTTATAAATGAACAAGACTAGACTGGAGGCCTTTAGCGATGGGGTATTAGCTATTATTATCACCATTATGGTTTTAGAGATTAAAGTGCCTCACGGACATGAGTTTGCTGATTTAAAACCGCTTATCCCAAAATTTTTGAGTTACATTCTAAGCTTTATTTACGTCGGAATTTACTGGAATAACCATCATTATTTGCTACATAGTTTGTCTAAAGTAAATGCAAAAATTCTTTGGGCAAATATGCATTTATTATTTTGGCTTTCCTTAATTCCGGTGGCCACAGGATGGATGGGTGAACACAAATTTGCGCAGGCATCTATGACTTTATACGGAGCAGTTTTGTTTTTATCCGCAGTAGCTTATTTTATTTTGCAGAGGGTTATAATTGTGAATGAAGGAAAAAATTCGGTTCTGGCAAAGGCGATAGGCAATGATTTAAAAGGAAGTGCTTCTGCTGTTTTATATCTCATTGGTATTCTTTGTTCTTTTTACAGTGAATGGTTCTCAGGACTGGCTTATTTGTCGGTAGCTTTATTATGGCTTGTTCCGGATAAAAGAATAGAAAAAGTTTTTACATCAAAAAAATAATTAAAATTTGATGAAAGCTATTTTTCAGTCAATCCGGAATTTCTCTTCAGAAGAATTAAATCTTTTAGACCATTTAATTACGTTTAGGACACTCAGAAAAGGTGATTTTCTATTGACGGAGAATCAGGTTTGCAACGAAATTGTTTTCATCAAAAAAGGAATTCTTCGTTCTTTTTTTGTTAATCATAAAGGAGATGAAATTACAAATTGTTTTGCTTTTGAAAATGAATTTATGGCTTCGTTTGCCAGTTTTATAACCAAAGAAAAAGCAGAAGAAAATATTCAGGCTTTAACCGATACAGAATTACAGGTTCTGGATCGTAAAGCTTTGGAAACCCTCTACGAGTCGGGTTCTAATTGGCAGGAAACAGGTAGAAAATTGACCGAAACAGAGTTTGTAAATCTAAATAAAAGAATGATTTCTTTTCAGAAATTATCTGCTGCACAGCGATATGAAGAACTTTATAAGAACCATCAAAAATACCTGCAGTTGATTCCACTTCAATTTTTGGCTTCTTATTTAGGAATCACACCAAGACATTTGAGCCGGGTTCGTAAGGCAATTTTATAGACATTTGTCCTGAACATTTAATAAGTGTGTTAGTATTTTTGAAAAAAAACTAACATGAAAAAAATACTAATTATAAACGGACATCCAAATCCCAACAGTTTTAATTTTGCTATAGCAGAGCAGTACCAAAAAGGGGTACTTGCTTCTGGTGCAAATGTAGAAACCATTACAATTGCGTCTCTAAATTTTAATCCCAACCTGCAATTTGGCTATCAAAAACGAACAGAATTAGAACCTGATTTATCAGATGCCTGGAAAAAAATTCAGAATGCAGATCATTTGGTCTGGATTCATCCAGTTTGGTGGGGAGGTCTGCCGGCAATTACAAAAGGATTTATCGATCGCTTATTTTTACCCGGAATGGCATTTCAATATCGGGAAAATTCAGTTTGGTGGGATAAGCTCTTAAAAGGAAAGACTGCTCATATCATTACTACTTTAGATCAGCCCGGATGGTATTACCGATTTGTTTATGCAAGACCAAGTGTTAATCAGTTAAAGAAATGCATACTGCAGTTTTGTGGTGTTAAGCCGGTAAAAGTAAGTTATATAGGGATCATAAAAACTGCTGATGAAGAGCAAAGAGAAAAATGGTTGCAAAAAGTCTACACTTACGGATTAAGAAATAAATAGGTGTTGTTGAAAGAGGTATACAATATAAAAAATGGACTAACCAGGTAAATCTAATCCAAATGTTGAACGTAAAAGTTCAATGTTTGGGTTGATTTCTAATAATCGGTTGTAGCGGTCCTGATCGTTTAAGTTTCTTTTGGTTTCTACAGTTTCATTTACAATTACTTCAATTGTGATGTCGTGATTATGTAAATGACCTTTTAAATGGCCTAAAAGTCCGTTAATCTGGCTTTCAAAATCTAATTTAGAACCTTCATTAGGCAATTCAAGTGTAATTACTGTTCCGTTTAATTTTGGATCGTTAATTAGTAATAACGATTCCATAATTTTGAAACCTTTTTCACCCAAACGCTGTGCATATTTGTTCCAGTGCAAAAGCATATCAGTTTCAGAAAATTCTTCTGTAAGCAGAACTGAAGAAGGTTTTATATAGGATTTACTTTGTGCCTCAAGCTCTTTTTTCTTGCGGATACTTGCCAGAGAAAAAGCAGAAACTTTAGGTTCACTACTAACTTCAGGTTTTACATCGACGGGAGTTTGTGATGGTAGAATTTCAGCTGTTTCTATTTTTTGAGATCCTGCTGCTTCAGTCGAATTATTCGGGTTTTCAATTTTTGAAACCGGATTTTCGGATTCAGTTTTACTTTCAACGTTGGACTTTGGACTTTGAACTTCAGTTATAGAATATCCTCCATTTTTAAAATAAACGGGCGGAATTATGAATTGCTCAACTTTTTTTTTTCTCCATCAAAGTTGATAGAGGCCAATTGCATCAAACATAATTCGACCAAAAGACGCTGATTTTGGCTTAATTTATATTTTAAGTCACAATCGTTTGCAATGTCAATTCCTTTAAGTAAAAAATCCTGAGAACATTTTTGAGACTGAACTCCGTACATTTGTTGTGCCTGTTCCCCAACTTCCAGTAAAGCTATGGTTGAAGGTGTTTTACTCACCAGTAAATCTCTAAAGTGAGAAGCAAGCCCTGAAATAAAATGATGTCCGTCAAAACCTTTTGAAAGTATGTCGTTGTAAGCAAGCAAAAGTTCCGGGATTTTATTCTCTAAAAGTAAGTCGGTAATTGAGATATAGGTTTCGTAATCTAAAACATTTAGGTTTTCGGTTACGGCTTGTCTTGTCAGGTTTGTACCGCAGTAAGAAACGACACGGTCAAAAATGGATAAAGCATCACGCATTGCACCATCAGCTTTTTGAGCGATAATGTGTAAAGCATCGTCTTCAAAATTGATGCCCTGACTGGCAGCAACATCAGCTAAATGTTCTTTAGCATCTTTTACAGTAATCCTTTTGAAATCAAAAATCTGACAACGTGATAAAATCGTCGGAATGATTTTATGTTTTTCTGTTGTTGCTAAAATAAAAATAGCATGTTTTGGCGGTTCTTCTAATGTTTTCAGGAAGGCGTTAAAAGCCGCCGAAGACAACATATGAACCTCGTCAATAATGTAGACTTTGTATTGCCCGGTCTGGGGCGGGATTCTAACCTGATCGATAAGACTTCGAATGTCATCAACCGAGTTGTTTGAAGCAGCATCTAACTCAAAAACGTTAAAAGCAAAATCTTCGTTTGGATCATCATATCCCGGCTGGTTTATTTTTCTGGCCAGGATACGGGCGCAGGTCGTTTTACCAACTCCACGCGGTCCGGTGAACAAAAGAGCCGAAGCCAAGTGATTGCTTTCAATGGCATTTAGCAAAGTGTTTGTAATGGCTTTTTGCCCCACAACATCCTTAAAGGTCTGCGGGCGGTATTTACGGGCCGATACTACAAATTGTTCCATATTCTGTTTTATTCGATAGCAAATATAGGGTATAATTTAATGATTAAAAAATTTAAAAATTGAAAGATTTTAAGTGTTTTCAAGATTAGAAAGTAACATCTTTTTTTAGAGAAAGTTGTGTTTACAATTTGTACTTTTTACCTTTTAATTATTTATAGTGAAAATATTATGATTGATTATTTTGTAATAAAAAATGCACTATTTTTAATCCCAAACAAAATTCAGTTTTGAAAAAATAATTAAATATAATATCATTTATGAATGCAAAACAAATAGTTAAATTAAGTAACATCATCGGAATAACTTCAATACTTTTATTGGTTTATTGGGTTTTTACTTTTATAATGATTCAGGTTTTTGGTTTAAAAGTTTTTAGGGAAAATATGACCGAAACTTTTTATTTCAGTGTTTTCGGTATTCTTGCCCTTATGTTTGGCTCACTAATTATTAATATTATGTTTAATTTAACCAGAATTGCTGAAAAACATAATCTGGATGTCATAATTCACAAATCGAATAAATGGAAGTTTATGACTTTGCTTTTTATCTTTCCATTATTAGCATTAATTCTTTTTGGAGGAGATTATCTGACTTCTAGCAAAAAAGAAAGTATGCTGATTGAATCTGCTAAATCAATAGTGGATAATAATAAAGTAAATAATGATAAATTAGTAAATTATACTTTTTCAGAAAAATATATTAAGGAAACTGCAAACACTTTGAGAATTTTATCAGAAACGGATAAAAATTTTCCAAGCGTAACATTAATTGTTAAAGATTCACTTAAAGGTTCTCCAGTTTATTTAGGTTTTAATCCGTATTATGAAGGTGATTTGAATGACACTATTCATCCTCAGAAAATAGGATATATCCATAAAACAACTAAAGAAGAAAGAGAATACTTAAATTCAATATTTGATAAAAATAGTAGCGAGTTACGATATAGTGCCAATGATGGAACTTACGAATTGTTTTATCCATACAAAAAAAATGGAAAAACTATAATCATATATTTTTCTGAACAACAGCGTTACGGTAAATTAGGAAGCTAATTGAATTTTGATGTTCTTTTCCTTTTCTTTAAACAGACTTTAAAATTAGTTATTAATAAAACATGCAACAATATTATCTTCAAAACAATATCCTCAATCTAAAAGTAAAAAAATCTCCAATCTTAGTTCGGGCAGTAATGTTTGGGTTAGCTTTTTGTTTTTTTGTTTTACCTGTATTAGGAGTAATTTCTGCTATTGCAGACGGGAGTGGATTACATTTTGGTTATTTTTTAGCAATAGGAATATTTTCTCTTATAGGATTTTATACATTACGAATTTCTTTATGGAATACGTATGGCGAAGAAACTTTTCAAATAGCAGAGAATAAAATCATTTACGAAGCCAATTATGGCTGGTTTAAAGATGGAAAAAAGGAAACTTTAATTTCAAATCCAAACTATTTTTCTGTACAGGCAGGATATGAAGAGGACAACGAATCGGTTTTGGTTATTGCTTCTGAGGAATCGAAAATAGAGTCAGTGGTAAAAATGCCAACAGTGCAGTTGGAGGAATTAATTATGATTTTGAAAAAAAATAAATTTTAAAAATATAGATGAAAAAATATCTGTTAATACTAGCTGTTGTATGTTGTTTCTTTAAAATCCAAGCCCAAACCGCTCAGGATACATTAGATATTAAGCGTGTAGCTTTAGCTTATATTGAGTCACAGCATAATCCTAATCCAAAATTGATGGAAGGCGCTTTGCATCCCAGAATGGTTAAAAGATCGGTTTTTAGAAGTAAGGCAGCGAAGAAAGATTATATTTCAGAGTATTTTGCAGAAAATATGGTGATACTTGCTGAAACTTATAATGTAAAAGGAGATAAGTTTCCGAAAAATCCAAGAAAGGAAATTAAGTTACTGGATGTTTCGGCTAAAACGGCATCGGTAAAATTACTTGCAGATACCTGGATTGATTATATGCATATTGTGAAAACCAATGGCGAATGGAAAATTATAAATGTGCTTTGGCAGTATAATTATGTTTCGCAGCATGATTAAACAGGTTTTAAGCAGAGGAGACAATAAGATTTACGCAAAGTTTGCGAAGGTTAGTTTTTTATGTCATTTCTTTAAAAGCACATATTTCGATTACGTTTAAAGAAATGACATAGGTTATAAAATGTTGTTGTTTCTTTGATTTTGAAAACCATAATTTTCTTTTGAGAGCTAAAGCCCTAGCCCTGATGGGAACGACATCCTTTTGTGCCGGGGTTCGGCACAAAAGATACAGTGGACAGCAGGAGACAGCTCCTGAAAAATCACCTTCCTTTTATGCTCAAATCGAATAGAAATTTTGCGGTTTCCTGATCTGAGTGTGTAGAAAAGCCTGCTACATAAACACCCTTTTTGCCCGAGTTCGATTTAATTCCGTATACAACTGCCTCATCGCCAGGGTCTGATTCCCCTTCGTATCGATACACATGAACAATTTCAAATTTCTCAGGATTCTTTTTAATCATGTCTGCATTTCGATTAAAATCACAGGTGAATCCTTTTTCATTCAATTGATCTAAAGCTTTTGAAACAGTTGCGTAATGATACATTTTAGCCATAATAAATGAATTTAAAATTAAGGATTTTAAAGATAACCAATTTAAAATTAAAACATTGCGAATTAAAAGGAAATCTAAAATCTAAAATTATTATTGTTAGTTTATAAATCGCTACTTTTGCGCCGCAGACCGCCTTATCGTCGTCTTGTCTTATGATGAGAGGGAGGAAAGTCCGGACACCACAGAGAAGCATAGCGGGTAACACCCGTCGGCGTTAGAAATGGCGCAAGGACAAGTGCAACAGAAAGTATGTACAGGTAATGCTGTAGTGAAACCAGGTAAACTCTATGCGGTGAAATACCAAGTATATCAGCATTTAAGGGCTTCTCGTCCGTTGTTGAAGGGTAGGTAGCTTGAGTCTCGCAGTAATGCGGGATCTAGATAAATGATAAGGTATTGTTTCGTTTCGATGAAACAAGAACAGAATCCGGCTTACAGGTCTGCATTTTTTATATATTTGTGAGCAACTAACTTACTTTCATGAATATATCAACTCCAAAACCTTCATCTTCAAAAAACAAGAAATCTTTTTTTCGGGCTGTCGTTACGAATCTCACTTTCTGGGTTTTAGTCGCTATTATTGCGGGTATTTTATTAGGACATTTTTCGCCGGAAAAAGGTATAAAAATGGAGAAAATCGGTAAAGGATTTATTGATCTTATAAAGGTATTTATTGGCCCGATTATATTTTTGACAATCGTTTTGGGAATTTCAGGAATGGGAAACTTAAAGAAAGTAGGGCGAATAGGCGTGAAGGCTCTGGCCTATTTTGAAGTGGTTTCGACAGTTGCCCTGGCAATTGGTGTAACGATTGCTTATTTTTTTCAGCCTGGAAAAATTGATAAATCGGGGTTAGCGATTGGCGATGCAAGTCAGTATACAAAAGGTGCAGCAGAAAATTTTTCATGGCTGCAGTTTTTTCTTTCGAATTTTACTTTGCAGGTCTTACTGGCTGCAATTGTTTGTGGAATAGCACTAAATTTTTATCAAAAAAGAGAACAGACAATCCTGATTCTTGAACGGGTTTCGAATGTCGTATTTACAGGTTTGAAATATGTGATGTATTTGGCTCCAATTGGTGCTTTTGGCGGAATGGCGTATACAATTGGTAAATTTGGTCTCGAGACATTGATTCCGCTTGGTAAATTGATGCTTTGTGTTTATTTGACCATGGCTTTGTTTGTGTTTTTGATTTTGGGAAGCATTCTGAAGTATTATAAAATTAGTATTCTTTCGATTTTAAAATATATTAAAGAAGAACTCCTATTGGTTTTGGGGACGTCATCATCTGAAGCTGCACTGCCAAGTATTATGATGAAGCTGGAACGAATGGGCTGTAGTAAATCGGTAGTTGGTTTGGTTATTCCGACAGGGTATTCTTTTAATTTGGATGGGACTTCGATTTATTTGTCGATGTCGGTTATTTTCCTCGCTCAGTTGTACGATGTGCATTTGAGTTTCTTTGAGATTCTGACTGTTATCGGAATTTTGATGATTACTTCCAAAGGTGCGGCGGGTGTTACCGGAAGCGGATTTATAGTTTTGGCCTCGACTTTAACGGCAATTCATAAAATTCCTGTAGAAGGTCTGGCATTTTTACTTGGAGTGGATAAATTTATGAGTGAAGCCAGGGCGATTACAAATTTAATTGGAAATACCGTGGCGACGATTATTATCTCAAAAACGGAACGTGATTTTACAGATCTGAATCTGGAAACTACTGTAGAAGCAGCACTTTAATAAATTGGCTCTCATTTATTGTTTCTCGCAGATTATGCTAATTGAGTAGATAAAACATCGTTTATATCTGCGAGAAATAATTTTTGATTTTTAGTTTTTCGTAAAAAACTACGATTCGTCTTTTGTTGTACGTACCAGGCTAATTCCTGACATAAAAAATACAATTCCAAGAATGCCATAAATAATTAGTGACTTGATATCCCTTGTTTCGCCAGATGTACCGGCAAATATAACAGCTGTATAAATTAGGCCTACAATACCAAGAATGGTAAGCAAACCTCCGAAAAATCTTTTTAGGTTCATGGTAATATGTTTTTAAGGTTTACTACAAATTTATCTTAGAATTGCTAATTGTTGTTATACAATTGTTTTAGAACCTTATATGATTTCAGGATAATTCCTGAGAAAATGTTTTGCGTTTTATTATTAGTGTTGTTTAAATCTTACTTTTGCTGCGATTAATTTTAAAGTCCAGATGAAAGGAAACATTTTTATTTATTTTATTTTATTTACAGCCTTAAATAGTACCGCACAAGAATTGCGTCCTTTTGTTGGAATTGGAGGTTTTGTTCATTTGTATTCGTTTGAAAAAGATTTGCAATCATCTACTGCATTAAGTCTTTCAGCAGGTTTAGAATATAAAGTAGCCGGTTTTTTATCACCGGAAATAGAAGTAAATTATATGTATGGTAAGTATAAAGATAACGTAGATTCAATTGATTTAGGAAATGTTATAAGTGCTACTGACAGATCATTCTCTACTGTAAATTTTAGTTTCTGTCCTAAAATACTTTTGGGTGATCATGAAGATCCCTCCGGTGGTTATATACAAATACTTCCAAAGTATATGTACTCATTAATTAATGTCAGAGAAACTAGTGGTAATAATACAATAGGTTCTCGAATAACCGAAAGAAGTTTATCCGTTTCGTCCCATAATTTTGGATTGGGTGCAGGAGTTGTTATTAATTTTGACACCTGGTATTCAAATTCTTTAGCAATCAACGTATGTTATAATACTATTCGCGTTTCGGACTCTTTTGATAAATTAAATCGAAAAGAACCTACAGATAATATGGGGGTTTATGGAGTAGAATTTAAATATTATTTTGGAGTAAAAAGACTTAAGTAGTATGTTTTGTATGTTTAGTTTTTGGGTAATTATAAAGGAACTAATTTATTTTCATTATCCTAAGTAAACATACAAATCATCCTTCATCATCTTCTGTATCTTTTGCTGATAAATTGCCCGGAAGTTCTTCATCGTCATCGGTTGAATTCAATTCAAAGAAACTAAAAAAGGAACCGCCATAACTTTTCTGAAAAGAAAAATTACTCAAATGATCCATTTTGGTATACTTAGAATGTTCAATAATCATCATTCCGTCTTCATGAAGTAATTCTCTTTCGAAAACTGTCAGAACAATTTTTTCAAAAGCAGCCTGATCTAATCCGTAAGGAGGATCGGCAAAAACAATATCATAGGAAGTTTTGCAGTTCTCCAGAAATTTATAAACATCACTTTTGGTTGCAGCAATATCAAAATCATATTCTGATGCAACTTGTTTGATAAATTTTACGCACCCAAAATCGCCATCAACAGATGTAATTGGGGCGCTTCCGCGTGAAGCAAATTCATAACTGATATTGCCGGTTCCTGAAAATAAATCTAAAACCTTTAAGCTATCAAAACTAAAATGATTATTCAAAACATTAAATAATGCTTCTTTACTCATGTCAGTCGTTGGTCTTACAGGAAGGTTTTTTGGCGGAAAAATGCGGCGTCCTTTGTATTTTCCAGAAATGATTCTCATGATTGAAATAAGATATAATGTTTTTGATTCTCGGCAGTTGTGAAGCTGTTTTTTTGTTGTAAAGGGCTTACATCCAAAAAGGATACATTTCGAATGTACTTATAAGCAATAGCATAAAATGGGTCATTTTTATGAATAGTACCCAATAATTCGAGTGGAAAAACTTCCGGATTTAAACTCAATTGCTCGGCTGTAAAAAGTAAATAATAAATAAAATCTTCCGGGGTATGATATTCAAAAGAATTGAATAACAGTAGTTTTTGATTTTGAACTACAATAATTTCAAAATAATCGGGATTAAAATTGACGATCATTTTTTTGTGATCATTATTCTTTGAAGCTTCAAGAATTTTTTCGACCAAAATACTGTTGACATGTTTGTAATCAAATGATCCAACATTGTCAATCAGGAAGTTATTGATGTTTACATACGGAATGTATACAGCATTCATTTCGTAATTTGAAATTTTATCGTAAGTAAAAAAATCGGTTTCAAAAACTTTTGTAGTGTATTGTAAATAACTCCCCATATAATCCTCATCAAAAAGTGCGGAAGGGACAAAAGTCGAAAGATTGTTATTATGAATGACCATAATTTCGTCATAAGAATCCTTTAGTTCCGGAAATTTTTTAAAAGCTTCTGCATAAGATTCTTCTATTGTAATTGTCTTTTTTGAAGTGTTAAATTGAACTTCATTAAACGTAGTGATAGTATTATTCAATGTATCGAAACAACAAAAAGAAAAACCAGACAGGGAAACCTGAATAGAAAGTTTTTTATAAAGTTTTGATGTAATATTGGTGCTTTGAAATGCCATAATTTTATTTACGATCCTTGCCTGTTGCAGTTTCAGGGAAAAATTTAATTCGATCACAAACTTACAAATAAAATAAATAACAATATCAATGTCAAAAATCAATGTCAATGTCAAAAATCAAAATGCAATATTAAAATTCAATATTAAAATTCAATGTCAAAAGTCAATTTCAAAAATCTAAATTAATTCTAATGTTTTTCCGTAAAAATTAAATATCTACAATGATTAAATTTAATTTCAAACTTGATATTGGTATAATTTTCAAACTATCAATGCTTTCAGAATTGTTTCTTGGAGATGTCATTGAAATTTGATATTGCTATTGACATTGATTTTGACCTTTGCCATTGCCATTTAAAAGAACGTACTTTGTATTTCAATTTTACCTTATGAATTCAGCATTATTTTATAGTGTTCTGCAAAAAAGATTTCCCTTTGCACCAACTTACAAACAGGATATTTTTTTTCAGAAAATTGCCATTTTTTTAACCGAACCTCAAAACGATACCATTTTTGTACTAAAAGGATATGCCGGAACGGGTAAAACAACCGTGATTTCGACCATTGTAAATAATCTTGGCGATATCAATAAAAAATTTGTTTTGTTGGCACCAACCGGTCGTGCGGCAAAAGTAATTGCTAATTATTCGAATACACCAGCTTTTACAATTCATAAAAAAATATATTTCCCTAAGAAATCATCGGGTGGAGGAGTAGCTTTTACCAAACAGGTCAATAAGCATAAAAACACCATTTTTATTGTCGATGAGGCATCTATGATTTCAGACAGTACGCTGGATAGCGGCTCTCTTTTGGATGATTTGATTAATTATGTGTATTCCGGAACCAACTGCAAAATGATTCTTTTGGGAGACACAGCCCAGCTGCCTCCGGTAAATTTAGATATTAGTCCGGCTTTGGATATTCAGACTTTGGGAATCCATTATGATAAAGAAATTGAGCATATTGAACTAGATGAGGTCATGCGTCAGGAAGAAAGTTCAGGCATTTTATTTAATGCGACCGAATTACGTGAACTATTGAAAGAATCGTTTATTACTGAATTCAGGTTTAATGTCAAGAAGTTCAAAGATATTGTAAGATTAACAGACGGTTACGATATTCAGGATGCAATTAATACCGCATACAGCAATTACAGTATTGAAGACACTGCTTTTATAGTACGTTCGAATAAAAGGGCAAATCAGTACAATGAACAGATCCGAACCAGAATATTGTTTAAAGAAAGCGAACTTTCGGTGGGAGATTTTTTGATGGTGGTAAAGAATAATTATTTCTGGCTAAAAGAAACCGATGAAGCCGGATTTATTGCGAATGGAGATATTATTGAAGTTTTGGAACTCTTCGGAATCAAAGAATTATACGGATTTACTTTTGCAAAAGTCAAAATCAGAATGGTCGATTATCCGGATCAGAAACCTTTTGAAACGGTTTTACTGTTGGATACTATAAAAAGTGAATCGCCGTCTTTAACGTATGAAGAATCCAATCGTTTGTATGAAGAAGTGATGAAGGACTATGAAGACGAACCAACTAAGTACAAAAGATTCCAAAAAGTAAAAGAGAACGAATATTTTAATGGACTGCAGGTTAAATTTTCTTACGCCATAACCTGTCACAAATCTCAGGGAGGACAGTGGAATACTGTTTTTATCGAACAGCCATATCTCCCAAACGGAATAGACCGTGACTACATCAGATGGCTTTATACCGCTATGACACGTGCCAAAAATAAGCTATATTTGATAGGATTTAAAGATGAGAGTTTTGAGGAATAAATCAGGACTCTTAATCTTATAAAGTTTGCAATTTGAAAACTTTTTAATATATTTGTTCTATGAAAATTCTTGTAAAGAAAACTATTTTATATTATATCAAAGAGTATCCAACTGCGTCTACACAATTATTAATTTGGTATAATGAGTTTTCTAAGTTTCCATTTAATAATTTCAATGAATTAAAACAGGTTTATGGAAATTCCAGTATTGTAAATAATAATAGAGTTGTTTTCAATATTAAGGGAAATGATTTTCGATTAGTGGTTTCTATCAATTTTTTGCAGCAGGCCTGTTATGTAATTTGGTTTGGAACACATAAGGAGTATGACAAAATTAATGTTGAAACTGTAGAATTTGATACTACAATTTTAATGGATAAAACTTTATAATTATGAATTGGAAAGTATTAAAAACAGAAGGAGATTATAACAAGGCATCGATGAGATTGATGGAAATTTTTCATGCAGAACCAAATACTCCGGAAAGTGATGAACTGGATTTGTTAATTGTTTTGGTAAAGGATTATGATGAAAAAAACTATCAGTTGCCTGAATTAGATGCATTAGAAGTTATAAAATATAAGATGCAGGAAAGAGGGATGAAGGCAAAAGATCTTGAGCTAATTATTGGAAGTAAAGGACACGTTTCTGCAATTTTATCAGGTAAACGTGAAATTACTTTAAAAATGGCACAGAAACTTAAAAATTATTTTAGTATTCCTGCGGATGTTTTTCTGCATAGTACTTAAAAGATTATTCATTTTTATAAGCTACTTTGCAATGACAACACTAAACGATTTACATTCGATTTCGTCAACGTTTTCGAATACAGATAAAATGCCGGTTTTGTTTTTGGGGCATGGAAGCCCGATGAATGCTATTGAAGAGAATCAGTTTGTGGCCGGTTTTCGTAATCTGGCTAAAACATTGCCACAGCCCAATGCAATATTGTGTGTATCGGCACATTGGTTTACCAACGGTACAAAAGTGACTTCGATGCAGATGCCAAGAACAATTCATGATTTTGGAGGTTTTCCACAAGCGCTTTTTGATGTGCAGTATCCTGCAAAAGGAAGCCCGGAACTGGCTTTGGAAACCCAAAAAATATTGGATCCGGTTTTGGTCGATTTAGACGAACACTGGGGTTTAGATCATGGGGCTTGGAGCGTAATTAAACATTTGTATCCAAATGCTGATGTTCCGGTAATTCAGTTGAGTATTGATTATACCAAATCAGGGCAATATCATTTTGAACTGGCTCAGAAACTGCAGTCGCTCCGTTACAAAGGTATTTTGATTATCGGAAGCGGTAATATAGTTCATAATTTACGATTGGTTGATTTCAGGAATTTTGATAAAGACAATTATGGTTTCGACTGGGCGATTGAAGCTAGAGAAACGGTGAACAATTATCTGTTGGATGGCAATTTCCAGCCATTAATAGATTACGAAAAAATGGATAAAGCAGTTCAGCTGGCGATTCCTACTCCGGATCATTATTTGCCTTTACTTTATACTTTAGGATTAAAAGATAAAACAGATGAATTGGATTTGTTTAATGATAAGTTATTGGCCGGTTCATTGAGTATGACTTCTGTAAAAATTATGTAAAAAAAAATAAAACTAAAATTTCATAAAGAACTTTATATGCGTACGTGTTTTAGGTGTATATTTGTTGAATAACTGCAAATATTAATCTTATACATTATGTTAATAGAGATTTCAATAACAAACTTTAGATCATTTAGAGAAAAACAAACTTTTTCGTTATTACCATTTGGTAAGATAAGAAACAGGGAAATAAAAGTTTTACAGCCTGAAAATTACCCTAAAGTTCAGATATTACCTTCAGCAATTTTATATGGTCCGAATAATTCTGGAAAAAGTAATTTTATTAAAGCTTTTCAAGCTTTAGAATGGCTTGTTTTAAAATCTGGAAATTTTAATTCTGATCAAAAATTGCATGCAAATGAGTATTTTCATTTTGATAAGCAAACAAAAGAGAAACCAAGCACTTTTGAATTAGATTTTATAGCTCCTAATAGAAAAAGATATAATTATCAAGTTACTTTTGGTGAAAAATCTATTATAAAAGAATATTTATATAGTTATAACATAACTAATACAGGGAAAATAGCTTTAAATACTTTGTTCGAAAGAAATGAACAAGCAATTAAGTTTATTGCTTTAAAAGGAGCTAAAGAAAGTGTTAATTTTGAACCAAACCAATTGTTCCTTTCAAGAGGAGACATTGCTGGTAATGCAGAATTAAAAGATGTATATTCTTTTTTTTCTAATCAAGTTATTTCCCTGACTTTTACAGAAACAGAGTATACTAATTTTTTAACTAGAAAATACGGTGAGTTTATAATTGATAATCCAAATAGTAAAATTTCTACACTTGTTGAAAGTATTTTGCAAGAAACTAATTCAGGGATTTTAGGAATAGAAACTAATATGGTTGATATTTCAAAAATTAATTTTCCAGATGATATTTCGCAAGAAATTAAAGATAAGTTGTTTGAGCAAATAAAATATGATTTAAGGTCTAAACATAAACTTTTTGATGGTGATTCAGAAATTGGAATAGACACAATACCACTTAAAGAGCAATCAACAGGCACAAGAAAACTTATAGGAATCTCACCTGTAATTTTGAATGCCTTATTAAATGGACAGGTTTTGTTAATTGACGAAATGAATACAAGTTTACATACTGAAATTACTTCTTGGTTAATTGAATTATTTAATAATCCAATTACAAATCCGAATAATGCCCAGTTAATTATCACAACTCATGACATATCATTATTAGACAGGAATTTATATGAAAGAGATCAAATATATGCTATTGAAAAAAATGAATTTGGAGCTTCAAATATGTATTCTTTTGCAGAGTTTACAGGATTAAGAAAAATTGATAATAATAGATTAGCAGATTTTTACGAGACTGGTCGATTAGGAGGTTTGCCACATATAGCAAAACCATATCTGGAAAATCTTATAAGTCAATTTATTCAAGATGGCGAAACCGAATAATAAGAATAATCGTAAATCAAGAATTGGGTTAAACTTAAAAGCCCCAATTATTCCAATTAAAACAAAAAATAAAATACCTTTAAATAATGATTTTAATAAAAGGATATTAATTGTTTGTGAAGGACCTACAGAGTATAGCTATTTTGAAGGATTGTGCGATGTTTTTAATATTCGCAAAAAAAATAATTTTAATATTGTTGTTTTACCTGAAAATAATAATCAACCTTATAAAGGTTCATCGGTGAAAGGGTTGCTGTATGAAGCAATGAAATATAAATACAAACATAACTATGAAGATTCTGATGAAGTTTGGATTGTTACTGATAATGATGAGGAAAATTCATTTAAATTAGATGCGAATAGTCTTTTTAAAATCAAACCACATATAAATTCAGAGATATATGAAAGATTGGAAAAATTTCAAATATTTCAAATGAATGTTAGAAATAGTGAAAAAGAAAAAGGTGAAAATAAACGAGTAAGATATTTTTTAAATAAGTTAGATTATGAATCTTTTTTAATGCAAAATGTTTTACTTAAAGAAGCAGAAAAAATATTTTTAGATTCTATAATTGAAAACACAAGTAAATCAAATGATTTTCAATTATTGTATGATGGAGATTGTAAAGCTTTTTTTTATGATGAGGATGAAAATTTCTTGAGTAAAAATTCTAGTGAAGAAGAAGTTTTTGAAGAGAAATATTTTGATGAAAATTGGAAAAAATATAAAGTAGCATATACTTCAATAGCATTTGAGCATTGGCTATTATTGCATTTTGAAATGAACAATCAAGGATTTTATAATTCTAGAGAGATCATTAAATTCTTCGATGATAAAAATTATTTCAATTTAGAATTTAAGAAAAACGAGCCTAATGGATTTATAAAAGGATTTCATTTATATACATTATTAAAAGAAGCAAATTCTCATATAAGGTCTTTTTTCAAACTTGCAAATCGAGCTATTTTTAATAATCTGTTGTTAAATAATGAAATGCAATCTAAAATAAACGAGAAAAATAAATTTTATGAACTGAACCCTTTTTCAGATGTTTTTGTTTTAACAAATTTATTATTAAATAATACTAATATTAAACAAGCATTTATAAATGTAGAAGCATCTTGTGTTTCTTTCGATAAAATTTTAGTTCAGCATAAAGAGCAAAATATAATTCAAATTTCTTTTAATTACATTGGTAAAAACTCAATATTGAAAACAGAGATTGAAACATTATTTTCTATAGTTGACTTTAATAATTTAAAAATTCCATTCAAATTGAATATTGATTGTGAAAGTATAATCCAGAAAGATAATAATATTACAATTAAAATGATATTAACCAAAATAGACAATCCTTATTTTCTTTTTTTTAATAATATGAAAGGGCAAGATATTGTTTGGGTTATGAATGAACTTAATTGAATATTATTTTATTAGGTTCATTTAAGAGAATGGGGTTTGAAAAGAATATGAGTTGAAATTAGACAAGATAAATTATAAAATAAATGAAAATAATAGCTGTAATTCCGGCACGATATGCATCAACACGTTTCCCTGCAAAACTAATGCAGGATCTTGGTGGTAAAACGGTAATTTTAAGAACATATGAAGCGGCTGTTGCTACAAAATTGTTTAACGATGTATTTGTCGTAACCGATTCTGATTTGATATTTGATGAAATTGTTTCGAATGGCGGAAAAGCCATTATGAGTATCAAAGAGCATGAATCAGGAAGTGACCGAATTGCAGAAGCTGTTGCAAATCTTGATGTTGATATCGTTGTAAATGTTCAGGGAGATGAACCTTTTACAGAAGTAGGTCCTTTACAACAGGTTTTGTCGGTATTTAAAAATGATGAAGAGAAAAAGATTGATCTGGCTTCGTTAATGCGTGAAATCACTGATGAGGACGAAATTAACAATCCGAACAATGTAAAAGTAGTGGTAGATCAGTCGCAGTTTGCCTTGTATTTTTCACGTTCTGTAATTCCATATCCGAGAGATAAGGATGCTGGCGTGCGTTATTTTCAGCACATCGGAATTTATGCATTTAGAAAACAGGCTTTATTGGATTTCTACAGCCTGCCAATGAAGTCATTGGAAGCTTCTGAAAAACTGGAACAGCTGCGTTATTTGGAATTCGGTAAAAAAATTAAAATGGTCGAAACAACTCATGTTGGAATTGGGATCGATACGGTTGAAGATTTGGAAAAGGCGAGGGGGATTTTGGAGGCTAAATAATTTTAGTCGTAAAAGTAGACTCATGAAATTGATTCGCTTTCGCGAAAGCGCGGATTAAACCTGGTTTTGATTAATGATTATCCACAATATTGCCATTTTTAGGGACAAGGACAGGAGCGATAGCGAACTGGCGAAGCAATCTCTGCAAGTAACTCTACAATCTAAATCCTCAATCTTTATCGAGCTGCTAACGGAGATTTCTCCTTCGTCGAAATGACAAACTTGCGTAAAAACAAAAAAAGCTCCAAAATTTTGGAGCTTTTTCTATATCTGAAATATTCTAAATCTTAGTATAAGTTTGGAAATTTAGAAGGATTAACCTCATTCATCATTTCATAAACTTTCTCGAAAATATCTTCGGCAGAAGGTTTCGAAAAATAGTCTCCATCAGTTCCATATGCAGGTCTGTGTGCTTTTGCAGCAAGAGTCTGCGGTTTGCTGTCAAGATATTTGTAAGCATCCTGTTCTTCCAGAATTTGCTGTAAAATAAAGGCTGAAGCTCCACCCGGAACGTCTTCGTCAATTACTAAAAGACGATTTGTTTTGGCGATACTTTTTACAATATCCTTGTTGACGTCAAAAGGTATTAATGACTGAATGTCAATAACTTCACAGTCAATTCCTAATTCTACTAACTCTCTGGCAGCTTGTTCTACTAATCTTAATGTTGATCCATAGGAAACAAGTGTAATATCTGAACCTTCTTTTAGAGTTTCAATAACCCCGATTGGCGTTTTGAATTCACCAAAATTTAAAGGTGTTTTTTCTTTTAAACGATAGCCATTTAAACATTCGATCACTAAAGCTGGTTCGTCACATTCTAAAAGAGTGTTATAAAAACCTGCAGCCTGAGTCATGTTTCTAGGAACCAAAACGTGGATGCCGCGAATAGCGTTTATGATCATTCCCATTGGAGAGCCGGAGTGCCAGATACCTTCCAGACGGTGTCCTCGGGTTCTGATGATCAATGGTGCTTTTTGTTTTCCAACAGTTCTGTATTGCAGCGTTGCTAAATCATCACTCATTATTTGAATAGCGTACAATAAATAATCCAGATACTGAATTTCAGCAATTGGTCGTAAACCCCTTAAGGCCATACCAATTCCCTGACCAATTATAGTCGCTTCACGAATCCCGACATCGGCAACACGAAGTTCACCATATTTCTCCTGCATTCCTTCTAGACCCTGGTTTACATCGCCAATATTTCCAACATCTTCGCCAAAAATTAATAATTCAGGGTATTTGGTGAATAAGACGTCGAAATTATCACGAATAATCATTCGTCCGTCTAAATCCGGTTTGGCGTTTTCCGGATATTCCGGAAGTATCTTTTGAACAGAAAATACGTTTTGTTGGGATTCAGAATATAAATTGCTGCTGAATTTTGGCTGTGTAATTGCAATGTAATTGGTGATCCAGTTTGATAATAATACTTTACTGTCCGGAACTTCAATGAATCGCAATATTTTTCGTGCAATGACAAGCATTTCCTTTTTTAAAGGAGCTTTGATTGCTTTTAATTCAGAAATGTATTTTTGAATTTTATCTTTATGGTTAATGCTGGCAGCTGAAATTTGTTCTAATAAAGCCAGAAGATTTTTTTGATCTTCAATAATTGGATTAATAAATTGATTCCAAGCTTCTTTTTTAGCATCATAAACTTCTTTCTTAATTTCAGATTCCATCTCTTCTAACTCTTCAGGAGATGCAATATTAATGGCAATCATCCATAATCGCATCTGGCGAATACAGTCGTAATTTTTTTCCCAACCTAACCTTTCTCCATTTTTATAGCGTTCATGTGAGCCCGAAGTGGAGTGGCCTTGTGGTTGTGTCAGTTCATTCACGTGAATTAAAACCGGAATATGCTGTTCGCGTGCAATGGCCCCGGCTCTTTCATAAGTAGAAACCAGTTCGGCATAATCCCATCCTCTTACCCTTAAAATTTCATATCCTTCTGAATCTTCATCTCGCTGATATCCTTTTAGGATTTCAGAGATGTTTTCTTTGGTTGTCTGATGTTTAGCGTGTACAGAAATTCCGTATTCGTCATCCCAAACACTCATTACCATCGGAACTTGTAAAACTCCGGCAGCATTTATGGTTTCAAAAAACAAACCTTCAGAGGTACTTGCGTTTCCGATAGTTCCCCATGCCACCTCATTTCCGTTTACAGAAAATTTATCTTTGATTTTGATTCCGTCAACTTCTCTGTAAATTTTTGAAGCCTGCGCTAATCCCAATAATCTTGGCATTTGTGCAGCTGTAGGAGATATATCTGCGCTTGAATTTTTTTGTTGGGTTAAGTCTTTCCAGGAGCCGTCTTCGTTTAAACTGTGGGTTACAAAGTGCCCGCCCATCTGTCTTCCTGCTGACATTGGGTCAAAGTCTATATCGGTATGGCCATATAATCCTGCAAAAAATTGTTTAGGAGTAAATTCACCAATGGCCATCATAAAAGTCTGGTCGCGGTAGTATCCTGAACGAAAATCACCGTTTTTAAAAGCTTTTGCCATAGCAAGCTGCGGCACCTCTTTACCGTCACCAAATATTCCAAATTTGGCTTTTCCTGTCAATACTTCTTTACGCCCTAAAAGACTGCATTCCCGACTGGTAACTGCAATTTTATAGTCATTTAATACTTCAGTTTTAAAATCCTCGAAGGTTAATGTAGTATTGCTTTTTTCTGTAATCATAATCTGGAATGGTCATGTTTAGGCAGCGAAATTACTCAAAATCTACCAATAATCATAATTCATTAAAATAAATATAATTTAATTATTTATACTTAAATTCAGAAAAATACGTATTTTTTTTGATTTATTATTACCTAAAACTATCGAAGTTTGATAATAATTCATGTTTTTGTTTAAAAAATATTAATTAAAACCATTTTCGGGTAAAAAGATTAATTAATGTTTTAGGAGATAATGTGATGACAAATCTTATTTTTTCGTTGTAATTATTTTGTGAAATTTCCCAGCCATTATTAGAATAGACCGGAAAATAAATTTCAAAATAGTCTGGTACGAGATTCAAACGGATACCGCTATCATACACAAAATGTTCGTTTTGGTGTTTGCTTTTCATGAAACCCACATCACCATAGGCTTCTATCCAGTTCCATATAGAATAACTTGCATTTAGTGTTGTCATCCATTGATTAGCGTATCTGGGTTCAATCATAGATTTAAACCCGCCTTCGGCAATTATATATTGCTGACTGAAAAAGCCAGTACTTTCAGATCTTCCGTAAAAATTATAATCGAATAAATAATCCGTTGGACGATCCAGACCAAAACTGAAATAATCTGAATTTGTAGTGTTGTATAAAAAGCTTCCGACAAATAACCTCAAATTTAATTTGCGGTTGTTTTCAAAAAGCCTTCTGTATTCAATTTCTCCGCCCAGTTTTCCAAAATCTCCTGAAAACTGTGCATCTGTCATAAAGTTTAAATGATTAATCAATTCGGTTTTAGTATTCATGTACCGAAGATTAAAGACGGAATAATTAGGACTTGAATTGTCTGTAACATAGGCGCTCGCCTGTCGATTTACAATTACCTGTCTGGCGATAATAAATTGTTTTCTGTTGTCTCTGAAATCTTCTTCCCGAATTCTAAACTGTACCATAGGATTAAGCCTGAAATAGGTCGCATCTGGAGCATAATGAAAATAATTTTGACTTATAGAATACCTGATATTGTAAAGTTTACTGTCACGATAATAATGATTTAGTGAAAAAGCGGATGATCCTGAGAGGGTTCCGGTCTTGAGTGAATAAGCAGGATTGATATCAAATGTAAACGGCTTGTCTAATATAGTTTTGTTATGAAAACGGATTCCGGGCGCAAATCCGTCATAATAGTTATAACCAACCGTTGGGACATATAATATCTGATTGTAGTATGGGTCTTCTAAATCTTTGGCAAAATTAAATTTGATTGGACGATTTGTAAGTACTATACTTTTCAATGATTTCCAGTTGTCTCGCTGATTGTATTCCGGAACTTCATTGTCGTAATTCAAAACAATTTTATCTGCATTTTTTCTTTCGAAAATATAAATGGAGTCATTGTTTTTTGGCTCAATCCATTGTTTAAATACTATTTTGTTTTTTTTGAGGCCATAAACCGGAATCGGAACAAAAACGTCTGTTTTGTTTTTTACAGAAAACCGGATACTGTCCTGGGTTCTGGATACACCGGTAAATTTATAGTCGATAATTTCACGTGAACCGATGATAGTTTTAAAAAACCAGTCAATTTTTTTTGAGCTGTTTTTGGTTAGTATTTTTTCAAAATCATATCGGTTTGCCTGTTGTGTTTTGTTTAGATTATAGAACTCCTTAACACTTTCGGGCACTATATTATGATTTAAATAATTATCGAGATAACTGAGGCTTAAACCAGCACGGTACTTACTTGCAATCTGCTCATTGAATTTAATGAGTGTATTTTTTGGGTCTCCCAATGGCTGATCCAGGTTTTTTCGAGCCATCAGCATGTAGTAGTAACTGTATTGCTCATTAAAAGTTAGATTGGTAATATTGTAGCTTTTAAAGAGTTTCATTTCAGATAGCCTGCCCAGCATCTTTTGATCCATGTGGTTTTCTTCCATGAATTTCATCATCGTATAAATCTGGATTCCGTCATAAATCCAGTTGTCTTTTCGCGGATCCAGAAGAAGACTGTACTGAAGATAATTGTTTAAAAAGGTTTTTAAAAAGGTAATTTCAAATATAAATTCATCCGAAAAAGGACTTATAAAGGAGGGTAGTTGATTTAACCCGTAAAAAGGATTTCGGTCATAATCTGCCTGTGAGACTGTGATTTTTTTATGTGGATATTTTCCAATAAAATTATTGGCAAAACTGATTATCCTGTTGATGATTACTGCTTTTTGTATCTCGTTCAGTCTTTTGTTTTTTAAATTTGAAAGAACTTCAAGTTCACCATTGCTAAAACTATTAAAAGTATTTTGTTTTTCAATAAATAAATTAAAATCGGTTCTGCTGTTTCCTGAAAAAAGATAAGTGCTGAACGAAGGGGAAGACGAATCCTTTGAAACTGAATCCAGATCTGTGGTAATAGTGTACAGATTTGGAACTTTAATTGCTAATTCGTAATCAGTTGCAGCGTTTGCAATATCATCAAGGTTATAGTTATGATATTTTATAAAATTATGATTTTCAAAACGGGCAGGGCTCAAAAACCAGTGTCTTAGATTCATTCCGCCGTTTTGGGTATAGCCGTAACGAGTAAATTTATCGCTTGGAATTTTAGAAATATAAGTAAGATGTAAATCAATTTTACTGTTAGGAGGTAATTTGTTTTTTAGTTTGATTACAATAAAATCCGGATTTTCACTGGTTCTTTGCCATTCTAAAGCCATAAATTGGGCATCTGTGAGTTCAAGTACGTTTGTGTTTCCACGTTCTTCAGGTTTTGCCAAATGAAAGCCTTTATAAAATTCATCAGAAAAACGTAGAGCCAGAGGCGTATTTTTATCAGAGAAAGCATTATTCCAGTCATTTAAAACAATAAAATCCAAAGAATCGCCTGAAGTATTATAATAAGTAATATCCTGTTTTACGTGCAGTGTTTTAAGTTCAGGATTCACCGCCACCTCCATCTTAGACTGATGCTGCGCGAATTGTTTTAATGAAGACATCAAAACAATAACGAAAAGAATGATTTTAAAAAATGGTTTCAATGCTGGCTTAAAATTTAGATATATAACTTAAGTTACGGTCTTATGGCTGTTTTGGGTTTATTGTAAAAATAGTATAAAAAAAGCTGTTTTAAAAACAGCTCTCATTTTTTACAAAAGTTATGAAAATTTCATCATATAAGTGATAAATTGCGTTGAAAAAGCAGGAACTTATATTTTCTTAGATCATCTATATGGTTTTAAAAAAAATTAGAAATTTGGACTTAAGTCGTATTTCTTATAGAATTTATCAAGAACGTCAACTACTTCATCTTCTGTGTCTACGATCTTAAATAAGTTTAAATCATCAGGGCTAACGGTATGCATTTTTTCAACTAAAACCGTTTTTACCCAGTCGATTAATCCTGACCAAAATTCAACCCCGACTAATATGATTGGAAACTTACCAATTTTTTTTGTCTGGATCAGGGTAATGGCTTCAAACATTTCGTCAAGAGTTCCAAATCCACCGGGCATCACTACAAATCCCTGTGAATATTTTACAAACATTACTTTTCGAACAAAAAAGTAATCAAAATTCAGGTTTTTGTCATGATCAATGTAAGGATTGAAATGCTGTTCAAAAGGCAGTTCGATATTTAAACCTACAGATGTTCCTCCGCCTAAATGTGCCCCTTTATTTCCTGCTTCCATAATTCCGGGTCCACCGCCTGTGATAACGCCATAACCGGCTTTACTAATTTTATAAGCAATTTTTTCGGCCAGTAAATAATATTTGTCTTCCGGTTTTGTCCTTGCCGATCCAAAAATGGACACACATGGTCCAATACGTCCCATACTTTCGTATCCGTTAACAAATTCGGCCATGATTTTAAAAATTGCCCAACTGTCATTGGTTCTGATTTCATTCCACGTTTTTTGTTTTAAACGATCCTGAATTACTTTGTCCTCATCATTATCAAAATCTTCTAATCTCATTTTGCGTATTATTAATTTATTATTTTGCTGTAAAAGTTTAAACTCTTTTTATGGCATTATACCAGAAAATAACAGCTTTGACATGTTTTAAAAACATTGGCAAAGCTGTCGCACTAAATTAACTCTTTTTTTGAAAATTGTTATAAAAATAGAGTATTTATTCCCTTACAGTTAAAGCTGTTTCTTTTAACTATTTTGTTTCTATTGTTTTATGAAAATAAATTTATGGTTTTGATTATTTTTTTACCAGTTTTTCTTTAAAAAAGTCAATAGTTCTTTTCCATGATGAAGTTGCTGCTGCTTCATCATATCTTGGTGTTGTATTGTTATGAAAACCATGGTTTACTCCCTGATAAAAATGGGCTGTGTGCTCAACTTTATTTTTATTAAGAATTTCTTCAAAAGCAGTCCAGCCTTCGTTGACACGGGTATCCAGTCCTGCGTAATGCAAAAGAAGCGGTGTCTTTGTTTTTTCAGCTTCCTCTTTAGTGGGCTGTCCACCGTAATAGGGAACTGCAGCTGATAAAGAAGGTATTTTTACCGCCATCATATTCGAAACCCATCCGCCAAAACAGAATCCGACTACTCCCAAATAACCGTTGCAGTCTTTATGTGATTTAAGGTATTCATAAGCAGCAATGAAATCTTCAAGCATTTCTTCATGTGTTCGTTTTTTTTGAAGTTCTCGTCCGGCATCATCATTGCCGGGATATCCGCCTAATGGTGTTAATGCATCGGGAGCTAATGTAATAAAGCCTTCTATAGCAGCTCTTCTTCCAACATCTTCTATATAAGGGTTTAATCCTCTGTTTTCATGTACTACAATGATTCCGGGTAATTTTTTTTGGATTTCCAAAGGCTGTGACAATTGACCTTTAATTCTTCCTCCGCCTTTTGGGGAATCATACTTGATGTATTGGGTTTTTAATCTCGGATCGCTAAGCGGAATTAAAATGCTATCAACATAATTAGGGGTTATAAAACTTAAAAGAGATGGAAGCGTAATTGCTCCTACGGCAAAAATGGATAGTTTTTCGATAAACTGCCTTCGTTCAATTTTATTGTGAGCATAGTCATCATATAAATCAAATACTTCCTGAGCGATATCTTCTTTGGTTAATTTTTGCATAGCGGTTAATTTTTTGAAAGTTATTTAGATACTAAATGTCTGCATAAATATTTATATCCTATAAAAGTAAAGAATAACGAATTAAGATATTTTTTTAAATGAAAACAGTACTCTTTTTATTTTTAGGAGTATTATATCAATTAAAATATGCGCTTAACTATATGTTTTTTAGTATTTTTATTAAATTATAAATTCATATTGATAAAGGATGCTTAAACTTTAATAATGAAATTATCTAATCAAATACTTTTAGCGTTTACGCTGATAATTTTATTATCCGTTGCAGATTCTTACACAAATTATTTGTTATCCAAAAAAGTACAACTGAATTCACTATTTCTTGCCAGATCCGAAGAGATAATACGAAATTCTAATAAAACCCACAAAGCAATTATTGAAATGCAGAGCGCTTTTAGGGGTTATTTACTTACAGATGACAAGGCTTTTCTGAACTCGTATTTTAAAGGACTGAAAAATGTACCGGAATTAATAAAAGAGCAACAGCTTCGGATTGGCACTCATAACAAACAGCGCATAATATTAGATTCAATCCGGAACATGCATAACAATTGGCTGGAATATTCAGCTCAAATAATATATTCACGCGAAAAAGTGCCTGGTTCTTATAAAAACCTTTTTGAAAATTCCTTAAAAAAAACACGTAGGTAAAAAAATTAACGATGCAATTGCCTATAAATTTTCAAGATTTGATAAAATAGAATATAAAATGAGGAAACATCATACAGACAGATTACTCATTTCTTTAAAAAATGCCCGTACATTTTCTCTTATTTTCCTAACATTGACAGTTGTAGTAGGGATAGTTAGTACAGCATTTATCATAGTCGTTACCACTAAAAGAATCAATTCGATGGTAAGTCTTGCTAAAAATATTTCAAGAGGTAATTTCACCAGTGTTAAAGATACCCGTAACGATGAACTATCAGTATTAGTTGTTTCACTCAATATGATGTCTGAAAAATTAGATAAAAATATCCGTGAATTAAAAAACAGAAATGCTGAGTTAAATAAATTTGCTTATGTAGTTTCTCATGATTTAAAAGCACCCATCAGGGGAATTCATAATGTTATTACCTGGATTGAAGAAGATTATGGAGGTGAGCTTTCTCCGGAACTTAAAAGATATTTATCGATAATTCCGCAAAGAACCCGCCGTATGGAAGCGCTCATTAATGGCTTACTTGATTATGCCAGATTAAATTTGAAGACTCCACCGGAAAAGATAAATACAAATGCTTTGGTTCAGGAAATTGCAGATTCTATTGTCCCAAGGGCTTTTACAATTGAAATTGGTGATCTGCCGGATTTGTTTACACAACGAATTAAACTGGAACAGGTTTTTGCTAATTTGATAAGTAATGCTATAAAACATACGCCAAAGGATAAAAAAGGAATAATTCAGATTAAATGCAAAATATTCCCTAACTTTTATGAATTTTCAGTTAAAGATAATGGGACTGGAATTGCGGTAGAATACCATCAAAAGATATTCGAAATATTTCAGACACTTCGCGAGCAAAATGAGCAGGAAAGTACTGGAGTAGGTTTGGCAATTGTAAAAAAAATAATTGACGATCAGCAAGAAAATATCATAGTTAAATCAACATTGGGTGAAGGTTCTGAGTTTATCTTTACCTGGAGAAATAGTTAATATCATGAAATGAGCACAGTCTTAAAACTTTTTAAGACTTATGAGAAACGAAGCTCAAATGATTTCACTAAAAAATAGAAGTAAATGATATACTCCTAAAAATAACATAGTACCACATACATGAAAAAATCAACAATTTTATTAATAGAAGATGATGAACTTGACATTATAAGTGTAGAGCGGTCTTTGAAAAAAATAGAGAGTGAATATGTACTGCATACAGCTTATAATGGTATTGAAGCATTAAAAATTCTTAGAGATACCAATTTAGGGCTGATTCCGGATGTTATTCTTTTGGATATTAATATGCCCAGAATGAACGGAATAGAATTTTTGAAAATTATAAGAGAAGATACAAAACTTAAAAATTTAAAAGTTTTTATAATGACAACTTCTTCAGAAGGAGAAGACAGGTTTGAAGCAGAACAATTTGGTATATCAGGCTATATTATTAAACCCTTAAATTATACAGATAATTCAAAAAGACCGGATTCTATGGATGCTTTTGTACAATTTTATTTAAGGAAAATATTACTTGATGAGCATATATAATATTGGTTTTTGATGATAAATACCTCTTTCATTATTAAAATCTAATTACCTTAATTCGATTATCAGCATTTTTTAAATCATTCTTTTTAAAGAATTGAAAATATGAAGAAAACTAAAAATAATAATACAGAAAGCCCTGAAAATGTATTAGTACTTCCGGTTGTTTCTGGTGAAAAGCCATTAAAAACTAAAACAAAAAAAGCCGATTTAGAGGAGTCTATTTTGACAGATGCAGAGTTTTTGAAAATTTTGCTTAAGGTTAAAAATGGTAATTTCACTCAGCGCTTCCCAACCGATCAAAACGGAACTAAAAGATCCATTTGTGAAACTTTAAACGAAATCATCGACCTTAACGAACGCATGGTTTTTGAATTTCAAAAGGTTGGTAAAAGTATTGGTAAACAAGGAAAACTGACTAATAGGGTAGCTCTTGATGGTGCAAGAGGTTCATGGAGTTCCTGCGTCGATTCGGTTAATACATTGATTTCAGATCTGGTACATCCAACTATTGAGATTGCTCACGTAATTACATCGGTGGCAAAAGGAAATTTATCTCAGGAAATGCCGCTTTCTATTGAGGGAAATCCGCTTCAGGGAGAGTTTTTAAGAATTGCAAAAGAGGTAAACGGAATGGTAAAACAGCTGAATCTGTTTTCGATGGAGGTAACCCGTGTGGCACGTGAGGTAGGAACTGAAGGTAAACTGGGAGGTCAGGCAAAAGTGCGGGGTGTTGGTGGGGTTTGGAAAGATTTGACCGACTCGGTAAATAAAATGGCGAGTAACTTAACAGGTCAGGTACGTAATATTGCTGATGTAACAACAGCCGTAGCAAAAGGAGATTTGTCTAAAAAAATTACGGTTGACGTAAAAGGAGAAATCCTTGAACTTAAAAATACCATTAATACGATGGTGGATCAGCTGAACTCGTTTTCATCAGAGGTAACCCGTGTGGCACGTGAGGTAGGAACCGAAGGAAAACTGGGTGGTCAGGCGCAGGTAAAAGGAGTTGGGGGAACCTGGAAAGATTTGACCGATTCTGTAAACCAGATGGCATCGAACTTAACAGGACAGGTACGTAATATTGCAGATGTAACTACGGCCGTAGCAAAAGGAGATTTATCTAAAAAAATTACCGTAGACGTAAAAGGAGAAATCCTGGAACTTAAAAACACCATTAATACGATGGTGGATCAGCTGAATTCCTTTTCATCAGAGGTTACGCGTGTGGCAGTAGAGGTAGGTTCAGAAGGAAAACTGGGAGGGCAGGCGAGAGTACGTGGTGTTGGTGGAGTTTGGAAAGATTTGACCGACTCCGTAAATCAAATGGCATCCAACTTAACAGGTCAGGTACGTAATATTGCCGAGGTAACAACAGCCGTGGCGAAAGGGGATTTATCTAAAAAAATTACTGTAAACGTTGCGGGTGAAATCCTTGAACTTAAAAATACCATCAATACTATGGTGGATCAGCTGAACTCTTTTGGTGCCGAGGTAACGCGTGTGGCACGTGAGGTAGGTTCAGAAGGAAAACTGGGCGGTCAGGCTAAGGTAAAAGGGGTTGGTGGAACCTGGAAAGATTTAACCGATTCGGTAAATCAGATGGCATCCAACTTAACGGGTCAGGTACGTAATATTGCCGAGGTAACAACAGCCGTAGCAAACGGAGATTTATCTAAAAAAATTACGGCTGTAGCCGAAGGAGAAATCCTGGAGTTGAAGAAAACCATTAATACGATGGTAGATCAGCTAAACTCATTCTCATCTGAGGTTACGCGTGTGGCACTTGAGGTAGGAACGGAAGGAAAACTCGGAGGTCAGGCAAAAGTAAAAGGAGTTGGAGGAACCTGGAAAGACTTAACCGATTCGGTGAACCAAATGGCATCCAACTTAACCGGTCAGGTACGTAATATTGCCGAGGTAACAACCGCGGTAGCAAAAGGAGATTTATCACGCCAGATTACCGTAGATACAAAAGGGGAAATTCTGGAGCTTAAAAATACGATTAACACCATGGTGGGGCAGCTAAACTCATTTGCATCCGAGGTAACCCGTGTGGCGCGTGAGGTGGGAACCGAAGGAAAACTGGGAGGTCAGGCTCAGGTAGAAGGTGTTGGTGGAACATGGAAAGATTTAACAGACTCGGTAAACCAGATGGCATCTAACTTAACCGGTCAGGTACGTAACATTGCTGAGGTAACAACCGCCGTGGCAAAAGGCGATTTATCATTACAAATTACCGTAGACGTAAAAGGAGAAATCCTTGAACTTAAAAATACAATTAATACCATGGTGGATCAGCTTCGAGGCTTTGCTTCGGAGGTAACAAGGGTTTCACGTGAGGTTGGTACAGAAGGAAAACTGGGAGGTCAGGCGAATGTACCGGGAGTTGCCGGAACGTGGAAAGATTTAACGGATTCGGTTAACCAGATGGCGGGTAACTTAACCGCTCAGGTACGTAACATTGCCGATGTGGCGATTGCCGTGGCGAATGGGGATATGTCCCGAAAAATTACCGTTGACGTTCGTGGAGAAATTCTTCAGTTAAAAGAAACCCTGAATACGATGGTGGATCAGTTAAGGGAGTTTGCATCAGAGGTAACGCGTGTGGCACGTGAGGTTGGTACAGAAGGAAAACTTGGCGGACAGGCGAATGTGCCCGGAGTTGCAGGAACCTGGAAAGATTTAACGGACTCTGTTAACCAGATGGCGGGTAACTTAACAACGCAGGTACGTAATATTGCAGAGGTTACGATAGATAGCTGTTGCCAACGGAGATATGTCCAAGAAAATTACGGCCGACGTTCGTGGAGAGATTCTTCAATTGAAAGAAACTGTAAATACGATGGTGGATCAGCTTCGAAGTTTTGCTTCGGAGGTGACAAGGGTATCCAGAGAGGTTGGTACCGAAGGAAAACTGGGAGGGCAGGCATTCGTGCCCGGAGTTGCAGGAACCTGGAAAGATTTAACGGATTCTGTGAACCAAATGGCCTCCAACTTAACAGGTCAGGTGCGTAATATTGCCGATGTAACGAAAGCGGTAGCTAATGGCGACCTTTCGAAACAAATTACCGTAGACGTAAAAGGAGAAATTCTGGATTTAAAAAACACCTTCAACACGATGGTAGAGCAGCTGAACTCGTTTTCATCTGAAGTAACCCGTGTGGCGCGTGAGGTGGGAACCGAAGGAAAACTGGGAGGACAATCTGAAGTAAAAGGGGTTGCGGGAACGTGGAAAGATTTAACGGATTCAGTTAACCTGATGGCTTCGAATTTAACGTCTCAGGTACGTGGAATTGCGAAGGTTGTAACCTCTGTGGCCAAAGGAAACTTAAAACAAAAATTATCGATCGATGCAAAAGGCGAGGTGGCACAACTTACAGACACGATCAACGAAATGATTGATACTTTGGCAACCTTCTCAGATCAGGTAACTACGGTGGCTCGTGAGGTTGGGGCCGAAGGAAAACTGGGAGGTCAGGCAAACGTACCGGGTGCATCAGGAACATGGAAAAACTTAACAGAAAACGTAAATCAGCTTGCCGCAAATTTAACAACACAGGTACGTGCCATTTCTGAGGTGGCTTCTGCGGTAACACAAGGAGATTTAACCCGAACCATTGGTGTTGAAGCTAAAGGGGAAGTTGAAGCCTTGAAAGATACGATCAACCAGATGATTTCGAACCTGAAAGCAACAACATTACGTAATCAGGAGCAAGACTGGCTGAAATCGAATTTGGCGAAATTTACCCAAATGCTTCAGGGGCAAAAAGAATTGAATTCGGTTACCAAAAAAATCCTTTCGGAGTTGGCGACGGTTGTAACCGCACAACACGGATTATTTTATATTCTTCAGGAAGACGAAGAATTCATGGATTCTAAACTGAATCTGATTGCTTCTTATGCTTACATCAAAAGAAAAAATTCTCCAATGCAGTACGCAATGGGGGAAGGACTTATTGGTCAGGTTGCTGTCGAAAAAGAAAGAATTATTCTGAGTAATGTTCCTAAAGATTACATCAAAATCAATTCAGGACTTGGAGATGCAAAACCCAAAGACGTTATTATTTTACCGGTACTATTTGAAGGGCAATTAAAAGCGGTTATCGAACTGGCTTCGCTGGATACCTTTAGCGAAACGCATTTGGATTTTCTTGAAGGACTGACAGAAAGTATTGGTATTGTATTGAATACGATCGAATCGAATTCCAGAACCGAAGAATTATTGGTACAGTCACAATCGTTGGCAGGAGAGCTTAAAAGCCAGCAGGAAGTATTAAAAAATACAAATGAGGAACTGGAAGAAAAAGCATTCTTATTGGCGAATCAAAAAGAAGAAGTAGAGCTTAAAAACCAGGAAGTTGAGGTGGCGAGAAAAGCATTGGAAGAAAAAGCAGATCAGCTTACTTTGACATCCAAATACAAGTCGGAATTTTTAGCGAATATGTCGCATGAGTTAAGAACACCGCTGAACAGTTTACAGATTTTGGCAAATGAGTTAATTGCAAATCGCGACGGTAATTTATCCGAAAAGCAAATTCAATTTGCAAAAACCATAAATGCCTGCGGTGATGACCTTATTCAATTAATTAATGATATTCTGGATCTTTCTAAAATTGAATCGGGTTATATTTCTGTTGATTACAACCCAATTAGTTTTGAAGACATTAGCCGATTTGTTGCTTCTACTTTCAACCCAATTTCAGAAGCCAAACATCTTCGTTTTAATATTATTATGGATGAAGAGCTTCCGGAACTGATGGAAACGGATTCGCAAAGGTTAAATCAGATTTTGAAAAACCTGCTTTCAAACTCTTTCAAATTTACCGAAAAAGGAGAAGTAAAACTTAAAATTTACAAAGCCAATAACAATTGGAAAACCAATAATCTAAGACTTGAAAATGCAGAAGATGTTGTGGCATTTGAAATTTCAGATACCGGTATTGGTATTTCTAAAGAAAAACAAAACATTATTTTTGAAGCTTTCCAGCAAGCAGAAGGTTCAACAAGCCGTAAATATGGTGGTACAGGATTAGGATTATCAATAAGCCGCGGACTTTCAGATTTATTAGGAGGAAGCATTGAATTGGAAAGTGAAACCAATGTAGGAAGTAAGTTTACTTTATTCCTTCCTCTAAAATATGTTCATATTCCTGAAATAGAAAATATTGATGTAGAAGAAGAAGCTGATGTTAAAGGCCGAATCAAATCATTGCCATCAGAAAAGTTCAACAGATCTGATATCGATTTGTTTTTTGTTGATGAAGTAGGAGATGATAGAACGGATATCAAACCGGATGATAAAGTGTTGTTGATTGCTGAAGACAACCTTATTTTTGCTAAAATTATGTTAGAACAGGCGCATATCAATGGTATTAAGGCTATTGTTACTACAAAAGGAAATGACGTAATTGATTTTATAAATCAGTTTCACCCTCACGCCATTACAATGGATCTTAATATGCCGGATACGAGCGGGTGGAAAATTTTGGACAGGTTAAAAACAGATTTTAACCTGCGTCACATTCCTGTTTATATCATCTCTGGTGAGGACGAGAGAAATAAAGGTCTTAAGCGTGGTGCCAGAAACTTTTTCCTTAAGCCAGTAAAGAATGATTCGCTAAATTATCTTTTTAACGATATCCATGATTTTAAAAATAAAAAAGTAAAAAACTTATTAGTAGTTGATGATAATCAGAAGGAATTAGACAGAATATTAAAAGCTGTTGATGGTGATGATATTACAGTATTTTACGCTAAAACGGCCACAGAAGCTGTTGCACTTATTAAAGATCATTCATTTGACTGTATTATATTAGATTTAAAACTGCCGGACGCAGACGGACTTGATATTATTACCGACTTAGAGAATAATATAACAGGACAGGAAACTGCGATTATTATTCATTCTGCGGGTGATGTTACTAAGAAACAAAAGATAAAACTAAACAGATTTGCTCATAGCATCATTACAAAAAATGCTTCATCACTGGATGAATTAGTAGATCAGACAGCTTTGTTTATGCATCGTGTTCATAAAGAATTGCCACATGCTATGAGAGAGACCATAGAATCGTTTTATTTGAAAGAAGATGTGCTCTATGGCAAAAAAGTATTGCTTGTAGATGATGATGTGCGTAATTTATTTGCCCTGACTACAGCCTTAGAACGTTATGGATTGAATGTTATCAGTGCAGAAAGCGGTCAGGAAGCCATTGATATTCTTAATCAGGATAAAGCCATTGATATTGTTCTGATGGATATTATGATGCCCGAAATGGATGGTTATGAAACGATGAAACGCATTCGTAAAGACTCGATACATAAAGATCTTACTATTATTGCAGTAACGGCAAAAGCCATGAAAGGAGACAGACAGCGTTGCATAGAATCCGGTGCATCAGATTATATAACCAAACCAGTAAATGTAGAACAACTGTGTTCGTTAATGCGTGTGTGGCTTAAATAATAATTTTATATTCAATGCAAAATAGAATGGGAGACAATGGAATAAAAATCCTAATAGTCGATGACAAGAAAGAAAACCTGCTTTCTTTACAAGTCATTCTGGCTGATCGTGGTTATCAGTTTGTTGAAGCAACTTCAGGAAAAGATGCTTTGCGGATTCTGTTGAAAAGCCAGGATTTTGCCATTATACTTATGGATGTGCAAATGCCGTTGATGGATGGTTTTGAAACAGCCGAATTAATTCGACAAAGTGATAAACTCAAACATGTTCCTATTATTTTTCTGACTGCCAATATGAATACAAACGAGTATATATTCAAAGGCTATCAGTCCGGTGCTGTAGATTATATGATTAAACCGCTTTCGCCTGAAATTTTACAGGCGAAAGTCATGGTTTTTACCGAATTGTTCCGAAAAAATCAGGAATTAAAAAAGAAAGAAGAAGAAACTCATGCTCTGAATGAGATTATTTTAAAGACAAACGTCCAGCTTGCTTCACAAAATGAAGCTATAACAAAACACGCTGAAGAACTCAAAAAGAAGAACATGGAACTTGATGCCTTTACGTACATATCAAGTCATGATCTTCAGGAACCACTCCGAAAAATTCAAACTTTTGCTAATCTTATCCTATCCAACGAATATCCAAATTTATCAGAAGATGGTAAAGCAAAATTCAACAGGATTCTTTATGCCACAAACAGAATGCGTGAACTGATAAACAGTCTTCTAACTTTTTCACGCGCGACTCTTGATGACAGAAGGTTTGAGACAGTAGATTTGAATGCCATTATTGCTGATGTAAAAGCAGCTTTATATGAAAATTTAGTAGAAAAAAAAGCTGTTATAATTACTGATTTTCATGATAATGTCAAGATAATTCCTTTTCAATTTGTTCAATTAATGGAAAATCTGATTCATAATGCAATTAAGTTTTCACAATCAGAAGTTACATTGGAAATTACTATTAAAAGCCGTTTTGTTGATAGTTCAGTTTTAAAAGACATCCAGTTATTACCCAATGTAAAATATTGCCATATTAGTTTTGAAGATAATGGAATAGGATTTGAACCGGAACATAGTGAAAAAATATTTGGAGTTTTTCAGAAATTGCATGGCCGGGATTTGTATGAGGGAACCGGAATAGGGCTTGCAATTGTCAAGAAAATAATTGAAAACCATGATGGCTTTATAAATGCTACAGGCGAACCTATGAAAGGAGCCACATTTAATATATACATACCATACTAAAGTAATTGCTTTAATCTAATAAAAAAAATAATAGGCTGCCTTTTTGAGACAGCCTATTATTTATAATTTAATATTTAAAACTTATCGGATTGTTTACAGGGTTCGTTTCTTCAAGATCCTGATCAATGTCGTATTCCAGATCTAGCAGATCCTTTTTTTGATTATCTGCGGCAATCTTATTTTACATAACTGTCATTTTCGTCAGAATCTTCTTTAGGATCATCGTCAATGTCCTTTACATCTACCTGGCTGTCCCATTCATCTGCATAAAAATTAGCATCGGCATTATTTTTCTGGTCATCATTTTTTTGCAGGCTGCTAAAATGATTGTTTAATTCATCGTCATCTTCATTATTAATTATGTCATCATCCGGATTAACAATCTCTTCTTCATTATTGTCCTTCTCGTATTGATCCACATAGCTTTTGTTTTCCGAATCCTGATAATTATTTATATCTGAAGGAGCCTTCATATCATCTTCCGGATGATGAAAACTACGAACATCCCGACCATAGTTTTCTTTGTTCTGTGTTGTCATATAAAATAATTTAAAAGTGATTATAATTTAAAATATACTGTGATTCGAGAGGAGAAAAACTCAAATTTAATTGTAAGGTTCAAATTTTATTTATAGAATTTACAGCAGTAGTTATATAATTATCAGTTTTGTATAGCTTTCCTTCAAATCACAAAAAGGATTTTAAAAGGGATTTAGATTTTTCAAACATCTAAATGAAATACCGGAATGAAAATTATATAATTCACGATGTATATTTTGTAAGTTTTTTTTGTCTGAAATTTAAAATATTTGTGTTGTAAATTTATTGTTTAGAGATATAAACATAACTAATTATCAACCCTCATGTAATTTTAAGATTTAAATTATGGCTTATGAATAAAAAAGGCCCCATAATAATTGTAGAAAACAAACAGGAAGACCGGAAGTTATTTATAGAGGTTTTTTCTGAATTGAATTATCCAAATCAGGTAATCTATTTTAATGATCCGGAAATTGCTTATCATTATATACTGCGAAATAAATTAAAGCCGTTTCTTATTTTTTCTGATATTGTTTTATTGAATATTATGAATGATAATGTGGTAGAAGCAAAACTTGATAATGTAGGTGAGTTGTTTCATTGCCCTTATCTGTTTTTCACAACATCTTTTAATCAGACATACGTAATAGATCCGTACTCGATACCTACGCAAAGTTATTTTGTGAAACCTTATGATTATGCTGAGTTCAAACAAATCATAAAGACAATAATTGAGTATTGGATCAAATCTAAATCAATTGTTTCGTATAAAAAAAAACAGGTAAAAATTGGCTTTATCGATAAAATCGATAAATAAGAGAAAAAGATATCATTTTTATCGTGTTTTTTATAATGGTAAATAAATGTAGAAAGTTGTTCCCTGATTTATTTTGCTGGATACTTTTATAAATCCTTCATGGTTGTCAACAATTTTTTTAACCAGCGTTAACCCCAGACCGCTTCCGTGATATTTATCGCTATTATGCAATCTAAAGAAAGGATTAAAAATTTTAGACGCATATTCCTGACTAAAGCCAATACCATTATCGCTGATACAAATCTTTACGTAATTAATATCTGTTTTTCCACCAAGTTCAAGTATTTCATCAGGTGAAGGGTTTAGCGTTTCAATTTTGATTTCGGGTATTATGTCTTCTTTGGAATATTTGATAGCGTTCAGTATCAAATTTTTAAAAAGCTGCTGAATCTGATACGGTATGATATTTAATTGAGGAGAGGGAAAAATAGTGATTACGGCTTTTTTTTCTAAAATATTGTCCTTAATATCTGCCAATGTTTTTTTCAAAACGACATTCAGATCTGTTTTTTTATACTCTTTTTTTATAAAGCTTATTCTTGAGTACTCAATGAGATCGGTAATTAAAATACTCATATTGGTTACAGAAAAAAGAACACGTTCGAGATTATGTTTTCCTGATTCGCTTAAGCCTGATTCGTTTTCAAAAATCCTTTTGCAAAACATATGAATTTTTCGGAGTGGTTCCTGTAAATCATGACTGGCTGCAGAAGTAAAAGCCTCCAGCTGTTCATTTTGTGTTTGTAATTCAATATTTTTATTCGACAATAATTCATTTGTTGCTATTAAATCTGTAATATCTTCGAGTGCCACAAGAATCATCCCTTCTGGTGTTGAATCGATTATAAGGCGTGCATTTACAATCATTGTTTTTTTACCAATATCAGGACAGATAGTATCTAATTGTAAATTTTCTATCGAAAATTCCGTGTCTATTTTCAGTAATTGTTTCCTAAATTCAGGAATGTCCCATTGACAATTTCCAATTTCAAAAAGACTATAAGCTTCTGTAGCTTTTTCGCTTGTATTAAAGTATTTATAAAATGCAGGATTGGCACTTTTGATGATAAAGTCCTTGTTTACAATTAGTAATGGCTCGTGAATGGTTTTAACAATTGATTCAGAATAATTTCTCAGGGAAATAAGCTGTTTCTGACGATCGATAAGCTCATCATTGACACATACCAATTCTTCATTGTTTGACTGAAGTGCCTCAGTAGAGGTTTCCAGTTCTTCATTCAGTGCCTGCAATTCTTCTCCACTGCTCAATAATTCTTCATTAGTAGTCTGTAATTCCTCTAAGAGGATTTTCTGTTCTTCAGTTACATTTTTTATATCTCTGTATAATTGTGATAATTCATTTTCAAGTTCCTCAATACCCTTTTGGTCTGATTTTTTTTCCTGTATTTTTTTTTGAGGATTTGTTTCGGGTACAATTATCTTATGAAAAATAATCATAATACGCTCATCGTCATTTGGGAGTAAAAACATTTCAAAAGAAACGAGATAAGGTTGGTTTTTAATCTGAATATTTTCTTTTTTTATATTTAATTTCTCTTCTCTTACTTTTGCGATTGCATTATTTAATTCAAAAAAAAGACCTTCACGAGCCATTTTTAAGATATTAAAATTAGGCTGTCCGGGAGAGGGAAGCAAAAATGGGCTTGTATCACCATGAAAATATAAAATTTCCTGATTCAGATCAATTATAACACTAATGGGTGTGTACTTTGTAAATAAAATCTCAGATGCAATTTTTTTGAAATCGTTTTCAGATGCAGTTTTTATTTGAGTTGATACATTGTTTTGCGATACATTATTTGGTGTTGGTTTATAGAGTTTTGTCACATACCTGCCTGCTATAAACTTGCGGGTGTAGATTTTTCCGAATTTTCCGAAATTTTCAAATAAATCATGAGAATTAGTAATTGATTCTGATTTTCCAAGAAACAGCAATCCATTATCTTTTAGGGAATAATGAAAAGTTCCCAGAACTTTATTTTGCAGATAAGAATCAAAATAGATAAGTACATTACGGCAGGTAACCAAATCTATTTTGGCAAAAGCAGGATCCTTCACAAAATTATGCACGGCAAAAATGCACATGTCCCGAATTACTTTATTGATATGGTAGTTACCGTCGCTTCTCGTAAAATAATTACGAAGCCTCTCTGCTGATATTTGCTGTACTTCCTGATAAGAATAGGTTCCGGATCTTGCTTTAGTGATGCCTTTTTCAGATATATCCGATGCGAAAATCTGAACTTTTATGTCTGTATTATTTGTTTGCAGCAGATATTCATGAAGGCTGATCGCTATAGAATATGCTTCTTCACCCGTAGAGCATCCGGCAACCCAGATTCTTAGGTTGTTATTGGTTATATTCCTGATTAGGGATGGGTAAACAATGTTGGGCAAACTTTCAAAGGCTTCCTGGTCTCTAAAGAAATATGTTACCGGAATTAAAAAATCATTAAATAATAAATCCTGCTCATTTTTGTTATTTCGCAAAAAGTTATAATAATCTTCAATAGTGTTTCTTTCTGTAGGGACCATTCTTCTGGCAATACGACGTCTTATAGTAGGATATTTATAATGCCTGAAATCGTTACCGGTTCTTAAAAGAATAAGATTAATAATCTGAAAGAAAATTTCCTCATCGTTTTTTGGAATATGTTCTTCTTCGGTATAGCCATAGTTGGTAATGTAGCTTTTATGAATTTCCAGTAACTGGGACGGAATTTTTTCGGGAGCCAGAATATAATCGGCTGCATCAGTTTCAATTGCGCTTTGAGGCATTCCTTTAAATGCGGCCGTTTCGGGGTCCTGAGCTATAGTTGCGCCTCCCAGTTCCTTTATTTTTTTGAATCCTAATGTACCATCAAAACCGGTTCCGGAAAGTATAACACCAATTGCAAAAGTTCTATGAACATCTGCAAGAGATTCAAAAAAGATGTCAATGGTATTATTTCGTCTTTCACCCCGTGTTCTCTGTTTAAGTTTTAAAGTGCCTGCTTCGGCTATGAGAAGATTGTTTTCGGGAATAACGTAGATATTATTAGGTACAAGATTTATATTGCGGATAATTTCTTGTACAGGAATTTGTGAATATTGTGACAGGATTTCTGTAAGGCTGCTCGGCTGCTCGGGTGACAAGTGTTGTACAAGCACATAAGCCATGCCTGAATCTGCAGATATTGCTGAGATTAATTTTTTAAAAGCATCCAGTCCACCGGCAGATGCTCCTATACCAACAATTGGAAAAGTTGTGGTTTTATTTTCGGTTTTAAAGGTTTCGGGGACTTTCATGAGGTAGGTGTTTTCTCAAAGATAGTCAGTGTTTTACTCTAAAAATAAGCTTTTTACGCTCACATGGGAATTATGTAAGGCACACATTTAAAAAATGTAAAATTGAAATCACGTACTTTTTAGGTGAAAAATTTATCACTTTAAAAGTTTAAATTTTGAATTAAAACAGTCTTAACATTAGCTGATTTTTGGTCAAAAAAATATTAAACGATGTTTCTCAAAATTGTTTTCATAGTTCCAAAATCGTTTGGTTTAATATAATAACCCACTGCGCCCAATCCCTGCAGTTTATTTTCTATGTCTGATGGTATCGAGGTAGAAAATATGATTACAGGAATATTTTTTATGAGCTCTTTTTTATTCATTTCTATTAATAGTTCCATTCCGTTCATTCCGTTCATATTAATATCTAGAAAAATCAGATCCGGATGTATTTCTTTACAAACCAGTTTTTGTAATGCCTGAAGAGGATTATGTATTGCCGTATAGGCAGCAGCAGATACTTCTTCGAGTGCTTCTAAAAAGAAATCGCAATCATCATAATCGTCATCAATCTGTAAAATGTTTTTATATCTCATAATTGCTTTGATTGAAAGTTATTTTTCATAATTATTTAAAATTATGTTCTAAGGAGAAAAAATGTAGATTTCAACTAGACTATTTATGCAGTTTTATGGACTGCTTAAATGCAGACAAGCAATTATATATGTGTTATAGAAGGGTAGAATTCTTTCATAGATAACGGAGTTATTTGGGGTTAAAAAGTCTTTAGTAATTTTGAAATGGATGCAATTAATCTATTAGCACTTTTAGTGAATCCTTTTGATGAAGGACTGCCTCTTTTTGATCTCTGGTATAATCTTCATCATCACAATGAGAAGAACAATTCGTATTTATAAGGGTAAAAAAAATAGCGATTAAAACAATAATAAAGCTCAGTTTTTTCATATTTATTAAAATTATAAGTAAAATAATTCTGATAAAAATATAAGGAAGTTAAAAGATGAATTTATATAATTTCTCTTTTTTGTTATATAATACCCATGTTTATTAGATTTGATTTAAAATCTATTTTAAAATAAGCTTTTGATTATTAGTGCTTTATTTTTTTAATTGTGTGTAAACTTTCAATAATAAGATCGGCCGTTTTATCTATTGTCTGTAATATGATTTCTTCAGGTGATCCGTTAAAAACTTCCCGATGGTTGATTTTTTATCAGAAGTGATAATGTAAATAAAAATAGTTCCTACTGGTTTTTCTATAGTTTCATTTTCACCTGGAGTTGTAAGGACGGTACACTTTTGGTAAAAGCGATATTCCATCCTTTTTCGGCAATTGCTTTACCGCATTTAATAACTATTTCTGAAGGCATAAAAATAATTTTTATTTTAATTATTAATCCTTGAAGAGTTGATTTTTATAAATCATAAAAATTAGGTTGTGCTGTTTATTTGAATATCATGTGGATAATGACATTCGAGTATCGATTTCATTTTGTGTGGGCTATGAACCGCATTTGCGAATTCATTCCAGGTTTCTTTAGGAATTAAATCAAGTAATAACTGTTCAACTTCCAAAACTTTTGGAGCATTTTCCTTAATAAGATCATCCCATTCTTTATGAAAGGTAACAATATCATTCGGGAAAACTTTTTTTCTGTCAGTACCTTCGTCAATTACATCAAAAGGTTTTTCTACATTAAGATAACCATAATCATCTGTAAGTTCGTCACCTGGAAAAATATTCCTGATAGCAATCTCAAAATCATAGGCTGTACTAAAACAGCTTGGTTTAAAACTATGGTTCACAAATTTTCCGTTATCCCAGCATAATACCATTTCTCCATATTTATTGATAAAAGAGTAAGTATCGAGGTGTTTTTTTATAAAAGCATTCAGATTAGCGGCCTCATCACGGGAAAATATCTGATCTAAATCATCCTGAACCCAGGTAATAGTACCTTTTGGAATTAGTTTTGTTGCTACTACGCCATATCCTTTTTCTTTGCTGATAAAACGTATTTCTGTATCTGTATGTATCATCTTACACTAATTTTAAACATTCACATTCGTATACTTATTTTCTAAGTTCACTGCTGGAAAAGCGATGATTGCGTGTGTTGAAAACGAGTTTAATTCCCTTCTGTTCGAAATAGTCGCGCCCTGTAAAATTTTTATCTTTGTATTCGTCTCCCAGAATCTTTACATCAGTAGGAAAGGCCTGAAGAATGCTCTGAAGATCCTGATCTGCGGCATACGGAATAATTTCATCTACAAATTTACAACCTGTAAGTTGTATATAACGTTCGACTACAGACTGTGTTGGTTTGTTTTTTTCGGGTCTGTCCAAAGTCGGGTCTGTTTGCAATCCTAAAATTAGATAATCACAATGTTGTTTTGCTTCTTCAAGCATTCTTACATGGCCTGCATGTAATAAGTCGAATGCGCTAAATGTGATTCCAGTAATTGTTTTTGTCAGTCCCATTTATAAAATTTTTAAGAATTGATTTCATTTTAACAGCAGTAATATCCCATGATGTTTTTTTGAGGATTTTGTGGTATTCCAGTTCCATTGAAAAACGATCTGTTTTATCAAGTGCAAACTTAATGGCTTCACAAAATTCATCTGCAGATTCCACCATGTTCAGGCAAATACCATAGTTGTGTACTATATCTGTAATTTTTGTAGAAATAATGGGTTTACCGGCCGACATATATTCCAGGGTTTTGGTAGGGCTAATGTATTTTGTTGTATCGTTTACTGCAAAAGGTATCATAGCAATATCAAATGCTTTTAGATAATGAGGTAATTCGTTGTAAGACTTCATTCCTAAATAATGAATGTTGTCTTCTTGTGGGAGATCATTTTTCTCTATTTTCGACAAAGGTCCAATCATTACAAAAGAAACATTGGGTAGTTTAAGAGCCGTTTCATGAAGCAATGCAAAATCGATACGTTCATCGATTACTCCATAATATCCTACAATAGGTGATTGTAAATTGGCAACATCATCAGCAATTTTGATTCCGTTTAAGGCCTTTGCAAAATGGGGTTCATCGACTGAACTGGGAAAACAATGTACATTTGTGTGCCACAGTTTTTTTAATTCATATAATGATTTTGCACCCGTAAAAACAATGTCAGCATTAGATATCAGATATTTTTCCTGATTTATCACATTTTTTGTGGCACCTTTCAGAAAAGAAAGTTCCTCCATGCAATCATAAACGATAGTTTCAAAATCAATACATTCGGATAATGGACAAAAAATAGCTGAATAAAACCATCCAACAGGAATATCTTTGTTTTTTACATATTCAGGAATGATTGCAGCAATCGATTCGATATCTTTTACATTTGGCTGTAAAACATGCAACATATCATTGAGAATAATAAGATTTCCGGACTCTTTACTTTCATTGTTGTATAGGGGTTCTTCAATGAATAAAGTTTTCATTGTTTTAGAAATACGGCTAATGATGTGTTGAGGACGCTGATAAACAAAATGCCATCTTAAATGACAAAATACAATCATATCATAATATTGGGCAGTATTCTGATTTGATAAATTTATTCTCTTAAGTATATTCTTTTGTGCATTTTTTAAATTTTCTATCATAGCCGATAATTTAATTTTTTTTGTAGGTTAAAAGTGTAAGATAATGATTTTAACTTTAATAAAAGTAATTTAATAATTACAAAAATATATTTTTACAACAATAATTTCTTGCAAATAAAATAATAAGAGTTACATAATTTACAGTTATGAATTTTTGAGATTTAAAAATGCATGATAATACTGTTGATTTGTGAAGGTTGTATTAGATCAATGGTAATAATAGTAGCGAAGGTGAGATTTTATCGAACAAAAGTCTTAGAATTTCGCCTTTATGATAAATTTCATTTTAGTGAAAACAGCATTTATGTGCTAATTATACAGAATCTAAAGCATCTGCTGTTGCTGCTAAAACAGTCCACATTTCGACTTTTTGACTAAACGACAACCCTGTATTTAAACCACTGGTTGATGGTAAAATGTGATAAGATATATCTGTTTGAGGTTTAAGATATTTATGGTAAAACTTAGCTGCTGATTTGCTTTCAAAAAATACATTTTTAATATTTGGGTATTGAATATGAAAATTTGTAAAATCATTTATTGTTTCATTACTAATTTTCGAATCACTGCTCCCTTCTCTGATGCATGATGCCAGAACATTCCATAATGCAATTTTATGCTTTTTCAAAAATGTTTTGCGATCATCGTATGATTCGCTGTAATTTTCGTTAAAAACAGTAAATAGGATTCTCCAGAAATGATTTCCTTTATTTCCATAATATTGTTGTTTGGCAATAGATTGGTCTCCGGGCATTGTTCCCAGAATTAATATTCTGCTGTAATGATCGACCAGTGGATGTAAAGCCTTTTTATACATAGAAAATAGAAATTTGAATAGTATAATAATACAAAAAACATCTGTCGTGGTACAGATGTTTTTCTGGGAAAAATGAAAATATTTAAAAAGATGATTACTATTCGGCTGCTACGATATTTACTACATTTAAAGCAACGTCGTTCAGTATGCAGTCTGCTTCTTTTTCTTCTGCCAATGTTTGTGTTAATAGTTTTGCAGCATCATTTTCTCCAAGAGTTTTTGCAAAAGCAGCTAAGGTTCCATATGTTGCAATTTCATAATGCTCAATTTTTTGAGAAGCAGCAATAATACCCGCATCTCTAACAGGTCCTGGCGTCGTTTCTTCAAGAATGCTGTCACCTTCTTTTAGTAATCCGGCCATAGCTTCGCATTTTTTTCCTTCGGCTTTTTCACCTAAAAGTTCAAAAACTTGTTTTAGTCTTTCTACCTGAAGTTCAGTAATGTCAAGATGTTCTAAAATGGCACTTGCAAGACCCGGAGAACTGGCATTGGCAGCCATTTTAGGAAGCGCACCAACCAGTGCGTTTTCAGCCCAGTATATATCTTTTAAACTGTCAACAAAAAGTTCTTTTAATTCCGTTGCTGCATCTGAAGCTGGCTCAACAATATTTATTTTTGCATTATCTTTTATAGCTTTTGTTTGATTTGCTTTTGCTTGAGGAGCATTTGTATGGCCTTCTTTTTCTGAATTTTTCATGTTTATTTTTTTTAAATTAAATATATAAGTTGGGTTCACGATCCCAGAAACGATGCATACCCATTGCAGCGATAAATTCCTGGGCAAATGCTTCAGATCCAACATCGGTGGTTACAATAATTCCAGCATCGGTTTTTGTTAATTTCGAAGCAAAAGCTGTTGCGCTAAGCAATTCAGATGCTTCTCCATCAGCACCTATAATCTTGCAATGTTTATAAGCATCATTAAGGTATTCAAGAGCGTCATCATTTTCTGCTAATGCATTCAGCCCTATTCCGTGCGGAACATAAACCGCATCAAATAAAACTGATGATGCTGTGAGAAAACTATATTCAGCGGCAAGAGCTCCGTCAGAATCAGTAAGAACAGATCCTAAATGTGGTGCAATTACACATCCTTTGGCTCCTTGTTTTTTAAGAGCACTTTTCATATTTAAAACTGATGCTTCAGAAACTCCATCAGAACAAAGGATAGCAATTTTTCGTGACTCGATTGTAGGTGAATTGGTCGGATTTTTAACCATACTCAATGCATCAGACGAACTTACAGATGATTCAACCGTTTTAGGCTCCTGATTTCCACCTTCATTTTCTGGTGAAACTCCTTTATTAACAGGGAATTCTAATGTTGATGGTACAGAAGCCCCAAGTCCTAATGCTACTTTTTCTGCCAATTGAGCATCTACCTGCGAAAGAAGTCCCAACATTCGAACTCTGATTGCAGTAGTTTCTACCTTGCCAAGTTCAAAACGTAATGCCTTTACAATATGGCTTTTTTCTACATCGGTCTGGCTGTTAAAGAATAATTTTGCCTGACCGAAGTGATCAGCAAAGCTTTCACTTCTTTCACTTATTTTATGAGCTTCAATACGTTCATTAAAACTGGAGAAACCGCCTTCGGCAATTTGTGACTGATAAGGACATCCGCCACCAAGTGAATTTGGATGATAACTTACCCGGCCTTTGTTAACTTCCTGTCGCATAAATCCATCACGTTGATTATTGTGAACAGGTGCAATACTTCTGTTAATTGGAATTTCATGAAAGTTTGGCCCGCCTAATCGGGTAAGCTGCGTATCTGTATAAGAGAACAATCTTCCTTGTAGTAATGGGTCGTTAGAGAAATCAATACCCGGAACAACATGCCCAGGGTGAAAAGCAATCTGCTCTGTTTCTGCAAAGAAATTATCCGGATTTTTGTTCAATGTCATTTTTCCAATTATAGTAACCGGAACTAATTCTTCCGGAACAATTTTTGTTGGATCAAGTAAATCAAATTCATATTTGTCTTCATCCTCTGAAGGTATTATTTGTACACCTAATTCCCATTCAGGAAAATTACCCATTTCTATAGCTTGCCATAAATCTTCTCTGTGAAAATCCGGATTCTTACCTGAAATTTTTTGTGCCTCATCCCAGACTACGGCGTGAGTTCCTAATTTTGGTTTCCAGTGAAATTTTACAAAAGTAGATTCATTAGCTTCGTTAATCAATCTGAATGTGTGAACACCAAATCCTTCCATCATACGATAACTTCTCGGAATCGCACGATCAGACATTGTCCACATAATCATGTGCATAGATTCCGGCATAAGCGAAATAAAATCCCAAAAAGTATCATGTGCAGAGGCTGCTTGTGGCATTTCGTTATGTGGTTCAGGTTTTACTGCATGAACCAAATCTGGGAATTTTGAAGCATCCTGAATAAAAAAAACAGGAATATTGTTACCAACCAGGTCATAAACTCCTTCCTGGGTATAAAATTTAACCGCAAATCCCCTAACATCTCTGGCAAGATCTGTAGATCCGCGTGAACCGGCAACTGTAGAAAATCTTGCAAAAACGGGAGTTTTTTGTCCTGTTTCCTGTAAGAATCCAGCTTTTGTTAATTCTGGAATGGGATTTGTCACTTCAAAAAAACCATGCGCTCCTGAACCACGTGCATGTACTACGCGTTCCGGAATTCTTTCGTGGTCAAAATGGGTTATTTTTTCTCTTAAAATGAAGTCTTCCAGTAAAGAAGGTCCGCGCTCGCCTGCTTTCAGTGAATTATTATCATCATTAATGCGTACACCCTGATCTGTGGTCAGGAACTTGTTGGTTCCGTCTGATTTGTTTATGGACAAATCACGTTGTTTCTCGTCTTGAAAATTTTTCATATAATAAATCTTTTGATTAAATGTTTGAAAGTTTACAGGTATCTCTTAAGTTTTTATTATTAATATCTTATAATGAGTTATTTATAAAGTGATATTTCCGGTTATTTCAAATGTAAATGATAAAGCAATGATGTATTTATATGATTAATTTGAAACGTTGTACAATTACCATTACTTAAAAAGTATTGTTTATTATAGCAGGTTTATTGTAAAAGTTTGCTCAATCGTTATTCTCCAGTTTCCATGTGAGGAGCATCTACTGGTTTTGATTGTGAAGATCCGATTTGGCGTAAATAGATAGAAAGCACAACAATAGCAAAAACAGAAAGAAATTCGCTTTGCCAGTTCTGAAAAGATTCATACCAAAACCTGGAATCCCCAATATAATCAGCACTGGATTCTAAAGGCATTCCTTTTAATGCCAGTTGTTCATTTTCGTCTTTAAGGCTCCCATAAAAATGAGCTATAAATGAGGCTGTAAACAGCAAAAACAAAACAATAGTCAGAGAATGTTTGTAAACTTCAAGAATCCATCCGCCTTTTTTTACAGGCCATGTCGCGTCTTTTCGGGTGGGTGAGGGTTGTCTGTCGACTTCTTCGTCTTTATCCGGATCTTTTGACTCGGAAGATCCTTTCTGCATTAAAAAAATAGTAAATACAACAAACAGGGACATTTGTAGAAATTCGCTTTCCCAATTTTCAAAAGTCGATTGAATAAAATGACCTGAGATAAGATAGGACGAAAGCTGAATGGCAGTACTGCCTTCATCTATAAGCTCTTTATTATGTTCTTTAAAACCAAATACGATCTGTCCGAATAATGTTCCAATAAATAATACTAAAAAGCAGATACATATTTACCAAGATGGTCAATGAGAGACAAAAAAATGAGTATTCTATCGAAGAAAATAAGACATAAAAAAACCACCTAATTTCTTAGATGGTTAAATTTTTTTGAATTAAAATATCAATTATAATGAGCTATTTTGCATTTTGTTTATTTTTTCTATTTTTTCAGGAGAATCAAAAACTTTTTCGAAAAGCCTGCCTTTTTCTTTGGCAAATTTCTCTACGGCTTCTAACTCCTGGATAGTCATTTTAGGACGACCGGCCCAAAAGTTAGTAGATTTTTCTATTTGTTTTTCTACTAGATCTCTTAATTGTTTTACTTCCATGATGTTACAAATATACTATTTTTTTATTATTTCAATAATCATAGGTCTTTTTTTAACTTAAACAAAACAAATTGATAGTCCGATGTTTTAGCTGCGTTGTATTTTTCAATGCTTTTTATTTCAACACTCTTACTGAGTGATGTCAGGTCTTTTTCCCGAATAGTCCTTTCGTGTTCTTTTCCTTTTCGTGTAATCGTTTGTTTTTTTTCTATAAGCTTTATTTGCTCTTCTGTTTTGCCTCCTGAAATCTCCAAATATTGTTTTAGAATAATAATGTTAGATGAAATCTTTTGTTTGTACAAACGATGTTTGTGTAGCGTATTTCCAAAAAATAAAATAGTATGATCAGGATTGGATATGAAAAAATGAAGTATGCACATAAATACTGTGGCTAAGACTTCATCATAATCATTATTATTAATTTCGGCAAGATCATTAACAGTGATTCCATCTTCATAATTTTCTAAGTTTCCAAAACCTACACTGTACCAATTCAGGTTTTTATTTACAGGCGAAATAGAAACAATTTTGGTTATTTCCTGTATTCCTATACTAATGAATCGAAACTGATAAACTTCATTAGTAATTCCTTCAAAATTATAACTGTACGCTTTATTTAAAAAATCCAAATTTAATTAATTTCAATTTATAAGTAAATATAAATATCATTTTTGGTTATTATGAGTAAATAAGAAATTTATTGTTATTTTTTACATTTCGGTTACAGTTTGTACTTTTTTGGGATTTATTTTGAATAAAGAATAAAAAACGATAATCATAAATAACACAAGATTCAATGTTTTTCCAAAAACGTTTCCAGTGAATTGAATTTTACATTAAAGATTATCGTTTTTTATAGATACGTTTGAATTGACTGTGTGGTTTGATTACAGGTTCATTTATTTTAATTAAGTTACAAATAAATTGAATGCTAACAGTTCTGTTTTAAATTTTGTATGCCAAACTTATCCAAAAAAAGGGTAAAGGATGATTTACCATTGCCCTAATAATTAAAATGATAAAAATAGAAATGGTGATATTTATCTTTTTAATTAGCTGGTTTAATTCGTTTAATTGTAAAATAACAAATCAAAATAAAAGCAGACGATAAAATATATACCGTACTCAGGGAGTACCCATAATGGCTCAATGGACTTTCATTATTATATGAGGCAGAGGTTATGATCATCATTTGTAATGGTTTACTTTGAAAATATAAAGAAAGCATAGCAGCCAAATGAATTATAAATGTACTGAAGAGGTAAGTAAGCAACGGGTAATTTCCTAAAGTAAAAAAGAAATCTGAGATTTTGTTTTTAAGGTTTTCTGCATATGCCAGAAATAGGAAAACAGGACCTAATGTAATCAAGATGTAATCCAGTGATGCCGGATATTTTGTTAGATTGAAGAATGATAAAATGGTTTTGGCAGTTGAAACTTCGATTTTCCAGGGATTCGATTCTCCATAATCATTAATGCTGCGGAGTAAAAAAAACAGACATATAGAAATCCAGCCGGAGTATAACAATATTTTTTTACGAATTACGGCAGAGCTCTCTGGTCTGTAATAAAATCCAAAGAAATAGCCTGATAATATTATCCCAAGCCAGGGCAAGATTGTGTAATTTATAATATACATATTTTGCCCGAGTGGGATATATTTTTGCTGATGCAGCAAATACCATAAGACAGCCTTCATTGAATGTCCTTCAAATTGAATTGGATCCAGTAAGTGATGACCTGCGATAATGGACAAACTAATTACTAAAATGAAAGTTCTGCTGAAGTATTGAAAACCTGCCATACAGAATATGCATAAACCCAATGACCCAATAATGAAAACGCCAATAGTACGATAATAGATATCAAAGGTGTACAGGAAATTGTTTATAAATATTTCAATGAGAATCAGAGCACTTCCTAAACTCAATAGATACCATACGTTTTGTGTCTTTGTTTTTTTACCCATAATATGAAATAATTCCATGCCAGTTATAAAAAAAACTGCCGGGGCAAAATAATGAGATATAAATCGGGTAAAAAATAAGGGCCAGGTGGTATGATCCAGATCTGCCGGGTTGGTGTTCCAGTAATGGAAAAACAAACGGGTATGATCAAGAATAGCAAAAGCCATAACTATACCAAGTAATGTCCTATAGGTTTTGAAAGTGCTCTGATTGGTCATTTATAAATTAAAATTTATAAGTAAAATTGATCATAAAATTGCTTGGCTTTTGCGGGCGTGCATAAAAACCGTCACTTACCCAATATTTTTCATCCAGAATATTATTGGCTTTGATACCAATTCTATACCTCGGACGGTTGTAAAAAAGAGTTGCATCAAGAAGATTATAAGAAGAAAGTGTAAAATTGTTTGCACTGTCTAAGAATGCATCCGAAACATACGAATTGCCTACTCCAAGTCCTAATCCCTGCGCTTTTCCATTGATAATGGTGTAACTTGCCCAAAGATTTACAACATTTTTAGGAGTACCGGGGGCTCTTTTTCCTAATATGTTTGGATTTGATTTTGTAAATTCATTCTCGTTATAACCATAGCTGGCTACGTAGTTGAATCCGGAAAATGGCCTTCCAATAATTTCTACCTCAAGTCCTTTGCTTTTTTGAGTTCCATCCTGTACAAAAAAGTTGACACCATTAATTACCTGATTCATAGTACTATTTGTTACATCAATCTCATAATAACTGATGGTTGCATTAAATTTATCTGATAAATCAACCTTTACACCACCTTCAAGCTGTGTCGCTTGCTGAGGTTTAAAAACAGATACTTCTCCATTTGGCTGAATTCTGTTTCCTACGTTTTTAAAACCATTCAGGTAATTGCTGAAAACGGATACTTTATCTTTCAAAATCTGGTAGACAAAACCGAGCTTAGGAGAAAATGCCGTCTGGTTATAATTACCTGTAGTGGCACGGGTAAGTGTATTTGTTGTTCCATCGCCAATATAACGATCAACACGTAAACTTGCCATTATTAAAAGTTGATCGGTTACATTTAAAACATCAGAAGCATAAGCGCTGTAGGTTGTTTCTTTTGTTTTATTCTGTCCGGTATTTCTGTCGGCTAAAACTGAAAGAACGTCTTCTAGACGAATTACAGGTGTACCCGGAAGATTATCCAGTTTTGCTGGTTCGAATACTTTAGCTCCATAACCAAGTCCGTCATATCTGGTTAGTCTGTAGCTGGATAAATAATCAACACCTACGACAAGTCGGTTACGTAGATTACCAATTTTAAAATCTCCTATAAAATTTTGCTGAAAGTTTCTTCTGGCTGTTTTTTCATCAGTAAATGCTCTAAGTACACGGTCAACAGTGTTATCATCCTGCCAGATAAAGTCAAAAATATAAAGATCATCATAGGAACCTCCGCCATAAGCATATCTCGACTGTGAAGTCCATTGGTCAGAGATCTTGTATTCTGCATCCAGTAATATGTTAGTAGAACGCTGCTCGCTGACCAAAGAATTATCATTGAGTGACTGACGATAATCCAGATTAAGATCTTCGAAACTCTTTATCCCTAAGTTAGCAGCGGTAGTCCATCCTCCGGCAACTACTCCTTTGGCACTAAAGAAATCTGCATTTAGAGTAAATTTTAAGCGATCTGATACCTGATAGGTTATACTCGGCGCAATAAGCAATGTGGCATTGTTCCCCTGATCCTGAAAAGTGTTTTCGGTCTGACGGGCTACATTAAGTCTAACTAAAAGGCCCTCGGCGTCTTTAATAGGAGTATTCAGGTCTAATGTCATACGATTTAGGTCCCAGCTTCCTGTCGTGTAACCTAACTCTCCGCCAAAATGGTCATACGGTTTCTTGCTGACATAATTAACGAGTCCTCCAAATGAGGTCATTTGCGCTCCAAAAAGTGTCGAACTTGGTCCTTTATAAGTTTCTACACGCTCAACAGAAGCTAGATCAATACCTGTACGCAGATAGGTTGCCATTCCATTACGGAAATTCTCACTGGTCTGAAAACCTCTTGAAAAAAAAGATGGCATTCCTGCTCCCGTTTTTGCAGGTGCAGCTCCCGGAACATTTCTAAACGATTCTTCAAGTGTCAAAGCCATTTGCTCTTTAATCAATTCTTTGTCAACCACACTGTAAACTTGTGAGTTTTCAAGATTTTTGATTGGAAGTCTTGAGATATATTCGCTGTTCTTTCTGGAAGTAATAGCATATTTATTTCCAACCACAAGAACCTCATTAAGAGATTCTGCATTCGCGGCAAATGTAAAATCCAAAACTAATTCTTCTCCTGGATTCAGATTTACCGTCCTTGTTTCTGATGCTAAACCTGTAATGTTTGCTGTAAGAGTATAAGATCCTGCTATAAGATTTTCAAATTTGTAAGCACCTTCCTTATTTGCTTTTATACTATATTTTCCATTGATATTAACACTACCGAATTGGACATTTTTCCCATCTTCAGTCAAAATTTGCCCTTTAATAATTCCTGATTGATTTTGTGCTTGTGTATGTATGGAAAATAACAAAAGCAAAGTCGAACATAACAATGTAAGAAGACACTTGTTTAGTGATGTAAAATAATTCATATATAGGTTGTTAAATTTCTGCAAAAATACATAACAGAATTGAAAAAGCATATATTATTTTTATTTATTCTTAATAAGAGTAAAACATTTTTCTTAGAAGTTGTGAAATATGATACTATGTTCCCTTAAAAAAAAAACTAATGCCATAAATAAAGGCATTAGTTTTTCTGAAAGATTCTTTTGTATTCAGGCTGCTTCAGGTTACTGATCAAAGCAGGAATAAAATAGACTTTGCACCAATTTTAGCTTTTAGTATTTAATTAATAGCAAAAGGGGTTATTGGATTTTCTACAATTCCTATGTAGGGCAGATCCTGAAAAGGATTGGCACGATTTCGTAATTGCCTGTTATTATTCAGTTGTAATTTATTTAATGCATCCGGACTGAATTCGTTAACAAAAAGATCAAATTTCTGAAAAGATTCACTGAATTCAGGATTTTCAGATTGGTAATCCTGGATGCATTCTGCTACCAGTTTCCAGAATTTATCTTCATGAAAATCAGCATGTTCTGCAAGTATTGCCGATATAAACCTGAATATTGAATCAAATACCTGCGTAAATAAAGGGAGTGTTTTACGGTCTTCAGGAACATCAACCTTAAGTCTTAACGCTGCTTCCGGAACCTGTAAGGAGGTGTTTAGTAAAGAAACTTCCTCACCTATATCTTTCATAATAGCATTCACTACTTTATGATCTTCCAGGATTAGGATTAGGTTTTCTCCATGAGGCATGAACACCATATCCCACTTATAAAAGCAATGAAGTAAAGGACTCAGATAACAGCTGAAGTATTGTTTTAGCCAATTTGCAATTGATAGGCCAGATGCTTTTATTAGCTCAGGAAGGTAAGCTTTGTCTTCATTGTCGATATGTAACAATGCGGCCATAGTAATTAAACGCTGATTACCACTAATTTTTTCGGCAGGGCTTTCTCTCCATAAACAGGCAAGCATTTTTTTGTAAGGAGTATCGTTTGCAATCGCAGTTTCATAGTATTGATGCGCAAAACTTACACTTGCGATTTCCCTTAGAATGATAAACCCTTTTGATTTCAGATAATTATCATTCTCAACCAAATTGTAAATCCATTCGTTGATAGGCGGGTTGGTCAACATAAATTTAGGAGACAAACCACGTACATAACCCATATTAAGGACAGAAAGGGCTGTTTTAACATAAAACTTTTCAGGATTGCTAATATTATAAAAAGTACGGATCGATTGTTGGGGCTGGTATTTATCTTCATTATACCCTAAGCAGACTAATCGGTTAGTAGCAATATCTGCAGAAAATATATTGGATAATTTATTAAACCATTGCCATGGATGAACCGGAATAAAAAAATAATCTTCAGGATTCAAACCTCTTTGAATAAGTTGATTATTAAAGTTTCTTAAGGTTTGTTCTCCCAGTTCCTGCAGCATTACTTTTTGATAATCCAGATTTGGAACAGCAGTAAACACAGCAGTTGAGCGATGGCCGGCAAGCCATACTAGTGAAAATGGCTCAGCTGTTTCAGGGGCGTATTGCCTGTAATCGCTGGAATCAAAGCCAATTCTTCCGTTATTGGCAATGAAACGCGGATGGCCGGTCATTGAAGACTCCGTTTGCTGATAGTCTGCTTTTAACAACTCTTTTGAGTTTGGCTTGCCATAATAATTCATGTAGGCACTTCCGGCTAATGTACTGCATACCTCTTCCATGTAAACGGGTAATGACGCCTCTGGGATTCCCAGTTCTATCTTAAATTCAATGATAAAACTGAGCGAATCTAACGCAGCAGGTGTTCCGTCAACAAATTTTTCAATAGATTCCGTATCAATATACCAATGGTTAAGAGCCAGTATTTTTGCATTAAATTGATAAATATTTCTCTCATCTGAACTGCTAAGCTGATAAATGCCCCAGTCGTCCTTGTTTTCAATTAGTTTAGGGAATACAAGACGTTCATGAGAGAATTCGGCAAGTATTTTTCTGATATGTAAACGGTTTATTTTATTCCAAACTGATTTTTCTAAATGTGTTGAGGCTTCTATTGGTGAAACCTGAGTATCTATATTCATTGTTTATAGTATATGATAGTTATTAAGGATAGCTAGATTAATTTTGCCTGATAAACAGAAAGAGGATTTTTTAAAAAGCCTGCAAATTTTTGATTCCTGAAAGGATCACTTCCATCAATCATCTTTTGGCTGTTTTGCATTTGCAGTCTGTTAGAACAGGTTTTAATAATTTCTGTAGCAAACAAATCATACTTTCTGAATTTATCTTCCAGTTCAGGATATTCAGACTGGTATTCGGTAATGCATTCTGCTACCAGGCTCCAAAAATCTTCCTCTGGTAAGTTGATGTGTTCTACCAGTACATGATTCAGGTAACGAAAGAAAGAGTCAAATATCTGAGTGAAAATGGATAAAATTTTAAGGTCTTCAGGTACCGGGATGATAATTCTTTTTACAATTTCAGGCAATTCCTTTTGCTGATTTACAACGGCTACTTCTTCTCCAATATCCTTCATAATCGCTCTAACCGGTACATTATCCCGGAATACTAAAATCAGGTTTTCTCCATGCGGCATAAAACGCATATCATGATAATAAAAACAATGTAAAAGCGGACTTAGGTAACATTGTAAATAACTATTCAGCCATTCTTTTGTGTCTAAAGGTGAATTCTTTATTAATTCTGATAAAAGAGATGTTCCTTTTGTATCTATATGAAGCAGAGATGCCATTGTCATTATACGCTCTCCTGGAGCTATTTTGTCCATTGGGCTTTCTCTCCAAAGTGTAGACAGCATTTTTTTATAAGGAGAGTCAACTTTTATAGCCTCTTCAATATATCCATTCGTATAGCCTACAGTTGCAATTTCTTTCAGTATCGTAAAGCCTTTTTTCTGCAGGTAAGCATCATTCTCAACTGTGTTCGCAACCCATTCATTTATTGGAGGAGTAGTTCGCATAAAATAAGGAGAAAGCCCTCTCATAAAGCCCATATTCAGAATCGATAAAGCCGATTTCACATAAAATCTGCGAGTATGGCTTACATTAAAAAAGGTACGAACAGATTGTTGCGGCATGTATTGATCTTTACTATTTCCCAGACATACCAATTTTGATGCAGCAATATCAGGAGCAAATAAATAAACCAGTTTATTATGCCATTGCCATGGATGAATAGGGAAATAGATATATTGTTCCGGATCAAGCCCTTTTTCATTTAGAACTAAATCAAATGATGCTATAGTTTCTGAATCTAATTCCTGTTGCATTACCTCACAATAAGTAAGCGGGTCTATACTGGTAAATTCAGTATGATTTTTATGGCCCGCAACCCACACAAGCGAAAGCGGAGCAGCTGCTTCCGGACTGTAATTTTGATAATCTACGGCATCAAAACCTATTCTGGCGCTGTTGGCAATAAAACAGGGATGTCCGGCAATCATGGCATGTTCCACATCTGCGTAACTTGCTTTGGTTAAATCTTTAGATGTGAGCTGGCTGTTGGTGTGCATGTAAGCACTGCCATACAAACAGCTTATTACCTCTTCCAGATAGGTAGGAAGGTTTGAATCCGTAAAACCTAATTCTTTGGTAAATTCAAGCAAAAAAGCAATTGCATCCAGGGGTTCAGTCTGTTTGTCTGTGATTTTGGTAATAGAATTGTTATCAATATGCCAATGGTCTAATGCCAGTATTCTGGCCAGAAATTGATATTCTGTTTGTCCATTAGAAGTGGTAAGGCTGTAAAGTCCCCATATGCCATGAATTCTTTTCAATTGAGGACTTAGTAGCAATTCATGTGAAAATTCACATAACATTTTTCTGACCTGGAGTCTGTTTACTTTTTCCCAGATTTCAGGCTCAAGGTGCGATATAGCAAGTTCGGGATTCAGCTGATTGTTTTTATATTCTTGTATTTCAGATTGTTTTTTCATTTGGTGATGTTTTAATTGATAAGATTAACTTTTCCATAGTGATCTTCCATAATCAGATAAGGATTCTCGGGGTGAGCAACATCCTGAACGTGAATCAGGCTGCTTTTACTCATCATACGCAGCATTTGGCGTCTTTCGCACTTGACACTTTCTCCGTTTACTTCTCTTATACCGGCTCTGAAAGCAGTTCTGCCATGTGCACATAAATGATTGTTTACAAAAACAAGATCACCTGCATTAGGAATGAATTCATCATAAATAAGGGTTTTGGCTTTCTCCCAGAATTTTTTTAGAATCTCTAAAGCTTCAGGACTTTGGCCGGCTTGTTCATTATAAATTTGTTCTGCTGCATCAAAACGGATAAAAGGTCTTAACCTGTTTCCGTACAAAACAGAAGTCGTTAGCTCTGATGCTAAAGCGTCTTCGATTTCAAAATTGGCATCTTTTGGACATTTATATATCTCTTTGAAAAGTTCTTCCATTAATTCATCTGTTTCTCCGTGTGATCGTACAGAATATAAAGTTGAATTTACCTGTTCTTCATTTCGCAGGTATAAAAAACTAAGAAAATCAGCAGGATTATATAAAAAAGCATCTTCGGTATGTACAAATAAATCGGTTCTGGAGCCTGCACCAGTTTGAGAAAATGACATGTTTTCTTCCGGAATAATGGCGTGCAAACTTCCTCCTCCTTTTCGCTGTACATAATATTGAACCGGTTTTGAGGGAACAGCGCCATGAAGCAATGAAGAAATAAAACCGTATAAGTTCAGTTTACTCTTATCCGTTTCTTTCCACGAGGTAGGTGTTGGACCTAAAGCTTCCTGATCAACATCGACTAATCCTCTAAAAACGATAGCGCCATATTGTTCCTCAGAAAAGTCTGTACTAAGATTACTAAGCAAACTTGCAATTCTTTCGGGGAGTAAATGATAGGCATTTAGATGGAGATTTGATATATAATCCGGAGACTCATAATCTCCATACTCATTTTGAAGATACAAAGCAGAACTTTTTATTATAGCGCGTTCAACTGGTGATACATCAACAATGAGTGGTTTTGTTGGTGGTTTTGATGGGGTGATTTTAGTTATCATAATTTGATAGATTAATTAAAGCTATTTACTGTTTAGGTAAATAATTAAGGTTAATTAAATAGGTTAACTTTTTATTTAGTAAAAAAATCGCATTAAAATATATTTTGTTTTATGAAAAAGACTACATATATTTGCTATTCTTATTTATTCTAAATAAAAATAACTTGCTCGCCGCACAAATCTATTTATAATAATTTTAAATAACAAAGTTTTTTATAAATATTTTCGCACTTAATAAATCTGTTGGTGTTATTTAAATCTTTTTGATAATTATGGAAAAAACTAAAATTTGTTCTGATTCTGAGGCTGTAACCCGAATAATTCGTTTTAGAAAAAGTATTTATGCTGATTCTTATACAGGAGGGAGTCTTCCCGATGAGGTATTGAAAGAGATTCTGATCAACGCAACCTGGGCACCTACGCATAAAATGACAGAACCCTGGAGATTTATTGTCCTTTCGGGTAGTCAACTGAGCAAATACGGAGACTTCATGGCTGATTATTACAAGCATTTGTACGAAGACATTCCTGATGCTCAAAAAAAAGCAGCTAAGTACAATTATTTAAAAGAATACCCCCTTAATGCTGCTTGCATGATTGGAGTGATTCTTTCAAAAAGCAGGAGTGTCGATATTCCGGAATGGGAGGAATTGGCGGCAATATCCTGTGCAGTACAAAACATGGCTATTAGTGCCACCTCCTACAATTTAGGGTCTTATTGGGCAACTGGCTGTAGTGCAGTAGAATATGTCAGGACTTTTGGTTTAGAAGATCATGAACAGTCTTTAGGGCTTTTTTTTATTGGATATCCTGATAGCCCAGCGCTTTCTGTAACAAAAAGAAGAACATCAATTGATAAAAAAGTTTCCTGGTTTATTTAACAAACCAGTCTTAAATGTCTAAAATCAAATCATTTTAAAACTATGGAAAACATATCTTATACAAACTCAACAGAAAGAGAAGAGTTCTCTGCTATTATTGAAACAACCCCTTTTCAGGATATTTTTTATGAAAAAACGGCAGATGCTTACCGTGATGCAGTAGATCAGGCAAAAGAATTGGTTATGAGTTTTTTAGAAAATCAACAAAAACCATTTAGTGGTATTACACCTGCAGAGTTAGGTGCGCAGTTTAAGCAAATAAAATTCGATACTCCATTAAACAGTTATGATGAAATGTTTGCTGAAGTAAAAGAACTTTATGTAGATCATGCGACAGCCTTTCATTTGCCAAGCTACATTGCACATTTAAATTGTCCGGTAGTAATTCCGGCATTGGCTGCCGAAGTACTGATTAGTGCAATTAATTCTTCGCAGGATACCTGGGATCAAAGTGCGGGCGGAACACTAATGGAGCGTCGATTAATAGACTGGACTGCTGAACAAATTGGCTTTGGTCTGGAGGCTGATGGCGTTTTTACAGGCGGCGGTTCTCAAAGTAACCTGATGGGGCTTTTGCTTGCCAGAGATTACTTTGCCCTGGATCGTCTTGGGCATAATATCAAATTGGATGGGAATCCTGCAGAATATGCCAAATTTAGAATTTTTGTTTCTGATAAATCTCATTTCAGCAACCAGAAAAATGCGTCATTAATGGGACTGGGAGAACGCAGTATCGTACAGGTAAAAACAGATAGCAGGTTCAGAATGGATATAGATGCACTGGAGCTGGCAATACAGAAGGAACTTGAATCAGGAAATATTCCAATAGCAATTATAGCTACTGCCGGAACAACAGATTTTGGTAATGTAGACCCATTAAACAAAATCGGTTTTTTAGCTGAAAAATACAAGCTTTGGATGCATGTCGATGCAGCATATGGATGCGGATTGCTGTTAACGGATAAACATAAACACCTGTTAAACGGAATAGAATTAGCGCATTCTGTAACTATTGATTATCACAAATCTTTCTTTCAGCCAATCAGCAGCAGCGCTTTTATTGTAAGAGATAAAAAACTGCTTGAAATTATCAGGCATCATGCGGATTATTTAAACCCTAAAGAGGAAAATTATGAAGCTTATCCTGCCCAGATCAATAAGTCAATTACGCAAAGTACCAGAAGATTTGATGCACTAAAACTCTGGTTCACGCTAAGGTTGATGGGAAGGGAAAAATTAGGAGAATATATTGATACGGTAATTGCTACTGCTAAAGAAGCTGCATCTGTAATTAAAGCTGATCCGATGCTGGAATTATTAAGCGATTCTGATATCAGTATTTTAGTATTCCGTTATAAATCCATCGGGGTTTCTCCCAAGAATGTCTGTGCCCTGAATGAATTTATTAAAAAGAAAATGTTTCATACAGGCGAAGTACTGGTCGCAAGTACAAAGGTAGATGGAAATTACTATTTGAAATTTACCATCTTAAATCCGCTAACAACTCTTCAGGATATTCATAAAATTTTAAATCTGATCAAAACATATGGAGCAGCCTACCTTAATAACTAACCCAATCAATGCTGAAAATAAAGATTTGACTTTCTCTGTTTTACTGCGTTTTTATTGCCGGGAGTTTACTAACTGGAGCCCGTATATGGGACTCCCAAAATATGATCAGGTTGTAAAACATGCTTTAGAAAACTCAGGTTCTGACCTTCATCTCAGAATTGATTTTAATACAGAAGAAATAGAGGTATATGTTCCTTTAGTTTATTACAGTCCAACGGGGAATCATCTTTTTAAAGCGAAGTTGATTCAAAGAAACAGGCGCAATGATGAGGTGAAAGAATTAGACCTGTATTCTTTTTTTGAACTGGCATTTAAAGAAGGAACGAAAAATTATCCCGAATGGCAATCGATAGATATCGAATCAGGAGTAAAACAAGCAATTTCAGCTCTTGAACAAACTGCTCAGGAGTATATAATGAAAGAAGTTTACTTTTCAGATCTTTTATTGGATCACCTTCCTTCATCTATTACCAGTTATTTGCAAAAACATCTTGAAAATTTTGATATTTCTGAAAATGTACAGAGCCAACTGGAAGATTTATTTGTGATTGTTGGGATATTGGGGCAGAAGGAATTAATGGAAGAACATCTTTCGCTTAACTATATTTACAATCAGTTCCGTCAAAAAGGAGAGGAGTTTAAAGCCATTCTTGATCAGAGAAAGAGTAAAATAAAGGGAGCTTTCTTTAGCCATTTTACAGCGTATGACCAACTGGTTCAAAATATGCTGCATTATGCTTTTTTCTCTCCCGATTTACTTCTTCCTCAAATTAAGAGAGAAGTATTTAGTAAATATTTTGAACAGGAAAAAGTACAAATTAGTTTTCGGCCTTTTGACCTGGATCGCGATCTGGAGATGGTTTGCGAGTGGTTTCATAAGGATCATGCCAAAACGATATGGAAAATGGACTGGCCAATTGCTGAACTGGAATTGTTTTACAGGACACTTTTGCCTGGCAGGTTTTCGCATAGCTATATCGGGGAAATTAACGGAGAAGCGATATTCAATTTTGAAATTTACTGGGCTACTAATGATGTACTGGGTGATTATTATGAAGTGCTACCTTCAGATTATGGCACTCATCTCTTTATTGCTACAACAGACAAGACAAAGAAATTTCCGGCACTCATAACCAGAAGTATTGTAGAATGGATGTTTAGCCAGCCTCAGGTAAACAGAATGGTTGGAGAAGGATCTGTCGAGTCTTTGGCAGCTTTAATGAATAAGGTTCATGTAGGCTTTAAGTTGCAGCATATTATCGAAATGCCCCATAAAAAAGCCTATTTGAATTTTTGCATTAGAGAATGGTATCTCGAAAAATTTCCTGAAAGTAAGGAGCTAATCAATACAAATTTTTAAAAAATATAAAATGAAAGAACACAAAATATACGACCTAATTGGTATTGGTATCGGTCCATTTAATTTAGGTTTAGCCGCATTAGTAAAACCTGTAGATGAATTAGAAACTGTTTTCTTTGATCAGTCAGATGAATTCAATTGGCATCCCGGACTGATGCTGGATGAAGTCACGCTTCAGGTTCCTTTTATGGCAGATCTTGTAACGATGGCAGATCCTACCAGTCCTTACAGTTTCCTGAATTATATGAAAGAAACAGGTAAAATTTATAAATTTTACATCAGGGAAAGTTTTTTTGTTTTCAGAAAAGAATACAATAATTATTGCCGTTGGGTGACAGCACAGCTTGACAATTGTTTTTTTGGAAAAAAGGTAATGGCCGTAGATTATGAGGATGGTATTTATACGGTTACTGTAAGAGATACCAAATCGGATAATTACAGTATCTGGCATACGCGTAAACTGGTATTGGGTACAGGAACAAACCCGCATGTTCCGGTAGAAATTGCACAAAAACGTTTTGACAGAGTGATCCATACCTCTAAATATCTGTATCATAAAGACCAGCTCAATGGAGATAAATCAGTAACAATTATTGGCTCGGGCCAAAGTGCTGCAGAAGTATTTCAGGACTTATTGCCCGAAGTTAAAAAGGGATTGCGACTCAATTGGTTTACCCGCTCTGAACGTTTTTTTCCTTTAGAAAATCATACAAAGCTTACACTCGAACTGACTTCGCCGGAGTACATTGATTATTTCCATACATTACCCGAAGATCAAAGAAAGACTGTGCTGGCTAAACAGAATATTTTATTTAAGGGTATAAACTATGAACTCATTAACCAGATTCACAACAGCCTGTATGCTATGGAACTTGATGATCCGAATTTAAAGGTGACCTTAATGGCGAATAGTAAACTAATTGATATCAGCAGAAGTGAAGATCTGTCTTATCTCTTGAGCCTTTCGCAGGTAGAAGAAAACAAACCTTTTGAAATAGAAACAGATTATGTGATTCTGGCAACTGGTTATAAATATGTAGAACCTGATTTTCTAAATGGAATCCTAAACAGGATTAGAAGGCTGGCTGATGGCAATTATGATGTTCGTAGAAATTATACCATTGATCATTCAGAAGAAGAGATTTTTGTTCAGAATGCAGAGTTGCACACTCATGGAATTTCAACACCTGATTTGGGAATGGGAGCTTACCGAAATTCGCAAATCATTAATCAGATTTCAGGCAGAGAAGTGTATTTGGTAGAAAAGAAGATTGCATTTCAGTCTTTTAGCGCTGAAGATATTCTTGCAGAACAAAAAATGAATTTTAATCTTCCTTTGTAAAACAACTAATTGTGTTAATAAAAATTCGTTCAATATTTGCCCTGTTCAGAATTGCTTTGCAGGGTACAGAAAAAAATTTCACATCAGGAAATGTAAACAGGGCCACCTTTTTATTGTCAGTTCCTACCATGCTGGAACTTAGTATGGAATCCTTATTCGTATTGGTAGACCTTCTTTTTGTAAGCAGTCTTGGCGAAAATGCCATTACCGTCGTAGGAATTACCAATTCTGTAATTATTCTTATTCAATCTGTAGCAATGGGTTTAAGCATTGCAGCAACAGCACTGATTTCAAGAAGAATAGGAGAGCAAAAGCACCGTGATGCCGGACAAACTGCAATGCAGGTTATTTATTTAGGAATTTTCCTTTCTGTAATATGCAGTTCTGTGGCAGTGGTTTTCAGTCAGGATATTATGCATTTTGCCGGAGGATCGGATCATTTGGTAAATTATGGAAATGTATTTTCTAAAACCATGTTCGCAGGGTTGATTTTTATGATTATGCGAATTATGATTAATGGCGTTTTTCGGGGTTCCGGGGATGCCTCGATGGCGATGCGGACACTTGCCTTTTCTAATGTTTTAAATGGGGTACTGTGTGCGGTACTAATTTTTGGCTTGGGGCCATTTCCTAAGCTGGGTTTATTGGGAGCAGCCGTAGCGATGGTTATTGCAAATATTTCAAGTGTAGCGTATCAGTTGTGGTACCTTTTTAAAAAAAATACCAGAATTAGTATAGGAAGGCAGGAGTTGTTAATGGTTCCTGCCTTAATGAAACGTATCTTAAAACTGGCTACCGCAGGAATGATTCAAAACCTGGTGCCCTCTTCGAGCAGATTTTTAATGATTGTGATTGTTGCAAAACTGGGCGAAAATGTATTGGCAGGTTATATCATTGCCAATCGCATCATCATGTTTAGTGTCTTGCCGGCATACGGAATTGCAAATGCTGCCGGAGTACTAACCGGACAGAACCTGGGGGCAAAACAGCCGGAAAGGGCAGAAGCTTCTGTATGGAAAACAGGAGTATTTAATATGTGTTTCCTTGGACTGATCGCTATCTTCCTGTTGTTTTATGCCGGATCTCTGGCCAGCTTTTTCACACACGAAGACGAAATTCTGTTCTATGCATCCACTTATCTGCAGTACATGGCAATTGCTTACTTTTTCTTTGGTTATACGATGGTAATTTCCCGCTCGTTAAATGCAGCCGGAAATGTCAATACAGTAACGATGCTTTACATTCTAATGTTTTTTATCATTCAGCTTCCCTTGTCGTATCTGCTTGGAATTTATTATGAATGGGGACCAAAAGGCATATTTACAGCAATCCTGATTTCAGAGATTGTATTAGCAACCAGCTGTATCCTTGTTTTCAGAACCGGAAAATGGAAAACGGTTGAGTTGTAAAAAACTGATTAAATTTTTAATAACAATAAATTTTTATACTTAAAATAATTATGAATAATTTACATAAACTAAAACAAGCTTTTTCAGAGGGGCTTTCTATTTCTATTGATGATGTACATGAAGATTTAAGTTATCTGGAAATTGTAGAATGGGACTCTATGTCACATTTATTTCTGGTAAAAGAGATCGAAAATTCTTTTGACATCGTAGTTGAAACCGAAGATATTCTTGAGATGAACAGTTTTAAAAATATCAAAGAAGTTCTGGGGAAGTTTCAAATTGCTTTTTAAACAATCGATATGTCAGAAACAAAACAACTTTACGAATTAATACTCGGTAATAAAAACTTGCTTTATATAGATTCTGTAAAAGACAAAGCCAATTCAGTTTTGGATTTCCATGAATCTTTGGATATTATCGGTGGAGGAGGACTGGCTTTTCTTTATCTGGACAATCAGATTCAGTCGGTTGAATTGCTCTTAAATTTCATAAGATCAGACTTTACCATTGCATTGCTTAGCCCGTCTTTGAATGTCATTCATAAAGAATATCTCGAAAAGCATTATAACCCCTATTATATTTATGATGCAACCCGAATAAAAATTGATGCCTATTCGGCTAAAGCATTAGGGGCAACCCATACTTGTTTTGTTCAGGACAAGGCAGTGAAAACTGTGGTAAATCCTTCAATCAAATTGTTGCTCAGTACTTCCGGAAGTACAGGTTCACCAAAATTTGTGAAATTGTCAGAACAAAATATAGTAAGCAATGCCTTGTCTATCCTGGATTACCTGCCGGTTAAAAATTTCGATGTCTGCCCGTTAAACCTGCCTTTGTTTTATTCTTATGGATTCTCGGTATTTACTACTAATTCTATATCAGGAGGTACGATAGTATGTTCTGATACAACCATTATGCAAAAGGAATTTTGGGAAGAATGGGAGCGATATCAATATACCTCTTTGGCTGGTGTACCCTATGTATATGAAATGCTGCAACGAATTGGTTTTTTGAAAAAAGAATATCCTTCTTTGCGATACTTAAGTCAGGCAGGTGGCAGACTGAATCCGTCAGCATTAATTGAGTTTGGAAATTATGCTTTAAAAAATGGCCTTTCCTTTTATACGATGTATGGGCAAACAGAAGCTACGGCAAGAATGTCCTATTTAGAACCTCAATATCTTATTGAGAAAGCAGGTTCAATTGGGAAACCCATTAAGGATGGAAAAATGGAAATTGATCTGGTCTCCGGAGAACTTTTGTATTCTGGTCCAAACGTATCGGGCGGTTACGCAACTGTAAAAGAAGATTTATTGGAGTATTCTCCTTTAAAAGTGTTGCATACAGGAGACATTGCCAAAAAAGATAAAGATGGATTTTTTTACATCACCGGAAGAAGTCAGCGCTTTATAAAGCTTTTTGGCACAAGGATCAGTTTAGATGAAATTGAGCAGATCCTGCAGAATAATTTTGCAGGAACTAAGTTTCTTTGTCTGGGTGAAGATGATAAAATCCTGATTGTAGCATATTTATATGATGATCTTAATGAACTTGAAATCAAAAAGATACTTTCTGAACAAGTTAAGCTTCATCCGACAACTATAAAAGTGAAGAAAATAAATGAGCTGCCTTTATCTCAAAATGGTAAGATTGATTACAAAGAGGTAAAAGAAATGGTAGCATTTTAAGTACTACTTTACTATTATAAACAAGTAAAAGGGGAAATAAAGAATTGTTATTCTTTTTTCCCCTTTGTTATTTGTCGATGCTCTTTATCGGCACGGAAAAAATTTCTGCGGTATAGTTGTTATTAATGAGCTATTTATGGTCTTAAAGATTGTTGCCACCTGATTAAATATATTTGCGTACTCTCAATAGCAATAGTAAAACTCCTAAAATCACAAGAATATACCATCTCTTATAAATTCCAGGCGAATCTTTCGCCAATTTCGTATTACTATTACTGGCATAAAAACCGCCAACTATCAACATAATTGGTACCAACAGACGAAAAATTTCATTTAATTTCATATTTATAAGTTAAAATAAACAATACAATGATAACAAAATAAATAGTATTATTAGAATTCGAATGGTCAGCGTTACTTTTTTATGTGCGTTACAAACGCTATGATTTATCTTTTAATTTTTTAGGTAGCCGATACAATCGGACACAGGAGTATAAATAAACGTGCGCTAGTTGAAGTTATTATTACGTTGATATATCCGATTCATCTGGTGTTTGTGGAATTACAATTTCTGTCTTTTCATCGTAAGAATTCAACATTGTGATAAAATCTTTTTCATCTAATAAAATGATTTCGTCCCAGCCAAAACAAAATCCAAATATAAATTCATTGTTTGTACTTAAAAATTTTGAACCAAATTGATATGTTGATTGTAAATAATTATAAATAGTAGTGATCTTTTGAGTATTCATTATTTCACTTATTTCTAATAATTGAATTTCTACACTTTTCAGATCATAATCCCCTAAAATTATAAGTTCTTCTATTGGAGATAATTGGTAAACTTTTATATCGTAATCAATTAAAATTTGAACTAATGAGTTGTCAATTAATTTTAAGACCAATGAATCTGAAAGGCTATAGGAAAATTTCTTTTCACAAATAGAAATATTGTAAATGTTTATTACTGTTTTATTGTTTAAAAAATCTAAATTATAGCCTTTCATTAAAATTTAATTGTTTAGTTATTGGAATAGGGGTAGTAAAAGTAATTCAGGTACTATCTAAACCCTTAATTCACTTTTTTTACCATTCAAAAATTAAAATTTAACCGATATTTTACTGCCTTTATAAGAAACACTCTTAACGATCTCAGCAGGAGTATCACCATACCCCTGATTTTTATTGGCAATCACAATTTTGAACTTACGAGATTTAATCATACCAGGAAAATTACCTTCTCTGTTTTCTATAGTAAGGGTTTTTGATGCATCACTCCATTTGAATTTGATAGTAGAATAAAAGTTCTTTTCATAATTGTAATTGTCATTTTCATCTTCGTATAATAGAAATTCCCCATCTGCTCCGGGATAAATACGTATTTCAAGATTGTCCCATTTTTTTTGGGTTGCATACTGAACCTTGGGACCAAAAGGCACAATAGAACCCGATTTAATGTATAGCGGAATTTTATCTACCTCAGTTTCGGTTGAAACGGTTTGTCCTCCGGTTAAGTATTCATTGGTCCAGAAGTTGTACCAGTTGCTTCCCGCAGGAAGATATACAGGCCATTTTCTTGACTTATATTGGGTAACAGGAGCGACAAGAATAGAACGCCCGAAGAGGTATTCGTTGCCAATATCGTGTGTTTTTACATCTGAGGCAAAATCCATAACGAGTGGACGCATAAATGTTCCGTTGTTGTGACTGACATCCCATGATGTGCTGTAGATATAAGGTAAGAGGCTGTAACGTAAATTAATTGCCTTTTCCTGTGCATCGAAACACCACGTACCACGATCTCCAAAATTCCATATTTCGCGCGGAAGATCGGTTCCATGAGAACGCATCATTGAGCAAAACGCTCCAAACTGCATCCAGCGAACATAGAGTTCCTGAAACTCCGGGTTTTTATTGCCTCCATCTTTTTTCCAATGACCGGCAAAAAAACCGCCAATATCACTATTCCAGTTTGGAATACCCATTAAGGTATAATTTAACACGGCAGGAATTTGTTTCTGCAGCATTTCCCATGAAGAAACTACATCGCCACTCCAGGTATTAGAACCATAAAACTGCTGTCCGATAAATCCTGAACGAGTAAGGATAACGACCCTTTTTTCTAGATTTGTTTTACGTTGATTAAGAGCAATTCCTTTATTATGCATAAGACTGTAGGCATTCTTTACACTGCGGTAAGAACCCAGATGTGTTGGCAGAAGATAATCTGAATCTTTCCTGTCGATGTGGTCTGGTTCTGTTGAATCGAGCCACCAGCCATCATTTTCAATAAAGCTAAAAATACCTTTGTTCAGGTAGCGCCAGTAAATATCTAAGGCTTCAGGATTGTATACATCATAAGGACGTGCACCGCTTTTTGGAGGCCATGTATCAAAGTTGATAATCATTTTTTTACTGTCTAATTCTTTACGCTGCTCTGTTTTAGGACCAAATCCGGGCCAGGTAACGATCAGTAATTTTGCATTTAGTTTGTGAATTTCATTTGCCCATTGCTTAGGATTAGGAAACCTCTCCCTGTCAAAACTTTGCGAATTCCATAAACTGTCACTTTTGTTATATTCGGGCCAGTAACGCCAGTCCTGAATAACCACATCCAGAGGGATTTGAAGCTCGCGGTACTTCTTTACTACATTCAGGCTTTCGTCTTGTGTGTGATACCGTTCTTTACTTTGAAAAAAACCATAGGCCCATAAAGGAAGCATTGGCGCTTTGCCTGTTAAATCACGAACTTGTGCAATAACACCGTCTGCATTTTTTCCATACATAAAATAATAGTCGGAGCAATGTCCTAATCCTTCAAAAGAAAGTTCCTGTGGATTGTCATTAAACTTTGAAATGGAGTAATTATCCCAAAAAACGGCATATCCTTTCACAGACATAAAATACGGAGAATAGGTTGACATGTTTTCATTCTGCATATTATGCGAAGAGTTTCGGCGGTTGAATTTATTATCCATGATTTGTCCAACTCCGTATACTGCTTCGTCTTTTTCCAGCAAAAATCCTTCTTTAACGGAATAAGATGGTGTTCCGGCATCATCCAGAGGCGAAAACTGTGTTCCGTAATCCTTATCTTTAAGAAGCAGTTTTCCCGAAGTATCATAAAAAGAAATTCCTCCGCTTTCAGTATTAATCTGAACCTTAAGATTATTACTTTCTAATAGGGTAATTTCTCCTTTTTCATTAAACTTTACGGGCACATTTTCAGGAAGTTTTACAACAGAAAGGCTTTTTTTGTTATAAGAAATCCCACTTGGACTTTTATAAACCCTAACAATATTATTAGAATAAAATTCGATCTGGATTTCCATACCTTGTGAAGTAAATTTTACTCCCTGCGTGGTTTTCTCTATAGCTTGTGCATTAACACCTGCTATTATAAAATAGAGGAAAAATGTTACTATTAAACGATTAGATTTAAAATTAAAAAATTTCATTGGCTTTAATGTTTTGGTTTTCTATATGTCCAAAATTACTTTTACCCCCGTAAAAACGACAACAGCCATGTTGAAATAAACAGTAATCAGGTTGATTTGTTTATCTTTTCGGCATATTCTGATGGCCTGCAACCATACATCTCCTGAAAACATTTACTCATATAACTGGGACTGCTGAATCCTACTTTTTCTGTAATTTCTGAAATACTGAGTTCTCCTTCAAGAAGTAAAACTGCAGCTTTCTGAAGACGTACATTTCTAATAAACATAGACGGCGGCTTATCTAAAAGCGCGATTAATTTACGGTAAAGTCCAGTGCGGTCCATACAAAGGTCCCGGCTTAGATCTTCTACGGAATAATTAGCAGTACTCAGATTCTTTTCAACCTGTTCTAAAGCTTTTGTTAAGAATATTTCATCAGCTTTGTTTTCATTTTTTTGAAGTGAAGGCTGAAATACATTTGTCTGAGCAAGATAAGTGTCTTTTTCAGCTTCAAGATAATTACACTGGTCAATAAGGTTTTTTATTCGCACCAGAAGCAGATCTTCTCTGTAGTTTTGTTCCAGTTTCTTTCGGGTATTCGCAATATAAATGTAAATTCCTGTACCAATAAATGCTGTCAAAAATAAAGTGAATAAAATGTAGGCAGAAGTAGTTCTCCACCATGGCGCATGAATGGTAATTTCTAATTCTGAAACAGGACTCCATTGTCCACGGCTTCCGGCTGCCATTACCTTAAGTATATATCTTCCGTGTGGAAGATTGGTATAAGCGTTTTTGAGTTTACTGCCTGTACCGGTATTTTCATTTTGCCTGCCCGCAGAGGTTTCCCGCCAGTCATTATCGATACCCACAAGTTGGTAACGGTAGCGTGTTTGCGAGGGGTTTTTATAATTTAGGGCAGAAAACTCAAAAGTCAGGAAGTTCTGCTCATAAGAAAGTTCAATCTTTTTAGTATTCGGAGCAGTCTGTTCTAAAATAATACGGTCATCATATTTAACACCTGTTTCGACCTTCTCTCCACGAATAAACAGATTTGTAAAAACGGGACGAAAGGGAAGTTTTTCATCCACTTCATTGTCCGTTCTTAATGTATTAAAACCATTAATTCCGCCAAAATACAAAGTCCCGTCAGTTGCCTGAAAAGCTGCATCATCTGAATATTCTCCTTCTAAAGTTCCTTCACGGGAGGTAAAAATTGTAAAACTAATTTTCCTGCTTACAGCATCTATCTGCAGTTTTGTTATGCCGGAACTGGTCGTTACCCATATATTTTTGTTTTGGTCCTCCAAAAGAGCATGGACAAAATTATTAGATAAGCCATCCTGGGTATAAAACAGTTTTTCTTTTTTCTTGTTTGGAATAAAAAGTTTTAATCCGTCTTGTGTTCCCGTCCATTTCCAGCCACGTACATCATAAAGCGATCTGTGTATACTGCCATAATAAGTTTTATCCTGATTGAATTTTTTTAATACTTCTTTCGGAAGGGAAACAGAAGGAACAAGAACTACCTTATTTTCTTCGGAATGGTATTGATAAAACACATCGCCGCATCGAATGTAGATATTTCCTTTCTGATCCTCAGCAAATGATTCAACGGTTATGTCTTTTGGATTTTTTGGCTCAAAGTAGAAGCGTCCTATCAAATTGAATTTGTATCTGGAAGGATGATAATAAAGAAGTCCCTGGTTAAAAGTACCCAGCCAAAGACCGCCCTGCCTGTCATAAAACACAGTGCTTATTTCAGTATTGATGATACTTCCATCTACTTTTTTTAATGTAGGAATGTATTGTTTCTCTCCCGTTAGGTTATTAATGATCCAGATTCCTGTTTTGCAACTGATGTAAGCTTTATGATCAGCAGTGATTGCTAATGTATTAAGAGTATAGCTGGTTTCCAGTATTTTTTTCCAATTGCGTTTTTGGATATCAAAAAAGAAAAAACCACCTTTAATTCCGTTTCGTAATTGATAAAAACCGTTGCTTCCTTCAACTACCATCGAGGTATTTTTAAAATTAGCATGCTCTGCCGTGCAGTATGCGGTACTGCTGTAGCGTTTTTCTTTTGTTTTCAGATCATAACACACTACTGCTCCGGTACTGTAAAAGAGGTATAAGTTATTCTTAACGGAAGCCAAATCTTGTAAATTGCCATCATTGGCTCGTATGTCTATAAAATAATCGGAATTATTTTTATAAAGTTTGTTCCTGCTCAGCAGCCATAGCCTGCTGTCTGAATCCACGAAAAGATTTTCGACAGGTTTTTTTAATCCTTTATTTTTAAAATAAGATTCTGGATTCGGAACATATGTTTCAGTATACAGGTCTAAACACATCAATTTGTGAGTGTCTTTAATCCATAGAAGTGAATCCCTGTCTTTATAAATTCTGTAAAACCCATCGTAACCTTTTAGAGGAAAAACATGAGCAGTGTTCTGGTGTATATATTTAAAATTTTCTCCATCGTAGAGGTTTAAATTACCGCTGGTTTTAAAAACCATTCTTCCATCAGAAAGCTGCAGTATATAACGAATTTGATTATCACTTAGTCCTTCTAAAACGTTAATTGGCGAAAATACAAAATTACCGGACTGGGCACCGGCAACATGTATTGCTAACAGAATGATTATAATTATTCGGGATAATGGATTCATTTTGTAATAATATCAAATAATTTTCAGTTTTTCTTTCTTACGAACTTAAAAAAAGTTTTTGGTCTCCCTATTTTCTTAAATTTGTAATGTCGAAAATTGCTGAAAACTGCAATTTTAAGGTTTTTAAATTGTACAGAAGTTCTTTTATTTATTGGTCTTAACCGCTACTCAGATTACTATCCTTTTGGAATGATCGTACCTTCACGTCATGGAAGCTCCGATTCGTATCGTTATGGCTTCCAGGGGCAGGAGAAGGATGATGAGATGAAAGGGGAAGGGAATTCTTTGAATTATACCTTTAGGATGCATGATCCTAGGATTGGGAGGTTTTTTGCGGTGGATCCTTTAACAAAAGAATATCCATATTACACTCCTTACAGTTTCAGTGGAAATAAAGTTATTGCCTTTACTGAATTAGAAGGTTTGGAAGAGAACTCAATGCACCCTGCAGGACCTTTGGATAATGTTGAAGCCTCGTGGAGAGAAATATCTGGAGGACGTATTTCTGACTTAAGTCTAGATCGAGATGATGCAAAAAGTGGAGAGGAAAAAAGTAAGATAGCTAAAGAACAGAAAAAAGTACTAGTAAAAACAGCAAAAGCTACAGAAGTAGTTAAAAAAGCAACATATGCAACAGCTGGTATAGCTGCTAGTCCTTTCATGATAGGTGGTGCTTTTTATATTGCTCCTGCATATGAATCATATACAGTTTGGTATGGTAGTTCACAAGCTTACGCGTATTTTTCAGGTGGGTTAACATCTGCTGCTGCTGCTGATTTTCTTTCATACAATGGTCTTTCAAAAGCTGGATATAGTTTTGTTTCAGGTTCACTTGCACAGTATGCTGGTTCTGGATTTAAAATGAAAAAAGTTGATTTTCTAAAGAATGCATTTACAAGTCTTGTTGGAGGATATGGTAGCTTAGCCTTTTCGTCTTCATTTCAAAAAGACCCTGAAAGTGGTGAATATCATATCTCGAGTATGAATGAATTTACATTAGATTTTACTTTTGGGAGAATAAATGACAAAATTGGTGATAATATAAAAGGCTTAAATATTCCAAAAACTTCTGGTACTCCATTTGGTATGGGACTAATTACTGAGACATTTTTAAAAATGGATGCTAAAATAATGACTAACGTAATAAAAAATAAAATTAAAGATGAATTCATCACTGATAAGAAGAAAGAGAAAAAAACAGGTAAAAAAAGATGATTAATAAACTTATTCTTAAAGAGGCGCAAATATTAAATTTTTTATATTTAATGTTTATACTAGGATCGTTATATGCTGTTTATAGAGGCACACACCGCCAAGATTATTTAAAACAGAATTGTGAATTTACCATAGGTAGGGCATTTGAATATACAGGAACCGGTGGAAATAATGGCTTTGTTGCCTATAAATACTTTGTTAATGGTTCAATATATAAGGGAGATGTGAGACGAAATTTTGAAAAAGCTTCTCCTTTAGGTAAGTATTACGTACTAAAATATTCAAAAATAAAACCAGAAATTAGTGAAATATATTTAAATGAAGAAGTTACAGATTCTGGTAAAATTGTTAAAGCTGGATTTAAATATCAAAAAGAATAACATTTTGAAATTTTACAACCCCAGATGGCACGGATATCTCATCGCAACGATATCCCCGATGGCGCGGATATGTAAGCGGTTCGATAGCGCGGTTTTGCAATCTCGATGGCTCGGATATGCAATAAAATTCCTCCTTTCCCAGATGCCCAGATGGCTCGGATATAACCCAGATGGCTCGGATATATCATCGCAACGATAGCGCGGAAATTCTTCCCGATAGCGCGGAAATGTTTTCCGTGCCCGCAACGATAAGACACAAAGCATTAAAACTACAACCCTAAAAAAGTTGTAGTTTTTTTATTTATATCCTAACAATTTCAAGCTTTAACTTAAAATTGTATTTTTGAAAAAAACAAAAGCATGAAAAAAACGAGTCCTATTATACCAGATGGCGCGGATATATCAACACCGATGGCGCGGATATGTCATTGCAACGATACCATGAACCCGATAAGAATAAAAATGAGCTAGGGAAATTGAATCAACAACAACAAGCTGCTGTTAATGAAGCAAACAAACAGATTAATGAATTTTATGAACAAAACAGATATGTAGATGAATAATAACTTAATAAAACGTTTTTTTTATATTGTTTTGCCTAACTTATATATTTTAATAACGTATGGTTTAATTTTAAATTTTGGTTGGTTTTTTACTTCAATTTATCTGCAAAAAAATTATTTCGATAGAAATTTTGTTCTTACAATATTCGTATATATTATATTGATAAGTCTTATTATATCGAAATTTTATTCAAAAAAATTTTCGTGGATATTTTTCATAAAGTCATCATTATACATATTTTTTTGTCTGATGATATTAATTATCTTTTACATCTTTTTGTTAGGTGTAGGCTTTAATTATATGATTTCGTATGGACTACTCATATTGACCTATTCTTTTCTTATGTCAATAATTTTATCAAAGTTAAAATTTATAAGAATAAATTATATTTTTTATATCTGGCAAGTTATAATATGTTTGGTTACTATATTTTGTTTTATGTATTTGGACGGTATTCAAACATATTTTTATGGTTTACAATTTTTATTTTCAACATGGATACTTTCCATCAATATTTATTTGTTTTTTCATAAAGCTTATAAAATTTTTAATAATCCAGATGGCTCAGATATATCATCGCAACGATAGCGCGGAAATGTTTTCCGTGCCCGCAACGATAAGACACAAAGCATTAAAACTACAATCCCGAGGAATCATCTACAGAAGATCCAGCTACTCTTAACGCAAATAAAATTTTACAAGAACATTTAAAACCTCATATAAAAACTCCACTTGAGAAAATTGGAGAAACTTTTGGAACCATAGTTAAAAACTCAAAAAAAACATCGGATGAATAAATTCAAAATAGCACTTTTTTATATATTAATTACTTTGTTTTCTAAAGTGTTTTCTCAGAATACAAATGCAAAATATTATGCTGATGAATCAAAAAGATTAGTAATACAAAAAGAGCACAAAAAGGCTGTTGAAATGATTGATAAAGCTATTGAAATAGATTCATTAAATGAAGACCACTATATTCAAAAGGCAAATATATATTATGAAAATTCTAAATGTGAAGATGGTTTAAATGTATTGTTAAAATATCTTGAGATTGCAGGGAATATTAGTGAAAAGGGAATATTATATATATCAGAATTGATTGAATGTGCATATTCCAAAGAGGAATCATTAAAAGTTTTAATTAAAGCAGCAAATGGTAATTTTGGAGATTCAAAATTAATTTTAACACAAATTATTTCTAAAAGTTTAGACTTAAAAGACTATGATAATGCTGTTATTTACTATAATAAATATATTCATTTGATTCCTGATGATGTTGATAGTATAAATAGTTTATATACTCTTCTTTATGGTTTAAATAAATTTGATGAGGCAGAAAAACTACTTGTGTTAGGTTTGAAAAATAATCCTGACAACCTAAGCCTTTTATCAAATTTAGCGGGCTTTTATTTTGCTCGAAAGGATTATACTTCGTGTATTTCTACAATGGATAAAATTGTTAAACTAAGTTATACAGTAGACAATATTAAAAATAGAGCTATTGTATATGAAAACAATAATCAAATTGGATTAGCATATGAAGATTATAAAAGAATTATTAAAATTGACAAATGTAATGAGGAGTGATACGCTAAGATATTGCAATATGAGTATGATAATAAGAATTATGAAAACGTAATAACTAATAGTCTAAAATTTATAAATTGTAATGCAACAGCTGAAAATAATTTAATTGATGGATTATATACTTCAATGTTTTTTTGTAATCAAAACAAAAAAGGTGTTGAATTATTAAATAGAAGATTATCTCAAAAACCAGATGTTTTTTTACCCTATTATACAATGGCTGTAATTTTGATTAACCAAAAAGAATATGAAAAAGCATTACAATATATAGAATTAGCGCTAAAGAGTAATGGTTTAAGTAAATCTGATAATTTAACTATTAATCTTTTGAAATTAGGTATTTATTTAGTCCTTGAAGATTATAAAAGTTTATCATCTTTCGCTACAGAATATGAACTTAGACAAATTATTTCTGATAATAAAACTAACATTTCAAAAACTAATGAAATAAAAAAGGTAGAGTTGAATGTTTTTTTTGATAAACAAAAAGGGATAATAAGTACTTCTATAACTATACCTATAAAAGTAATTAATCTTTTAAATGACAAGTATGGTGTTTCATTTTAAATCAGTCTATACTGATTTTAGAGGAAGAAAAACATTTGGTTACAACCAGACCCAAATGACAATAGAAAAGAAACCCGATAGCGCGGAAATGTTTTCCGTTCCTGAATATTACAAGAAGAACACAGATGATTTCTCACCTGATTATGAAAATATTCGTCCAGATTCGCCCGCAGGAGATTTAAAAAAAACAATAGAAGAGATAGCCCCAAAAATTGGATATTAGATAAGTTTTAAAATGAGAAACCACATATTATTAAGAGGTATAGCATTAATTATATTTTTATTTTTTGTAAATTGTACAAATCATAATGAATTAAAAAAAAGTAGTAAAACAGAGTTTACTTATTATTATGAAGAGCCTGAAGTTTTAATGAATAAAGGAGGTGTAAAAACAATTTCTTTTCTATTTTTTATAACTGAATTAAAAAGAAATCAAGAAGTTAGTAGAGAGGATGTAAAAAGTTTAATAATTAGTATTCCAGAAAATAAAATAAAATTCTCACTAAATGATCAAAATATATGGCAATGCAAATATTCCTATTTTTTAAAAAAAGATGGTTTTAAGAGTGAAGTAGTAAAACATGGTAGAATCGAAGGAGAAAAAATCGAAGAAGGAATATGGAAAATTAAAATAAAGTTTAAAGAGTTTGATTTTGATGGATTAGTTATGCAAAACAAAAAACATGCTAATCATATAATAATCGAAACCCGATAGTGCGAAAATGCCTTCCGTGCCCGCAACGATGAGCCATAAAGTATTAAAACTACATCTGAACAAATAATACCGATGGCGCGGATATGTCATTGCAACCATACCATGAACCCGATAGCGCGGAAATGTTTTCCGTGCCCGCAACGATAAGACACAAAGCATTAAAACTACAACCCTAAAAAAGTTGTAGTTTTTTATTTATATCCTAACAATTTCAAGCTTTAACTTAAAATTGTATTTTTAAAAAAACAAAAGCATGAAAAAAACGAGTCCTATTATTCCATTATTTAAGCAATTTATAAGGGAGACAGAAACAGGTAAACGACTCAAAAAAATGGAGAAAAAATAAAAGCCAGCTCGATCCAAAACTACCAATATGTATTAAAGAATCTGATTCAGTTTTCGAGCGAAACTAAATTTGAATTGCGTATTTGTGATGCTTCCAAACTGGACAAACGCGAAATGACATCAGAGAAAAGCTACTGGAAAAAAATCTATCAAAAATTTACCGAATTCTTATATAAAAAAGGCTGTCATGACAATTATGTAGGTGCCAATATCAAAGTGATTCGGGTCTTTTTTAATTATCTAAAAAATGATAAAGATTTAAGTACCGGTGATTTTCAGCGTTTGTTTTATGTCCGCAAAGAAGAAATTGAAATCTTTGTACTCTCACCTGAACAGTTAAAATTCTTAATTCATGATAAAGAATTTGAACAAAGTCTGATTCCGAGTTACAGACGCATTAAGGATATCTTTGTTTTTGGCTGTACTACTGGTTTACGTTACTCGGACATTTTTTTATTGACCAATAAAAACTTCGAAAAAATAGATGGGGAATGGTATCTAAAATTGAAATCCAAGAAAACAAAAACTTTTAGTTTTATCAAATTATCAGCTTATGCGGTCACTATTTTTCAGCGTTATACAACATCAAACAATAAAGCAACTCTTTTTGGAAACACGAGTTTATTCAATTTTAATAAGAGCCTGAAACATATAGGTGAATTTGCAGGTTTTACAACTCCTATAGAAGTTTCCAGAGAAAAACAGGGTAAGACCAAGCGCATAACTAAAAAGACAGACACAGCTAAAAACCGCTTTTGCGATAAAATGAGTTCACACATGATGCGAAGAACCGCTATTACTACATTACTCATTTTAGGAATGCCGGAACATTTAGTCCGCAAAATTAGCGGACACAGTCATGCCAGTACTTCTTTTAATCGATATGTACATTATGCCCAGGCTTATATGGATAAAGAGATTGAAAAAGTGCATAGTAAGCTGGAGAGTTATTAAATAGAAAAACTACAACTTTTTTGGATTGTAGTTTTATTGTTTTGTTTTTATTGTTACAGGCACGATAAGAATTTCTGCGGTATCTTTGTACAGATATGTGCGGGCCCTCTGATATTAATTTTTGCGATACAAAATAAAAATAAAAAAGCTCCAGATTTTCTCTGAAGCTTTGTGTTAGTAGCCCGTAGCGGAATCGAACCGCTCTTACATGGATGAAAACCATGCGTCCTAACCGATAGACGAACGGGCCTGTTTTGCTAATGCGGGTGCAAAAATGCAATAAAATTTAAAATAGACCAAATGATTTTTTAAAATTATTGTCTTAATTTTTTTGAAAATATACTATTTATAAATAATCAATAGTACATGAATTACGTTTTTAAGATGTATTTGTTTGATTCATAATTGATTGTTTTATATAAAAAAAAGAGTTAATAAAGTTATTTTATTAATTGATTATTTTTAATAAATTTTAAAACCATTTTGAAAATTATTGTTTTGAAAGAATATTCGTTTATTTTTCCATTATATTTTTAGATTTTTATTATTTGATTAACGTAAAATAGCATGCTTTTACATAAACTATAGTTGAAAATTCAGGTTAGAAATCGTATTAAACACTATTAATATACAAAGCCCTAAATTTAGAATGGATCTCTGCAATATCAGTAATGTCAAAATAAGCTGATTTTACTTTGGCTTGAATAGATTCAGTATCCTTCTTCGTATAAAAGATAGCTCTCTTATACTTTACAAGCAAACTTTTTTATGTGTATTGCCTGCGATAAGCTGCCGGAGACAAATTAGTCATTGATTTAAAAAATCTGAATCATATTTGCATTTTGAATGTTATTAATCTGCAATTGAAAAAAGAATTAAGTCTAAAAGAAACCCGAAGTAGAATTTTTAGTATTTTTATTTGTTTTTTTATCTAAAGCTTAAATGAGAGAACAACTTGAAAATAATATTACAGCACACCTTAATCTGACTAAAGATGAAGTAAAAGCATTTTGTAATTTGTTTGAACCTAAAAAAATCAAAAAAAAGAGTTTCTTACTTCGTGAAGGAGAGGTTTGCAGATTTGAAGGGTTTGTAGTAAAAGGGCTTTTTCGGGTTTTTCATATTGATCAGAATGGCTTTGAACAGATTCTTTATTTCGCAGTAGAAAATTGGTGGATTACCGATATTGACAGTTTTATAAATGAAATCCCTTCACAGCTTTTTATAGAAGCGCTGGAAGACAGTGATGTTTTGCTTATTTCAAAAAAAGATAAAGAATTTGCTTATTCGAATCTGCCTGGGATAGAAAAACTTTTCAGAATAATGACCCAAAAAACGCATGTTGCACTGCAGCGTCGTATGATAGATAATCTTAGTAAAACGGCAGAAGTTCGTTATATTGAGTTTGCGCAAAGATACCCCCGGCTTATACAGCGTCTGTCTAACATTCACATAGCAGCTTATCTGGGAATTACCAATGTTTTTTTAAGTAATATCCGAAAGAAAATTGCATTAAAAAATAATTAATAAAGGTGTTTTTTAAACTACTTTAATATTTTTAAAGGTCTTTCCATACCATCTTTGCATTGTAATTTAATCAATTAAAAGATGAAACTAATTTATATAATGGATCCTCTTTGCGGATGGTGCTATGGAAATACGGCCAATATTGTAAAGCTGTACGAAAAATACAAGGATAATCTGGATTTTACAATTCTTCCGGCAGGAATGTGGACAGGCGAAAATGCCCGAAAGCAGACTACACAGATTGCTGCTTACATTAAAAAACACGATCCGCAGATACAGCAGATTACAGGTACAGAATTCGGAAATGACTATTTTAAGTTTATAGAAAATCAGGAAATAATCCTTGACAGCGAAATTCCATCAAGAGCAATAATCACGGCAACAAAATTATGGGAATCAAAGGCAGTACTTTTTGCTGCAGAAGTTCAAAAAGCAAGATACTGGTACGGAAAAGATCTAAATGCAGATGATACTTATCTAGCTGTCTGCGATATTTTAAATTTGAATAAAACAGAATTTTTAAAAGCATTCCATTCTGAAGTATTGAAACAGGAGACGCAGAACACATTTGCCAAAGCACTTCATTATGCACGTTCTTATCCTACACTATTGGCGCAGAAAGACGATAAGATATTTATACTTGAACAGGGTTATGCTAAATTTGAAGCTATTACAAAACAAATTGATGCCCTGTTTTTTTAAACTAGTTTAATGTTTTAAAGCCTACAAGATTTAATCTTTGTATGATTAAATAATGGAATAAAGAATTGCGAATTTTTATAAATTTTAATTTTATACAGTATGGAATCACATGTAAAAAGTTTCAAAACGATTGAAACTGAAAATTTGAATCTTAAAGTTTTTAATGCATCAGAAAATAGTTTTGGGGTTGCTTCAACAATAATTTCAGGAAAAGAAGACGTTGTTTTGATTGATGCCCAGTTTACTTTGGCTGAAGCCGAAATTGTGGCAGAGGAAATCAAAAAAAGCGGTAAAAAATTAGTAGCTGTTTATGTTTCTCACGGAGATCCTGATTTTTATTTTGGTCTTGAAGTATTTAAAAAACATTTTCCTGAAGTAACCGCTTATGCTGCCCCTGCAACAGTTGAACATATAAAGGCTACAGCGCAGAAGAAATTGGAAATATGGGGAGAAAGATTAGGAAACAAAATTACCTCAAATGTTGTTTTGCCTCAGGTCTTAAAGGGAAACAGTATTGATTTAGAAGGTCATAAATTAGAAGTTTTTGGGCTGGAATCTTTTCCGTCTAAAACTTTTATCTGGATTCCATCTATAAAAACAGTGGTTGGAGGGATTAATATTTTTGGGACTACTTTTAATTTATGGATGGCAGATGCACAGACAGTCGAAGCGCGTACGAACTGGATTTCAATTTTAGATCAAATTAAGGATCTGAATCCTGAAATAGTTATTCCGGCGCATGCTAATTCAGATTCTCCTTTTGATGTTGCAGCTGTGGTGCATACAAAACAATACATAGAGTTTTATGAAAAGGCTCTTCAGGATAATGCAACTTCTGAAAGTTTAATTGCAGCTTTAAAAGCAGAATATCCGGCACTTACTTTTGATACTGCTTTGGCTATAGGAGCAAAGGTGAATACTGGAGAAATGAAATGGTAAAAGTATAATATGCAGCCTGAATACATAAAGTGTTCAGGCTTTTGTTAAATAGAAAAACAATGACAAATCTTGATATTGTAAAAAGTACTTACGAAGGAAAAACTTCGGAAGAAAATGGTAAAAATCTAACTGCTTATGCAGCCGATGATATTTCATGGACAGAAGCAAATGGATTTCCTTATGCCGGAACCTATATTGGTTTAGAGGATATTTTTAAAAATGTTTTTGGCAGGCTTGGAAGTGAATGGATCGATTATAAATTTACTCCGGAAGACTATGTCTGGAATGAAGATAAAGTAGTAGCCTACGGAACTTATAGCGGAACCTATAAAATTACAGGAAAAGTATTTGAGGCCAGAGTGGCGCATATCTGGAAATTAAAGGATGGAAAAATTATACGTTTTGAGCAATTTGTAGACAGCCAGTCTGTGAATGATGCGATTAGCTAATTAACCCAATTATGTTATATTAGAAAAAAACACTTCTTATTGCCGTAGGTCTGTATGCTCTTGTGTCAGTTATGATTTTGGATGTATCGTTTCCTGCAGGCTTTAACAGATCTTCCTGCGTTGTAATTTTCAGAGCTGCATAAAGGTAATGGTACAGATACTGTTACCTTTTTTTTAACCTGAAATGTATAGTTTGTTCTTATTGTATTCAGAATTTTTTACGCCTCGTCCTGATACTTAACTTTGCAGAAAATTTTAAATTATTGCGACGTTAATTCTATGATACCAGAAAAATCAAGGAGAGTTTATAAAAGAAAAAAAATCAAAACTGAACATTTAAAAGATTGTGGAATAATAAATCTGTATAGAATGATTATTTCTTATATCTATATCAATGATACAGAGTGGCAATATTGTCAGAGTATGCTTAGCAGTTCATTTTTTTTTAAAAAAAGTATGCTTCTAAATGAAAATGATGATTGTGATAAAATCTTTTTTGTAGTGAGTGGTCTGTTACGCATTTATTTTGCAGACGAAAAGGGTGAAGAGAAAACCTTTCACTTCTGTCTGGAGAATACTTTTGCCACCGACTATGAAAGTTTCTTAAAAAATGTGCCATCCAATCATTCTATACAGGCAATGGAAGATACTGTTGTTATCGTTATCTCCAGAGAAATGCTTCACAATTTTTACAATACAGTCAGGTATGGTGAGAAACTTGGCAGACTTATTACTGAGGAATATTTTTTTATTATTAATGATAAAATTAAAGCTCTTTATACCAATTCACCTAAAGAGCGTTATGTGTCTATGAACCGTCACTTTCCCAATCTTTTTCAGCGTGTACCTCAATATTATATAGCTTCATATTTGAATATTACTCCTGTCCATTTAAGTCGGTTAAAATATACCTTGCGGAAAGATGCTTAAACGCTTAACATTTGTTATTGTGCGTTCTCATTTAACTTTCTTTATTTGCTGTATTCAGGAATTACTGTTTTACAAATAAGTAGTGATTTAGATTTAATAATAGTTTGATACTAAATCAAAAAATGTGATGAGTAGCAATATAAACGATAATATAAGAAGTATCAGAGAACTTAAGAATTATACCCAGGAATATATGGCTGTGCGATTGGGAATTACACAAGCCGGTTACAGCAAAATCGAAAAAGGAAATGCCAAAATGAGTTTTGAGAAGTTAGAAGAAATAGCGGCTGTTTTTGAACTTAGTGTAGAAAATATTATAAGTTTTGAGACGAATCTTCATATAACAAATACTGTTAAAAGAAACAGTATGCTGTCAGATAACTATGGTCTTATGAATTTAAATTTGCTTTATCAGGACAAAATTATGCTGTTGGAAAAGTTACTGCATAAAACTGATTCTGAACTTAGATGCTATAAGGACAAATTTGGGCTATTGTGAACAATTTTTATCTTACATGTTAAATAGCATCAGTGCTGAAATTTAAGTTTTTAAAAACTCACAGATGTTATAATGGTTTGATTGACAAATATTTGTTTTTACCCCTTGTTTAATAGTGATATGTCTACTGTATTTGTATATGGTTTTTTATAGTTTTGTTTTAACAGGAAAGTACTTAATCTGTAAAACTATTATCTAACCAAAACCAAAAAGTATGAAACAAAAAATTTTACTATTAGCTTTTTTAGCTTTCTTTTCGATACAACTGAAAGCACAGACCTACGATATCGTAGTTGCCAAGGATGGAACAGGTAATTATACCACTGTACAGGCAGCCGTGAATGCAGCTCCTTCTAATAGTTCCACCAGAACTAAAATTTATATTAAAAATGGTACTTATTATGAAGTAATTACGATTCCTTCAAATAAAACAAATCTGACCTTCGTAGGACAAAGTTCAACGGGAACTATTTTGACCTATAATAACTATGCATCCAAAATTAATCCGGCAACAGGAGCTGCTTACGGAACCTCAAATTCGGCAAGTACTTTCATCAATGGGGCAGGTTTTTATGCATTGAACCTTACGTTTGCTAATTCATCCGGACCTGTTGGACAGGCAGTAGCTGTTCGCTGTACTGCGGATAAAGCTGTTTTTAAGGACTGCCGTTTTTTAGGAGATCAGGATACTTATTATCCTCACAGCGGTAGATCTTATCATGAAAATTGTTATTTTGAAGGTACTACAGACTTTATTTTTGGAGGAGCCATCGCTTATTTTCAAAATTGTCAGCTTTACACAAAAGGGGGAAGCTCTTTAACTGCAGCTAATACTGCATCACATTTAGCATATGGCTTTGTATTCAATAATTGCCAGATTACAGGTTCAGGAAGTAATATTACGGATCTTGGCCGCCCATGGGGAGGATATGCATCGGTTACCTATATGAACACAAGTATGACTAATGCTATTAAAGCAGTAGGGTGGAATGACTGGGGTAACGCTGCTAATCAGGCTACGGCACGTTTTGCAGAATACAGTAACTCAGGAGCCGGTTATGTTCCGTCTTCAAGAGTTTTATGGGCAAAAAAATTAAGTGTTGCTCAAGCTGCCTCTTATACAAAATTAAATGTTTTAAAAGCAAATAATGCCAATCCACAGGTTACCGATAACTGGAATCCTGATACCATCATTAATTCTGTTACATTAGGAGCTGCATTAATAAAACACGGAGCTGGAGGTTCTAGTCAAACCATAGCGATAAATACTGCTATTACAGGCTTTTATTATAACTGGGAAAACGCTGCCACAGTAACAATATCAGGATTGCCATCTGGAATCAATGCGGCTATAGATAATTCGGCGAAAACTATAACCTTCAGTGGAAAACCAACTGTGAGTGGCACTTTTAACTATACAATTACCACAGTTGGCGGGACTCCAAATGTTACAAAATCAGGAACTTTAACAGTTACCGCATCGACTCAAAAGGCTACTGCAGCTCTAGCGGTTACTTCACCGGCATTTCCGGGTGCCGAAGGTTTTGGACGTTACACCAGCGGTGGTCGTGGCGGACAGGTAATCTATGTTACCAATCTAAATGATTCAGGTGCTGGAAGTTTAAGGGCAGCCGTTACAGAAACAGGAGTGAGAACAGTACTGTTTAAAGTATCCGGAATCATTGCGCTTAATTCAGATTTAAGAATCAATAATGGAAATATCACCATAGCAGGTCAGACTGCTCCGGGTGATGGAATCTGTCTGAAAAATTACTCAGTAAATGTAGATGCTGATAATGTTATCATCCGATATCTTCGTTTTCGTATGGGCGACCAGGCACAGCATGAAGGAGATGCCATTGGCGGCAGGAATCATAAAAACATTATTATTGACCACTGTTCTATGAGCTGGAGTACAGACGAATGTGCTTCATTTTACGACAATGAAAACTTTACTATGCAGTGGTGCATGATGTCTGAAAGTTTGCGCGTGTCTGTTCACGACAAAGGAACTCATGGTTACGGTGGAATTTGGGGAGGAAAAAAAGCCTCGTTTCATCATAATATGCTGGCTCATCATGATAGTCGTAATGCCCGTTTTTGCGGAAGCAGATACTCGGCGCTTCCTAATCTCGAGATGGTTGATTTTAGAAATAATGTTGTTTATAACTGGGGCGGTAACAGTGCTTATGCTGCTGAAGGAGGATCGTATAATCTTACCAATAATTATTACAAAGCAGGTCCCGCAACAGCTTCAGGAGTAAACGACCGAATTATTTCTCCCAGTGCGGATGATGGATCTAACTCTCAGCCAGCAGGTGTCTGGGGTAGTTTTTATGTCAATGGAAATTATACTACTGCAAATTCAACTACTTCTGGCGATAACTGGAATGGCGTCGATCCTAATCCATCTTCAAAAAGTAAAACGGAGCTTCGTGTAAATACTGAATATAATTTTGGTGAAATGACTACACATTCTGCAACAAATGCCTACAACAGAGTATTAGCATACGTAGGAGCAAGCTTTAAGCGTGATGCGGTGGACAACAGAATTGTATCAGAAGCAACTAATGGAACCTTTACTTATACTGGTTCCAACGGTAGTACTAAAGGGCTCATTGATACACAATCTGATGTTGGAGGCTGGCCAACCTACAATTCTACTACAGCACCTACAGATACAGATAAGGACGGAATGCCGGATAGCTGGGAAAATGCCAATGGTTTAAATAGCAACAATATTTCAGACGGAACAACTTATACATTAAACTCGGTATATACTAATCTGGAAGTGTACATTAATGGATTAGTAGCAGCGATTACTTTTAGTCAAAATCAAAATGGAACTGCTAATTATACAGATCCGGTTGCAGCAAATACTGAAATTTCGATCAATGAAAATGAAACGGGTTTCTGTTTTGTTGAAGGCACAATAGACAGTAATAATGCCGGATATCAGGGTACTGGTTTTGCCAATGCTAATAATGCAGTCGGTGCAGGAATTGAATGGTTTGTGAATACTTCTTCCGGAAATTATATCCTTCGATGGAGATATTCTAATGGAGGTACTACTTCAAGAGGTGCTAAAGTAATTGTAGATGGCGTTACTGTGGCTACTGCAGCTTTTAATGCTACAGCCAATTGGACAACCTGGGCCGAAAATTCCAGTTCTTTGGTTACTGTAGCGCTTTCTGCCGGTACTCATAACATAAGATTAGAAGCCACAACAGCATCAGGTTTGGCTAACATTGATAAGATAGAAGTAGAAGGGATTAATCCTGTCGCAATTAGTTGTGGCAATACATCTAAAAATGCTGTTTCTGACAATACACTTGATGTAGCTCTGGAGGTTAAAGCTGAAGTGAAAATATATCCTGTACCATTCAAAAATGAATTTTATATAGATTTTGGTACTATTGGAAAAGTCAAACAGATTTCGATATTCAATATGCTTGGACAACAAATTTACACAATAAACGAAATTACTGATACAACTGTAAAAGTGAACATGAATGCCAGTGCTGGTACTTATGTAGTTAAGATATTGACCGAAAAGGGTATCATAAATAAAACCATTATCAAAGAATAAGTTTTTATAAGCTTAAGTACTTTTTTTGTTAACCCTGTCAGAAGCTAAAATTTCGGATAGGGTTTTTTATTAATTCTCCTAAACATTATTTAATATCTGGGAGCAAGTGAATATTAAAAAGTAAAACATACTGGGTATCTAAATTTTCCAAATATTGAATAAAGCATGAATATTCTGTGTAAAATAATAATATCTACTTTTTTTAAGTATAAATAAGTATTTGTTATACAGTTAATTAATGTTTTTGTGAAATATTTTTGTAAAAAACATTTTAAAATATATTAATTATATAGAATTAATATATATTTATATATATTTATATATATTTATATATATTTGTCAGGTAGAAAATTTTTACATGACTTATCCAGAAAGACTGAGGGAATAGGCCCGATGATGTCTTAGCAACCTGTTACCAAATAAGGTGCTAAATCCTTCGGCTGCGGTGGACAGATAAGAAAGATTTCCTTAGAAAATCTGAATAAGCTCATTATTATTAAATTTTTTATCACTTACATGAAAACTGAACTATTATTTTTAGATGCCCATTCCAAACAATTTAATCTGCTTTTAAAAGAAGACTATTCTAAAGTTTTCCGAATGCAAAATCGTTAGTCTTTTTTAAACCCTGTCCTGTTTTATCAGCATTATTGATAGGCCATTTCAACATCGGCCCTGGGGATTACTATATCCAATTTTTAAAAACAAAATTCAATGAAAAAAATCTTACTAGTTTTAATTTTTTTGTTCAGCATACTTCCTGGAATGCTGAGTGCACAGGATCGAACGATAAGCGGAACCGTGAGAGGTTCTTACAAAGGAGAGCCTTTACCGGGAGTTACCATTATTGCTACAGAAAGTGGGAAATCTGCTGTCACAGATAGCAATGGAAAATTTTCACTATCCATAACGAAACAAGACAAGTTGTTGTCTATCAGTTATATTGGTTACGAAACGCTTGAAAAAAATACAGGTTCCTCATTTAATGACATAAGACTTATACCGTCTAGTACAGCTTTAAAAGAAGTACTTGTAGTAGGTTATGGTACGCAAAGCAAAAAAGAATTTACAGGTTCAGCTGCAAGAATTACGTCTAAAACAATTAAAGATATTCCGGTTCAAAGTTTTGAACAGGCACTGATTGGGAAGGCTCTGGAGTAAATGTTTCTAACCCGAGTGGTGTATTAAATGATGCTCCGGTAATTAGAATTCGTGGGGTAAATTCAATTTCCTTAAGCACTTCTCCTTTAATTGTTATTGATGGTATTCCGGTTAATTCCGGTGATGTGTCCACAACAAATTCGGTTGCCAATAACCCACTTTCAGATATAAACCCGGCAGATATTGAATCTATTGATGTTTTAAAAGATGCCGCGTCAACCTCAATTTACGGTTCTCGTGCTGCCGGTGGAGTTATATTAGTGACAACAAAAAAAGGAAAAGCAGGTAAAACTAAAGTTACCTACGATAGTTGGATTGGAATTACCAGAGCTACCCGATTACCGGATCTTCTGAATAATACACAATACGAAGACATAAAAAACGAAGCGGTATTCAACAGCAAAATATTAAGTGGTAATGAAAATAACGCTGCTGTAGCATCAGCACTTTTCTTTCCGTCTTTTAATGCTGATGGTTAACGTGTAAATACTAGCTGGAAAGATCAGGTATACCGTGACGCTGTTTCTCAAAATCATAGTATCAGTATTTCGGGAGGAACAGATAAAACCAGATATTTTTTCTCTACCAATTATTCTAAACAGGAAGGAATTACAAAAGATAATGAATTCGAGAGAAAAGGAGCTAGGTTTAATATCGATTATGATGTAAACAGATGGCTTAAATTGGGTGGAAATCTTTCGTATAACAATACTTTTAATCAGGCACAAAATACAGGTTCATTAAGCAGCAGCGGATTATTATTAATTGGTGCGGCACGTTTAGCTTTGGCACTTCCTCCAAACGTTGCTGTTTATAATAATGTAGGTTTATATAATTTAAGTTCTACAGGAACTACAAGTTCGGGAAATAACTTATTTACCAATACATTATCGCATCCCGGAGCATTGTTTGATAACAGTAAATACACCAGTTCCAACGATCATTTTGTTGGAAATGTTCACGCAACCATTACCTTTTTTGACGGATTTAAATTTGACAGTAATTACGGAATCGACAGGCTAAGAGCAGAAAATATAACCTATTTAAGTCCAAATCTTGGATCCTCGGCATATGCAACAGGCGGATCTTCAACTAATATTTCTATTTTAAGAAATAATTACAATTTTACAAATAGCCTTTCTTTTGACAGACGTTTTGGTAACAATCATCATATTTCAGCATTGGCAGGATATGATGTTCAGAAGTTCGAAAATTCATCCTGGGGGGCAAATCAAACCAATGCTTCAGATCCTTTCTTTGAAAATTATCAGGGGACCTGGGGAACAATAAGATCAGCCGGTAACAGTTTGTCAGAAAGACTTTTTCTATCTTCTTTTTTTAGGTTATCGTATGGCTATGCAGGGAAGTATTTTATTACCGGCAATTTCAGAAAAGACGGAAATTCTGCCTTGGGTCTAAAAAGCAAATACGTGAATTTTGGAGGAATATCTGCCGGATGGTCCGTTAGCGAAGAAAGTTTTTTTTAAAACAGCAAAATCACAGATTACGTAAGCTCGCTTAAATTAAAAGGAAGTTGGGGAAGAGTGGGTAATGGAAACCTTTCATCAGCGTATGCTTCACAAAATTTGTATGGTTCCTCAATTTATGGAACAGCTGCAACCTTGGCAATTTCTCAGGCAGGAAATTAAGATTTAGGATGGGAAACCAGTGATCAGACAAACATTGGTCTTGAAGCAGGTTTCTTTAAAGACAGATTACAATTGACAGCAGATTATTTCAATAATGATGTAAACTTCCCATATAAGATCAAATTGACAAACACAAGTTTGAAATAATAAATTATTTTTTTCTAAAGATTAAGTATCTCATATCACAAAACTGTTTTATGAGATACTTTTTTTAATGAAATATAAATCCATCTCCTGATGTTTACTAATTTCAAACAATCTTGAAAAATAAGTTCTGTTTGAATTTTAATTACTTGTTTACTAGTGTTGTAGTGTGTTTTGTTGAATTATCTAATGACTTTTAGGAAGGCTCAGCAGAATCTTATATTTCCTTCCTACCGGTAATTCAGCACTATTCAAAAGAATAATTTTGTTTTGCTTTACAGATGAAATATATGATTTATGATTAAAAAAATCTGATCCCGATCTACGAAAAATATCTCTTGGAGATACTGTACGATCTTACCTTACTTTATGAACAGGTATTTTATTTTTTAAATGGAGAATATGTAATACATGTCTCCTTGTATTTTGGAGGTATATACATTGAATAACTATGGATTTGGGAACTTCCAGTATAAATAATGTTCAAAACAATATGATAATTAATCCAAAACTTTAAATAACAAATCTTCAATGAATTGTGCTGTAAATTCTGTGTTTGTTTTTGAGGAAGCGTCCGTAAGTTTTGGTAAATTAACACTAAAGTACTGCTGTTGATGTGCTGTTTCAATCAGGGTAGTACTGAGTGATCTCGGATATTTATATTTTGAATTATACTCTGAAATAACTTCTGCTATTTTTGAGCACAAATCCTTATAAGGCTTAAAAACCTCATTTTTATTGATTTCTGTAACTTCTTTTACTAAATATACTTTACTGCTTTCCGCAATAACGATTTGATTAAGAAGCTTTTTATTATAATCAAATTGATTTGTACTTTCTGCAAATTCGTGAGTAAGTAAATTCACGATTATTTTTAATCTTTCTTTTTTATCAAATACGTTTTCTAATTTAAAAGTCACTAAAAATTCCATATAGCTCCAATACCAATTAAGAATGTAAAGCAAAAGGCGGTGTTTATTTTCAAAATATCGGTAAATGGTGGCTTCTGTACTGTGTATTTCTATGGCCAGTTTTTTAAATGTAAATTGTTCAAAACCAAGTTCATAAATAAGGTCAATGGATTTTTTTACCATCAATTTACCTAATTCGCTGCTTTCAGGATTACGCAAGAAGATTTTATCGTTTATATCAAACTTTGCTTGAAATTCCATATCAATTACTGTTTAAGCAAATATAGTGAAACATTTAATGTTTAAAAGTAAATATATCTTAAAAAATATTTAACAATTATCTATAATAGTATTACTATCATTTTAAATAGTTTTGTTATTTTTACATAACAAACCAAATCTAAAGTTTATGCTAACCAATACTAAAATACCCGTTTCCTATCTTTTCAAAAAGGTCAAGTATGAAATTCTCTTTGTATTAATTATTGGTTTATTGGTTCATTATCTTACGACTCAATTCGAAAATATTATTCCGATAATGCCTATAGCGATACTTGCATTTATAGGAACAGCAATTTCTGTGATTCTTTCTTTTAAACTCAATCAGTCTTATGATCGTTGGTGGGAAGCAAGAAAAATATGTGGAAGCATAGTTAACGATAGTCGTAGTTTTGTACTGCAATTACAATCCTTTGTAGCCAAAGAAAATCAAACCGAAATCAGAGAAATGGCCTTTAGGCATATTGCATGGTGTTATAGTCTGGGGCAGGGTTTACTCGGACTGGATCCTGTTGAAAACCTGGAAAACTTTATTACGGGGGAAGATATGCAGGAAATAGAAAAACAAAGCAATAAGCCTTTAGCACTTTTGTAGTTGAATACACTTCAAATAGCGGCATTGAAAGAAAAAAAATCAATTGATATTTTTTCGCAAGTTAAATTAAATAATACTTTGGTTAATTTTTCAAACTATATGGGAATGGCTGAACGTATAAAAAGCACTGTTTTTCCTACAACCTATCATATTTTTTTACATTTCTTTATCTACATCTTTATTGTTACGCTATCAATTGCGTTAAGGGATATAGAAAGCTATTTTGAAATTCCATTGTTATTAGTTATTTCGACTACATTTTTTCTCTTGGAAAAATCTGCCACACATCTGCAGGACCCCTTTAGAAATCGTCCGACAGATACACCAGTAAAATCAATTGCCAGAACGATTGAAATAAATATTAAGGATTTATTGAAAGAAAAGGATATCCCTAAACCACATCAGCCAGAAAAATTTTATTTATCATAACCTTGTAAAATCAATCAAAATGAAAACGTTAACAAAAGAAATGCAAGCTGCTATTACTCCCTCTTTAGCTTTAGAATTATTGAAGGAAGGAAACCAAAGGTTTGTAAGCAACTTAAAAATAAATCGTAATCTTTTGCAACAGGCAAATGAAACTTCAGAAGGACAGCATCCTTTTGCTGTTATTTTGAGTTGTATAGACAGTAGAACTTCTGCAGAATTAATTTTTGACCAGGGACTTGGAGATGTTTTTAGCGTACGTATTGCCGGAAATATTATCAATGAGGACATTTTAGGCAGTATGGAATTTGGCTGTAAAGTGGCAGGTTCAAAAATTATTGTAGTATTGGGCCATACCAAATGCGGGGCTGTAAAAGGTGCCTGTGATCATGTCGAAATGGGCAATTTAACAGCACTGCTTACAAAGATAAGACCAGCAGTTGATGATGAAACTGAAACAAAAGAAAACCGAAATTCAGGTAATCCTGAATTTGTTGAAAATGTATCGAAAATCAATATTAAACGAACTGTTAAATCAATCATGGAGCGTAGTCCGATCTTAAAAGAAATGATTGAAAAAGGAGAGATTGGAATTGTTGGCGGATCTCATGATATTGCATCAGGAGAAGTAACCTTTTATCCTGAAACTATGATTTTTGGGTCTTAAAAATAGAGCATTATCATTATCTTTTAGTCAGCTTCAAAGATGTAATAATAATTAAAAACTCTAAAAAAGTGTATTTGTTTCCTTATTAAAACATAATTAAAAACAAGGGCTGTCTGATAAAGACAGCCCTAATAGTAAGGAATTAATTTATTTTTTTGATACTTCAATAGAAACTTTTCTAAACTCTTTTCATAGTTTTTCAATCTCTAAAGAAGTACGGCTGCAACTAAAATTAACTGGGCTTGAAGAGGAAAGTAAAGATTTAGAGGAGCTTTTAAATAATGGTGTAGAGAGTCTCTTAAAACTTAATGAATGTTACAATATTGGAAACTGGATAGGGTCAAGACACTTAATAGGTCCTATTTTTCCTGAAAAATTTACAATTTAAAAAAATGAGTTTCGAACTGCTAGGGTTAATGAAGTAGTATATCTAATATATTTGATCAACAGTTTTTTATCTCTAATTAAACCACTCTGCACTGAAAGTGCAGAGGTTTGTTTGACGATGGACTGAAAGTCCCTCTTTCTATTTCATTCAAGAATGAAATTTGAATTATCATCCCCTTCTTTTCTTCTATGATGCTCTAAATATTCATTTACCATTTCATCAGTAATATTTCCTATACTTCAAACTCCGTAACCACTTGCCCAAAAATGCTGACCCCAGTAATGGACCTGAAGATCTGGAAATTCCATTTGCAATTTTCTTGAGGTACGTCCTTTTAAACTTTTTAGAATCGAACTAACATTCTTCTTTGGTGCACACTCGATATGTATGTGAACATGATCTGAACTCACAACTCCTTTTAAAATTTCAATTCCTTCAGCCTCGCATATCTGTATTAAAAGTTCACGGCAACGCTTTTGAATATCTCCCTTCAAAACTTTAAACTACTCAAACAACATGACATGTTAATTGGTTTACTGTATACCAACCTTTTCTTACATCTGTACTCATAATCTAAAGATAAAGATTTTTTCGAATTACTAAAGTACTGCAATAAATTGCAGGGTTTTAAACCCCAATCTGAGACCAATAAAAAAGGGACAAAGAAGAATTTTTCCTCTTTGTCCAAAGTAGTAGCGGGAAGCATTCAATTATCTAACCAGTTTATTGAGAATTATTACAATGTTTTAACATGTGCATTTTAATTGTCTCTCCGCTTTTTTGCACATCTATTCTTTTCAGATTAAATACCGGGTAGCAGTTAGTAAATATATAACGAAATGGTCTTATGCTTTTATTTCGACCTCTCGTGGATAAAAATCCCGCACTCGTGCCTTTTTTTTAATTTGAACTATGGCGTCATAGTAATTTTATTAAAGAAATGAGATAAGATGCATGCGCCAATTTGACTCAGAATCACTTTCCTAAACAAGACGTAACTAACCTGAAAAGGACCAAAATACATAAAAAAAATGGAAAATTCAAACGGCTTACAACAGCAAACATGCCCGTATCACGCTCAACAAGCAGCTGCAGCAGCGGTAACAGCACCATCAGCGGTAATTCCAGACATTACAACTCCGCTTGTATCAACAACGAATCAGCCGCCGGTTATTGGTACTTCTAATCTGGGACTTTTAAATAATTTTATTGGTACGTGGAATAGTCCTACGGGAGCAAATGCTACAGGTTACAATGTTATGCCTTTACCTCAAACAGATGCTCCAAATGGTTACATCACTAAAAACTTTCCTTATTTTGAAGAAATCTCATTTTCGGCTATAGCCGGCGGGGCACCAAATAGGGAAGGGCAATATACACAGGCAAGCAGTGTACTATTTTATGAACAAAGAGTGTACATTGCCAACAATGCCGATCCAAACGGAGCACAGCCCATTCAAAATACTTTAATTCATGCAGAGAACGGAACATGGCTTTATCACGTAATACAAAACCAGGTTGAAGGCCCTTATGGTCCTGGTTTTGTTCCAGATTCAAATCCAATTCCGGTACAAAATCCGGCAACGCAGTACAACAAACAAATTTCGGTTCCTCATGGAGTTTCGGTTTTAATGACGGGAGGACCAGTTGCTTCGGGAACAGGAAATCCGGTTTTTCCAAGCGCAGACAAAACTAAATTACCGTTTACAGATCCTGCTATAATTGATCCGTCAACGTATTTGACACAGCAATTGAATGCATTAAACAGCCAGGGGATTACTGTTGACAGTTACTCAAGTATTACAGTAAGTACTAGTAATGAAGGAGGTGCAGTAAGCAATATAAATTTTGAAAATTCCTTTGGAAAAGTGCTTTCCATGAACACCACTTGGTATGTTGAAAATTTAAGTAACGGAACGACTCAGTTACAATACATTCAAAATATTGTTTTACAATTTTTCATTAATAATATGCCAACTCAGTTTCTGCATATTGATGCGAATACGCTGCAGCTGGTAGAAACTTTTGTTCCGGTTAATGCAAATCAGACATGGCAGAATACGGGAGTTGCAGTACAGCCAGGTAATACAATAACAGTAAGTTACGAATCGGGTCTATGGACGGCAGATCCTCAAACGAATAATGGTAACCTGTATGACGCAAACGGATGCCCGGACATTATTGTAACACAATCAGGATATCCTGTTCAAAATGTAAATATGGGTGCCCTTATAGGACAAGTTGGAAATAACGCTCCATTTTTTATTGGAAATGGACCCGTTACAACTCCTGCTGGTCAAAGCGGACTATTGAAGTTATGCATCAACGATGATTTAAATGCTGAATACGGAGCCGGATTAGCGGATAATACTGGTAGTCTTCAGGTACGTATAAAAATTTAAAAGACTAACATAAATCTCTTCAGTTTTATTACTGAAGGGATTTATTACCGAAAACAAAATACTCCTAATTCTAATAACCAAAAAATGAAACCTGCCAAAGAATTTACGGTCGCAGATTATCTGCTAACCCGACTCAAACAATTAAATGTCACCGAGGTTTTTCAAATTCCGGGAGATTATGTAAAACATTTTACACAGGCTCTGGAATACTTTGACGGAATTGAAACCATTGGGACTTCAAATGAACTAGATGCTTCTTATGCGGCAGATGCTTACGCACGTACCAGAGGTTTAGCTGCCGTATCTTTACAATATGGAGTAAGTACTTTCAGTGCATTAAATGCTATTGCAGGAGCTTATGTAGAGCGCAGTCCTGTTGTTGTAATTAGTGCTACACCCGGAGCCGATGCGCGACAAATAGGTAGTATGTACAATGTTCTTTATCATCACTCTACAGGTAATCTCAATGCAGATCAGGAAGTGTATGAAAGAGTTACTGTTGCTGCCGAGACATTGAGTACTTCTGCAGGCGCTCCTGAAAAAATCGATAAATTACTTATCGCAGCGCTTACACATCAAAGACCAGTGTACATAGCATGTTATAAAGAAGTATGGGGCGAACCTTGTCCAAAACCTTCTAATAAAAAACTGGAGGCTGAAATCATAAAAAGCGAACCAGCAGCGCTTGAAAATGCGGTTTCTCAGGCGTGGTCACAAATTAGCCAGGCCAAAACACCTGTAATTTTTGCAGGTGTAGAGCTTTTGAGACATAAACTAACCAAGCAATTAGAAGAACTTATTAAAGCAAGCGGAATGTTGTACACTACAACTTCACTCGGAAAAACGGTTCTGGATGAAAAAGGGGATAAATTTATTGGTACTTATTCTGATCAGGCTTCAATACCAGAAGTTATTAAGATAGTCGAAGCTTCAGACTGTATTTTATCCTTAGGAACTATTATTACGGATGATTATTTATGGCTGGTAGAAAATAAATTTTCGGATATGATTCAGGTAACAACTCAGGAAACGAGAGTTGGTTATTTTACCTATTCGGGAGTAACTTTAAAAGACTTCATCGAAGCCTTGACAGAACGATTTAAAAAAGCTTCAGGATATCCTTTAAAAGCAATAGCTCCGGCTCAGCCAAAATTCCCGGAACCATGGCGATCTAACTCAGATCCTAAATACGATGTAACTCCGGAAGTAATAACGTTTAACCGCTTTTTTGAGCATGCTACATCTTTTCTGCAAAAGCAAAAAATGCTGGACGATATTGTAATGACTTTTGGTGTAAGTTCATCAATGTATGTGGCTACCAATATTTACGGATTATCTCAAAACGCCTATATTTCTTCGGCTGCGTGGCAGTGTATTGGTTTTGAAACCGGTGCAGCTTCAGGAGCCCAGCTCGGAAGTGGCAAACAGGCCTGGACTGTAGCCGGTGACGGTGGTTTTATGATGATCGCACAATCACTTTCGACTCTTGTAAAATACAACATCAACTCCGTAATTTTTGTGATGAGCAATGGAGTATATGCTATAGAACAGGTTTATGTAGACATGGACTCGTTTAAAGCAGGACCGGATCATAAATTTGACGAATTTGATATTCTTCCAAAATGGGATTATCAGGCACTTGCCAAAGCATTTGGTGCAAACAGCTATCGTGCTGAAACCGTTTCAGAGTTAGATGAAGTACTTTTAAAACTTAAGAAAAAAACAAATCTTCCAACCTTGGTAGAAATTGTGATTCCTCAAAAAGATCTGGCACAGCAAATGGCAAGACTGGGAAATGAATAAAACCATTATCTATAAAAACTACTAAAAATTTAAAAACCATACTATCATGAGCAAAAAAACATACTCTATTTTTGGAGCAGGTGCAGCCGGACTCTATACCGCGTGGAGATTACTTGATGGGAAATCTAAACTCAACAAAAACGAAAAAATGCTCGTTAAGGGCGATGTATTAGAACTTTACGACTGGGGGAAATACGATTTTTCTAAAAAAAATCCGGGAACAAGAGAACCTGGTGCACGTGTTTGTACATGGCATTATAAAGATGACAAAGACAATTCGTACCTTGAATTAGGAGGTATGAGATATTTATATTGGGATGGCACTCCTGAAGGACCGGGACATCGTTTAGTGACTAAAACCATAGAAGAATTGGATTTAAAGAAAGATTCAGTTCCGTTTAATGAATCAGCAGACCCATTGATGTCTTTGCGTTCTAAAAACATGTATATCTCAGATATTAATTCTAACCAGCCAGCTCCCTATTTCGCAAACAATTACGCTCAGGATGCTCCGCCAGATGATGGTTTTACAACGATACAATCTGTAGCGATCACGCAAACATCTGGGCCGACTACGCGAAGAGAATGGTGCAAATTTTATGAAGAAGGAAGAATCAATATTGACATGCCCGATAGTTCGATCTTTCAAAAAGGAGACTTATTAAAAGAAATTGGATATTGGAACCTTGGTTATGATATGCTTGGACAAGAAGGATTTGGTTATTTATCTGATGGTAATGGCTATAGTTCAAACGTAGTAAACAGTAATAGTGCTCAGTCATTTAATGTCAATGACGAGTTTCTTCCGGGAACAGAATATAAAACTTTAATAAAAGGATATTCCAGCTTATTTGACAGCTTATTTGAAGAAGTTGAAAAATTGGCAAAACAAAAAGGAATCACACTAAATTATTATCCAAATGTTAGGCTGCGTTCTATTGTGCACACTAAATCTGGAGTGAATTTTACAACTGCAACACGAAAAGATCCGGATGCACTTGCAGAAAGAAAAAAATGTGATGCCGCATTTCTTGCTATGCCTAGAGCAGCAATTGATTTAGTGGCGCAGGCAAGCAGATACAGTGATGATGAAGGAACGGATGTATTAAATCATGAAAAAGTGCAGCTGTATTTAGAGTCTGTATTAATGGAGCCTTCATACAAAATAGGGATGTTTTTCGATACACCTTGGTGGAGAACAACCGAGGCAGGAAGCCCAACTTATCCTGCAAAACTTACAAGTTATTTCTTAACACAAGAAGGAATTGAGAAATTAAAAAAAGAGAATTTCCCATCTAAATATCTTAAAGAAATAGAAAAGGCTAAAAACCCAGTTATTATAGCAAATACCTTTAATGATAAAGCCAGTTTTATAGCCGCTGTAGAAAACGCCATTCAGGAGCGTTTAACTTTTAAAGAAGAAAAACAAATTGCAGCTATTGCTGAATTAGATACTATTGGCCCAAGTATTACAGATATGCCTATTCGTCAAGTAGTTTATTTTGGTGATAACGCCAGAGACGGAAAAGGAAAAAAAGTGTACGGTATTTTGGCCAGTTATGATGATATTCTATACGCAACTTTCTGGAAAGCTCTAGAACTTGGACCAGATACAACGCGTGAAATTCCTGAGTCAAGAGATATACAACCGCTTGAAGGGCCAAGAGAAGCTACTCCTGTAATGGTAAAAATGCTTCGTTCACAGTTGGCATCATTGCATTTTGGACCGCAGGCTGATTATTCGTATGTGCCTGAACCTTTAGAAACAAAATATATGGACTGGTCGCTTCCTCCTTTTAATGCAGGATATCATGCCTATAAATCGCATTATAATTTAGGTGATGTGCAAAGAAAAATTAGAAAACCATCTCAGCTCGTTCCAAATACAGACTGTGAAATTTTTATTGTAGGAGAAACCTATTCAAATGATCAGGCTTGGGTTGAAGGTGCATTTTGTACTGCCGAATCTGTTTTGAATGATTTCTTTGGAATCGAACCTATTATTGACGAAAAATACTATCCATTTATCAGTCCGGAATAATCTATTTTAACCAAAAACAAATGAAAACCAAAAAACTTTTTAACTTTTCTAACTCGGTAACAAAAGAGAATATCAAAGAGGTAATGCAGCAGGCAATTGCACTGGAGCTTGCTACAATTCCCACGTATTTATCGACCTATTATTCGATAAACAGAGCACAGGATCAGGATAAACTGTATGCTAAACTTCATGCGCAGCTTTCACAATCCGGTGAACGTACCGCTGCCGAAATTGACGAACTGGCGCAAGAACTGAAGGTTGATATATTAGTTTATTCGAATAAATCGGCTGCCTTAATTATGAGCGTTGTGATCGAAGAAATGCTGCACCTGGCACTTGCCTGTAATGTAAAACAGGCGGTTTGTCAGACAGCACCAGATTTGTTAGGGATTGGAAAAGTACTAACATTTCCAACACAATTAGACGGACATATTCCTGAATTTCAAATTAATGCAGCAAAATTGTCATTGAAGCAGCTGACTACATTTTTACAAATTGAAAGCCCTGAACCATTTAAAGATCCTTATGCAAATGCACAATTGCTGGATACGGTTGAATATCAAACAATCGGTCGTTTGTATGAAATGATTATCAAATGTATAAAGGAGGATTTCCCGGGACCTTATAATTACAGACCCCAATTGCTTCCTCCGGATAATCCAAATCGTCCGAGACCGTATTATTCTCAAAATTCAATGAATACGGTACATTATGACAGAGAGCACAACCCTCAATTTGCTAATGCAGATGATAGCGGCGGACTTGTTGGAGTACATGACGCTCATTCGGCAATTGATGCGATAGAACGTATCATTGATCAGGGAGAAGGGAAAAGTAAATACAAGCAGCATACCTTAATTTGGGGCGAAAATAAAATGCCGGTACCAATGGATATTGTCGATGGCAAGGTAGAATTTTGGGAAGGCGATTATGATGATTCCGGGAAAGAACCTGCTCATTTTGCCAAATTTCTTGAAGCCTATACACTTGGCGGGCATTATCAGCAAAAGTTTCGTAACATTCAGGGCTTAGATGATTTCTTCAGCTATTTTGTATATGACACCGATGCTAATCCTAAAACAGCTGATTATAAAGCTTCGGGCAATCAGGCATTGGCATTATGTTCACAATTAGGGAATGCAGTTTTTGCTTATATTCTTTTAATGATTGAAGCCTGTTATTATAAAGACGAAAGTACACAATACGATTTATTCATTTTTGGTATTCATAAATCAATGATCTGGCTTTTGAGTGGAGTTGGTAACCAAATTAATCAATACACTTATACTAAAGGCAATCAGGCTTATAAAGGCGCTTTAACATTTGAACCCTTTTCGTTTGAACAAAGTTTCTTAAGACCAAAAGCACAAATCATGAGTTTAGTGGATCAATTGGCAAAAGCCGATCCTGTTAATTGGGGCTGGGCCATAAAAAGCGAAAACTATTTCCCGTCTTTACCAGACGTAGGATTGGATTACAGTATTGAAGCCGATATTCCTAAAGTACCAGGTACACCTTTTAGATACAATCATTAATATAAAAATATACAACATGTCAGAATTAGTAACAAAAGAACTTCATGTATGCATGGGGCTTAATTCATGCAAAAATGCGGGATATTCAGGAAATAATGATTGTGCAGGTCAGGGCGATTGCTCAACAGCAGTTGGTCATCCTTGCCACACGTTAAATGCTTGTAAAGGGCAGGGAGGCTGCGGGATTTTTGGAACTACAGAAGAACTTTGCCATCCCGGTGAAAATGATTGTCGTTATCAAGGCAGCTGCGGTGTGCCTATTTTGTCTTCTCGTTTTATGGCGCAAGGCCCTAATAAAGGACTTAGCGTTTGGCAATTGGCCAGAATACGCTTTGAAGAAAAAAGAAAAGAAAACGGAGAATCTTTTGGCGAAGCTCCACAGCAATACGGACCAAGCGATGAGTACGTAAACTCAATTCGTGGTACTTCGGGTGTAGATTATTCTTCTTGCGGACAAAGCGGTTCAAGATCTTGTTCCTACATCAGTAACCCTGCTGAAAGAAAAATTGCGGCAGCACAAAGAGTTTTGAAAATGGAAGAAGAAAGCGCTAAAAAATTACCAGAGAGTCTTTCAAATTGTCAACCCAAAAATAATGGACACTAGACTTGGATTACCCAATTTAGGATTGGGATTAGGACTCAGAAGCCAACATTTTGAACATATTCTGGAGAAAAACCCTGCCGTAGACTGGTTTGAGGTAATTTCTGAGAATTTTATGGATTCACATGGACGTCCGAGATATATTTTACAACAAATAGCAGAAAAATATCCCGTGGTAATGCACGGGGTATCGCTTTCTATAGGAAGCACTGATCCTTTAAATTTTGATTATTTAAATAGTTTAAAGCAACTGGCAAGTGAAGTCAGGCCAGCCTGGATCAGCGATCATTTATGCTGGACAGGAGTTTTAACGACCAATTCGCACGATTTACTTCCGCTTCCGCTAAATGAAGATTCATTAAAACATGTTTGTAACCGAATTAGACAAGTTCAGGATTATTTAGAACGACCGCTGATTGTAGAAAACCCAAGTACCTACGCATCTTTCAATAATTCAACTCTTTCGGAATGGGAGTTTTTACGAATCATGACCGAAGAAACAGCTTGTGGATTACTCCTTGATGTAAACAATGTATATGTATCTTCTTTTAATAATGATTTTGATCCCGTAGAATACATCAACGGAATTCCACATGATAAAATAGTTCAAATGCATTTGGCAGGTCATCAAAATTGTGGCAATTATATTATTGATACACACGATAGAGAAGTAAATAATCAGGTTTGGAAATTATTTCAACTAGCTTATCAATTAGCAGATCAGGCATCAATTTTATTAGAATGGGATGGTAATATTCCAGCTTTTGATGTGTACCATTCAGAATTACTGAAATCAAAACAATATATGGATGCAGCATTTGTTGGAGTTGAAAAAGAAATTTTTTCTATTGATAAAGAACAGGTTTCAAACCCATTGAATCTATTTGCGGTGAATAAATTTTTATAATACTCCAAAGATGCAGAAAACGGTAAAAATACCATTAAAAGACTTTCAGCAATGGATGCAGCAGCTTTTGGTCGATCCCTATCAGCAAACAGGAGTAAATCCTGATGATTTGCTTTCGAATGCCACAAATGCAGCTTCAATTGAAGATGTAATTTGTCATTCAGAAAAACTTACGGCTCAGGAACATTTAGCTATTTACCAGCGAAGTTATATTGCACGATTACGAAATTGTATGTCACAGCAGTTTAGTGCATTGGAATATGCTTTAGGAGAAGCGATTTTTTGTGCTTTCGCTGATGACTATCTTGCTTCAAACCCCTCAAATAATTACAATTTATCTTTTTTGGGAGCCCATTTTGCAGAATATCTGGAAAACAACAGACCCGATGCCAATGAAGATATCAAAGAAGACTGGATTGATTTTATGATTGAACTGGCCCGTTTTGAATATGCGATTGGTGTTCTTTTTGAAGAGAAAGCAGAAGAAAATTACCAGCTGGCAGCAATCGATACATCCGAAGAGCAACTAAAGTTGGTGCCTGTATTTACTTTATTTAAGTTTCAGTTTCCAGTCCGAAAGTACTATTATGAATTCAAAAATGGGAAAAATCCCGCTCTTCCTTTTGGAAAAGAAAGTTATTGTGTGGTGTTAAGGCACAAATTTAAACTGTCCATTTACGATCTGCACAAAGAGCAGTATGATTTTCTGTGTTTTTTAAAAGAGAATAAAAATATGATTGAGACAAAAGAATGGTTTAATATTCATTATAAAGAGAATACAGTCCAATTCGAACAGGTATGGAGCAGTTGGAAAGAACGCTGGCTGGATGCTCATTTTTTTAGAGTGTAACGAGATTTTATCAGCTAAATCCTAAAATCGACAGAAAATAAAAAAGCAAAATTCAATAATGCGAAGCATGCTTTTCTTTTTATTATAAGCTGGCGGATATAGAGTTAATAAAATTGTTAGAATGGGGTAAATAAAAAAGGGACAAAGAAGAAAATTTCTTCTTTGTCCCAAGTAGTAGCGGGAAGTATTCAATTATCTAACCAATTTTTTGAAGATTATTATAGTATTATAGCATGTGCTTCTTAATTTTAATTTTGGGATATTATGATAACTAGTTTGAAGAATAAAAAGTGAACACTCACTTTGAAGTATCAAACTATTAAAAGAATAGATTGACATATAATAAAGATTCGATAATGAATTTACTGTTTAAGTTGTTGTAAATCAATATGTATTTAAAGCATGTTAAGTCGCTTCATAAGCTCTGGTCTATTTGATCTACTCACCGGAATTACATCTTTTGCAATTAAAACACTATTATCTTCGATATCAATTATTTTTTTTATATTAATTATATAAGTTCGATGAACTTTTAAAAAAGAAGATACTGGAAGCTTATCTTCTATTTTTTTTAAAGTAGAATGTACAGTATAATTTTTATTTTCGGTTTTTATCAAAATATAATCTCCTTTGGCTTCAATTAAATTGATAGATGAAATGTTTATTTTTATAAGTCTTCTATGTATGTTTACATAAAAATCAGTAGTAGTATCACTAGGCTGGATTAAATTAGTATCTGACATTCCATTGGAAGAAGGGAGTATTAGTTTTTTGGCTTCTATTTTATTAATTGCTTTTAAAAATCGCTCTTCAGTAATTGGTTTTACCAAATAATCGACAATACATTTATATTCAAAAGCTTCGATGGCGAAATTTCTATCTGAGGTGATTAAAATAACTAAAGGTGGATTTTTAATGGTCTGGATAAAGTCAAAACCTGTAAATCCAGGCATATGAATATCTAAAAAAATAATGTCTATTGGAATAGTACTTTGATTAAGAAACTTTAAAGCTTCCATTGCATTTTGAAATTCATCTATAAAATTTAAAGCAGGATGTTTTGTAATCATCTGACCTATAATTGCCCTTGCAAATGCTTCATCATCTATTAAAATACAATTCATTTAGGTAAGTTTATAATGAATCGACAAAATCTTGCATTGTACTAAGTATTTCATCAAACTCTACTTTTAATACTTCTTTAAAAGCTACAGATTGTTTTTTTAAGCTAATTTCAAACTCTTCAGCAAGATAATAACTTTTTTCCATTCCCATAATGCTTATTTTATGTTTTATCTTATGAATAATTTCTGCAGTACCTGTAAAACAATTATTTTCAATTTTACTATGATATTCGTTTATTTCTAAAGGTAGCTCTTTTTTTAGGGTACTAATGATTAATTGCTTAAAAGCCATATCATCTCCCGAAAGATTATTTATATAGTTAAGATTTGGCTGTTCCATTAGTATTAAGAATTAAGAAAAATGGGATTATTTTATTTAAATTACTATCTATTCAAATTTGATTATAAAAAAAAGAGATTTATTCAAATTACATACGTGTCATGTATGGCTCTTAGTAAAAGTAGTAATTTTTTTTCAAAATAGATATTGTATATCTTTAATTTCCCTCTATTTTATGATAAAATACGTGGTAAATTCTCTTTTTTAAAATTATTTAAGCATAGAATTTGATTTCCAAATTGTTATTTGTATTGTACTACATTCTAAACTGTGATAGTAATATATCTATAGAAAACTACCACTGGCCGACATACTAATTCCATTTATCTAAAAACATAATGAGACATTTGTAATAGAAATATATTTGTATCAGAATTGAAACTTAAATTAAAGATTACAAGAGTTTTATGATTATTTTTTAAAATAACTTAACAAATTTTAACAATGAAATCAGGAAAGAAAAAAAATTGGAATTACATTTAGTTCATTCGATTTATTGCACGCGGGGCATGTTCGTATGCTTGAAGAGGCAAAAATGCATTGTGATTACTTGATTGTTGGATTACAGACTGATCCCACTATAGACCGACCAGAAAAAAACAAACCTATACAAACAGTAGTAGAGCGTTATATCCAGTTAAAAGCCTGCAAGTTTGTAGACGAAATTATTCCATATACAACGGAAATTGATCTGGAAGATATTCTTCAGGCACTACCTATTGATGTTCGTATTTTAGGAGATGAATATAAAAATGTGGATTTTACAGGTCGAAAATATTGCGAAAAAATGGAAATTCAGTTGGTTTTTAACAAGCGCAATCATCGATTTTCAAGTAGCGGGCTTAGAAAAGAAGTATATCTATGCGAAGCTATAAAATTGTAATAAAATTTCGAATTGGTAAATGAATAATTTTAAAAGCTGGTATTAATAGGAAGATTTTTTTTTGATTCTTTAACAGTTCGATTAAGAGTTTGTAAATTCTCGATATGCTAAACTTATAAAGCACTAGCTAGTTAAGTGTATAATCTTAATTTTAAACCATGAGAGAAAATCATAAAAATATGACTGAATTTTTAAATGGAAAGAAGTTCAATTGTTTTCTATACAGACTAATAACTAAATACATGTAAATTAAATCTTACTTTATTTTGGTAAAACAAAACAAAAACAAACACCTTTTTCATGATTCTCTCTATTCTTCAAGTAGATACTACCATTCATGCGATCTAATATTGCTTTAATTGTTGCTAAACCAATGCCAGCATTCTTAGCATATTTTGAATTTACAGTTTCAAACAATTCAAAAACTTTTTCCCAATATTCTTGTGGTATACCAGGGCCATCGTCTTCATAGAGAAAAGAAAAGTCAGTTTCATTTTCTGTTAATGTTATCCAAACATTACATTCTTTTTTATCGGTATGTTTTATCGTATTAGATAAAAGATTTTGAATAATTTGTACAAAACCTATTTTGGAATGTCTTATAACTGCATCACAATTAATGCAATTTACATGAATTGGAGTATGTAAAGCACCATTATTCAGTATATATTGAACTATATTTTCTACGTTAAAATCTTCAAAATAAATTTCATCATTATTAACCTTCGTATATTCTAAAATGCCATTAATTAAAAAGTCCATGTATTCATTACGAGAATAAATTAAATCAATCCATTCTTCGAGTTCAGTATCCTTAATAAGTGTTTTATAATCTTCCTTTATAAACATGATTAAGGAGTTTATACCACTAATCGGAACTTTTAAATCATGAGTAAGTCGATGAGCAAACTGATTCAACTGTGTATTTTTTCTAAAAATTTCATTGTTTAATTCTTCCAAAAATCTATTTTTTTTTCGGAGTTCAAGTTGTGAAATTACTTGATTTGCCAGTGCCTTTAAGGATTCCTTCTGGCTCTCTGTAAGATCTTCTCTTGGTTTTGTATCAATAACACAAAGAGTTCCTAAAGCATAACCATCCTTAGTATTTAAAGGGGCACCAGCATAAAATATTACATGAGGATCATTAGTACTCAATGGATTGTCAAAAAACCTTTCATCTTTAGTCGCATCCGGAACAATAAACAATTCATTAGGGGTATTAATTGCATGCGCACAAAAAGAAAAATCCCTGGGTGTTTGAGTTGCATCTAAGCCATGGTGCGATTTAAACCATTGCCTGTTGTGATCTATTAAACTGACCAATGCGATAGGTGTGCCACAAATTGCAGCTGCTATTTTCGTCAGGGCATCATATTCTTCTTCGGATATTGTATCTAGTATATTATAATCTTTTAAGGACTTTAAACGAAGGTTTTCGTTATTAGGAATTTCAGGTTTGTACATACAACGGAATTTTATATAATCGATTAAAATAAATCTTAGATATTCACGGAAATACACCATTTCATAAATCAAAAATACTAAATATTATTACTAATTTTCATATTTTCATAAAGTTAAATTTATCTCTAAAATAGGACAAAATAGGAAGGAAGCATAACTTAAGAGTTTTTTACGTTTAATTTCTGTTTAGGCCTGAAATTAAGATGCAAAAAAAATGCCTTAATGCTATTGTGTTAAGGATCATAGTATTTAAATCATGAGTTTGTTAATCGTTTTTTTGGGCAGTAATTAAACGTTTTATTCTAAGTAATAACTCATTTGGATTAAATGGTTTATACACAAAATCATCGGCTCCTAAATTGAAAGCTTTTAATATGATTCTTTCTTCTTCTACACCTAAACAAGAGAGTACGATTATTGGAATGTGTTCAAAATTTTCTTTTGAATAGTCAATGATTTCTAATCCTGAACGGAAAGGCAGAATTATATCTGTAATAATCAGATTAGGTAAAAACTCCGCAATTTTTTCTATTGCAATTATACCATTTGGGCATGATGTTACCTCATATCCATCTTTTTCTAAGATATACTCCAGAATTTTTGTTGTTAATACATCGTCTTCGGCTATTAATATTTTTAAGTTTGAATTTTTCATTTTAATTAAATTATTTAGTAATAGTTAAATAAATTTTTGAGTTATACGCTTAAGTAATTTTATAAATAATTCATTATTAGTTATTTTTATTAATTGTTATTTTAATGTCAATGTTTATAGTTGTTTATAACATTAGATGGAAAAACTAAATACAATTAGTTGATTATCAAAAAACAAATAAGTGTGTAACTCAATAAATTTTAATATTTGATTCTCTTTCATTTTTAAATCAGTTCTATTAGACTAAGGTTATGGTATATTGGGCTGGCTTTACAATCATTAAGTCTTTTTCAGTTTTTATTAATAGATCTATTTAAAAACGAACAACCGTAATTCATTCATTTCTTAATAAATTTTAGGCATTAATTATTTTAAATATCAAGGGTTAAACTTTTATAATTTTAATTTTTTAGTATTGATTTTGGCGTAAATCTGTTTTTATAAATATTATAGAACTGTTTTGTAAATCTTTTTTAATAATCTCATTAACAATTGGTAATTTATTTTTTTTATGCAATTAAATTGTAATGAACAAGGTTAAGTAAAGAATATTTAATTATTTTTTTTACAGAATTTAATTACAATTAATAATTTCGTAATAAGAAATATTAAAAGCTCCCTGGGGCGAGGAGCTTTTAAATTAACTAAAATTGTTTTGGATAATAATTTTATCGTTGGGGGACAATGTAATTATTACATTACAAATGTCGATTACTTTTTAGGCTTTTCTTTAACTATTAGATGATTAGCTTTTTGCTGTAGACCAATTGCGTTTGAAAATCGTTAAAAAGCATAATAGCGTATTTGTTTATTTTACAAGTGATCTAGTTTTTGTTAAAATCGAGTATGAGATTTCATTTTGTAAAAACAATAAAAAAGCTCCTTGTGGCGAGGAGCTTTTAAATTAGATTAAAATTGTTTTTGGATGATAATTTTATCGTTGGGGGGCAATGTAATTATTACATTACAAATGTCGATTACTTTTCAGGCTTTTCTTTAACTATTAGATGATTAGCTTTTTGCTGTAGACCAATGGCTTTTGAAAATCGTTAACAAGCATAATAGCGTATTGGTTTATTTTACAAGTGATCTAGTTTTTGTTAAAATCGAGTATGAGGTTTCATTTTGTAAAAACAATAAAAAAGCTCCCTGGGGCGAGGAGCTTTTAAATTAACTAAAATTGTTTTGGATAATAATTTTATCGTTGGGGGACAATGTAATTATTACATTACAAATGTCGATTACTTTTTAGGCTTTTCTTTAACTATTAGATGATTAGCTTTTTGCTGTAGACCAATTGCTTTTGAAAATCGTTAAAAAGCATAATAGCGTATTTGTTTATTTTACAAGTGATCTAATTTCTGTTAAAATCGAGTATGAGGTTTCATTTTGTAAAAACAATAAAAAAGCTCCTTGTGGGAGGAGCTTTTAAATTAGATTAAAATTGTTTTTGGATGATAATTTTATCGTTGGGGGGCAATGTAATTATTACATTACAAATGTCGATTACTTTTTAGGCTTTTCTTTAACTATTAGATGATTAGCTTTTTGCTGTAGACCAATGGCTTTTGAAAATCGTTAAAAAGCATAATAGCGTATTTGTTTATTTTACAAGTGATCTAATTTCTGTTAAAATCGAGTATGAGCTTTCATTTTGTAAAAACAATAAAAAAGCTCCTTGTGGCAAGGAGCTTTTAAATTAGATTAAAATTGTTTTTGGATGATAATTTTATCGTTGGGGGGCAATGTAATTATTACATTACAAATGTCGATTACTTTTCAGGCTTTTCTTTAATTATTAGATGATTAGCTTTTTGCTGTAGACCAATGGCTTTTGAAAATCGTTAACAAGCATAATAGCGTATTGGTTTAGTTTTCAAGTGATCTAATTTCTGTTAAAATCGAGTATGAGGTTTCATTTTGTAAAAACAATAAAAAAGCTCCTTGTGGTGAGGAGCTTTTAAATTAGATTAAAATTGTTTTTGGATGATAATTTTATCGTTGGGGGCAATACAATTATTAGATCACAAATCTAGGTTACTTTTTTGTTTTTCATTTTAACTATTAGACGACTAACAGTTTACTGTAGATCAACGAACTTTTTAAATCGTTAGTAAGTACAATCTAGTGTTTGTTTTGCAGGTTAACTATTTCTATTAAAATGGATTAAAAGTGGAAGATTTGGTAAACGGATAAAATAATCTTGGAATACTTGTGTAGCTTGGTATCAATGCAGTCATGTCATTTCTTTTTAAGCAGTATTTAGTATTATTTTTTTTAAAAGTATAATCTTATATATAGAAATAAAAAACATTTTTTTATTTCTATTTAACGATAAATTCATACCATTCGACTACAGTTTTGTACAATTTACCGAAATATATACAAAGTAATATAAAGCTATAATTAATTTTGAATACTAATTTTATACAAAAACTACATGTCAAAGCCATTAAATATATTATTAATAGAAGACGATGCTATTGAGATTATGAAATTTAATAGAGTTTTAGCAAACTTTGAGCAAGTTCATAAAATAATAGAAGCAAATAACGGCGAAGAAGCACTTACGATACTTAAAGATAAGGTAATTATTCCTGATATAATTGTATTGGATCTTAACATGCCCAAAATAAATGGAATAGAATTTTTAGGCATTCTTAAAGCTGATGATGTTTTAAAATACATACCTGCTATAGTATTAACCACTTCTAACAACCATAAAGATGTTTTAGAGTTTTACAGAATAGGTATAGCTGGATATATGCTTAAACCATTAAAATACGAGGAATATGTAGATAAAATAAAAAAAATGATTGAATACTGGAGTATAAACGAGTTAATATCTCAATAAAATAGCGTCATGTACGGAATAATTTATAAGGCTTTTGAGCAATACGTGATAGATACTTTCGATGTAGAAACATGGAATATTACTATTTCTAAAAGTTTAGTCTCTATGAATACTAAAACCATAGATCAGCCTTATAATGATGCTATTACTTTTGAAATAGCAAAACAATTATCAAAAAGCACCAATTTAGCTATCGATAAAATCCTTTTTCAATTAGGAGAGTACGTTGTAAAGATAACTCGTGAGAAATATCTGTTAATTATAGAGTCAAGAGATAATAACTTAAGAGATTATTTACTAAATTTACCTAGCTTTCATAACCGGATGTTGTTAATATACCCAAAACTAACTCCTCCTGAATTTAAAGTAACTCTTGTAAATGATACTATTTTAATGTTGCATTATTACACAAGTACGCCCGGAATGAAAGAGTATATACGAGGGTATCTTAACGGACTAGTAAAAGCATTTGAAAACAGTGTAGTAATTGAGCATGTTGTATCTAAGGACTTATATAAATTTGAGGATGTGTTTAAAATAAGCTGGTAATATGTATGGATTCAATTAATTTTACTCATGAGAGCTTTAATGAAGTCTTCCCTTTTTACATTTTGTTTGATCAGCAAATGAGTATTTATTCTTATGGAAAAAGCTTGAAAAAAGTTTTACCTTCCATACAACAACAAACCAAAGTTTCTGATTATTTCGCATCTAAAAGACCTTTTATGGAAAAGATAGATGCACAAACAGTAGCTGAAAACTTAAATCAACTAGTAATTTTAGAATGCATAGCAGGTAATAAATCTGTTATTAGAGGACAGTTTATTATTGTAAATAATTATTTTTTATTTATCGGTTCACCTTGGTTAACATCTGTTGAAGAGGTAAAAAAAAATAATCTGACCTTATCTGACTTCGCTAATTATGACCCACAGCTTGATTTACTGCAGATACTAAAAAATCAGGAAATAAAAAATCAAGAACTTAATGAATTACTTCAAATTAATAACCGTCAAAGAGAAGAGATTAATAGGGATCGGGAGGAGTTAAACCGGCTTTCATTAGTCGCAAGCGCTAACAAAAATGCTATAGTTTTTACTGATGCTGATGCAAAAATATTTTGGTGCAATGATGCGTATCACAAAATAACAGGGTTTACAAAGGAAGATATTCTTGGAAAATCGCCCATTGACGTAGGCAGGACTGTTAGTACAGATAAAGAGGCTATAAATAAAATGGTTGATCTTTTTTTAACTAGGGAATCATTTGATGTAGAAATTACCCATGGTCGTAAAGATGGATCTTATTTTTGGACTCGAACAAAAGGACAGCCTGTTTATGATAAAAACGGTGAATTATTGCAGTATTTTGCTGTAATTGAAGATATTACTGATGAGAAAAAGAATGAGGAACAATTAATTCTATTATCACTAATTGCAGAAAAAAATATAAATGCTGTTATAATTTGCGACAAAGAAGGAAAAATAGAATGGGTTAATTCAAGTTTTACAGCTATGTCCGGATATGATGCAGAAGAACTGATAGGTTTAAAACCAGGTAAGTTACTGCAAGGTGAAGAAAGTACTCCAGAAACAATAACTTATTTAAGCGAACAAATAAAAAAAGGAGTACCTTTTAGCTGTGAAATTATTAATTATTCAAAAACAGGAAAAAAATATTGGGTAAAAATTCAAGGTCAGGCTTTGTACAATAAATGGGGGGAAATCTCACGTTTTTTTGCTATAGAAGAAGATATCACAAAACGAAAAATACTTGAGCAGCAAAAGGAACATCTTTTAGCCAGTTTGGAGAAAAGTAATAATGATCTTGAAGAATATGCCCAAATTGTATCTCACGATCTTAAATCACCATTAAGAAGTATTAACTCTTTAATTTATTGGATAAAAGAGGACAATCAAGCTAAATTAGGAGAACAATCGATGCAGTACCTTAATTTGATAGAAGGTAAAATTGAAAAGATGGATCGGCTCATACAAGGAATATTAACATACTCAAAAATAAGTAATGAAAATGCTGAAGTTTTTCAACTTGTTAACACTTTAGAAGTTGTAGAAAATATTGTAAACACAATTGATATTCCTGGCAATGTACTCATACAAATATCAGATAAAATGCCTGTCATTAATGCAGACAAGTTCAGAATACATCAGCTTTTTCAAAATTTAATAGGAAATGCGGTCGTTTATAGTGACAAACCTGAGGGTATAATTGAAGTAAATGCAGAAGAACATGAATCACATTATATTTTTTCGGTTAAAGACAATGGCCCAGGTATTGCTGAAGAGCATTTTGAAAAAATTTTTAAAACATTTCAATCGCTTACAAATAGTGAAAAATCTACAGGGTTGGGCTTGTCAATAGTAAAAAAAATAGTTAATTATTACAAAGGTAAAATTTGGATAGAAAGTGAGTTAGGTTATGGTACCGTATTTTATATACAGCTAAATAAATAAAATTATGAAAATAGTACAAGCTTTTAAAAAAGATAACATTTCTTGGAATTATCTTACCGATAAAATTACCCTAAAGAATCCATTAGTACTGGTATTTGCAAATCGATTGCTACTTGAAGATGACCTTTTTTTAAAAGATATTAAAAGAGAATTCCCTTATGAGCATATAGTTTACGGCTCTACGGCTGGTGAAATTGCTAACATAAATGTGCTCGATGATTCCGCCACAGTAACAGCTATAGAATTTGAAAGAAGTAGTTTTGTGATTAAAACCGGTAATATTTTAGATTATAATAAAGACGGTGTTGCTCTCGGGAAAAGTTTATACTCAAGTATGCCAAAAGATAACTTAAAACATCTTTTTGTACTATCTGAGGGAAGTTTTATTAACGGGAGTTCTTTAATAAATGGACTGGAAGAAGCTATTGATTCAAATATATCCATAACAGGCGGTATGTGCGGTGATGACGCAAAATTTGAAAAGACCCTTGCGTCTTATAATGAAAATCCAAAAGAAGGAGAAGTTATATTAATTGGATTTTATGGAGAAACACTAGAAATTAGTTTTGCCAGTTATGGAGGATGGCAGCCATTTGGTCCAGAAAGAATAATTACACGTTCTGAGGCAAATGTTTTGTATGAGATAGATGGACAACCCGCATTAGAACTATATAAAAAATATTTAGGGGAAAAGGCCAGTGAACTTCCGCAAGCCTCCCTTTTATACCCGCTAAATGTTACACCTCCCGGAAAAGAAGATGCTCTGGTAAGGACAATACTTAATATTGACAATGACAGTCAATCCATGATCCTTGCGGGAGATGTGCCGCTTAACTCAAAGGTACAGCTCATGATGGCATCAGTAGATGGTATCGCTGAAGGAGCAAGTTTAGCAGCTCAGTACGCTATGAAAAACAGGGTTGCAAAACCAAGTTTGGCAATTCTTATCAGTTGTGTAGGGCGAAAACTTGTAATGGATCAACGTGTTGAAGAAGAAATTGAAGAAGTAAAATCAATTTTAGATAGTGAAACAGTTTTAACAGGTTTTTATTCTTATGGAGAAATGGCACCGTTTTTTGCAAGTACGAGATGTCAATTACATAATCAGACAATGACTTTAACACTTCTTAGCGAATAATGAACCTAAACTCCTTATTAAAAAGACAAATAACAAAACACCTGGGAGGTGCTATTCCTGATGGATTTGAGAGCTTCTTAAATGCAGTAAACAACTCATATATAAATTTTGATGAGCAAATTGCATTGCTTCAAAGAGCAATGAAATTTAGTTCAGACGAATTGTTTGAAGCCAATGAAAGATTGAGGGAAGAAGCACGTAATCTAAAAGAAGTCAATAATAATCTTGAATTTATTTTGAGTTCAATGAATCTCGATATAAATAATTATTCGTCTGAATCTGAAAAGGTTAGTGCAACGGAATACATAAAGCTACAATCTGAGGAAATAATTAAAATTAACGAGCAACGTGAAAAACTCCTCAAAAACCTTGAATTACAAAATCAAGAACTAAATGACTATGCACATGCAGTATCTCATGATTTAAAAGCCCCTTTAAGAAGTATAAATACACTTATAGAATGGTTTATTACTGATAATAAGGACAAACTAAGTAGTGATAATTTAGATTCATTAAATCTTATTTTGCTTAATGTGGAAAAAATGGATTTGTTAATAAAAGGAATTTTAGACTACTCATCGATTGATAAACTGCAATCCGAAAATAGAGTTGTTGACTTTAATGTACTTTTAGATGAAATTATTAGAACAACTTTACTACCTGTTAATTATGAAATAAAACGACATAATGAACTACCGAAGATATACGGTAATTACTACAGATTTAAACAGCTTTTTGAAAATTTAATTAATAATAGCATTAAATATAACGATAAAGAGACTGGAATTATAGAAATCGGATACAACATAAATAAAGATAACTTACCCGAGTTTTACGTAAAGGATAATGGTATAGGAATAGATAAAGCTTATGTCGATAAAATTTTCAACATATTTACAAAGCTGGATAGTTCGGGTAATTCATCAGGAATAGGACTTTCTATAGTAAAAAAAATCATCCAGTATTATAATGGAGAAATTTGGGTAGAAAGTGTTTTTGGTGATGGGGCTACATTTTTTTTTACACTTAATATTAATGAACCAGCCCAAACTTAACCATTTGTAATATTTTGAATGTGAAAACAAGAACTAATAAAAATGTTAAACGGCATTTATGAAATTAGTTGCAACTTTAATGTTTTGTGAATAAAAAGAGTTAAAAAGGATAAGTTAATTTGCCAAAAAAGATACATTTCAGTATGAAAAAGGGATAATGTTTTAGGCAAAATTAAATTCGATTTTCAACAAAATTTATTTGAAATCAGACTCACAGAACTTATCAATCCTTGATAGCTAATGGTAAAATTAGCACAAGAGATTTCTTAGGACAAGATGAAGGTTGAACCAAAATTTATATTCTAATTAAAGAAGACTTTTCTTTAAAGATGTGGGTGGAGATGTTCGTAATTTACTATTAGTGGGAATTGTATAGAATTTAAAGCTCAGATTTAGCCAAAATTAAAGGCAAATTGTTTTGGCTACAATTAGGGTTCAAATTTATTACTAAAAACAGAACCAATATTTTAATCGAGATATAAAAAATGGTTTTTAAGGTTTTACTGTATAATATTTATAAATCAGGTATTTATACGTGCTCTTTTTTTGCTATTTAAGTTGTAATTTTAATATTTGATTGGTGAATTTAGTGATTTCATAGTTGTTTAAAGTTTTTTTTATTTTAAAAAGTAATACTTTAAATACTACTTTCCAATAGTAAAACTTCACAATTAATAACAGTCATATTTTTCAATACTTTAATTCGTATTATATTTTATTCTTAAAAAGTAAAAATCATGAAAAATTTCAGCCTCTTAATTAAAAATGCAAGAAAGAATAATTATTCATTAATAATGAAATTATTAATAATAGCTGTTTTTTTGCTAAGTTCATGCAGTAAAGATCCCGCTGAACCTCCCACAGATCCAGATGATGTTGCAATTGATAATTTAAAAGCTTCTCCAACATTTGACTGGAAAAACACTAAAGAGGCCAAAGTAACCATTCGAACAAAGGATAATGAAGGAAATGCTGTTCCAAATGTTAAAGTTTGTGTTTGGACTAATTTTGAGGAAGAAAATGGTAAAGAAATTATCAATGGTGTAACCAATTTACAAGGGGAATTTGTGGTAGATTATACTTTCGAAGCAGATATGGCAGATGTTGTTTTAAAAACTGACTTTATCGGTTTTGTTCCAGAAACAAAAGTGCCAATAGAAAATGGCGTGGTTAATTTTACTTTTGGGGGCACAAGAAATACCCAAAAAAAACAAAAAACCAGCAGTAAAACCTATTATTCAAAACAAGAAACAGGACTTTACAGTAAAACGAATGCTAATGTGAAAATTAACTACATAGGCACTTATAAAACTAATGGAGTGCCAAATTATTTGATGGCTAAACCTGATGTAATAAATAAAGATTTTTTGACTGACGTAAACAATGCTTTGCCTGAAAATATGCCAGTTCCCACATATCATCCAGAATATCTTTTAGGGAATAGCCAGCATAATTTAGTAATTTTAGACAAAGCTGAAGTTTGGATTACCTTTGTATCCGAAGGTGCTGGATATAAAAATGTATTGGCATACTATACTTATGACAGAGATTTTCCACCTAAAACCGCGGCAGATATTAAAGAATGTTTTGTGATTTTTCCAAATGCCTCATTTGCTGGTTCAGGAGGTGGATTGTATTCTGGGGATAAAGTTTCTTTGGGTGTTTTCGAAAAAAATACAGTAATAGGCTGGATGTTGATGCGAAATGGTTGGAATGATACAACGAGACTATCAACAGAAGGTTTGGGTTTGTTGTACTCTAATTTAGAGTTAAATCCAGAGACAGATATCAAACATCGTCAACATACTGTCATGCTTTATGATGAAAAAAGAAGTCTGTTCTTACTTGGATTTGAAGATTTAATTCGCCCAGGCGGAGACAATGACTTCAATGACGCTGTTTTCTATGCCAGTGCAAATCCAATTAAAAACGTTGAAATAACGGACGTTCAAAAATTAAATGCTGAACGAATAGATACCGATAAAGACGGTATAATAGATAGTTCAGATGATTATCCAAATGATCCGAAATTAGCGTTTAATAACTTTTACCCAAGCAGCAGCATATTTGGAACACTTGCTTTTGAAGATTTATGGCCATCAAAAGGGGATTATGATTTTAATGATTTAGTGATTGATTATAATTTTAATAGAATTACAAATGCCCAAAATAAGGTAGTTAGTTTGAAAGGAAAATTTACAGTAAGAGCTATTGGAGCAAGTTTTCAAAATGGTTTTGGTTTCTCAATTTCTGGAGTAACTCCATCACAAGTTGCATCCGTAACTGGAACAAAATATACAGAAGGATACATAAAAACAAACGGTAATGGAACAGAAGCCGGTCAAAAAAATGCTACCATAATTGTTTTCGATAATGCATGGAAACACGGTTCTGGTAACACTAACTCCAGTCAGCCATTTGTTGCCTCAGAGCCTATTGAAGTTACCATAGATTTGGTTAATCCTATTGATGCTAGTACCTTCGGAATGGCTCCTTACAACCCATTCATCATAGTAAATAAAGAAAGAGGTAAAGAAGTGCATTTGGCAAATTACGCACCAACTGATTTAGCAGACCGATCCTACTTTGGAACTTCTTTTGATAACTCTCAGTCAGGAATAGGAAAATATTACAAAACAAAAGATAACTTACCTTGGGCTATTGATTTTCCAAATCGTTTTGAATATCCAATTGAAAAAGCAAAAATCGATGTATCTCACTTAAAATTTATAAATTGGGTTTTAAGCAATGGCGTAGACTATAAAAACTGGTATAAAAACGAATCTGGATATAGAAATAGTTCCAATATTTATAACAAATAGCAGGGATTAGATACATAATCCGAAGGTTTGCATCTGGTGGAATACTTCCTTTATTGTAGTAGCAAAACAAATTCCTTAAGTAATTAATGAGTTTCTGGAGTGTTCTTGCAAACTTGTTTACGAACCATATGTTCAGATAATTTTGATTAGATTCAAAAGAATAACAGGTCAAAAAAGGAATGATCGAAAAATAGCAATAATAAAATTAATTTTCGCTTTTAATTGCTTTTTATATGTCTTTTTGAGTTTGTCTATAGTACTCTCTTTCATCTGAAAGTAGGTGATAATTATGTATAACATTTATTTATTTTTCAACAAAAATATCAAGTATGGAACAACCGAATTTCACTTATATTTCGCAGCTTTCTGGAGGCGATAAAGTTTTTGAAGAAAAGATATTTAAAGTTTTAAAAATGGAGTTTCCAGACGAGAGGGAGACCTATCTAAATAATATTGCTAAAACTAACTTTGATTTAGCGGCACATAACGTACATAAAATTAAACATAAAATTAGTCTGTTAGGACTTGTAAAAAGTTATGAATTGGCATCAGAGCATGAGATAAACTTAGGCGAAGGAAATGCTGTACTACATGATAATTTTAATGAGATATTAAATACTATGACCCACTTTTTTGATAAAATCTAAAGCATAAACAAACAGTAGGCTATTAAAACAGCTGCATTGTTTACTTTGAGAATTTTATTGGTCTCAGATATAGTTTAAAACGATGTACTTTAGTGCTTTAGCTTCTAAAAAAATAGTCACAAATTGCACAAATTTTCACAAATTAATTAGTGCTAATTTATGGTAAATAAATAGGTACTGCAACCTTGCAGACTTTTAGTCTGCCAACCAAATCTATGGACTTTCAGTCCATGATGGTTTAGTTTTTTGATCGAATTTTCACTCTTTTTTTCTTATAAAAACAGATATCATTGGCCTAGCTAAGAAAAGATGTTTAAAAATGCGATTTTTTCTTATTCTCTTTCTTTTTAATTCAGTTTCAAGTTCATGAAATCTTTCCTGATTAAGGCTAATTCCTAATCTTAATGGGACTTCGACAAAAAGCTTTATATTCCAATTTTTATACAAGCCATTTATAAAGCAAGAGTAATGTTTCAAAAGTTCTTTCTGCAATTATATTATTTCTTTTATTTAAAACTTAATTTAAATCAGATTCTGCATTAGCTTCGTTACGAAGTCTTATGCAGAATCTGGGTTTAACTACTTTACTTACAATAAAACTCCTTACTAAAAACAATATATAGTTAAGAAAATTGATTCATGACTTAAAAAAGGCAATAAGGCTCAAAATTATTTCACTAATTGTAATTTTTATTAATAAAATAAATATCATAATTTTATTACAACACACCTGATCTAGAAAAATAATGATTGTAAATAAAAAAGCTGTATATTATTGGTAATGATGGATTAAATTGAATAATGTAATATTTTTTTTATTATATTTGAGTTAAGAAGAATTAAAATTTTCTCTAATGTGTCTATCTCAATAGAAACTAGAAGTTTCATTTTTCTTAGTACAATTCAAATGCAAATATTGGTTTTGAACATTTAAATAAACTATAAAATTTAAATATTATGAAAATTGTAATTGTTGGGAGTGGCTATGTTGGTCTTGTAACAGGGGCTTGTTTTTCTGAGGTTGGTATTGATGTTACCTGTGTTGATATAGACCATAACAAAATAGACAACCTTAATAAAGGTTTTATACCTATTTACGAACCTGGCTTAGAAGATATGATTGTCAGGAACATGAAAAAGGGGAGACTGGGTTTTACAACTAATTTAGCAGAATCTTTGCAAGATGCAGAAATTTTATTTATTTCTGTGGGTACACCTCCAGATGAGGATGGTAGTGCAGATTTAAAATATGTTCTTGCCGTTGCCAGAGAATGTGGAAAACATATTAAGGATTACTTATTAGTGGTTACAAAAAGTACTGTACCTGTAGGTACTTCTGCAAAAGTTAAACAAGCATTACAAGAAGAGTTAGATAAAAGAAATGTTACTATAGAGTTTGATGTAGCATCAAATCCGGAGTTTTTAAAAGAAGGAGCAGCGATTGACGATTTCTTAAAACCCGATAGAATTGTTGTTGGAATAGAAAGTGAAAGAGCCGAAGATTTGTTGAAGAGTTTATACAAGCCATTTACCCTCAATGGTCATCCAGTAATTTTTATGGACATTGTTTCTGCCGAAATGACAAAATATGCTGCAAATTCAATGCTTGCCACAAAAATTAGTTTTATTAATGACATTGCAAATCTCTGTGAAATTGTTGGTGCAGATATAAATAAAGTAAGAAAGGGAATTGGATCAGATTCGCGTATAGGACATAAATTTTTATATGCAGGAATTGGATATGGAGGTTCTTGTTTTCCAAAAGATGTTCAGGCATTAATAAAAACGGCAAGCGAATATAATTATGATTTACGAGTATTAAAAGCCGTTGAAGAGGTTAATAAAGACCAAAAATTAGTACTTTTTAATAAAATAATGAATTATTTTAAAGGAGATATTAAAGGTAAAACTATTGCATTATGGGGACTTTCTTTTAAACCACAAACTGATGATATGCGTGAGGCTCCTTCATTGAGCATAGTAAAAAAAGTTTTGGAAGCAGGAGCAATAGTAAAAGCATACGATCCAATTGCAATTAATGAAGCTAAACATCACTTTGGGAACAGCATTTTTTATTGTGAAGATCAATACGAAACGTTAATTGATGCAGATTGTTTGGCTATACTTACTGAATGGCCGGAATTTAAGTTTCCTAATCTTAAAATTGTTCACAAATTACTTAATACGTCTGTGATTTTTGATGGACGTAATATATATGATAGAGAGGAAATGAGAGAAAATGGTTTCGATTATTTCTGTATTGGTATAAATACGGCAAAAGATGTTATAAAATTAAAATAGTAAGGCTATGTCTCGAAAAAAAATTCTTATAACTGGCGGTGCTGGTTTTGTTGGATCTCATTTATGTGATCGATTATTAAACGAGGGAAACGAAGTGTATTGTTTAGATAATTTTTTTACTGGACAAAAACAAAACGTAGTGCATTTATTAGATAATCCTTATTTTGAATTAATCCGTCATGATGTTACGGCACCTTTCTTTATAGAAACGGATGAGATTTATAATTTAGCTTGTCCGGCCTCCCCGATACACTATCAGTACAACGCTATTAAAACAATGAAAACATCGGTAATGGGAGCTATTAATATGCTGGGACTCGCCAAACGAGTTAATGCTAAAATACTGCAAGCATCTACCAGCGAAGTGTACGGTGATCCATTAGTTCACCCACAGCCGGAATCCTATTGGGGGCATGTAAATCCTATAGGAGAGCGATCCTGTTATGATGAAGGAAAACGTTCTGCAGAAACCTTGTTTTTAAACTATCACAAGCAGAATAACGTTAAAATTAAAATCATCAGGATATTCAATACATACGGCCCGCGAATGCATCCAAACGATGGAAGGGTAGTTTCGAATTTTATTGTTCAGGCCTTGCAAAATCAAGATATAACAGTTTATGGACAAGGCAATCAAACACGAAGTTTTCAGTATGTTGACGACTTAGTCGAAGGTATGATAAGGCTAATGAACTCTAAAGATAGTTTTACAGGTCCCGTAAATGTTGGAAATCCAAATGAGTTTACAATTCTTGAATTAGCTGAAAAAATTATACAACTAACAGATTCTAAATCAAAAATTATTTACAAGCCTTTGCCTTCAGACGATCCCATGCAGAGACAGCCGGATATTTCTTTAGCCAAAAAAGAACTCGACTGGTCACCCAAGATAAATTTGGACGAGGGATTGATAAAAACTATAGATTATTTTAAATCAATTATTTGAGTCATACCAGACAGGTGAAATAGTTTAAAAATACTTAAAAGCAAAAATTATGAAAAAGAAAATTTTAGTAGTAGATGATGAAGTAAGTATTTGTCTTTTGTTAGATAACTTCCTTTCCAAAAATTATGAGATCGTCACAATTAGTAATGGGCTAGATGCTCTTCTATGGCTAGATAGCAACATCCCAGACTTAATTATTAGTGATATTCAAATGTCCAATATGGATGGCTATGAATTTTTAACAAAACTTCGCCAACGAGGATTTACAAAACATACTCCCTGCATTATGCTTTCAGGAAAATCAGAAAGCAAGGAACGCATAAAATGTTACAAATTAGGCGCTCAGGATTATCTCACAAAGCCTTTTAACCCGGAAGAACTGGATGAATTGGTTAAAAAAAACCTGTATCCAATTCATTATGCCATTGAGTGGTAAGGGGATTTCACCGCCTGAAATTAAAATTTAATTTAAAGACCTAATCAATATGAATCCCAATTTTAATATTTTATACATTGGAAATGTTCCTGCCTATTTTGATAACATAGAAAAAAAACATAAAGGGTCAATAATTACTTTAGAAAATAGTGCCAAGGCTACTAATTATTTAAACACTCAAAAGCATCCTGATGCTATTATTTGTGATTATAATTTAGCAGGAAACAATGGAATATATCTTTTTGATTGGATACGAAAAAAGGACGAATTTGATAGCATCCCTTTTATCCTTTTATCGAAGGATTTTAATGTTGATATTTACAAGTCAGCATTTAAAAAACAAATTGATGATTTTTATGTAACTTCTGTAACTTCGCCAGAAGATATTTTAAACAGAATTGAATTTCTTTGTGTCAATAAAAATCCTTCAAGAGTAAAAATAATACAAAAAGTCTCTGAAGAGAATTACATAATGCCTTTGTCAAAACGCATTTTTGATGTTTTTGTAGCATCTATGGTACTCTTATTGGCATCGCCATTTTTACTGCTTATTATACTTGCTATACGATTAGAATCAAAAGGGAAAGTATATTATATTTCAAAAAGGGTAGGGCGCAAGACATTTGACTTTTACAAACTCAGATCAATGCGTACGGGTTCAGACGAACTTTTAAAAAATTTAGCTCAGGAAAAAAATCAATACAAAAAAGAACCTGTAACAACAAACAATCCGCTGGATATTCCTTGCCCTAAATGTAGTGAACTGCCTGAAGGAGAATCATGTTCGCCTTTGATGTATATAGAAACTCACGTGATTTGTGACTATTGGTTTAATGTTCAAAAGCGGGAAGCTGCAAAAAATAATTCAACTTTTGTCAAAATTGTTGATGATCCCCGCGTTACTAAAGTTGGCAAATTCATTAGAAATACGAGTATAGACGAATTACCACAGTTAATTAATGTATTGAAAGGGGATATGTCTATTGTGGGTAATAGACCATTGCCTGTATATGAAGCTGAGTTATTAACAGCAGATGATATATCAAAAAGGTTCCTGGCTCCTCCCGGTATTACAGGTTTATGGCAGGTAGAGCTAAGAGGTAAAGGCGGACAAATGTCTGAAGAAGAAAGAATGCGCCTCGATAATGAATATGCAGATCTTTTTAAAGGCGATAATTATTCATTTTGGTATGATATAAAACTCATTTTAAGAACGATTCCTGCCTTGCTTCAAAAAGGCTCAGTTTAAAAAAAGGCTTACGCCCTAAATATTTTATATGAAAAAAAGATTGAAAATAATTATCATTTTTACTTTAACGGTATTTTCGTTAAACAGTGCTCAGGCACAAACAACAGAATATAATGAGGAGTCATTAAGCGATATTGAATTTAGCTTTCCTCCGCTTAAGGTTGTTATGGACTCTGTATTAAATCGAAATGCAATGCTTAAATTCAGAAAGAATCATATTGGTGTTAAAGAATCAACTTTGGAATCTGAGCGCATCTTTTGGACAAGAAATATAGGCGTTCAAGTTGATGGCAGGTATGGTACCTTAAACAATTTTTCTAACAGTGAAGATGGGATTTCTAACACTGCTTTTTCAACACTTTCAAGGCAATATAATTATAGCGTGGGTGTGTATTTAAAGTTTCCCGTATTTGATGTGTTGAACAGAAAAAATCAGCTCAAACTGGCAAGATTAGAAATTGATGAGGCAAAAAACATGACAAAATTTCAAGAAGACGAAATAAGACAAACCGTTATAAGACTATATCAAGACTTAATTTTAAAGCAAAAATTACTTCTAATAAAGTCCAAAAATTTAGGCAATGGAAAAGTGAATATGGAAATGGTTGAAAAAGAATTTAGAAATGGAGTTGTACCTATTGCAGAATATGTTAGGATAACTAGTATGACTTCAAATTTTGAGGCTGACTACGAATCGGCAAAATCTGAATTTATTATTGCCAAACAATTGCTTGAAGATATGTCAGGACTTGTATTTAATTTAACAAATTCAAATTAGAACGATGAAGATAATTGATTTTGTAAGATTAATTTTAAAACACTTGTTGCTTCTACTGCTAGTTCCAGTTGTATTGGCTTCAATGGTGATATTTCTTACTAAGAATCCAACTTTTGAATATTCTTCGCAAACTATTTTATATACAGGTATAGCCACTGGTTCCTCTATTGAAATGGATAAGACATTCAATTATCAGGCATCGAACGCCGCATTTGATAATTTGATTAATATTATAAACTCACGAGAAACTCAAGAAGAAGTTGCCATTAGATTATTAGCGCAGCACTTAATGCTTCCAAAGGCAAATCCTAGATACATTTCCAAAACTTTTTATGACCAATTAAAAAATAAAGTACCCGTTGATTTGTACAAGTATGTTGTCAAAGAAAATAAAAAAGGTACTTCGATAGTGGGCACAAATGATGATGATAAAGCGCTGTTTCCCCCAGAAATAAATAGGAGTGACTACGAAAAAACAGTGAAAAATTTAATGGCTTTAATGAAGAGCAGTAATAATAATTTTGTTTATGAACTACTCAATTATGAAGATGAACATTATTCTCTCAAAGCAATTTCTAAAATAACTGCTATTAGAATATCAAGTAGTGATTTAATAAAGTTAAGCTATACGGTAAATGATCCCGGTATTTGTCAGCAAACACTTGCTATTTATAACCGCGTTTGTATTAGTAATTATAAATACATTAAGGAGAATAGATCAGACGCAGTGGTGAAGTATTTCGAAGCTCAACTGGAAAACGCCAGACAAAAATTAACGGCAGCAGAAGATATTCTTCTCGAATTTAACAAAGCCTCTAATATTATTAATTACTATGAACAAAGTAAAGCTGTTGCGGTAGTTAAGGAGGATATGGATGTTGATTATAATAAAAAATTAGCTGATTTAGCTGGAATTGAGGCTTCCACTGTAAGATTAGAAGAAAAATTAAAAATACAAGAAGTTATTCAACAAAAAACAGCTAATATTCTTGAAAAAAAGAAGCAAATAGGCGATATCAATTTTAAAATAGCTTTGACTAAGGCTAAATTTGAATCTAGTAATAGTGAAGAAGATTTAGCAAAAATAGCCGACTTAAATCAACAATCGGAAGCATTAACAAATGATATAAAAAGAAATGTTGATGAACTGTATTCTTACCAAAATTCTATAGACGGTTTGCCATTAACTAAAATACTGCCTGAGTGGATGAATAATGTGGTTGAAGCAGAAAATATTAAAGCAAAAATTAAAGTTATAAATGGACAAAACAAACAATTTCAGGAAAAATATGCAAACTATGCACCAGCTGGAGCTACTATAAAAAGAATTGAGCGAGAAATTTCGGTTTCTGAGCAAGGATATTTAGAAATACTTCATGGATTAAATTTGGCAAAACTAAAATTGCAGGATAATGAACTTACCTCAAACTTGAAGGCCATTGACCCGCCATTTTATCCTTTGTCTCCTAACCCTACTAAAAGATCTATATTAATTATTGCAGCTGCCTTTTTAGGAGTTCTTTTTACAATGGGAATTATTTTTATAATGGAGTATTTTGATGATACTTTGAAAAACTCTAAAAGAGCAAGTAAAAAACTAGGCATGAATTCCTTGGGTATGATGCCTAAATTAATTTTAAACCCAGGAAGCATCAATTTACCCTACATACAAAAAAGACTAATTGAGATAATTACGCAAAACGTATTACAGTATTTTGGCACACATGGTTCAGAAAAAAAGACAAAAACCATAGTTGTATTTAGTACCCAAAAAATGGAAGGTAAAACAGTATTAGCGGGTAATATTGCTAAAACATTGAAGCAAGAGGGTAAAAAAATAGTACTGCTTACTTACGATGGAACAAAAAAAACAGTAAAAAAGCAAAAGAAATTTTCTGTTCTAAATAAAATTTTAGGATATACTGATCCGCGTATAGATTATGATAATCCTTTTTTAGCCGATCTATCTAGTTATCTTGATCCTTCAGAATACTATCCTTATACCATGGATAGCAGGTTTTATAATGCCCAAAATTTCTCAGACATTTTAGACCAAAATAACATTACGTTAAATTTTACACCAGACTTTGTAATTATTGAATTGCCAGCGCTAATCGATTATATTTATCCAATAGAATTACTTAATAAAGCAGATTTAGATATTCTTGTATGTCGTTCTAATCGAGTATGGTCAGATGCAGATCAATCTGCAATGAAAAATATTTTGGCAGCATCTGAGTCAAAAATTAATTTTATAATTAATGGTGTTACTATTAATGAAATTGAATCGGTTTTAGGGGAGTTACCTAAAAAACGAAGCTTATTAAGAAGAAAAATAAAAGCGATGTTCAAATTTCAATTTTTTTCTAAAAACCAAATTTAATTTAGTGATTAATGAAAACACTTAAAGCTATAGTGCGCGAAGATAATTTTCTGTCATTAACAGGAAATCTGGTCATTGCCGTTTTAGGTATCGGTGGTTTTGCATTATTAGCGAGAAGTTTACCATTAGAAGTTTTTGGCGAATGGGTTTTATTCATAACCGGAGGGTCTTTTATAGAAATGTTCAGATTTGGTATTACTAATACTGGCTTGATACGATTTTTATCAGGTGCTGATGAATCCTCTAGAATTAAACTTATAGGATCTAATGCATTAATAGGTTTTAGTGCAACGTTGGTAGTAGCTGTTATTTTAGTGTTTTGCAATGTCGTGTTCCATGATGCAATTAGTAAGTCTGGATATAATTTGTTTTTTAAATGGTATCCGCTACTGGCGTTTTTAAATCTGCCATGGAATAATGCACTAGTCGTATTGCAAGCCGACAGAAAGTACGATAAAATCTTATTCATTAAATCAATAAACAGCGGGTTGTTCTTTTTGGTAGTTTTATTTAGTTTCTTTTATATGAAAATGACGTTAAATAAATTAGTTATAGCGTTGCTTATTATTAATGCTTTAACTTCTTTGCTGAGTATAATTTTGGGTTGGGATGGAACCAAATTTATTACAAAAGCAGATAAGAAAACCAATAAAACATTACTGGATTTTGGAAAATACACAACATTCACATTATTAGGAACCAACTTGTTGAGAAGCGCAGATACCATTATTATTAGTTTAAGTCCTTTAGGCAGTGCTGCTGTAGCTCTTTATAGTATTCCTATGAAACTAACTGAATTGCAGCAAATTCCTTTACGTAGTTTTGTAGCTACAGCATTTCCTAAAATGTCTAAAGCCAGTTTACACAATCAAATAGAGGAAGTAAAAAACTTGTTTTATACCTACTCTGGAGCCTTAACCTATCTTTTTATGGGTATTAGTTTATTCACGTTTGTATTTGCTGAGTTTTTTGTATTACTCATAAGCGGGAGACAGTATTTAGAAACGGATCCTCAAACAGGATTCAATGTTGTGAGTATTGTTCGTGTATTCTCTATTTACGGACTATTATTACCTATTGATAGAATGACTGGCATAGGTTTAGACAGTATTAATAAGCCAAAAATTAATGCTATAAAGGTATTTGTTATGGTTCTGGCAAATATTGTTGGCGATTGTATCGCTATTTTTATCTTCAAATCTTTACTTCTTGTTGCAGTTGCATCTATAGTTTTTACCTTAATTGGCATTTGGATGGGAATGTATTTTTTGGATAAAGAATTGACTTTATCGTATAAAGAAATTTTTTTAAGTGGAATTAATTTTTATAAAAACCTTATTAATAAAATGACTAAACATAATTTGAAAGAATCATAAAAAACTAATAAAAAAGTAAATTGAATACAAGTAGTAATAATATAAATCCCTTTGATAAAGTATCTGGTTCCGCTGGTTTATATAGCCCAAAGGGACTTGTATTATTATTTTTAACAGTCCTGTTGATTGCAGTAATAATAACGAAATTAAAAATAGTAGGTATAGGGCTTTTATTTGCCCTTATGTTTGGTGCATTCTATTTATATAAATTGTTTACAAACCCTATTCTTGGTTTTTATACCGCCATTGGTCTTAATTTTTTGATACTTGGTTTAACGCGCTATGTAACAGGTTTACCCTTAGGTTTTGCTATAGATGGTGTTATGGTTTTAACTTTTTTAGCGTTAATTTTTTCCCGATTTAGAGAAAGGGTCGATTGGTCTCCAGCCAATAAAGACATTACATTTTTAGCAGGTATTTGGCTTTTATATTGCATATTTCAACTTGTAAACCCAGAAGCTAGAAGTGTCGAAGCTTGGATTGCGGGCAGAGGTCTGGGATTTTATTTCTTTTTCTTTATTATTCTTACGTTTATGCTCATCAATACCCATAAAAAATTAGATATCCTTTTATATGTTTGGGGTGTCTTTTCAATAATTGCGACCTTAAACGGAATGAAGCAGTTGTTTATTGGGGTCGATTTTGCAGAAAAAGCTTGGTTAAATGCCGGAGCAGCTCAGACTCATATCCTTTTTGGTAAATTAAGGGTTTTTTCATTTTTCAGTGATGCAGGTCAATTTGGAGGAAATCAAGGGTATACGGGTGTAGTAGCTGTTATTTATTCAATGACTAAAAAAGGGTTTGCCAAAGTATTTTTTATCATTGTTGGAATATTAGGATTCTACGGAATGTTGATATCCGGAACCAGAGGTTCAATTGCAGTCCCATTGGGGGGGCTAATGACTTTTTTTTTACTGAGAAAGAATATTAAAGTTTTGTCATTTGGCGTACTATTTCTTGCTATATTTTTTGTTTTTTTCAAATACACAACTATCGCCAATGGGAATGACCAAATAAGGCGAATGCGAAGTGCGTTTGATCCCAATGAACCCTCGCTGCAAGTACGATTAAACAATCAGAAAATACTGAAAGGCTATTTAGCATCAAGACCATTTGGAGGAGGTATAGGCCATGCTGGCGATAAAGCGCAGCGGTTTTTGCCAAATGCTTTTCTTTCGCATGTAGCTACAGACAGTTGGTACGTTTTAATTTGGGCCGAACTAGGTATTGTAGGCTTATTATTTCATTTGTTTATTTTGTTTTATGTAATGGGTAAAGCATCTTACAAAGTAATGTTTACAATTAGAGATCCAATAACCAAGTTAAAAATGAGTGCTCTAATTTCAGGAATGGCTGGTGTAATGGCAGCTTCTTATGGAAATGCGGTTTTAGGACAAATGCCTACTGCTCTACTCATATATGCAACTATGGCTATAATATCAAATCCTGAAACTTTTGAAACAGGTAATCAAGAAAATCAACCTGAAATAAGTAAAACATAAAATTTATAAAATACTAATTACTATGTAAAACTATACGTATCAACCATTAAACCAAAAAACTATGTACTACAGAAATGTAAAGGATTTAAATAATATCATACTTCAAAAATTAAGTATAATTCCTCGTGATTTTGATTTAATTGTAGGTGTTCCCAGAAGTGGCATGCTTCCGGCAAATTTACTGGCATTGTACCTTAATAGACCGTATACAGACATTCATTCCTTTTTAAATGGACATATTTATAAAGCTGGTGCGAGAAGCCAGTTTTTTGATATTTCAGAATTTAAAAACATACTTGTGGTTGATGATAGCATCGCTTCAGGATCTGCCATGGTGGAGGTTAAAGAAAGTTTAAAACATCTTGAAGATAAATTCAAGATCAAATATTGTGCGATTTATGTCATTCCAGGCAAAGAAAAAATGGTTGATTATTTTTTTGAAACGGTTCCGTTACCAAGATATTTTCAATGGAATATACTTAACCACACTACTTTAGAAAAATCTTGTTTTGATATTGATGGCGTTTTATGTGCAGATCCTTTACCAGAGCAAAATGACGACGGAGAAAAATACATCGATTTTCTGTTAAATGCTCCACCCTTGTTTATTCCAGGGAGTAAAATAGGAACTATCGTAACCTCTCGTTTAGAAAAATACCGCAAAGAAACCGAAACTTGGTTAGCGGCTAACAATATTAAATACAATGATTTAGTAATGCTAGACTTGCCCAATATGGAAGCAAGACAGCGTGCGAACAACCATGGCGATCATAAGGCAAAAGCCTATTTGGCTAAACCCTATGTACTGTTTATAGAAAGTGAATACCATCAGGCTGTAGAAATAAACAGATTATCAAAAAAACCTGTTTTGTGCACCGCTAATTTTGAAATGATATTTGAATCGGAATCATTTATGTATAATCTTAAAAGTGGCAAGCATTTGCCTTTCCTTAGAAAATACGCTTTAAAACTGAGGGATATACTACGAAAGTTTAAATAAAAAAAATTAAGTAATCTTAAGCCCATACGGTTCTAATTATAACTATTTATTATGTTAGTATTCAATATCATACAAATTATTTTGCTAGGTCTTTTGGGTTTGGCAACGTTATATGTTTTACTATTTTCTATTGCAAGTTTATTTTACAAGCAAAAGAAATATTCAGATAACGGGAATATAAAAAAGATAGCGGTTCTCATTCCTGGGTATAAAGAAGATGAAGTAATTGTTGAAGTAGCATACGCAGCCCTGCAACAAGACTATCCTTCCAATCTTTATGATGTTGTAATTATTGCTGATTCTTTTAAAAAAGAAACAATTTCAGAATTAAAGACTTTGCCTATAATCGTTATTGAGGTAAGTTTTGATAAAAGCACAAAATCTAAAGCTTTAAATAAAGCCATGGCAGCCCTCGAAAGGGAGTATGATATTGCTGTCGTATTAGATGCGGACAATGTGATGGCTAATGATTTTTTGAAGAAAATAAATGCAGCTTTCGAACATGGTTTCATTGCCGTACAAGGACATCGTACAGCAAAAAATACAAATAATTCCTGGGCGGTTCTTGATGCCATTAGCGAAGAAATAAACAATAATATCTTTAGAAAAGGACATCGAGTTTTAGGACTTTCTTCTGCAATAATAGGTTCTGGAATGGCTTTTAAATACGATTATTTCAAATCGCTTATGGCAACAGTTACTGCTGTTGGCGGATTTGATAAGGAAATAGAACTCAAAATGCTCAAAGAAGGACACAAAATTGTCTATCTCGATGATGCTGTAGTTTTTGATGAAAAAATACAAAAAGCGGAGGTATTTGGTAATCAGCGCCGCCGATGGCTGTCTGCACAATTGCATTATTTTAAAAAAGATATTTTAAGTGCTTGTAAAGACTTACTATTTAAAGGCAATATCGATTATTTTGATAAAGCGATTCAATTTATACAGCCACCTAGAATATTACTGTTAGGAGCTGTTCTATTATGCAGTATTGGTTTTGTAGTAGTGAATTATTTTCTAGATAATCAAAGGCCATACGCTAATTATTGGATTATTTTATTAACAGCCTGCATAATGTCTTTTGTTTTTTCAGTTCCAAAATATTTTTACAGCATCAGTACCTGTAAGGCATTAGCTAGTTTGCCAAAAGGAATGTTTATGATGTTGTTGTCTTTGTTAAAAATAAAAGGAGCTAATAAAACTTTTATTCATACGCAGCATACGTCAAGTTCAAAAAAACAAACTTGAAATTATGCTGTAAAACATACTAATTCAGAAATGTAAAAATGAAATCATAAATAATTACTTCTCATTTTTATCTAGATGTGGAAGCAATCAATCTAAAAAAAGAGCATCATGAAAATAGGTATAGAAGGGCAACGACTTTTTCGAAAAAAAAAGCATGGTATGGATATGGTCGCTTTAGAACTAATAAAGAACCTCCAGGATCTGGATCACGAAAATGAATATTTTGTTTTTGTAAAACCAGATATAGATCGAACTGCTCTTACAGAAACTTCGAATTTTAAGATCATTGAATTAAATGGCGGGCCATATCCTACTTGGGAACAAATTGCATTACCAAAAGCAGCAAAAAAATATGGCTGCGATGTTTTGCATAGCACAAGCAATACCGCACCTTTTTTTACGAGTATTCCGTTAATTACAATTCTTCATGATATTATTTACATGGAAAGCAGTTATTATAAAATACTAACAAGTAGTGCAAGTTGGTATCAGAAATTTGGAAATATATATCGAAAATTAGTCGTGCCGCGTGTTGTAAAAAGGAGTAAAAAAGTGATTACCGTTTCTCATTTTGAGAAAAACAGAATAGGTGAATTCTTTGGCATAAAAGGCGATAAAAAACTGGATGCTATTTATAATGGGGTAAGTGAACATTTTAAACCCATTACTAATAAAGAAGAACTGCATCGCGTAAAAGAAAAATACAATTTACCGGACAAATATTTCTTTTTCCTTGGTAATACCGATCCTAAAAAAAATACAAAAGGAACTCTCAAAGCCTTTTCCGATTTTTTAAAACAAACAGGTTCAAATCATAAACTCGTTATGCTGGATTATGACAAGACCGAACTTCTTAAAATTTTGATCGAAATTAATGATAGTAATCTTATTAATCATATTGTTTTGACAGGATATGTAGTTAATACTGATTTACCTTCAATTTATTCGCAATGCGATGTGTTTTTATATCCATCACTCAGAGAAAGTTTTGGGATTCCAATGCTTGAAGCCATGTCGTGTAACGTGCCTGTTATTACATCAAATACGTCATCGATGCCTGAAATAGCTGAAGATGCTGCCCATATTATTAATCCGTTTAATCCAGAAGAAATTACCCAGGGACTCATTAAAATTCTAAATAACGATGCCTATAGAGAATCTCTTTGCGATAAAGGTTTGGAGCGCAGCAAACAATTTTCTTGGAAAAATATGGCCAAAGAGTATCTAAAGCTTTATGAATTAATCCATTTAGAACATTCAAAAAACAATACACTATGATAAAAGGTAAAGACATAATAGTAGTAGGAATTCAAGCCTGGGATATAGAAATAGGTAGTAATTGTAAAAACATTGCACTTGAATTTTCTAAAAATAATCGTGTTTTATATGTGAATCCTCCAATGGATCGATCTACAATGCAAAAAGACAAGCACAAAGAGAAAGTTCAAAAAAGGATAAAAATAAAAAATGGATTGGAGCCCGATTTGTACGAAATTAAAGAAAATCTATGGAATTTATACCCCAAAAATTGCGTTGAATCCATCAATTGGTTGCCATTAGATGCTGTTTTTAAAATTTTAAATAAAAGAAATGCCCGTTTATTTTCAGCCGATATTAAATCGGCTGCACAACGATTAAATTTTAAAGACATCATTTTATTTAATGATAGTTCTATGTTTTTAGGCAGGCACTTAAAGGAATTTTTACAACCTAAAGTGTATGCCTATTACATGCGGGATTACCTTGTAAAAGTGCCTTATTGGCAAAAGCATGGTGAACGCATGGAACCCGAAGTTCTAAAAGAGGCAGATGTGTTATTAACTAATTCAGATTTTTTTGCAGATTTTGGTTTGCAGTACAATAACCACAGCTATATGGTTGGTCAAGGTTGTGATGTATCTCAATTTAGTGACGAAGCTGGCACAATTCAAGTTCCAGAAGAATTTAAAGGCGTGCCTTCACCGGTCATTGGCTATGTTGGCTCACTGATAAGTTTACGGCTCGATATCAAATTACTTGAATTTATGGCCGAGCAAAGAAAGAATTGGAGTATTGTCCTCGTAGGACCAGAAGACGAGGATTTTAAAAAATCTAAATTACATCAATTGCCCAATGTTTATTTTTTTGGAAGTAAAGATGGTGCAGAGTTGCCCGCGTATGTAAAGGGTTTTGATGTGGCCATCAATCCGCAATTAACTAATAATTTGACTATAGGAAATTATCCTAGAAAAATAGACGAATATTTAGCCATGGGAAAACCAATAGTTGCCACAAAAACTAAAGCAATGGAAATGTTTAAGGAGTTTGTCTATTTAGCCTCATCAAAAGAGGAGTACATCATTTTAACAGAAAAAGCTTTGGAAGAAAACTCGAATGAACTTGCTAAAAAAAGAGCTGATTTTGCTAAAAGCCACACGTGGGAGAATAATGTTAGTGCCATCTATAAAGCAATCATAAAAGCAACCAAACACAAAATAAAATGGGATTAAAAGAAAAAATAAAATCAAACGAACAGTTAAAAAAATTAGTTCATTGGTCGATACTTATTCCTAAGCAGACAAGACCACGATTATGGATCAAATGGTTTGTAAATCCTTTCTATCATAAAAAAGGAAAAGGGGCTCGAATTAGACCACGAACTAGAATGGATGTTGTGCCTTGGAACAAATTTGAATTGGGAGAAGATGCTACAATTGAAGATTTTTCGGCAATAAACAATGGCGTAGGCCCCGTAATTATTGGAAATAGAACAAAAATAGGATTGAGTAATACAATTATTGGCCCTGTAACTATTGGAAATGACATTCGGCTTGCTCAAAACATTACACTTTCAGGATTAAATCACAATTATGAAGATGTAAGTCTCCCTATTCATGTACAGGGAGTTTCTACAGCTCCTATAACCATTGGTGATGGCACTTGGATTGGTGCCAATGTGGTGGTTTTGGCGGGAGTAACCATTGGGAAAAATTGCGTTATTGCTGCGGGTAGTGTTGTTACAAAAAGCATTCCAGACTATTCGGTAGCAGTGGGTAATCCTGCAAGAGTTTTAAAAAAATACAATCACGAAACCCTGAAATGGGAAAAAGTGTAGCCAAACGAAATTTTTTAAACATAAAATAAATCGGATTAGCATGCATACTAAAGATTCAACTATAGAAACATTAAGGGGAGCTGTAATTATAATGGTAGTTATAGGGCATGTTATTGGTTCTGGATCAGATGGCGGTATGAAGGTAAATGACGATTCTTTTTTGCGATATTTTTACGACACCTTTATTGCCTCGATACAAATGCCTCTTTTTACCATTCTTGCAGGTGAAGTATATTCGCTAAAACCCGTTGCTCATAATGGATTTAAAACTTTTGTTTCCAAAAAAGCGATGCGCTTACTTGTGCCGATGCTAACCGTTGGTGTTTGTTATTTTTTATTGCAATATTTTACACCAGGAACAAATAATAAAGGGGATTTGTTCGATATATGGAAGTTAGTATTTTTTCCCTATACTTTATTCTGGTACTTGTATTCTCTTTTTATTGTTTTTGTTATTGTTGGGTTATTAGACATTTTCAATAAAATGAATACTGTAACTAATTTGCTAATTGTTTTTAGTGTATCAATAATTGCGTTATTACTTCGGGATTTATTTATTCCATTTGAGTCACCCAACTATTTGAGTTACAAAGGGGCATTATATCTTTTACCCTGTTTTGTTTTAGGTGTTGGTTTGAACCGATTTAAAGAGGTTTTTCAAAGTAAATGGGTCGCCTATTTGTCAGTAATTATATTAGTTATATGCGTTAGCATCCAGCAGTTGTCTTGGTTTAAGGTAATCAATTATGTTGTACACAAAGATGACTTTTTTTGTTTGCTGGTAGGTTTTACGGCAACAATCCTTTTGCTGCAGTCTAGGATAGAATCAGGTTGGTTAATCTGGTTTGGTTCTTTTGCTTACTCCATATATCTATTTCATGCATTTGGTACGGCAGGAGGACGAATAATTGCGCTGAAACTGCATATTAATTCGGTTTTTATAATCTTTGGATTGTCATTAACAGCGGGTATTATTTTCCCCATTATAGTAGAGAAAATTTTGGAACGGTCTAAATTGACAAGAGTATTGTTCTTAGGTAAAAACTAAATCGAATGATCAATTTTAAATGAAAACGATAAAAATATGATAACTTTAAAAATAGTGTTTTGGGTATTGTTGTTTGTAATAGTTTATACCTATGTTGGTTACGGTATTTTGCTATATGCAATTGTAAAAATCAGAAGGGTTTTTAAAATAGGGGAAAAATTTGAAATAGATTTGTCTTATGAACCAGAAGTTACCTTGTTTATTGCAGCCTATAATGAAAAAGATTATGCAGCAGCTAAAATGAAAAATACCTTAGAACTTGAATACCCGAAAGACAAATTAAACATTATTTGGGTTACTGATGGTTCTGATGATGGAACGCCTGATTTATTAAAAGGGTATCCCAATACAACGGTTTACCATTTAGACGAACGCAACGGCAAAATTGGTGCTATGAATCGAGGAATGGATTTTGTAAAAACACCAATTGTAATATTTAGTGATGCGAATACCAATCTAGGTAAAGAGTCTATTAGACGTATTGTTAATTTGTTTAGCAATCCAACTGTTGGATGTGTTTCTGGAGAAAAACGAATTGTGGATAAAGAAAGTGATGTGGCTTCTGGAGCAGGGGAAGGAATTTACTGGAAATATGAATCGACATTAAAAAAATGGGATGCCGAATTGTATTCGGTTGTTGGCGCTGCTGGAGAACTTTTTGCCATAAGAACAGAATTGTATCGTCATGTAGAAAAAGACACTTTGCTTGACGATTTTATTATTTCATTACGAGTGGCTCAAGAAGGCTATACCATTCAATATGATCCTGAAGCATATGCTATTGAAACAGCCTCGGCAAGTGTAAAAGAAGAATTCAAACGCAAAATTAGAATCTCAGCCGGTGGCATTCAATCTATTGTAAGATTACGCTCATTATTGAATATTTTTAAATACGGAACGCTTTCTTTTCAATACATATCGCATCGCGTTTTGCGCTGGAGTCTAACCCCATTATGCCTCATTTTACTCCTTCCAGTTTTAACAGTTTTAGCAATTCACGAAGGGATTTTATCTTTTGGATTTTATTCCATAGTATTTTGGTTGCAACTTCTTTTTTATGCAGCTGCTTTACTGGGTTGGTTTTTAGAAAATAGAGAAACAAGAGTCAAAATTCTGTTTGTGCCTTATTACTTTTTTATTATGAATTTATGTGTGGTTTTGGGCTTTTTTAGATATCTAAAAAAATCACAATCGGTAAACTGGGAAAGAGCTAAACGAGCTGCTTGATGGTGTAAGGGTTACGTTAAATGGTAAATTAAAAAAATTACAATGATGAACAGAAGAAAAGCTATCGGAGGAATTTTAGCCCTCACAGGAATTAGTATTGCTTCCTACAGTGGTTTTAAGTTTTTTTATGAAAATACTAAATCAGGCAAAGGGCAGCTTCATAATTATTTAAGTTTAATTTCAGAATTAGCAGATATCCTATTACCTCGTACACAAACACCTGGGGCAAAGGAAGCAAAAGTTCAAGATTATATTATTAGTTATATGGAATCCTGTTCGTCTAACAAGGAATATAACAATTTTTTAAACGGATTAAAGGACCTTCAAGAAACTTGTTTGAGTACTTACGATACTACTTTCGAAAAATGTACAATGCAGCAAAAAATAGAAATAGTACAAAATTTTGAGAATAATGCTGACTCTGGCGGCTTATTTTCAAAAATTAGTAACAAAATAAATGGGCGATCTTTTTATACGATTCTAAAAAAAGTAACCATTGAAGGCTATTGCACCTCTCAAATGGGAGCCACACAACTCTTAGGTTATGAACTCATTCCGGGTCGATATAATGCCATTACTACCATAAAATCAAATCAAAAAGCTTGGGCAACTAAATAGATATAGTATGAAAAACCAAACAGAAACAAATACTTTTGATGCCATCGTTGTAGGATCTGGTATAAGCGGCGGATGGGCAGCAAAAGAACTCACAGAAGGAGGATTAAAAACACTAGTATTAGAAAGAGGTCGTAATGTTGAACATGTAAAAGATTATCCAACTGCCTTTTTAAATCCTTGGGACTTTAAAAATAGATTTCATCTAACTACTAAAGAACTGGAAGAAAGACCAATTCAAAGTAGTCATTGCAATGCAACAGACAAGCATTTTTATGTAAATGATAGAGAGCATCCTTATATTCAAATGAATCCTTTTAAATGGATAAGAGGCTATCAAGTTGGCGGTCGTTCATTGACTTGGGGACGCCAGAGCTATCGTTTATCAGATCTTGATTTTGAAGCAAATAAAAAAGATGGAAATGGTGTGGATTGGCCAATTCGATATCAGGATTTAGCAGAATGGTACGATTATGTAGAGGATTATATAGGAGTTAGCGGAAGTAAAGACGCACTCCCACACCTTCCAGACGGCACTTTTTTAAAGCCCATACCGATGAATGCCATTGAGCAGCATTTAAAAGAAAAAACAAAGGAACATTTTTCAGATCGAATGGTTATAAATGGCAGAGTTGCTAATTTAACCGAACCTAAAAAAGGTAGAGGTCCTTGTATGTATAGAAATTTATGCAGCAGAGGATGTCCTTTTGCGGCCTATTTTAGTAGTAATTCATCAACATTATTAGATGCGCAAGAAACAGGGAATTTAACGCTTCGAGAAAACGCTATAGTAAAAGAAGTTATTTATGATGAAAAAACAAAGAAAGCGGTAGGTGTTATTATAATTGATGCTATAACCAAAGAAAAAATAACCTACTATGCGAAAATAATTTTTTTAAATGCCTCCGCAATTGCAACAGCGTCCATTTTATTGAACTCTGTTTCCAAAACGTTTCCTAACGGATTAGGTAATTCTAGCCTGCAGGTAGGACACAACTTAATGGATCATGTGGTAAACGAAGGAACGTACGGCACTTTTGACGGATTACTAGATAAGTATTATGAAGGTAGATCACCAGGAACAATCTACATCCCAAGATTCCAAAATTTGAATTTGCAAACAAAAAACACTGATTTCGTTCGCGGTTATGGAATTCAAGGCAAAGGCGAAAGAGAAAATTGGGAATCCAAACCCACTTCAGGTATTGGTGCATCATTAAAAGCACAATTACAAACTCCAGGGAAATGGACCATCTCGTTGGGCGGACGCGGTGAAGTATTGCCTAACTACGAAAACAAAATTACTTTAGATCCTCAAAATCTAGATCAATGGGGATTACCACTGGTAAAAGTACATTTTGAATATAGTTCTAATGAGTTAGCGATGATGGAACACATGACTAAATCGAGCGAGGAAATCTTAACAAAAGCAGGCTTTACCAACGTAGGCAGTTACAGAACAAGCCCTCCTCCAGGATCAGCAGTACACGAAATGGGAACCGCAAGAATGGGGAACGACCCAAAAACTTCAGTTTTAAACAAAAACAATCAAATGCACGATGTACAAAATGTATTTATCACCGATGGGAGCTGTATGACTTCCTCTGCCTGTCAAAACCCATCCTTAACCTATATGGCAATTACAGCTAGAGCGTGTCAATTTGCCATAAAACTATTCAAATCAAATCAGTTATGAAAAAAATAAAATACATAGTGCTCGTTATTGCTTTGCTGTTTGTTATCACCTCAATTACATCATATCTAGTAAAACGTCCTTCCTACACGATCCAAACCAGAGGAAAGCTCTATGTGTTCAGCAAATTAAGTAGTGATTATAAAGTTATTGATTTAAAAAACGGAAAAGAAGTAGTTGAAAATCCTATTGAAATTGAACCACATGAAGCCGTTGCAGTAACCAGCCAAAACAGAATTGTGGTTACTAATTATGGTAATCCTGACACCCCTGGAAATTGCATAACAGTGATCAATACAAAAACAAATAAGATCGAAAAAATCATAAGTCTTAAGGGCAGTCTAAGACCCCATGGAATTGTTTCTTTTCCAAATTCAACTAAAGTTGGAGTCCTTACAGATTTAGGAAATGATTTATCCATTGTTAACATTGAAACGGGTAGTGTAGAAAAAAAAATACCTACACAACAAGAGTTTAGTCATCTTCTTGTACTTCATCCTTTTAAATCATTTGCTTATGTAACTAATATAAAATCAGGGTCGGTTAGTGTTATTGACCTTGACTTGAATAAGGTAATACAAGTTATTCCTTGCGGTTTAGGAACAGAGGGGATTGATATTACACCCGATGGGTCAGAACTTTGGGTTACTAATAATAAAGACAATACGGTCTCTATAATTAACACTTCGACTTACAAAGTTATACATACTTTAACTACGGGTAAAGAACCTTTACGACTTAAATTCTCCATAGATGGAAAATATTGTCTGGTAGCAAATTCAAGCGGAGGAACAATTTCAGTTTTTGAGCAGCAATCTAAAAAACAAATCAAAACGATAATTATTAGAGGCAAAAATAATATCATAGAACGATTACTTTACCACACACCGCGTCCGGTTGGAATACTAATGCACCCCGATGGCTTATTTGCTTTTGTTTCAAACTCAAATGCTAACGAAGTTGAAGTAATTGACATGAAAACCTTCGAGATTGTTAGTACAATTGGCACAGGGAAAATTCCAGATGGATTGACTTTTATAAATTAATTTCATGCTATAGTTATGAAGCGCTTAAAATATATTGTACTATCGTTTGTCATTCTTTTTGCTATAATAAAGCTAGGGCTTTTCATTTTTAGATTACCCTCCTATACGATAAAAACCACTGGGAAATTATACATTGTAAGCAAGGTCAGCGAGGATGTTCAGGTAGTTGATTTGTTTACTGGAAAAGAAATAGAAGAAATTCCTATTGACATATTATCTCACGAAGCGGTAACCACAGCAGATCAAAAAAGAGTCGTACTAACTAATTATGGGGCTAGCGATGGCAACATTATTAAAGTCATAAATACAAAAACGAATGTAGTAGAAAAAACGATAGATTTAAAGGGAAATATAAGAGTAAATGGTATTGTAGCTTTTCCAGAAGCGAATAAAGTTGGAGTTATTGATTTTATTAGTAATACCTTATTAATAGTCAACATTGACACGGACAATATTGAAAAACAAATACCCACAAAACAAGAAAAGAGTCATCTCGTAGTGCTTCATCCCAAAAAACCAATTGCTTATGTAACTAATATCGATTCAGGTTCCGTGAGTGTTATTGACCTAAACCTAAACAAAGTTGTTGCAATTATTGCTTGCGGATTAGGGAGAAAAGGCATTGCGATAACCCCTGATGGATTAGAATTATGGGTGACCCACAATAAAGAAAACACCATTACAGTCATAAACACTTCTTCGTATAAAGTTATAGCCACTTTAAGTACAGGGAAAGATCCATTAAAGCTAAATTTTTCCATAGACGGAAAGTATTGTTTGGTTGCCAATGCGATTGACGGTGATATATATGTGTACAGCCAACAATCAAAAAAGAAAATTAAAACTATTGTCCTTCATGGTAAAACAACACTTTTAGAAAAGTTATTGTACCACACACCGCGTCCTGTTAATATTGTAATGCACCCAAACGGTTTGTATGCTTTTGTAGCAAATTCTAATGCTAATAAAATTGAAGTAATTGACATGAAAACTTTTACGGTTGTTAGCACCATAGTAACAGGAAAAGTACCGGATGCTATGGCATTTGTTGAATAAAAGAATAGTAATATTATTTAATTTATTGACAATTTATTTTTGTAGATCCACCAACTAATTTTAACCCAGATTCCGCATTAGACTTCGTAACGAAGCTAAATTATTCAATAAAAGCATCTGATGACGGAACACCAAATTTATTAAATGGGTATCCTAATACAACGGTTTATCATTTAGACGAAAGAAATGGAAAAATTGGGGCTATGAATCGGGGTATGGAATTTGTAAAAACACCAATTGTAATATTTAGTGATGCCAATACCAATCTGGGGAAAGAATCAGTTAGACGCATTTTTAATTTGTTTAGTAATGCTACTGTTAGGTGTGTTTCTGGAGAGAAACGCATTGTTAATAAAGAAAGTGATGTAGCTTCCGGAGCAGGCGAAGGAATCTTTGGAAATATGAATCGGCATTAAAAAATGGGATGCCGAATTATATTCTGTTGTTGGAGCTGCAGGAGAACTTTTTGCAATTAGAACACAATTATATCGTCATGTTGAAAAAGACACGCTGCTTGACGACTTCATCATATCATTACGAGTGGCTCAAGAAGGATATACCATCCAATATGATCCAGAGGCATATGCAATTGAAACAGCTTCAGCGAGTGTAAAAGAAGAGTTTAAACGTAAAATTAGAATCTCTGCCGGCGGTATTCAGTCTATTGTAAGATTACATTCCTTATTGAATATTTTTAAATGTGGAACACTCTCATTTCAATACATTTCTCATCGCGTTTTACGTTGGAGTCTAACACCTTTGTGTCTTATTCTCCTAATCCCTGTTTTATCTATTTTATCATTTAATGAAGGTATCATATCCTTTGAATTTTATTCTATATTATTTTGGATGCAGCTTTTTTTCTATGCAGCTGCTTTGTTAGGCTGGTTTTTAGAAAACAGAGAGACAAGGATTAAAATTCTGTTTGTTCCTTATTATTTTTTCATTATGAATTTATGTGAGATTTTAGGATTTTTCAGGTATTAAAAAAAATTACAATCAGTAAACTGGGAAAGGGCTAAACGGGCTAGTTAATTCATGCCATTTAATATATTCATTAGTCTAATTTACACATAAAAATAACTAAATCCACAGAGTTTTTCTATAAAAGTTTCTGCAATCTGATTTAATTCGAATTTAAGGTCATCCATTTTTGTGGAAGATTTGAAGAGATTGTCTTACTATATATAGCATTATCAACTGGTTTTGAATGTTCTGCTGGGATTGAATGGAAAATGTATTTAGTTTTGAGATGATTTTACAATGCAATTATGATTGATAATGTTTGATTTATTTGCTTAAAGTAAAAGGAGACAACCTTAACTTTTTGTGGCAAAAAAGGTATGATGTTCATGCTCATATCTTTGTTCGTCTCATTTAAATTTTACTTCGTTCCAAAAAAAGACCACTTCGTACCAATTTACTCAATAAAAGTTATCCTTTTAATTTTCTTTGTACAGTATTAAATTAATGCTTTTAAGCCAGATCAATTCGATTTGTTCCTGCGAAAGAAAAAAAATATTAGGGGACTCCGGTATTTTAAAATAGCCTACGTTCTTAAAAATTTGATTGTTAAAGTAAATTAATCAAATCTGACAAACAAAATGAAAAGTACTACCCAGGATTCGTATTTAGTTTTGGCGTTTGTATTTATGAATGTCAAACGCTATCAGGCGGCGAACGAGATCAACGGATCGGTTTTTTTATCCTATTGACAAGTGGTCTGTACTACAAATACAGGTTCAACGAAACTATTGATCAAGAAGTAGAATAAACAATAAGTAAGCAATTATATATTGTATTAGAACTATAAAACAGGCTCTTGTTAAAACGGAATCTTATTTTTTAATTTAATAGGAATTTTAATCTAAAAACAAATAATTATGAGTACAACAAATCAACAAGGTAGTTCTTGCGGGCCAATAGAAAAACCGGCCGGTTTTGAAATAGGAGTTCTAGCAAATGGCTTGGGATATCGAATAAATTTTCCTAACCCCAGACATAAAAAACCGCTACCTCCGATTGCGCAAGTAACAATAAATGAAAAACACGAGATGGAGATCAGTATTGTCGTATTTATTAGTCAAAACGCAAAAGTCACAGCTGATAAATTGACGGTCATACAGGATTTTAGTTATACTAACGATGGAACACCGTATGCTAATTTTTATGTATGCTATGATGTAGCTCCTGAACCATGTTCAACATTCGATGTTTTTCAATTGAGTTTTACAGCAAATCCTAATTGTTTTACTCCCAATAGTAAATGTAATTTACCAATACCTAATCTTTTAGAATTAAAGGAAATTGTTTGTTTTTTATGGGATGAAGATCCAACTGGTTCCAGAGGAACGGTAACTACAGTGCAAACTGGTGTATAACAATCAGGTAAGTAAATATAAAACAGAGGCTCAATTAGCCTCTGTTTTTTTATTTTGACTAAATTGCTAACAAAAATTAGCAAATGAAAGATGTTTCTAAAATAGTACTCTTTGTTTTTTTACTTTTTCCTCAATTGTTTTTTTCCCAACAAAATCATAGTGCTTTTGAAAGAGAAATAATAGCGAAAAGCAAAAAAATCATTGGTGCATCTAATTTTAATAAAGCACAATATTTCTTTTTGCAAAAAGAATGGGATTCCACTTTAGTTTACTCGATGAAACAGTTGAGTATCGGCCAAAGTAAGGAGATTAAAGATTTTTGCCATTTTTTTAGAGGATTTAGTTTTAAAGAGAAAAAAATTTTTAGCGAAAGCAAAAAGGAATTTGCTTCCATTTCTAAAGATTTTGAATTCTTTAATCACAGTAAAATGTTTCTCGGCGAAATAGTTTTGGAAGAAAAAAAATTCAACGAGGCTATTAATTACTTTCAGGAAATTGAAAAACTCCCCGATGATGCGCTTTTGGGGATAAAAAAAAGTAGTGTAAAACACAATCTGGGGCTGTGTTATTTGCATTTAAAAGAGTTTAAAAAAGCTGAACATTATTTACTGGAGAGTATAAAATTAGAAGAAAAACAAAATGATTCTTCAATATTGGTAGGCTCTTATGGAGATATTGCCACATTATACTATGACCAATACAAAGATAATCTGGCCATTCCTTATTTTGAGAAAGCGTATCATCTCTCCAAAAAAGTAAAAAATTACCAATTAAAGCAAAATGCAGCACTCAATATGGCTGTAGTAGAAAAAAACCGTAACCATTTTGCAAAAGCATTAATATACAGAGAAGAATATGATCAATGGAAAGATTCTTTGAACAATCAAAATAAAATATGGGAAGTTGCAGAGCTAGAGAAACAATTTGCAATAAAACAAAAACAAAAAGAAGTAGGTTTGCTTCAAGCCGAAAATAGAATTAAAATAGCCGAAAGAAATGGGTTCTTCTACTCATCCATTGTCCTGTTATTACTATTAGGAACGGCTGTTTATTTTTACAGGGAAAAAATAAAAACCAACAAAATCATCTTAACCCAGAAAGAGGCACTTGATGAATTGAATGATACTAAAGATACCTTGTTTTCTATAGTAAGTCATGATTTACGTTCCTCTGTCAATGCTATGAAAACCAGTAATACTAAATTACGGGAAAATTTAGCTACTAAAAATCTGGACGAACTGGATTCTCTTTTACATCAAAACAGTGCTATTGCAAATGGTACTTATAACTTATTGGATAATTTATTGCACTGGGCTCTGCTCCAGACAAAACAATCTTTCTTTGAGGTAACTTCCATGCGTTTGTATTTTATTGTAGAGCTGATGGCTTATAATTATCTCCCTTTAATATCTGAAAAAAATCTTGTTTTTGAAAATTTAGTTTCTAAGAAAGATATTGTTTTTGCCGATCAGGAATCTTTAAAAATAATACTGCGTAATTTTTTAGACAATGCGATTAAATTTTCAAAGGAGAATGGGATATTAAAAATTTATACTCAAAATACTAATGAGGACTATTGCGAGTTGATTATTGAAGATAATGGGATAGGCATGAGCGAAAACACACGAACATCTCTTTTGAAAGAAACCACATTAATGTCTAAAAAAGAGAATGCAGAAATAATTGGTACTGGTTTGGGAATGCAGTTGTGTAAATCAATGATCCAAAAAAATAACGGGAAACTGGATATAGAAAGCGAATTAGGAAAAGGAACAAAAATCATCGTATCTTTGGCTAAAAAGTACCACAATGGACAATATTAATGTATTAATTATTGAGGACAAACCATCAGAAAGTGATGCTCTAATAAAAGGATTACAAGCCAATAACTATACAATTGCAGGGCTGGCTACAAATCATAAAGATGCTTTATCCCTGTTTTATAACAATAAGGTTGACATAGTCATAATTGATATTTTTTTGAATGGTTTGCCCGATGGTCTTGCTTTTGCGGAAAGTATCAATGCCGATCCCAATGCTTCAAAGCCTTTTGTTTTTTTAACGAGTTCTACAGACAGAAAAATATTTGAACGTGCAAAATTGACAAAGCCGTTTAGTTATTTGATGAAACCATTTAATGAGCTTGAACTTTTATATGCTCTTGAGTTGGCTTTCGAAAAATTCTATGCCCAGGATGATGTTTTTTTGAGCGAAGAAGAAAATACAGTAATTAGCAAAGAATATTTATTTGTTAAAAAAGGTAAATTACTAAAAAAGGTCGATATCAGTGATATTATCTATATTGAAGTCGAAGAAAAATATTGTAATATTATAACAGAAAAAGAAAAATTTGTTATCCTTATATCATTAACCAAAATCTTAGAATTGTTTGACAGTACTGTTTTTTGCAGGACACATAGAAATTTTATAGTTAACACTAAAAAAATAACAGAGATTATTCCCTCAGATAATTTGATTATACTACAAGGAAACCATAGAGTGATACTAAGTGATAAATACAAAGATATCATTAACAAGACCTATATTTTGAAATAATCGATTTGTTCTGCTTTGTTCCAAAAAGACATCCATTCGACTGGTTTATTTTTTTTGCATTACGGTAAAACATCAGAAAATAATTTTTAGGACTGATTTTCTATTCTTATTCAAAAAAATCACGGTTTCGTTCCTTTTTTTTAAATCCGGATAATTTGCCATACTACCTTTATTGGACTAAAATTATAAATAGTTCATAAACTAAAAAAACAATAGTATGGCAACATTAAAAGTAATTTTCAAGAATAACAGCGGCTTATCTGATAAACTTGTATCAATAGGTTTTGTTTCCGGAAGTGATACAGCTCTATTTAGCATACACTACCCAGATCCAAATCAGTTACAACCTTTAGAACTCGAAATACAACCGTTAAATAAAGAAGCAGGAAAAGGGAACTGGTATTCTTTAACTGATTTGGGTGCAGGAGTGTCCATTCAAAATTTTAGTGGCAGGATTTATATATCGTATGGTCAGACATGGTCTGTTCTGAATGCGGGTTATGAGCCTGCCCAAAATATTACCGACCCAAATTTTTTTCTTCGCTATGATAAAATGGAATTAACGTTTAATGGAAATCCGACTGATGTAGCCGATTTAACCAGTATTGACTATTGGAGTATTCCCATGCAGCTAGAGACTTTTTTGCATAAGGCAATTGTACAAACAGATAATGGCATTAAAACAGGTAAAACTTCTCAAATGATTTATACACAATTAAGTGCTATTACAGCTACACCACAGTCTGGTTTAAGCAATGCTTTGCCTGCTCTTGTCCCTGGCAGTTTTGAACAGTTGCCAACGCAACCGGGAACTGGTTTTGCACGTGTTATTGGGCCTTCTTCTTATCCGCCAATTGGTGGTGTTCCAGTTACGCCTTATGATCTTTTTGAAGACTATCTTAACTCACTGATTCAAAATTTTGGACCCAATACGATGGTTGGAAAAGTGATACCCGGATTAGGAAATGGAATTATAGCCACAATTGCAGGTCAGTTTAATGGTGTTGGGCCAAATGTACCAACCACCGGGCCTCAAAGTGCCCAAGCTTATAATTTAACCGCTACAATTGACAATACAGGTGATATTACTTTAACCGGGACTATAGGCAGTGTAGTTGGGACAACAACTATCGTTTATAAAAAAAATGATTTAATCAATCCAAGTGGTATTTATGGTGCCAATGCCTCTTTTTCAATTAATGGAGGAACTTCACAAAATCCTGCAAACGACGTTTATGGGTGGATAACCGGAGATTTATTAGCAGGATTTAATATTGGAGCTATTGGTTCTGAAACAATAATTGGCAAAACAAAAGTGGGAGCGATGTCAAGTACTGATTGGTTTTCCATACCCAGTGCTTCACTATTTAGTGCTTTGCAAAATAACCCTTTGCACTACAACCAATATGCTGCTGTTTTACAAAAACTTTCTGATGCTTATAATTTTGCTTATTCAGATCGTTTTTCACCTGTATTGGTTTCAGTGAATCCTGCTGTTGCAGATACATTGCAAATTTCATTGCTTAATGTTACAGAAGACAATTAATTAATACATTTTTCTTTAATCCAACGAGGCTGTCCGAAAAGTATGGACAGCCTCTTTTTTATACTAAAATATTTGGATTCCTAATTGGAGACGAATTTTATTTGTGCAATTCTCAGAGGCTAGTTTCGACTTTTCGGACAGCCTCATTTTGTATATTATAATTAACAGGCGAAACCTATTTTGTTTTGTAAAAATATTGACAAAAAATTCTTGTTCCATAGTTTCGCCTTCTTATGGATGAAAAACTCATACTTATGGGATTTTTTTAATTTAAACTATTATACCACAATACTTTTACTAAAGAAATTAAAAAGCTAGCTAGTTTTATTTTTACTCATTTATTTAAAAGTGGAGTTCAGAAACCACTATAAAAACGGGGTGAAATCCGAAAAGCCTTATGAGTAGGAACTACTAAATAAATCATAGAAATTATGGAATCAAATAATCAAGTTCAGACAATAATGATGCTAACGCAAGGGGAAAATCCAGGGTATACTGTGACTGAATACTTAGAAAATCAAATCAATTCAAACAACGGGAAATTTACAATGAGTTTTTGTAACCTACCGTCAGACTTAAAACCTACAAAACTTGAGTTTCGTTTTATAAATGGAATTCCGAAAGACAACATTATAATGAATTTCAGTCAAGGTTGTCCTAATCCTGATTGGATTGTTACCGAATACATTACAAATCAAATCAATGCTAACAATGGCGATTTTGTAATGACTTTTTCCTTAAATGCTCCAGCAGACATTCAACTAAATAGTTTAGACTTTCAATTTGAAAACAATCAAAGTACAGCAAATGATTCGGTATTTCAATTGTCCGCTTTAAGTCAAAATGATCCAGGAGTAGCAGATGGCAACAAACTTTTTTGCAATGTAACCAGTATTACTGGCGGTACATTAAGAAGTGGTTCATTCCCTATTAACAGAGCAGTAGCTTTACCTATACCTCCCGGACAAAATGGTTCAGGACCAACACCAACTTGGTTTATTGTTCCAGATAATACAATTCAAGAGACTGCTTTCAATATAGAAGTATCTTGCCCAACAGATTCAAATTATCCTACAAAAAATATCCAAGTCAAAGCATCTGACGTTCTAAAATGGGCAGCTGTACCTTATGATGAAAGAGATAATCAAATTTATCAGGAAGGAGAATATGGTATTTTTGGTTTTGCGCAAGAAGGCCCTAATGGATTAATTTATACCATTACAGCTGGGGTTTTAAACCCACAATTACAAGGATAATAATTCATTTAAAAAAAGATTATTATTATTATTATTAAAAAGAAGCCATGAAAGTTTTCGTGGCTTCTTTTTATAAATTGGTAATGTATCAGATGGGTTAGAGGTTAATTATTCAATCTAAACATTTTTACAGATAATCAGAAATTTATAGTAATGTAGTGTGAAAATTTAAGAGTCTGTCTCAAAAGGGAGGCAGCTTTTTTTGGTACAAAAAAAGGAAAGCTTTCACTTTCCTAAATCTTACAATTTGATTAAATTGTGTTATGTGTATAGCTTCAAAAGTAGTCTCTGAAAATTACATTTCTAACCACATACCTGTGGTTTTGAGAATACAAATTTTGGAGATAATAAATACAATATATATGCGATTCAGTTTGATACCGAATTAAAGATGATTGAAAGCCAGATATACTCCAATGCCAAAAAAAATATCTAACCATAAAAGACATATCGATAAGGTAGTAGAAAAAGTCTCGAAAATCAGTAAATACTGGAGAGAGGGAGATACTAAGAGTAAAATCAGGATTCAAAACTTGGTATTTCCTGAGGGGCTGTCAATTAGGACTGAAAACAGGCTATATATAACCAATAAAGAAACCTTGTTTTTAGGTTAGTCTCAACATTTACAAGGCTTTAGGGAAGTAGTAAAAAACAAAAAACCCATCAAAAAATTGATGGGTTATTCTCTGTAGCCCTAACGGGACAATTCTCGAACCATTTCATCAATGATTTAAAAAAGATAAATGTTTATCTACATTAATTTTTAAATGAAACTCAATGAATATTTATTTTACTATGAAATGTGAATTAAATTAATCAGTAAAATTAGCAACTATTACTATGTTTACTTTATTCTGATAACTCCCGTTCGAGAAAATTAATTACATGGTCAAATTCATATATTTTGATTTCCCTGTCATCAAATTCATCTTTATTCAGATAAGATATGATACTTATGTGTGATTTGGAGACGATTTTAATGAGATAGAATGATTTTTATAATTAAATATAAGTACTTTAATTAGATTTTTACAATGTTTCTACACTCAAAGGACTTATCGATATATGTATTATGGATATGCAAACAAAAAGTAGAGAAAAAGTTAAGCTACATTTTTGTAATTAGTTAATTTATTAAATTCTTCAATAGTTTTATAGTTCAAAGCAGAGTGCCTTCTTTTTTTATTGTACCAAATTTCGATGTATTCAAAAATTTCAAGTTCCATTTGTTCTTTAGTAATTAGTTTATTCCCATAAATTAATTCTGTTTTTAGTGATTTGAAAAAACTTTCTGCAACAGCATTATCCCAGCAATCTCCTTTACGGCTCATACTTCTAGTGACAGTTTTAAAAGAGTCAAGCATATTAGTAAAGCTTTTATTAGCATATTGAATTCCTCTGTCGGAGTGGAATATTAATTCATTTGTAATTTTTCGATTTTTAAGTGCCATTTTCCAAGCTGTTAATGTAGTTTGTTTAGTACTCAAACCATTGCTTAGACTCCAGCCAATTATTTTTCTGTCGAACAAATCCAAAATAATTGTGAGATACAAAAATCCGTCCTTTGTTTGAATATATGTTATATCTGAAACCCAAGCTTTAGATGGTTCCTTCACCGTAAATTCTCTTTTTAAGATATTTGGAACAACAAAATGATTATGTTTTGAATTGGTTGTTACTTTAAATTTTTTACTCAATTTACTGTACAAACCTAATTGCTTCATGTATTTAGCGACTGTTATTCTAGATATTTGATATCCTATATTTTGAAGTTCTAAAGTAATTCTTGGACTTCCATATCGCTGTTTGGTATTAAAATATATTGAAGTTATTGCTTCTTTTATTAAAATCACTCGTTTTTGCCTTTCTGAAACAATCTGTTTTTTCCATTTATAGTAACTGCTGTTGCTTACTGCTAAAACTTTGCACATCTTTTCAATCGAATATATTTTTTCATGGTCTTTTATGAAAAGATAAATCATCGACCTCCCTTGGAAAAGATGCTTATTGCCTTTTTTAAGATATCACGTTCTAATTCTGCTTCTTTTAATTTTTTTTCAAGTTCATGAATTTTTTCTTGTTCGGGACTTAGTTTTAAATTGCCTTTTCCAGGAAAACTTCCCGTTCCAAATTCTTGATAATCTTGGCGCCATTTATAAAGCAAAGCAGCTGTAATACCAAGTTCCTTGGCAAGTAGAGAGATATTATCTCTTTCATAACTTAATTGGACTGCTTTCTCTTTGAAAATGCGGTCGTAATTTTTACGATTTTCTTTCATGGTCTAAAGTTAAGATTTTGTCCTTAACTAGAACTCCACGCTAAGTTAGCACATCCATTCTTTATATAGAGGCTATGTATGTTGTCGATTAAAAGCAGCTTAACTTTCAGTATATTAAATATTACAATATTAAAGATAAGAAATAAACAATTGTTGTAGCAATTAACGACGCAGAAATTAATCACATAATATTTTACTGAATTATAAATTGTCAGTAAGAAAATGTAAACTCCTTGGTATAAAATGTTTTAAATTAAAAAGGATTTGTCTAGTATGTTAAAATTTGAAAGTATTTTAATAAATAAATATTAACAATTTATAGTTGTTAGTTCATGTAAAGTATTATTTTTACACCTTTTTAACACGGAAATAAGTACACAATTTAAATGCCGAAAATTAGACTCTTTTTTATACTTTTTTTATTTATTTCATTAGGATTTTCACAAACTAAACAGGCTAAAGTCATGGTTAACGCCAGAGCCCAGAAAGACAAAATTTTGATCCGTTGGGCTGTTAATTCCCCAGCTGAATGGCAAAAAGCAAATAAAAAAGGATTTGTTATTACCAGAAGTACAGTGTTTAGGGATGGCAAAATTCTGCCAAAACCTGAAAAAATTCTTCTTACTCCAAAACCATTACTTCCAGAGCCGCTGGATTTCTGGCTTGATTTAGTACAAAAAGACAATAATGCAGCAATCATAGCGCAATCTATTTATGGAGAAAGTTTTGAGATCACTTCCGCTAAGGAAGGTGATCTTTCAAAAATAGTAAACATGGCTGATGAACTGGACCAGCGCTACACCTTTGCTTTATATGCAGCCGATATGAGTTTTACAGGTGCAGTAAAAGCGGGTTGGGGTTTTGTCGACACCAATGTAAAAGCGAATGAAGTCTATGCTTATCAGGTAAGTGTTTTTGAAAGTCCAAAAGTTAAAGAATCATCTTATATGATTGGTTTAAAAGACTATAGTATACTTCCGGCTCCAACTGATTTTATTGCAGTTCCCGACGATAAGAAAGTATTACTTTCATGGGATTATGAAACCTTCAAAAGGATTTATACTTCTTATATGGTAGAAAAATCTTCTGACGGAATCAATTTTAGTCCCATAGCAACTACGCCTTTAGTAAACTTAAATGATAAAGACGAGCATCCGTCTAAAACGATGTATTATATTGATACACTTAGTGTAAACGATAAAATTTATCAATATCGATTATACGGTATAACTTCATTTGGAGAAAAAGGAGAAATAACAAAACCAATTACAGCAACAGGAATGGCTGCTATAGTTACTGCGGCAAGGCTGACAGATTATAATATCATTAACTCAAATGAAGTTAATCTTGAATGGGAATACCCTGCAGCATCAGAAGGTTTTATTCAGGGGTATGAAATTAATTTAGCAGATAACGACCAGGGTCCCTATAAAGTTGTTTCTAAAATTATTCCACCATCCGAGAGAAAACTCAATTACAAGGAAAATTTATATCCCTCTAATTATTTCACCATATCTGTTGTTGGTAAAAACAATCAACGATTGACATCTCAAAGTATGTTAGTCCAGCCCGTAGATTCTATACCACCGGCAAAACCAATAGGGCTTGAAGGTGTAATTGATAGTCTTGGTGTCGTAAAATTAAAATGGAAACCCAACCAGGAAAAAGATTTGCGAGGATACCGAATTTTAAAAGCCAATAACGTTGATGAAGAGTTTGTAGATATTTATCATCAATCTTATGTTGGTAATGACTATAAAGACAGTGTGAGCCTGAAGATGACTAATAGCAAAGTCTACTATAGAATTGCTGCAGAAGATATGCGATTTAATATTTCTGACCCATCTGATGTTTTAGTTTTGGATAAACCGGATAAGATTCCGCCAGCAGCACCCATATTCAAAGATTACGATAATAAAGATGGCAAAGTACATCTAAAATGGATACGAAGTTATAGTGAAGATGTAGCAGGATATAGCCTAAGAAGGAGAGAAAAAGGACAAGAAAAGTGGCTGGAAATTAAGCAAATTAATGATACTATCCAGGAATTTACAGATGACAGGGTCGAGAACAAGAAAACATATCAGTATGCTATTTTGGCAAAGGATAAAAGTAATCTTTGGTCATCCTTAGATCATTCTGTCATAACAGTACAGGTTTTAGATTTTACACCAGTTAAAATAATTACATTTTTACAAGGAGTACCGGACAGGGAAAACAAAAAAATAATCCTGACGTGGAGCTATACTAAAAACAAAGGTAAAATTAAGGGCTTGAGTATTTATAAAAATGTAAAGGGATTGCCTCCAACATTGTGGAGAGAATTAAATGGTGATGTTTTTACTTTAGAAGACAAGAATTTAAAGATAAATATGGAATACGAGTATCACTTGATTCCCGATCTGGATAGTAATAGCCCTGCAAAAGAAGAAGTTTTAACCGTTGTTTATTGAGCTTATGAAGAAAATTTACGTATTGATAATTGTATTGGTTTCGGGATTTGGCTTTGGGCAAACCAAAGCAACTTATACCGTTGAATTTAAAAATTTAGATTATAGAGTTTATAGAAATGTAAAAAATCATACTTCTTCCCATTTCGATTTGACATTAAAATATACGGACGGCACAACCACAAAACTTTATGGAGCAGGTATTGGTGATAACTCGAGTACAAGTGATTATTCTATAAATACTTTCACCACTGAAAAAATTCCTAAATCGATCAACTACGATTTATTTGTAAATTTTTCGAGTACAGCCAATATAGGTGATAATTTTGATATTTCTACTTATCCTTGCATTACAGCTAAATCTTTTTCTAAAGCTTATGATGGAATGGATGTTTCTTTTGAATACGATATTAGACCTAATCTACAAATTATTCAGACAGAATATGATTTGCCAACAGACAAGCGTATTACGATTGCAAGTATTCCGGGATTTAACAGCAGTTACTATAATTGGCAATATTCATTAGATCCAACATCGGATCCTTCCAGTTGGACAGATTTGCCCCAATATAATGGAATGTCAAGTTTTTCAGCTAATGCAGTTGATATTTTAGGATCTAATATAATAAGTTATGTAGGCAAGCCAATTTACTTTAGGCAGAAGGCATGTAGTACTGTATCAAGCCATGTAAAATACGATGTACGTCTATCTGCACCAAAAATTAATTCTTTAACACGAGTTCAACCTACTTGCAGTGATTCTGAAGATGGATATGTAAAACTTGTATTTAACAGAACACTATTTTCGGGTGAACAATTAAATTATACGCTGCTTGATGTGGATACAGGTATGCCTGCTAATTATAATGGCATATTATCTATTGCAGCAGATAAAACTTTTGTTATTTCGGGTTTAAGAAAAGGCAATTATACGCTGCAATTAATAGGATTTAAAGATGGACTGAACACTTCTGTCGTTCCTCAAGATTTATTTGCACTTACAACCTTTACAATAGCATCTCCTCCTGTATTAGATTTTACACTAAACAGTACCAATGTGCAATGTTACGGATCTCAGGATGGTACTATAACTATCGCACCAACGGGAGGAACCCGTACTGTATCAGGCAATGATTATTATTCCTTAGATGATGGAATGAGCTGGATTCCTTTCCCTAATGATAAACCATACACAATTACCGGCTTGGCACCTGGCACATACAATGTGAAAGTAAAAGACATGAATGGATGTATTGCTAAGATTCAGACAGTGGTGAATGGTGAGATTCAACTTGGGGATGATAAAGTATTGCAAAAAACAATCTCGCAACCCGCATTACCATTAACACTCCATTACACATTCAAAAAAGATCCCACTTTTTACGGAGCTGCTAACGGGAAATTAACAGCCTCAATAAGCGGCGGAACGATCAATGATGATAAATCATATGATTATGAATGGAAAAACAGTTTTGGCGATATTATACCAGCAACAGCCCAATATAATACTTCTGATAAAACATACAATATTACATTAGAAAATGCTCCTGAGGGAGAATACAAACTAACTGTAAAAGATAAAAATTATAATAATGCCAGTAATAAAGCAGCATGTTCTATTATTGAATCTTCTCAAATACTATCTCAGCCAGACAAAATTGTAATTGCTTTAGCAGTAGCACAAGCTATTTCTTGTAATACTGCTAATTTAGATTCGGATGTAAATAAGTTCTCAGACGGAATTTTAAAAGCAACAGTTACTGGTGGTGTTCCTTTTGTAGCACCCGCAAACAATGGTTTGCCCTATAAGTTTATCTGGTCAAAATATAATACTTCAACAAATTTATGGGAGGAGTTGACAGATTATAAAACAGATACTGCAGATCAAATTTCGCAAGGAAACTATTCGCTAAACATTATAGATGCCAATGGAATAGTACAAGGAACTTATAATGCTACAGATTTAGTTACAGCAGTTCCAACAACAAAAGAAATTGCTGAGCCAACAAAATTAGAATTATCATTTACCTCCGGAAATGTTTCCTGCCATGAAGGCAATAACGGTTGGGCAACAGCAAATGTTACAGGAGGATCAGGTACTTATACGTATACATGGTACAATACAGGTAACAGAACTATTGACCAAAACAAAATAGCTCAGTTAACAGCAGGGGAATATTTTGTAGAGGTAACAGACGCAAAGGGCTGTTTTATAAAAAGTAGTATCATCATTAGTGAGCCAGCAGAAATGGTGAAAATTGACTACGAAGAAATTTTTACACCTACTTTTTCAGGAGCGACTAACGGAAGAATTATAGCCAGGATAACAGGAGGAACACCAAAGGATGATCAATCCTATAATTATCAGTGGAAAAATGCAGCAGGAGTATTACAAACGGCAACAGCTCAAATAAAAGCCGGCATTTATACCATTACACTAAATGGTGTTCCGGCAGATGACTATTTTTTAACGATTACTGATAAAAATTATAACGAAGCAACAAATCAAATTAGTAATTGTTCGGTCTTAGAATCAAAAGTGACATTGAACCAGCCGGATCCTTTAAAAGTTGTTTTTGAAATTGTACGCACTATTTCCTGTAACACAAGTAATGAATTTGGGAATGATACAGATACAACTCCAAAAGACGGAAAGCGTGACGAATCGCAAGATGGTATTTTAACAGCTCATGTTTCAGGTGGAACTCCGCTTGCATCTTCTGTAAATAATGGATTACCGTATTATTTTTATTGGAAAAAGCAACAGGCAGATGGCTCCTGGACAGCTTTACCTGACATCACAGGTGAAACAGCTGTAAACCTTTCTCACGGAAATTATGCCTTAACATAAAAGACAGAAACGGAATCATGTTAGGAACCTATATCAATAATCAGCTGACACAGGAAGTTGATGCGACCCAATTGATGCAGGAACCTCCAAAATTATCGGTTAGTATAACCAAAGGTGACGTTTTTTGTAATGGAGGAAACGACGGCTGGGCTACTGCAAATGTGGTGGGCGGAACACCTCCGTATGATTTCAAATGGTCGAATGAAGTAGAAATAGATAAAAATACTGTTTTAAAAGCAGGTGAATATTGGGTATTTATTACAGACGCCAAAGGATGTACTACGCAAGAAAGCATAACCATTTCAGAACCTGCAGCACCGCTTGCTATTAAATATACCGAAGTTCTTAATCCTGGTTTTTACAAAGCTACCAATGGAAAAATTGTGGTAGAAGTTACCGGAGGAACGATTTTCCCGGACAACTCCTATTGGTTTGAATGGAAAAACAGTAAAGGAATTGTACAAACTACAACCACAACGAATTTCAGTAACGGAGTTTATACCATTTCGTTAAACGGGCTTCCGGAAGAAAACTATAGCCTTACAGTTCGTGATGCCAATTATAATCCAGCCACAAATAAAATAAGTTGTACCGTGGCAAATGCTGTAACAGCTTTAGACGACCCGGATCCGCTTGAAGTTACGTTTGAGGTAGTTCGCACTATTTCTTGTAATGCCGGCAATGAATTTGGAAATGAGACTGACGCCAATCCTTTGGACAACCAAAGAGATGAATCGCAAGACGGAATTTTAGTGGCTCATGTTACCGGCGGTATTCAGTTACAAAATACTCAAAACAACGGATTGCCATATTTTTATACCTGGAAGAAGAAACAAAAAGACGGTTCGTGGGCAATCTGGAACGAGCATGACGAAACTGCCGAAAATCTGTCTGATGGGACTTATGCTTTGAATATAGAAGATGCCAACGGAATAAAACTCGGAACCTATGTCAATAATATTTTGACTAAGGAAAAAGATGTTACCCAATATATGCCAGAGCCGGAAAAATTAAAGTTAACCTTTACCAAGCTTGACGTTGGTTGTACTACAGGAAATGACGGTTGGGCAGAAGCACACGTTTCCGGCGGAACTCCGCCTTATACCTATGAGTGGACTAATGGGGAAACAACAGCAAAAATAGAAAAGATTACAACAAACAACTACTTTGTAATAGTAACCGATGCAAAAGGCTGTATCGTTCAGGGAAGCATTTTTGTTGGTGACCCAAAAGGAGTATTTACTACCGAAACAGTCAAAAATACTACTTGTTATAAAGGGAATGATGCTTCGATAGGACTTAATGTTACAGGCGGAAACCTGCCTTACAGTTATTTATGGAACACTGGTGCTACGACTAAAGACCTCAATAGCCTTACAGCAGGAAATTATGAAGTAGCGATCAGCTGTCCGGATTGCTGTGTGTATAAAAAGAGATTTGTTATAAAAGACCCGGAACCTGTTATCGTAAATATTGGTCCTGACAGAACTTTATGCAATGATCAAACCCTGGATTTAGACGCGACAATTGCAGATACAAATGCACAATACAGCTGGACTTCTACAAACGGATTTACCTCAGATGAAGCAAAAGTAATGGTATCAAAAGCCGGAACCTATCACGTAAAAGTAACTTCAGGTTTAGGATGTGTTAGCGAAGATGAAACCGTAATAAAAACAAGCCAGGCCATAATCAGTTCAGAGTTTCTATTGAGTTCACAAGCCTATTTAGACGAAGAAGTAATTCTGATTAATACCAGTAACCCCTTTGGCGAAGGTACAAACTGGATCATCCCAAAAGGAGTAAAAATTGTAGAACAAAAAGAAAAATACATAACATTAAAGTTTGATGCCGCAGGAGTTTATGCAATTGGCTTACAGCAAACGCAGGGAGAATGTTATGCGACATATACTAAAAATATTACGGTGGAGCAACGAAACACATTACCTGATACAGGCACAGCATCACAGTTTGTTATAGATTTTATAGTGACACCAAATCCGAGTAATGGCAATTTTAAAGCACTAATAACATTAGAAAATAGTAGTGATATAAACTTAAGGCTATTCTCGACAAACGGACAAAATACGATGATTCAGAAAAAAGAATCAGGAAAGAAAAAGTATGAAATAGATTTTCGGACCACATTAGAATCCGGCATGTATGTTTTAGTATTAGAAACAGGGCAGCAAACATTGGTTAAAAAAATTATCATCAATTAAGAAAATGAAGAACTTTTTAAAAAACATATTTATATTCATCTTGTTCCCCCTTTGGGGGCTAGGGGGCTTTGGCTTGGGTGTTTATGCCCAGCTTTATCCGGTGCAGATGACTCCTGTTTTTAATAGTCCGTATAGTGTCAAATTAGCTGATTATGTCACCAGTATGGATACCAAAATGCAGTTACTGATCAACCCTACCGATATTTCCATTTCGCAAAGACAGGTACGTCTTAAATTCTATATACAAGGTAACGGACTCAACATACAAAGCAGCGATTTTATACAAGGACAGCGGCCAATTTTTATAAATGGAGGTGAATTACAAACGTTAACAAACACTGACATTGCAGCCCTTTTCAGGCTTGAAAACCTGCAAGGGATTTCACCGGCACAATATGCCAACGGATTACCCGAAGGCATGTACAGTTTTTGTTTTGAAATGTACGATTTTGTCACCAACCAGAAAATATCACAAAAAAGCTGTGCCAGTTTATATCTAATACTAAACGATCCGCCGCTGCTCAATACGCCGCAGAAAAACGAACAAATTGCCTCGACAGAATTTCCAAATATTTTATTTACCTGGACACCACGCCAGATCAATGCCACCAATGTATCGTATAAGTTTGAGTTAAAACAGCTTATTGATCCAACATTAGATCCGCAAATTGCATTTCAGATGTCTCCTCTTTTATATGAGGAAACACTTTTTGCAACCGCTTTGCTGTACAATGTAAGCATGCCAATACTTGTTCCGGGAATGCGTTATGCATGGCGGGTAAAAGCGATTTCGACCACAGGACTTTCAGAGAATGCCATATTTAAAAATGACGGATACAGCGAGATTTATTCGTTTAAATATACATCCTCGTGTGCAGCCCCAACTTTTTTATTAAGCGAATCCCAGAGTTCTAAAAGTGTCAAAATCACTTGGCAAGGAACGCCGGAACATACACGCTATCAGGTACAATACAAAAAACAAGGTGTTCGTAATGCACAATGGTTTTCGACCAATAGTTTAAACACACAAAGCTTAATCACCAATTTAGAACCCGGTGTTACGTATGAGTTTAGAGTAGGTTCAAGCTGTGATCCCGCAACCGAAGGCGTTCAGTCGTTTACTTATTCCGGAATCAGCACCTTTACCACACCTACAGAGACAAGTGGCGTTGCGGCTTATAACTGTGGTATCATTCCTCAAATCAATATTCAGAACCAAAAACCGCTTACCAATTTAATACAAGGCGAAACGTTTAAGGCGGGCGATTTTCCGGTAACAATTTCTGAACTTAAAGGCGAGAACAGTCCTTATTCAGGACGCGGTTATATAATGGTTCCTTATTTAAATCAAATTAAAATAGCTGTTCAGTTTAGTAATATCACGATCAATACCGATTACCAATTGATAAGCGGTGTTGTTGAGACGAGTTATGATGCGAAGTGGAGTGATGTTGTTAATGGAAAAGAAATAATTGATGATGTAAAAGGTTTACTGGAAGGAATTGCGGATCTCTTTAATAGAGCCGATGAATTAGAAAAGCAAAAAGCGGCGGGTACAACTAGTGAAGAAGATTATAATAAGAATTGGAAAGAAATATATGCTGGTCTGGAAAAAGCTAAGGAACAATATAAAACATTAGTAAATGCTCCTGATATTCCAGAGGACTTAAAGAAAAAAGTTGCTGATTTAGATCCGGTTTTTGTTGAGTTGGCTTCTAATAATTATACAACGTCAGGCAATCAAAACCAGGAGAATTTAGCAAAAACAAACGCAGTTTTTGATGAAGTAAATAAGTTTTTTAGCGAAAAATGTGATGCTTCTTTAAAAAGTATTGTAGCCTTTTTAGCAACAGAAAAAGTTAACTATTTAAAATTAGTAGCTAGTGAAGTTTCAAAAACGACGGCATCAGTTTCAGGAAGCAAGACATATATGACTTCTATTTATGATGAAGGAAAAGGAATTTTAAAAATAACTCATTATAAGGGGTGGAGCATTAGTAATCCGGTTCAGAATTTGTTTTTGATTGAAACCAATGATGCAGAATTAAATAAATTAAAAATCACAAAATTTTGGTTAAGCTACGTCCCCAATAGTGTTGATGGATATGCAGCGGGAGTTGATGTAACAATTTATTTTAAAGATCCGGTACCAAATCCAGATGAACCTTTTTGTACACAAAAAACTACTATTGTTAAAGGTGTTTCTGCGCAAGCACAATTTTCAGATGCAATGGGACAAATGGTTTTTTACGGGGCTTTAGGTTTAGGTTCGGTAGAGGCATTAGCAAGCGTAAAAGCAACCGAATGTATTACAGGATTTACCCTTGATGCAGGCTTTCAAATGGGGATTAACGCCATTGTAAAAACATATCTAAACGAGAGCTTTACAACGAAACAATTAATAAAAGAAGTTTCCCTGCCAAGTGCAGCGACAAGTTGTGCAACAGCTGCTTTAGTAAATAAATGCGGAACTGCTTGCGCAGGTGTTAGCGGATTTGTAGTAGGTTTTGGTGATGATGTTTTGAACCAGTTAAAAAGCGGAAAAAGCTTATCAGAGGTAGAAATTAGCCAAAGTACCCTAAATGGTATTAAACAGGGAATTTTAAATATTATAGTCCAAAAAGTAATTACTTTTGGTATAGGTAAATTTTCTGCATGGAAGGGTAAATACACACCAAAACAGGTTGAAGATGCGTTGGAGGATTTGGAGAAGAATCCTGAAAAGTATGGAATTGATGATGCTGAGAATTTAATTACTAGAGAATCTTGGAATGGTTTTAAGAATATTTTTAAAGCTAACGCTGATGAAATTGCTGAGGCTACCACTAAAATTAAAAATCATAGATTAGCACAAAATGAAGGAACAAATGGGAATTATGGTTATCTTGAAGGTAAAATAGGTGATATTAGTAAAAATGGTGAAATGATTAGAAGTGGAGAGCCTGATAAAATTAATGAAATATTTGATGCTTTAAAAATAAATCCTAAACAGGAAATAGACGGTGCTAATTCATGGTTAAGAAATACAGACAGTGAATATAAGATGTTAAATAGATTAGCAAATGACTTAAATGTTATTAAAGGAAAAATTTATAAGGAAATAAGAGGAGAACTTAGGATTGTATCAGAGAGACCTTATTGTCCCTCATGCCAAGGTGTAATTCAACAATTTAGTGAAATGTTTCCAAACGTAAAATTAATATTAATAGATGGAATTAAATAAAATAAAAATAGCTACAGGAAATCCTACTATAGTAAAAAATATTATAGAAGATTTTAATAAAAGATATCAAACTAACTTTTCAATTGAATCAATAGAAGATTGGGATGGAGTCGAATTCGTAATTGTTAATGTAAATTCTTCCTCATTAGATGATATTTATCTTTTAGGTTTCTTTCATGGAATGGAAATTCAAGACCTTCGTCAAAAAGGAGAAATTGACTACTGAAGAATTATTAGATAAAGCAAAATAGTAAATAACAATCAGTTTACCAGCAAGTAGTTACTTTTGGTATAGGTAAATTTTCTGCCTGGCGAGGTAAATATAGACCAAAACAGATCGACGATGCTATAGAGGATTTACAGGCGCATCCTGAAAAGTATGGGTTAAAACTAAATAATGTTTTTAAATATGGAAAGTATTTTTTTTCAAAATTGAAATCAAATTCATCATTAACTGAAACTGAAAAATCTATTGCAGAAGAATCCCATCAAATATTAAACTCTTTAGAGTTCGAGAAAATAACAGATGGGTTTGCAAATAAAACACCTGTTCAAGTAGAAATTAATGGAAGGACAATTTCATATGATGATGCTCCTTTTTCAGGCATGACTTGGTTTGAAAAAAATGGTTTTAATATTGGTAGAGAGGCTTTTGAAAGTGAAAAAGAACTGATTAAAACTGTATTACACGAAATGCATCGTCTACGAACTAGCACTTTAAGAGGTAGTGGATCAGCTTCGGAAGTTACAAAAGAAACAAAAGCTGCTTTTGATTTTGCAGAAAAAACATTTAATTTATTTGAGTAAAATGGAAGAAAGAAAAAAATGGTTAGATGCGGTTGAGAAATTTAGAATCGACATAAATACAATTGTCATATGTCCGCACTGTGAAAAAGGAAATTTGATTGTAAATGATGTTGCTTTTGATGAAAGTGAAATAAATAAAGGAGGTGAGAGATTTATTGAATGTTTAACATGTGGCAAATTTGAAATTGTTTTATATAGAAGGCCTCCTGAAAATTGGTACTCAAAAAATAATACAAATGGTTTGAGTTAAATTAGAATTACAATTAATTCTAAGAAATCAATCTTGGTTTGAAAATGTTATATTCCATAATCAAGGGAAGATATTATCTAATCAAGAACTCACAAATGCAGGTATTAAATTAATTAATTATATGGAAAAAATCACAGAAATTTTTGGATTACAAATACACGCAATAATTCATTATTATAATGAAAAAAAAATATCAATAAGTTTTGATAATACTAATATAAGAATAGAATTTTATAATTGTCCCCTAGTTTTCGACTCAGGTATTATAGGAAAAAAAGTGCTAGTAGCCGAAAGGTATAAAGGAGAGATGAGTTTTGTACTTGTTTTTAGAGAAATGAAATTGGACGTCGATAATTATAAATATTTTATAATTAAAGGGCAAGAAGGGTTAGAGCATTATCAGAATCAAATAAGAATTGCGTATCAATCGATGGAGATAATTTTATAATAATTTATTGATTTTCCCTAATTCCAAACTACTAGGTTTTTTTAGCGATTTTAAAAACTTTCTAATGATAGTTGATATCAATCATTTTATAAAACCTTTACATAAACAGGATTTGGTGATGATGGATATGCAAACAAAAAAGACAGTATAAGTTAAGAAATAAGAAATTTTGTCTTGACTAAAAATAAAGTAAAACGTTCTTTGAAATATTAAAAAAAAACAGCCCTTACTCAGGTCGGGGTTACATCATAGTGCCTTATCTGGCTGATACCAAAATTGCAGTTGAGTTTAATAGTATCGTAATCAATACCGACTATCAATTGATTAGCGGTGTTGTGGAGACGAGTTATAATCCGGATTGGAAAAATGTTACCGACGTAGAAGATTTTACAGGCGAAGGTCAGGGCGGACAGATTGAAGAGACCGTTCCGTTTGAGGTTGATAAAATTGTAATCAATCCTAATGGCGATATTATAGTAAACGGTAAAGATGGTGAACAGGTAACCATTCCTGGTGGAAAAGATACCGTTATTACAGACAGTAAAGGAAATATTTACAATGTTGATAAAGACGGTAACGGAAGCAACGAACCTGCAATAGCCGCAGCAGGAGGCAAACCAACACCTGAAAATACCGATGGAGTAGATGAAAGCGGTCAGGCAACAGAATTCACGGCAAAAGGAATTTCGATTGCATTTAGCGGTAACGGCAGTAAATATGCTTTTGATGTACTACCAGACAAAGCACCAACTGCTTTAGAAAAGCTTTACAAAAAAGTAGGGAACGTTGCCCTGCCTTATAAAGCCGTTTTAAACGGTTATCAGATACGGTATTAGCTACAGTAACCCTTACAGATACAAATATACAACTGGACAGTATCGTATTTAAAACCCAAAACGGAGCAAATATAGACTTTAAAAGAACCGATAAAGTATTTGTATTAACAGTAAAAGGAAAGCTGAGTTATGCCGAAGAGCAAATATTGGCCACTATAAAGCAAGGTGATAGATGGAAAGTTATAGGAGCTTTTATGCTGGTGCATATTTCGTCAAAAGAAGTCAATGTAGCTTTAGTGCCTACAGATGCAGTTTCGCAAAACAAACTTGACGGAATTATTGCGAGTACACAGGCAATTTATGATAAAATTGGTGTAAAAGTAAACTTCAAAAAAGAGGGTATCTTAAACATTGATAGTGTTGTCTCAGGAAACACAATTCAGACTGAGAAAAATACACTTACATCAACTTATAGCACAGACCAGCAAAAAATAAACGCTTTGTACCAAAGCACAGAATCAAATTATGTGCTTTTTGTAACCGATAAAAATTCAAGTACCGGGCAGCAGGGTTATATGCGCTTGAATGGGCAGTTTGGGTATGTATTTAAATCAGGATTAACCAAAACTCCTGCGCACGAATTAGGACACGGAATCTTTAAACTGGAACATCCTTTTGAGACTTATAAAACAACTGAATCAAGTACTGATTTATTGATGGATTATAGTTCAGGAACAGTCCTGAACCATCAGGACTGGAAACAGGTTAATGATCCTGCATTTAAATTGTATGCGTTTCAGAGTCAGGCTAGTGGGGAACTAAATAAATATGCTCATCTTGCTTTAACCCCAAGTGGAGTTGTTATAGATGAGTTTTATCTTAATAATGAAAAAATTGTTATTGCTGTTGTAATAGCAAAAAACTACACAATTAAGACTGTTAAATATAATGACAAATTTTACGAATGGAATAGCACAGCTAAAGCCTTTACTAATGGTGCAGAAAAAATTATTGCTAAAAAAGTTTCTAAAACTATTGATAACAAAGTTAATTTATTCAGAACAAGAGGAGATGGATGTACTTATGATTATGTATTAGTTGAGTGGAATGCAGAAGACGAAAAGATTTCAGATACTGACAACAGAGTACAGGAAAAAATAAAAACTTTTACTGATGCCGACTGGAAACCTTCTCCTTTTGATATTAAAGATGCGTCTTGTAGTAATAATTTTGCCCAAGAGCTACTGGCACGTGATCAGAAGGAATGTTCATTGTCTGAAATACAAGATGGACTTGCTGAACTGAAGGCGGTAATGAAATTGACAGATGGAGAAAAAGTTGCTACATCTGTAAATAATGTCTGTATGTCTGCTATTAGAAATTTGACATACCCAGAAATAGAAAGTATTATCAAAATTATTGCGACACAGACGGTTATAAAAGAGCGTTCTGAACTGGCAATTTTACGTTTAATGAGTGCCATTAAAACAGATAACTATGCCAACTACTATAACTTTTTAGAGAAAGACACTGGATATGCAAACAAAAAGTAGAGAAAAAGTTAAGCTACATTTTTGTAATTAGTTAATTTATTAAATTCTTCAATAGTTTTATAGTTCAAAGCAGAGTGCCTTCTTTTTTTATTGTACCAAATTTCGATGTATTCAAAAATTTCAAGTTCCATTTGTTCTTTAGTAATTAGTTTATTCCCATAAATTAATTCTGTTTTTAGTGATTTGAAAAAACTTTCTGCAACAGCATTATCCCAGCAATCTCCTTTACGGCTCATACTTCTAGTGACAGTTTTAAAAGAGTCAAGCATATTAGTAAAGCTTTTATTAGCATATTGAATTCCTCTGTCGGAGTGGAATATTAATTCATTTGTAATTTTTCGATTTTTAAGTGCCATTTTCCAAGCTGTTAATGTAGTTTGTTTAGTACTCAAACCATTGCTTAGACTCCAGCCAATTATTTTTCTGTCGAACAAATCCAAAATAATTGTGAGATACAAAAATCCGTCCTTTGTTTGAATATATGTTATATCTGAAACCCAAGCTTTAGATGGTTCCTTCACCGTAAATTCTCTTTTTAAGATATTTGGAACAACAAAATGATTATGTTTTGAATTGGTTGTTACTTTAAATTTTTTACTCAATTTACTGTACAAACCTAATTGCTTCATGTATTTAGCGACTGTTATTCTAGATATTTGATATCCTATATTTTGAAGTTCTAAAGTAATTCTTGGACTTCCATATCGCTGTTTGGTATTAAAATATATTGAAGTTATTGCTTCTTTTATTAAAATCACTCGTTTTTGCCTTTGTGAAACAATCTGTTTTTTCCATTTATAGTAACTGCTGTTGCTTACTGCTAAAACTTTGCACATCTTTTCAATCGAATATATTTTTTCATGGTCTTTTATGAAAAGATAAATCATCGACCTCCCTTGGAAAAGATGCTTATTGCCTTTTTTAAGATATCACGTTCTAATTCTGCTTCTTTTAATTTTTTTTCAAGTTCATGAATTTTTTCTTGTTCGGGACTTAGTTTTAAATTGCCTTTTCCAGGAAAACTTCCCGTTCCAAATTCTTGATAATCTTGGCGCCATTTATAAAGCAAAGCAGCTGTAATACCAAGTTCCTTGGCAAGTAGAGAGATATTATCTCTTTCATAACTTAATTGGACTGCTTTCTCTTTGAAAATGCGGTCGTAATTTTTACGATTTTCTTTCATGGTCTAAAGTTAAGATTTTGTCCTTAACTAGAACTCCACGCTAAGTTAGCACATCCAAATTGCGCAATATACTGAATGGAGAAGCCTTACGACAAATATAGATAAGTTGTCATCTGCCGAGAAAAAATTAGTAACAGAACAAGAAGAGGTTTGGAAAGTTCTTGGATTTGTTGATAACGTAGGAGATTTATTAGCAAAATATCCAAATATTACCAAATATATCCAAGACATTAGAGTGAAAGTCTATTTTTCAAGTGATATACAATTAAAAAGTTTTGAAGAATTATTAAAAACAGCTGATCCGGATGTTTTAAGATGGATTGATCGTATGACAGAAGGCCAGATCGATGATTTTGCTGAAATGGTAAGAGGATTTAAAGATAATCCAGAAAAATTTAAATTAGCAATAAAATCTTTGGATAATTTTGTTGGTACTCCAGGTAGACCTGGTTTTGTTAAATTTTGGGTATTAACACCAAAAATGGAGGACGGTCTCAAAATAATTAGACAATTAAAAAATGAAGGGAAGCTTTTACCTACTGGTAACGCAACAGAAATTCAATTAGCAACAGCACAGAATTATACTGCGTGGGGTAATTTCCTGAATAATCCAATGAGATATGGTGATTATTTTGGCACCTACGCAGAAAGGGCATTAATACATTTAAAAGAAGGGCTGGCGGAATTGAGGAAAGTACCTGAAAGGAATATGAGTGGTGATAAAGTATTCAGTGGTAGAGGTTACTCTTTAGACGAATTTAATGATTTGTTTGTTGGAAAAAAAGGAAAAGAAGTAATCATCAATAAAGGTTTTGTATCTTCTTCTTTAGATGAAAAAGTGGCTACACATTTTGCAATTAAAACAGCTAAAGATGTTCCTAATCCTATAAAAGTTATTCGAAGAATAACTACTAAAACAGGAGTATATCTAGATGATTTGTCTGATTATGGGGAAAATTTAGGAAAAACGAGACATCCTTTATCTGAACCAATTGAGCAATTTCAAAAGGAAGTTTTAATGGAAGAAGGATATTTTAAACAAATAAGCGAACCTATTTCTTTTACTGGATCAGACGGAACAAAATGGTATTATATTGACTTTGAAGAATTAGGAAAACCTTTAAATTAATTAAAATGGAAAGAAGAATAATAAAACCCGAAGATTTTCCAATTGAATTTAATGAGCAAAATATTGAGATTTTAGCTAGAATGAAATTAAATCATCCTCCTCCTGTAAAATTCCCCCCCCCTATTGAATGGAGAATTTTAATACCTTTCTTGACTGAAAATGATAAAATATTGGTATCAAATAAGGTAAAAGAGATACAAGAAGAAATAGAGAAACAACGTTGGGAGTCTTTAACTCAAGAAGAACAAGCAGAAGAAAAACGTTCTAAAGAAAGAAGTTTAAATGAAGGATCTGATGTGTTCAGAGGTAATATATTGCAGCAAGAATGGGATTCTATAGATCTAGCAAGAATTGAAAAAGAAAAGAAGGAAAAAGATGGGCAAGATGAAAAACTTGAATAGGATAATTAATTGTAACTATCAGAACCTAATGTACAGTAATTTATGGTACTTTATGAGATTATATAAATTTTGAAGAATTAGGAAAACCTATAAATTAATATTATGAAAAGAATAAAACCTGAGGGTTTTCCCATAGAGATGAACGAAGAAAATATTGAAATATTAGCTAATATGTCTATTTAAGAGATTATATCTGAAGATTGGAGGCATATAACATTTAATATTTTAACTGATGATCAAAAGATTTTAATAAGCAACAAGGTTTGTGAAATTCAAAAAAAAAAAACGTAACCAAGACTGGGATTCATTGACAGAAGAAGAGCAGGAAGAAGAAAGAAGGAAAATAGAAGCCAGTTTGAAAGAAGGGCCTAATGCTTTTAGGGGTAATATTTTGCAACAAGAATGGGATTCTATAGAATTAGAAAGAATTGAAAAAGAAAAGAAGAAAAAAGATGGGCAAGATTAAAATTTAGAATATGATATTGATTTATCCCCCTTGCTGGCGCGAGCATCTTGCTCGTGAGCGCAAAGAGATGTGAGTTCATTCGAAATGAAAATAAGATACGTTCATTGAAATTTGGTTTTTAGAAAGTTTTTTAAAGTTAAATCATATTTATAATAATCCAATGGAAACAGGTTTTTACTAATATGCTAAATTGAAATATAGTTCAGTAAGAATTATGGAGATAGCAATTGACCAAAGTCCTTTCAGATTTCAAAGAAGCTCAAAAAGCGGGGAAATTAGATGAGATGGTAACTTCGTTTGAGATTTTCAGAAAAAATAATATTAAGAAACCGTGTTTATGAAATTAGATAGTCAGCACTTGTATAAAGCTTTAAAAAGTAATACCGAAATTCTTGCTACAGAATTAGAGGAACTTAACTATGGCAGAATGTTTTGGAAATTTGATTTTTGCATTGATAACCAAAAAATAAATAATTCACTATTGCAATGTGAATTCGAAGGACTTTTTGTAAACCTGGACCATTTTAAAATGGAATCGGAAAGCGGGAAATATATCTACATACCAAAATATAATCCTGTAATATACAATACCGAGTCTAAAGAATTTAAAGAGTATAAATCTCCTATCGAGCCTCAGAATAATGATTTTGTGAGAAATTATTTTTTTGATAATAATTTGATTATTCTACACGAAAGAAGTGTTTATAAAATCAATTCAGAAAATTGCCAATAAATATCCAACTGAGGTAATGCCTTTAGATGGACAACTTTGGGGTATAGCAGAGATTGAAAATGGTGTAATTAAACAAATGGAGGCTAAAGGAAATACATTCAATGATGTTGACTTTGTAATTACTACGAAGGGGGAGTTAAAAATAGGAAAGAAGCATCATTTTTTAGGAAATGCAAACGATGTTGAAGCTGCTGGTACAATAAAAACGGTTAACGGTAAATTAAGAAAGATTTCAAATTCATCTGGACATTATTTTCCAACTATTGATGAAACAAACAAATTTCCTGAAATTTTCAGACAGCTTGGTATAGATACTAAAGGAGTTTCATTAGAAATTATTGATGAAACAAACAAATTTCCTGAAATTTTCAGACAGCTTGGTATAGATACTAAAGGAGTTTCATTAGAAATAAAATATTTAGATGAGGCAGGCAATTTAAAAACTCAAACGAAATTTATTACTGAATAATTATGAATGAAATTGAATTAGCAAAACAACTTTACACTTCAGCACCTTTAAACAAATTCAGAATTCAAAAAATTATGAAAGAAAAAATAGATATATTATCTATTGATCAAAAAATTAAGATGTTAGTTTTTTCATTCAATAATTATGATAAAAATTATAATATGGAATTGTGTTTAACTTACACTCTTTTATGGAAAAACTTTAATGAAGTTAATTGGAAAACATTAATACTGGAAATGTTTCCAAGAAAAATAAAGTTTGAAGAGGGGAATATAAAAGAAATAAATACAGGATCTTATTTTGATATATTTTTGCTTAATGGAATTATAGGAGTTTCTCCATTTGAGTTTATTTTTAATGAACCTAAAATAAGTGAAAAAGAAAAGAAAGAGTTTTTAAATTATTTAAAGTTTTATGGTAAAGTACTTTTTTACTATGACGAACGAGCATTGATAGAGGATGTCGTTAATTTTTATGAATTAGAAGCATTTATTGATATAGTAAAGATGAAAGAATATATTCAAACAAATTTAATTTTCGAACCATCAATGAGTTATTCAGATTTATTAATTCGATATGGAAAAGAAAATAATTTATAAAAGTCCGCTGAATTACAAAAGCAAGGATATGCTAGTCAGATATTTGAAGATGCAATTAATTACTATAAAAGTCAAAATAAAGTCATAAATGGTATTGAAGGAAGATGGTTGCCAAAGTAATAGTTATGAAGGAGGAATGTCCACAAACTTAAAAAGTTTCATTGATGATTTTCTTTATAAAGGAAAAACATTTGAAGAAGCAGCTTTAAACGCTCCTACTGGCAAAATTGCAGAAAAAAATGGATTTACAAAAGCGATTGGGATGTTTAGACTTAGGAGGTAGTAAACCTTCTGAAATATATTGGGTAGAACTTAAATTTAAAAAGCCTTAATAATGAAAAAGCTATTCACAGACAATCATAAAAACATAATGACTTGTAGTGATTTTGAAATCAAGTTTAAAGATTATTTGGATTACATTGCATTGCATTGACAAATACTCATCTACATGATTTATTTTCAAAAAAAAGTCGATTTTTCAATACAAAACATTAATGATTTTCAAAAAAAATTAATGCTTTCTTTGAAGTATGGTTAAAAAAAGGATATAACTACAACTTGATTTTCAATGAGCAAAACATTACATCCTTTGTAGATTCTTTTATCATTAAATTTAAAACTACAGATATTGGTTAATTAACTATTTGCAAATTTCAATTTCTATAAAAAGATAAATTCTACAAAAGAGATTTTTTTGTTTATGATATTAACGATGATGAGGAAATGAAGTATAATTAAATAATTAAGAGTAATAAATAAAATATACTAATCCTTCCGGAAACATAATTAAATGGGAAGAACAATTAGAGCAAGGAATATCTTCATCTATTGTTTCTAAGAATGCAAGCTCAGAACTAGGTGATATCGTAGAAGGTAACGTTGGAGAGTTTGTTAAATCTAAAAAGAAGGTAGATGGAATTAAAAACATAAAATAATTTTAAAATGGAAAATATTGATTTTGAAACTAATCCAATTTGTAAAATAGAAGAAAAGAAATTTGATTGGGGAGAACCATATAATATATACACTCCCATTTTCAAAACAAACATTGAACATAATTTATCACTTTTAGAATTTTCGATTGAGTTATTTGGAAAAAATAACTTAAAAAAACAATTAACATTATTACATAATAAATTAACTAATCATGAAGAACTTAGTTCTGTTGAAAATTTAAATGAAGAAATTTTTAATAGAGAACATCTAATTGATTTAATAAATACATAATAATTAATGATAAATATACTGCTCCATGGGTAAAATATAGTTTATCAATAACAGAAATTGATTATATAAATTTATTAGCTGACATGTTAGATATGAATTTAAATTATGTAAAAGAAATTTAATTTGAAGATTATAATAAATGTGAAAATTATAAAAAAGCAAAGAGTAACAGAAATAAGTGATTAATATTTAGTGGGATTGATTTTGCCAATTCATTAGAAGAACTTAAAAAACTATTAAAATAATGGCGTACATACAATTCCTATCAGAAAAACTAAGCTCAAAAGAACAAATATACTTAGACATTATGTTGAGTGCATACAACATAAAAAATATTCTCTCGTCCTAAAAAAGTTTACATATTTAAGTTCATGCTAAATAAAATAAGATATGTTCATTGAAATAAATAACACATACAGTTTTATAATAGATTGGAATGGGTACGAAGTCGGGAGACTTCGCACAGATGGGGTATATATTGATGATATCTCGGATTGGGGTAAAAATTTAGGAAAAACAAATCACCTAACTGCAATTCCGGCAGTGCAAATACAAGAAGAAGTTTTATTGAACTCTGAAAAGATTAAATTATAGAGCAAAAATGAAGCAATTATAGAAACATAAATAGAGTAGTATAATTTAGTGTACTACAAAAAAAATCGCTAAAAGTAAAGGTGTGGGCTTCTAGTGGGTTTAACTAAATTACACCATAAAACAAATCTAAATTTTTTTAAGCATGAACAAAATGAAAACCATTTTTTTAACAGCCTTAGTGGTCGTAGGTACTTTATTTACCTCTTGTAGTAAAGATGATAATGACAGTCCATCAATTGTGGGGTCTTGGAAGACTTCTTCGAGTATAAGTGAAGAATTTAAAGACGGAGTTTCTCAAGGAAAAGAAAGTAATAGTATAGATGCCAATAACTATGAAATATTTACATTTAACAATGATAATACATTTTCTGATTACGAAGTATCTTCGAATGATTTCTCTTCAACGGATCCAGGGACTTATACTATAAAAGACAATATTATATCTTTAAAATACAGTGGTGATACTGATATTGATTCACTTTCTTTTACATTAACAAAAGATACCCTTGTCACAACTTTCATTGAAGAATATACCTCAGATGGAATTGCTTATAAATACGTAACTATAGTTACCTACATTAGGCAATAACAAACGTCAATTTATATTCAATTAAAAAGAAAATAAAACATTTTAGAACTGTCCTAAAAGACAGTTCTAAAATATAACCCCAAAATAAAATGAATATGAAAAGGATAGTTTTAACAGCAGTAGCCATATTGATTGGAATTGGCGCTTTCGCACAAAAAATCAAGATTGATAAAGGAGAAATAAAACTTGACGAAAAGACAATTGGTTACCTGGAAGGAAAAAAACCAGTTTTTAAAATATATAGTTTAGATAAAAGCTTTTCTGTGACAGCAGAATTAAAGAATGCTCCCAATGAAGATTCGATGAAACTGCCGTGGATAGAGATTAAAAACGAAGCCACAGGAAAAACGAACGAATTAGATTTTAAGAATAAAAGCAGAAAATTCAGTGCCTTTAATTATGATAGAAGTATCATCTATGAATTAATGGATAGAGGTTATTTTACTGCTGACGGTTTAATTAAAGATGCGATAGAAAGTTTTATTAATGGAGAGTCAACGGGTATTGCTGCAAAACGTTTAGGGGTTCAGGGTGATATCGATAAGGCAAGTCGTCTGGCTGATACCTATCAGTTAGCAATCGATGATAATGGTGTTATCTATAGCATAAAAGCAAAAAATGAAGACCCAAATGATAAAAGAATAGGTTATATCAAGATGACGTCACCATCGAATAATGGAGAGCTGAAATATGAAGTTTTAGATCTAGACAATCGATTAATAGCAACCTGGTTTGCAAAAGCAGCTATGGTTTCAGGATATGATAAATTTTTAAATCAAGAACTGATTACATGGGATAAAAAAGTTTTAAAAGCAACTTTTGACAATCGAGGAAATCCTATAGGATATAAAATGAGTAAAGATATTACCGCGATGAATATTGTACGTGTACTTGTTGGAAACGGCTACAGTTTAAGCAGTCAAACATTATAGATGAAAAATAGATTGAGTTAAAAATGAAAAACAGAAAATGAAAAACAGAATTTTATTCGTAGCCGTGTTGCAGCTTTTTTTAACCTTGAATAGTTGTAGTTCGGATTCAGGAAATGATACGGAGCCAACTCCGGAACCACCAGTCGTTGTAATAAAGACAGCTAAAATAACATCCTATTCAAAAAATTCAGGCGAAACCGGAGAAACGGTAAGTATTTATGGTGAAAATTTTTCGGACAAATTAAGTGATATCAAAATAACTTTTGATGGTGTTGCAGCAACAATTGTTTCGGCTTCAGCTACTGAAATTAAGTTTACATTACCTCAAACGGAGAAAGTATTACCAAAATTGGAGCTTACAATAGAGAATAGAACCGTAAGTAACGAAGTTAAAAATGATTATGAAGGGAATATTGGTATTCTGCCGACTCGTTCATTAACTGCATGGTTAGTACAGCAAACCCCATTAAATCTAGGAGATGGTGCTTTATATTTACAAATTATTAATAACAAGGTTATGTATCTAAATGGTGGGAAAACTCTAGATGGCGGGATTACCTGGAAATCATGGTCTAACAAAGTCTTTAGCGGATTTCATGTGACAACAAGCGGTGACGGTTGGTCTGCTGATGTTAGTAGTTATGGACTTTGGAAAGTTTCTGCTGGAGTAGATGCAACAGCCCCATTTGAGTCAACAAAAGGAAATACTTATTATACAGTTTTCGTAGAAGACAATATGCAAAATGGAACAATAGTGTCCCAAAAAGGTTTAGTATTAACTACGTCAAATGGGAATGATTTTACAAAAGAATATCAAGTAGAGGCAGAACAAATAAATCTTTTTAATTCTACCAAAATTGATAATAATCATATCTGGGCAATTGGTTATAAAAGTATAAAAGATGTAAATGGTTTTACAGGTAACAGACCTTTTATTTTGTTCAAAAATAATACAACAGATGGTTGGAAAGAATATCCTTTTATTAAAGAAGCCAATGGATATTTTGCTAGAGAGATTTGCTTTGTTGATTCAGAAACAGGTTTTCTTTTAGTAAATCACTACTATAATACCTTATTAGATGTTAAGTTGTTCAAAACAACAAATGGAGGAGATTATTGGACACAAATTTACAATGCTGAAAAATTTACAAAATTCGCTTTTAAAGATGCCAATAGAGGTTGGGCAATTTTGGAAAATAAAATTTACAAAACTGTAGATGGTGGAACTACATGGACTCTTGACTATACGCACGATCAGCCCATTAAAATTATTGCATATAAAGATAATGTTGTTTGGGCTATTTCAGCAAATAAAATAATCAAACGCTATTTATAATCCTTAAGATTAAAAAGGTTAAATAATAAAAAAAACCACTACAACCCAAAAAAAAGCTGTAGTGGTTTTAAAATAAACTGAATGAAAAAAACATTACTCTTCCTGTTATTTATTGTTATTACTTCTTGTTATCAGGAAACCGCTATAGCCATAGAGGGTGATTTTACGACTTCGTACGTCAATAATGACGAATCAATACCCGTACGAATTAAAATAGACAATAAAATTACCGGTGCAGATCAATATGAATGGACATTTGAAGGAGGCAATCCGGCTACTTCATCACAAAAAAATCCGGGCGAAATAGTGTACAGTAAACAAGGGACCTATACCATTAAATTAATAGCTACAAATGTAGATGGAGAAAGTAATGAATTCAGTAAAACCGTAATCATTAAAGAAGGTATTAATATTGAATTTACCCATGAAATAATCAAAAGCAATTATTCACCCGTTGAGGTTGTTTTAAAAAATACGACCATTGGAGAGGGATTAACTTTTACATGGGATTTTCAGGGTGGTGTACCTGCCACTTTTACAGGCAAAACACCTCCAAATGTTGTATTTACAACCCCTGGTGATCACACTATAACACTGACCGTTTCTAATGGTTTTGAATCAGAAAAACAAACTCAAACGGTAACTGTTGCATCTTCTTTAGTAAGCTTATTTTCGTATGAACCAAAGTTTGAAGATGATGATTACGAGGCTCCTGTAACGATTAATTTTACTAATAAATCGATTAGTGCCACAAATTATAAATGGACTTTTGAAGGAGGAAACCCGGCTACTTCAACAGAAGAAAATCCGACAGTTGTTTTTACAAGTGCGGGCAGTCATGAAGTTACATTGGAAGTCTTTAACGATAAAACAAGCCAGATTTATAAATCGACCATTGCAGTTTTGACAGATACCAATTTGCGTACTTTAACCAATATTAAATTGGGAATAAATTCGGCACATAACAATAATAATATTGGTGCCATGTTCTCAACAGTAACCAGACAGGTTTATAAAGCAGATGAAATTAACGATCAGAACAGCAGTTTAATAGATATTGTTTTTCAGGGGCTAAATGGCAATTTTACCTATAACAGATTTATATCGCCGGACCAGGCAAACAATTATGGATTTTTAGCATTACAAAATGCACAAAGCACCATTTTTATAAACTCTCAAAATTTGTGCAACTGTGGTTTGAATTTTACCGAAACACAGTTTGATGCAATGGTAAATGATACCCCGATAAAATCTTTAAATATAAGTTACAGTGCGGCAGGTGCACAGGAATTTGGCTTTACTTATCCAAGGATTATTTTATTCAAAACACAAGACGGAAGAAAAGGAGCCATCAAAATTAAGGATATGGTAAAGAACGGAACAAGTTCTTATATTTTATGCGATATCAAAGTACAAAAACAATAACCAATAAATGAAGAGAGAGAATAAGAAAATCTTGTTTTGGTTATGTATTGTTTTTGCCTGTTGTATTTGCAGGAAAGGATATGCTCAGGATGTAGATTTAGAGAATTTTTATAAACCAAATTTCAAAGTTACAGGTAATGTGAATGCAAATACAATGTACTATACCTCTAATATGCAAAATGCTAGTGAGCAGTTTACTTATTTGCTGTCAGGAAATTTAAATATTAGTGCTTTTAATTTTAGCGTTCCGTTATTTTACAGTATTACCAATCAGGGAAATAATTTAGGCTACACAGCCCCATTTGATTTTAACAGATTAAGTATTATGCCAAAATACAAATGGGTAAAAGCATATATAGGCAATGTGAGTATGACTTTTTCACCTTATACCTTAAGTGGTTTTCCGTTTAAGGGAGTTGGCCTGGAACTTACTCCAAGAAGCCCGTTTAAAATAACTTTAATGGGAGGACAGTTGTTAAAAGCAGTATCAGAGGAAAATGCATCAGGAGGAATTCCGGTATACCAGCGTTTTGGTTATGGAGCAAAAATAGGTTTTGAGCAGCCACAATATAAAATTGGCTGGATTGGTTTTTACGCCAAAGACGATGTTAACTCACTAAACATAACTAATGATAAAGGAGTAACGCCAAAAGAAAACTTTGTAAACAGTCTGATTTTTAGCACATCATTGATAAAAAATTTAAATTTAAATGTAGAGTATGCTTTATCTGTTTTAACGGATGATGTTCGAAGCAAAAATATTTCAGGAGGTAATTTCAGGGATAAGTTATTTTCCAGCAAAGAAAGTACCAGTTTTATGAATGCAGTTAATGTTAATTTTGATTATAATATTCAAAAGAGTACTGTAGGAATAACCTATGAACGTATCGATCCTAATTACAACACATTGGGAGCATTATATTTTAATAACGATTTAGAAAATATTGCATTGAGGTTTGCACGTCCTTTTTATCAGGATAAAATCACGGTATCGACCAGTTTAGGATATCAGAGAGATGATTTGGCAAAAGCAAAAAAACAGGATACTAAGCGGGTCGTTGGTTCAATAAATATGAATTACAGAGTAACAGACCAACTTAATATTACGGGCAGTTATTCGAATTTTTCTACTTATACGAATAAAAAATTAGACCAGTTCGAGCTTATAAACAATCCAAATGTTGTGCAGTCTGATACATTAGATTACAGACAATTGTCTCAGAATGCCAATGTGAATATGTCGTATGCTTTTGGACAAAAGAGGAATCAAAATTTAAATTTTAACTATAGCATTGCCGGTCAGGCCAATGAACAAGGCGGCGTCATACGAAAAGGTCAGGCAAGTACCGTTCAGAATTATAATTTGGCACATTCGGTAAATTTTATAGATATGAAAATTGCCCTGAACAGCTCCCTTAATTACACCAGTAATGAGGTAGCACAAAACAGTAATTCTTCAGTTGGGGCTTCAGTTGGAGCCTCTAAGAAATTATTCAAAGACAAGTTAAATACTAATTTTGGACTTCTTTATAATAATTCTCAGGGAAATACGAATTCGAGTTCTGTGTTTGGCGTTAAGTTTAACAATAGTTATGTCCTGCTTGGACAACATAATTTTAATATGAGTATAATTTCAATGTTTCGAAGCAGTTCTAATGCTAAGAAATACAATGATTTGACTGCTACATTAAATTATTCTTACTCGCTTGATAAAATAAAATTGCCAGCCAAAAAAGAGCCTAAAAAAGAAACGAAAATTGTTTCAGATCCTGTTCTAAAAATAAAATACAAAGAAAAGACCCATGAAGGAACCAGAAATGAAATCATAAAACAGTTGCAGGACCTTCAACGGGGATTACGACCAATGCCAAAGGAAGATTCTGATGAATTGCAACATTTGCTGATACTTGCTACTCTGACTCCTGATAATGAAACTTTTAAAGAAAAGACTTTAAATTATTTAAAAGAGTATGACTTAAATAATGACATCTTAAACAGATATAACAAATACATCCTTGAAACTGTAAAAAGTTTGGAAGAAGAGATGATCCGAAAAGATGAAGGTGTTGAAAATGATTATGTTATGGCTCTTGGAAGAGTGAATAAACATAAGATGTATGGCGTAAATGAACAAGATGTAACCGATAAAATAAGTTATAATTCTTATTTAAAATTGGTCGAACGAAAAAATAAAAAGCTACAGCCTTTATTAATTCATCGATGGATGCTTAATGAGATTTTGATACTTGCGAATACTGCTGTAGAAGAAATGGATAAAAACGAAAATCTTTCCAATTTTAATAAACAAGAGTTGAGTCATTTCTTTAAAATGATGAAAGATAAAAAACCGGATACACAAGTAATAGAAGAATTAAAAATCAAACTAATTCCGTTTTATCATGATTTAGCCATTAAAAATGTTAAAGATGATCAAGTTGAATTTAAATATTTACAGAATAATTAAGGATCACAAAAAGACGACCCTTTAAAATAACATTACAAGGATCGTTTCAAAAAAATTTGGCTAAAATATTAAAAAAGTTACTATGCTTTATTTTACAAAAAAACAGGATTATCTGCTTATGAAAAAGGTTGTAAAAATACATTTATCGGTTTTATTTCTCATGTTTTCGGTTGCTTTTTCTTATGGGCAGGATATTGCACCTCCAAAAGAACTAGGGGCAGCTTCAAGTGCTATAGAAAAGATCGAAGCTTCTGAACGATGGGTAGATAAATTTTCGAATCAGGATTTGGTAGAGTTGCCAATCGGAATTCGTAATACGGTAAATAATGTTCAATATTCTATTGGAATTACGAAAGCTGTTTTTTCACCCGAGTATACCACATTGACTGTTTTTTGCAGGGTTGATATTCCGCAAAAGGACAAAGACGGACAACCAATGCAGTTGTTCTTTGGTGCTGATAATGTAAAATTATCGCATCAGGGAGGCATTATGGGAGAAGCCAAATTAGTCTTATTGGGCAATGTTGACATTCCGTTTAGTGATAACAAATGGCAGGTATCATTATATGGCGGTTTTGATATGGCTACCGGAAATGTCAATGATTTAACTTATGTAACAATTGACTGCGATGGTTTTAAAGAAATGAAGATTTCAGGAGCTGTTGAATTTTCAAGAAACCTGATATTGCCAATTGATCCGGTAACTAAAACTGTAGACGAAGCAAAAACAACAGTTCCTAAAACATATTACAACGGAAAAACAGTTCAGATACCCAATAGGGTTAGAGGAGAGTTTAGCTTTATGGCAAGTAGCTGGAATGATATTCTAGTTGATGTAAGCATGCAGCCTTTTGTATTGAAAGACAAACGAAACGGAAAAGATTTTGATGGTAATTTTCAGTTTCTGGTCAGTAACGCAGTATTGGATTTAAGTGATTTAAAAAATGACCCAACAGTTGTTTTTCCGGAATATTATGCAAAAAATGCTCTTTTAACACCAAGTACGCAAGCATGGAAAGGAGTATTTATTCAGACTTTTGATGTAGGTCTTCCAAAAGAATTTCAAACTACGGATACTGCATCAAGTAAAGAAAGACTTCATGTAGGCGCACAAAACCTTATTATAGATAAATACGGGGTTTCTGGAACTTTTTATGCAGATAATGTATTCCCGCTGGATAGGGGAATAACCAGTCAGGAAAAATCATGGGCCTATTCCTTAGATCATATCGATGTAACGATTGCTGCCAATACCTTTGTAAAAGCAAATTTAAACGGTCAGATTCTTTTGCCAATAAGCAAAGCACCACAAGAGAAAAAAGAGACTGCAGCCGATAAACCGGCTAAAACTAACAGGGCAGGTTTGGCTTACAATGGATTTATATCCATGCAGGAGCAGCAGTTAATTGTAGTTACAAAAGATACCATAGCTTTTGATCTCTGGAAAGCAAAGGCTTTACTATTGCCTAACAGTTCTGTTGAATTAAAATTAGTAAATGGCAAATTTTTACCCAAGGCAAATTTAAACGGAACCGTTTCATTTGGAACCAACAAAGGGGCATCTGACGATAAGGAAGTAGAAGGAAAGAAAACAATTGATTTTAAAGGGATTTCTTTTGAAAACCTGCAATTGCAAACCGTTTCACCTATTATTTCTGTTCGAAATATGGGCTATAAAGGCACGGTTTCCTTTGGTAATTTCCCAGTTTCGATCGGTAATATAAATGTTGCTATTAACGAAAATGATTCCCGGATTGATTTTGATTTAGGAATTAACCTAATGGAAACTTCGGTTGGAGCCGGAGCAACGGCCCGAATTGGGATAAAAGGTAAAATGTATGATGACGGCCATAGGCAGCGAAGCCGATATGATGGTTTAGATCTTTCCGCCATTAATATTGACTGTAAATTTAGTGGATTAACCATTAAAGGAGGTCTTATCTTAATGGAAAAAGACCCAGTATATGGAAATGGATTTAGTGCAGAACTTGAAGTGGATGTTGCCGGTGTGGTTAATGTACAGGCAAAAGCTATTTTTGGTAAAACAACTTTTAGATATTGGTATTTTGATGCCGCTGTAAAATGGCCGCCAACTCCGGCGCCTTTTATGATTAATGGTTTTGGCGGAGGGGCGTATTATAAGATGCATCGAAATCCGGACATAGCCATTGGTGATTTCTCACCGTCAGGATTAAGTTATACTCCCGATGAAAAAATAAGCCTAGGAATCAAAGCCCTGATTTATTTTAGCATTGGTTCAGAAAGTGTTTGTGACGGTGAGGCTGGTTTTGAAATTGCTTTTAACTCAAGAGGAGGTATAAACAGATTGGCTATTTTTGGAAAAGCAAATGTTCTGGCTTCAATACCAGGGCTTAAAAATGTTACAGACCTAATGGGGAAAGTGGCTTCAAATGTTACTGCAAAGACAAGTTTTATGGGGGTAACCGATAAAGATCTAACGGGATCTTTTGCCAGCAAATATATTCCCGCAGCAAAAGAATCAATTCCTGGAGATTTATCAGCTCAGGTAGGTATAAAAATGGCAGCGGCAATAGAATTTGATTTTCAAAATCATTCGATGCATGCTACAACAGACGTGTACATCAATACGCCAGGAAATTTTCTTTCGGGAATAGGAGAGGGAGGAAGGGCAGTTTGGGGCGTTTTCCATAAAGACCCAGAAGATTGGTACATGTATATGGGAACTCCGGATGACAGATGTGGGGTCAAAATAGGTATAGCAGGAATGTACTTAAAAACGACAAGTTATTTTATGGCAGGAACAGTGCTTCCGGGAAGTCCGCCACCGCCACCTATTGTTGCACAAATTTTGGGTGTTGATGCCAAAGAACTGGATTATATGCGAGATGAAAATGCATTGGCAAATGGAGGAGGTCTCGCATTTGGGGCTAGTCTGGATTTTGATACAGGAGATTTAAGCTTCCTGCTTTTTTATGCCCGTTTTCAGGCGGGAATGGGGTTTGATATTATGCTCAAAGATTATCAGCAAGCCAGATGCTCTAATACAGGGGATCGGGTAGGTATAAATGGCTGGTATGCTAACGGACAATCGTATGCTTACCTGCAAGGAGAGTTAGGTATCAGAGTTAAATTATCATTTTTGAGATTTAAAATTCCAATTATTTCAGGAGGCGCTGCCGTTTTATTACAGGCAAAATTACCAAACCCCGTTTGGATGCGTGGTTACGTGGGTGGAAATATGAATATTTTGGGAGGATTGATTAAAGGGAAATTCCGTTTTAAATTTGAACTTGGAGAGGAATGTCAGTTTGAAAATCCTTCTCCATTAGGTGGTATCAAACTTATTACAGATGTAACCCCAAAGCAAAGTGCTACAGATGTGGATGTATTTGCTGTACCACAGGCCACATTTTCAACAAAAGTTAATGAAGCTTTTGTGATTCCGGAAGATGCTGGTGATGTTACCTATAAAGTAATATTAGAAAAATTTAAAGTTTTGGATGGAACAAAAGAAATTCCGGGAATTCTGGAGTGGAGTTCTATGAAAGACAGGGCTAATTTTGTTTCAGCAGATATTCTGCCTCCAAACAAAGAGCTTAAAGTTCAGGTTGAGGTTAGTTTCCAAAAAATGATTAATGGTGTTTTTGAGCCTATAAAAGTAGATGGAAAAATAGCCACAGAACTTGAAGAGAGATTATTTACAACGGGTGGGGCTCCAAATAATATTCCTCTTACCAATATTAAATATTCGTATCCGGTTGTAGACCAAAAATATTTCCTGGAAGAAGAATACCCAAAGGGTTATATTCAGCTTAAACGCGGTCAGGATTATCTGTTTGAAGATGGAAGCTGGGAAACAAGTATCAAGGTAGACCAGGAAGGAACTTCTAATTCAAGAGCTGCAGCTTTTAATTATAGTACCAGTTCAAATGAAGTATATTATGATTTGCCTAATATGGATCAGGACAAGAAATATAATTTTTCAATAGTCAGTAGTTTGAAACAAACTCCATCTGTAAATGCTCCATCTGCGACAAAAACAAATACAATTAGTGAGGAAGGTAATGACATACAAGTAATAGAAAACCAGGCTGATGCATTATCCAAAGCAGAAGGAAGTATCGAGCGTTTATCGTACTCGTTTAATACCAGTAAGTACAAAACATTCAATTCTAAAATGAATTCGATAAGTACTCAAAGTTATAATTTTGGCGTTTTGTATTCAGACGTTATCTACTTAACCAATACTATCTCGAGCCAGGAGGCATTTGATATTGTTGACCTGCAAGGTGTAGATTATAGTGATAATAAACCGATGATTAGCGCACAATCTAAACTAAATGATGAATATTATACAGCAGATATTTTTCCGTATTTGTATAAAGATTATCCTTTAAATGGCAGTTATGCCATAAGCAACAGGGATACAAATGAATTAGGAGTGATTCCTGCTAAAGCAATACCGCTCAGCGCATATTATATGACGAGTATAGAAAATAACGTAAACCAGTCATGGACAAAGGGTAATTTTCCGTTTAAGTACAATATGCCTTTGCTTTACAAACAAGATTGGATTGATTTGGATAATCAGATAATTAATGCCTATGTTAATGGAGATACCAGTGTTGAGTCGGTTGCAAAACGTTTTGTAAACTCTAATTTCCTATTTATGCGATATGGGAATTATGAAATAGTAATGAAATACAATCTACCAGGAGATAAACAAGCGAACGAGTTTACTTATAAGTATAAAAACATTAATAATTTTAGGTGAAAAATAAACCGTCTCAATATTACTGTTGAGATGGTTTTAGTAATTCCAGATTAATAGATGCCATTAAACAGTAAATGTTTAATGGCATTTTTGTTTTTATCACCCGTTTTATAAGAAGAAAAACATCCATTTTTTATTATTAAATAAAATGGGAGGATTTTATAAAACTTTAGCAATCAGCTATTGTTAATGATGTTAAAAACGACATAATGTAAATTTTTTAATTATTAATTTATGCTTTGAGTTTACAATAAAATCTTATAATATTTATTTGATAAAATAAAAGTTGCTTTTTATAAAGTGCAGAATGTTAAAAGTTAGTGGTTTTAATGTTGTATTTTTATTACAATTATGCTGAAAGAAGGGTAAAAATCGGAGGTGTTTTTTACTGTTGTCGTTAACAATGATAGACAAAAATGGAGGCTAATATATGAAAAGCTTCACAAGAAAAATTTGTAAGAATTAAATTGTTTTACATAAATGTATTTCTTCAGCATAAATCAATTTTAATAATTGTTTATTAAACTGTCCGTTTCTTTCTTGTGTTTATTTTTTATGTCAAGAAATTTTTCTTGTCTTTTTGGAAAGTAACTTCATTTAAATAAAATTTTCTATTAATTCGAATTAGTTCTTTTTCCAGAGCGACAGTTTTTTGATGATTATCAATTAATAAAGCAATTGATAATACTGTAGCAACTAAAAGGTACATATAAAATAATTGAAAGGGACTTATTTTTTAGTATTCTCATTCTATGGAATTTGGTGAAACATTATTCTTTTGAATAGTTTGGCTAGCGATAAAAATACTACAAATCGTACAATTGTTTTTATGAATAAATGTATTCTTAAAACAATTAAGAGTTTAATGAGCTCACAAACCTTTTATCTGTCTCTTCTTTCTTTTATTTTGTAATTGATAGGGTAAGTATTCGTTGAGCTGTTTGGATATGCAGTTTTAAATGATGCTTTAGGAAAAATTTTAGGATTAGATATATATGAAGATTTAATTCAAGATTTAGATTTTTACTCATATAGTTTAAGGAAGGAAGGAGCAACAAAAAACATTCAAGATCAAATAATTGACAGAGAAAAAGCTATTGAACTCAATCAAAATGACATCAATAAAATTGACGAAAATATTGCTGAATTGGTTAAAGAGATTTCCGAAATAAAATATAAAATTAAAGAATATGAAAACTTTATTAACCAAAACAGTAAGGATAATGTAGTACAATTCGATAGAGCATCATATTTAAAAAGAAAAGAAGAATTAGAAAATAAAGTGAGTGATTTAGAATTAGCTTTTAATGAATTAAGTGAATTAATTCCATTAGTTATGCTAGCTGGCAAACTTGAAGAAGTTAATGAACATTTAATACTGCAAGAAGAAAATCAAAAGGCAAAAAATTCAACCTCAGAAGTCTTATCTAAAATTGATCAATTCATAGAAAAACTTTTTAATCAAGCTCCTGAACCTATTAATAGTTCTCTGACATTAAAGGATAAAATGTTTTACTATGACAAAGCACAAAAATTAAGTACGGAACTTTTTGATGATAAAATTGAATATTTCGAATTGGATTTTGAACATGACCTTAATAACTATGAAAAAAGTTTAGTAAATAGTTCAATCAATGCTGTAAATCTTCAATCGAAAGAAGTTTTTGAAAACACGATTGATGCTTATAACATTAATAAAATCGAGTTAAATGAAATAAATCAAACCATTAGTAAGATAGACTCTGATTTAGTTGACGATTACATCATAGAAAAAATGATTGAAAAAGAAAAATCAGAAAGATTATTGAGTGAAAAGGATCAAAATATTGGAACTTATAAAGCAAATATTGATAAACTAAAAAAAGATAATATCCGATTGAATCAAGAGTTCCAAAGCTTAATTCAAAAGGTTGTTATTACTCAAATTAATAAAACTAAATTTGATAAAACCCGAGAATTTATAAGTGTATTACAATCATTTGTGGAATTACAGAAAAAAGAAAAAAAAGAAAGTTTAGAAAAAAATATACTTTCCGAATTGAAAAGCCTCTTACATAAATTACAAAATGATGTAGTAAATGCTAAGTTCATTTCAGATGTCTCTGTAGGTATTCTTCCCGATAACTCAGGAATGAAAATCACTTTATTTGACTCAAATGATAATGAAATTAAAAAAGAAGTTTTAAGTTCCGGAGAAAAGCAAATTTATATTTCTTGTTTAATAAAAGCAATTTTGAAAGAATCTGTACAAAGTTTGCCCATATTTATTGATACCCCTTTAGGAAGATTAGATGATGAGCATATTAAAAATATTTTACTTTATTATTATCCAGATTTATCAGAACAAGTTGTTATACTTTCAACAAATAATGAAATAACGCCTCGACGTTTTAAAGATATCGAGCATAGTGTTTCTAAAGCTTATTTATTAGAAAATGATGGCACAAAAACAAATGTTAAACGTGGTTATTTTAAAAGTTTATAATAATGATTAGATTTAAGATTGATAATGATAGTACGGATTTACTAGATAGAATTACTAATATTTATGGTTTCAAAAGAGATACAATTACAGCAAGAATAGCTATATCTTTTAGTTTAAATAAAGGATCTCATTTTGATCTGAGTTTAGAAAACTTGCCAATTAATGGGAGAGAATATACTCCTACAAGTAATTTTTTCGGCAAAATAATCGAGGGGGCAGATAATTATTTAATCTATAAAACCTTAATGGATCAGCACTATCAAAGTATATTATCTGAAAATGATTTTATCAAATTAATTAAATTTCATCTAGAAGAAGGTTTAAATATTTGGGTAAAAGAATTAGATAGTAATTCTATTTCTAATGGAAATCACATTGATTTTTTAATGAAAAATATCAAAGGTAATTTGGATTTAAGAAGAAATCTTGTTAAGATCAACAGTACTTCTAAATTAATTTCCAGTTTTGAATATAAAGAAGCTATATCATTTGTAATTGGAAATGATGAAGATGGATCTGACGTTGTAATAAAAATAAATGACCTAAAAGAATTTGATAATAGAAATATTGCTATTGCAGGAATGGCAGGTTCAGGAAAAACCCAACTAATAAAAGATATTTTATATCAAATTTCTAAAAACTCTAATAATCAATTGAAATTCATATTCTTTGATTATAAGGGAGAAGGAAATCCTGAGCAATTAAAAACTTTTCTAAACGCAACAAATTGTGAATTTATTGATATTGTAAAAGATGGTGGTATTAAATTTAATCCTTTTTCTTCTATTAGCTTAGATGAAAGGGAAAGACCCTTTAGTATAAATGCATTTGTAGACACGATTGCAACTTTTGTTCCTGGAATTGGAGTTGTGCAAAAAAACAATTTAAAAACCATATTAAGAGACCTTCTTGATGATAAAAAAGGAGAATATCCAACAATTAGCGAGTTATTTCAAAATCTTGAAGAATATTATGAAGTAAATAAAATAAAACCTGATTCCTTATATTCTGCAATACAAAATCTAACAGAAAACCTTTTTAACACTGATCATGACGATGTTTTAAAGAAAAGCCTATACTTAAATTTGCCTCCAAACTTATCTGATGTTTTGAGGCAATTATTAGTGTTTTTATTGCTTCGTTATTTTAGCACCTATTTTAGTTCCACAAATGATGTTGAGCCTATAAATGATATAATTCCTTTGAGATATGTTATCGTAGTTGATGAAGCGCATGTTTACTTAAAAAATAAAAACGCTAGAAAAGCATTGGAAGAATTATTAAGATTACTAAGATCAAAAGGAGTTATTGTAGTAATGCTTTCCCAAGGAGTAGAAGATTATAAAACTAAGGATTTTGATTTTGCATCCCAAGTTAAGCTTCCTATTTGTTTGAATGTTCAAAATAAAGACTACAAAATGATAGAGTCTTACGTAGGTACCCCAAAGAGTAAATTTAAATTAGAAGCTGAAATTCGAAAATTGGATTCTGGTTTAGGCTTAATTAATTTAAATGAACCTAAGATCATAACATTAAGACAGTTTTGGAAAACTGCCAAAAATGAGGGACTGTAATTAGGATTATTTATCAAATTACTTTAGATATAATTTCAATTCTTCAACTTACGTATTAAGGAATATTAAAATGGAACAACTTACAGACAAACAAATAAAAACTCGTTGGAGGGATGTTAAGAAGCAAATTAATGAACGACAACTATTAGCGTTTAGAGTTGGTATTCCCCTCGAAAGTTGGGACAATTATATGTACTCAATTCCTCCAAGTGATGAGATAAGTAGAATTTACTTAGCAATTCAAAATGATAGAACGCTGAAAACATCTAGAATTAGAGAAGGATTATCAAAAATTGTAGGATATAGAGAATCGGTTCAATTTAGTAAGAAAATCGGGGTCTCGGACGCTTCAATTAGAGATATTATTGAAGGCAAAAAAACTATGGCGGGATATGACATTATCAATAAGCTGGAACTATTTTTAAATACTGTTTTACAAGACTTTGAACTATCAATTGAAAATCCACTTACAATAAAAAGCTATTCGCAAGAATATATTGGGGATATAGCGTCTGAAATTAATATTGTTGCCAACAACTTGAAACAATATTGTTTTTCTCTAACTGAAATGGCTCGTAAACAAGAACTTGAAACAGATTGGTGGGGGAAAAAAATTAAAGCATCAAAACAAGTTGAATATTCTATAAGTAACCTAACTGAGCTTAAAGATAAAATAGATACATTTTGGTAAGTTTATATAGAAAAAGCTATTGATATTAAAAGATGAACAGCACAGATATTTAAAAAGAAATTAAAGCTAAAAATAATATAAACTAAATTAATTATCATTTACATAGAAGAACATTTTTTATTTGATGAAGCACAAATAATTAATCTTGGGGAAGATTTATTTATAGTTTAAAAGATGGAATAATATCTAAAACTGATAACGAACTTTATATTCACAATTTTTATAGCGAAGGAGCCATTCTATCATTGTCAGCCATTGTAGGTAAAAATGGAGCAGGAAAAAGCTCACTGCTAGATTTAGTGACTGAAATTATTAATAAAAGTTATGGTTATCGTTTTGTTTTAATATTTGAAGACAGTGATAAAGTTTTAGTACAAACTAATACTAACGTCAAATTTGATTTTGAACATGAAATATTTTCAGGAATATTTACTACTTTTTATTACTCTCCTTATTTAGATTTTAAAAATGAAAAAAATGGTCAAGATTTAAGCTTAGACAATATTATTGAAAAAGATTTAGACAATATAAATGACATTAGAAAATCTAGTGAAAAAGTAAATCCTTTGCAACAATTAAAAATGAGAAATTGGATCCGTCAAATGGAATTTATTAACTCCGATATTGGAAAGGAGTTTAGTGAAATATTTGATTTACCAACTAGTAATCTTAATAAAATTACATTTACAAGATATTTAATTGAAGTTGATCATGAAAAAGATGAAATAGAATTTGATAACACACCTATGGGTTTTAGAGAAATAATTCAGTTTATTTATAATAAAACAAGAAAGGAAGCTGAGGATATAAATAAAAACAGACCAAAAGGGTTTAGTTTAGTTAAACTTCAAAAAGATCTATTAAAAAATTATTTTTTAATGGATTTCCTCTGCTTATTTATTATCCAAATGGAAAAAGAAAATAAATATCTGCAAGAAGGATTCATTGATAATACTACAGAATTCATTAAAAATAGCAAAGAAAAATCTGCTCTTGAATCTTTTTTTAATTAAAAACAAGCAGAAAACTTATTTAGCTGACAGTTTCTTCAAATCATATAAAAAATGGTTCGTAAACAGGTTGGTAAGGGCCACCATTTATTATTGATTTTCGTGGGCTGTCAGGGTTTGCGAATGTTTTAAGCTGTATAGTTTTGTAGTGTAACAATTTCAAAATCACATAGTTATGATGGTCTATCTTATCACTCGTGAAGATTTAAACGAATTCAGAAATCTTCTGTTGAATGATTTAAAACAACTCATTCAACCTCAATCTCAACAAGCAAAGCAATGGTTAAAATCTTATGAAGTCCGAAAATTGCTGAATATTTCTGCTGGCACTTTGCAAAATTTACGGATTAATGGCACGCTCGCGTATACTAAAATTGGCGGTCTTATGTATTACAAATATTCGGACATTGAAAAAGTGTTGAATGGTAAATAATAAATAATTAAAAAACGACTTTGGAGTTTTTTTCTACCCTCTGTAAGGGCAAGTTGTTTTGAGGCACTAATCGAATTTCGAGTGCCTCAAAACACAACTTGCCGATTGCAGGAACGTTGCAATCTTTAATATTTATAAAAGGTAAATACTAAATTAAATAGAATATTTTAATCACGACTATCATGACCATATTTTGGCCATGATAGCCTTGAATAGTTAAAATTAAATAGATATTTAAAAAAAAAGAAAAAGGACAAAAAGAAAGCAGTCTTAAAATTGGACAATCAGACAGTTGAATTGCTATAAGTCCCGAAGGGCGGCTTTTTTTGAGGAACGAGAAAAAGCCGTTATGCGCACTTCTCTGGCTGTGTCCAATATCTTGCTTTGCTTTTTTTCTTTTTGAGAATGGTTTTTAAAAATCTGAGGTTTGAGTATATTTTGAAGGTGTACACTTTTCAAATCCAGAACAAAAATAGATCTGCTAAATAAAATTGAAGACACAGTTAAAAGTAAATTTATCTTAATCTAAAGCATTGAAACTTTCAAATCTTCCAGTAAGCGGTTCTAATTCTGAAACGCTAAAAACTCTTAAATTCTTTTTATAAGTTATTGAAGTTTGAGGTTTTAAATTCATCTTCTTCTCTTTTTAATATATTTAAAATCAGGTATTTATACGTGTGATGGGTTTGCTGTAAATATTTAATTTTATACGATAAAAATTATTTTGGAAGTAGAATATCTAAACATTTATATTTTGAATAAGATATTTAAAATAGTGACAGTATATCTCCATTAGGTTTTTCTAATAACTATTTAATAGTGGATATAAATAAGTTGGCAGTCATGCTAACATGACAGAATGTTACTCAAAGTAGTGTAGGACAAAAAACATAAATCATAATAAAATGAAAAGACAAGCTGTTAATCGGTTTCAAGCAGAATCATTGAGATTGACCAAAACTACAAAGGAAGGTATTCTTAAAAGTATTGAGAAGTCTTCAATACAAGAGCTAAAAAAAATTGCCCCTAACTTAGATGATAATATTGAAATGACATCTATAGTTGATAAGGCAGAATTGTTTTTGAACCAATCAGAGCCTCTTGATCTTAACGATGTCAATACAGAAGCTATAATTCTAAAGTTCGGAAGACCTGTTTTCTTTATTGAAAATAATACTCCTTTATTGACAGGAAATGACATTGAAAAATTCCAACAATTGATAAACAATGCAACTGCCAATCTACGTTTGACAGAGAAAATAAAATCCGTAGGACGAGTGGAAACAGAAAATCTTCCGGGTTATGATTGGTTGGGAACCGCTTGGCTTTTTGACGAGAATTTACTTATAACAAATAGACACGTTGCAAGCGAATTTGTAGCCAAAATAGGAACAGGATATAAGTTTAAAAGATTTGGTAACAATATTGTAGATTCAAGAATTGACTTTTTATGTGAATTCAACAATCAAAACTCTTCAGAATTTTCAATTCTTGAGTGCTTATATTTAGCTTCTTCTCAAGAACATGATATTGCCATTTTCAAAATTAAATCCGATAGTCTTTCAGGGCATATACCAATCAACATACTTGGCGGAAATCCTCAAATAAGAGAGGATATAGCAGTAATAGGCTATCCCGCATATGACAGTAGAACAAGTTCCATTCAGGACATGCAACGAATATATGAAGGTGTTTACGATGTTAAAAGATTAGCTCCTGGTAAAATAACCAATGTTTATCAAAACGAAGGAATTGCTTTACACGATGCTACTACATTAGGTGGAAATAGTGGTTCTTTAGTTCTATCACTTGAAACAGGTAAGGCTGTTGCATTACACTTCGCAGGAAAAGAAAGTAAAGGGAATTATTGCGTAGCATCTTCCACGTTAAAAAGGGTAATAGATAGAATTCCACGAAAAATTTACCCTGTAAATGGTTTTTCATCAGACGTGGTTTCTGCTTTTGAGAGCTTCGATGAAATGGTTGGCAGAAATTGTCGGTTAGAACAATATACAAAAATTCAGGTTCCAAGTTTCAAAATTAGCGGAAGATTCGTAACCTATGCCAGCCCTGATTCTACATATTATGCAACTCAAAAATTCTTTGAACAGGCAGAAGAGTCTATTTTAATTGGGATATACGATTTTTCTGCTGAACACATGGTTGCTTGTATTAAGGATGCTATTGACAGAGGTGTAACGGTTTCTTTGATGCTTGACATTGATAGCTCTAAAGAGCTAGAAGTGTATAAAAAACTCCAAAAATATGGAGTAGAATGTATTCCAGCCCCTTCATGTGCTAGTGAAAACATACATTATTTCTCAAGTTCTCATGAAAAAGTGATTGTAATTGACAATCAATGGACTTTAATACAAAGTGGGAACTATTCCGATAATAGTATTCCATACAATAAAGGAAATGGGGAAATAATAGAAGGAAGTTTTAAAAATGGGAATCGTGATATGGGGGTTGCTATTGAATCAAAGCCTTTAGCTAAGTTCTTTACTCAAATACTACGTGCTGACATGCAACTTGAAAGGTCGGCTGCGGGAGAAGAAAAAATTCAATCTCTCCTTTCAACGTCTGAATTTTTGATTGAAGCTCCAGCAAAAAGACCTTCTATTCTTTTCCCAAGTGAAGAGTTTAATCATACTCATAGAGTGCAGGTTCAACCAATATTGTCACCCGACAACTATATGAGTGAAATTCCTAACTTCATCAGAACTGCAAAAAAATCAATCAAAATTGAACAGCAGTATATCCGTGTTGGTCAGGTGGAAATAAGCAAGTTATTGCAAGCTATTAATGAAGCAAAAGAGAATGGGGATGAGAACTTTTCTGTCCAAATTATTGTCGCCCCCCCAAATCCAAGAGGTGGAGCAAAAGATGCGGAAAAAACACAAAAAGAAGTTGATGTATTAAGGGGAATGGGATTTGAGGTGCTATTGCTTTCAAATAAACATTTTGTTCATTGCCACAATAAACTCTTGATAGTTGATGATGAAGCGGTGCTTATAAGTTCACAAAATTGGTCAGATTCAGCAGTTGTGAAGAATCGAGAAGCAGGAATTATCATTTACGATAAAGAAATAACAAAGTATTACGGTAAAATTTTTGATGCAGACTGGACAATGAGTGAAGAATCCATTGAAGAAATCATTCCTACCAAAGAAGTGATTAATATTGAAGCATACAGTTCTAACGCTGGAAAATATATAATTGTTGATGCTTGTGATTTCCAAGAAGTATAGAAATAAATTCCCAAACATGAAATAGATAAATAAATTTTCTAAAATGAAGAAGCCTTGACCGCATTAAATTTTAAAGCTAAAGACGTATTGTAATAAAAGGACGGACCGCGAACACAGGTTTTGCGTCAGGCGGGCTGACATGCAAACTTGGAACTTTGTACTTCTGTCAAACTTTTAGTATAAATTGAAGCTTTGTACTCCGAAATCTGCCCAAACGCAAATTCCCAAAGTGTTAACTGCAAGGCTAAGTGACACCTAACAATAAAAAAATATGATACCAGAAGTAGCATGGGACTTGATTCCTGAAAAAATTGAAGCTCCAGAATGGGCTTTACGAATTGCCGAAAAATCAAATTTGGAAGGCAGACAATTAAGGGCATATTTATTTGCAGTAGAACTCATTTCGGATTTCTTAAATAGATTTGAAGATAAACACTACCTTAACACTTATTATTTTGAGAGATTTAGAGTGGTGGATATTTCAGCAGGCTTTATACCCAACTATTCAAAAAGAAGAAGACAGGATATAGACTTTTCAAGATATGAAGATTACGCTTTTGGGCTTATCATCGGAGTTGATGCGGACTATTATGATATATTTGCCAATAGTTGATGAGGCATTGATTTTTGATAACACAGGTGTAAAAGCTGAATTAATTGCGCAGAAAATATTAGGCTACGATATTGAAATTAAAAATGAAATTAAGTTCGACAAACTCAAAAACAGAGAAACATGGAAAGTCACAAAACAACAGCGACTCAGAAGAAGATTATAGACGCAATGGAAAAAGTTTATGAAAATTTAATTGAGTTTAAAAAGAAAAAAAACAGCGATCTGGTAGTCATGGAAAACGGCAAGATTGCAAGGATAAAACCTACTTCATTATAGATAATTATTTTAATCTATTTAAAGCTCTCAGAAATGGAGAGCTTTTTTTATAAAATTATAAGTAATGAAATATTATTTATTAGGAGATAATTGAACCTAATCTGGGTTTTGCTATTGTTGAAAATGTAGTGAACGTTTTTTATTTGATATTTTTCACAAGAAGCTGTTATATAGAAGGTTAATTTGTAATGAAAATAAAAAAGAGCAAGTAAAGGATGAAAAAATAGTTTTAACATCTATTGTGCAGTATAATTTAAAAAGTAATTTTTTTAAATAGTTTTATTTTTTATATATCCGACCCATTTTTCTACATCATTTTTTATTTCACCTGCATTATGTTTTGGATAGTGTTTTTTTACATATTCAATGAACTCTGTTTTAGTATTACCCGTTTCCCATTCCATAACACTAAGATAAAGCATAGGCCATTTTTTAGTCTGTAACATAAAATCGTATAATGCAAAATAGGGAGGTCCGTAATACAATGAATTCTCAATAAGTTCATCATAAAAAGATTTTGTAAAAGCCTTTTTCATGTCTCTGATAATCTCATAAGTGATACGGTGCCTGCTGCCTTCACGAATTGCTACTGCAAGGGCAGACATACTTTTGTCCTGAAAAAAAGTATAAAGATAATTACGAAATTCCTCTTCCATGATATCACAGAGATCCTGGCTGTAAAAAGCATATTCTTGTTTGAATAGTTCTAGAGAAAAATTATCGGAATGCTTGTTTTCGATAAATTCAATTACTTCCATTTCTAAGGTAATAATCTTTTCAAGAGAAGGACTTCCTATGAGTCCTGCAACAGCTATAATATACTTTGGTTTGGAAAACAATTCAAAAAAATTACTTTTAAAAAAGAGAGTCTTTCTTTCAAAAGTTACCTGCACATACAAAGGATGTGTCATGATTTTACCCAATGGAACTTGTTTCAGTTTTTCGTTGAAGTAGGTTTTATAGCTTATTTTAGATGGTTTGTTCATACTATTTTTTTACGAAATTTTGCCACTATGCTTGTTTAATGTCAAGCTACAGTGGGTTACAGATTATTATAAATAATTAAAATCAGTACAAATATAGATAAAGTTTTTATAAAATATAAAATTATAAAAACAATTTTATTACCTTAGCATTGTGAAGCTTACTAGCGAATGAGAAAGGATGGTGAACGTTAAAGAAAGTTGTATGGAAAATAAAGAAGTCAATGAAGAGGTAAATGAAAAAAGAAGAATCACTCCAGAGAGGGCCTTGGAAATGTTACAGGCTGATGGACTGGATGTAACGCTTGAACAAGCCAAGAATATTTTGGAATTTTTGCGTAAATTAGCTAATATTACAGTGAGCAAGTATTTAAAAAGAAGACAATGAAAATGATAGCAGACTTATATGTACGAGTAAGTACCGATGAACAGGCAGACAGAGGATATTCCCAAAGGAATCAGGAAGAAGTGCTTCGCAAATATTGTGAAATCAATTCTATTGAAATAAGAGATGTGATTTATGAAGACCATTCGGCAAAGACCTTTAACAGACCGCAATGGAATAAGCTTTTGCAAAATTTAAAAAAGCATAAAAACAAAGTTGATCTTGTCTTATTTACTAAATGGGACAGGTTCAGTCGTAACGCTGGGGATGCTTATCAAATGATTAATATCCTTAGGAAACTTGGTGTAGAGCCACAAGGTATTGAACAGCCACTTGATTTGACTATTCCAGAGAATAAAATGATGCTTGCTTTTTATCTTGCAGCTCCTGAGGTAGAGAATGATAGAAGGGCACTCAATACTTTTCATGGCATGCGAAGAGCAAGGAAAGAGGGAAGATATATGGGATATGCTCCGGCGGGATATGTTAACAAGGTTAAAGAAGACGGGACAAAATATATTACGTTTGACCAGCCAGAGGCATCTATCTTAAAATGGGCTTTTGAAGAGCTTTCAAAAGGAATTTTTAACACAGAGCAGGTACTTTGTATGGCAAAAGAAAAAGGACTTAAAGCAAGCAAAAATAATTTTTGGAGAGCCATTCGTAATCCTCTTTATTGTGGTAAAATCGTAATCCCAAAATATAAAGATGAAGACCTTACCTATGTAACAGGACAGCATGAACCCCTAATATCGCAAACGCTATTCTATAAGGTGCAAGATGTACTTGATGGAAGATCAAAAACATATCTGCCAAAAGCAATTACTACTAAACCATTTCCATTGCGAGGATTTTTTACTTGTCCGGAATGTGCAAAAATATTAACGGCAAGTATTTCCAAAGGGCGTAACAAATATTATCCTTATTACCATTGTAGTGCAGGTTGCAAATACAGGATCAATTCTGATACTGCTAACGAGGTATTTATAAAGAACTTAAAACAGTATGTTCCTATACCGGAGATAAAGAATCTTTATATTACTGTTTTGTCAGAATGTTATAGAGAGCAAACCAAAGACATATTTGAAGAAAAGCAAAAAATAATAACCCAACTAAAGGATTATGAAAAGAGACTTTCACATGCCAGGGATTTATTAGCGACCCAGCAAATTGATGCTTCAGATTATAGGGATATGAAATCTGATTATGGGGCTATAATTAATAGACTGGAATTAAAATTATCAGGCATCAATGTGGACGAACACGATATTGATGAAATATTAAAAGTTGGTATAGAAAACCTCTTGAAGCTCAATGAATAATTCTATGATAGCGGGGATTGGTCTCAATCAAGAGATTTAATTGGTTCGATTTATCCTGAGAATTTTACGATTTCAGAAAGCCAGCTTCGAACCACAAGAGTTAATGAAGTTCTGAATGTTATCTATTTGATTAACAGTAGAATATCAACAAATAAAAAAGGGACAAAGAAGACTTTTTCTTCTTTGTCCCATGTAGTAGCGGGAACAGGACTCGAACCTGTGACCTTCGGGTTATGAGCCCGACGAGCTGCCTACTGCTCTATCCCGCGATGTTTCGGGTGCAAAGATAAGCACTAAATACGGTTATCCAAATAAATTCCTGATTTTTTTTAATTTAAAACTGTAATTTTTAATAAATCGTTAATTTATAGTTATTTAAAAAATGAAAAAATTAAGATTATATTTTAGTGAGCTGCTTTCTTTTTTCGTTTTCCCAGCCAGATCAATAATCCTGTAGTAGGTAAGGTTACGGCAAAAAGACAAACCAAAAAAGCGATTATTTTAGTTGGATACCCATAAATGCTTCCTGTATGAATGGGATATATCAATCGTTTTAATTTATCTCCCTTGGAAAAAGATTCGTAAGGTCTGATTTCTATGTTTTTGCCTGTGTATTTATCAAAATAAAGCGAACTGGATTGATTTGGTATATTGAATTCTAAGTTTTCTTTTGAAACTAAGATACTGTTAACGGTATCTGCCGGCATCCTTATCTGGATGTTACCTTTATATGGAAAAATACTATCTGTTTTTTGATATATACTTTGGTAAAATGAGACTTTGTCAGACTGTGGATCAATTTTAGTTGGGTTTTCTACTTTAAGAGAAGGCCTTTCGGAAGTACCATTTGCTATAAAATACATTCCATCTTCAAACCATTTAAAAGACCATGTTAAACCCGTAAGTGCAATAATTAATAAAAACAGGAAAGTATAAAATCCAAAAGTCGAATGAAAATCCCAGTTGACTCTTTTGAAAGAAGCTTTCCATTTTACGGTAAGTCGCTGTTTTAGGTTTTTAACTTTTTTAGGCCACCATAAAATCAGGCCTGAAATCAGCATGAACACAAAGATTAAACAACTACAACCTGTAATGATTTCACCAATATCATGCATCAATAAGTGTCTGTGTATGTTTAAAATTACAGAGAAAAATCTGTTATCCTGTGCGATAGTTCCAAGCACTTTTCCTGTATAAGGATCTATTGAGAAAATTTGTGTTTCTCCATCGGTGTCTTTTCCTATGATAGTCATAGTACGTTTTGGATCATTATAAACTACAATACGGTTTATTTTTTCAATTCCATATTGTTTCTCTATCGCAGCTGTACAATAATCAATTGTTTTTTTTTCTTTGCCTACATTAGGAACAATATAAAACTCTGGATTTATATACTGATCAATTTCTTTTTCAAATACCAAAAGGCTGCCTGTTAAAGCTACCACAAATAAAACAAGGCCGGAAGCAAGTCCTAACCAAAGGTGTAATTGTCCAATTTTTTTCTTTACTTTTTTCTTCATTATTCTTTAAAGAATTTCAATAAAATGGTTATTAAATCTGGATTTCTGAATTGATTTTACATGAATGCAAATCTATACTTATTTAGACTAATTTTATAATGTTTTTATTGTCATTCTAAATAATTTCATCTTATACTATTTATAGCGCTACAGTATTTTACGTGTAGTCAAAATGGAGAGTGTACATCACAAAACACAAAATTTAACTAATGATAAATATTGGAGTAGACGGGAAGTACTTCAGGCAATAACAATTGTTTTGGGAAGTTTGTGATTTAAGTTTTAAAGCTGTTATACAAAAGGCTGTCCAAAAATAGGACAGCCTTTACTAATTTCTTATCGATATATTTTTTCTATGTTAGAAATTTAAATTTTCATTACTAATTAGAGTATTGGCATTATTTCAATAATAAATCTCAAAAATAAATTTTAAACAGGTTCTAAGAAATAATTTTTTCTATATTCCTACCGGACTCGATTTTTTATAAAAGCGTCGCTCTAAACTTAGAGATTTGATGGTAACTGTTTCTCTTTCAAAATTAAAATTAGTCAGGTTCCAGATGATCATGATGGCCGAAAAATAATAGAGGTTCAGCACTAAAGCAATTCCCAAATGCATGCTGATGGTAAGTATCATCCATGTTTTTTGCGTTTTAGGTATCCAGATAAAAAACGGATACAGCATTTCAATAATGATAGTAGACCAGCCAATAATAATTAAAATATAAGAGTGGTCTGCCATCCAGGAAAAATCAAAATTAAAATCCCTGTTAGCATATGGTAAATTAATGGCTTTCCAGATAGATTCACCATTGCGCCAGTTGTATCCCAGTAACTTATCAAATCCTGAAAAGAAATAAGCTATACTGATATGAATTTGAAACATTCTTTTTACAGGCATAAAATTGACTTCCGTAGCTTTCTTTTTTATGATAAAACGTAGTACTGAGCAATATGCATCAGAAGGTAATAAAATCAAATAAAATAAAGACATGCTGGTAAAAAAATCGACTCCGTAAATAAAAAACGAACTCCCTTTGAGCAAAGCAACCTGCAATAGCAGTAACATAAAAGCACTAACCCGGGAATAAAATCCTATTATGATGTTAATGCACAATGTTATAAACATTATTTTAGCACCTAAAATCACAGTGTTTTCTGCAATTCCAAAAGATTCAAAAAAATGAGTAATTTTTGAAAAAGAAATTAGCCAGTTCGGATGAAAAACAGACATTATATCCTGTGGAACAAGACTATTACTGGAAAAAAACATGTCAAAATCGCTTATGATAGATAAAAAATGTAACAGCGCCAATGCCCCAGTTGAGATCCTAAAGAAAGCCAGAAATTCGGGATTTCCTTTATTTACAAAAAATAGAGACTCAATTTTATTATATAAGATGGTGGCTTTTTTCATGGTTATTTTTATTTAATTTGACTAATTAAAATCAGGTTGTCTTTTTTCTCTCCATTTTTATATCTGTCTAAAGAAGGATAATCGTAGAGATAAAGTTTGGCTGTACATTTTGTCGCACCATAACTCTCTTTAAGGACGCTTTTTGCAATTTGTTTAAGCACCACATCCAAATATTTGTGATATTGGGATTCGTTTTTCTTTTTAGAAGCAACCACTTTGTCTATGAACATATTAAAAACAGAAGTATATCTCACAATACTTTCCTTACTCTTCCATTCCGGCATAATCCGTTCTTCCAGAATATTTCCGTTAGCGTCCTGCAATTCAAAAAGCAAGACAAAATCGCTTGCAACATTCGGCGCAAAAAAACCATACCCTGTATCAAATCCAGTGTAAGTCGTAAACATACTAACAGGTTCAAATTCTACAATTTTATTTGAAAGTTCATAAAAGAATGGTTTTTTATACTCTTCTTTATCATAATAAAAACCATAATAACCGTCAAAGGTTCCTTTTAATGCAATTGTAAAAACCATAAAGAGTAAAAGGAATATACCAAAAAGCTGCCATTTTCTTTTCATTTTCTATTGTATTTGATTGAAAATATTTTTTTATAAAAACAAGGACAAACTTTATCGATTGACCTTGTTTTGATAATTATTGGTATTGTTTGATAACATTAATAACCTGTTGATTTAAATTTTTATCAAAAGGTGTTCTGGTAGTTCTCATTAGCAATCTGCTAAACGCTTTGGTTCCCATGTAATCATTACAGATATTATTTTCATCAATTCCGACTACTGATAATTTGTTAAAAGTACTAATCTCTTGTTCAGATAGTTTGGTAGCTTTGGTTACAATTTTATTGCCCGCAATTCCAATATTACCATCCAATGAAGCATATTCGTATTTTGATAATATATTATCCAGTCTTGCTTTGATATCTCCATAATTGTTCCAATTGATATCAATTACATCAAAACAACCCTTATGGATGACATTCAATTTTGCGATTTTTGATACTCTGGTCAAAGTCTTTATTTGATTAACGTGCTGAATTATTTGCGTTTGAACGATATAATTTAAGAAGCCGGAACCTCCAAATTTCGTATATTCCTTATCAAGTGCAATAAGTCCGTCAATATCTGCTCTGGACATTTCCTTTGCATCTTTAATCAGGAAATTATTATCGACAAAGTAATTTCCATTTTCATTGTAGACCAACATTTTTTTGGGTTTGCATTGGGAAAATAATATTAACCCAAAGGCAATAACACCAATAATTAATAGTGTTTTTGTTTTCATAATTGTGATTTTTTCTGATGCCTACTCTTTTTTGGCTTTTCGGCTTTCTCCATTTTAAATGTTTGTATTTTATTAGTAACATAAAAGTACTTTTATTTAAAATATTGAAAAAGAGTGTATTAATCCATTTTTAAAGGGTATTTTTCCCCTTTATTTGATTTAAAGCAACTGAAGTATATTAATAGAGATGCAAAGTATGATCTCCATGGCTCTCTGCATTTGAGAGAGTTTTGAAGGAAGAGGAAAACACAAGTAAGCAGCGATTATATTCCGAAATTTCGAGTAGTGTTATCTTTATTAATAGTTTTAAACTTTTTTATCTACTGGAACATCTTACTTTAGATAGAGATTAAGGATAAGAGTATAAATAAGAATACAATAAAATGTTTATCAAAATTCAGGAATAAGATTTGATAAGATTTCTGTAATGGAGAAAGAGGCTCCGCAGACAAATTCATCGGCTGCTCCGTAATATATTGTAAGTTTATCTCCTTCTACAATATGACCATTCGTAAAAACTACATATCCAAAAAAACCACTCAGTTCGTAATTTTCCTGTGGCATCATTATAGGTTCTAGCGTTCGGGCAATTACTTTTGAAGGGTTTTCTAAATCCATTAAGAAAGCGCCAAGGCAATATTGGTGTTCTGAATTTGCTCCGTGATATATTTCAAGCCATCCTTTATCCGTTTTAATAGGTGCTGCACCAGCGCCAACTCTGGCACTATCCCAAAGTCCTTTTCTGGTTCCGACAAGAAATTGATGATTTCCCCAATAGATACCATCAGGAGATTCAGCCAGCCAAATAAAATTGCCTCCAATCTGAGGACTTGATGGGCGGTGCAGTGCATAGAATTTGCCATTAATTTTTTCTTCAAAAATGGCACAATCTTTATTATGGGGAGGAAATATCATTGATAGAGATTCGAAATTTTTCCAATCTTTAGTCGTGCGCAATCCTACACCCACACCATTAGAAGAAACAGCAGTGTAAGTGATATAATATTTATCATCAAGCTTGCTTACCCGCGCATCCTCTATACCAAATTGTTCCAATATTCCTGAACCAAACAAAGAACTATAACCCTCAGGATCATAAAAGTGAATACCATCATCACTGCATAAAAGACGTAAATGCGAAAGTGTTGTCAGGTAGTCAAGACCTTTATATTGAATTATTCTGGCATCTGTAGCAACGAGATCCGGATCATTAAGAGGGATCTCAATAATTTCTACTTTGCCCATTTCATTGATAACCGGAAAAAATATAACACCCTCTTTTTGCGCAATAGATTCGGCAACTCGTACTAAAAGCCATATTTTTCCCTTAAATGCAAAAACTCCCGGATTTAAAAGACTTATAATTTGTAAATCAGGAGTACTGGGATGCAGGTCTTTAGGCATCAATAAGGGGTTTTCAGGAAATCTGTGGGCAATATCACTCATTGAAATTTTTGTTTTAAGTAATAATGTAAGCTTAATTGTCGAGCAATTATTGATGTATTTTATGAGATTATAAAGAAAAGTTTTTCGATTTAAACTTCTTTATATAATATTGTTAGAGTATTATAATATTTTCATTAGCGGTACTTATAGGATCGTCTTTTAGATGACTATCTAATTTAATAGTCGGAATTTTTAAATTCATATTCGTTTAATAAAATGCAAAGAATAATCTGTTTTATTATTCGAATTAACCTGCACTGATAAAAAGAAGTCTATTAATTGATAATTAGATATATTTTTCATAATTTCAATACCCAATTTCTTAGGCATTATCTACTTTTCATGATATTATCAATAGATTTTATCTATGAAAGTAGGTTGATATAATATGAATCACGTATAAAGTTTCCTTGTTTAGTTCTTAAATTCGTTTTCGGTTAAATAATAAAAATCAAAAAAATAAATTATGGAAAATCAATCAAATGACATCAGCAAATGCCCTTTTCATAATGGCAGCATGGACAAAGCAGCCGCTTTAGGGACAAAGAACCGCGACTGGTGGCCAAATCAGTTAAAAGTAAATATCCTGAGACAGAATTCTCCGGTATCAGACCCAATGGGTAATAATTTTGATTATGCTGAGGCTTTTAAAAGTCTTGATCTTGAAGCTGTAAAAAAAGATTTACATGAACTCATGACAGATTCACAAGATTGGTGGCCTGCAGACTTTGGGCACTATGGAGGTCTTTTTATCAGAATGGCATGGCACAGCGCTGGAACTTACCGTGTGCATGACGGGCGTGGCGGAGCAGGTGCAGGACAACAGCGTTTTGCTCCCCTTAACAGCTGGCCCGATAACGTTAGTCTTGATAAAGCCAGAAGACTTTTATGGCCAATTAAACAAAAATACGGAAAGAAAATTTCCTGGGCAGATTTAATGATATTAACCGGTAATATTGCTTTGGAATCTATGGGATTTAAAACTTTTGGTTTTGCCGGAGGAAGAGCCGATGTTTGGGAACCGGATGAATCTGTTTACTGGGGTTCTGAGACAACGTGGCTGGGTGGAGATGATCGCTATAACGATGGTTCTGATGGTGTACCAAAAGATCACGGGGTAGTATCATCTGATGACAATGCAGATGGGCATGTTCATTCCAGAAATCTTGAAAAACCACTTGCAGCCGTACAAATGGGACTGATCTATGTAAATCCTGAAGGACCAGACGGTAATCCGGATCCTATTCTCGCTGCAAAAGATATACGTGATACTTTTGGCCGAATGGCAATGGATGATGAAGAAACAGTAGCGTTAATTGCCGGAGGACATACATTTGGTAAAACTCACGGTGCTGCCTCTTCTGATCACGTAGATAAAGAACCGGAAGCATCAGGTATTGAATTGCAAGGATTTGGATGGCAAAATAGTTTTGGTTCCGGTAAAGGTGCAGATGCCATTACAAGCGGATTGGAAGTTACCTGGACAAAAACACCTACACAATGGAGTAATAATTTTTTTGAAAATTTATTTGGCTTCGAATGGGAACTTTCTAAAAGCCCTGCCGGTGCACACCAATGGGTAGCCAAAAATGCTGAACCTATTATTCCTGATGCTTTTGACAGTTCAAAAAAGCATTTGCCAACCATGCTTACTACTGATTTGTCATTAAGGCTGGATCCGGCTTACGAAAAGATATCACGCAGATTCCTGGAAAATCCAGATGATTTTGCTGATGCTTTTGCCCGTGCATGGTTTAAACTTACTCACCGTGACATGGGGCCACGCTCCCGTTATCTGGGATCTGACGTTCCTCAGGAAGAATTGTTATGGCAAGATCCTATTCCAGAGGTTAATCACGCATTAATTGATGAGAACGATATTACACAGTTGAAAGAAAAAATATTGAATTCAGATTTAAGCATTTCACAATTAGTAGGAACCGCATGGGCTTCAGCGTCAACTTTTAGAGGGTCAGATAAACGCGGAGGGGCTAACGGTGCACGTATAAGATTAGCTCCGCAAAAAGACTGGGATGTAAATAATCCCGTACAGCTTAAACAGGTTTTAGATAAACTTGAAAGCATTCAAAGAGAATTTGATGCTACGCAACAAAATGGTAAAAAGGTATCACTTGCCGATTTAATAGTTTTAGCAGGTAGTGCTGGTGTAGAGAAAGCTGCAAAAGAAGCCGGATATTTAGTAAAAGTTCCATTTACACCAGGTCGAATGGATGCAAGTTTGGAGCAAACTGATGTTGAATCTTTTGGTTATCTGGAACCTAAATCAGATGGATTTCGTAATTTCCGAAAAACAAAATCATCAGTTTCTACAGAAGAACTTCTTATCGATAAAGCAAATTTACTGACACTTACGGCACCAGAATTAACAGTGCTTTTAGGAGGACTTCGTGTACTTGATATAAATTCTGACGGTACAAAAAATGGTGTTTTTACACATCGTCCGGGTCATCTTACCAATGACTTTTTTATCAATTTGCTTGATATGAGCACACAATGGAAAGCATTATCAGATGATAAAGAACTTTATACAGGAAATGATCGTAACACGGGACAACCGAAATGGATTGGAACACGTGCAGATCTTGTTTTCGGATCCAATTCAGAATTAAGAGCTATTGCGGAAGTTTATGCAAGTAGTGATGCACAGGAAAAATTTATAAGTGATTTTGTTTTCGCATGGAATAAAGTAATGAATCTGGATCGTTTTGATCTAATCTAAATACTTTACATTATTCATAGCTGTATTGCTTAAGATGTTTTGAGCTGCATTGTAATTCTTATAGCTGTTATTTAAAAGTTGATAACAGTTTGATTTACATTGAGTAAATGTTTTCATTAAGTGTAAGCTAATCATTTTTACTTTTAAATAAAGGGTATCAGAAATAAAAATCTGATGCCCTTTCTTAATTTGTGTAACACTGAAATTTGGCAGCATACTGATCAAATAATACTTCTAACGAAGAAGACATTATTCGCCTGCAGCATGATTTTAGACGTTAAAACAATTTGTTTATTAAAGGAGTACGACAAGTAAGTCAATACGATTTTTTATAAATGTTTAAATTCCACCAAATCAGATTTTAGCAATAGGCTTTAACTTTACTATATTTGAATCAAATTTGTGTTTAAAATTAAATGAGGATTTTTAAATGAAAAAAAAACCTGTTTCTATTAGAAATATTGCAGATGAACTTAAAATATCTGTTACAACGGTATCTTTTGTGTTAAATGGTAAAGCAAAAGAAAAACATATTTCTAAAGAACTTACTAAAAAGGTTTTAGACTATGCAAAATTAATAAATTACAGGCCAAATCAAATTGCCCAAAGTTTACGGACAGGTAAATCAAAAATTTTGGTTTTTATGGTGGAAGATATTTCAAATAATTTCTTCTCTAAATTAGCTCGTATTTTTGAAGACATTGCTTACGATAAAGGGTATAAAGTTATATTTTGCAGTAATGAAAATGATGATGAGAAATCCAAAGAGCTTATCAGCTTATTTAATTTTCGCCAAGTTGACGGGTTTGTTGTTGTACCTTCACCAGGCTTAAAAGATACTATTGAAAATTTAATTAAAGACAATATTCCGGTCATATTATTAGACAGGTTTTTTGAAGGATTAGATTGCAGTAGTGTTGTTGTAAATAACGAAAAAGCTTCTTTTGATGCGACACAGCATCTGATAGATAATCAATTTAAAAATATTGGTTTTATTACGATTGCTCCAGACCAGTCTCAGATGCAGGATCGTCTCACGGGATATATAAAAGCAATAAATAAAAATGGTTTAAAATCAATTACTCTTGAGATTCCTTATAATGAGGTTTATACAGTAAAAGGAAAAGAACGAATCAGGGATTTTTTTGATAAGGAGATCAATTTAGATGCTGTATTTTTTGCAACTAACTATTTGACACAAAAGGGACTGGAAATTTTTAAGGAAAATAAACCATCTTTAACAAATGATCTTGGAATTATTTCTTTTGATGATAATGATATGTATAAAATTTACAGCCCTACTATCACGTCAGTCTCTCAACCTCTTAATGACATAAGTGCTAAATTAATGGAAATTATGTTGCCTCTTTTGAAGAAAAAAGATGTAACAGAAACAGTTCACAAAGTCATGATTAATGCAGAACTTATTATTAGAGAATCTTCATTAACTAAAATAACTGATTAAAGAACTTTTCTTTATTTTTAACTAAGGAATTTGATTGTCAATAATAATTTGTAGGCAGATTTTTTTGTACATTATTTCACAACATCTAATCCATCGCTTTTATTGTCTAATGATATCTTATAAAATTAACATAAATTCATATTTAGTAAAATTTTTTGTTTTAACTAAAACGTTTTAGTATGTTTGTTATGATCTACATTTAAATAACTAAGCTTTGATAAAAATTAAATACACTTTTGCATTCGTGATTTTTGCTTTTGTTTCTGCTAATGCACAAAATACACAAGTAATTACACCACAACAGCCTATTGACTGGGTAAATCCTTTAATAGGAACCGATTCTGATTACGGAATTTCAAACGGGAATACCTATCCTGCAATTGCAATGCCGTGGGGAATGAATTTCTGGACTCCGCAAACCGCTAATATGGGCGATGGTTGGGCTTATACATATAAGTCAAGCCGGATTAAAGGTTTTAAACAGACGCACCAGCCTTCACCTTGGATGAATGATTACGGTCAGTTTTCGATTATGCCTGTTACAGGTGAACTGAAATTTAAGGAAGAAGACAGACAAAGCTGGTTTTCTCATAAGGCTGAAACCGTTACGCCGTATTATTACAGCGTTTATCTGGCAAATCATAATGTTACGACAGAAATCACGCCAACTGAAAGAGCTGCGAGATTTAGATTTACATTTCCGGAAACAGATAAGGCTTACGTTGTTATTGATGCATTTGATAAAGGATCTTACGTAAAAATTATTCCGTCAGAAAGAAAAATTATCGGTTACACGACCAAAAACAGCGGTGGAGTTCCGGAAAATTTCAAAAATTATTTCGTGATTATTTTTGATAAAGATTTTGAGGTAAATGCAACTTTTAACGGAGACGTTTTAGGGAATGCTTTAGAAATGAAAGCAGATCATGCCGGAGCGGTAATTGGTTTTAAAACAAAAACTGGTGAAAAAGTAAACGCTCAGGTGGCTTCATCTTTTATAAGTTATGATCAGGCCGAGCTTAACTTAAAAGAAATAGGCAATACTAATTTTGATCAGCTTAAAGAAAGAGGAAAAGCAGTCTGGAACAAAGAATTAGGAAGAATAAAAGTAGATGGCGGAACACCGGATCAAATAGGGACTTTTTATTCTTCTCTGTACAGATCGCTTCTTTTTCCGAGAAAGTTTTATGAATTTGATCAAAACAACAAAGTAGTACATTATAGCCCGTATAACGGAAAAGTTTTGCCGGGCTATATGTTTGTCGATACCGGTTTTTGGGACACTTTCAGGGCTTTATATCCTTTTTTAAACTTCATGTATCCGGAACTGAATACGCAGATGCAGGAAGGTCTTTCAAATGCCTTCAACGAAAGTGGCTGGCTGCCAGAATGGTCGAGTCCGGGATTACGAGATATTATGGTCGGAAATAATTCTGCATCCATTGTATCTGAAGCGTATTTAAAAAGCGATAAAGTAAAAAAATACGATATTGAAAATCTTTACAAAGCTGTAATCCATGGCGCTAATAATGCGGGTCCGCTGAAAGCCGTGGGACGCGCCGGAATTGATTCTTATAACTCTTTAGGATATGTTCCTCATGATGAAATCAACGAAAGTGCGGCCAGAACATTAGAGTATGCCTATGATGATTTTGCGATTTATCAATTGGCAAAAGCCCTGAATAAACCGCAGACAGAAATTGATTTATACAAAAAAAGGAGTTTAAATTACAAGAACCTTTTTGAACCGAAATACAACCTGATGCATCCTAAAAATAAAGATGGAAAATTTATGGAACCTTTTGATCCTTTTCAATGGTTTAACGGATTTACAGAAGGAAACAGCTGGCATTATTCATGGTCAGTTTTTCATGATGTACAAGGTTTGGTTGATTTGATGGGCGGAAAAGAAGTATTCGTTTCGCAATTGGATAAAGTTTTTTCTTTACCTCCCGTTTTTGCTACAAAAGATTTTAAAGATGGTGTAATTCACGAAATGAGAGAAATGCAGATTGCTAACATGGGACAGTATGCACATGGAAATCAGCCCATTCAGCACATGATTTATCTTTATAATTATGCAGGAGAGCCCTGGAAAGCACAATATTGGGTAAGAGAAACCATGAACAGAATGTACCATGCAACACCCGATGGCTATTGTGGTGATGAAGATAACGGACAGACTTCGGCCTGGTATGTTTTCTCTTCCTTAGGATTTTATCCTGTTACTCCGGCTTCTGATCAATATGTTATAGGGGCTCCATTATTTAAAAAAGTCACAATACAACTTGAAAATGGCAAAACCATAACCATAAATGCAGGTTCAAATAGTAATGAGAATCGATACATTAAAGGAATGAAATTGAATGGAAAAGCTTATTCAAAAAACTGGCTGAGCCATTCCGAACTAATGAAAGGAGGAACACTTGACTTTGATATGTCGGCAACGCCAAATAATAAAAGAGGAATAAATAAAGAAGATTTTCCGTATTCACTATCAAATGAATAACAGGAAGTTCTTTTTTTACAATTTTAAAATATAAAGAAATGCAAAGAAGAAAATTTATCCAGAACACTGTTTTATTTAGCAGTTTAGCACTTGTTGATCCTATGGAAATAATTGCCAGTACTAAGGCAGTCAAAGATTTTCCGATTGTAAGAGTTGCAAAAGGCAAAAGAAATTTCGAAAGTGAATTTATTGAAAAAACAATAGTAGAGTTTCAAAAGAATGTAAAGGATAAAGAATTAGGATGGCTATTTAATAACTGTTTTCCTAACACTCTTGATACAACGGTGACTCACACCCAGAAAAACGGAAGGCCTGACACATATGTTATTACAGGAGATATCGATGCGATGTGGTTAAGAGACAGTTCTGCGCAGGTTTGGCCTTACATGGCTTTTGCCGGAAAGGATTCAAAATTAAAAAATCTTATTGCAGGTGTTATAAACAGACAGACAGAATACATTCTGAAAGATCCGTATGCAAATGCATTTTATAATGACCCAAATAAAAAAGGGGAGTGGACCACAGACCATACTGATATGAAACCGGGTGTTCATGAAAGAAAATACGAAATTGATTCGCTTTGCTATCCAATAAGACTGGCTTATAATTATTGGAAAAATACCGGAGACATTGCCCCATTTGATGAAAATTGGGTCAAAGCTATCATAACGACACTTAAAGTTTTCAGGGATCAGCAGCAAAAAGACGGCAAAAACCCTTACACATTTCAAAGAACAACACAGTTTGCTACTGATACAAGGCCATTAAAAGGGTATGGATATCCAGTAAAACCAGTTGGCCTTGTTTGTTCTGCTTTCAGACCAAGTGACGATGCAACTGTCTTTTCATTTCTTATTCCATCTAACTTTTTTATTGTAGCCAGTATGAATCAGGCTGCAGAAATGTTGGAAGTGATTACAAAAGATACAGCCACAGCAAAAGAATTAAGGAATTTAGCAAATGAAGTTGATAAGGCTATTAAGGAACATGCAGTGGTTAAACATCCTAAATACGGAGAAATTTATGCATTCGAAGTGGATGGTTTTGGAGGTCATTTATTGATGGACGATTCCAATGTTCCGAGTTTGTTGAGTTTGCCTTATTTGGACGCAATTGGTGTTAAAGACCCAATTTATCAAAATACCCGAAAGTTTGTCCTTTCAGAAGACAATCCGTTTTTCTTTAAAGGAAAAGTAGCCGAAGGAATTGGAGGACCACATGTTGGGATGGATATGATCTGGCCAATGTCTCTTGTAATGAGGGCTTACACAACTTCTGATCCAAGCGAAATTAAGGATTGCATCAGAATGTTAAAAGCATCACACGGAGATACCGGATTTATGCATGAATCTTTCCATAAGGACGATGCTAAAAATTTCACAAGATCCTGGTTTGCATGGACAAATACTTTGTTTGGGGAGCTTTTATGGGATACTTATAAAACGAATCCTAGATTACTTGAACTGTAAATAAGACCAAATAAAGTTTATACAAAAAGAGACATACTATTTATCGTATGCCTCTTTTTTGTTAGTACTACCAAATTCAGTTATTTTTCATCCTTAAAAATCACTTTTCTTTTCATGATTGGTATTAACATCATTTTTATTTGTGGTTTTTTCCTCATTCTGAATATTTTCTGAATTGCTATTTTTGTTGATTTCAAAATCGTTTTCAGGATGTTTAAAATCTTCAATAAATTCTTCCTGATATTGATACGGATCTTCATCTCTTGCATAGTTATCATTATCAACAAGTGTATTTTGATCTATAAAATCAGGATCGCTTTCTCCAAATTCAGTTTTGCTTTCTTTGTTCAGATCCTGTTGAGAATGATTTTCATTTTGAATATCATTACCGTCAACAAGTGTGTTTTGATCAATAAAATCCGGATCTGTTTGACCATATTCGTTGTTGTTTTGCTTTTCCATGATATTGTGTTTTAGAATAGTTATTTTATGAAAAAGGAATTTTTTAAACTTATTTTTTTTACTGTTTTAAGTTTAAATTAATTTCTTTTCTACAAATTTATTCTAAAGAATAACTGAAGTATTTACAGAAAAATAAATTTTAGTTGCATAATTAATAGATTGCTTTCTAACATCAATAAATTGTATCAGGTTAAGATTCCCTGTCATGATTATCCTTTTAATCTGTACGTAATTTATGACACCTGATACCAAAGTAAAGTCTCTTGAAGAGTTTTAGAAACAATTTTAAGAGTATTTAAATAATAATCGTTTTCAGGAAAAAAAGTAATGGTTTTTTTTGTTATTAATGTGTTGATAAATAATGTTTTATAAGTTTTTTTTGATGATTGTTTTAAAGTAATTAATAGTTATATTTGAATTAATGAACGACTTATTAATTTAAAAATACTTACTATGGATAAAGCTATAAAACTAAAAGTTCGTAAAGAGTTAAATGGTCAGCAGCAGTTGAATATAATTAGATTAAAAGGAAGCTTAATTTCTAAAGGTTATACAGAAATAATACATATTCTTGATCAGGACGACGAATTTCATATCAATTCTTTTGAAACTCCTTTAGAGTCTACTAATGAAGTACAGGAATATATTACTGCATTTATTAATAAAGAAAACCTGAATGATACTATAACACTGTATAAATGATTTTTTACTTAGTTTTCAACTTATAAAATAACTTAAAAAAAATAAGTCAACAACACTACAGACAACAAAAGTGTTTGAATATTCTATGATTATCTATAGATCTTATTCGGTTAAATAGACATAAACCGTTATTAAATTCATTCTTAATTTTAATTTGTAATTAGTCAAATTTTCTTAAAAGACTAATTCAATTATGTTTATTTTTTATTTTAAATATTGATTGTCCTTGTATTATATAGAGATTTTTATAATCCTTAGGATTAAATAATCACGTAAATACAAACGAAAGCAATGCATGATTAAGATAAATAGTATTAAAGAACATTTGTTGTTAAAGATATTGGGTAAGATATTTACTAATATTGTTTTTTTATTATAATTTAACGGTTGTATTTTTTTTAATATTCAAAATTCTATGGAGTATAATTGTATTTTTTGTAATTATTCAAGGAAATTCAATACTTATTTGCTGAAAAATTAAAAATACATAGATTTGTTTTTTGTAGCCTATTTGCTTTTTTTTAATACTTACGTTGGAAATAGATATTGTTTTAAAAGAACTTCAAAATCAAAATAAATCCGTTTATAAAAGTGTATTTGATCATTTCTATAAACGATTGGTTATCTATGCCAATAATTTTTTGTTCGATCAGCAAGCAAGTGAAGATGTGGTACAGGAAGTATTTATTTTTTTATGGGAAAACGCCCATAACATTGAAATAAAAACCTCACTGAAAGCCTATTTGTATGCAATGGTACGTAATAGATGTTTGAATTACCTTAAATCAGTTAAAATTACAGATGATTTAAATTTGATTGATTTAAACTCAATGCTAATTTTGGATGACGATTTAGATTTGATTTCCGAAGAAGAAAAAACAATTCTTTATAATCAAATTTTAAAACTTATTGAAACCTTTCCTGAAAGTATGCAACAGGTTTTTAAACTCAAATTTATTGAGAATTATAAATACGATGAAATCGCCAATGAAATGGGGATTTCTGTAAATACTGTAAAAACTCAGCTTAAAAGAGCTAAAATCAAAATCAGCGAATTATTAGTTGTGATATTAGTTTTATTATCCATGAATTCGTAAGAAAGTTACTCTGCTTTCTTTTTAATTTAATTTTTTCTTCATTTTTTCTTAAACTTTTGTCACCCATTCTTTAGTTTCGGTTGTCTTAGTATTAAATTACATCATGTAATTGTTAATTTAAAGAGATTCTACAAATGGAATTTAAACTGATCATAAAAAAAATAAACGATACTCTTACCCCAGAAGAGAATTCGATTTTTGAGCTATGGTACAATGATTCTCAGGAGAATAAAAAATATTTTGCTAAAGTTCAAAGTAACTATCAAAATGAGATTGAGAATGTAGATCTTGATAAAGCATGGAAAGCTTTAGATGGAAAAAACAATCCGGAGAAAAATAAGAGTCAGTTTTACAAATATGCTGTTGCCGCATCAATAGCTTTATTGTTGGGAACAGGAATATTTTATTTTACAAAACCCAAAGAACAAATTATTCAGGTAGTTGAAAAACCAAAGGAAATTGCTCCGGGTGGAACAAGGGGAATCCTGACTCTTTCGAACGGAAAGCAAATTGTATTGTCTGATATTTCGGCAAAAGATACTATCGCACAAGAAGGAGAAAAAGAAGAAGTTACCATTAAGATGGATGCAAACGGAGTTATTACCTATACCATAAATCCGAATGCAGATGTTTCAAAAGCTGATGCAAATTCATTCAACACGCTTTCAACACCAACGGGCGGACAATACAATATCGTTTTGGGAGATGGTACAAAAGTATATCTAAATACAGTTTCATCGATTAAATATCCAACACAGTTTAATGGAAATCAAAGATTGGTAGAATTAGAAGGGGAAGCATATTTTGAAGTAGCCAAAAATAAAGACAAACCTTTTATAGTAAAATCAGGTAATCAGTCTATAGAAGTCCTTGGAACCCATTTTAACGTACATGCTTATAATAATGAACTGATTACAAAAACTACCTTATTAGAAGGAAGTGTTGCCATTACTTATAAAAATCAAAAAGCAATTTTAAAACCGGGACAACAGTCTAATGTATCTGATAATTCTAAAGGGATTGCAATTCGAAAAGTAGATACCGAAGCTGCTATTGCCTGGAAAAATGGCCGTTTTAAATTTGATAATGCCGATCTGAAATCAGTAATGAAACAGCTGGAGCGCTGGTACGGAATTAAGGTAGAATACCGTGGAGATGTTTCGGATGTAAGATTCAACGGAGGTACGTTTATGAATAAAAATTTGTCTGAAGTATTAAAAGTGCTTGAGCTTAGCAATATCAAATTTAAGGTCGAAGGAAAAACAATCATAGTGTATCCCTGATTTTAAATTTCCCCGATTATATTGCGCTATATACTAAAAAACCAGAAGCAGTTGCGATGCTTCTGGTTGTTAAAAGGGACTAGCCAATATAAGTTGTTCACCATTGTTTAACTAAAACCAAATGTAAATGTATGAAAATTAATTTGCAACAAAAAAAGCCTTACAAAAAACTAGAAAAAAAGATTACTGTGTTTAATTTATCTACTTATTTATGGATATTTAGTGCATTGTTTATGCTGTTTTGCAATTCTACAGCACAGGCGCAGAGTATTTCCATTAATTTTAAAGATGCCCCACTTGAAAAAGTTTTGAAAGAAGTGGCAAAGCAGGCCAATTACGAAGTTTTTTATACGCAGAAATTGCTTAAAGATTCGAATCCTGTAACTATTAATGTTAAAAATTCAGGTTTAAAAGAAACACTGAATCAAATTTTCAGCTCTCAAAAATTAAAGTACACACTTACTAATCAGACCATAGTGGTAACTGATGTTAAAGAAAAAGAGGAGGGACGGGGAAACGGAAAAATACAAGGAAAAGTATTAAATAGTAAAAATGAACCTTTTCCGGGAGTAAGTGTTACCATTTCTGGAACGAATACACATAGTATAACTGATTTTGACGGCAGTTTTTCTTTTGACAATGCACCTTTTGATGGTATATTGGAGTGTACAGGATTAACAATTGAAAAAAAATCTTTTGCTATCGATGGACGTTCTCAGTTGACACTTGTTGTTGAAGATAAAGTATCTGCCATGAAAGAAGTAGTTGTGACAGGTTTTCAGACACTTACGAGAAGCCATTCTACCGGTGCAATTGCCAAGATAGATGAGAAAGTGTTAAATGAAAATATCAACGCCAATCTAATGACTGCTATTGAGGGTCGTGTGGCAGGTTTAATGTTCCAGAAAAACCCAACCGGAGCTTCTGGTGATACTCCTATATTGAGAGGTATCGGTACCTTTTCTTCTGTAGAAGTAGGTTATAGCCCGCTCGTGGTAATTGATGGTTTGCCAACAGAATTAACTCTGGACGAAATTAACCCTTATGATATTGAAAGTGTAAATGTCCTTAAAGATGCCGCAGCAGGATCTATTTATGGTGCAAGAGCAGCAAACGGTATCATTGTTTTGACTACTAAAAAAGGAAATGGTAAGTTAAAAGTGAGTATAAATTCTGATTTCTTTATTTCTACAAAACCAAGTATAAAGGATATGAATTATGCTTCTACCAGCGATTTAGTTGATTTTGAACAAGCTGTTTATAATAGGGAAAGAGCCAGATTTACCAATACTGCAACAATGTTTAATAGTTATGGAGACATTGGAAGCAGCAGTCCGAAGTATTATAGTCCTCTTTATCAGCTAAACAGAGATTTGGAAGATGGAAAAATTAATAATTCAGATTATGACAGTACTATTGCCCAGTGGAGAAAGAATGACTACATAAAAGATTATCGAGATAATGTGTGGCAAAACGAATTCAGACAACGTTACAATATCGCATTTTCGGGAAGCACAAGTAAGCAAAATACATATGTGTCATTAAATTATGACGATGCAAAAAACAGAATAAAAAACAATACAAGCCGTGAGTTTAATCTTTATGCAAAAAGCAGTTTTCAGGTAAACAACTGGTTAAACGCTACTTTTGGATTAAATGCAAGTTATAGTAATGACGACGTTACTGATTTTGATTTGGGCAATTATAATATCCAAAAAAGATACGAGCGTATTACTGATGATAACGGAAATTTAGTAATGTCACCCTTTGTAGGTATTAAGGATGGTTTTACGAGCGGTAGTGTTCTTAACCCTGCCATGGCTGCAAAAATAAATAGTTTAAGTGGTTTTAAATCAGTAAATTTTAACGTGTTAGATGCGCTTCAGGAAGGTATCACACATGAAAATTCGCTAAGCTTAAGAGCTTTTACAAACTTGCGAGCCAAGATATGGAAAGGTCTAAGCCTTAATACACAATTTCAATATGAGCTAAGAAAAAATGATAACGATCAGTATTATGCTGTAGACTCATACAGAATGCGTTATGCAATTAATGCCTTGACAGGTTACAATCCTACTACAAATGCCTACACCTACGTAGATGGTTTTTCTACAGGAGGACGTTATAAGCAATGGAGCAGTCAGGTAAGCAACTATTCTTTTAGAAATCAATTAGATTTTAGTCAGGATTTCAGTGAAGGAAAACACTCGGTTAATGCCATAGCGGGTTTTGAAATGCGCGAAACTTTTGCCCCTCGAGGTATTGAACAAATACGATATGGTTATGATCCCGTTACACTTACCTCTGCTACATTAAACAACCTTTCGTTAAGTCAAACAGGGGTTGCGAGTTATATCTATGGAAATAACGCCACTTTAGCAGCTTTATCAAGATCGCAGACAGAAGTTTTACATCATTATTTTTCAGTTTTTAGTACTGCAGGTTACACCTATTTGTCAAAATATAACGTAACAGGAAGCTATAGAGTTGACAGGGCAGATTTATTTGGAGTTGATTCTAAATACAAAAACCGTCCATTATGGTCTGCTGGTTTAGGATGGAATGTTAGCAATGAAGACTTCATGAAAGATATAAAATGGGTCAACATGCTTAAATTAAGAGCAACTTATGGAGTTAGTGGAAACATTGATCAAAGTACAACTCCATACGTAACGGCTACAAGAAGAAACGATAACTTATATCAGTCTTTACAATATATAAACATCACGGCACAGCCAAATCCTATGCTAAGATGGGAAAAAACACAAACCACCAATTTAGGATTAGATTATACTTTGTTTCAAAATAAATTAACGGGTAGTATTGATATGTATCGAAAATACAGCAGTGATTTATTAGCTACAACTGATTTAGATCCAACTGTTGGCGCAACAAGCAGAAGAATTAATGCCGGAGCTTTGCTAAACAAAGGAATAGAATTTAGTGTGGGTTCTCAATGGTATAATAATGGTAACTTCCGTATTAATTCTAATGTAGTTTTTGGGTTTAACAAAACAACTATTGACAAAGTCACCAGAGCAGAATCAAGTGCTTCAGTATACATTAGTGCACCAACAAATTACTTTTTTGAAGGAGAAGTATTCAATAGTTTATATGCTTACAAATATGGAGGTACAGTTAACGGATATCCTTATGTTTTGGATGAAAACGGAAATCCGTCAATTACTTTTGATGCCAATGGTAATCCAATATCCACCACTGTAAAAACAATTACTAGTCCTAAGGCGTTGGTAAATATGGGAAGTTTAACCCCAACATACACAGGTTCCTTATCACAGCGATTTTCGTACAGACAATTTGATCTGAATATGCTGTTTGTTTTCTCAGGCGGAAATGTAATGCGCAGAGAAACTATTGACATGAGTACTGATGCAGTAAATCTTTCAGGTATTACGGATCGTTACACAGATGCACAGCCAAATAGCAATACGCGTTTATATGTAGATTTTGCAGAAAACGTTAGAAGTTATGCAGGAACAATCAGCAGTCAATGGAGAAACTCTAATGCCAATGTTGTAGATGGTGATTATATCAAATTAAGAAACATTTCATTAGGCTATAACCTGCCAAAAAATTTCGCAAATAAAATCAAAATGGAATCGGCTAAATTTACTTTTCAGGTAAATAATATCTGGTATTGGAGTGCGGCCGGTAGTCGAATCGATCCGGAAGTCTATTCGGCTAATTCCGGTATGCGTAATTTACCATTGCCTGCAACTTACTTATTTGGTTTTAATTTAACCCTTTAAAAAAATGAAACATTTACATACTATAATACTATCGCTAATCCTGCTAACTGCAGCATCCTGCGAAGAATATACAGATCTTACCCCTAAAGGAGCTTTAGTAGTAGAAACTGCAGATCAATTTTACGAAATGGTGTCTTTGCCAAACAGAGGCTATCCCATAAATAACTTTCAGTATCTGGTTGATGATCAATGGATGAAAGAATCTAATGTAATAGGAGTAACGCCTAATATCAATACGATCAATTTTACTTTTGATGAAACTACGGATAGGGTTTCTTTAATAAACAATTCAAGTTTTTATAATCAGGCTTATACCTATATTAACAGATGGAATACCATTATTACATTAGTTGATGACAGTAAAGGAGAATCGGGTACTAAACAATTAGCAAAAGCAGAAGCCAAAATTAACAGGGCATACGATCACTTTTTATTAGTAAACCACTATGCAAAAGGATATGACCCGCAAACTGCTGCTAATGATGGAGGTATTTGTATTATGGATAAATTCGATTTAGAGGCACAGCCATCAAAATCTACTGTTGCGCAGGTTTACGATTTTATTCAAAAAGATATTGAAGATGCATTGCCATATCTTCAGGAAAAACCACGTGATGTATACCACCCGTCTCTGGCATTTGCTTATGCATTCAAAGCAAAAGTTCATTTGTTCAAGCGTGAAATTGCTCTTGCAAAGGAAGCTGCCGAAAAATCATTAAGTTATAATAATAAAATATTTGACATGGTTGCTTATAGTGCACAAGGAGGACCAAATGTACTTTCTGTACCGGCAGCAAATAATATAGAAGTACTAAGTTACCAGTATATGACAGGTTATAATGAGATGAATTTTGCATATCAAAATATCATAAGCCCCGAGCTGAGAACTTTATTTGGTACAAATGATGCACGTTTTAATTTGTTTTTTAATACAACCAGTACAACAAATCTGGATCAGGGATCAAATACAGCGTATTGGGCTACTGTATATACCAGATTCTTTTATCCTACTGTTGGAATGAAAACGACAGAGGTATATTTGATGCTGGCAGAATGTTATGCCAGAGAAGATAAGCTTACAGAAGCGGTTGATATTTTAAATACATTAAGAGCAAAACGTATTTTATCAGGAACGGTAAATTTAACTGTTCCGGCTACCCGAAAAGAAACCATGGAACTTGTTATCAATGAACGCAGAAAAGAATTACTTTTAGGTTTTAATCGTTTTTTTGATCTTAAGAGGTTAAATACTGAAACTGAATATGCAAAAACGATTACAAGAGTATTTCCAATCGTGAATAAGACCGTTCCTCAAAAAACGTATACTTTATTACCTAACTCAAGATTATATATTATTCCGTTTCCTTTATCTGTTCTGATAAAAAATCCAAAACTTACATTAAACACAGACGAAAAAGTTCCATTTTAATTCTGATGAAAAAAATATTTATAATACTAACCATGCTGCTTGCCATACAGCAGCATGGTTTTTCACAAAACCCGACAGAAAAAAAAGCAGACAGTACAAGCACGCAACCAAAAGGTATGCTGGCTTACAGCAAAGTAATTACTGATAAAGCTAAAAGCAAAACAGGTCTTTTTACGGTTAGTCAGGTTGATACTAAATACTACTTTCAGGTTCCGGACAGTTTGTTTAACAGGTATATGCTGGTCGTAACACGTTATCTTTCTACTCCTGAAGGAATGGGAGTTTTTGGTGGAGAAAAAGCTAATGAGCAGACCATTTATTTTGAAAAAGGGGCAAACAATACCGTTTTTCTAAGATCATTACAATACAGACAGGATGTCCGCAACGCAGATTCGATGCTTGCAAAAGCACTGGCAGGAAGTAATGAAAATCCTATTGTGGCTGCTTTTCCAATAAAAACAACTAATCCGGATAATGGAAATGTTGTTATTGATGTGACAGATGCCTTTAAAAAAGAAAATGCAATGTTCTCTTTGGAGAGCAAAGAAAAAACAGAAAAAAAACTAACTGCTCTTGCAGATGATAAATCTTTTGTTGAAAGTATAGACACCTATCCGATTAACATCGAAGTAAAAACAACAAGAACATATACAAGTTCTACAGCCAGCAGCGGAACGGTAACACTTAGATTGAATACATCAATCGTATTACTTCCAAAAACGCCAATGCGCAAACGTTTTGCTGATGAAAGAGTGGGGTATTTTGCGAATAAATATATTTTGTTTGATGACGATCAGCAGCGTGCTGAGAAAAAATTCATTATTCAGCGTTATCGCCTGGAGCCTAAAGATAAAGACATTAAAAAATATCTAAAAGGGGAACTGGTTGAACCGAAAAAACAGATCGTTTATTATATTGATCCGGCAACACCAAAAAAATGGAGACCTTACTTAATTGCCGGTATCAACGACTGGCAGAAAGCTTTTGAAGCAGCAGGTTTTAAAAATGCTATTGTTGGTAAAGAATGGCCTGAAGATGATAAAACAATGAGCCTGGAGGATGCAAGGTATTCTGTAATACGATATTATGCTTCTGAAACTCCCAATGCTTATGGGCCACGTATAAGCGATCCGCGAAGTGGGGAAATTATTGAAAGCCACGTGGGGTGGTATCATAATGTGATGAAATTAGTACAAAGATGGTACATGATTCAGGCAGGACCGTTAGATCCAAAAGCCCGAAAAATGCACTTGGATGATGAATTGATGGGACAGTTAATCCGTTTTGTTTCTTCGCATGAAATAGGACATACCATTGGTTTACGCCACAATATGGGAGCGAGCAGTGCTACTCCGGTAGAAAAACTTCGTGATAAAAACTGGGTTGAAGCAAATGGTCATACCGTTTCTATCATGGATTATGCCCGTTTTAATTATGTTGCACAGCCGGAAGATAATATTGGTCCGGCAGGTATTTATCCACGTATTGGAGCGTACGATAAATGGGCAATTAAATGGGGATATAGCTATCTTCCAAACACTAAAGATGAGTTTGAAGAAGAAAACATTCTTGCCAAATTAACAACAGACAGCTTAACGGCTAATCCTAAATTATGGTTTGGAGGCGAAGGGAAAGACGAAGATCCACGAAGCCAGTCAGAAGACCTTGGTGATGACGCAGTACTTGCCAGCGATTACGGAATAAAGAATTTAAAGCGTGTAGTGCCTAACCTTGTAGAATGGACTTATGAGCCAAACGATGCTTATAACAATTTGGAAGATATGCATAAAGCGGTTGTAGCACAATATTCAAGGTACTTGTATCATGTGCTGAAATATATTGGGAATAACTACATTACTAAAAGAACTGTTGACGAAAAAGGTATCGTAAACCAGCCTGTACCTAAAGCAAAGGTAAAAGCAGCTATCGATTATTTAGGAAGACAATTGTTTGTGGCACCTCTTTGGATGTATCCACAAAATATTGATCAGCTTATTTCTTTAAAAACAGAGGATCAGATTTCAGATCAGCAGAATCAGGTATTAAATATAGTGTTAAGTTCAGGGATACTTTACAATATCAATCTTAAATCGATGCAGTTTGAAGGAGCTTACACCGTTCCTGAGTTTTTAAACGATGTGCAGCAAACCGTATGGGTAAAATTTACCGGTGACGCAAAACAGGACTATTACAGAAGATCGTTACAACGCAGCTATATTGATAAATTGGGTATGTTGTTATTGCCTAAAGAAACAGAGCCGGGTAAAGCTTTGAATGCAGCACAGCGCAGTGATGTAAGGTTATATGGCAAACAGCATCTTTTAAAATTAAGAACTGATGTTACCAAATTAATGAGTGCATCAACAGGATTAAACAAAGAACATTTTGAAAGCATTTTGATAGAAATTGACAAAATTATTTCAAAACTAAATAAAACAGATATATGAAAAAAATAGTAGTTATAGCATTCATCTGCCTGAGTGCTCTGGGACATGCTCAATTAACTTCAAAAGAGGAAGTAACGCCTGAATTAGTTGCTAAACGTGAAACACAAAAAAAAGAAGTCACAAAAAATTACCTGGCTTTAAAAAACAGTCTTATAATTTCTGATAGTCTTGCTGTTGTTAAAAATGCAGAGGCATTAAAGGCATCATTAAATAAGTTCAAATTTAAAAAACTAAGTCTTGAACAAATGAACGAGGCTACTATAAAAAGAAAGGATATTATTGATCTTGTAACTCAGGTAGCAGCTACTAAAAATATAAATAAACAACGAAAAATTGTTCAGGAACTTTCTGTTAAGTTCTGGGAGTTAGCACCAAAGTTCAAAGCTGAAGATGCAACATTATATCTTCAGGTCTGCCCAATGACAGGTGCTGTCTGGACAAGTGACAGTAAGGAAATCAAAAACCCTTACTATCCCAAAAATATGCTGACTTGCGGTGAAGTAAAAGCAACGTTATAAAAATTGAATTAGTTTGATAAATGCGGTATTCTGAAAAGAGCCGTATTTGTCTTTTTTAATAAAATCGTTTTCTTTTTGAGAAACCAATATTTTTAATTTATCAGGATAAAATTGGTTCGGCAGTTCAATACTTATGGTTTTAAATTAATCACTTCCCGGATAGGGAGGTGTCCATGCTCTGCGGAACAATTTATCTTCTTTAGTTGTATTAAAAAAAGAACCATTTAGAAAGTGAAATAAAAAGACAGTATTAACCGACATATGGATTGATTTCTTAGATTTGTATTAAGGACTCTAAAACTTTTTATTATGCCTATAGTTGAACAATCAGAATATAATTTTCCGGCTATAATTCATCGTAACAGGCATATTTCTACCATTTATGCAGCTGTTTTTAAAAGGTTTGAAATTCCAAAATATACAAGAGAAAAGCTCGAGTTAAGCGACGGAGATTTTATTAATATTGATTTTATTATTAATGATTCTAAAAAGGCAGTTATTTTATGTCATGGTTTAGAAGGAGATTCTCGCAGAACATACAATAATAGCTGTTCGGCTTATTTTCAGCAGAAAGGTTTTTCTGTTTTCGCATGGAATAATCGTACCTGTGGAGGAGAAATGAACCGTCTTCCCAGACTTTATCATCATGGCGCAGTTGATGATCTTGATGAAGTGATTAGATTTGTAATGCAAAAAGGATTCGAAGCAGTTTATTTGATCGGATTTTCTATGGGAGGTGTTCAGCTTCTTAATTATTTAGGATGGACAGAAATTGATGAGCGTATAAAGGCTGCAGTCTCAATTTCAGTACCAACTCACATCGCAACAAGCGCTGCTGTCCTTAAACAAGGATTTAACCGAATCTATTTAAAGAATTTTACAATCGATATTAAAAGAAAGCTGAAATACAAAGCGGCACAATTTCCTGATTTTATAAACCGTGATCAAATTGATAAAATTTCTTCTTTTGATGAAGTAGATCAGTATTTTACTGCACCACTGCATGGTTTTGCAAGTCGTGACGATTATTACCAGCGTGTTTCTCCTGAATTTTCCCTTAAAAACATTACCACTCCCGTTTTAATTATTAATTCTCTTGATGATCCTTTTTTAGGCGAAAGGTGTTATCCCAGAGCTATAGCCCGGGAAAGTGCATACGTATATCTGGAAACCCCTAAATACGGAGGGCATTGTGCTTTTCCTTTACGTAATTCAATGTATTCGTATGTTGATAAAAGAGCCTATGAGTTTTTTGAATCTTGTAAATAGACTGCATAATATTTTCTGAAAATTTTGAATATCGATATATTTTCAAGGCAAAAAACTGAAATTCTCTGTTTCAGGATTTTTAATTTATTGAGCTGCTTTAAATAAATTATTCATAAGTCATTCTTGAATAATATATTTTAGTTATTGTTTAATGACTAATAGTATTTATAAATTTCAGGTACGTAAACGGTATCGCAGTATAGTTTCTAAAACTTCTATGATATTTTCTATATCGTTATCAGCAGTTTCAATACCAAGACTATTGTGATTATACGGACTATATTTTAACGGGTTTGTAACATTGAACAGTCCTATGACAGGTATTTTTGAAGCGCTGGCCAGATGCATAATCCCGCTATCAGCCCCTATAAAAACAGATGTATTGGCAATAACAGAACCTATTTCACGAATATCCCGACTATAATAAGTTAAAGCTTTAGACCCAATCTGTGAAATATTCTCGACGGGCAAAATTTCAATAATGGTATAATCTAAGAAATGGAGACGAACTTTTTCATAAAATTCCTCCCACCATTCAACACAATGACATTTGCTTCCGGTAGCATAGGTAAACAGACTGATTACTTTTGTATTTTCCGGTACCAATGATTGTAAAATTTTACGTCCATTTAATATTTCCGAATGATCTAATTTTAAATCCAGATAAGGAATCTTGTCACTCTTGTCGAAGATGTTTTCCTGTAGTCCGGCAAAACGAAAATTATATACCGGAGCTTTGGCGATATGTTTGAAATCAAAATACATTAATCCAATAGACTCATTTAAAGAATCTCCAAAAAGCTTAAATCTAGCCCGTGAAAACCGGACAGATAATCTCCCCGATGAAGATACTTTATCGACGTTAATAGCCAAATCATAACTTGTCGTTCTGATTTTTAGCCAGGATTTCAGATAACGAAAAGGTTCTTTGAAAGGCTTTTTAGGCAGTTCAATAATAGTATCTATAATATCATAATTCTGGAATATTTGAGGGGCTACACCGCCTTTTACAAATAAGTCAATCTTACATTGAGGATAAACTGTGGCAATTTCCTGCAGCAAAGGGGTGATTAATAAAAGGTTGCCAAGTCTTTGATTGGGTCTCGAAATCAATATCCTTTTGATGTTGGTATCCTGGAAAATGTTTTCAGACGAGTTGTTTTTACGTCCAATGTTTGCAGTTAAGGTTCGCATTAAGGTCCTTCTTATTATATTTATTCTCTTTTTAAATTCCATTTCTGTATACTTTATTTTAATTAGTATTTATAAAGGTATGGCCGCATAAATCCTTGAGCACTTCTAAATCTACTTATCCCTAAATTCCATAGACGAACTATCTGATTTTACGCCATTAAGTAAGAATTAATGTATTGCTTTGTGGGATTAATTCCCAAAAGCATAACGCAAGGTGAATCCAGAACTAATGGTCGTAAGCGGAAATGAGGTTGAAATTGCCGGCTTTGAAAAAGAGTGATTGTAATAAAAGATCATAGTTAAGTTTTTGCTTAGCGAATAATCTGCGCTGGTTTTTAAGGTCCAGATATTTTGTCCGGCAACTAACTGATTATTTTCGTAATCAAGATATCTTACAATGGTTTGATTGTTTCTTAAAATCAAATCGGCTTTTATAATGATGTCACTTTTTATTGTATTGGTAGGATTATCAGCTAGTTTTGAAGTAAAAACAACATCTTTTATTCGATATCCAATTCCTATTACATATTCAATTCCGTTAACTTCTGTCAAATTATTATTGTCAAAACTCATTGATAACGTCCTGTCTTTATTAATTTGGGTCAAAAGTTTAAAAGAGTTTTTTAATTCAAAATCAACTTTTAAGAACGGGTTAAATTGTTCAGTCAAAGTCACATTAGAGGTTATGGTCTGGTTGTAGTAGTTTCCATTATCATCCATTCCGTCTGGATTTTTGGTGTAATTATAATTTGAATTGAAAGCACTTACCGTATAAGTTGCCTGATAACTGTGCTGTAAAGAGAATCGTTTGAAAGTGTTTTTGAAAAATGGGTAACGCATCAGACCATTATATTTCAACGACCAGTTTGGGATAGGAATATTTTTAAAAATCCCTAAGGCCGAATTATTGGCATCGACACCTGTATAAGCCGCTAAAAAAGAAGCTAATAAAACAGCCTGATTGGTGCTGCCATACCCTAGTGGAAAACCGTCCGGACCTACATTGGCGGTATTATTTATGTTGATTCCTCTTTCTATAGCGAGTCTCTTTGCTATTATGAGTCTGTTTTTTCTAAAATCATTAAAAGCTTCTGAGCTATTTTCATCGCTGGTTAAAAAGGCAGTTTTGATTAACACAGTTGAAATTGAAAATGCACCGGAAGTATAAGGAGATCTTGAATTGTAGTGACCATTGCTGACATCATATTGTTCAGAAAAATTTTCAGAATAGGTTCTGTTTGCAAATAAATCAATCTTTAAATCTGTTATAGGTTCTATATTGGCGAGACCTTTAAAAATCTGACTTTTTGAGGTTGTATAATTTTGATTGAAATCCTGATAAGTAGTCAGCCAGCCCTTTCTGGCAGCTTCATCACGAATATCATGCTGGCTTCCAAAAATAAACCCTAAAGTCGGTTTTGAGAATCCCATAAAACCCGATGTTGGGAGATAACCGGGTAAAACTATTCCTTTGTTTTCCGTAAAATTCAACGTAATATTTTTTACGCTGGTCAATACATTGTAAAAACTTTTTAAAAATGGGCTTCTGATGCTTTTTTGAGGAATATCTGTACGTGTAATTTTTTCACCGGGTTTGATAACGGTTGTCTTTTTTACAGGAGTTTTAACATCGGCAGTTTTTGAAATTCCGACATATTTATAAAAAGTCTCCATATTAAATGAGGCACTTAGATTGCTTGTATTGGCATTTTGTACCGTATTGCCTAAATTATAATTGACGCCATCGACTTCTATTTTTGTTAATGCCTCAGAAGAACGCTGCCAATTATAATCACCGGTATAAGTCAGATTGGCTTTTACAAAACTAAATACCGGAATTTTATTCAGCGGAATTTCATAAGTTACCACAAGCTTCTGAGTATGTTTGTTGGGTTCTCCAGGATTAAAATAATTATCAGAAATTTTGAAATTGTCAATAGGCAGATTATCACTGTTCAGATAGTTTTTTACAATGTTGCTTGATGATGATGTGAAATTTAAGCGTAAAGATTTTGTCAGGTTAAAATTAAAGCCATATTGAATATTAAATTCAAAATTCCTGCTGTACGATGGATCTAAAGCAATTCCTTCAACATCTACTTGCCGGTATTGCTGTTTGTTATACTGCCTGATAATATTTGTGTTGAACGTAATATTTGAAGGCATATAATTAAAATTAAAATCACTCAAAAGCTTCCAGTAATTGCTTTTTTTCATGAATTTGGTATTCTTAAAAGGTTCAATATTTTTAGCCTCCGCACTATAATCATAATTTAATGCAGTATTGGTTTTTTGATCAACATAGCTTTCTCTTTCATAATCATGACTGGATGTTTCGTTGTAAGATTGTGAGAACGAAAAATTTTCAATATCATAAATATGCGCTTTCTGTTCCGGTTTCCTTTCTTTCCTAATTCCAATTAAATTAATACTGGTATTTTTAGTATAATCGACCGCCCGGTTTTTAATATTTGCTTTTTCTTGTTCGGTTTCTGCAGCATCTATGGCTGTCTGCAGTGTAATATCAGGATTTTCAGGATCGTATTTTGGAGTAATAAATGCTTCGGCTGCTGCATAATTTAATGGCAGGTTTAGTCTCCAGTTTTTAGGTAGTAATTTGCCAAAATTGATATTGGTCATTACACTATATTGTTTTACATCTTCCTGGCTTCTTTCGCCGGAGTTCTGTTGTAAAGACCCAAATCCCATGGTACTCATTTTTCCGGTTGCTGAAATAGTAGCAAAATCAGCTAAATTTGAATCAAGATTTACAACTGTCGCCATTCCGCCGCCATTATCCATTTCTGCCAGTCGTAATTCATCAAACCAGACTTCTCCTTTTATATCCTGATGCAAGTCATTATTTTTTATTCCTACCATTAAAGTGCGTACAGATCCTAAGTTGGGATTCCCTTTGACACCTAATCTTAATTTATTGATTTTATCACGTAATGAAGGATCCAGTTGCTCATCATCTTCATTTAAATAATAAATTCCGTCAGCAGGCAGATCAGCAGTTGCAATCTTTTTATAGAGCATTTTTAATTGAGACAATAGGGAGAGTGACAAATCGATTTCATTATCCTCGGGCCAGACAATTTCTGAACTCAAAGGCGAACAACCTGAGGAAAGCGTAACTTTTAAAGGAATTTCAATCTGATAAAAATTTTCTGTGTAATCATTTCCTAACCGTATAAAAGCTGTCATTTGATTGTCTGAAAGTGGTATTTGACCGGTTAGGGATTCGGCATGCAAAAACATTTTCAGTTTTTTATATTGTCGCATATCCATACTAATGCTTTTATAAACCGATCTGGAATCATTAGGCTCCAATCCTTTACCTGCGACTTTTAATCCTAAAGACTGCTCATTTTGGTAAGTAACAGTATTTCCGCTGTAGGATTGTTCTCTTTCTACGCCCGGAGGCAAAACATAATTTACAGGGCACTTTCCATCATTTTCTTGAATATTTATTGTTAATACATCTATATCTGTATTATCATCGTCCGGGCTGCTGTCTGCAATGTCTAAGGTTTCGGTGTATCTTCGCCATTCACCTCGCTGCAAATCCAAAGAACCAAAACGTAATGTTACAGGTTCACTAAATCCGGTCATAAACATTCGCATGAAACGTATAGAGGTAAAATCTGAGATACTTCCAATGGTGTTTTCAGGCTTTGAAATCGGAATTTTAAACTGAATCCATCTGGCTTCTGTCGAATTTCCGTTGGGCAGTGTAACTTGCGTATTTCTGATATCGGTAATATAATTTTGGCCAATTTCCATATTCGGTTTCATATCAATACTATACTCATAATAGGCATTGATGGTATTCATGGTATAATCATTATTAATATCTTCCGTATTGGGCAGGGTAGTAGCCCCTCTGTTAGCATCATCTGCACTTACGGCTGAGTTTCCATCGGTGCCATTGTATTTTTTATAGCGTTCTAAAACATCTCCGGTAGTATTCAAATAGTAGCTATAATCATCTGCCGCTGGATCATTTTCAGCACTATAATTGGTATAAATCTGAGTTTCCTGACTGTTTTTTAAACCATCCAGTCCCACATCCTGATTAGATCGATTGGCAGCATCGGTATCAAAGGCATACGTTAAGGATTGTGAAGCAGGAACATCACCCCAAATTCCTTGTGGCGTTACCATAAGCTGGTCTGTTCCAAGTCCGTTTTCGTATTGTTTTCTTCCGTCTTTCAGAACGTCTTCGGAGATTTCGCCTAAATTAAAATACAATTTCCCGGAATTGTTATCATTCGTTTTGCTGTTTCCAACATAAGGATCTAAAACCCAAAACTGAATATATTCTACATTTCCCTGTTCAAAATTGGTTGAAGTTAGGGCTCTCATGATACCTCCAAAATTATCTTTTGGAGTATTTGAAAAATCTACTCCATTATTGTAAGGGCCTCTTTCAGATGGGTAATAGCTTAAATCCAGCGTGTTGACAACAAGTGTTTGTCCTGTTTCTGTTTCCAGGTTCGGATATAATTCTTCTTTGTAAATTCTTCTGGTAGCATTCAGGGAAAGATCATTATTTGAAATTCCGGATGGTTTAGAAGTATAAAAAACAGGATCAATTGTATACCAGGCTAATTTGGCTCTTTTGAAACCATAACTTAAATCATTGGTACTTTCGTTAAAATTGTAGGCACTCGAAGTATTATTTGCGGGAGTTGACGATAAACTCCAGGTATAGGCCGAACTCAAATCCGTAGTCGAGGCAGCGCTTTCAAAAGCATCTACATAAATAGTAGATTCTCCTTCAAAATCACTTGCTTTTGCTGTATTTGGCTTTAGAAATGCAACTTCTCCACGTACTGAAATGTTCGACGGTACATCAGTATCAATATTGGGAAGTTTGTTGACCAATCTGGTAAGAAAAGGAACTTCACTCGAAAAATTAGTATTTAATCCAAAAATCGTATTGTCTACGGATTCCTGTCCATAAACTGATTTTTGAGTCAATGGTTTTTCAGTATATTTTAAATAGGTAGCGCCAATGGTAAAATTATCCGATATTTTGTGGTCAATATTTAACCCGACAAAACTTTTGGTCTGCTGCCCAAAAACCGAATTGTTTTCTAAGGATACTGTAATAGTGGCATTTGAGGCTAATAGTGCAGCGTCAAGAATATGAACTTTTCCTAACTGATAATCAACACTGTAATCGATTCCTTCGGTCAATGTTCGCCCATCGGCCGTAACAATTACAGATCCATTGGCGACATTGGTCGATCCTATCGAGATACCGTCTGATCCTGAAGATTTATATTTTCCTTTTAATAAATACTTATTTTTATCACTGTCCTGCAAAGCACCTGTTTGTGTATTGTTGTATAAACTTCTAAAGACATATTTTTTTTGATTGGCGTTGTAGGAAGTCGTATTGTTGTAGTCTTCAGTTGAACTAGTCGATAGTTTTTTAAAAATTAACTCTCCAAAAGGCTCTTTTGTGGTAAAAATGATTCTTCCGTTCGTGGCATCCATTGTGATACCGGAGACGAAATCGAAGAAACCGTCACCACCTTCCTGAGGGTCATTAGTCGAATTTAACCTGTCCAGATTAAAGACTTTCAGCAAAGGAGTTTCTGCTATTTTGTTTTCATCAGACGGGTTGGGAGGGAAGGATGTTACCGGCTTAATATAATTTAACGGTGATGGATCAGAATAAAAGATATTAAATTTAAAATCTTCCTGACTCAGCTGATAGCCGCTTGGAATTTGATAAATGTTTTTCATCATCAGATTCCAAACCGGATTTTTTAAATTTACAAGACTGCTTTTTAGCATTTTTAATACTAAACTTTGCGTAGTAACAGTTTCTGAATTTGTAACCACAGTAGCGTCAACACCATCACTGGCAAATTCTCCTACCTGATACACCTGGTCGCCGGAGGTGTATTGGTAAGCAACAGCCAGTACTTCATCATTGGCGAGTTTTTGTACCAGCGAAATATAGCCCAATTGTTTGTTTAAGGTGTATTCAGTTGAGCTTAATTTTCGGGCATTTTCGAGTTTTGAATAATCCTGTCCTTCACTTACCGTAACATTAAATCCAGAAGATGCAGTAGCGATTTCACGAATATTGCTATTCAGTAAACCGCTTCCGGACTTGATTTGAGCAGGATCGTAATCGTTATTTGAGTTGTCCGAAGGCGAATCGGCGCTGTTGTTAAATATTCCTGACGACGGATTCAAAACCACGACCTGATCATCTGTAAGATCAGATAATTGTGATTCTCCCAAATCCTGAATTGCAATAATATTTCTCAAATTGTTTGCGGTTGTACTGACCTGGCTTTTTTTATTGGTCACCCACACTTCAATTCTTGAAATCTGGATTCGGCTGTCTATTAGGGGATAATTTTTTAGAGAGGTATCGTATTTATTTCTAAAGTATTGTGATAAGAAAAAGTGTCTGTTGCTATCGTAATCAAGCGCATACATATTAAATTCCTGAACGGCTCCGCTCCCTTGTGCGGTGACACTTTTTGTTTCTGATTTTTGCTGTGAGAAAACGCCGGTAACAGTAGTTTTTCCAAATTGTAATTGTGTTTTTACACCAAATAAATTTTGTGCACCAGTTATCAAAGTACTGTTTAAGGGCATACTGACATTTCCAACTTCAATGTTTTTAACGATATCATCTTCGTCTGGGGTATAGGCCAATTTGAATAAATTTTGAAAAGCAAATGTAGATTGCGTATCGTAATTTACATTTACACTTAATCTCGTACCCACCTTTCCAACCAAAGACATACTAATTCGCTGGTCAAAATCAAAAGTGAGATTCGATCTGTTACTTGGCGATAATGCTGGATTATCTTGTTTAGAATACAATAATCCTATGTCCATTTCTACAGATCCTGCAGGTTTTACATCGATAGTATTACTTCCAAAAATGGATTCAAAAAATCCTGAATTAATATAATATCTTGGCAATAAATCTTTTTGTTTTGTTTCTGAACCTGCTTTTTTAGCTTCAATAGCATCTGCTTTTTTTCTGAAATAATTACGTCTGGATTCTTTCAATACCAAATTTTCATATTCAGCTGGTGTTAGAAACAAAGGATAGTTGATTGAGAGTTCACTCTCAGAATCGCTATAAACGTAAGTATTGGTAAAAGAATCATAAACATAGGCAGATAATATGCTTGCAGGATTTGTTATTTGAATTTTTCCAATGGCAAATCCGCTTTTTACAGTATCCTGAACCGTGGCCGCAACTTGGGCCTTTGATACAAGAGTACAGAGAAACATCAAAATAAAAAATAATTTTTTATGCATTTAAAGGCTTTCCGGTAACCTTTATTGTTTTTTAAAAGGATTAAGATATTCTTTAATTCAATTTGTTTTCAAAACTAAAGTGCGCTCATATTATCATTAAAAGGATAGTATAAATTGCTTGTTGAAACAAAAAATTATGTGATGTTACCAGAAAGTAATTTTGCTGAATAGGCAAATGAATTTTAAATGTGTAGAGGTTTATTCCTCCCAATTCCTATTCAAAGAAATTACTTAAGGCTGGTATAAAATAATAAAGTAGAAGTATGAAGCTATTTGCTATACAAGGTTGTAAATTCGATCGATGAAAATATTTGAAAAGAACAAATAGGATATGAAAATCAAGAAAATTTAGAGTTTTTATAAAAAATTCCCTGGTTTCAAATTTTATGAAACCAGGGAATTATATAAAACAACATTTTTAAAACCAATAATTAAGTTGTTTATATGGAGTTTTTACCGATAAAATTTTGAAATTTACCCTTGTATTGTTCCGTAACCCTAACTTTTTAAGCTATAGGTTTATTTGTATTTAATATTAAGACTTATAATATCAGAAGTCAGATTGTTGGATCTATCGTAATGTCCGTATCGGATTTCAAGCGTATTCCAATGTTTAAGACCAAAAATACCATCTGGAGGCGTGAATTTCATCCCCATTCCAAAAAAACTGCTGTCAAACTTAGACAGGTCATAGTTGCTGGTGTAGAAGTTATCAGCATCGGTATGAGCTCCGTATGGTTTGAAATACTTTGCGGCACTTTGTGTATAATATCTGTAAAAAGGACTTAGCGAAAATGACTGGGTCAGCTTTACCGGTATTTCAAGATCAGCCGTATGGGCTTTTAAATTCCAGTCATCAGTATAATACCTGTAGTAGGCTCTTATGATAATATTATCGCCTAGAAAATAACTGGCTCTTATTCCCAATGGAATTTTAAGTCTGGTATCAGGCATTTTTTCCTGTCGAACTGGGCCATCAGCAAAATAAACCCTGTGGAAAGGAAGACTTAAGTAACCGTTCTGACTGATAATATCTCCTACAAGCATAACCTGAAGCCTCTGGTTGATGATTTGAGAATAACTCAGTGTTCCGGCAAAAGTGTTTCGGTTTGCGCTTCCATAATTTTCACCTGAAGTACGAAGTTCAAGGGGTTCAATAAGTTTTAACTGGTCAATAAACGTTTGGAATTTAGCTGTAAATTCACCATTCTTATTTTTTGTTTTTTGTGAGAAGCTGATGTTTCCTCCAAAAGACTGATAATCAAATTCTGTAGAGGATGAAACGCCTATTCCAAAAGTCCTTCCCTTTTCTTCATTCTCCCTGAGATAGCTTAAAGAAGGGTAGAAGCGATTATCTGAAGAAGAAGCAGAAGAATTAGCACTCAGGTCAATCATATCTGAAGAAGCTGATGTATAGTGATCAATACCCGCTTCAATATCAAAGGTGTGTTTAATTCCTGTTTCGCCGTATTTAACGAGTTTAACATCAATAGTATTCGCTATATCGGTTAGGTGCTGTGATCCGATTCCTCCTCCGACAGCTGAATTATTACCATCTTGTTTATAATAACTCGATACTAAATTTACCTCTTCAAGTTTTAATTTTTTGCTTTTGTAAGCCGTCGAATCAGAAGGTATATTTTGTGCTTTTAATTGGAATAAAGCCAATAATGCAAATCCTGTAATGAATATTCTTTTCATCTGTTTATGATATCAAATTAGTTACAGCCACAGCCTCCGCCGCTTTTACCTGCATTTGCTCCCGAAGCTCCCTCGCGGTAGGATTGAAAACTTAGTTCTGTTTTTTCAATTTTCCTGTTGGCAAGTACCATTTCAGAATCGTTGATTTTTCCCTTCTGATATTCTTTAACAGAAGTACAGGATGATGTGAGAATGCCTGCTAAAGCAATACTGCACAAGAGTACGAGATTTTGCTGCTTTTGATTTTTCATTTTAGGCGAATGTTTTTTGAAGTGTAAATTTTATTGTTGTCATCTATTATTATACAATGCAAATCAGGAATCTGATCTATTAAATACAAACCAGCTTTGATTCCCATAACGGCTATTGGAGTAGCCATTGCATCTGCAAATTCAGCATTTGATGCGATAATGGTAACGCTTTTTATTCCCGTTATCGGAAGGCCTGTTTTTGGATCTATGGTATGCGAATATTTCCTGCCGTTAATGGTTACAAATTTTTCATAATTTCCGGATGTGGCTACTGCTTTATTGGATATTTCCATATAAGAGAAAGCCGCATTTGGAGCATCAGGATCAGCTACTCCAATAGTCCATCTGCTGCCATCGGGCTGTAATCCCCATGCGCACAAATCCCCGCTGGCATTAATGATTCCGCTCTTTACATCGCGTTTCAGCAGGACTTGTTTTGCCATTTCGGCTGCATAACCTTTACCAATTCCTCCAAAGCCGATGTGCATACCCTTTTCTTTTAAAAATACACTTGTATTTTCTTTATCCAGAATTATATTTCTGTAATCAATAAGATGTACCATTTTCAAAGCTGTTTCGTTATCTGGAAGTGAGGTCATGGAACGATCAAAATTCCAAAGTGTTTTGTCAATGCTTCCGTATGAAATATCAAAAGCTCCCTGAGTAATACCAGAAATACCAACTGATCTTTCAATAAGATTGAAAACTTCCGGATCAACTTTTACGGGATTGATGCCGGCAGCATTATTAATCTGATTGGTCTGGCTGTCATCTTTATAGGTCGTAAGCAGATTTTCAATACGCTTAATCTCTTCAATCGCAGCATTAATATGTTCGTCAGCAGTAACCTGATTCCCGGCTGTGACAGTGATAGTGAACATATTTCCCATAAGTTTCAGGGACTGTGAATATTTTTGATGACCAGACATGTTATTTTCTATTATCACATAAAGCTTTTATCTCAGCAGTCCACTGTTCTGCAGCGTTCTCTGGTTTTCCGTGCCATGTTTTGAGGACTTTTCCTTCTGAGTCAAGCAGCAGTGTTAAAGGAAAACTTCCTTCTTTATTGTATATTTCAGCAAGCTCTTCATTTTGTTTTACCTGTTCAGGAGTACCAATGTTTTTCTTTTTTCTTGGAAAATCTGCATTTACCAATATTAAATTTTTGTCTGCCAATTCAGTAAAGGAAGGATTCTGAAAATAATCTCTATGCATTACAATACAAGGCCCACACCAGTCCGAACCCGAGAAATTAAGAAGAATGAGTTCGTTTTTTTCCTTTGCCGTTTTTTTTGCCTTATTAAAATCAGTTTCCCAGTTTATAGTTCCTGGAAGAATCCCCAATAAAAGGAACATAGTAATTAGTTTCATATTGATGTGTGTTTTATATATCTAATTAACGAAATATATGCATTATTGGTTTTTCAGCATGCTTAAGATTTGATTAAGTTTTCAAATTTTACTTTAGAATAATAAAATGCATCTGTAATTTTTAAGCTTCATAATATTACACGTATTTATTTTAACTCTTATAAATATACTTGTTTTTTATTTTTTTGTAGGATAAATATGTTAAAAATATCTGTATTTTTGAAATGTTTATTCTAGCTATTATTTATTATCTTTCATTGAATTAGAATTAAAATATTTATCTCTAGAATGTTGTTGATTTTGTACTCTAAAAATTGAATATTTAATGCAACTGCTGTTTGAAAAAAACTTTCGTTTAACCTAAAGTCTGTAGCCCTAAATGTATTTTTATAAAAAAGTGATGAAGAAAATTTATTCGTTAATTATAAGTAGTTTTTTGACTTTAAGCGCCTTTGGGCAGTCTCACAGTTCGGATAGTCTGAATATCAATAAAGACTTAAAATTTAAATATGAAGCCTTAATTATTCCGGGAGTTTTAATTGGATATGGAGTTATTGGGCTCGAAAGTCACACCCTTAAAGACATCAATACAGATACTAAAAATGAAATAAAAGAGCATATTGACAAGAAGTTTACTATTGATGATTTTTCACAGTATTCTGCTTTTTTGTCTGTTTATGCTCTAAATGCAGCAGGCGTTAAAGGGAAAAATAATTTCAAAGACCGCACAATTATTCTGACCTCAGCTTATTTAATTATGGGAACAACGGTAAATATAATTAAAATGACAGGAAACGAAATGAGACCTGATGGGACTTCAAACAACTCATTTCCTTCGGGTCATACAGCAACTGCTTTTATGGGAGCAGAATTTTTGTATCAGGAATATAAAGATGTATCTATATGGTACGGTGTTTCAGGATATTTGGTAGCTGCAGGAACGGGATTTTTCAGGATGTATAACGACAGACACTGGTTTAGTGATGTTGCAGCCGGAGCCGGCATCGGAATTTTGAGTACTAAAATAGCCTACTGGCTTCACCCTGTTACTAAAAAAATATTCAAAAAAAAGGAAAATCTAAACGGAGTGATTTTACCGGTATATAATGGCAGAGAATATGGACTTGCAATGGCGGTGTCATTTTAGAGGGGATTTAATTCACCCGTTGGTTGGAATTAAAAATAATTGTCAGGCTGAGCGGAGTCGAAGCCCTTTTGTGTTCAAAAGCCTTCGACTTAGTTTATCCTGAGCGAAATCGAATGGACTCAGGATGATATCAATTCCTTAAGTTATAAATGAGGTTTTACTCCCGATTTTATACTTTTTATAATCAAATCAATTTTTTAATCAATTTCACCCAACGGGTTTAATTATTAAAATTCATTAGCGTTAGTCTTTTCTTTAGTTCTCCATTTCCTGATCTATTATTTTATTGTTCTCAGTTAGTTTAAAGCTATGTGTAAGTTTGAATTTCTTAACTTTGTAAAATGAAAGAGAAAATAATAAGAGAAGTTTCGAAGTTTAACAATGAACTGAAGCTCCAGGGATTTAAAGCATTCCAGATAGAAGATGATGGTGCTGAAACCAGAACTTACAGCAGAAAAGAATTTTATAAAATCTGCCTTACGACTGGGAAAAGTAAGATTCATTATTCGGATAAAACCTATGAGCAGGAAGGTACAATTCTATTTTTCGGCAATCCGCACATTCCATATTCCTGGGAAACCATTTCCACTACTTATGTTGGCTACACTATTTTATTTTCAGAAGAGTTTTTTAAAAACTCCGAACGTTCGGAAAGCTTACAGCAATCGTCGTTTTTTAAAATTGGGGGAACACCTGTTTTGAAAATTACAGAAGAACAAAGAACTTTTCTTAATACTATTTTTCAGAAAATGATTGCGGAGCAGGAAAGTGACTATGTGTTTAAAGATGAGTTGATTCGAAATTATATTAGTCTTATCATTCACGAATCTTTAAAGATGGAACCTTCTGAAAATTTCGAACAAAATAAAAATGCATCTTCCAGATTGTCATCTGTTTTTTTGGAATTACTGGAAAGACAGTTTCCTATTGAAACGACTTCAAATCCATTACAATTAAGAACGGCACAACATTACGCAAAACATTTAAATGTGCATATCAATTATCTGAATCGTGCAGTAAAAGAAGTTACCGGAAAATCTACGACTACTCATATTACAGAACGAATCATTACAGAAGCCAAAGCACTCTTGCAGCACACTGACTGGAGTATTTCTGAAATCGCTTATTCACTTGGATTTGATTATCCAACCTACTTCAATAATTTCTTCAAAAAAGTTACCGGAACTAATCCAACCGCATTTCGTTCAGTTCAAGTTTGAATTTCTTAATCTTTGGTTTGATAATCGTTACTATCTTGCTTAAAGGCAATCATACCTTTGTATCTGATTATTTAATTCAAATACAATGTCAGATTCAAACCCTGTTTTTAATGCTGCGCCATTTCAAAAAGATATTTTTGAGCGGCTTTTAACTGGTGAAACCATACTGCCTAATGATTCGCAGATAACCAGATTAAGAGAGAAAGTATTTGCTGTGAAAGCATTACTTACTCAGATCAATAATTCTTCGAATCCTGAAGAAATCACGCAAATATTGAGCAGGATTTTAGATAAAGATGTTCGGGATGCTGTCGTATTTACACCTGTTTACATTAATTACGGAAAACACATTACAATAGGCAAAAACGTATTCATCAATTTTGACTGTACCTTTTTGGCATTGGGCGGAATTACGATTGAAGACGACGTTTTAATTGGCCCGAAAGTCAGCCTCATTACCGAAAACCATCCATTAAATCCTCTGGAAAGAAAAGGACTGATTTGCAAACCCATCCTCATCAAAAAAAATGCATGGATTGGTGCCAATGCGACCATTTTGCCCGGCGTAACAATTGGCGAAAATGCCGTTGTAGCAGCAGGAGCGGTTGTCTCGAAAGATGTTCCAGATAATACCATCTTTGGCGGCATTCCAGCGAAATTCATTAAAAATGTTCAACCTTAAAAGAAATAATTATGAAACTGAAATTCTTAATACCATTTATAACTATTCTTTTCACTTTTTCTTTTTCTACCGCAAGTTGCAGCAAAGATGGTGAAACAGCACCGTCTCCAAATAATGGTAGTGGAAATAATACCCCTTCAACATCCAAAATGAAAATTACAATTGGTACAGCAGTTTTTACAGCAATATTATATGACAACCCAAGTGCAGCTGCGTTTAAGTCAATGCTGCCGCTTAGCATAAATATGACTGAGCTGAATAGAAATGAAAAGTACTACGATTTTCCAGGTACGCTTCCAACAAATGCTTCGGTTGGCGGAGATATAAAAGCTGGTGATTTAATGCTTTACTGAAATAATGTACTGGTGCTTTTTTATAAAAGTTTCAATACCTCATACCGCTATACCAAACTCGGATATGTTGATAATCCTTCCGGACTTGCTGATGCATTGGGTAACGGAAATGTAATCGTAAAATTTGAGAATAATTAAAAATAGTATAAAATGAAAAAAGTATTGGGAATCGCAATATTGTTTCTGGTAACAGGACAATTATTTGCACAAAAAGTAAAATTAAATTCAGAAAAAATGAATACATCAAAAGAACATTATACATTTCAATTAAGCGATAAAGTAACCCGTAAAAAAGTATCCTTCAAAAACCGTTACGGCATTACATTAAGTGGAGATTTATACCTTCCAAAAAATGCAGGAACTGAAAAATTATCTGCATTGGCAATCAGTGGACCTTTTGGAGCGGTAAAACAGCAATCATCAGGATTATACGCTAACCAAATGGCAGAACGCGGTTTTATAGCTTTGGCATTCGACCCATCTTATACAGGAGAGAGCAGTGGCGAACCAAGAAATGTTGCTTCTCCGGAAATCAATACTGAAGATTTTAGTGCAGCTGTTGACTTTTTAGGATTACAGAAAAGTGTAGACCGAAACAAAATAGGTATTATCGGAATTTGTGGTTTTGGCGGTTTTGCGTTGAATGCAACTGCTATAGACAAACGAGTGAAAGCTGTTGCCGCTACAAGTTTGTATGATATGACCAGAGTAATATCAAAAGGCTATAATGATTCGGTAACACTGGAACAAAGAACCCAAACACTCGAAGCTTTGGGTCAGCAGCGCTGGAAAGATGCAGAAGCAGGAAAACCGGCAGATGGTTCAAGAAATTTACCTGAAAAATTGAAAGGAGACGAGCCTCAATTTGTAAAAGAATATTTTGACTATTACAGAACGCCCCGAGGTTTTCAGGTTAATTCTGTCAACTCAAACGGAGCCTGGTTAGTAACCAATCCACTATCCTTTATGAATATGCCGATTTTGACTTATGTAAAAGAAATTTCGCCAAGACCAATGCTATTAATTGCTGGTGAAAATGCGCATTCAAGATATTTTAGTGAAGACATTTTTAAAGTAGCAAATGAACCAAAAGAATTGATAATTATTCCAAATACTGTTCACGTAGATTTGTATGATAAAGTGGATGTGATTCCATTTGATAAATTAGACACTTTCTTTAAAGAATATTTGAAATAAAACCAAAACCACAAAACCGTTGACATTCATCAACGGTTTTTGTATTTAAAACAGATCATCTTTCTCTAAAAAGTGTTTGTTTTGGAAACCAAAATCACAGAAAAAACAATCTAACCTAACTAAAAATGGTCATTTATGAAGCAAGGAGTTATCTTCCCTTTTTTTATTAATTTTTACCATCCTCCTTTAAGCCCTTCTTTCAAAGCATTATTATATTTTTCCAAATCAAAACTGTACAAATCCGGTGCTTTATGTGCTCCGCCTTTTCTGGATTCGTCTAATTTTGTTAAAATATCATAACGAAGAATTTTTCTGTAAAAGTTTCCTCTGTTTAATTTCTTTCCTAAAATACCTTCGTATAATTTTTGAAGTTCCGGCATTGTAAATTTTTCAGGAAGAAGGTTATAACCAATTGGATGGTTGTTTAATTGTTCACGAAGTGTCACTAAAGCTTTGTTAAAAATAGTTTGGTGATCCATCATAAATGCGGGAAGATTTTCGATAGAATGCCATTTAACAACGCTCGAGAATTCATCAATATCCATTTTTACCTGCCCATGCTCTGCTAAAGCATAATACCCAATAGAAACAAATCGTTGTTTGTGCCACATGCTGTCATCATATTCTTCAAAAGCAAATTCAGAACGATTTAAATTTCCAAAAGTGTAAAACTGCTGCAGGTAAATATTTTCAGTTCCTGTTCTGTCTTTTAAGATGCGAATTGCAGCATTGTCAACATTTTCGGTCTTTTCGACATAACCTCCAGGAAGTCCTCATTCTTCACGGTCTCTCAATTTTAAAAGTAGAACCTGAAGTTCATTTTCGTGAAAACTGAAGATAACACAGTCAATATAAAGTGTTGGAATATACTTTTTCCAGGACTCTTCAGAACGTATTTCGAGTAGTTTTTTAAATTCCATGAGGATACAATTAGATTCAAGTTTAAACTTTTTAATAGGTATAAGTCAAATAAATTAAGTTTTTACCTATAATTTATTGAGCTGCACAAAAAAACTAAAAAGTGATATTTTCTTTTTTAAGAAACTTCATTCGAATTTTAGGGAATCAATTTTTAGAGATGTCTTTTTTTTAATAATTACAGGACTTTACGCAAACGAGGTAGTAAAATGTCATTATGAAGCAATGAAAATTTCATTTTGAAAACCTAACTTAAACTACTCATGAAAAAATTAATTATTGCCACAATCTGTTTGGTGTTTTATCCAGCCTCCGAAGTTTTTTCGCAAGAAGAAAAACAACAAAAAGCTACAGATTCGATTAAAAAAAACATCAAAATTGTAGAATCAGACACCAAAGAAGAAAAAAATAGAAACGTAATGCTAAATGCGGCCAATAATACAGGACCGCGTGATGTAAATATTGGTCTTCCCTCAACTGTGGGTGGAATAACCATTCAGGAAAATGATCTGCCGGTGGTATATTATTTCTGGCCAGAATTGCCAAACAGAACCTGGAGACAAAGCAAGAGCTTAGAAAAAACCGGATTATTGAAAATTGGAGAAGCGGCAATTACAACAGGAGATTTAGGTTTCGCCGTAAACTCATACACAAAATTAGCAACAGATAAATTAGAAATTGTTGGAAACCTTTCCGGTTCTTATGCCGTTTTCAGATATAAAGAAGGAGGCAAAGTCGAAGAGTATAATGATTTTAAAATTGGACGTGATTGGTATATCGTAAACGACGGAACTTTGAAGTTTAAAGATATCATGACCGGAGAAACTAAATTTGCAGACATGGGTGGAAGTGATGCTGCATCGACTTCTCACACTTTTGATATTTTAGGAAATTATGATTTAGCGAACGACTGGAAATTCAATTTCTCAACTCGTTTTCGCTATGCAGAAGCTTCTCAGCTAATTGCTTTCTACTTGGAATTTTCCAGGCAAGTGCGGCAGATAATTTCACTTATAAGTCAACAGGAAACGCGTATGTTGGAAACGTAAATTCGATGTTGGGATTATACACAGACGGAACTCCGACAAAAACAGCGCTTTCCAGATTTGAAATTAAAAAGAATGTAGAAAAACACAAATGGAGATTTGGTCTTTTAGAATACTATTACCAGGTTGATGATTTTACTTCAAGCCGTTCTTTTTTTAATCAGACAGTAAGTGCAAATCCGGATAAATTGGTCCGTAATACACCAGGCGGAACTTCAAATACTGATGCTCACGGATTTTAAAACTATAATGCAGGAGGTGAATACCACAATGGTTTCGAAAACAAATTATCGGGTTATTTCTCAGATAATTGGACAATCAGCGATCGTTTCAGCTTAGCTTACGGAGTGAGATATCACAAATTAAAAGGAGATTATTACCTGATGCCAAGAACACCGGATTTAATTTTTGATCCAAGTCAGAAAACCTATTTTGACAACAATTGGTTTCATTTAGGAGGTTCTATTAATGCGGTTTATAAAGTAACAAAAAGCGCCGGAATCCTTGCTGACTTTACCTATACAGAAAAAAATGGTCAGTTAGAAAGCTACTCAGGAGCTGTGGCGCCAAATATGGCTAAAACAAAAAGTCCATTAGCAGCTTTCGGATTGTATTTCAATCAGGAGAAATTTAGTTTGGTTTCTCAGGCGACATACCTAACGAGAAATAATTATCAGGCAAGATTAAATTTAGTAAACCCGTCAAATGTCAGCCAGTCAGAAGTGGCAACAGTTTTCTACGATATTCAGACTTTGGGCTGGACTACAGATATCGTAGCAACTCCATTCAAAGGATTTAATCTGCATTATTTAATTACGTTTCAGGATCCGGTTTACAAGAATTATGATTTTTCAGCTTTTGGAAATAATTATTCTTACAATGATAAAAATGTATTGGAAGTTTTTAAAGTATTAATGGAAATCGATCCAAGTTATACCTACGGACATTTCAAGGTTTGGGCAAGTTTCCAGGATCTTACATCCGTCCATTTACATTGGAAGTTTCTCTTAATTTCAGATTCTAAATTTTATTTCGATAAAAAAAATAATGATAACTGCCGGTTTTGCTTTTTTTCTGAACGTTACCATGCAGGCACAACAAGCCAATTTTACGATTGTAAAAAATAATAAAGGTTCAGATTTGGGATATTCTCCCGAATCTGGCATCAAAATTTTGACAGTCAATGGTAAAAAGTTCAAAGATTTAAACAAAAATGGAAAGCTCGATAAATATGAAGACTGGCGCCTTTCAGCAGATGAACGTGCGAAAGATTTAGCTTCAAAAATGTCGGTTGAACAAATGGCAGGATTGATGCTTTACAGTCGTCATCAGGCGTTGCCGGCTCCGGTTGATGGTTATAGAGCAGGTCATTATAACGGAAAATTATATCCTGAAAGCGGTGCAAAACCCTGGCAATTGACAGATGAACAGCAAGCATTTCTAAAAGAAGATAATCTGCGCCATGTTTTGATTACAAGTGTAGAAAATCCCGAAGTTGCTGCTTTGTGGAACAAGCAAATGCAGGCTTTTGTAGAAGGAATTGGATTGGGAATTCCGAGCAACACAAGTACAGATCCGCGTCATACAGCAAATGTGACCTCTGAATTTAACGCAGGAGCAGGAGGAACAATTTCGATGTGGCCCGATGGTTTAGGAATGGCCTCTACTTTTGATCCTAAAATTGTAGAACTGTTTGGACAGATTGCAGCTAAAGAATATCGTGCTTTAGGAATTGCAACGGCTTTATCTCCGCAAATCGATTTAGGATCTAAGCCAAGATGGTACAGAATCTCTATGACTTTTGGCGAAAGCCCAGCTTTAACCAGAGATATGGCAAGAGCCTATATTGACGGTTTCCAGACTTGATACGGAAAAGACGAAATCAAAAACGGCTGGGGTTACAAAAGTGTGAATGCCATGGTAAAACACTGGCCAAGCGGTGGTGCCGAAGAAGGAGGACGTGATGGCCACTGGGCGTACGGGAAATTTGCCGTTTATCCGGGAAATAATTTACAACAGCATATTGATCCATTCATCAATGGCGCTTTCAAATTGAAAGGAAAAACGAGTAAAGCTTCGGCGGTAATGCCTTATTACACGATCACTTTTGATCAGGATAAAAAGTATAATGAAAATGTAGCCAACGGTTTCAGTAAATTCATTATTACCGATTTATTAAGAGATAAATACGGTTATGACGGTGTTGTTTGCACGGATTGGCTAGTAACAGGTGAAGAAGGAAAAACACCAAATCTTTTTGCAGGAAAACCGTGGGGAGTTGAGAATCTTTCTATTGATGAAAGATATTACAAAGCCATTGTTGCCGGAGTAGATCAGTTTGGTGGCAATAATGATAAAAAAACAGTTTTGGCTGCTTATGAAATGGGGGTTAAAGAATTTGGCGAACCTTTTATGAGAGCCAGATTCGAAAGATCAGCAGTGCGTTTATTGAAAAACATTTTCAGAGTCGGGCTTTTTGAAAATCCGTATTTAAATGTTGATGAAACGAAAGCAATTGTTGGAAATCCTGCATTTATGAAAGCTGGTTATGATGCACAGTTAAAATCGGTTGTATTATTAAAAAACAAAGCTTCTGTTTTGCCTTTAAAAGAAAAGAAAACGGTTTTTATTCCGAAGATTTATAACGCTTCAACCAAAGACTGGTGGGGAGTTGCGAGTCAGCCGAAATTAGAATATCCGGTAAATTTAGAATTGGTTAAGAAATATTATAATGTTACTGAAGATCCGTCAAAAGCAGATTTTGCGATTGTTTTTGTAACAAGTCCACAGAGTTTAGAAGGTGGTTACGATTTAAAAGACAGACAAAACGGTAGTAATGGTTATGTACCGATTTCACTTCAATACGGAACTTACACTGCAACTGAAGCGAGAACAAAAAGTATCGCTGCCGGAGATCAGGTTATTGATCCGACAATTAAAGACAGAACATACAAAAACAAAACGGTTACCGCTGCCAACACTATGGATTTGAGAACGATTCTCGATACCAAAGATATGATGAAAGGAAAACCGATTATTGTTTCTGTTACAGTAAATAAACCAATTATTTTTAATGATTTTTAATGAATTTGAAAGAGAAGTGGACGGAATTGTTCTGAATTTCGGCGTTTCTTCTCAGGCTGTTTTGGATATCATTTCAGGAAAAACAGAACCTTCAGGATTGCTTCCGGTGCAAATGCCGGTAAATATGGAAACGGTTGAAAAACAGTTTGAAGATGTTCCTTATGATATGGTTCCGCATAAAGACAGCGAAGGAAATCTTTATGATTTTGCTTTTGGACTGAACTGGAAAGGTGTTATAAAAGATGCCAGAACGGAAACTTATAAGAAAGAATAGTTTAATCGCGCAAAGTTTTTTTGTCATTTCGACGAAGGAGAAATCTTAATAAGTATCTCCGATCCTAAAAGTAGCCAATCTTTGTCGAGTTTCTCGCGGAGATTTCTCCTTCGTCGAAATGACAAACTTAATGTGATAAAAAAAATGTTAAATAAGACTTTCAAGAACCATAAAAATCAGCAAAATCAGCTCAAATCTTAATAAATCTGCGTGAAACAATAAACAACAACACTATGAACAATAAAATCACAATACTATTCGCTTTTCTAATGCTTGCAGGAAGAACAGCAAAAGCACAAGAAACCGTAAAACTATACGCCGGAAAAGCACCGGGATCTGAAAACTGGACGCAGAAAGAAGCCCAAATGTATTCGGATCTTTTTAAAACAGAAGTCGTTTACAATGTAACCGATCCGGGTTTATTGGTATATCAGGTTCCGAAAGGAGTTAAAAATACAGGAACAGCAATTGTTATTGCGCCAGGAGGTGGATTTCAAAGCTTATCCATTAACAGAGAAGGTAAAGAACTGGCAGAAATTTTAAGTAAAAAAGGAATTACCGCTTTTGTTTTAAAATACCGTTTGAATAAAACCGAAACCAACGATCCGGCAAGGGAGATGATGGACAAATTAAAAGACAGGGCCGCTTTTGAAAAAAAATCTCTGGCAACAATTCAACTGGCCGCAAAAGACGGAAAAACAGCTTTGAACTACGTCCGCAGCAATGCTTCAAAATACGGTATCGATACTAAAAAAGTGGGGATTATTGGTTTCTCTGCTGGAGTCGCAATGGAAACGGTTTTGGATAATAGAGCAGAAGAGCTTCCAGATTTTGTAGCCAATATTTATGGAGGGCCAAGGCCAGAACTTTTAAACGTTCCGGCACCGGAAAAAAAGATTCCAATGTTTGTCTGCGCCGCAAGCGACGATCAGTTGAAATTGGCTCCAAGAAGTATTCAAATGTATACTAAATGGCTGGAGGCAGGTCAAAGTGTAGAATTACACATGTACTCTAAAGGCGGTCACGGTTTTGGAACCGGAAAACAAAATTTACCGGTCGATTCAGGGGAAACCCGTTTTGAAGAATGGCTTTTACTGGAAGGCTTTTTAGCTAAATAAATATGGAAGGTTTCACGCAGATTTAAAAGGATTTAAGCAGATAAAAGCAGATTTTTTTAATTAAATCTGCTCAAATCTGTCTCAATCTGTGTGAAAATTAATTAAGAGTTTAAAAACTATATATTATGAAACATACAATTATAAAAACAGCCAGAGTTACGCTTTTAACGTCGTTAGTACTTTCTAATTTATCATGGAAAACCATTCCGAATGATGAAACGAATCCGCCTCTTCTTACTGTTAAAGGATTTACGTTTGCTGATTTCAACAGAAACGGAAAATTAGATGTTTGGGAAGATACGCGTCTTTAAGTAAATCAGAGGATTGATGCTATCATCAAAGAAATGACGAATGCAGAAAAAGTAGAATTGTTAATCGGAACGGGAATGCCTGGAATCGAAGTACTGACAGGTCCAGTTGGAGATTCTAAACAAGGTCTAGTACCGTGAGCGGCAGGAGGAACAGCTGCTTTTGAGCGTTTCGGAATCCCTGCAACGGTCGTAGCCGATGGTCCTGCGGGATTGAGAATTGCACCAACCAGAGAAAATGATTCGAAAACGTATTATGCAACAGCATTTCCGGTAGGAACGGCTTTGGCTTCGACCTGGAACAAAGCACTTTTGGAAGAAGTTGGAAAAGCAATGGGGAATGAAGTAAAAGAATATGGTGTTGACGTTTTATTGTCCCCAGCTTTGAACATTCACAGAAATCCACTAAACGGAAGAAATTTCGAATATTATTCTGAAGATCCGCTGATTTCAGGAAAAACGGCCGCAGCTATTGTTAATGGAATCCAGTCGCAAGGTGTTGGAATTTCTATCAAACACTTTGCAGTGAATAACTAAAAAAGTAACCGTTTGACTATCAATGCACATGTTTCTGAGAGAGCGATTAGAGAATTGTATTTAAAAGGTTTTGAAATTACAGTTAAAGAATCAGATCCTTGGATCATCATGTCTTCCTACAATAAACTCAATGGGGAATATACTTCAGCCAGAAAAGATTTGTTGACGGAAGTTTTAAGAAACGAATGGGGGTAAAAAGGAATTGTAATGACAGACTGGTTTGGTGGTTTCCCAGGTTATGAATCGATCAAAGACGGTTCAAACTCTGATGTTGTAAAACAAATGATTGCAGGAAACGATCTTTTGATGCCGGGAATTCCTGTTCAGAAAAAAGCGTTGTTAGAAGCTTTAAATTCAGGAAAATTATCTCAGGAAGTAGCGAATACCAATGTAAAAAGAGTTTTAGAATATATTTTCCGTACACCAACTTTTGCAAAATATAAATATAGTGACAAACCAAACTTAGCTCAAAATGCAGCAGTAATAAGAAAAGCCCCTGCCGAAGGAATGGTTTTGCTTAAAAATGAGAAAAACCCTTTGCCTTTCGCTGACAAGCAAAAAGAAGTTTCTTTATTCGGAGTGACTTCGTACGTGTGGATTACGGGTGGAACAGGATCTGGAAGTGTGAACAATAAACATACGGTTTCTCTTTTAGAAGGTTTGAATGCTGCGGGTTATAAATTGGATAAAGAATTAGTTGATTTGTACACACCTCACGCAGAAAAAGAAGTAGTTGCTGAGAAAGAAAGAAGAAAAGCAAGAGGAATTTTGGCTTTGCCGGAAAGACTTCCGGAACTAAAAATGGATGATGTTTTCCTGGCTAAAAAAGCAGCAAGTTCTGAAATTGCTTTTGTGACTTTAGGAAGAAATTATACCTTTCGGCACCTTCAAAATCAATTGACAAACCGAAAGAAGAATTAAAAGCTTTCGCTAAAACAAAAGAATTGAAACCAGGCGAGAGTCAAACATTGACATTGAGGTTAGCTCCAAAAGACTTGGCATCTTTCTTAGAAAACAGAAGTGCGTGGATTGCTGAAGCAGGAAAATATAAAGTACTTGCAGTAACATCATCATTAAATATTAAACAAACGACATCATTTTCTGTTGAAAAGGAAATTACTGTTGAAAAAGTGAAGAAAGCTTTTGAATTAGATTCAAAGTTTACTGAACTTAAACCTTAAATTTAGTTAGTTATTGTTGTTAAAAGACCGTTTCAAATTTTTGAGACGGTTTTTTTGTTTTATAAAATTATGTTATGAATACCCAGTATAAAAAAACTTTAAAATTTTGAATCAGCCGGAAATGATCATTTAGAGTATCATTAATTATCACAGCAGCTGGATAAAATTCTATTTAATCAATAGTATAAATTTGTTTAAACTTTTGGATCCAGTTAATTTTTAGATAACCTCATTTAAACAAATAGAAATTAGAAAGTTAATCATTGTTGCTGAGAAAGTAGATCATCCAAATCAGAAAGCCTGTAAAATTTAAGATCATTTAGCTTCATATATTTGCAGATAAATTCGAGTGTTTCTATTTTGGTCTGATAATTTTCAGTTATTTCTTTAACAGGTTTGTGGCCGCACAGTATTAAAATTTTATTATTTTCTTTAGCGTAATGTAAGAGTTCCAGAAGATAAGGAATACTAAAATGAATATGGCTATTATCAATATCAAAAGCAAAAACAATTTTGGAGTTGTTGAAATAGCTATCTTGTTTTTCAGGAATCTCCCCTCCAAATGCGCGACCTCTTATGATCTTAAATTTAGGAGATAATGCATGATCAAGAGAATCAGATCTTTCTCCATATGGATAAGCAAATGAAGTAGTCTTAAAGGATTTATTTTTCAGAGAGGTAATCATAGGATTTATTTCCTGATCCATGTACTGGTGAATTCCGTATTCTTTTGCGAATTTAACAGCATTATAATGGTGATAACCGTGTCCGGCAATCTCGTGACCGTATTTTTGCATTTCCAGCAGTTTTTTAATTTGTGGAGTTCCTATAGAATCTATTCGGCAGACATTAAAAGTGGCTTTCCATGAATATTTTTTTAAAGCCTGATCAGCTTCGTACCATTCATCAACATAAGCATCATCAAAAGATAAAATTACGCCCGCTTTATAAGGCTTTAGCTTTGAATTTTTGGTTTCACAGGAAAATAAATTTAACAACATTAAAAATAAGAGTGTTTTAGTAAAAAATAGCTTCATAGATTTTTGCTGTTATTAAATTAAAATTTTAAACGGAATTTCATTCAAATATAAAAAATAGTCTGAATATTATATTGTACCTGTATTGAAAAAATAAAAAGACAATTCTTTTACAAATAGATAATAATTGTACATTTATATACGCCTAAATTTGATTTTCATAACTAAATTATCAATAAGATAAATATGAAAGTACTGACCATTTTCAATAAGTTTTCAGATTACTTTAAAGAAACAAAAGGTATTTCCTTTTTACGGGAAAATGATAAAATTATAAGGCAGTTTGTATTCACTATTTTCTTTATTGGAATCGGAATCTGGTTTATCAAACATGAAAATTCAGAGCTTAAAGAAGTAAAAAATGTAATTGCAGATGCAGGCATTTTTTGGGTCTTGTGTGGAATTGCCTTAGCCGGAATTTATATTATCCTACAGGCACTAATGTATTTTGCTTCTTTTAAAGCGATACAAAGTGAGATTTCATTCAGGCAATCCGTTGTTTTATTTCTCAAACGAAATTTTGTAAGTGTGTTTTTGCCGGCAGGCGGAATTTCGTCTTTGGCATTTTTTACAAAATCCATTGAAAAAAAAGGGGTAAAGCAGACTCAAATTCATTTTGCCTCAATACTATATGGTTTTGTCGGAATCCTTTCCGTAATTATTGTAGCAATCCCTGCTTTATTGTATTCTTTCTTTCAGGGTACTTTAGGAGCAGGAGAATGGTATGCATTTGGAGCTGTTGCGGTATTGGGGATTCTGATTTTCTATATTTATAAATCAATTTTAAAGAAAAGCTATGTATACCGCCTCATTGTAAAGTTTTTTCCATCTGCTGAGGTATTTATGGATGATTTGCAGAACAATCGAATCAATAAACAAAAATTCTGGCTGGTAATCTTTTTTTCTTTACTCATTGAGTTTGTCGGAATTGGGCATTTGTATATCGCTATGATTGCTTTAGGTTTTACACCATCATTATCTGCAGCCATAATGGGGTATATTATTTCGGTGATATTCCTGATTGTTTCTCCCTTTCTGCGCGGTCTTGGCGCTATTGAAATTTCAATGAGTTTTATACTGATACAATTTGGCTTTTCAAATGTCAATGCCATAGCCGTTACTTTTTTGTATCGTTTTTTTGAATTCTGGATTCCGTTGCTGGCCGGAGCATCACTTTTTCTGTTTAATGCCAATAAATTGTTGATGCGCATCGTGCCTTCTTTTCTGCTTTTTCTATTAGGATTAATCAATATAATATCGGTTTTAACTCCGGCTATTTCTGAACGTCTTCATACTCTGGAAAATATCGTTCCGGTTTCGGCTATTAAAGCTTCAAATTATTTTGTTATAACAGCCGGATTATTTATGCTTGTTAACGCGGCTTTTATGCTCAAAGGATTAAGAAATTCCTGGTGGTTTGCTGTTTTTCTTACCAGTATTTCAGTTATCGGACACCTTACTAAAGCAATTGATTATGAAGAAGCCACTGTTGCACTGGTGGTTTTGATTAGTTTAATTGTTACCAGAAAAGAATATTATGTAAAAAGCAGTTCGCATTTGCAGAGTGTAGGTTTAAAGACCGTTTTAATAAGTATTGTTTCTGTTTTGGTATACAGCATTCTGGGCTTTTATTTTCTGGATAAAAAACATTTCAATATTGATTTTAACTGGGTCGAGTCTGTCAAATACGGCCTTCAGAATTACTTTTTAATAGGCAGTTCAGATTTGGTGCCTTTGGATCGCTTTGCGAGACGTTTTTTACTGTCCATTAATAGTTGTGGATTTTTATCACTCGGATTTTTGATTTACACCTTAGTTCGTCCATATACCATAAGAAAGGAAACAGTAGAAAATGATTTTGCAACAGCTATTGAAATCATGAATGAGTATGGAAATTCTTCTTTGGATTATTTTAAAACCTATAATGATAAAGTTATTTTTATTGCCGGTTCTAAAAAAGCCTTTTTAGCTTATCGTGTGACTGATAATTTTGCCGTAGTACTTGAAAATCCCGTTGCAGCATCAGAGACAGAAATGAAACAATGTATTCTCGAATTTGATGCCTATTGTTATGACAATGGATTAAGAAGCCTTTATTATCGTGTACCCGAAGAAAATTTGGAGTTGTTTTATTCGCTTCAGAAAAAGAGTTTATTTATCGGTCAGGAAGGAGTAGTAGATTTATCAGCATTTACTTTGGAAGGCAGTGCTAAAAAATCCCTTCGCAATGCGATAAGCAAAGTAAAAGAGAAAGGTTTTAAAACTACAATTCATACAGCACCGGTAAAAGACGGATTATTGCAAAAAATAAAAGCAGTAAGTGATGAATGGCTCGCGAGTACCGGAAGAACCGAAATCATTTTTTCGCAGGGTAGATTTGACTGGGAGGAACTTAAACAGCAGGCCATTATTACGGTTGAAAATTCCGAAGAAAAAATTGTAGCTTTTTTAAATGTAATCCCTGATTACGCAAAAGGGGAAGGGACATATGATTTGATTCGTAAAACCAATGATGCTCCAAACGGAATCATAGATTTTATCCTTTTAGAACTTTTTACGTATTTAAAGTCTCAGGGCTGCACATCCGTAAATCTAGGGTTAGCAGCAATGAGCGGATTAGAAGAAGCGAATACTTTTCCTGAAAAATCAATGAAATTTGCCTATGAACGAATTAAATTCTTTTCGCATTATAAAGGATTACGCGATTTTAAAGAAAAATTCTCTCCAGTTTGGTACAATAAATACTTAGTTTATTCTCATGATTATGATTTACTACAAGCCCCGATAGTTTTAAATAAAGTCGTAAAACCATAACTTTAAACTATAGCAATCATGAGAGTAGCGCGGGTAAATTTAGTTAAAAGCACAGCCCTGATTTGTATTACTGTTTGTATCTCTGATGTTATTGTATTGTTGTTGTCAGGATGTTATTATCCTGGATACCGTCAACTGGAAAGGACTATGAGTTCTTTGGGAGCTTCAGAAAGTCCTGTATCAGAATTCATTTCGGCATGGTGGATATTTATTGGAATTGTATTTATTTTCTTCGGAATCATTTTTAGAAAAGCATTTGGAGGCAATCATAAAAATGTAAGACTAGCTTCCCTGCTGCTTATCCTTTACGGATTAGGAGAAGGCATAGGTTCCGGTGTATTCAAAGCAGACAGAATAGCGGGAAAAATGACCGATTCGTTTGTAATGCATGATATAGCAGGAGGTATTGGTGTTATTGCAGCATTGATCTTGCCTTTAATAATGAAAGAGGTAATAATAGAGGGAAATAAGCCTGGTTTCACTTTATTGTCACGGATTATTTTTACCATTGGATTTATTACGATGTTACTTTTTACAATTCACTTTTCTTCTGATGAAAATAATTTCATTGTTTTTTATAAAGGATTGTGGCAGAGACTTTTCATGCTTAATCTTTATGTGTATTTTATTGTAATTTCAGCTATCATGTATCATAAAAATATATAGTTTTCAATTTCATAATGCTAAATAATAATTAAGATGAATAAAATTGTATGGGTAATTCTGGTAATTACTTTTTTAGGAAGCAGTGCTTTTGCTTCTGAATCAGATACTATAAAGGTTGGAGCATTTGGAAAAGTTACGATTTATAGTCCCAGGGAAACACCAAAAGCGGTTGTTCTGTTTGTTTCAGGAGACGGAGGGTGGAACAGCGGTGTCGTTGAAATGGCTAAAAATATAGTAAATCAGGGCGCTTTTGTTGCCGGGATAGACATTCAGCATTATTTTAAAGAGATTAAAAAAGAAAAAACAAAATGTTATTATCCAGCTGGGGATTTTGAAGAGCTGAGCATGATTCTGCAAAAAAAGTTAAAGATGAAACAGTATCTGAAGCCAATATTAGTTGGATATTCTTCAGGAGCAACTTTGGTTTATGGTATGTTGGCACAAGCTCCTGCCAATACATTTAGCGGTGCCCTCGCACTGGGATTTTGCCCCGATATAGAAACAGACAAAATATTATGTGACGGTTCCGGACTTACTTCTCATGTTTTAAAGGAGGGTAAAGCCTATTATCTGGATAAAACAGAAAAGTTAACAGCTCCCTTTATTGTACTTCAGGGAACTACTGATCAGGTTTGTAATTATGCCGATACTAAGAAATATATGGATGGACTAAAACAGGGAAAAATAATTTCGCTTTCTAAAGTTGGGCATGGTTTTTCGGTTACCAAAAATTGGTTACCACAGTTTATTGGGGCTTATAAGGAAATTTTAAACCTGTCTTATACCAAACAAAAATCAGAACAGAATCCTTTATTCAAAGAACAGCATCTCACACCTTTGCCATTCGAAATGCCTCTAACCCTAATTCCGGCGAAAAAGAAAGACGAAGATTTACCGATTGCTTTTTTGATTTCAGGTGATGGCGGGTGGACAAGTTTTGATCAGTCTGTTGGTGAAGCTTTGGCAGAGAAAGGAATTGCTGTAGTAGGATTAGATGCCCAAAAATATTTTTGGAATGCCAAAACCCCACAGAAAACTTCAAATTCTATATCGAAAGCTGTTGAACATTATTTACAGCAATGGAATAAAAAAACATTTATTCTTGCCGGATATTCATTTGGCGCATCCGTAGTGCCATTTGTAGCAGCAAATTTTACAGAGACTTTAAAAGAAAAGTTAAAAGGTGTATACTCTTTATCGCCAGATATAAAAGCAGATTTTGAAATTCATATTGCCGATATGCTGAGTATGGGAAGTTCGGATGACAATTATAATGTGATTGCTGAAATGAAGAAAATAAAACCGTACGATCTGGTTTGTTATTTTGGAAATGAAGAGGATCCTGAAACCCGCAAACGTTTTTCAGAATCTGAAATTAAAATAATTGAGTTACCGGGTTCACATCATTACAACAATGACTATAATAAAATTGCAGAAAGTATTTTAAAAGAAGTTATCCTGTCTTTAAGATAATTTGAATTATAATAGTTTGTTGTCCTGTTAGGATAAGTTTTAAAATACCTCTTTAGTTAAATCAAATATTGAAAAAATTATATCCAGTAAGTTTTATTAACCCATTATTGGGTTAAATTGATTAAAAAAAATTGATTTGATTATAAAAAGTAAAAAATAGGGAGTAAAACATCATTTATAACTTAAGGAATTGATGTCATCCTGAGTCCATTCGACTTCGCTCAGGATAAACTAAGTCGAAGGTTTTTGAATACGAAAGGGCTTCGACTCCGTTCAGCCTGACACTTATTTTTAATTTCACCCAACGGGTTTTTATTATTCTCTTTTTATATTTTAAAAAGGGCAATTCATGAAAATTATTTTTTCTGTTTTTGAAGTCATAGGAGGTCTAGCTATTAAATCAATGAAAGGCTGATGAATAGTTATAAAAAAAACAGAAACTGACTAATAGTGGCTTAAAAATGACCTTTTCCATACCTTGGTTCTGAAATAAATTTGCCGTAATGAAATACCATTACATGAAATTTAATTTCCTTTTCTTTCTTTTTTTTACGGTATTGAGCTACGGACAGATTCCGGTTGACAGGGATTCTGTACATACAATTATTACATCACTTCCTGCATTCTCTATATATAAGGATAACTATTTCGTAACAGGCGTTGACATGGGAGAGCAGCCGTCACGCAATACTATGGATGCCAAATTCCAGTTTAGTTTTAAACAGCGTTTGGCCGACAAGGCTTCTATAGCAGGCTTTTATTCCTATCTTACCTATACACAAAAATCGTTCTGGAAAGTATATAAAGCATCAAGTCCTTTTGAAGAAAGCAACTATAATCCAGGGCTAATGCTTTTAAAACCGGTATTTAAGGACAACCGCTTCTTTGGTGCCCTTACTCTTGGTATAGAGCATGAATCCAATGGACGAGACAGTATTTATTCACGGAGCCTTAATACTGTATCAGTTGGTTTTACAAGGATATTTTCACCAAAACTCATACTCAGCTTCAAAGCATGGATTCCTTTTCTCATTGATAATAATCCATCATTACCCAGATATATTGGCTATGGCGAAGGGCATTTGCAGTGGGCGCTGCACAAAGACAGACTGTTTTTTGATCTGACAGTAAGGAAAGGGGCCGACTGGGATTTTAAAGGAAGCATCAATACAGCGGTTAGTTACCGACTTACAAAAAGTGCAAATCAGCTGGTTACCCTGCAGTGGTGGCAGGGTTACAGTGAGAGCCTTATTGATTTTAAAAAAGAGCGGGGCATGTTGCGCGTAGGATTTATTATTAAACCGACTTTTTATCGCTTTTATTGAGCATGTTTGACTGTTTAAAAAAGATGATGTTATTAAAAATTATCAATATGAACCTGAACTTATTAAAACAAAGCATTTATTGGATTAGTATTCTTGTAGCTTTATTGGGCGTGACCAGTTGTAATGATGTAAAGCAAAATCAGACTTTTTATACGGCAGTAAAGGGAAGGGATACTGCATTTTTAAGAATCGAAACTTATGAAAAGAGATTTTACGGCAGCTATGAAGTGTATTACGGAAGCAGAACCATGAAAGATTCCGGAGCTGTGGAAGGATTGATTTCTGGTGATACCCTTCGGGGTAAATTTCGATACATTAGTTACGGAGGCAGCAAAACGATAAGTCCGATTATTTTTCTGCGAAAGAAAAACAAACTAATCCAGGGTCAGGGTGTGGTGGCAAGCTATATGGGAATTTCTTATTTTATGCCCGAATATCCTATAGAGTTCAGTAATAAAGGATTTGTTTTTGGTGCTTCTGCTGACAAAGTTTCAAATTAGAAATAGTGAAGAATGAATTTCCTTTATTATACGTTTTTCATAAAGCGGGAAATTGACCAATATTAGCAGAAAAACGCCCTTTTCTATGCCATCTATGTGGAATATCTTTGATTTTGGATGTATTTGGCGCAACTTATATCACTTGTTTTCTTTATGGAATTCTTAAACAATCAGATAGAGATATGGTTTGCAGTCCTAAAATAATCTACTAAAAGATGATAACTCAAACTACCATAAAAGGACAGATTCAAATGGCAAGACGGCGGAAAATCATAGCCGCAGTCCATTTTTTTTTCAGGTATAAGGATTTTTTAGGCAATAAAAAAGAAAATGCCATAAAGCAGGATACCAATGTTTTTTCTGGTATGAATTATTACTTTGAACAGGAAAATTGGGTTTTCAGGGAAAGGGCAAGACACAACAGTACTCTTTTTTTTACAGAAGTATTGCAGACTTTAAATAATGCCCAGTCAACGACAGAACAAAAACTGGAACAGCTTGTACTGAAATATGTTGAACTATTATTCGAAAAGCCAGACTTTGCGGCTTATTTAATTGCAAATAAAACTGATTTGAGTTTATTCTGTTATCAGAATCGATTAGAATTTATGGCTATAAAGAAAATGATCACTTTATATTCTTTTAATCCTTTTCCTGTTGTCATCAGCCTTATTGGAATGCTTCTTCTGCCTTTGGCCATGACAATTAGTCCCGAGGATAATCAGTTCTCTCAGGTTAATGAATTTGACGAATTAATAGAAGACCGTAAAAAACTCTTGCCATTATGGATTCATTTTGCATCACTATAAGGGAAATTTTCATCAAATTCACAGACCAAATCATTGCTGAACTTTTAAACTATAAACTATATTATTTATGTCACTATCCACATCCATAATTGCTGCAACAAATTTTACAGCAACAGCATCAAACGCGGTAAACTATGCGGCGGCATTCGCAAAAGTAAAAGGATCAAGACTAATCCTTTTTAATTCATTTACTCTTTCAATTCACAGTTCAAATTCAAGAATTTCAGGTGATAATATGCAATTAGAACTCAACAATTCTGAAGAAAGACTCAAACATCTTGCAGATGATATTGCACGTTTATATAGCATTGAGGTAGAGAGTTTGTGTCTTTATTCTTCACTTGAAGAAGAGCTTCCCCTGCTGATTGAAAAAAATCAGACTGAACTTGTCGTTATGGGAATGGCAGAGCGGTCAATCGAGCAGGACTTATTGGGTAATTCAACAACCTGGGTTATTAAGAATGTAGATATACCGGTACTCGCCGTACCTCACAGTGCCCGTTTTGTAAGTGAAAAAAAAATACTCTTTGCCTTTGAAAGTCGTAATTTAGAATCCATTCAGAAATTAAGCTGGTTCAGCCAGACTGCCGAAGCTTTAAAAGCTGAGGTTGAGTTTTTCAGCGTTGACCACAGAGTTGAAGAAATGATCGAACAGCAGCAGGAGGTAATAGGTGAGAAGGAACAGTCGGAACAGCGGGCTGAATACCGTTTTAAAAGTATCCGTTCAAGCGATGTTGTTAGAGAAATTAAAAAAGAGATTGAAAATTATAATGCCGATATGTTAGTGATGGTGCCACAAAAATATGGTTTCTGGGATTCCATGGTTCACATTAGTAAAACCCGGACTATGGCATCAGGGCTTCAGATACCATTATTATCACTTCCAAATTTTTAATTTTTTATTACGACATTAAGAGTATCGGTAGTACTCAGCATGTAAATAATGATCACCACAAAAGAACAAATGTTTGGCCGGTTTGCAATTTACAGATAAACTGGTTTTATATTTTGTATTAGTTAATTATTGTTGAAAAAAGAGCCTTCAAAGCATCGCCTTCTGAAGGCTTTTTTCTTAAAAAAGGTTTCTTGCAGACTGATTTATTTTTTTGATAAAATTATCTTTTCTTTGAGGTTGATAATACTCTAGTAAGTGGTTTCTGTATTAAGTAGTACCGTGTTGGCAGTAAGTTTATTTTGAAGTTTGCTTACTGAAACGGCTTTTGAAGCTGCCTGTCTGGCATAATTAATTTTACCTCCAACAAGATCAGCTGTGTTAGTGCCAGAGAGCCGTTCCCCTGTATTCTTATAGAATGGTATATATGGGGTCGCATGAAATACCAGAAACTCAAGGGTCAAAAAGAGTTACAGAAAGTAAATTAAGAAATTCTCATTAAGCAAGATGTAATCAACTGCTTTTATGTTTTTCTTCTGTATTCGGATGGTGATAAACGGGTGTGTTTTTTAAAAAACTTTCCAAAGAAAGACTGATCGCTGAAATTCAGTTCGTCTGATATTTCAGAAATGCTTAATGTTGGATTGGCCAGTAGAATACAGGCCTCAGTTATAATAGCGGCATCAATAAGTTCACCGGTTGTCCTTCCTGATACTTCTTTAAGTATTTTCGAAAGATGGCCTGCTGTCATGTGCAGGGTATCAGAATAGAACTGTACTTTTCTCTGCTGTTTAAAATTTTTCTCCAACAGTTTTATGAATTTTGAAGTTATTTCTTCCTTGCGAGTCATTTTTATAATGTTCTCATCGTATCTTTCCCTGTATACAGCGGCAACCTGATACATCAACAGATTGAAACTGTGAACTAAAAGTTCTTTACCGTAAAAACGACTTTCAGTTGTATTTTTTTCATGTAGCAGATGAGTTAGTTTAACAAGTTCTTTGATTTCTTCTTTCTTTAATCCCAGGTTCAGGGCAGTTTTTGAAGCAAAAAACTCGAAGGCATTCAAGTCATTTCGGTTAATGCTATGGGTTAATGCAAAATTAAGCGTGAAAGTAATTGATATAACAGACATACTTTCTTCAATTTCCATAATATGAGTTACTGTATGGGGTGAAATCAGCACTATATCATTTGTTTGAAGAGTATAATCCATTAAATTACACTGGATTTTTGCACTCCCTGACAAGATGATCATAATGCTGTAGCTATCTGTACGGAAGGGATAAGGAAAGGGATTTTCGCTTATACTTTCAGTGCTAATGTAGATATATAGTTCGTCAGCCTGAGGCTTGTCGCCCAATGCTTCAAGGATATCCGTAATAGAGTTTTTCTTAATATTTTCTTTCACTCAAAGTTTTTTGTAAATATAAAGTTTTTATTAAATTATGCTGGCTACATAATCGTGAGAAAAGCGGAAAGACCTGATTTCTAAAATACCGCAATAGGATTTTTCTTTTGCTTATCATACACTCAAAATCTATAATTGAAATTGATTCTGCTTTTGTTTAAGTGGTTGAAAGAGAGTTTATGATGTTTTTTTTACTTAATAAAACAAGAAGTTTTTTCAAAATAAAAACAAAATTAGTTTACTTTTGCATTTGTAAGCAAACAAACATTCTTGAAAAAGTATATTATCATATTACTTTGTGGTCTGATTTTTCTTCCTTCTATGGGCAGTATGTTTGTATATGCCAATTTTAAAATAAATCAGCAGGAAATTGCCAGAACTATCTGTATACAGCGTAAACAGATTTTTAACACCTGTAATGGGCGATGCGAACTGCAGAAAAGCCTTAAAAAATATTCCGATAACGAAAAACAAATGCAGGACAGCCTGAAAGAAAATTTTGAGCTTGTTTATATTTGTTTTTCTTCTGACATTGACTTTACTTTTAATCCTGCAATAGAACCGCAACAAAAAAACTTTGCTTTTTTTAAAAGCAAACCTGTTGGAGTTTCGTCAATTACTTTTCGCCCGCCCGCCGCTATTTTATAATTTTAAATCCTTTTCCCAATTTTCATTGGGACTAATTTCTTATTGCGTTAATGCATTGATTGGAGCATTCCTGCTCTGAAATAATTTAATTTTTATAAAATACAAATGAAAAAGATACTATATAAATTGATAATAGTAACATTAGGGATTTTTATTACCTCATGTTCAAGTGATGATGAACAAAACAATACTGCTACTGAAACAGGAAAATTAGGTTTGAAGTTTGACAACTCTTACAATGATAATGACCTTATTCTTGATACGCAGGTTATTACAACGGCTAATAATGAAAAACTGAAAGTAAATGTTGTTCGCTATATTGTAAGCAATATTGTTCTTACTAAGTCTGATGGTACAACTTTTACTTATCCAAAAGCAAAAAGTTATTTCATTGCTGATGAAGATGATGCTGCGGGTTACCAGTTTGATCTTGCCGATATCCCTGCGGGTGATTATACTAAAGTGAAATTTGGTATAGGAGTAGACAAGGAGCAATGGCAGTTAGGAGCTTCAGGTCAGGGCGATTTTCTTGCGAAGGCTCAGGCCAAAGATTTGCTTTGGAGCTGGTCGGCGGGTTATAAATTTCTTGCTTTCGAAGGAACTTTTACCTCTGCCACTGTTACAGAATCTTCCTCATTCATGATCCATACCGGACAAATTGGAACTTCCTATAATTATATAGAAGTAACATTAGACTTACCTACTAAAGCTTTGGTGAGAAAAAATATCACGCCGGCTATTCATGTCGTAACAGATTTGTCTAAAATTCTTGACGGAGAAAACACTATTAAACTCTCTGATTATAATGAAGCAGGGATGGGCGCCATGATTATGGGCGGAGAAGCCCTGCCTAAAATCACTGCCAACATTTCAAAAATGTTCAGGATAGACCACGTACACAACGACTAATTAGCTACAGTAAAACCAAGTATTGATTTCTGCCTTTTTGCGGGCCGATTTTTCTTATCTGTTATTTTATGCAGGTTAAGGAAGATTGTCTTTCTTATGCTATAAATAATGCTTGCGTTCTTAAACTTAAAATATGTTCAAATTAAAATATTTTATCTGTTTAGTGATTCTACTCCTGATAGCCTGCTCTGATAGTGAAGAACAAGAATATGTAGATGTTCCACTGAATTTTACGATTCCATCCAACTTTCCATCTCTTGCTTACAACATCGAAGGAAACAAACCCACTGAAAAAGGTTTTGAATTAGGAAAAAAACTTTTCTACGATGGAAGACTGGCATCAGATGGACTGGTATCGTGCGGTTTTTGTCATCTTCAGGCCAATGCATTCACCCACCATGGGCATACGGTAAGTCATGGAGTTGCAAACGCTATGGGTACACGTAATGCTCCCCCGATTCAGAATATGGCATTTCAAACCAGTTATATGTATGATGGTGCTGCTGAAAATTTAGACCTTCAGCCTATTATTCCATTGACGAGCGTTATTGAAATGGATGGAAATCTGAATACTATTCTTCAAATGATGAAAGGGGACAAAGAATACCAAAAGCTCTTCGGTCAGGCATTCGAAGATAAGGCCATCACAACTGAGAACATGCTAAAGGCATTATCTCAGTTTATGGTAATGATGGTTTCTTCAAACTCAAAGTTCGATAAATACAGACGTAATGAAATCGACGGAACTTTTACCAGTGATGAACTGGCCGGATATAATTTATTTAAGTCAAAATGCGCCTCTTGTCATGCAACCGATTTAATGACCGATAATTCGTTTCGAAATAACGGTCTGGCGGTTAATCCAAAGGTGAACGATGTAGGCCGCTATAAAGTTACGGAGCTTGTAGAGGATTATTATAAGTTTAGAGTACAGAGTCTTCGTAATATAGAAGTAACAGCTCCTTATATGCATGATGGACGTTTTGGAACTTTAGACGCAGTATTGAATCATTATGCTTCCGGTGTGATAGATTCCCAGACATTGGATCCAATTTTAAAGCAGAATGGCAAGCTCGGAATTTCATTGTCAGATACAGAAAAAAAACAAATTATTTTGTTTTTAAAAACACTCACAGATACACAATATTTAACCGATAAGCGATTTTCGGAATTTTAAAAATTAAATATAAAAATATACAAAAATGAAAAACTTTATAAATTTTGCATTGGCTTTTATTGCCATAATTTCTCTTAATTCCTGTTCAAACGATGATGCTCAGGCTGTTGCTGCATACGGCACGGTACAGATCAATTTTGATTCAAAAGTAGCAACAGCTGATTTTGCTTTGAATACCCCTTTTACCATCAGCGGACAATCCTATCAATTTGATCGTCTTCGTTACTGGATCAGTGATGTTAAACTGGTAAGTGATAAAAATGAAACCTACGGGCTTTCGAATTCTTTTTTTCTTATAGAAGAAACTACAGAAATTAAAGTTCAGGATGGTAAATATACTTATCCAGCCAGAAAAAGAGAAGCTGTTGATTTGAAAGCTGTTCCGTCAGGATCGTATACCAAACTTATTTTTTCTGTTGGGGTTGATGCGGCCCACAATGATAATATGAGTATTCAGGATGGTGAGTTATCTCAGCTTAACGGTATGACTAATATTTCATGGATGTGGCATACGAGTTATATTTTCTCCAGTTTGACAGGAAAAAATATGACACCGGAAACTCCGGTTGCAATTGCTGTGGAAACCGGTTTAAATACAAATTACAGAACAGTGGAAATTACATTGCCAACTGCTTTGGTAATCAGCGCAGACAAATCTTCAAAAATAAATCTGAATGTTGATGTTGAGAAAATTGTGAATGAGATTGACCTGGCTGCCACTCCAAAAATATCAGCGAAAACCCCTGAACTTATGACTAAGGTTGCCGATAATTACAAAAAAACTGTTTTTACAGTTAAAAGTGTAGAATAATTAATGCGGTACAGGAATATAAAATTTTGGAGTGTTTTAGCAGCAGTGACTATATTTAGTTTTTCCTGTAATGACCTCGATGATTCTTATCAGGAACCGTTGCTTCTGGTAAGGATTCCTGATAATTTTCCTCAATTTACTGATTCGAAAACAAATCCTTTAACAGCAGATGGAATTGCTCTTGGGAAAAAACTTTTCTTCGATAAAAGACTTTCAGGAAACAACCAGATTTCTTGTGCAACCTGTCATCAGCAGCATCTGGCTTTTTCGGATGGTCTTGCTTTGACCAGTCAGGGAGTTTCAGGAAATACTCTGGAACGAAATTCGCCCGCTTTAATAAATCTGGCCTGGGCAGAGAATGGTCTGTTTTGGGATGGCGGCTCTAACAATTTAGAATCACAGGCTTTTGCCCCTTTGGCACACGAAGACGAAATGCACCAGAATCTAACCGAACTGATAGATGAGCTGAATGCCGATGCAAATTATCCGGGATTGTTTAATAAAGCATTTGGCAAGGCTATTAATCAGGCTGATATTGCAAAAGCCATTGCCCAGTTTGAAAGAACGCTGATTTCAGGAAATTCAAAGTATGACAAGTATGTTCGCGGAGAATTAGCTGGTGTTTTAGATCAGGACGAACTAAAAGGACTGGAGCTGGCCAGGCAACTCTGTTTTTCATGTCATGCAGGGGTTTTAATGACAGATAATTTATATCACAATAACGGAATCGATATTGATTTTACAGATAATACTGAACTGATGATGAAGAGAGGAAGAGCCAGAATTACTAATAATTCAGAGGATTTAGGAAAGTTCAGGACACCTACTCTGCGCAATGTTGAAAAAACAGGACCTTATATGCATGACGGACGATTTATAACTCTGGAGGCTGTAATTGAACATTACAGCAATGGGGTACTGGATTCCCCAACATTAGATCCTCTTTTAAAAAAAGATAAAAAATTAGGCGTTACGCTTTCTGATACAGAAAAAAAACAATTGATTGCCTTTTTGAAAACGCTGACAGATTATCAGTATTTAAACGATAAACGCTTTTCAGAATATAAACAATAAAAAATGAAAAAAGTAATAGCACTCTTGATGTTTTTGGCTGGAAGTTCAGCCTTTAGCTTTACAGAAAAAGACAGTATTTCACGTTTTACTTTTCAGCGTCTTGTGATGATGGAATATTTTGATTGCGATGCATGTGGCTGTTCAGCTAGTGGAGGTAGTATGGGATTTAGTTCAATGCTCAATAACAATTTTGTTGGTGTGCGGTATTTTAAGCAGAGCTATACCAGTCGTGACGGAATCTTTGCCAATTCGCCATGGATTAATGAAAATTTCAATACAATTCAGGCCTGGACTAGAATTCCGATAACAGATAAAATCCAGATTTCTGCTTTGATTCCATACCATTTGCATGAAAGAGAACTGACAAAAGGAACGGAGAATATTTCGGGTTTGGGTGATATTACAGTAATGGGACTATACACGGTTTTTGAGACAAAAAAAGACAGTACTGTTTTTACTCATAAAGTAAATATCGGAGCAGGTATAAAAATACCAACCGGAAAATTTACTCAGGCTAATAATTTGGGCAGCATAAACCAGAGTTTTCAGCTGGGAACAGGAAGCTGGGATTATTCTATGGTTTCAGAATACGTTATCAGCAGAAATGATTTAGGCCTTAATACAACATTGAATTACGTTTTGAAAACACAGAATAAAAAAGAATATCAATACGGAGATCAGTTCAATTATGCTGCTACGCTGTTTTACACGATTGATCTGGATGCTTTGCAGATAGTGCCTCAGGCAGGTTTGGCAGGAGAGGTTTACCAAACTAACAAACAGCATGGACTTTCTCTACCCAATACAGCCGGAGATATTCTCTTTGGTAAATTCGGTTTTGAAGCCGGAAAAGATAAGTTTTCAATTGGTTTGAATACCATGCTTCCAATCAGCCAGAACTTATCATCTGGAAAAATGGAAGCCAACTACAGATGGAGTGTCAATCTGAATTATACTTTATAAAAATGAAAATAAGTTTAGCTAGTCTATTCTTGCAAAAAATAAAAATATGAAAAAAATAATTTTAGTACTGTTATGCTGTGTGCTGGCAGTATCGTGTGAAAAAGCACAAGAGAAACTTCCTGTTTTAGGAAATCCAATAGTAAAAGGAAATGAAACCCAATATCCCCGCATCAAAGATTTTTCGTTTATCAATCAGGACAGTCTTGAGGTAACAAACAATACTTTTTCCGGCAAAATATACATCGCTGATTTTATTTTCCTTTCCTGTCCTTCAATCTGCCCAAAAATGAATGTACAGCTCAAAAAGGTGTATAATGCATACAAAACAGATGGCGAAGTCTTGTTTCTTTCTCATACAATAGATCCGGATAATGATACTATACCCCGCCTTAAGGCTTATACTGTAGATAACGGCATAAAAAAGAACTGGCATTTTGTTACCGGCAACAGAGACAGCATCTATAAAATTGCAACAGAAAGCTACTTTGCAACAGCTTATCCTGATCAAAATGAGCTGGGCGGTTTTGTGCACAGCGGCGGGTTTTTGCTCATTGATAAAAACAGACATGTACGTGGGGTTTATGATGGGACTAATCCAAAAGAAACCACAAGACTGATTGCCGATGTCAAAAATCTTTTAGCAGAAGACGAAGCCAAATAATAGCCGCTGATGAAAAAATGCATCACTTTAATTGTTTTGATGCTGCTTGCGTTTCAAAATGCCGACAGTCTATGGATTATTGGTGACTTTTACATCAATCAGGATTACATTGCCCAAAATGTTTGTATCAACAGGTTCGATGCCGTGCCGATATTTAACGGAAAATGCTATCTGGAACAGAAATTAAAAGCGAATGACAGGGAGGAGCAAAAATTCCCGACAGTGACTTACAGAGAAGTCCAGCTGTTTCTGCAAAACCAGATTCCGTTTTCATTTACAGTTGTATTCTTTTCATTAAAAAAGGAGTATCCTATGCTACGGGCATACAATCAGAGATACAGTTATATTTTTTCTATTTATCATCCTCCCAGATGGTGTTAGTACTCTTGTTTTAGTATTAATCATAAAATAAAAAAAATGCAAATATCAGAAATACCAGATCGCAGCCTGCAATTATTTACAGGTGATGGCAGTCATTTCTGGATGGATAACACGGTTAATCTGCTGCAGCGTTTTCCTGTTTTGGAATATCCGCACAGGCAGGATTTCTTCATGCTGCTCTTTATTGACAATGCAGAGGGCGAAATCAGTATAGATAATCATAAAATCCGTCTGGATAATGCTAAGGTGATTGTTATAAAGCCTCGCTGCATAAGTAGTATAGACATTAACAGAAAAGCAAAGGGGAAAATAATTTGTTTCACAGAAGATTTTTTTTCGCTGCGCTACAACAACAATATTTTAGATCAATTTTCATTTCTTCATGATACTGCCGATTATGGGATTGAAAATTTACAGACAAAAAGTTGCTTATCAAAATGGTATCTATTGGTAATGCTTTGGTATCTGGTTTCGCTCGTTTAAGTTTTAATTTTGTCTGATAGAAATTTTTAAATTTAAAGTAAAATGAATACCGCATTATTGTTAATTGATATACAGAAAGAATATTTTGAAAATGGGGCGCTAGAACTTGTAAATCCTATTGCTGCAAGTGAAAACGCCAAGAAACTATTGAAAAATTTTAGAAAAGAAAATGGAACCATAATTCACATTCAGCATATATCCCCAGAAGGTGTTCCCTTTTTTGTTCCAGGTACAAAAGGTGTAGAAATTCATGAAAATGTAAAACCGCTGGCAGGAGAGAAGGTGATCATCAAACAATTTCCTAATAGTTTTAGAGGAACTGATTTATTGGAATATCTTCAGTCAAACGATATAACGCATTTAGTAATCGCGGGAATGATGACGCACATGTGCATTGATGCAGGGATCAGGGCTGCTTTTGACTTTGGATTTGAATGTACAGTAATTGGTGATGCCTGCGCCACAATGAATCTTCAAATAAATGGTCAGGATGTCAAGGCTGCAGATGTTCATAATGCATTTTTGGCTGCATTGGAATTCTTTTACGCAAAAATTACAACAACAGAAGCGTATTTGCTATCATAAGATAAAGAACAGTTAAAGAATTTCTTTTATAAATGAGCTGTAAATTATTACTGCTCATTTTTTTTGGTTTGAAGTAATTTGTAAATGAAGTTGTAAATTTGCCATAATTATAACATTCCATCACATCTTAAAGAAGTAAATGAAACGGACTTCAATACGCTAATGAATTAAAGAAAAATGAAAACAGTTAAATTTCATAAATCAGAATGTGGTGTTGAAGTACTTCTCAATGTATTACACGGTGGTATGCTGAGTGAGAAATATTTGGAACGTGATACGTACAATACTGATTTTTTTGAAATATTGCTTTTTAAGACTGCCAAAGGAACACTGATTTTAAATCAGCAGAAAATTAATATAACTGACAATACAATTATTTTTATTTCTCCTTTTCAAAAAAGGCAATGGGCTTTAGAGAAAGAGGGATTGGATTTTACTGTTCTGGTTTTTCAGGAAAATTTTCTTAATGACTTTTTCTCAGACAAATTCTTTACGTATCGCCTTCTTTATTTTTATCAGTTGAATTATCCTTTGCATATTGCTATCGAAAGGGAAGAACTTCAAAAAGCACTTGACCAGCTTATGGAGATCAAATACGAACTTGTTAATAGCAGAACAGATAGTATTCATATCATACGATCACTCACTTATTACCTGCTTTTGAAGTTTAACAGAATATATGCTGATGCAAATAATCTTTCAATTGAAAGGGCAGAAAACAACTTTGCCTACCAGTTTAAGCAGTTACTGGAAATACACATCAGGAAGAAGCAGCGGATTGACTACTATGCAGATCTGTTAAATGTGAGCAGGATTACAATTAACACTTGTGTGAAAAAGCAGTTTAATGTTACCGCGACAGAACTATTAAAACAGAGATTGCTTTTTGAGATAAAGAATGACCTGATACATTCCGGAAAGACCATTGCTGAGATTGCCTATGATCTTGATTTTTCAGAACCCGTACATTTGATGCGATTTTTTAAAACCCAGACAGGAATAACCAGCGGACAGTTCCTTTCAGACTACCAGAATGGTATATTTTCATAACATTTTAAAGGCTGTTACTTAATAAGATAAATTTACAAACAAAGGAATTACTATCCTTTAATTGAAAGTTTATGGAATTGCAGTTTCAAATCACTTAAATTTGCCTTACAGCAAACAATTTTTATATGATCAAAAAATACAAATCCAATAAGATATATTACCAAAGTACAGTAGCACTTGCAGGGCCTGTTGTAATCTCTCAGCTTGGGCATACAATGGTTCAGACTCTTGATACAGTTATCATAGGGCATTATGCAGGAACTATATCATTGGCAGCAGTCTCGCTTGTTCATTCTGTTTTCATGGTAGTTTTGGTCGTTGGATTGGGGGTTGCCTATGGATTAACACCTTTGATAGCACAAGAAAACGGAAAATCAAATTTTAAGGAATGCGCCGAGCTGCTGTCAAATAGCTTATGGCTTAATGTTGTAGCAGCAATTTTTCTTTTTTTAGTAGTATATTATGGTTCTATGTTTGCCATACAGCATGCAGATCAGGATCCTCTGGTAGTAGAAACATCAAAACCTTATTTACTTATTTTAAGCTTATCTATTCTGCCTTTAATGATATTTCAAACTTTTAAACAGTTTGCAGAAGGACTGGGTTTCACAAAACAAGCAATGTCTATAACAATATGGGGAAATGTGCTCAACGTAATTATAGCAGTGATTCTCGTAAAAGGAATGTTTGGAATTGAGCCAATGGGAGTTCGTGGAGTAGGAATTGCAACATTGATAGATCGGATTTTAATGATGCTGGTTATGATAGGGTATGTGCTTCGATCAGATAGTTTTGGATCTTACATACAGCATTTCTCTGTTAAATTTATTGATTTTTCAAAAATTATAAAAGTGGTAAAAATTGGATTGCCTGTGGCTATGCAGTATGTATTTGAAATTGGTGCGTTTGCAGCAGCTGCTTTAATGGCCGGTCATATTGGTGCAATGGAACAGGCAGCTCATCAGACAGCAATAACCCTTGCTGCAATGACTTACATGATGGCAGGAGGAATTGCATCAGCGGCAACTATTAAAGTTGGAAATAGTTTTGGAAATCAGAACTACAAAAGACTTAAGAGTTTTGCTTATGCATCCTATCATTTAGTTATCATTTTCATGCTTTTCTTTGCAGCAATTTTCACACTCTTTAATCAATATTTACCTTACTTAATAACAAATGATACAAGTGTTGTAGCGCTGGCTGCACAACTATTGATTATTGCAGCGCTTTTCCAGCTCTTTGATGGTACACAGGTGGTTGGACTAGGAACACTAAGAGGAATGGGTGATGTAAACATTCCCACTTTCATAACCTTTGTTGCTTATTGGCTTATTGGTCTGCCGGCAGCCTATGTTTTAGGAATTTATTTCAATGCAGGAGTACAGGGAATCTGGTATGGTCTGACCTTAGGGTTGTTAACATCTTCGGTCTTACTGTATTTAAGATTTCGATATGTAATGAATAAAGCCTTGAAAAATAATTAATAAAGAGGTATTCATATAAATACAGCTAATAATTTTAGAGTTTAAGGAAAATAAAAAAGCAGTAAAAATAATTTACCTTTTTTTACTGCTTTTTTTACAACTTAATTAATGAAAAATCCTTTATGTATTTTAACCCATTCTTCGATAGGTGTCATCTTTACAGGCAATTTTTCAAGAACCTCATGCAAGTTAGGATTAAATTTTGTTGGATATACCGGAAGACTGGCTAGCATTTCATAATACCCTTGCACACCTCTGGCGCTTTCTTCTCCAACAAGGATGCTTAATTTATCTCCAAATTCTTGTGGAGGCATTGCGTAGAAATCAATTTTTTCTCCCAAACCAGTAGAAAATTTTTGGGCAAGACCATTTCCTTTAAGATCATCCGGACCGCTCACAAGAAATGATTGTCCGGACAATTCTGGTTTATATAATGCTTCTACAACAAAGGCACTAACATCTCTTGATGCAATATAGCCAATAGGCATATTTTCCGGAGTTGGATACGCTACTTTTCTTTCGCTTTTTACATAATCAGTTGTGTAAGGAGCCAACAGATTTTCGGCATAAATAGACGGTTCAATAATTACATAAGGTATTCCGCAGCTTTTAAGATATTCCTTTGTGTCCAGCTTTACGTCTTCCATAGGAATTCCTAATTTTTGTGGTGCCAAAAATCCGCTGGTATTCCAAACGATCATTTTTACACTATTTTCCTTAGCTGCATCTATTACATTCCTGGCAAGTTGAAATCCATCTGCCGGATTAGGAAGGGAAACAGGAATCAATAATGAGATAGCGTCTATTCCTTTAGTGATTTCTTTCATTTTTGCTGCATCATACATATCAGCTAATACAGGAATTGCACCTGCGTCTTCCAGTTTTGAAAAGTTTTTTTCAGAACTTGTTACAGCATAAACTTCTGCACCTTTATTTTTTGCTTCTCCAATTACGTAAAATTGCTGTGAACCTGTGGCTCCAAATACTAATACTTTCATTTTATTTTTTATTTAGTTAATCAAAATTTCTGTAAAACTAAATAATAACTTACTTTTGTACAAGTACTTACGTTTTGGTTGGGTACTTACTAAATAGTTAGAAATATTGAAAATCAATGGAAAAAAATATAAAAATAATTAATGCCTGTGATGAAAACTGCCCGGTAAAAAAATCATTAGGCTTATTGGGAGGAAAGTGGACAATGATGATTCTGTATCAGCTCAATACAAGAACCATTAGATATGGGGAACTTAAAAGAGCTGTTGTGGGTATTAGTGAAAAAATGCTGATTCAGGAATTGAATGCTCTGGTAGAAAACAAACTGGTCAATAAAAAAGCTTATCCCGAAATCCCGCCAAGAGTCGAATATTCTTTAACAGAACTGGGTTTAAAGACTTTACCAATTATTGATCAAATAGCTGCTTTTGGATTAGAAAACTTGGTTTAGTTTAATTAGATATTAGTTTATTTATTCATAAATTAAGCATTTTAAGTGTAATTTATTCTTTGAATCTTCTTAGTCGTATTACAGACTCTTTTTTCTCATTTAATAATTGGTTAAAATACTCATTATTACCAAGTATTTTGTAAAACGATTTCTCCAACTGATTCGTTTTTATTTACAACTGTTTTTATGATGCTGTACCTCGTATAATTTACAACTGTAACTTCAATAAGATAAGTTTCTGAGTTAAGGTTTTTTATTAAAAATTCTCCATTATTATCTCTGACTTTAAAATTTTGGATTATTTTTTTTTGATTTGTAAAAGTATTAAGCTCAAAAACCTTAATCGAAAATGATTCAATAGGACTAAATTCATTATCTACAATCCTTCCCCAGACGGTAAAAGTTCCATTCAGTGATTGAGCAGCAAAAAGGAGAATAGAAAGCAACATAATTAGAAGTATTCTTTTCATAATAATAGTATACTTTGATTATTATTAATTCAATATTTATATTCAGTTTTTTTACAGAGGAAGACTCTATCGACAACGATTTAGTAGTGTTTTTATTTTTTATAATTTATCTTAATGATTTTAAAGTCTCCTCCACTGCTATCTCCTGTAAATAACCCTATCTTTCCAGATGTTCGATTGTTGAGTTTTTCGACTATAAGTGAAGGCAGGATTGTATCGTTTATGTACACTTTAATATTTGTGCTTTCAATTACTAATTTCATTGTGAACCAATCATTATGGTTTGGTGGATTGATGATTTCTTTCTCGAAAACCGAATTCCTTTCATTTCTCAATTTTCCCCACGTAAAATCAGGATGTGAAATGTATTGCACAGCATGAATTCTTCTAACAGAATCTTTAGCGAAAAAATTGAAAGGACGACAATAAACAGCATCATAATTAATATCATCAACACCGTGAAAGGCAATCCCAATAAAACTTCGTTGAAAAACGTCCTTTCCCCGCATTTCAATTTCTATTGTACCGTTTTTAAAGTCATTAACAGGCAGCCATATAATGCCTTCTTTTTTATTTTCCAATATTTTCAGATAAGCTCCACTATCACCAGAAACGATTTTGATCTCTCTGTTTACTAATTTGAGCTTTCCTTTTTTGTACAGATTAGCGAGATCAATGGCTTGTTGTCGTTGTCCGAATATAAAGCAGGGGAGCAATATCAAAGTAAACATATATGTAAATTTAGTTTGCTTTTTCATTTAAATTCTGTTTTAATCGATTGATAGTTAATTTATTGCTGCTTAGAGTAGATTACTTTTCTCTAGTGATTTCAATAAGGAATGCCTCTGTTTTTCGAAGAAAATATTCTCAAGTACAAAAATAGCATACATGTAAAAAGAATAATTACCAGTTAGATAACAGAACTACCATTTTGATAAGCGTTTCTGAATTCTTTTGGAGAAATCCCTGTTTGCGACTTGAAGAAACGCGTTAAATGATTCGCCTGGGAGAATTGTAATAGGTCCGAAATTTCATTTACATTAAGCTTAGTATAAGATAGCAGAGACTTTATTTCAAAGAGTATAAATTCATTTACCATTTCAGAAACGGTAACTCCGAACTGCTTTTTGATGCATTTATTTAATGTTACTCTGCTGATACCTAACTGTTGCGCGTAATAGTCGATGTTTCTTATTTTACAGACTTCATTTTGTAAAATCTCTTTAAACATATAGGCGATGTTATTATTTTCAGTTTCTGAAGACAGAAGGTAATGTTGTGCATAGGCTCGATTGAGTTTGATCAATATAAAGTACAAAAGTGCTCTTATAATATGTTCGCTATCTGATTTGAATGTTTTTATTTCACTGAGCAGCTCCTGAATTATATTCACCAACTGTGAAAAAAAGACGTCATCCACCTTTAAATAGAGCGGTTTGGTTTTGTTGTAAAAAAACTGTAGTCTGAAGGAAAATAATTTATCTGAGAAGAAGTTAGACAGAAAGCTGTCCTGGAAAAACAAGAAATAACATTCAACTTTAGTATTGTCCAAAAACCATCTTCGTTTTTGAAATGGAGAAATAAAAATGACTGTATTATCTGAAACTTCAATTCTTTGCTGATCAAGTTCTAAATAGCCATTTCCTTTAGAGAAAAATATAAGTTCGTAAAAATCTGTATGATGAAGCTCACTTTCAAAAAAATAATAGGGTATGTCTTTATAAGTGCCTATATCAATTAGTAGCTCAACATCATACTTGTTTTTTAAGAATTTAAATGTCTTCATTATTAACTGATTTTTCGCATTATTTAGATGCGGATATATAAAATCGAAGAAGATTAACCAAATCATTTTTGCAGGCGAACCATCAATACAAATCCAATAGAAGTTGGTAAAAATAGTTATTTAAAGCCAGATTATGCGTAAGAAATTGACATTAAGAAATTAATCAATAGATGATTGGATATGCAAACAAAAACGTGAGAAAAAGTTAAGATAGTATTCTCTTTTACTACAATAAGAATAGGTTAATTTTTATTTCCTAAACCTTTTCAAAAAGTTTTTGCCCTCATCTTTCTTAAAAAAGATGAGGGCCTTTTTATGTCTTCTATTTTTAGTTTAATTTCAAAACGATTATTTACATTTTAGAACGAATTCATGTTGTTAAACCAATTAATCCTTATTTAAAGCAGTCTCTTGAAACTTTATTAGGTTTGATATGATCATTAAGAATCAAGTTGTCGAAATCAAAAAGGAAATCATTTCATACTCTTTTTTCTGAAAGAGAATTCTATCTTTTTCTTTCTTACAGTTTAATAATAAAATGTTAATAAACGCCTTATTTCATGAGTATTTGGCCTAAAACATTTTCTTTTTTTGTATCTTAAAAATCTAACAAATAAAAGATGATGACAAAATTACGAATTTCACTAATCAATGTTCACGGACTTTTAAAAGGTTCTGGTCTGGAGATTGGTAGAGATGCCGATAATGGTGGACAAACAAAGTATGTGTATGAACTTGCAGAATTTTTATCAAAACATAAAGATGTAGAACATGTTCATTTATTTACAAGACTAATTGATGACTCAAATATTTCGCCTGAATATGCAGTGCCTATTGAAATTATCAATGATAAATTAGATATTAGGCGAATTCCTTTTTTAGGAAAAAAATACAAGGCAAAAGAACAATTGTGGAAAGGTTTAGACACTTTTGTAAACGGAATTGTACAGCATATTAAACTTCACAATATATTCCCAAACTGGATTCATTCCCATTATGGCGATGCAGGATATGTAGCAAGTGAATTATCGACAATGCTAAATGTTCCTTTTGCTCACACAGGACATTCATTAGGTTTTTACAAAAGGAAAAAGTTGCTCGAAAGTGGTTTGAGTGAAGAAGAAATTGAAAAAAAATTTAAGTTTAAACAAAGAATTAGTGCTGAAGAAAGAACTTTAGAATTGTCTGAATTTATTGTTACTTCTACAGAACAGGAGATTGAAACCTATAAACCTTATAAAAATTTTGATTTAGCAAAATACCACGCCATTTCTCCGGGAATTGACACTCGTAAATTTGTTCCTTACTATCATCGGGAACGGGATTCTGATAAGCAAATGGAAGAGGAACAAAGAAAATACTGGGTAGCAGAAACTATTTCCAAGTTTTTAATAAATCCTCATAAACCATTTATTTTGGCACTTTCCAGACCTGATCGTCATAAAAATTTACACACTCTTATTGAAGTTTACGGCAAAGATAAGGAACTGCAAAGTATAGCCAATCTGGTCATTTTTGCCGGAATCAGAAAAGATATTTTGCAAATGCCGGAATCAGAAAAAGACGTTTTGACCGATCTTTTGCTTTTAATGGATAAATACGATTTGTACGGAAAAATGGCAATCCCTAAAAAGCATGATGTAGAAAATGAAGTTTCGATTATTTACCGATATGCAGCCGAAAAAAGAGGTGTTTTTGTAAATTTAGCTTTGCATGAAAATTTCGGCTTAACCGTTATTGAATCTGCAAGTTCTGGTCTTCCAGTTGTGGTTACAAAAAATGGTGGTCCTTCTGAAATCATTCCGACTTGCCAAAACGGAGAATTGGTAAATCCATTAGATGAAAATGAAATCAAAAAGGCATTGCGAAAGATTTTAACAAATGAAAGTCAATGGAAATATTATTCAAATAATGGAGCAATTAATATTCAAAAACATTATAGCTGGCTGAGTCACGTTAATCAATATATTGATTATGTAAACGAAAATCTTTCCTTATCGTCTGGTTCAGGAATCAAAAAACAACATTACCCAAATATAAACATAGACCGATTAAAAAGGAAGGTAGAAAATTTACTGGTAACTGATATTGACGGAACTCTCATTGAGCCAAAGTTAAATAATCCCGGACTGAAAGAATTAAAAGAGCATTTGATTAATCGCAATGAAAAAATGGCATTTGCCCTGGCATCAGGAAGAAATTTAGACTTAGTGAAAAAAGTTATTGTTGAGGAAAACTTTCCGCAGCCAGATTTTATTATTTGCTCGGTGGGAACTGAAATTTATTACACCAATGGTAAAGATTATATTTTAGACAAAGGCTGGGCTACATTTTTGGCAGGACGATGGAAGAGGGAAGATATTGCCAATCGTTTAAAAAATATTCCCTGGATGCGATTGCAGGAAGCCGAAGCACAAAACCCCTTTAAAATTTCTTATTATTATGATCAGGAAAAATACAATCATGACGAGTTGATCACAGTTTTAGGAAGTGGATGGTACAAAGTAAATATTATTCCAAGCCATAATGAGTTTCTTGACTTTATCCCTAAAAGAGCATCAAAAGGAAACGCAATTAAATTTTTATGCCGTAAATGGAATATTCCTTTATCGAGTGTAATTGCGGCGGGCGATTCTGGAAATGATATCGATATGTTCAGAGGCGCCATCAAAGGAATCATAGTAGGAAATCGCAGTGTAGAACTTGCCAATTATGAAACGACAAAAACTATTTATGTAGCCAAAGACTCTGCTTCTTCCGGTATTTTAGAAGGATTAAAATATTATAAAATAATTAAATAGGTTAAATATGTATTCAGGTTCAGGTTTTAGTAATTGGGAAATTGGTGATGTTGATGTCTTTATAGACGAAAATGGAGTCCATCATTTATTTCATTTGATTATTCCCAATCACGATTACATTGCACATGCCATATCAAAAGACGGTCTTTCATGGAAAAGAGTAAAAAATGCTTTGTTTGTAGGGGATCCTGGGGAGTGGGATGATGACATGTTGTGGACGATGCATGTTAGTAAAAACTCTGATGGGCGAGGATATGAAATGTACTACACAGGTTTAAAACGGAAGGACAAAGGAATCATGCAAAAAATTGGTAGGGCAGTTTCTCCTGACTTAATTCAGTGGACAAAAGATAATCAATATGGTTTACCATTAAAAAGTAATGCTCCCTATTATGAAAGCAGAGATAACAACCCGCGAGAATGGCTTAGTTTTAGGGATCCTTTTAAATATCAGTTTGAAGGGAATGATTATTTACTGATATGTGCCCGCAGTGCAGTTGGACCTACGTATAGAAGAGGCTGTATTGGTGTGGCAAAAAGGGAAGAGAAGGGTTTTGTACTTCAAAAGCCATTGCATGTAGCTTATGTTTATGATGATATTGAATGTCCTTGCGTTGTAGAAATAAAAGGTATGCATTATTTATTGGGGTCCATTCGCGAAGATATAAAGGTTCGCTATTGGTTCTCACCCGATTTTAAAGGAGAATATCATGCTTTTCATAATAATGTGCTGCTTCCACAAGGTAATTATGCAGCAAGAATTGTAAAGGATGGAGACAATTATTTAATCTACAATTTTTATTTTGTGGGTGGAAATGTCAACACCCTTCGTGTAATTCCACCTCCAAAACGACTCGATGTTGATAGTAACGGAAGATTATTATTAAAAACGTATCATCATTGGAAAACGCTGTACCAAAGAACAATTCTTCAAAAAAACTTACATGTTCCGATTCCTGTTTTAGGAAATCCCTCGGCAAATTTTGAATTAGAAAATGAAAGTAAATGGCGATTTGGCTGCAGAAGTGGATACGAAGTTTTTTGTTTTGAAAAACCTTCTGAGAATTTTGTTTGGGAAGGAAAATTAGCTGTTGAAGGAATGGGGAAAACTGGTTTTGTTATTGAATGTGATGAAGAGGGGACAGCCTATTACATATCAATTGATTTTGTAAATGGTTTTGTTCAATTCAGGGCTTGGGGATTTAATGAAAAGGATGTAAAGAACAATTTTGTTTTTGAAAATATTCAAACCAATCAATTTGAAATAGTAGAAAGCAAAGAAATTTATTTTAAGATTATCCGTTACGGAAATTATTATGAGCTTTCTATAAATGAAGTTGTGAAATTAACGTTGTTGGACTTTAAATATAATGATGGCAAGATTGGGGTATATGTTTGTTCAGCTATAGTATCGCTGAGTGATTCAAAAATTCATGTAATTCCTGAGCCGGAAAATGAATATGCTACAGCAGATCCTAACAAAGCACTTGATGAATATAATAAAATAACGCAAGCATAACAATTATTTTTTTTTAAAATATCTGATTCTTTGAATTCCAATGCAATTTTTCCTGAATGTAATAGTTGCAGGGACAATTTTGAAAAGCTAAATTTGTATTTATGGCAAAACTTATAAATCTTAAAGTATTCTCTCATTTTTTTCGTTCATCTTCTTCAGGTGGAATCATATTATTAATCTTTGTAATAATATCACTCTTTATTGCTAATTCTGGGTGGTCAGATAGCTTTAAGGAAATTCTTAATTTGAACCTGGGCTTTAATACTGATAGTGTTCACCTTCGTTACCCTGTTTTATTATGGATAAACGATGGATTGATGGCTATTTTCTTTCTCCTTGTAGGATTGGAAATAAAAAGGGAAATAATTGAAGGTGAGTTGTCGTCATTTTCTCAGGCGGCTTTACCTGTACTTGCAGCAGTTGGAGGAGTAATCGTTCCTGCGCTGATTTATGCATTTTTTAACGGCGGGAATTCGATGACTGCAAAAGGCTGGGGAATTCCTATGGCCACTGATATTGCTTTTGCACTCGGAATTTTATCACTTTTGGGAAGTAAAGTTCCTCCAGGGCTTAAAATATTTCTGGCTGCGCTGGCTATAGTAGATGATCTTATTGCGATTTTAGTGATTGCGATATTTTATTCTTCAGAATTGAATTTTCTCTATTTAGGATATGCCGGAGCGTTATTTATAATGTTGATTATCTTTAATCGATTTGGTATTAAAAACCTGTTTTTTTATCTGATACCGGGTTTTGTTATCTGGTATTTTATCCATCACTCAGGGATCCATGCCACAATAGCCGGTGTACTGGTAGCCATGACAATTCCGACAAACGAAGATGATACAGAATCTACGCTTGAAAAATTGGAACATGCCCTGACTCGTCCGGTTAATTTTATAATCATGCCTATTTTTGCGCTTGTCAATACGAATATAACTTTTGAATCTACTATGATAGAAGGACTTTCCAGTAATCTGGGATTAGGTATAGTTCTTGGATTATTTCTAGGGAAACCCATTGGAATCTTTGTGATGTCATGGTTATCGGTAAAATTAAGAATTGCTGAACTTCCTGAATCAACTACATGGATGCATGTCTTAGGACTTGGATTATTGGGAGGAATTGGTTTTACAATGTCCATCTTTATTGCTTTATTATCTTTTGGTGATGTAATGCATCAGAATGAAGCCAAATTTGCGATACTAATCGCCTCTACAATAGCCGGTATTTCAGGATTTTGTATTTTGAGTTTGTACAATAAAAAGCAAAAAAAGACTTTTCAGGACCACTAAGGTTTCCTGAAAAGTTCTACATCTTTAACGGATAATCTTTCATTAAGCCATTTTTGTAATTTTTCATTTTCAGCTTTATTAAGATTTTTGGATGCATCATAGATAACAGCCGTTATGGTAGTGGTACTGTCCTTTTGATTGATTAAAGTACTCTTAGTGATGGAAAGTGAGCTAATTATTGGAAATAAAACTCTTGTCTCTTTTAAAATCTGACGGTTGTCAAATTTATTTTTAGTCAGTTCCTTCTCCAGTTGCATGATCTTAATATCTTTAACATTCATTTCGTTTTCACTACTTTTAATCTGATTAAGGATATCTCCTTTTAGTGCATTGTAACGATCAGTGCTGTCTTGTCGAATCTGCAGTTGTGTGTCGTTCAGGTATTTATTATGGTTTAACCTGTTGGTAAGATCTTTTATTTCTAATGAAGAAAAACGCCTTGATAGGAAAGCGAGTTCTAGTTTTTTGGTTTTAGCATTAAAGTTGGTCTTTTTGTACACAATGGTGTATCCTTTATCTACGAATTCATTTTCAATGAAAAGATCTATGTTTTTTTTAAACTGCTGTTCCCTGTAGAGCGAGTAAGCAAGATAACTGCTGGGTAAAAGCATTATGGTAATTAAAAAAGCTATGGTATATTTTACGCGTTTTTGATGTTTTTCATCAACCTGTTTAACTGCTGGATAATTAAGGTATTTAATAATTAAAAATGTTGCAATTCCTATAAATACGCAATTGATGCAATAGAGATAAAAGGCCCCTAAGAAGAACGTCCATTGCGCTGTAGCCAAGCCATACCCTGCAGTACATAATGGTGGCATAAGTGCAGTTGCAATAGCAACTCCTGGAATAGGATTTCCTTTTTCTGATCTTGTCACTGCAATAACCCCGACAACACCTCCAAAAAAAGCAATCAGAATATCATAAATATTAGGGGATGTTCTGGCTAGCAATTCAGACTGGACATCCTTGAAGGGACTGAGGTAAAAATATAAGGTTGACACTGCCAGACTTACCACAGTGGCGATAAGCAGGTTGTTAAGTGATTTTTTAAGTAATGAAAAATCATAAATGCCAAGTGCAAAACCAGCTCCTACAATTGGTCCCATAAGTGGGGATATCAGCATTGCTCCAATAATAACTGCAGTTGAGTTTACATTTAGCCCAACGGAGGCAACAATTATGGCGCAGGCCAAGATCCAAAGATTAGCACCTTTGAAGGTTATGTTCTTCTTTATGGCCTCTAATGTTTTCGCCCTGTCATCTTCTCCATCCCGAAGGTTTAGTAAATCTGTAACTTTTCTCATAATTTATAAAATTAGTTGCTATTTTTTGATGCCTTATTATAGCCTTGTATTGCTAAGATAAGACTAATTTTATTTAGTGTTAAGTGAAACCAGGTAAATGAAAATTTGAATTTAATTATTTGCTATAAAAATATTTTATTCAAAAATCATCGATTTCAGCCTATTCCTATAAGACTCCAACACATCTGACTTGGAGATAAAACCGTAATATTTCCCGTTTTTCAGCACTGGCAGGAAAACTTTATTACTTTTTTCAAACTTATTCATCACGGTTTCCATGCTCAAAAATCACTTCCCGAATATCATTGAAATATACCAGTCCTTCCAATTCATTATCATCACTGACAACACCAAAAATCACTTGGTCTGAGTGGGCTAAAAGTTCGGCTACATTCTCGAGATCCTGATTGGCTTCTACAGTGAGGTAATCTTTTTTTACAAGATCCTCAATTTCAAGTTTGCAGAGAATATTAGTGTCCTTGTTACTGGTAAAAACATTTCCTTTACGGGCCAGATTCTTGACATCAAGTGAGTGTTTTTCAAAACGTTTTGAAACAGCAAAACTAACAGAAGCAACAATCATTAATGGAATCATTAAATCATATCCTCCAGTTATTTCCGCAATAAGGAAAATAGCGGTCAGTGGAGCGTGAAATAATCCGCTTAGGATTCCGGCCATACCAACAAGTGTAAAATTGCTGACAGGCAGATCAGTAGTTGATGTCGCATCTGGGAATAACTTTTATCTTTAGAATTTTAAACCGATCAAAAGATGAATACTAAAGGTCATTGTTATCCAAAATACATAATTCTTCAGACAGTATATTTCAAGCTAAGATTTACACTTAGTTACCGGGATGTTTAAGAACTAATGAAGATTAGAGGAGTCATTGTGGATCATGCCACGATTCAGCGTTGGGTTTATAAGTTTGCAGCTTTGCTTGAGGCAGAGATGAGGCAGAGAAAAGGCAGAGTGGGGGCGAGTTGGAGATTGGATGAGACCTACATCAAAGTAAAAGGCATTTGGTGTTATTTATATCGAGCAGTAGATAAATTAGGCAATACGGTTGACTTTCTTTTGACCAGAAAAAGACAAAGAATGAGTGCTCAGTCATTTCTAATTAAAGCAATTGCTAATAATTACCGGCCAAGAGTAATAAACATTGATAAAAGCGGTTCTAATACCGCAGCGATCAAAGTATATAATAAACGTTCATTCTCAAAGATTAAAATCCGACAGTGTAAATATGGCAACAATATTATCGAACAGGACCATCGTTTCATCAAGTGGCACATAAAAAACGGATTAGGTTTTAAAAATTTTGAATCGGCCAAACGAACGTTAAGCGGAATTGAAGTTGTGCATATGCTGAGAAAGAATCAAATGGTTGGACCAGGGATCTCTATGTTTAAATCATTCTGTAAATTGGCGGGCTAACTTTAAGATTACTTAAATTCTTATATTTGATTCTGACAGATGCGACAGAACCAAATTTTGTTTTCTGTGTCCAATTTAAGGTGTTAAGTCCATTATTTTGCTGTTAAATTTAATACATCAATTTTATTTTTACATTTCTGAGTAACTTCTTTATAATGAGTGTTGTTGTTTGTGTTATCAAAATGACTTCATAACATCTCAGAGAGGAAATGTTAATACAATGTTTTATAAACGGACCTTTTTATTAATGTAACCGTAACCTTATCGACCTACCCTGATTTATAATTTTGAAGACATATTATAAAACAAACTATTGTAGTATATGTCATTTTTAAAAAGAAGAATACTTCGCAAAATAACGGTTTTGTTACCAACCCTTTTTGGGGCAAATAATATAAAAGCGAAGTATTATGCATAAAGGTTTTACAGATGAAGAACTTGTTGAATTATTGAAACAAGGAAAAGATAAAGCATTTGATGAACTGTATTTTAGGTACAGGGATTTACTCGTTCGCTTTGTTTATATCAGAATGAAATCAATTCCAATTTCTGAGGAAATCGTTCAGGAAGTATTTACCACCATTTGGGAACGCCGTAAAACCATTTTAATTCAAAAGAGTTTTGCTGCTTATATCTACACTTCCGTTCGCTACATGACATTAGATTATATAAAATCACATTCGGTTACAGACCAATATATACAAGAGGTTTTAGACCGAAATACGGTTGAATATACCAGTCATAACGCAACAGAAGATTCTATTTTTTATGATGAATTGCAGCAAGCCGTCGATAAAGCAACAGCATTACTTCCCAAGAAATCAAAAGAGGTTTTTATTCTGAGTCGGATTAAACATTACTCCAATAAAGAAATCGCAGAAGAACTTAATGTTTCAATCGAAACCGTGAAGTATCATATTACATACTCGCTAAAATTCATGCGAACTTATTTAGGAGAGTTTAATTAGAATATTTTCTAATTGATAAGCGCATCGTTTTTTCTTAACACAAGCGTAACCTAAACAACCTACCTGAAATTTCAATTTCAAAGACATACTATTAAAGAGATAAAGAAATTATAATGCCTGAAAAATTACAACAAGAAATAAAACATTTTTTAGATGGAGGATATTCTCCAAAAGGACAAGAAATGTGGAATAAGTGGTATGATGATACCAATGAAGTTTTTGAAAATATGCAAGAAGTTCAATCAGATCGTTCGACACTAAAAAAAGAATTAAGAAAAATAAAGAACACGAACAAAGTTATTTTTCTTCAATATAAAAACTGGGCTGTTGCAGCATCATTACTATTTGTGATGGGATTATCATGGTTTGTGTATCAAATAACGATACCTGTTATAGAAACAAAACAATATGCGACAAAAGCCGGCGAACATGCTAAAGTAATTTTAAGCGACGGAACACAAATTTGGTTAAACGCAGGAAGCCTTTTAAAATATCCAAAAGAATTTAAAGGAGATACAAGAGAAGTGTACTTAACCGGAGAAGCTTTTTTTGATGTACACAAAGACAAAAAACATCCTTTTATAATTCATACCGATAAAATGGACACAAAAGTTCTCGGAACCAGTTTTAATGTTCAGGCTTATCCCGATCAAACTACTCAGGAAGTTTCTGTTTTAACGGGAAGAGTAAATGTAAAATCGACCGTAACAGAAGAAAATGTGTATGTAACTCCAGGCCAGAAAGTGGTTTTTAAATCACATGATAATAAGCTTCAGGCCTTTAAGGATGTTCCTGTAAATTCTATTTCGTTATGGCGAAAAAATATCATTGTTTTTGAAGAAACGCCTTTAACAGAAGTTATCGCAACGATCAACCGCAATTATAATGTAGAGGTTGAAATCAAAAACAAGAATTTAAATAATCTGAAAATAAGCGCCTATTTCAAAGAACTTCCGGTGAGTCAGGTTGTTGCTTTGGTGTGTAATATAATTAATGCTGATTATAAACTGGAATCAGGAGTTTATAAGATTCAATAATTGTGAATTGTTAATTGTGAGAAGTTAAAAGTAAAAAGTGAGAAGTTAAAAATGAGACATCTAAAAATCTAAAAATCAACTATCCAAAAATCTAAAATCTAAAACCCTTCCCCCATGAATGAAAAACAAATGCGGTTTGTCGTAAAAAGTCAAAGCATTACAAAAGCCCTTCTGGCCAAAGTTGTTATGTTCATTGCCTTATTTTTTACAGGAATAACGGCAAATGCCGGAAATGTTGACCTGAATAACAGAGTCACTTTAAAAGTAGAAAATGAAAGCATCAAAAGTATTTTTCAAAAAATAGAAAAGCAAGTTGATGTACATTTTATGTATGAAAGCAATCAAATCAATGGCAATCAGAAAATTAGTTTAAAACTAAGTAATGTTCCGTTAGAACAAGCGCTGGATAAAATTTGCAGTAATTTTTCGCTTCGATATGAAATTGTAAGTAATAATATCGTCATTAAAAAAAATCAGAGAATTGGTGCTGTAGATCAGAACAAACTTATTATTTCAGGAACCGTTTTCGGCGGCGATGATAATATGCCTTTGCCTGGAGTTGGCATTAAAGACAAAACTTCGGATGCAGCATCGTCTACAGATTTTGACGGAACTTTTAAAATGGAAGTTACCGGAGCTGAAGCAACACTTGTATTTTCTTATGTTGGTTATGTTACGCAAGAAGTAAAAGTAACGCAATCTCAAAATATTACCGTAAAACTGGTTGCAGACATGAAACAACTTCAGGAAGTTGTGGTTATGGGATACGGAAGTGTAAAAAAGAATGAAGTTTTGGGAGCTGTAGGAGCAGTTTCTATGAAAGAATCTTCAAGCAGAACCTATAACAGTGCATCTGAATTATTGCAGGGAACTGTTGCAGGTGTTACCGTAATAAATAATGGTGGTGACCCAACGGCAGAACCAACTATCAACATTCGTGGTATTGGATCTTTGAATGCCGAAACGCCGTTAATTGTTTTAGACGGAATTATTTACAGCGGTTCACTAAATACTTTAAACCCAAATGATATTGCTTCGATAAGTGTTTTGAAAGATGCGGCTTCAGCAGCGATTTATGGTGCGAGAGCTTCTGGTGGAGTAATTTTAATTACTTCTAAAAAAGGCGTTTCGGATCGTATCAATGTAAATGTAAATTATCAGGGAGGATTTCAAAATGTAGCCAAAAAATTAGGCGTTCTAAATGCTGCCGAATATTCAGATGCTATGAATACAGCCAGAGATAACGCAGGATTACCAAGAATACCCGCTTTTGATCCTGCTTTTGAACCAACAGCAAGAACTACAAAAACAAACTGGATGGATGAAATTTTTCAAACAGGTGGAATTCAGGATTTATCGATTTCTATAAACGGAAAAACAGAAAAATCTAATTTCTTTTTGTCTGGAAGTTATAGAAAAAATGAAGGTATTTTATTGAATACATTCGGTGAGCGTTATACAGCAAGAGCGAATTCGTCTTTTAAACTGGCGCCAAATTTCACAATTGGAGAAAATCTATCGTATTCGTTAACGAACGGACAAAGTGCCAATACATCCAACGGTTATACCGGAGCAATTTTAGCAGCAATTTTATATCCGCCAAATGCAACAGTATATAGAGAAGACGGTTCAGGACAATTTGGCGGAGTTCCGGAAAAATACATTGGTTCTTACGGAGACGTTATAAATCCGGTTGCTTATTTAAAAAGATTAGATAACAGAAATCCTATTTCGACTGTTTTGATCAATCCGTATGCTGAATGGGAAATTATTCCAGGTTTGAAAGTAAAATCAAACTGGGGCTACACCAGAATTCAGGATAATGCAAAAGAATTTGCAGTGAAAATTACAGAGCCAGGAAAAATATTCGACTTTAACCGATTAACACAAAAGTCGATTACAACTACTGATTTATTGGGCGAACAAACGATTTCTTACGAAAAATCATTCGGAAAACACAATTTCAAAGCTTTGGCCGGATATACATATCAGGAAACAAAAAGAGAATTTTATACCGTTGAAGGAACTGGTTTTGATAACGAAGATGCATCACAACGTTATTTACTGAATGCAAAATTAATTCAGCAAACTGGCGCAGGATTATCTGATGAGGTTATTTCATCGTATGTTGGCAGATTAAATTACGATTTCAATCAAAAATATTTATTCTCAGGAATTGTTCGTCGTGACGGAACTTCAAAACTTTTATCAGCAAACCGTTGGAAAGTATATCCTTCTGTTTCTGCGGGTTGGTTAATTTCTGAAGAAGAATTCATGAAAGGTATAAGTCCAATTGTAAGCAATTTAAAACTGCGTGCAAGCTGGGGACAAATAGGGAATTTAGGGAATCTTGGACCATATCAATTTAGTGTGCCTTTAGTACAGACTTCAGCTTTGATTGGTTCAGTGCCAACAATCAATTACGGTTATGCCGAAAGTGAATTATCAAATCCGAACTTAAAATGGGAAAGCTCTGAGCAGACCAATATTGGTTTAGATTTCACTATGTTCAACAGCGCTTTAACAGTATCTGTAGATGCTTACGTGAAAAAGAATAAAGACATGTTGGTTCGTGATCAGCTTCCGGGCGTTTCAGGAACTCCAAAAGGTCGAATTGTAAACTCGGGAGATGTTGAAAATAAAGGTATTGAAGCTAGTTTGACCTACCAAAAAACACGCGGGGAATTTAAGTTTGATGTAACCGCAAACGCTGCATTTTTAAGCAACAAAATTGTTTCTATTAAAGATGATTTAACGTCTCTTGAACCTTTAAATATAAGCAGAGTTCGTAGTTTGCCTTTAGCGAATATTTATCAGGTTGGAAGCCCGGTTGGTGCTTATTACGGATATTCTACAGACGGATTATTTCAAAGTACTGCCGAAGCAAAAGCGTATGTAAATACTTCAGGCGTAGCGTATCAGCCGAATGCAGTTGCCGGAGATATGAAATTTAAAGATGTAAACGGAGATGGCGTAATCAATAATAGCGATAGAGTTGTACTTGGAAATCCGTTTCCTAAAACAACGTACAGCTTAAACATGAACTTTAGATATAAAGGTTTTGATATGAATGTGTTTTTCAACGCAGTATCTGGAAACAAGGTTTTTAATGCCGTAAAATATACAGGTCTAAACGCTTCTTTTCCAGGATATAACTTATTGGCAGATTCTAAAGATGCCTGGTCGCCAACGAATACTAACACAGATATTCCGGTACTTTCATCAACAGACAATAATAATAACTTCGGAAGAATCTCGGATTTTTATATTGAAGATGCTTCTTTCATCCGATTAAAAAACCTTTCGATTGGTTATACCGTTAAAGATAATTGGTTAAACGGAAAAGCAAAACTTAGATTCTTTATTTCAGGACAAAACTTGTTTACCATCACAAAATATTCAGGAATGGACCCTGAAGTTGGGCTTAGCAACTTTGGTCTTGACTTAGGTAAATATCCACTTTCTCGTATTTATATGACGGGTGTAAATGCTACTTTTTAAAAAAATATAAAACTAACAAAATGAAAAAATTAAGTCTTTTATTATTGAGTTTTGTGCTGTTAATAAGCACTTCAGCTTGCGAAAGCGAACTTGATGTTGTTCCGCAGGGAGCACCGTCAAGCGGAAATTTCTGGAAAACTCCGGCCGATGCAAAAGCAGGAGTAAATGCCATTTATGCTTTATATTCAGATGACAATATGTACGGTCGTGGCTTTTTCTGGCTTAATAATGCCAGCGACGATATCGGAACAAAACCAAGACAAAACGCAGAACGTATCAAAAATTTTATTGTAGACGGATCTGAATCTGATACTAAAGATATCTGGAGACTTCATTACGAAATCATGAAACGTTGTAATGACGTTATTCGTAATATTCCGAACATTCCTTTAGATGAAAAAACAAAAAATGCAATGTTAGGAGAAGCTTATTTCAATCATGCTGTAATGCATTTAGAATTAGCCTATCATTATGGAGATGATCGTGCCGGAATTCCGATTCAGGATAGAAACGACCCAACAAATGTGTATGTTCCAAGAACTAAAAATGTTGGAGAAAACTATGCTTATATCGCAGCAGATTTAATTAAAGCCGCCGATTTATTACCGTATTTTAATGAACTTACACCAGACAATTACGGACGTGCACACAAAACAGCAGCGTGGGGATATTTAGTTCGTACCTACTTGTATGCAAAAGATTGGGACAACGCCATAAAATATGCAAATCTTATTGTTGGAAGCGGAAAACACAAGTTGCTTGATAATTTTGAAGATGTTTTTAAAATTAAAAATAATTGGTCTTCAGAATACATTTGGTCTGTAACTTCAAGTTCAGAAAACACGGGATTGGGTTCTATTTTTCCGGGAGTGTGTCTGGAAGATAAAGGCTGGGGAGTTTACAACGGTTGGGGAAATTTTTATCCTACCAAAGAATTATTCGATACTTATGATCCAACAGATAAAAGACGCAGTGCTACAATTTTACAAAAAGGAGATACCTTTATGTATTTTGGTGAATTAGTAACTTTTAACGAGGGAAAACACATTGTAAGTTCCAGTAACAGAACGGGATATCAGTTCAAAAAGTATATGGAGCCGTTCGGTTATCCAAAAACAACTTCGGGTGGAATTGATATTCGTTATGTAAATGCAAACGGTGACAAGCCTTCAACAGCACTGAATGTACCTCTTTTACGTTATGCTGACGTGATTTTGATGTTGGCAGAAGCCAAATTGATGAAAGGTTTAAGTGCCGATACCGAAATTAACCTTATTAGAAACCGTGCCGGTTTAACGAGTATTTCAGGAGCAACATTAACAGATTTAAAAAGAGAAAGGCGCTGCGAATTAGCGGGAGAATGGACAGATCGCCATTTTGATTTAGTACGTTGGGGAGATGCTCAGGCTACCTATGCAAAACCTTTGCATCATTATAATGGAGCTGTTATTTATCCTGCCCGTAATTTTAATCCTGCCATCCATCACGTTTGGCCAATACCGCCAGATGAAATTGCGGTGAGTAAAGGTGTTCTTACTCAAAATAAAGGTTGGTAAGTTGTAGTTTCAGTTAGTTTGTTTTGTTTTTTTACGCTGCAAGCCTTTTGTGGTGCTTGCAGTTGTAAAAAAAAACGGCAAATGACTTTATATAAAATAAACCAGTCTTTTTTAGAAAAGGCTGGTTTGTATTTAATAATACAACCTTATTGCATTCATAAAAATAATGTAACCACAACAAGTTACTTTCGTTATAAAGTTACCTATGGTTTTAAAGATCTATAAAATCAATTTTCAATGAAAAAAATAATAACCGTTTTTTGCCTCCATTTCTTCCTGTTTGCACAAGCACAGCAATACAGTTCTGCCAATATTCATTCCCATAATGATTATGCAGGTAAACTACCTTTTTACGAAGCTTATTCTAATGAAGCCGGTGTTATCGAGGCTGATGTTTTTTTAGTAAACGACGACTTAGCAGTTGCCCATACTTCAAAAGAGATTACAGCTTATAATACACTTAGAAGTTTGTATTTGTATCCTTTATCAAATAAACTAAAAAATTTAGAAGGAAAGGCATATCAAAGTAGTAAGCCTTTAATTTTAATGATTGACATTAAAACAGAAGCAGAACCGACTTTAAAATTAATCGTTCAGCAGCTTAAGTTATATCCGGATTTGATTTCGAATAAAAATCTAAAAGTAGTTATTTCAGGTAACAGGCCTTCTCTTGCAAATTGGAAAGAGTATCCTGAATTTATTTATTTTGATGGAAGACTGAACGAAAATTATTCTCCGGAACAATTGTCACGTGTCGAAATGATTAGTGAAGATTTGAAGGAAATCACGATTTGGAATGGTAAAGGTGTAATGACACAGTCAGATGCTGAGAAAGTGCAAGCGATCATTAAGAAGGTGCACGATCAAAATAAAAAAATCAGGTTTTGGGGTACACAGGATAATGTGAATACCTGGATGACTTTGATGAATTTAAATGTCGATTATATTGCCACGGATAATGTTCCGACTTTGACACAATTCATTAAAAACATCAACACAACGTTTTATCAAAATAACGAGTTTCATCAGGCATATGTTCCTAAGAATGGAGTGGCATTTTCTAAAAAGAAGCCTAAGAATGTAATTCTATTAATTGGTGACGGAATGGGATTGACTCAGATTTATGCTGGTTACACGGCTAATAAAGGTCAATTAAGTTTGTTTAATATTCCAACTCAGGGACTTTCTATAACTAAATCTTCAGATAGTTATATCACAGATTCAGCTGCCGGAGCAACAGCAATGGCAACTGGGCATAAGACCAATAACAGATTTATTAGTGTTGATGAAAGCGGAAAACCTCTGGAATTAATCTCGCAACAATTGGCTAAGAAAAACTATAAAACGGCTATTATTTCTGCAGGAAATATTACAGATGCTACACCGGCTGCTTTTTATGCTCATCAACCTGAAAGAAGTTATAGTGAACCTATAGCTCACGATTTTTTATCCAATCCTTCAGATATTTTAATTGGAGGAGGACCAAAAGAATTTAATTCCAGAAAAGATGGCAAAGATTTATCTAAGGTATTAATGGAAAAAGGATATACTTTTTCAGATAAATTCAGCAGTCTGGATACTATCAAAAGCAACCGATTTATAATTTTAGACGATGCTTCAGTAGTTTCTATGAAAGCGGGGAGAGGTGCGTTTTTAACCAATTCTTTGGCTAAAGCAACAAATACCTTTTTACAGTCAAAGAATCCGTTTTTCATAATGGCTGAAGGAGCACAAATCGATTACGGTGGCCATCAGAATAATGTCGAATATGTGGTGCGCGAAATGCTGGATTTTGATAAATTGGTTGGACTGGCAATGGAATTTGTAGATAAGAATCCGGAAACACTTTTGATTGTTACAGCTGACCACGAAACAGGAGGACTTTCTTTAATTGATGGAAATATAGAAAAAGGATATGTACATGGAAGTTTTAGTACAAACGATCACACTGCAGTTCCGGTTCCGGTTTTTGCTTACGGTCCAGGGGCTCAAAATTTCATAGGTGTTTATCAAAATACGGAGATTTATACTAAGATAATGAAACTCCTTTTTACAAAGTAATTATTAGGTAAGATCGAAAAAAAAAAACGGTTCTGTCACATCTTTTAATAGCTTTTATCTTTAGAATTTTAAACCGATCAAAAAGATGAATACTAAAGGTCATTGTTATCCAAAATACATAATTCTTCAGGCAGTATATTTCAAGCTAAGATTTACACTTAGTTACCGGGATGTTTAGGAATTAATGAAGATTAGAGGAGTCATTGTGGATCATTGCTACGATTCAGCGTTGGGTTTATAAGTTTGCACCTTTGCTTGAGGCAGAGATGAGGCAGAGAAAAGGCAGAGTGGGGGCGAGTTGGAGATTGTATGAGACCTACATCAAAGTAAAAGGCATTTGGTGTTATTTATATCGAGCAGTAGATAAATTAGGCAATACGGTTGACTTTCTTTTGACCAGAAAAAGACAAAGAATGAGTGCTCAGTCATTTCTAATTAAAGCAATTGCTAATAATTACCGGCCAAGAGTAATAAACATTGATAAAAGCGGTTCTAATACCGCAGCGATCAAAGTATATAATAAACGTTCATTCTCAAAGATTAAAATCCGGCAGTGTAAATATCTCAACAATATTGTAGAACAGGATCATCGTTTTATAAAGTGGCGTATACAAAACGGATTAGGTTTTTAAAAGTTTTGAATCGGCCAGACGAACATTGAGCGGAATTGAAGTTGTGGATATGCTGAGAAAGAATCAAATGGTTAGACCAGGGATAACTATGTTTAAATCATTTTGTAAATTGGCAGTTTAACTTTTAAATCATTTAAAAACTTATATTTTATTCTGACAGATGCGACAGAACCTATTTCAGGGTTAAAAGTTTTTTAAACTAACAAAATTTTAATCTTAAAACGTTGTGTTAAAAAAACAACTTATACTTCTTTATTTAGATAAGAGCATTTTATATTTAAATTACGTTTTTAAGTACTTTTTAATGTCAAAACTTAATTGCATTTTTAAATACCCATTTGTAGGTATTTTTTTTCTTTCATAAATGCATAGATTTGATTATTATTAACTTATAAAAATTTAATTATGGAAAACTATGACTTAAAAGGATTTGTTGTGGAAAAATCAAAAGCAATTATCGCTGTAGCTTTGCCAGAGCCATCTAATGACAACATTTATAAAATATTCGATATTTATAATATCTCAGAGCCTGACGATAATAAGATTGTAATTCATTTTAAAGATACAAAAGGCAATGCTTTAAAATGCGAGGCTAATTTTGAACTATTCAAAATTGATTTGAGTAATAGTAAATTTAATTCAATTGATTTTACTAAAGAGATAAGAGTCGCTTTTCATCACGAAAATGATGAATTAGAAGATACTCCTGTAGAAATATTTAATGCCGTATATCATCCACATCCAATAGTCACTCCTGATAAAACAGGCAAAGGAACCATTCGTGATTAAAAAAACATTACATACCACCACTCTTATTTTGCTCACTTTACTTTGTATGGTGAGCATTTGTTTTGGACAGAACAAAGTTCTCAATTCTATTGAAAAGGATATTGATAAAGGCAAATCAAAAGATGCTTTAAAACAGCTTTTTAAAATAAATTCCACTACTTTTTCGCGTGAAGATTTGGGATACTATTTTTTTCTGATCGCAAAAAGTTATAGTAAGGAAAACAATGATGTAAAAGCTATTGAAAATTATTTAATAGCTAAAAAACAATACTTAAAGGCGAATGTACTAGGTAAAGCAATGGATATCAATCTCAATATCGCATCATTATTAGTTAGCTACAAAGACAATACTCAAAAACACCAATTTTATCTCAAAGAATATATGAATTATGCCATGGCCACCAAAAAGGATTCTATAATTCTTAAAGGATATGTTCAAATGGCATCTTTAAAGATAAATGAAAAAGAAGCCCAGGAAAGTTTATCTCATTTTAGAAAGGCAATAGTTTTAAATAAAAAGGTGAAGAGTAAAAAACTTGAAAGTAAAATCTATAATAATCTTGCAGTTCTTTTTAGTGACGTGTTATATAAACCTGATTCCAGTTTGTACTATTTAAACAAAGACAATTTGCTTTTACATCAGCAAAAAAGCCCAAACCCAAATTATATCTGTTACAATTTGATGAACCAGGCTTCCAATTATTCACAGCTACATCAATACAAAAAAGCAATTAGCCTATTACATCAGGCTGATAAAATAAAATTAATCGAATACGAGAAAGTTAATAAAGAAAACATAAATAACTTTCTTTATCTTAATTATAAAGATGCCAAAAACCTTGACAAAGCACTATTTCATTTGGAAATTGCAAATAAATATCATGATTCTTTAAATACCGAACAGCAAAATATTGCCATAAACAACTTTGACACTAAATATAAAACCAAGGAAAAAGAACTTGAAAATCTGCAATTAAAAACAAATATCAAAATAAACAATGCTGTTTTATATTTAATGATAAGTATTTTGTGCATTGTCTTAATAATAGGCATTCTAGGATATAAAAACATTATTAAAAAGAAAAAAATTGCCGAACAGGAAAAACTTATTGGAATCCAGAAAATCGAAAAGATACTCAAAGACCAGGAACTAAATGATATTGACTTAATGCTTGAAAGCCAGGAAAAAGAGCGCCAAAATATTGCCAATGAATTGCATGACAATTTGGGCAGTATGCTCGCTACATTAAAATTGAACTTTCAAAATTTAAAACGTCAAAACGAAAGTGTCAGCCAACGCGAAAACAACCTTTACCAAAAAACCGATGACCTACTAGAGGAAGCCTACCAAAAAGTACGGAATATTGCCCATCTTAAAAATCTAGGAGTTATTGGCAATCAAGGTTTGTTAGTCGCTGTTAATAAAATGGCCGAAAAAATGAGTGTTTTAGAACGTTTAAAAATTAATGTCATTCCGTTTGGACTAACAGAAAGGTTAGAAAATACTATTGAAGTTACTTTATTCAGGATGATTCAGGAATTGTGTACAAACATTATAAAACACTCTAAGGCAACAGAAGTAAATATATACTTAACTCAGGGAACACCAACGGAGATTAATATTATTATAGAAGATAACGGTAAAGGCTTTGATCCAAAAAAATTAGTCAGTAAATCTGGAATTGGACTAAAAAATATGGAGAAAAAAGTAGAACAGATGGGCGGTACATTTACAATAGATTCAATTTTAACAAAAGGGACTTCAATCATTATAGACTTACCATTATGATTTCAATAATTATAGCCGAAGATCATCAGTCACTTATAGACGGAATTAAACTCTCTTTGGAATTTGAAGATGATATAGCCGTCGTAGGTGAAGCTAACGATGGAGAAGAATTGATACAACTCGTTGGCAAAAAAAAACTCAAATTGTTATAACGGATATTAGAATGCCAAAGTGCGATGGGATTTCCGCAACCAAAATAATTAAGGATAGATTTCCCGAGATTAAGGTAATTGCTTTTAGTATGTTTGACCAGTCTGATGCTATTGAACAAATGAAAAGAGCCGGGGCATCAGGTTATATCATGAAAAACTCTCCGCTTAAAAAGTTAATTCTGGCTATTAGAGAAGTTGCAGTTAACAAAACTTTTTTTGACGATGCAATTATTGTAAAAGATGAATTAACTAAAACAAACATACTGCTAAGTAATAGGGAAAAAGAAATCCTGAAGCTCATCGGAGAAGGAAAGACATCTAATGATATTGCAGATGTTCTTTTTATAAGTAAAAGCACAGTCGATACTCACCGCAAAAATATTCTTAAAAAAATAAATTTATATGGCAAGACCGATTTAATTCGTTTTGCTGTTGAACGAAAATACGATTTTTAAATTTCTTCCTTTAGCCCCCTCTCTAATAGCAAATTAGAATAAGATCTTTTCCAAAAAAAATCCCCATTTGTAGGGATTTTTTTGTGCGCTAGAATTTTGAATTTTGAATAAATAATAAGCCAGTTAGCCGAAAAGGGCATTTTAGAGTAGGCAACGCAAAATATAGAAATCATGAAAAAAATTATTTTAATCGGATGTGTAATTCTATCTAGCTTACAGCTGTCAGCTCAAAAACTGGTGAATTATGACAAAAATGGTGAGCAGCTAAAAACTGTTACGGATTATCTTGAAATAAGCGCGACGGGAGCATCAGCAGAAAAATCTAATGAAGGATTGATAGCAGCACCGGCAGTTGCCATCCCAGCATTACTTTTAGGTCCTGTATTTAATATAGCGTCAACTGCTATAAAAAATGGATTAGAAAAAAAACAAAAAAGTTATACAGCTTCATATTCTAATAGCGGTGAATTTTCTACTAATGAAATTAAAACGAAATCATTATTAATTAAAAGATATGCTATTGATAAACTAACTGATATTGATGAAGAACACTTAATGGCAAAATATGTACTGACATTAAAATCTGACGGAAACAGTACTTTAATAAAATTAGATAGTATTCTCTTAAAAAAATCGAAAGCACGCTATAAAAAAAACGATAACTTATCTCTTTCCATCAATATTAAAGCTGTTTCATCCCATTTAAACGAAGAAAATAAAACTGAACTGATAAGTTCTGAAGGTACTATAATAATCCCTATTTTTAAAGTAGATGGCACTGAACAATATTTGGGAGACAAAAATATTATAAATCCAGTGAGACTTAACGGAATTAGTTTAGATACTTCCAATACCATAAAATTTGCTGTAAACATATCGGAAACCAATATTACAAGGATAGATCCTTCTAAAATCCAAACCCTTATATCGAATAATAGTGATGATATACAATCTATATTAAAAATTATATTTAATGTAGAGAATTAAGGAAAACTCATTATGAATTTAACGACTTCTTCGTTTTACTGGGATTTAATCCTTACAAAGACATCTTAATTAAACAAGTTATAGCATCAAAAAAAGTAACAAATCTAAACAATGATAAATATGAAAAAAGTAATTACTTCAATCTTAGTTGCCTTTGTGACAAATTTGGGAATTGCACAAACGGACGAATGTCGCTGTAATGAGTTATTTGATAAAGACCTAAAAAGTCAATTTACTTCATTTAATTCTCAAAACTCAAAAGAAATATTGTATAAATATTTTTCTTCCGACCAATCAACACGTCAAGCAATGAAAGATGATTCTTCTCTTGAGGCTAGTGTTGGACTTGTAATTAAAGCAATACCGATTAATGTTGGATTCGGTAGTTCTTCAAGTTCCTCAAGTAGTAAGTTTTATTCAATGTATAAGGAAAGTATTGAGAACAAGTATATTTCTGATGAAATTCTTCAATCACTATATTCAACTTCGCTACCTGATAAGGCCTTTACTTCATATGAAAGCTGTTTGGATTTATGTAAAAATATTTATTATAGTGGAGGAATAAGATTAAGGAATGTCTCAGCGCAAGATGACCTTATTGTTTTAGAACTAAAATTTAAATCAGCACCGTCAGGAGGAAAGATTTCTATTAGGGATGCTACATATTCTAATGGTACTGTTGCTGGCGGAAAGAAATTTGAAAAAGGCATTGAGATATTAGACGGGCAAGTTCTTTATGAGCATATTAAGCTAAATCCAGAAGATAATATAACTGTAACGATAGCTTTTAATGAAGGTGTTAACCCTGCATCACTTTCATTACAAGCTAAAAATAAAATACGTAAAAGTTCTGATACACCTTTGGGAACAATGATTGCTTCGTTATTGAATTATAATGATTTTCTCAGGTTAAATGGCTTGGTATATGAAAGTGATATAAATAAAGTTATTTGGGTTCCTTGTGATGGCCGGGATATTGGTACGGCAATAAATACTTATGGAGCATATACTGGAGGAAAAGCTCCTGATTTAAGAGGTCTTTTTTTACGATCTGTTAATGATATGGGGTTGCACAATACAACTGTACCACCTCCAATCATTAGTAACCTAAATCCAGAAAATAAGTTAAGCGGACAGACGCAAGTTGATGAAATTAAATCACATAGTCATAAACAGACCTATACAGGTGGAAACCACGATAGGGGAAGATGGACAACATCAGGAGTACACGGTAAGTTAGATGAACACCTTGGTAACACTGACACTTCAGCCACAGGTGGACAAGAGACCCGCCCAAAAAACATTTCGGTGTATTATTATATCAAAATCAGATAAATTTATGCCACTCATGATGTGTGCTGAATAAATTTTGTGCGAACGTCTTTGACTTCGCACTTTTTATTTTTAATGAATTGTAAGTATAATAAAACCCTCTTATTTCAAGTCGTTTTAGAACAATACAAAAAGCCCTCCAGAAAATCTCTGAAGGGCTTGATAATAAATGTGTCTATTGTTAAATTGCTTAAAGTCAGATTCATGAAAAATGTTTGTAATCCATTTCAAGCAATAAGAAAATTTGAGGTCAATTTAACCGTTTATTCTTCTATATTTTTTTAGGTGATATTATATTTTTTATTATTTTTCAAACTAATTTTTCAAACTACCAACCCCAATGGCAGCAATAAAAAATGACCTGACACGCTTTTTAGAAGCACAAAACAAACTATATCTAACAGCTCTTTCTGAGCTCAAAAAAGGCAAAAAAGAAACGCATTGGATGTGGTTTATATTTCCTCAATTAAAAGGGCTCGGAAGAAGTGAAATGTCGGAGTTATATGCTATAGAAAATTTACAACAAAGCGAAGAATTCCTGGCACATCCAATATTAGGCAAGCATATTATTGAAAGCGCAGAAGCATTGCTAAGTTTTAAAATGAAATCAGTAGAATCTATTTTTGGAGATCTCGATGCACGTAAATTGCAATCCTCAATGACACTTTTTAGTTTAACAGATAATACCAATCCTGTGTTTCAGAACGTATTAGATGCTTTTTTTTCAGGGCAATTTGATCCTCTTACTTTATCAATTCTAAATGAGATGATGCATCCGGCACTGCGTTAAATTAGGAAAATATATTTCTTAATAACCTTACTGAATTATGGTAATACTATAAAATTAAAAAGCCCTTAGGAAAGACCCAAAGGTTCTGTCGCATCTGGGAATAACTTTTATCTTTAGAATTTTAAACCGATCAAAAGATGAATACTAAAGGTCATTGTTATCCAAAATACATAATTCTTCAGACAGTATATTTCAAGCTAAGATTTACACTTAGTTACCGGGATGTTTAAGAACTAATGAAGATTAGAGGAGTCATTGTGGATCATGCCACGATTCAGCGTTGGGTTTATAAGTTTGCAGCTTTGCTTGAGGCAGAGATGAGGAAGAGAAAAGGCAGAGTGGGGGCGAGTTGGAGATTGGATGAGACCTACATCAAAGTAAAAGGCATTTGGTGTTATTTATATCGAGCAGTAGATAAATTAGGCAATACGGTTGACTTTCTTTTGACCAGAAAAAGACAAAGAATGAGTGCTCAGTCATTTCTAATTAAAGCAATTGCTAATAATTACCGGCCAAGAGTAATAAACATTGATAAAAGCGGTTCTAATACCGCAGCGATCAAAGTATATAATAAACGTTCATTCTCAAAGATTAAAATCCGGCAGTGTAAATATCTCAACAATATTGTAGAACAGGATCATCGTTTTATAAAGTGGCGTATACAAAACGGATTAGGTTTTAAAAGTTTTGAATCGGCCAGACGAACATTGAGCGGAATTGAAGTTGTGGATATGCTGAGAAAGAATCAAATGGTTAGACCAGGGATAACTATGTTTAAATCATTTTGTAAATTGGCAGTTTAACTTTTAAATCATTTAAAAACTTATATTTTATTCTGACAGATGCGACAGAACCAAAATTCTACAGTGTAAATCTTTCAATACTATTGTAGAAAGGGATCGTCATTTTATTAATCGCCCACCAAAACGGATTATGATTTAAAAGCTTTGAATCGGCCTGACGAAAATTTATTGGCAGTTTAACCTTTAAATCATTTAAAAACTTCATTTCATTCTGACAGATGCGACGAACCCATTAATCTTTTAACCATAAATTTCTAAAGATTTTATTTTTATCATAATCTGCTGATTGTTTTTCAATATTGAAATAACGACTGCCTCTGGGGTCATTGCCTACACCTGCTAAATAAGCCCAATTGCCCCAGTTGCTGCAGACATCATAATCTATGAGCTGCTGCTCGAAGTAAGCAGCACCATAGCGCCAGTCTAGTGCAAGATCATTAAACAGATAGCTTGCTGCGTTCTGGCGGCCGCGATTGCTCATAAAACCAGTTAGTCTGAGTTCGATCATGTTGGCATCAATAAAATCTACACCTGTTTTTCCTTCAATCCAGTTTTGGAGCTTCTGAAAATCTATTTTTTCAACTTTTGAATTGGTATTTTTAATTCCGTTTTTCTGAAAAAAACTATTGTGATATTTTTTCATCATAAATCTAAAATAATCCCGCCAAAGCAATTCAAATACCAGCCAATAAGTTGATTCATTAGCGGTATAAAGGGACTCGTATCTTTTAAGTTCCTGGTAAATAAACCTTGGAGAAATACATCCCAAGGCAAGCCAGGGAGAAAACTTGGAAGAATAATCAGGACCTGTCATTCCGTTGCGGGTTTTCTTGTATGTTAAAATGGCATGTGATTCAAAAAAATAATGATTCAGTCTTTTTAAGGCCTGCGATTCTCCTCCAATGAAGCCAAAAGCAGCTCTTGGGTCCATATGTATTTTATTTAAGCCAAGCTGCATGAGATTTGGTAGTTCAAGTTTAGGAATTTCAGGTGAATTTATGTTTGCCGGTTTTTCAAACGCCATTCGTATTGTAGCATCTTTCTCCGTTTTTTTTCTGAAATCAGTAAATACATCCGGTATATTTTTTATTGAAAAAGGCAGGTCCTCTGCATGATACAAAGTGCTGGTGCTAAAGGTTAAAAATTCACATTGAAGCTTCCAAAGCTCAGACTGAACTAAATTTTCAGTACACTTTTCTTCAAAAGCAACTTCCCGTTTGGCATACACTTTAAAGGCTTTGTAGTGTTTTACTATTTTTGGAATTTCAATTTCAGGCTTTCCTTTCAAAATAAGCAATCCTGATCCTAGTGCTCTTAAATTAGTATCCAGATCAATTAAGGATTCCATAAGAAATTGAGCCCTGAAATTTCCTGTTTTTTTAAATCCATAGGCTGTTACTGCAAAATGTGAATCGTCAAAACAATAAACAGGAATAACAGAGTCATTTTGTAAAACTGCTTTTAATAATGCTTCATTATCGGTTATTCGTAAATCTGTTTTAAACCAAACTACTGCTGTTTTCATAAGTTATTTATATTTTTTAAATAATAATCAGCCTGTTTCAATATTGCAGCTTTATCTTCAGACTTCATTTTATGCCATACTTTATACATCATTCCAATTCTTGGATTTTGTAACAGCTTCTCTTCGTGCCTATCATAAAAATTCCAATACAGGCTGTTAAAAGGACATGCTTTATCTCCTGTTTTTTTTGATTTATTATAGAAACAGGTACTGCAGTAATGGCTCATTTTATCAATATAAGAAGCCGAACTGACATAAGGTTTGGTGCCGACAATTCCTCCATCTGCAAACTGGCTCATGCCGCGTGTATTGGTTATTTCAACCCAATGCAGAGCATCGATGTATATGCCAAGATACCAGTTGTCGACTTCATCAGGATCTGTTCCGGCCAAAAGGGCAAAATTTCCGCTGATCATCAAACGCTGGATATGATGAGCATAAGCAAATGTAAGTGACTGCGTTATGGCGTCTTTAAGACAGTTCATTTTCGTTTTGCCTGTCCAGAACCATTCAGGCAATTTTTCCTTATGACCGAAAAAATTTAATGTAGCATATTCCGGCATCTTGAGCCAGTAAATGCCCCGCATGTATTCCCGCCATCCAATAATCTGACGTACAAAACCTTCCAATTGATTGTACGCAATAATTTCAGGATGTTTCTCCCATTTTACAATTGCAGTTTGTATGACTTCAGCCGGAGAAATCATTTTTGTGTTTAATGAAAATGATAATCTGGAGTGGTATAAGGACCACTCATTAGGCACCATAGCATCCTGGTAAGAACCGAATAAAGGCAGGCATTCAGCTGTAAAATAATCAAGGAGTTCAAGAGACTGTTTCCTGTTTACAGGCCAGATAAAATTTGTTTTGTCAATAGATCCGATCGTTTTAATATCGTTCTGTAAAATGGCATCCACTATATGGGAAACATCATTATTAAAGACTAAAGGCGGAGCGGGTTTATGATTTTTAGGCAGTTTCTTTCTATTCTCCTGATCATAATTCCATTGTCCTGTCAGTGGACTGTCTCCTGACATTAGTATATGATGTTTCTTTCGCATGGCACGATAAAAACTTTCCATCAAAAAAGTTTTTTTGCCTTCAAAGAATTTTCCGAGTTCATTACGGTTACTGAAAAAATGCTCGGTATCGTAAACTTTAGAAGTAATAGCAAGCTGGGATGTAAATTTTTGTAATACTGCATCAACACGATACTCATCGGGCAGCAGGTATTCGAATCTTGTGTAATGATCTCTCTCTATAATAAAGGATAGATTGGTCTCAAGGGACTGTAAATTGTCTTTATCGTTTATTTCCAGATAAATACAATGATGCTTTTTGGATTTTAGGAAATTGGAAAACTGGCGCATTGCTGCAAAGAATCCTGTTATTTTTTGTATGTGGTGTACGGCATAGTCGGTTTCTGTCCGGATTTCTATCATCACATAGGTTATTGAATTGTCTATCGTTTCAAACCAGGAATGATTGCTATTTAACTGATCTCCAAGAATGAGCCTTAAAGTTTTGGTTTCCATATTATTTGCTACTTCTGCATTTATCACTGCAATATTTCACTTCGTCCCAGATTTTTTCCCATTTTTTTCTCCATGCAAATTGCCTTTGACAGGCCGCGCAGATTTTAGTAGGCAGGTTTTGTTTCTTAACTCCTCGCATTTTTTTGTTTATTTCTAAAATCCCAAACAATATCACTCGCATATTTTCGAGTTTTTTCTATGTCAACGATGGGCTCTGGATAATCTGTACCTATTTCGCATTTGTAAAATTGCTGCTCAATAAGATTTAATTTCCAGGGTTCATGAATGAATTGAGATGGAATTTCAGTCAGTTCAGGCAGCCATTTTTTTATAAAAATGCCTTCTGAATCGTGCTGCTGTGAGTTTTTTATGGGATTATAAATTCTAATGGTATTGCCTGTTGTTGTACCGGCCTGCATCTGAATCTGCGGATAATGAATTCCGGGTTCGTAATCTAAAAACTGTCTTGCCAAAAAATGAAGGTCCCGCCAGTCCTGCCACAAATTGAATGTAAAAAAGGAAACTACCATGGCACGCATTCTAAAGTTGATATAACCTGTCTGGACTAAACATCTCATACAGGCGTCGACAATAGGGACCCCCGTTTTTCCTTTCTGCCAGGCTTTTATATAGATTTCGTTTTTTGGTTTGACCAAGGAATCGTAATCTTTGTTTATATTTTCAAATTCAATTTGACAATCGTTTTCAAATTTTTGAATAAAATGGCAATGCCAGTGCAGTCTGGAAACAAAATTAAGCATGGCTCTTTTGTTTGGCGATCCTTCATAAAACTGATTGGTATATTGATACACCATTCGCATGCTGATGTTTCCGTAGGTTAAATAAGGCGATAAACGGCTACAACCTTTTCGGCTTAAACCGGGTTTGGAAATATGTCTGCTGTAATTGACATGTCTCTCTTTTGCAAAACTTTCCAAATACCGCCAGGCCCAATATTCGCCGCCCTGTTGAAAATTTTTATTTCGGTTTGTAATTTCATTCGAAAGTACTCTTCCTTTTAGTTTTTGATAAAAATCAGGATCTAAATTTTCAAATTTAAAAGCATTCAGATCAATCATTTTAGGCAATGCGCGCATTGTTTTTTCCCAGCGCTTATCCCAATCCTCTCTTGATCGCAGCTTTCTGATTACGCCATGGAGCTGAGATTGTTTCCAAAGAATATGATGATCATCAAAAAAAGACTGCATGGCAATATCCCTGTCAAAAGTGACTTTGTTGCCAATTTCCTGATGCGAAAACACACTTTGAACATCATAAACACTGCATAGGTGCTCAAAAACAGTTTGGACTTCGTTATGAAAATAATAAATCTGCGCAGCAATTGACGTTAATTTAGACTGCATTTCCTGTAAGGATTCATAAACAAAACGCCAATGACGGACATCAGAATCCTCACAAGCCATTGTCGAGGGCTCAAAAAAATAAACCAAAAGAAGGGGGATATTTTCCTGCTGCACCATAAAAAGAGGTTCGTGATCTGTAAAACGCAGATCACGTTTGAACCACATAATATTTATCTTTTCTTTGTTCAACTTTTAAGTAATGATGTAATTTCTTTATCAGGCTTTGCATAGCTTAATCTGTCTAATTGCAAGGTTTTATGATAGCTGTCCAGACCCGAACACGTAAGGGTACCTGCTTTTTCCAAATTAACAAAACCATCTTCAGACAAGCAGTCTTCGGGAATAAAAATCTGGACTATTTCCCCAATAATCATAGTGGTATTATTGATCGAAATATCTGTTTTTTCTTTAAATTCAATGCCTAACTGTATGTTGCTTTCGAGCACAAAAGGAGCTGGAAAGTTATTTTTATATTCCGCACTGAGTCCTGCAGCATCAAATTCTGAAATTTCCTTATTATATCTTGCTGATGTCTGATGTGCCTTCTTGTAGATCTGTTCGTTGATATGATTAATGGTATAGAATCCTGTATCTATAATATTTCTCATAGTGTCACGCTCCGGTGGACTTGGGCGAAAGATCATGCCTATCAATGGCGGATTGGCACCAATATGAAAAAAAGAACTAAAAATGGATAAATTAGTATTTCCCTGCATATCGGAAGTTCCAACCAAAGCCACACTTTTAAAACCGCCTAAACTATTTATTAAATGCACGGCAGTTTGTTTCTCCATTTTTTCCAGATTACTGGTTTTAAAATTTATTTTGTTTTTCATTAGTAGAAATTTTACTAAAAAATGGGGCTTTTCAAATCAATGAGTATCCATTTTTTATCACTGTTAAGTCTAAAAGTAGCAACATGTTCCTTATTCCATTCTTTGGGTCCAATTAGTGAGAGAAAATTAGAACCGTCTGGATCTTTGTATAAGTGGTATATTTCACCAACAATGGGTTCAAAAGAAAATCTGGCATTGTATACCAATTCATTCCACTGGAATTCCTGGATTAAATCCTGATATTGCATTTTTAGTTCATTGAATTTACTTTCAAATTCTTTGTTTACCTTATTTATGCCCATGTTTTTCCAGCCTGCTAAATCATCAGCTTTTATTGTTGGTGCACCTAAACTTGTAGCATAAGGCAATACTTTTGCATTATAACCATGCTCTTTAGAAAATACTACATTATCCGGTTTATCTTTTTTAATCATCGTCGAATATTTTTATTAACGCTTAGAGATTTTATTATTTGATATTGCTCTTTGCCTGGTGCATTTAAATCGATCAATTTCTTGATTTCTCTTTCCAATGTGTTTTGTTTTGCAGTTTTCAACCCTTTCACGCCATAATTTATAACTGCTGAATTTTAGCTCTTTTTTCATTAAAGCTTTCACATCGGCTTCTGAAAGATGAAATTGAAATTTTATTGCATCGAAAGGTGTTCGGTCTTCCCATGCCATTTCTATAATTCTATCGATCTGAACTTCATTCAATACACCATTATCGATTTTTACAATTATTGGCTTTGTCATATATTTTGTTTAACACTTATCAAATAACATTAAACAAAAGTAGTGCTTTTACATTTATGAGAGAATTAAAATTGATAATACATTTAAAATTAAAACAATAGACGTAATCTAATATTGATAAAAAAAAACACAATGTAATTTTAAAAGACGCTCAACGTCAACTTTTATTAATTGGTTTTGAGGATATTAACCGTCAAGGTAGTTCAGACGAAGATTTTAATGATGGAATTTTTTATTCAACTATTTCTCCCTACACTGCTGCTAATACTGATAAAATTAAACCAATAGATACACCAAAAGACGCTGGTAGCGATGGTGTAGGTGATTCACTAGATGAGTGTCTGACATATCCTACAAAAGCGTTTAACAATTATTATCCATCCAAAAATAGTGTTGGATCAGTTGCCTACGAAGATTTGTGGCCAAACAAAGGTGATTATGATTTTAACGATTTGGTAGTTGATTATAATTTTAATCAAGTAACAAATGCTGATAATAAGGTAGTAGAAGTAAAAGCTGTATTAACCGTTAGAGCAAATAGTGCTGCAATGAAAAATGAGTTTTCATTACAATTTAACACAACTTCAAGTAATGTAAAATCGGTTACAGGACAAAATTTAAGTAATGATGTTTTTGCTTTAAATTCAAAAGGAACAGAAGTAAATCAATCAAAAGCAGTTGTTCCTATTTTTGATGATCCTTTTAAAGGACTTAATTCTAGTGGTTCCAACGGCGCTCCTAAAACAATGAAGGTGAAAATAGAATTTATAACGCCGGTGTCAGTAAGCAATTTTGGAACTGCACCTTACAATCCATTTCTTGTAATAGGTGGTGTTCGTGGAAAAGAAATACATTTAGCAGGGAGCGCACCAACTGATTTGGCTGACAAATCTAAATTTGGTACTGCAGATGATGACAGCAATTTAGCTGCTCAAAAATATTACATATCTGATGAAAATTTACCTTGGGCAATTAATATTCCTTTACAATTTGCTTATCCCTTAGAAAAACAAGATATTACAAAAGCTTATTTAAAGTTTAATCAATGGGCTGAAAGTCGGTGATCTGTCTATAAAGATTGGTATATGAATAATAACGGATATAGAGATAACACTAAATTATCTAAATTAATTTAAATCCTAAAAGACTTCAAAAACCTGTTAGGATTTAAATTTTAAAATAGCTCTAATTCAGATAAAATATATAATTGATACTGTAACCCTTTTAGTTTTTTAAAGCGGAAAGGGTTTTAAATTAAAAACACCCAACTATTAGTTTTCGGTTCTGTCGCATCTGGAAATAACTTTTATCTTTATAATTTTAAACCCATCAAAAAATGAATACTAAAGGTTATTATCCAAAATATATCATTCTTTAGGCAATGTATTTTAAATTAAGATTTACACTTAGTTACCGTGATGTTGAGGAAATAATAAAAATTAGAGGAGTGCTTGCGGATCATGCCACGATCCAACGCTGGGTTTATAAGTTTACACCTTAGCTTGAGTCGAAGATGAAAAATCGAAAGGTTAGAGTGGGGACAAGCTTGAGATTGGATGAAACCTATATCAAAGTAAAAGGTATTTGGTGTTATTTATATAGAGCAGTAGATAAATTAGGTAATACGGTTGACTTTCTTTTGACCAGAAAAACACAGAGAATGAGCGCTCAGTCTTTTCTAATTAAAGCAATTAATTAGTAATACAAACTCAATGCAATTAGTTTTTTACAGCGATCCTGTACTGAGTACGATCTGACCGCCGGGGTACTGAATATTGGGATCGTTTTCTGCTGTAATGAAAAAACCCGTTGGCTTAAAGCTGGATACAGTTTTAAGTGAACTTTTCAGAGCACTGGAAAACATTCCGCTTGCTGTTTTGAGTTGCCCAATATTTTTTCTTCCGTTCTGTTCGGTTTCCATCCAGACAATGTAGATTTCTTTTGCAGGATCCAGTCTTTTGGGGTCGGCTAAACGCTTTACATGCAAATTAATAATGTAGTTGCTGTTATTGTCTTTTTTAACCGTTACAGAGCCTTCCGCAGCCGGAACCACTGATGAGGTTGAAAATTTATACTTGGTAGTACACGATTGTAGTACCGTAAAAGCAAATAATAGGATCAAGACTGTAGATAGTTTTGCAAGTTGCCCTTTTGTTTTTTTAAGATTGATATTTTTCATTTTAATAATTTTTATGATTAATCAAAGGTTACTCGCTTTTATGCATTGATATTTACAGAGTTAAGCTAATAAGTTATATAATTAAACTATTGATTATCAATGTGTAATTTTTAGTTTATATAAGAAAGGCCTGAGGCGATTATCTCTGTTCTTAAACCTATTATATCTAGATCATGGTATTTAATTTTGCAGCTTAGTCTGAACATTGATGTCTACAAGCAAATTATAGGGTTCTTTTGCATTTGGGAATAACTTTATCTTTATAATTTTAAACCCATCAAAAAATGAATACTAAAGGTCATTTTTATACAAAATATATCATTCTTCAGGCAGTGTATTTTAAATTAAGATTTACACTTAGTTACCGTGACATTGAAGAAATAATGAAGATTAGGGGAGTTATTATGGATCATGCCACTATCCAACGCTGGGTTTATAAATTTACACTTTTGCTTGAGTCAGAGATGAAGAAGAAAAAGGGCAAAGTAGGGGCAAGATGGAGATTGGATGAAACCTATATCAAAGTAAAAGGTATTTGGTGTTATTTATATAGGGCGGTTGATAAATTAGGCAATACGGTTGACCTTCTTTTGACCAGAAAAAGACAAAGAATGAGCGCTCAGTCTTTTCTAATTAAAGCAATTAGTAATAACTACAAACCAAGAGTAATAAACATTGATAAAAGCGGTTCTAATACCGCAGCGATCAAAGTATATAATAAACGTTCATTCTCAAAGATTAAAATCCGGCAGTGTAAATATCTCAACAATATTGTGGAACAGGATCATCTTTTTATCAAGTGGCGAATACAAAATGGATTAGGTTTTAAAAGTTTTGAATCGGCCAGACGAACATTGAGCGGAATTGAAGTTGTGCATATGCTGAGAAAGAATCAAATGGTTAGACCAGTGATAACTATGTTTAAATCATTTTGTAAATTGGCAGTTTAACTTTTAAATCATTTAAAAACTTATATTTTATTCTGACAGATGCGACAGAACCAAATATAATATCGATATCTTTTTTAGCCACATAGTTAAATTTCCCTACAGCATATTTAACGATACTATGCCTTTGTATGAGCATGTATAGCGCTCCTGGGGAAATAGAAAATTTCTGCTGTATTTGCGTTATGGTATAGCATTGTTCTAATCCCGGAAATACCTGAACAGGACGTAGCATAGATTCCTGTAAAGGGATCGTAAAGAATCCATCCATATCAGATCTTCTGATTACTGTCCTTGTTCCAAATTTTGCTATATCAAGCTCTCCTCTGGAAATTATCCGGTAAATAGTCCTTCTGCTGATTCCGTGTTCTTGCTTTGTAGGCTCTGCTGCTGCATTTAAGAGAGCAATAAAGCGTTTTTGTGGTGCGGGCTGTAAATTCATTTTTACAGAATTCGCAGATTCTGTTAATCTTAATGTTTGAACTCATAGAATGTGACTTTAAGTGTCCCACTGTGACTATGTGTGTCTCTGCGTGCCATTATCTGGCCAAAAAAAAATATTTTTTGTACCTCGTGTTTTCGAGGTACAAAAACGGTACAAATTTAATCAAAACATCAACTAATATCAAAAAGAAAACGCTAATAAAAAAAGAGTTAAAATATTGTTTATCAATATGTTAACTCGTTTAATTGTCTTTATTTTGTGATGTTTTGTCTTTCTATTTTCCAATGCAGAAATTAGCGAAAATATTACCCAATAATTCGTCATTGCTGACCTGACCTGTGATAAGCCCGAACTGATAAAGAGCTTCTTTAATATCCAGTGCAATTAAGTCACTGGAAAGGTTCGTTTCAAGGCCAAATTTTACTTTTTGTATTTCGTCTAAAGCTTTAAGCAATGAATCATAATGTCTTGTATTTGTGATTATAGTTTCGTTATTTCTTAGTACACCGGTATTTACAAAAGAAAGTAATTCATTTTTTAAATCATCAACACCAATTTTTTGTTTGGCAGAAATTAAAAGAAGCTTAGCATTTAGATTCTCAAGTTGATTTGTAATGTTTAAGACTTCTTCGTGAGACAAAACATCCTTTTTATTAACAACAATTAATAAAGGTTTTAATGGGTATTTATTTTTGATTTGTTCAATCTCTGAAACAAATTCAGAACTTGAAAGCTGAAACTTTAAACCATCAAACAAATAAACAACAACTTGAGCCTGGTCGATTTTTTCGAAAGTCTTTTTTATTCCAATGCTTTCAACAACATCTTTTGTTTCACGAATTCCTGCTGTATCGATAAATCTAAACCCAATTCCGCCAATAACCAATTCATCTTCAATAGTATCGCGTGTTGTTCCGGCTATGTCAGAAACAATTGCCCGCTCTTCGTTTAATAAGGCATTTAACAAAGTTGATTTACCAACATTTGGTTCTCCGACGATAGCAACCGGGATTCCATTTTTAATGACGTTTCCAATAGCAAATGAGTCGATTAGACGTTTTAGGACAAATTCGATTCGGTTTAATAACTCATAAAATTGTGTTCGGTCTGCAAATTCAACATCTTCTTCTGCAAAATCCAATTCTAGTTCAATTAAAGATGCGAAGTTCAAAAGCTCTTCTCTTAACCGGGCAATTTCATTACTAAAACCGCCTCGCATTTGCTGCATGGCAATTTGGTGTGAAGCTTCATTGTCAGAAGAAATCAAATCGGCAACAGCTTCTGCCTGTGATAAATCCAATTTGCCGTTTAGGAAAGCTCTCAGGGTAAATTCTCCAGCATCAGCCATACGACAGCCTTTTCTCAATAATAACTGGATAATTTGTTGTTGGATATAAGTTGAACCATGACATGAAATTTCGATTGTATCTTCCCCGGTGTAAGAGTTAGGTCCTTTAAAAACAGATACTAAAACTTCATCCAGCGTTTTTTCGTTATCCACAATGTGGCCCAAATGTAAAGTATGGGTCTTTTGCTTTGTTAAGTCCTTATTTTTTATAGATTTAAAAACAGAGTTTCCAATGGAGATTGCTTCAGCACCTGAAATACGAATTATAGCAATAGCTCCTGCTCCGGATGGAGTAGCCAATGCCACTATAGAATCTTGATTTATCATCTTGCAAAGGTAAGAAAAAAGCAGAAATCTTACGAGCTATGAAAATGACAAATGATACATTAAAGAGTCTAAAATAGCACTATTAAGAAATTATTAACTGTTAAAATCCTGATAATTATCAGTTTGTTTTGTCTTTATAATGATTAAATTTGAGTAGAAACCAATTAATCAGATATAAAATGAAAAAGATATTATTTCCAACTGATTTTTCTGAAGCAGCTACAAATGCATTTGTCCATGCTTTAGAATTTGCTAAAGTTGTCAATGCCGAACTCATTTTACTGCATACTTTTGAAATTCCGGTATATGACAGTCAGTTTTTCCCCGAGAATTACGCAGCAATTTACAGTTCAATAGAATTGGCTAAATTTGACCTTTTTAAAGATGAAATCCCTAAATTAAGGGCTATTGCTGCTGAACGAAATTTAAATGAAATAGTAATAAAACACCGGTTAATGGATGGTGATTTGCTCTATAATTTAAAAAATGCTGTAAAAGAAGATCAAATTGATTTTGTAATTATGGGTACAAATGGAGTCTCAGACTGGACAACTTTCTTTTTGGGATCCAATACTAGTTCTGTGATTTCAGGGGTTGAGGTTCCGGTGTTATGTGTTCCGATAGATGCTAAATTTAAAAAGATAAAAGTAATTGGTTTTACTACCAGGTATCGGGAAAAAGATAAAAAAGAGTTGAGAAAAGTATTAAAAATAGCAAAGAAAACGGATGCAAAAGTTCGAAGTTTATATGTTAAAACTTCTGATTCGGATGTGTCCCAGCAAACCATCAAAGAATGGGAAGTCGAGTTTGCTGATGAAAATGTAGAATTTTTAGTGTTGCCAAGTGATGATGTCAAAGAAACAATACTTGATTTTATACTTTTTAAGGATATTGATGTTCTCACGACTATTACACATAAAAGATCCTTTTTTGAAGGGTTTTTTAGTTCTGGTTTTGCTAAAAAAATAACGAAAGAGGTTTCTATTCCTGTTTTAGTGATGCATGATAACTAATTTCTGATGTAAATAATCAGTGTTTTGTATTGGTAAAACCTATATTTGTGATTCATTAAATTAAAAAGATGGATTATTATCAAAACAAGGTTTCGCAATACACCGAATCATTACATACAACTAATAAAAAGTATAACAGTATAAGTATTTTAAGGCTCTTAAGTATTTTTAGTTTTTTGTTACTGATGTTTTATTATATTAAAACAAGCGAAATTTTATACTTAATTAGTGCTGTTGTATTTTTTATTTGTTTTATATTTTTAATGCGTATTCATTCGCGTTTGTCATTTCAAAAACAGTTTTTAATTGCACTTTTAAAAATAAATGAAAATGAAATCTCTTTTCTAAAAAGAGAAAAACTTCCTTTTGAAAACGGTATTGAATTTAATGATTTCCATCATCCTTATGCATATGATCTGGATATCTTTGGAGACCATTCCTTATTTCAGAATTTAAACAGAACAGCAACTTTTGTTGGAAAAAAAACATTAGCGAATCAATTATTAAAATTGAACTCCAATGAAAGTATTCTTGAAAATCAAGAAGCAGTTAAAGAGCTTAAATCAAAAATAAACTGGAGGCAGGAGTTTTTTGCTTTAGCAGTTGTCAGTCATGACAGTAAAGATTCATATGATTCGTTAATGCATTGGAAATCATTTAAAAATAATTATTTACCTAAAGTTTTAAATGTACTTTCAATTCTTTTACCTGTCTTGTTTTTTGGCTTTCTGGGGGCTTATTTTATTACCTCAAAAACTATTCTGTTATCGTACCTGACTTATGTTTTTATCGGAAATCTGATTGTTTTAGGAAGTGGAGTTAAACGTATTCGATCTGAAATTGCCAAAGCTGAAAATATTGATAAAATAATAAAGCAATATAGTTTGCTGGTTCAGAAAATTGAAAATGAAACTTTTGAATCTAAGAAACTGAATGATTTAAAACAGCAGTTGTTTTTTAAAAACGCAAAAGCCAGTTCCCATTTAAAACAGCTGTCAGAATTGTTTTCTAGAATGGATACAATTAATAATTTTGTTACTGCAACTGTTTTTAACGGAACTTTTTTATTTAATCTCCATGTTTTAAGAGCACTTTTGAATTGGAAAAATGAGTATGCAGATGAACTTGAAAAATGGATTGCTGTTATAGGGGAATTTGAAACCTTAAACAGCTTGGCAAATTTAGCGTATAACAATTCTGACTTTGTATTTCCTGAAATAAACAAGGAGCATAAAATTGAATTTACAAATCTAAGCCATCCACTATTGAACCCCGTAAGCAGAGTAGGGAATGATACTCATTTTTATCCGCAGTCTTTTATGATTTTAACGGGTTCTAATATGTCGGGAAAAAGCACTTTTTTAAGAAGTTTAGGGATCAATATGGTATTAGCTGGTATAGGGTCAGTTGTCTGTGCTTCAAATGCTAATATTCATCCATTGCCAGTTTTAGTTTCAATGAGATTATCTGACTCTTTAGCAGATAGTGAATCCTACTTTTTTGCTGAAATCAAGCGTTTAAAACAAATTATGGATGCCTTGGAAGATAAACCGGCTTTTGTTTTACTGGATGAAATTTTGAGAGGAACCAATTCTGATGACAAACGAAACGGAACAATTGAAGTAGTTAAAAAAGTCATTGCTAAAAATGCAATTGGTGCCATTGCGACACATGATATTGAAGTTTGTTTAACAACTAATGAATATCCTGAAACTTTGACCAACCAATGCTTTGAAGTCGAAATAAAAGACAATGATTTGCATTTTGATTATAAACTTCGCAACGGAATCTGTAAAAATAAAAGTGCTACTTTTTTAATGCAAAAGATGGGGGTTATTTAATTCTTTGATTCAAACAAATTTTTGTAAAAAAAACTTTTTCTGCCTCATAAAGAAGAGTCAGAAAAAGTTTTAAAAGAAAAAACGAAATGTGTGTTACAAGTTCGATTTAATTTTTTCTATAACAGCGTCATATTCTGAATCAGATAAATATGTTTTTTGAGGGTTCATTTCAAAAACACTTCCAAATCCGTAGCCATCTTTGTATTTCGGAACAATGTGCATGTGTAAGTGAGATAAAGTATCACTAAACGCTCCATAATTGATTTTATCAGGATTAAAAGCTTTTGCAATAGCTTTTGCTGTTGTAGCAGCATCTTCCATAAATAAATTGCGCTGTTCATCGCTTAATTCATAAAATTCAACTGCATGATCTTTGTAAACTACATTTAAGCGTCCCGTATAAGATTGCTCTTTAAAAAGGAAAAGTTGAGATACTTTTAAATCTGCAACTTTTATCATTAACTGGCTTAAGGTATCATTGTTTTGACAATACAGGCATTCTGAAACTGGACTAGGCATGTTTTGATTAAATAAAAGGTTTGTAATAATTGAAAGTACTTTCGGCAAAAATACTTTTTATTTTAAAAGGAAAAACTTTTTCTGCTTTTCAAAAATGAAAGAGGCAGAAAAAGTTTTTATTATTTTAGAAATCGAATTTTTTTACTATAATTTGTATTTTAAACTAACCATTACTTGACGAGGAGCAATTGGGTTTGTACTATAATTTTCGTGAACTGTATAGTTTAACTCATCTGTAATGTTTGATAATTTACATAAAAGAGACATTTTTTTCCATTCGTAACCTACAGACGCATCAATAGTTGCGTAACCTTCTAATGGAATGTCACGATCTCTGATAGTAACTATGTATTTTGGATCATTTGGGTTAGTAGGTGCTGGTTTAATTTCTGTCCATAAGTAATCATCATTCCAGCCTCCTGTGCGGTCGCCAACATAATTAGCAATTGCTCCAAATGAGAATCCTTTTAATAACCCGTAAGGCAATTTATAGAAAAAGCTCAAATTTGCTGTATGTTTAGGAGTTCTTGCTAAAATATCACCTACCACAAGACTTCCGCTTGTTCCCGAAGATTTTGAAACTTTAGTTTCATTAAAACTATATCCTGCCATTATGTTTAAACCTTCAACAGGTCTTGCGGTAACATCGATTTCAATACCTTTTCCTTTTGTAGCTCCAACTAATTCTTTTAAATTAGTGTTTACATTTTCAGAAACTCCATCTGCTTGAAATTGAGCAGTTTGAGCTAAATTGTTGTTTTCAATCATGTAAGCTGTTACATTTGTACTCAAATCTCCTTTCCAGAAATCTTTTTTGATACCTACTTCGTACTGATCAATGATAGATGGGTCTAATGGTTTAAAATCAACTGTAGTTCCGGTATTTGGTGTAAACGAGTTAGAATAGCTGGCAAATAGCGACATATCTTTGTTAGGCTGTATAACCAGTCCTGCTTTTGGAGAAAAAGCTCTGTTTAATGCTTTTGCCGCAGTTACAGGGACTGCATTTTCATATGGCGTTGTGATTATATTTTTATTAGTAGGCTGTCCGTTTACTATTTCTTTTTCTATTACTTCTTTTGTTGTAGTAACCTGACTTTCCTGCCATGACCAACGAATTCCTCCTAAAAACTTGATATGTTCTGTGATTGAAATTAAATCTTGTGCAAAAGCTCCAAAGCGTTTTGTATCTGTTGTAGCCAATTGGGTTATTCTGTTGCTGTAAGGCACATTAAGGCTTTGAGTGCTGTAATCGTAGTTTAAGATATTTATGGCTTTTGCCTCTGTTGTTACAAGATCAGCAGGTTTTGCAGGATCAAAGAAACCAAAAGTATAATTTGGAGCTGTAGAATATTCATAGTCAACCCCGGTAAATATTTGATGTTTGATTATTCCAGTATTAAAGATACCCTGAAGATTCAATTGGTCTCCAAATATATTTTCTCCGGCATCAGCTTTTGTTAATCCTCTTTTCCAGAGAACTTCTTTTTCACCTGTTGTGCTATTGGTTGAATAAGCTAAATTAGATAATTGTGCTGTTGTTGTTTGAGTTCTTCTGTAGGATTGAAAAGAAGAATTAAAACCTAACTTCCAATTATCATTAAAGTTATGATTAAGTATTAATGAAACACTTGAAGATTTTGTGTTCCCCGTTGACCAAAGTGCTCCAAAAAATTGATTGCGTGGTAAATCTAAAATTTCTTTTCCAACAATTCCGGTTCCAAAATCCGGTGTCCAGTCGGCACTTAGATAATCTCCTTGTAATGTAATATGAGTTTTTTCAGTAAGGTTAAATAATAACGAAGGATTAAAATAAATACGTTCATTTTTTACATAATCCCTAAAGCTTTCTGAATTTTCGTAAGAAGCATTAATACGATAGGCGATTGATTTGTTTAAAGGGCCGTAAAAATCGATCGATGGTTTGTAAAAAGCATAGCTTCCCATTTGCATGGATAATTCACCGCCTTCTGTGAATTTTGGGGTCTTGGTAACTAAATTTAGAATTCCTCCCGGGGTAACATTTCCAAATAATAATGCTGATCCCCCTTTTAAAAATTCTACCTTTTCTAAACCTGATACATCTGGAATAGATCCTGTATTATAGCGAAATCCATTTTTAAACATGTTATTTGTATCCATCGTATAGCCTCTTGACCAAAAAGATTCTTGTGCACCACCACGGGCTGAACCTACATAAACGCCATTAGCATTTTTTATAACGTCACTTAAACGAATAGCCTGCTGTTGTTCGATAACTTCACTTCCAACAATCTGAACACTTTGTGGTAAATCCATTACCTTAATTCCTGAGCGAGCTGCAGAAATTGGTTTTTTTGGTTTGTTGGCAGTAATTTTAACCTCATTAAGAACTTCACCTTTTTTGTTTTTTACAGTATCATTAATTGCTGATGCAGTATCGTTATTTGAATAATCCTGGCTGTAAGTAGCAAAACTTAGAAATGATAAACTGAAAAGTAAAATATATTTCATGGTGTTTATTTAGAATAATTTAAAATAATTTTTTTTGCAAATATAGCGGGTATGTTTATTATTTAAAAGTTTATTTAGATTAATTACTATTAATTTTACAACTATTTGTTTGTTAGTCGTTTATTATTATTTTTTTAAATATATCGCTTCAATAATATAAGAAAAATAAGATATTTTAAAATGATTTAAACAAAAAAAGCCTTTTTCTGAATTGAAAAAGGCTTAATTAAATCATAAAACTTAAATTTATTTTACGGCAATTAAATAAGTTGCCATTTTCCAAATTTCATCATATTTTTTACTGTTATGTTCTCCTGATACTTTTTCGGTATAAGCAAATTCTACCATGTAATTTCCTGGCCAGATTGGCGTAAAAGAGATTTCTCCTTTATCGTTTGTCCATAATTCTTTTTCCCACCCGTTTGGGGCAATTACTTTTACTTTTTGCTTTTTGGCAGAAGCGCCTTCGTACAAAGCAAATATGTCGATTTTGGCGTTTTTCTTAGCGATGTCTGCATTTTCACTAAAAACGCTAATTACATTATTATTTGCCGTTGCATAGTTTCCTGCAGTTTTGTTTCCTACTACAACTGTTGCACTTGAATTGTAATCTAAAACCATAGTTCCGTAAATATCTTTTACTTTGTGGTGCATTACAATGGTGTAAACTCCGTCTTCATCAGGTGTAAAAAATGCCTGATATTTATTTTCTAATGCTTTAGAAGTTAATTTGGTTTCTTTTTTTGAAGGAGAAACCAATACTAAAGTAAAGTCTTTTAAATCTGAAAACCATTTGTCGGCTTTGGTAATATCGTTATCTGCGAATTCTCCAAAATATATGGATATTTCCTGAGCCTTGCCTTTTGTACCAGTAGCTTTAGTTTCAATCCATAAGGCGTGGGCAAAAAGGGCAGGGCTTACAAGAAGCATTAAAATTGCAAAAGCCAGTTTTTTTAAGTTATTTGATTTCATAATAAGTACGTTTTTAATTATTGTTTGTGATAAAATCCCTTAAAAACTAATTTAAAGGATTCATTTTTATTTAGAATTTGTAACTAACCGACAAGCGAACGTTTGTTCCCGGTTCTGCTTGCCAGTAATAATACCCCGGATCGTATTTTCCACCAGAATATAAATATTCGTCTAAAATGTTATTTACAATTACGTTATAAGTCATTTTTCCTTTTTGGTATGTAATTCCACCATCTAAACGGAAATAATCAGGTAAAGCTGTTTCGTCGCTGTCAGAAACAAACCATGGAGATCTGTCGATTTGATATTGGTAACCAATCGAAAGCCCTAAACCATTTAATGCTCCTTGATCCATTTTATAGTTTAACCAGGTATTCTGAACATGTCTTGAAGTTCCTGCAACCTGAGTTCCTACTAATGACTGGTCTGTATCTTTAGTGACTTTTGCTTCTGTAAAAGCATAATTTATAACCACATCAAGATTCTTAACAATTTCTCCTCTAATATCAGCTTCAAAACCTTTTACTTTTTGTTCTCCACTTTGTCTCATATACTGAATGCCTCCTGTAGAGTGGTCCGGATCCGCAGTCAAAATGTTTTTATTTGTAATTTGATATACTGCAAAGGTCGAATTCCATTTTCCGTTCATCCAGTCTCTTTTGAAACCAAACTCAAGATTAGTACCCGTTTGTGGATCAAAACTTTTCCCTTGCCAGTCAGTTCCATAGTTTTCATTAAACGATTCATCTCTTACAAAATAAGCCGAAGTATTTTTGTCTAAAGAATAGCTTACACCCAATCGAGGCGTAAATTTACTGTCTTTATATGATCCTGAGTATGCATTTGAAGTTTTTAGTGTTGTATATCTGCCCGCAAGCGTTACACGAAGACTGTTATCAAAAAATCCTAACTCATCCTGTAGGTAAAAAGCGTTGTACCCATTGCGATATTGTACACCTCTTTCTCTGATATCTTTACTTCTGTCAAAAACAGGTAATTTATTAGCTGGAACATTACCATGAGTTGGGTTATAAATATCAAAAGGAACAATATTACCATTAAAATCATAGCCATTCAAAGCAAACGTCTGGCTCCAGTCATGATAATTTAATTTGTCACTCATATCAAGACCGCCTAAAATTTTGTGAGTAATAGAGCCGGTTTTTTCTTCACCATTTACGAAAAATTGACCTGTTTTGGCTATTCCTAAAACATCCCAGATAGATACTCCACGGTGTAAAATATTATCGTTTCCAGAATCAAATCCAGGGTATTGAGGCCACATTGACATTCCTTCTTGTTTGAAGTTAAAATAAGCAGCTTGTCCTGTAAATTTCCAATTATCACTTAATTTGTGCTCCAAAATTGCCAAAATACTTTGGTCATTCATATTGGTTGGATCAAAATTTGGCTCAGCATTAGTAAAACTTTTAGGCAAATCTGCGTATCCTTTGTTAGAAAAAAGATAGTTTGAACCTATTGCAAGAACCTGAGAAAATTGATAAGTATATTCTAATGTAAGTGAGGTTTGATCATCAATTAAATATTTTAATACAGGAGCGATAGAAAAACGATTGTTATAATCGAAGTCACGGTGACTGCCTTTCATTTGTCCCATAGCATTGATTCTGTACAATAACTTTCCATCTTTCGATAATTTTCCGTCAAAGTCTAAAGCACCTCTGTACATGTCAAAACTTCCTAATGCAAAATTAGCCTCACCTTTTGTACGTCCGCTTGGTTTTTTGGTTACAACATTATAAAAACCGCTTGGGTTACCATTTGCGAGCATAAAACCGGCTGGTCCTTTTACAAACTCGATACGCTCTACCATACTCATGTCTTCGGTCAATGGTCCCCATGTAGTGCTTACATTCATCCCATTTCTAAAAGCCGCAACCTGGCTGCCTCTCATAGTAATATTAGCATAATTATCCCAGTGTTCTACTCTGGTAGCGCCACTTACGTTACGGGTAACACCTTCAAGCATATCATATATTTGCTGATCCTGAATTAATTTTCCGGTAATTACCTGAATGTTTTGCGGGATTTCAATAATAGCCGACTGCAAACGAAGCGAGGATGAAATTCTGTTGGTTTTAAAAGCGCTTTTGTTACTTAAAACTACAACCTGATTCAGTTCTGTATTTGATAAAGTCAATTTTAAATCTGCAGTCGTTACTTCACCTGCAGTAACAGTTACTTCTTGATTAAGATCATCATATCCCACTAGTGTAACTACTAATGTATGTGTTCCTGCAGGCACATTTTTAAGTTCAAAAGATCCATTATTATCCGCAATCGTGTTTTTGTTTATTCCTTTTACAGAAACAGAAACTCCTTCTGCAGCTTTATCGTCGCTTGTTTGTATTGTTCCTTTTATTGTACCTTTTTGGGCAAATGAAGTAGTAAGTGATAGCAAAAAGATGCTGAAAAGTAATAAGAACTTTAAGTTATTCATATAAAAATAGATTTGTTATTATTTGGACTTAATAAAAATAATATACAAATATAAAATTTAATACTTGTTTAACAAATATTATTTAGATTAAATATGAATAATATTTGTTAATGTATTGGTTTTAGGGGAGTAAGGTTTCAAAAAAAAATGCCTTACTTGATAGTAAGGCATATAAATTGGTTTAAGTATTGTAAAATTTCTTAATAATACAAATTTATTATCTGGAATTGAATTAAACTTATTTTTTGATCTGCTTTTTGCTTTTTCTAAAGAATGTCGTATGTTTTGACCTTCCTATTTGTAACAGAAGAGTTAGGATATAAAAAAACATATCATTTTGAAGCAGCTTTCAAAAAAACGTTTGCTTACTTGCTAAGTAGACTAAAAATTAAAGAGTACTAATTTAAAAAATCAGTTCTTTTTTGGAATTATTATGTGTTTTTAAAATTTATAGCTAAAACTGACCAAAACATTTCTTGGTTTCTGAGGATTCACTGTGCCCCATCCGCCATTGAAATATTCCTTATTGGCAATGTTATTGATATTTAATGCTACTCTAAATTTGTTGGTACCGTAAAAAAGGGATCCATTTATAACAGTGTATGACGGCAGTACAAATTTCCCGAGTTTATCACTGTTGATAATTGCATTTTCACTGGCATAATTTCCTCCAAAGCCTAGTCCAAAATCTTTCAGCATTCCATATTGAAATTTATAAGTTGCCCAAATATTAGCTAAATTTTCAGGTCCTGACCACATTGGTCTTTTGCCTTTTTCTAAAAACACATTTTTAATATCTCCTTTTGTTACTTTACTCTCATTATAGCTGTAGCCCGCAATAATATTTAAGCCTTTTGCAGGAGATGTATTCAGATCAAATTCAAAGCCTTTGCTTCTTGATTCACCTCCCTGAATACTATTTAAAGGATTTTTTGGATCAATTGTTACCAAATTGACTACTTTGATATCATAATAATTTAGAGTTGCATTTAATTTTTCGTCAAGAACATTTGCTTTAACACCAAATTCCAATTGATTGGCATGTTCCGGATCAAAGGCTTCAGAACCGACAGAATTTCCATTAGTATCATATGATTTTTTTGGCGAAACGTTTTTAAAACCATTCATGTAATTAGCGAATATAGAAAGCTTGTCAATAATAGGCTGATACAATAAACCGAATTTTGGGGATAAGGATGTTTGATTATAATCGTCATTATCAGTTTTTATATCTGCTTCATTATCAAAATGATCAACACGTAAACTGGCCATTGCTATTAAACTTGGAAAAATATTGATAACATTTGATGCATATACACTGTATGTTGCATCTTTGCTATTATAATTTGTCGTGCCGGATTTTGCAAGAACAGCATCTACAGAACTGCGGGTTGGGTATGTTGGAGCATCCTCAGTTCCGGTATAGGGATTAAGATAATTAACTTCTCCTTGTGGAGTAATATTATAAAGCCAGGCATAACCGGAACCGCCAAATTTTAATTCTTGTGAAAAGTAATCAAATCCGGCAACAATCCTATTGCGCATATTTCCGATTTTAAAATCACCGATAAAATTTTGTTGAATATCAGTAGTTACTGTTTGCGATTGCTCTTTGGTAATATTTACAGCAAATTCGCCTAACCCATTTTCATTATCAGGCATATATGAATAATAGCCATCCGATTTAGTAGAACCTCTTGATAATGCTGTTTGCGAAGTCCATTGTTCAGAAATATTGTAATTCATCTGAGCCTGTAAATTGAACTTGGGGTTTTTTATGGACAAATCATTACTATAAAAAGAAAGTTTAGTGTTGTAGTTTAATTCATCAAGATTGTCAAATTGCAATGGTGAGGATCTTCCTAAAAATAACATCGGAGGTGTTGTTTTTTCTTCTTGCATAAATTCAGTATTAATCAGGAAAGATAATTTTTCATTAACCTTGTAGGATAGAACAGGTGATACAAAAAAAGAAGTACGGAAACCTGCATCCTGAAAACTATTTTCTGTCTGATATGCAGCATTAATTCTTACAGCAACATTATCTGACTCATCTATAGAGGTATTTATATCAGCAGTAACTCTGTTAAGTCCAAAACTTCCGGTAAGATAAGACACTTCTGTGCCAAAACCTGAATAAGGTTTTTTAGTTACTGTATTAATGAGTCCTCCGTAACTAATCAGGCTGCTTCCAAACAAAGTTCCGGATGGGCCTTTTATAACTTCGATCCTTTCAATGTTGGCAGGATCTAAACTACCATTTGTTAAACCGGGTAATCCGTTTACAATATTTGCCTGTACATCAAAGCCTCTCAATGTATAAAAGGATCCGCCATCTCCGCTACGACCTGTTGATTCCCATAATTTTTGAATACCGGGAACATTTTTCAAGGCATCATCAAAATTTGTTATCGCCTGTTCTTTTAATAAATCAGCAGTAACTACATTGTAAACTTGTGGATTTTCAATGTTTTTAAGGGGCATTTTTGAAACATAAGTGCTTTGTTTCGGAAAGAGTTTTGCTCTGTTATTATTATATATAGTTACTTCTTGTAGTTGTTTGTTTGAAACTTTTAACTGCAAATTAAGTTTTGTTGTTTCATTGCCTGTTACTTTTACCTCTTGTTCGAGTGTTTCGTAACCTGTTAAAGATATTTGTAAAATGTAGTTATTGGCTTTTATATGGTTCAATTCAAAATTTCCATTTTCATTAGTTATTGTGTTATATTTAGTGTTTTTGAGAATGATATTTACACTGGCAGCTGGTATTCCATCTGATGTAGTTATGATTCCACTTAGTTTTCCTTTGTCCTGAGCAAGGCAATTTGTGGCTGAAATTAAAAACATGCAAATTATAAAAATAAAATATTGCTTTGGTAGGTTAGGATAGTTCATAGTTGTGGTTTGTAAAAATGTATCTTAATAAGTAAATAGTGCAAATCTAAGTATTTAATGTAAAGAAATGCTTAAATATTTGTTTTATTCTTAGTTGTTCGTGTTTCTGTGTAAGAATTATTTTATTGATAAAAATACCTAAATATTTAATTTTTATTGAAATATTTTTAAAAATTCACTTACCAAACCTTATTTTTGTCGAAACTACTAAATAGTTGTTGTCTTTTTTTTATTGTTTCGTCCCAACCAAATCAAAAAACCTGTGATAGGTAAACTCGCTGATATCAAACTGGCAATAAAGGCGAGTATTTTACCTGCTAATCCTAAAATACTGCCTACGTGTAAATCGTAATTAATAAATCGTAATTTTTCTCCGTTATTTTTATCGTTATAAGTTGTTGTTTTTAGAATTTTTGCTGTGTATTGGTCAAACTGTATGGCTACATCATCAAAGCGGCTTTCATATTTGGTAAAAGTTCCAACTGTTGCCGTAGAATCATTTGCTTCTGGTAGAAAAACAAAATAGCATTTGGCTTCGGGATGTAATTTTTGAAGGGTATTATAAATTGTATCGACTGAACTTTTCCAGGTAAAATGTGTAGTATCAGATTCGATAATCTTTGATTCTTTTTTAATCGTTTTTCCACCATTAAAAACCCATTGCACTCCTTTATCATAACAATCAAATGCCCAGACTAATCCGGTGAGTGCAATAATTAAAGCAAAAATCATCATGTAATATCCTAATATATTATGTAGATCGTAATTTTTGCGTTTCCATTTAGTGGTCTTTTTCCATCGGAACCAAAATCGTTGTTTGGCAGCCTGTTTGTTTTTTGGCCACCAGAGTATCAATCCTGTAATTAGTGAAATGATGAATATAATGGTTGCACTTCCTACGATTGGATCACCTATTTTGCTGTTTAAACAAAGCGTTTGGTGTAACATTCTGACAAAAACAAAAAACTCAAAGTTGTATTCTTCCCGTTTTTTCACGCTCCCTGTATACGGATCTAAATAAATGTAGGTGCTTTGATAACGATTCCAATACCAAATAGCATCTTTATCAAGTTCCTCAAAAAACGAGATAATTACAGTATGTTCATTATCATTAATTACTTTGAAACTTGAAAGTGACTGTTTTGGGCTGTCTTTGTTCGCTTTTTTTGCAATTTCGATTAATTCACTAATAGGCAGTCTTTTGTTTTTTACAGCCTCTACATGATAATATTCATGTATTACAGGACGTAATTCTTCTTCAAAAACATATATACAACCTGTAATTCCAAGGATTACTACAATTAACCCCGAGCCTAATCCGAGCCAGAGATGGATTTTAAGTATGAGTTTTTTTAATGACATAAATGTGTTTTATTTATAAAAGACAAATACCTCTGGCCATAACAACAGAGGTATTTTTAATGAATTATTATGTTTAGAATTTTAATGTCAGGTTAACCAATACGTTTGTTGGTGCTTGCGAATTTCCATAAAAATCCCAATATTTTTCATTTGTTAGATTGTTTAACTTAACTCCAACTCTCCAGGTAGGCTGATCATAAAATACAGTTGTATTATAAACAGTATAAGATGGAATATAAAAAACATTATCCTCAGCCATATAATTTTTTCCAACAGAATTTACTCCAAAACCAGCTCCTAAGCCTTTTAATTTGTTTTGAAAAGTATAAGTTGTCCAGAAGTTAACTACATTTTCTGGAGCTTCTGAGGCTTTATTACCATCAATTACAGGATTTGATGTTTTTATATATGTATTATCATTGTAGGCATATCCGGCTAAAATATTTAAACCTGTAAAAGGATTAGCAATCAGTTCAAAATCAATCCCTTCACTTACTTGTACACCGTCTTGTGTGGTAAATCCTTCTGCATTGGTTCTTGTAGTATTGTCAATTCGAATCTTATAATAACTCAATGTTGTACTTAACTTTTTATTGAATACTTCGGCTTTTACTCCCCCTTCATATTGAACAGCGTAGATTGGGTCTAAAATTAATTGAGTTGCATCTGGTTGAGTTATGGGAGCAGAATTTTGAAATCCATTCATATAATTTGCAAATAAAGAAACCTGATTTTCAATTATCTCATACACTAATCCTAATTTAGGAGATAATGCTGTTTGGTGATATCCTTTTTCATCTTCAACATCCGGACGATTAAAATTATCCAAACGCAAACTCAACATAGTTGATAATCTATCTGTAAAATTAATTACATCAGAAGCATACACGCTAAAAGTTTCTGTACCGCTAACCGGATATGTATTTTGTGTTAATGTTGCATCAACATCTTTTCTTCTCAATGGAGCAACATTAGTTGTTACATCAACAGTGTCAAAAGATTTTGCACCTGACGAAAAACCGTTTTTGTTATAACTGTAATTTGCTCCGGCTAAAAATTTGTGTTTGATACTTCCTGTAGAAAATTGACCATTAATATTTTCCTGAATATTAGTATAATTATCATAAATAGGGCCCCAGTTACCAACTCTTCTTGTTGCCACAGTGGGAGAACTCCATATCAAATAAGTTTGATAACTGCGTTCAACATTTTCGCCCATAAATGAAAATAGGGTTGTAGATTTCCAATTTTCAGCAATTTGATACTCTGCTTGTGCAAAAATTTTGTTTGCTGAAGTTTTAGCATCATTATCGTCATGAAATAATGTTTTTTTATAATCAATTTTTAAATCTTCAGGATTATTTATTCCGGAATCTTCATTGTATATGTTGTAAGTACGTCTGGTATTGTTTGAGGTTATCAGCTCCGCATCAATATTAAAAGTAAGTTTTTCATTTGCCTTAAAAGTAAGACTTGGAGCTACTGAAATAGTTTTGTTGAAACCATAATTTAAAAAACTTTTTTGATTATTAACCGCAAGGTTAATTCTAAATAATACTGTTTTATCCTTATTTAAAGGAGTATTTACATCTGCAGTAAGACGGTTTAATCCAAAGCTTCCGGCTGTATAAGACACTTCTGATGCAATAGTTTCAAAAGGTTTTTTAGTAACTAAATTTACCACACCTCCAAAAGATGAAATAGTTGAACCAAATAAAGTTCCGGACGGCCCTTTCATGACTTCAATTCTTTCCACATTTGCCAAATCAATAGAAGAGCGATTACTTGATGTTTCCATACCATTACGGGCATTTATTCCTGTAGTAAATCCTCTAAATGAAATACCAATTCCTCCAGATGGATAAGTAACAGGAACAGCTCCTGGCGTATTTCTTATGGCACTTTCAATGTTTACCGCTACTTGCTCCTGCAACAGTTCTTTATGAATTACACTATAAACCTGTGGGTTTTCTAGATTAGATATAGGCATTCTTGCAACATAATCTGTCTTTTTAGATAAGATGCTTTTTCGGTTGCTTATTACAACTTCCTTTAATTCTTTTTTTGATACTTTTAATTGTAAATTAAGGACCGCTGTTTCATTTTCTGTTACTGTTACTTCTTGTTCTAAAGTTTGATAGCCTGTCAAAGAAACCTGTAAAGTGTAGGTATTTGGTTTTACTCTGTTGAATTCAAAAACACCCTCTTCATTGGAAATGGTCACATACTTAGAGTTTTTAAGAATAATGTTTACACCTGCTGCGGCATCGCCGTCAGATGTGGTGATTGTACCTTTTATTTTTCCATGGTTTTGTTGTGAAAAAACTGTAAATGCTGATAATAGCAAACTGATTGAAAATAGAAAACTGATTGAAAATAGAAAACGACATGTTTTCAGATTAAAATACTTCATTAAAATAAAATTTGTTTTGGTTATTATTTTTATTTAGAATTAATAAAAACAGTGTAAAAGTAAAAATTAATACCTCTTCAACAAATATTATTTAGATTGATTTCAAATAATTTATTAATGTTTATTAAAAAGGAGCAAAAAATGTTAGAAGTATTTTTTTTATTATAAATTATTAAACATTTAATTGTTTTGTTATTTTAAAGCATTTTAGAAAAGTTTAAAAAGGGAATTTGGTTTTAAAAACCTTAATTTTGCAGAAAATTAAATTGAAAATAGCTCAATGATTATTCCCTTTTTAAAAAAAATACAGAATACTCCCAAAGGATTTAGATTGGCTAATACTGTATTTTTTTTTCTTTCCGGATTTGGATATTCCTCATGGGTATCCCGTATTCCGCATATTCAGGCCCAATTACATTTATCCGAAGCCCAATTTGGAGCAGTCTTATTTGCTTTTCCAATTGGTTTGATGCTGACAATGCCTTTTACCGGAAAATTATTAAATAAACACAGCAGCCGTTATATCATGCTTTTAGGGGCAATTATGTTTAATATTGTACTGTCCTTACCGGGTTTAGTAGCCTTTGTATGGCAATTGGTTATCGTACTTTTAATTTTTGGAGCTTCGCGCAATATTTTCAATCTATCGATTAATGCACAATCTCTTGAAGTACAGAAATTATATCCAAAATCGATTATCACGAGTTTTCATGCTGTTTGGAGTATCGCTGTTTTTTCGGGAGCAGGTTTTGGGTATGTAATGGTAACACAGCATATTGCGCCATCTCATCATTTATTAGGAGTAAGTGTTTTTATGCTGGCTCTTACGGCTTGTTTTTATCCGTTGAGCATTCATAATGAGCCGGTTCCTGTGAAGAAAAAATTCTTTGCAATGCCGGAAAAGAACCTTATAAAATTCGCTGTCATTTGTTTCGTTTCCATGGCCTGCGAAAATACCATGTATGACTGGAGCGGTATTTATTTTGAAAATATTCTGAAAGCTTCTCCAAAATTAACCAGTGCTGCATTTGTGTTTTTTGCAACAGCAGTAACTTTAGGACGAATATTTGGAGATTCTGGTGTAACGAAATTTGGGATAAAAAAAATTCTGCTTTACAGTGGAATTTTAATTACTGCAGGTTTTGCACTTTGTTTTATTTTGCCGTATGCTTACCCAACTATTTTTGGTTACGTTTTAATTGGTTTTGGAGTTTCCTGTGTGGTTCCGTTAGTATTTAGTATTGCCGGAAGATCTTCAAAATTAAGCAGTGGCTCAGCTATAACTTCTATATCTACAATTGGGTATCTTGGTTTTTTACTAGTTCCGCCAATGGTAGGTTTTATATCTGAATATTTAAGTATGAAATGGGCGTTTTTAATTATGGCAGTTTTAGGTATTCTGATGATTTTTATGGTGAATAAGATAGGGGAGGATGAGTAGTTTTTTTAAGTTGCTAAGCGACCGAGATGCTTAGATTCTAAGTTTTTTGTGAACGATAAAAGTTTAAAATTCCGTTTGAGTACTCATTTTTTGCTAATTTCTTTTATATAATCTTTCCATTTTTGTTTTTCAATAATATATGAATATTGATAACTTTTTTCGCAAAATCTTATCTTGTTTTTAAATTCCAGAGTATCAACATAAAAGTAATCAAGTTCTTCTTTTTGATTATAAAAATGAATAGAAAATGAGCTTTTTGGACAACAGCAGTAACCAGTTTTTGTAGCATTTTCAAAAATGGTTTCAATGTCCTGGACTTGTTGTTTTGTTGTAGTTTTAAATTCTTTAGTTGCAATATACGATTCAACATTTACTCTTTTATTTGTTAATCTTGAATCGTAAGCTTTTATAACGATTTGATTACTATCTGTTAATATTGAATTGAAGGAAAAATTATCCCAGATATCATCAATTGAATTTTGGTTTTTTTCGTTGCAGCTTATTATTAAAATTGAAAATAGAAATAATAAAAAGACTTTTTTCATTAGAAACAATTTTTAGGTTTATTTCAATAATACCAGAAATTATATTTATTAAAACTCGCAAACTTTAGATGTATTAGTCTCTATTTCTTTTTTGAATTCTGGAGGTAAATGTAATTTGGATGTACAAAAATCTTTCATTTCATATTTTTGTGTTTTTTTATTGAATAGTATTGCCTGATGTGAAATGTGGTCTGAATTATAATACCATACATTGGTATCTTTATCAATATATAAAAGCCAATAATGATTGGCGCTAAAAGTTTCGTTTAGACTTTGCTGAAATAATATTTTATTATTACGATCTCGAATGGCAAATATTTTTGAACCATCTTTTAATTCTTTAATTAAAATATTTCTGTTTTTGCCCGGGATATTGTAGATTCCTGCATCATATAAAAAACCTGATTTAATATTTTTGGATCTTAATTCAGAATTATTGCATGATATAAAAAGAACTAAAAATAAAATATGAAATGACATTGATTTTATAACAAATTGTAATGTTCTATTTTCCATGATTCTAAGAAAAGATTACTTCTTCTTCATAATAAACCTTTCCGTAGTCGGCTTCCCATTCAACTTTCCTGAAATTTCAGCTGTCAAAGTATTATTAGCTCCTTTTGTATAAATAATTTTTTGTGGATAATCGTGTTTAGGGTTTTCGAAAACCAATTGTTTGTCTGATTCTGAAGTAGAAGGGAAGGAAACCGGTTTGTCATCATTTTGACCTTTTACAGTCGCTTTGTAAGTAAGCGTTTCACCTAATTGAGCCAAAATAATGTTTTCAAAATGCAAAGTATCTTTACCTTTGATAAAATAAGAAACAGCGTTAAAAGTACTGTCGTTTACTTTTTTCCAGTTTTCGGTTAAAATACCATCCGGTGAAGTATTTTCCCAGTTTCCAATTAGCCAGTCTGCTTTTTTGATTTTGTCTTTTTCAACGGTTTCTTTTTTCTGACAGGAAACGAAAGCTATAATAAGTGCTGTAAGCGTAATTTTCTGAAACATATTTGGAAGTATTAGTTTTAATAGTACAGCTAAAATAGATAAAAATTATTTGCCATATCCCGAATGACTAAGATAAAGAAGCAATTATATTAATTTTTGTTATTAAATTTTGTTTACGCAGATTTAAAAAAGATTTATAAAATTTAAATTTTGATTATCCGTAATTACTCATAATTGAATAAAAAGCCTTATTTTTGATAAAAAAAAGCGATGAATATATTCAATTTTACTGCAAATTTTGGAAGCGAAGAATCTTGCCGACTTCATTTTAAAGAAGAAAGAGATAAGATCGGAGTTCAATGTAAATGCGGAAGCACAGAACATTTTTGGATAAAAAGCAGATGGAGCTATGAATGTAAAAAATGTAGAAGTCGAATTTCATTACGTAGTGGAACGATAATGCAAAGTTCGAATTTATCATTTTTGGTTTGGTACAAAACTATATTTTTATTAACGGCAACAAAAAAAGGATTTTCGAGTAAAGAAATTCAAAAACAATTGGGATTGAAACGTTACGAGCCAGTTTGGTCTATGGTTCATAAACTTCGAAAAGCAATGGGAAATAGAGATGCACGCTATACTTTGGAAGGAATGATTGAATTTGACGAGGGTTATTTTACAATTGAATCTACTGAAATAGAACAAGAAAAAGGAATTCGTGGACGTGGTGCTGTTGGGAAATCTAACGTTGCAATTATGGCAGAATCTACCGTTTTAGAAGATATAGAAACGGGTGAAAAATCAAATCAGTGCAGGTATTTTAAAGCAAAGGTTTTAACGGATCATACATCGGAGCAAATAAATCAAACTATACAGGAATCTATTTCTGAAAAAAGTATCCTTTTTACAGACAAGAGTACTTCATATATAGACATTGCAGAATATGTAGAAATTCATATAACTGAAAAATCCAATAAAGAAACAACCACAGAAACTTTAAGATGGGTTCATATTGCAATTAGTAATGCAAAAAGAAATTTCCTAGGAAATTTCCATAAAATTAAAGGAAAATATCTTCAATTATACCTAAATGAGTTCGTTTACAAGCTTAATAGGAGGTATTTTGAGGAAAAATTATTCGACAGGCTAGTAATAGCAAGCATCACAGGGTTATGACTAAAAACGGATAATCAAAATTTAAATTAAAAAAATCTGCTTAAATCTGCAGAATCTGAGTGAAGCAAAAAATATTTTCATCTTTTAATCTGGGGCAGAAAAACTCAAATACTAGCTGTTAAAATCGAATACACCAATTCCTTAGTTGGTTTTTGATTTTTTAATTTTGCTCTTACATCATCAAAAGTCACTTTAAAATCACAACCCGATTTATATTCACTGCAGCCGTAAGCGTTTTTGCCTTTTAGTATTGTCCCTTTTTTGCACTTTGGACAGATTAATGAATCTGAATTTTCTTTTGAGTCAGTTTTTTTATCACTTTTCTTTGGTTCTAACTTTAGTTTATAGTTTTCTTCAAACCGAATTAAACCTTCAACAGTGCCCTCATCAGTTTTAAAGCCTTTTATATTGACAGTTGAACCTTTTTGAATCAGGCGTAAATATTGGCTCTCAGTAATCTTTTTATCATGAAAAACAAAAGGAAGCACAAAATCACAACCCAACTTGTACGCACTGCATCCATAAGCTGATTTACCTTTTATGAGATTTCCTTTTTGGCATTTTGGACACGTTTCTGCCGAAATTCCTGAGGATTTCTTTTTTTCTTTTTCAGGTTTTACAACTGGTTTCTGAATCATTGCTGCATGAGAAATGTTTGCGTGTCTGGTTTCACTTCGTACTTCAGTAACCAAAGCTTCGACCATGCGTTTCATGTTCTTGATAAAGGCACCTGCAGTAAAAGTACCTTTTTCAATGTCTTTCAGTTGTTTTTCCCAGGAACCGGTAAGTTCTGCTGATTTTATCAATTCATTCTGAATCGTATCAATCAATTGAATGCCTGTTGGAGTAGGCAAGACCTGTTTTTTATTTCGTACAATATACTGACGTTTAAAAAGCGTTTCAATAATATTAGCGCGCGTAGACGGACGCCCTATACCATTTTCTTTCATCAATTCGCGTAAATCTTCGTCATCAACTTGTTTTCCTGCAGTTTCCATGGCACGCAATAAAGTCGCTTCAGTAAACTGATTCGGTGGTTTGGTTTCTTTTTGAAGGAATGATGGTTCGTGCGGTCCTTTTTCACCAACCACAAAATTTGGCAGTAAATCTGCTTCTTTTTCTTTTGCACCCGGATCTTCAAAAACAACACGAAACCCTTTTTTTAAGATCTCTTTTCCGGTAGCTTTAAACATAACTTCAGCAGCTTTTCCTATTACGGTTGTGTTGGCAACCAGACAATCATCATAAAAAACGGCAATAAAGCGTTTTGTTATAATATCATAAACCTGCTGCTGATTATATTGCAGATTGTTTTGAACTCCGGTCGGAATAATAGCGTGGTGGTCAGTTACTTTTTTATCATTGAAAACCTTAGGCGATTTTTTGATTTTTTTCGCTAAAATGGGCTGCGTCAGTTCTGTGTAACTGGTTAATTTTTGCAGAATCCCAGGTACTTTTGGATAAATATCATTGGGTAAAAATGTCGTATCTACTCTTGGATATGTAATTACTTTTTGCTCGTAAAGTGTTTGAGCAATTTTTAGTGTTTCCTCTGCCGAAAATCCGAATTTCTGGTTGCAATACACCTGTAAACCTGTTAAATCAAACAGTTTTGGTGCAAATTCATTTCCGTTTTTTTTATCAATCGAAACAATTTCAAAATCACTTTCTTTGACTTTATTCGCCAAAATTTCCCCATCTTCCTTATTCAAAAAACGACCTTCTTCATAACTAAAAAGTGTTTCCCTGTATAAAGTCTGTAATTCCCAATAGGGTTGGGGCTTGAAATTTTCTATTTCTTTAAATCGGTCAACCACCATTGCCAAAGTTGGTGTCTGAACCCGGCCAATAGACAGGACTTGTTTATACCCGCCGTGTTTTACGGTATATAAACGTGTAGCATTCATACCTAATAACCAGTCACCAATAGCTCTGGAAAAACCGGCGTAAAATAAATTATCGTAGTTGGCAGCTGGTTTTAAATTTTCAAAACCTTCTTTTATCGCTTCGGTGGTTAGCGAAGAAATCCATAAGCGCTGTACTTCGCCTTTGTAATGGGCTTCGTTCATCACCCAACGCTGAATAAGTTCTCCTTCCTGTCCGGCATCCCCGCAATTTATTACGACTGTGGCTTTGTCAAATAAACTTTTTATGATTCTAAACTGTTTTTCGATACCCGAATTTTGAACTACTTTGGTTTCAAATTTTTCAGGAAGCATAGGAAGGTTGTTCAAATCCCAACTTTTCCAATGCGGCTTGTAATCATTGGGTTCTTTTAAAGTACATAAATGCCCAAAAGTGTAGGTCACGGCATAACCATTGCCTTCATAGTAACCGTCATGTTTGGCATTGGCACCCAAAACGGATGCGATTTCTCGTGCTACACTTGGTTTTTCGGCAATACAGACCTTCATTTTCTCTTTTTATTTGAAAGCGAAATTAAGGATTTAGAAATTGGTATTGAAATTTTTTACGGTTTAGCAATCAGGTTTGGTATTAAGATGCAAAGTTTTTTGTTAGCGGCATAAAACCTTAGTGACTTAGCGTCATTATTAACCTGCAAAGAAATCCGGCATTGTTTTCAGAGTATCTTTTGAGTACATTTTTTTACCATTTTCAAGTGATTTGTTATAATCAATACTGTTAGTTTACATCAGCTTTAAAACTGATGTAAAAGCCAAGATCGCCCCATACATTACAGACCGTTGCGGTATAATAGTTTAACCCGGTAATCATAAGATTTCCAATAAAACAATATTCTAAGGCGAGTATTAAAAATAACAAGATATTTACTTCAAATAAACTTTTTTGAAAGATTAAAATAATTATATTCGCTTATGTTAATTTAATCTTAACCAGCTATAAATGAATATAAAACAAGCTACTACAATAAATGAAGTCATTCAGTTATTGGATGAAATAATTGAAACATCAAAACTGGAACAAAGTGCTATAGGTTTGTTTACTATGCTATATCGTGAAGTTACTGTAAGAATCAAAGAAGGGATTGCTGATGGTTCATTTCAGAATGGGGAGCGAATGGAGAAACTTGATGTTATTTTTGCCAATCGATACCTAAAGGCGTATTACCAGTATAAAGCGAAAGAAAAAGCATCAGACTGTTGGGAATTCTCCTTTAAGCAGGCAGAAAGTTTTTGGCCAATAGTTGTTCAGCATTTACTACTTGGAATAAATGCCCATGTAAACCTCGATTTAGGAATAGCCTCGGCTGAAGTTAGTACGATTAAAAACATAAAAGATTTAGAATCTGATTTTAATCAAATTAATATTATTCTTAGTAATCTGGTAGAACATGTCGAAAAATGCTTAATCAAAATTTGGCCAACACTCGCAATTATACTGAAATTATCAGGCAAAATTGATAACTTTTTTATAGATTTTAGTATGAAAACTGCTAGGGATGGAGCCTGGAAATTTGCAAATGAGTTTGTAGTAACTCCGGAAAATCAAAGAGAAACCTACATACAGAAAAGAGATAAAAGAATTGCCGAAATCGCCAGATTGGTTTCAAATCCAGGATATTTTGTAAGTGCTGTTTTCAAGTTCATTCGTTTATTCGAAAGGGGAGATGTTGCTCAAAAAATAATGAATTTGAAAATAATTGAAGAAAAAAAAACTGAGTGTGTGGTTATTTAGTTTTGAATAATCAATTTCAACATAAAAACCACAAACTTTCGCTTGTGGTTTTTTTATATTTAAATTTTATATTTGCTTTAATAACTAAAGTGATCATCCATTTAGTTATCTTAATTTTTGTCGCAAATTATAATCGTCCATGATTTCCTTAACACTTTCCTGTTTAATTTGCTTTCTGGTTAAGCCTTTCAGGCTTCCTACATACCCATTAAAAACATGGCTAATATAAAGGGGAGAAAGTTTCGATCTGTGAGAGGCATTATGACATGACAAGCAATTAACCAGACTATCGACTGTAACCTGATGTATTGATTTCGGGCCAAATCCTACCTGAACATAGGTTTCCATCGTAATATTGTAGGCTGCAACAGAACCTCTGGTCAATTTTCCGGGTGTAGATTCTGAAAGAGTACCACTTAGCGAGTCTAATAAAGCAGCTTGTTGCTGAGTCGTATTGTATCCTTCCGTATTGATCCATATTGAACCATTGTAAAAATAATTATTCCAAATACCTTTCAACTGTTTCTTAACACTTTGATTAATGGTACGAATATTATTAAAGTTCTCCGAGCCATTTTGACTTGTTTTCATGAAAAGCTGAACATCATGAGAACCTTTCATTGCCTTTTCAACCGGAACACCATGTTTATAAACCGAAAACACATCAGTATAAATCCCGTTTCCAGACGTTATATTTGTAATTGTTGAAGTACTGCTTTTATTAAAAAAGGGATAATCTACAGTACTGGTAACAGGTGCATCAGTCGTTGGTGTTGCTTTTGACCAGTCATAAGCAGGAGCAAGGTTTTCATGCTCAAAAGTAGCCCATACAAACTCCGGATGGTTCTCTACAACTCCTACGACATGCATTCCTAAAAGTGCAACTTTCGTTTTTACTCCATTAATTACTCCCTGCGTAATAAAATAAGAAGAAGGATCTTTAAGAACACTCGCATCAATCCAGGAGGTTTTAAGTTCTAATGAACCTACAGGAAACGTGATACCTTTTATTTTTGAAGGATCATTTTTTGCTATTGGACCATATTTTAACATTGTATCGTGCATCTTTTTATCCATGAATATCGAATAATAAACCGTAGTAGATTTTGGAACGCCAGATGTATAATTAGGTGTTTTTAAAATATCAGTAGAAGAACTTGCCTGAGCAGTATCCGTTAAAACAATTCCGTTAGCAGGATCTAATCGCTGACCTGTTGCACTCACCTGGATCAGCGATGTCATAAATGATGGTACTCCATTCACCTCATTAGTCAGCCAAAGAAATTTTTGCCAGGACCACTGGTGAAAGTCACAATTGGTTACCGTTGCATTGTTGGCAAATACGCTTGTTGGGCCTTCATTTGGCGCAGGAGTTTGTCGGGTGTTGTTTACCATCGTAAACCAATCGGAAGGAGCCAGGCACTCAGTAGCTGCGGTACTGTTTTGTGCAGTTGTATAATCATCTTTGTCTCCTTTTGAATCCTTTTTACAGGCGCAGAGTGAGATTAGCGTAATTAAAAGTAATACCTTTTTTGTCGTTTTCATAATGGTTTTCTTTAGTTAATTTTTGTAGTTATCTCTTTTGGAGACCTGAAATTAAACAATTAAGAAACTGACTGCTGAAAAAATGTATTAAGCCTTCAGGATTTAGGTACAAAGACAAGAAAAATGGGTATAAGTAAAATAGCATAAGGTACGATAGTTCTAATATCTTAGCAGAGGCAGTTTACGAATACGACTCAATAGAATATTGTAGCTGCTTATTTTTTGGCAAGAGCGGAGTATTTATTTTTACTTTTTTCTTGCCAGCACAACCCAGTCCCGCTGGTCTTTTTCTTCGACAAAATTTTCAATTGAATATACGATATCAAAACCAAGATCTTTCATTAAGCTGAGAACAAAATCTTTTGACAGGCAGCTGTAATAAAATTGCTCTCCAAACATTTTGTCAATATGTTCATCTTCTTTTTTTCCGTGGGTAAAAAGAAAATAACCTCCGGGAGCTAACAGGTGATATACTTTGTTGTAAATTTCTATCTGGCGTTCTTTTGGGAAATGGAAAAGCGAGTCCCAGGCAATAACTCCGTTAAACTTTTCATCTGATTCAAAATCAAAAAAATCGCAAGTACAAAAGACTACGTTATTAATACCGATAGATTTGGCTGCTTCTATCATTTTAGCCGATAGGTCAATTCCTGTTATGGAAAAATTACGGTCAGAAAGATATTTTGCTATTGGCATTCCTGTTCCGCAACCAATGTCTAAAATAGTTCCTTTTGAATTTATATAGTCAGCAAAGTCTATGATGGGTTTGTTTACAATAGTATTATTTCTGGCGTTGATCCAGCTGTCAATAATTTTATTGTATGAGTGTTTGTTTGTCAAAGGTTTATGGTATTTATAATTAAAAATCTGTGCTGTCGGGTTTATAAGGCAGATTTATAGTTTAAAAATATCAATTCTTCGCATCCACGAGATTTCTGATTCCAAAAACGTAAGTTTTGTTTGGACTATTTTATCACTTTTATCTCTCGGATTTTTAGTAACAAATCTCGCTGTAGAATTATTAAAATCCAACGTATATTTTGCATCAAAGTCTTCTTGTTTATTCGAAAAAAATGTAACCAGATTGTCTTTTGCGCTCCATTTTCCTTTTCCGTATTTATTTACTTCAGGTGGAATTCCTTGTTTGATATTTGAATAATAATGAAAAACGAATGTTCCGTCTTGATTTAAGGTCAGTTTATATTCAAATACATGTTTTCCATCAGTGTCAACCAGTGAACGCTCGTAATTACCAACGAATTGATTTGATTGTGCGAATGAGGTGAGGGTGAAAATTAAGAGTAGGGTAGTGATCTGTAGTAGTTTCATGGATTAGATTTTTTATTTATAGTATGGAAAAACCCAAAGGTCATAATCATCAGGAATATAGGTAGAACAATCTTCTATTTTGCAAATCTGAAAGGAGCGAATCACATTTTCATAAGTAGTTTTTCTACTAAATTTTAAATGAATCCCCTTATTTGCATCTTCAACTTTCATTATTTTTTGAATTTCAAGCTGAAACAGATTGAGGATACTATCATTATATTTTCCATTTCCGTTAAGTTGCAAATTAATTATTGATTTTGTTTTTACATATTCTTCTAATGTAAATCCCAATCTTTTCTCAATATCTTTATCACGATAATCAATATGAGTAGCTTTTTCTGCGAATGTATTATTTCTAAGCATCCATAAAAAACATGCAGCAACAAAAATCATAAAGAATGCTCCGTAGATATAAAAGGATTTTGTTTTCATTTAAATAGGTATTAAATAGCTGACAAAGCGTTGTACTTCAGCAGAAACACTTCGCAGATATGGTAATTACGACTTTTAAGAAGAAAGCTTCAAAGAGCAGTTTTAATACAAAACAAATGTCTTACTATAAACGAGTTTATTTTCTATAAAAATATTCATTTGCCAATTGCCTTTAATCAATTCATAAGGCTCATCTAAACTGTAAGATGAGGCTGAAGCGATATTAGTTGGCCTTTTTGTTGTGTATCTTATGCTTTTAAATTTTTCGCCTTTATCGTTTGTTATTTTTTCAGGATAAATCCATTCAATATCGATGTTAATGTCAACAGTATCTTTGGCAGTAACCATGTAAACAACTCCAAAATTTGCTTTTTTAACAGCCTTAATTGAATCTGTTTTTTTTATGATCTCAAAATCTTGTAACCAGCCACGGGTTCCTGTTGGAGAGTTCTTAAGTTCTTCGGTTTTTCTGCCTTTAACATTTGCTTGTCCATAATCGAGCTCCTTAAAATCTAAGTTTCCATAAGTTTTAGATTTAACAGTTGTCTGTGAAATGATTGTTTGTAAAATAAAGAAAGAAAACAATGTATAAACGATTTTCATATTATATTGGGTTTAAATTTAGTACGTAATTATGTTGGTTTTATCAAATCAATCCGGATAGGGACTAGTATTTATTTATGTTAGCTCTTTTTTGCAAATTAAAAACGGTACCTGAAGGACCCATAATCCAATGCATGTCTTTAGGGATTTTCTCAATATCATCACAGGTTTTTACATTGTTTTGTTTTAAATAATGTGTAGCTTCTTCAACATTGGGGTATTTAAAATAATCAGTCGTTAATAGTAAATAAACTGGTGTTTTTGTCAAAACTTCTGGGAAGATGTAACAAACAATTTGTATCAAAAATTTTTAAAATTTTGAAATTATTATAGCTGCTTAATTCTTTAAAATAAACTGTTTTTTTGGGTGAAGAAATTTTAAAGTAATCTAAATAGACCGGGCAAACTATTGGTCCGCCTAATCTTCCACCACCACATTGTGAAGTGTTTCCGATTACGATACTGTCAAACGGTTCTAAAACATCTTCTTCATTATGCAGACTTGTGATATTGTATACTTCTACTTTAGCACCTCTATTTTTCCAAAATAATGAATCTAACGGTTGCGGATTGTAATTTGGTGGTGAAAATTTATAATCGAGAGTGTAGATTACATCATCAATCATTTCTACATGATACAAATCAATACTTTTTGATTGTGAATTGGATTCATCTTTAATAGAAGTATTATTAGACTGATCGATTTTAAAATAATATTTCCTGCAATTTTTAAGGCTGGAATAATCTGAAATAACAATAGAGTCTGAAGATGCAGCGCTATTATCTTTACTCACATAACTAACTGTAATACAATTTTTTTTTGTGATAAAAATAGCCTGGATATCTTCATTTTTTCCGCTGAAAAATTTTAGATTCAACTTTTCAGGATTTGAAGCCACATCAGAAAATGTTAGCATTTTAGGATACTTATCTTTTTGGGGTTTTTGATAATCACACGAAATAAGGAGAAGTGAGAAAAGTAATAAAAGAAGTTTATGCATATAAGATTTATAAAGATTTTTAGTATTGTGTTTTGCTGTTGCGGGCACGGATTTATTCACACAATAAAGTATCAAATTCTAAATAAAGTTGAGTTGTAACTTCATTATCTATATTCACCCATTTATAGTTTCTTAATACATAAGCATTACCACCATCTAAAATTACCCATTCATCAATACCTCGTGCGCCATTTTTTAAATCATTTTTTGTTAACAATCCTATAGGAGCTGTATAACTTCTGTTTTTAGTTAAATATTTACAGTTGTTTTTCTCTATTTCTGATTGCAAAATGTATTTTGATTTTGTTAGGGAGGGAAGTGTATTATGTACTTGAATTGGAGACATTGAAGAGGAGCATGAAGTAAGAAATAAAATTACTCCTGTAAGATTTAGTTTGATCAGCTTATTCATTTCAAAAGGTTTAATTAGCATCAAATATAAGATATTTCTTGTGTAATCTTTAGGGTTTATTATTTTGATTTACATATCGGTTGTATACAACTGATTGTATACAATCCTCTAAAAGTAATCTATTACTTGTAATTTCGTCTCTATGAAAAATTAGAATAAAAAGACTATACAAACTAAAATAGAATATTATGGAAACACAACATAAAGTACAAATAGCAGAATTTCTTCAATCAATGTACACGTCAAAAAAGTTTAAAAAGCTAAAACCGCATCATAATAGTGATAATTCGTTTAATGTAACACTAAAAGTTTCCGGTTACAACCAATTAAACTTAATGGTTTCAGATTTGCTAAAAGCTAGTATTCTTTTGCTTCATCATGATGCACCAAGTTTACCAAGTCATACCGTAAATACGGATATTAATGTAATGACTTTACTTGAAATTGCCTTGCAGCTCTTGCCGGAAGATGAAAAGGAGTTATTGGATGAATTGCATAAGCTTCAGTTGTGATTTTTAGGTATAAAAAAAGCGCAAAGCCAGAGTTTGCGCAACACTTAGAATGAATAATTACCAGAGCAGGTATTGGTGCCAAAGAAAAGTCCTTTTTTGCTCTTTCGAAAGCTATTTCTTTTTCTTTCGCTGTTTCAGCTTTATGACATGATTTAATAAAACTAGAACTTTCTTTAATGTGCTTATCAGAACACATCTAGAAAAAAGGTGAGAAGAAAATCAGCATACTTAAGCTTGCTAAAAAACGAATTATATTTTTTCTGTTTTTCACAATAATGTTATTTAAAATGTTCTTTAACGCCTGTTGTGTGATTTTGTAATTTTACATTATAATATTTCTTATATATATCTTCTTTCCATTTTTCAAATTCTGTATGCAGTTGGAAAAATAAATTTTCAGATTCATTTTCAGGTTTTACTTTTTTAAGAAAGATACCTATTCCAACATTATGTGATTTTTCATTATGATTAATAACAAAATGCTCATCTTTTGAATCTTCCATAAATGTGTCAGCATATAAATACTTCAATTTTAACTCTTTTAGATTAATTAATGACACAATTAAGTTTTTAATTTCTATAGGGATTTGTGATTCAATTTGCTTTTCAATCTTTTGACTATATGAAGTATCATTCTTTTTTTTATTATTTCTTAAATAAAAACTTAAATCAATTTTGCAGTCAAAATATATATCTATAAAAAATGCAATTCTAAATAATCGTTCAGTCCATCCATCGGAATAAATATAGGAAAGTACATATTCTTCATTCAAAACATAATTACCAGTTGAATCAAATTTTTGAATATCGATCTGTTTAAAGTTCATTTTTACTTCTTTTTTTAACAATATCACACAACGGCTGTTACAAGCCGTTTCTTATTTAATTATCATTCCACTTACTTTATCAAACTCTTCTCTTTCCTTGTCGGTCATTCTAAGACGCAATAATTTGATTGTATATCCGCCTTCTAATTCTGAATTCTCAAGATACATCCAATCACTAATGCGATCAGATTCAATTTTTACGGTGTCGCCTTGCCTAACTTCAGAGGTAAATTCCGGAAGATTGTCAATGATTCCAAAATATTCATTCTTTTTTTTGAATATGCTGTTTACCCAAATGTGCTCATTTCCTTTATCATAAGGAAAAGTCATTTTTATACCAAACCCATTATAATTTGGATTTTTAGATTCTAGAGCTTTATAGAAATGTGGTAAAGTTTGTTTGGCTTTTTCAATTTCAGTATTTATTTCTGAATCGACTTCTTCAATCATATAAATTGTAGGTTCGTTTTCTCTCTGCAAGGAATTATCTTTTTTGCAATTGATTAATGATAAAGATAAAATCAAAGTAATGAGGATTCTTTTCATAGGATTTGTTGTGAAATGGCTTGTAACTTGTTTATATGGGTGATAAACATAGGTAATATTTAATTTACGAATGTATAAATAAATTAGCATAACTCATTATGGGGACTTTTAATTAGTGATGCTTCTAATGTTCTTACAAGACCTGGTGTTCCTAGCCCTGATAGCAGCCTACCGTCTGGACACAAAAATGTTTATATTTGAAAAAGCCAAATTTTGGAAGACAGACAATTTAAGGATTTAAAAGATCAGCGTTTATTAAGGAGGGGCAATTTAATTTTTGATAAATTATTCAGGACTAGTGTTCATTCGATTCGTCAAATTGCCCAGAGTGATTCGGAAGCCAAATCTATTTATCGTTTTTTGCAGAATGATAATGTTTCAGAAGCGGATATTATAAAAAACATGTCCTCAAATTGCATTTCCTGTTGTTCAGACAAGGTTGTTTTATGTATTCAGGACACAACTAAAGTTAATTTATACAATCACAAAAACAGGGTAAAGAAAGATCAATATATTGGCACAACCAATGCTGCAAAAGGAGGAATTGGTTTTCTAATTCATCCCAGTTTTGTGATCGACGCCCAAACATTTGTTCCTTATGGTTTTTCGGATGTTAAGATATGGAATAGACCATTAGATAAATTAACCAAAAAAGACCGTGATTACAATAAACTTCCTACAGAAGAAAAAGAATCTTACAAGTGGATAGAATCTTCCCTAAAATCGAAAAAAGCTTTAAGCCAGGCAAAACAAATCATTATTATCCAAGACCGCGAAGGGGATATTTATGAGCAATTTGGATGTGTTCCAGATCAGAGAACACATTTATTAGTTCGTGCAAGAGCCAATCGAACCCTTTCTGATAAGACCAAACTTTTTGACTATATCTCCAATCAGCCCTCAAAGGGACAATATTCAATAGAATTGGAAGGCGATAAAAGAAGAAATATAAAAAAAAAGAGAAGCAATCCTGGAGGTTCGATATTCTCAGGTAACCATAAATAAGAATGATTTAAGTTCAAAAACAGCTCCCAAAACTATTACGCTCTATATTATTGAAGCCAAGGAAACAGATACAACTATAGAGAATCCAATATGTTGGAGATTATTGACAACCATGAAGATTGATGATCTGCAAACGGCATTAAACTGTATTAACTGGTATACCTGCAGATGGATAATTGAAGAAGTCTTCAGGATATTAAAGAAAGAAGGTTTTAATATAGAAGCCAGCGAATTAACCTATGCCAAATCGATTCGAAAACTTTCCTTAATGATGATGGAAACCATCGTTAAGTTGTTTTTAATGCAAATTGCGTATGATTCTCCTGAGCAGGATATAGAAGCACAAAGTTGTTTTTCAGAATCAGAATTAAAATGTTTAAACTATCAGATAATAATATTAGAAGGCAAAACAGAAAAATTAAAAAATCCGTATAAAGATAAAGATTTAAAAAGGTATGTCTGGGCAATTGCCAGATTAGGAGGATGGAAAGGCTATAACTCTGAGCGAAAACCCGGAATTACTACTTTATGGATTGGAATACAGAAATTCAATTCAATGATGCAAGGGTGGAAGCTATTTGAAGATGTGTCCAGACGGTAGGATAGCAGCGGCATCCTTTTTAGGCAAACGATAATACTTAATTAAACCGAAAATATTCTGCCTAAAAAGATATAGCGGATAGCAGGAACCAGCTCCTGAAAATCATTAAACTTATTATTAAATTTCTCATCAAAAAAGACAAAAAGTTAAAGATAGAATTTTCCACAAAAATTTTGTAATTTTGCAGTCCAATAAAAGGAATTAGAAAATGTTAGATAGACTTCAATATGTAAAGCAGCGTTTTGATGAGATTTCGGATTTGATTATTCAGCCGGATGTTATTGCTGATCAAAAACGTTATGTACAGCTTAATCAGGAATATAAAAGCATTAAGGCTTTGGTTGAAAAGAGAGAAGAATATATTCTTGTTTTGGCCAATATTGACGAAGCAAACGAAATTATTGCTGACGGAAGCGATGCAGATATGGTTGAAATGGCCAAAATGCAATTGGATGAAGCAAAGGAGCGTTTGCCACAGCTTGAGGAAGAAATCAAATTTATGTTGATTCCTAAAGATCCTGAAGATGCTAAAAACGTTATGGTCGAGATCCGCGCCGGAACGGGTGGGGATGAAGCGAGTATTTTTGCAGGTGACTTATTCAGAATGTACACTAAATATTGCGAATCGCAGGGGTGGAGAACTTCGGTTGTAGATATGAACGAAGGAACCTCAGGAGGTTTTAAAGAGGTTATCTTTGAAGTTTCCGGAGAAGATGTGTACGGAACTCTGAAGTTTGAAGCAGGTGTTCACCGTGTACAGCGTGTTCCGCAAACTGAAACTCAGGGTCGTGTACATACATCGGCTGCAACGGTTATGGTTTTGCCGGAAGCAGAGGAATTTGATGTTCAGATTGATATGAATGATGTTCGTGTAGATTTTTTCTGTTCATCAGGACCTGGAGGACAATCGGTAAATACTACGAAATCGGCTGTTCGTTTAACGCACATTCCAACCGGCTTAGTGGCGCAATGTCAGGATCAGAAATCGCAGCATAAAAATAAAGATAAAGCCTTGAACGTTTTACGTTCCCGTTTATACGAACAGGAATTGGCGAAGAAAGAGGCTGAGGATGCTACAAAACGTACTTCTCAGGTAAGCTCAGGTGACCGTTCTGCTAAGATTCGTACCTACAATTACGCTCAGGGACGTGTAACAGATCACAGAGTTGGTTTGACACTTTACGATTTAGGAAATATCATGAATGGTGATATTCAGAAAATTGTGGCTGAACTTCAGTTGGTGAACAATATGGAAAAACTGAAGGAAGCTTCAGAGGTTTATTAATTTTGAGGATCTGAATGCTGAGAGACTAAGTTTATAAAGTTTTTTACGTAATATATAGTAGGCCGAACTTTTGTTCGGCCTTATTTTTTAGAAATTAATTGTACAAAAAAAAAGAGACTCTTTCAACTTTGTGAAATAGTCTCTTTTTCGGTTCAGATAAAACAATTATGGCTTAAAAATAAAGCCTGGGGTAATCTCAGAACCTTAAATATATAATAATGTATTAACTGTTTAACCGTTTTTTATAGCAGAAACGTATAAAGCGAGTTAGATACCTAAAAAAACTCTTGTGTATTCAAAACATTTATAAAAATTTGAGTAAATGTAAACACCATTTTTGATTATTATTTCGTTTATCTTTTCCATAATACATATATTTAAGTTTAAACAATTAATCTTCGGATGTTTCGTATTGTGAGGATTCTTTTGTACTTACATTTTGATGCTGTGGTTTTGATACCAAAGTCGTGACAGCCAGCTGTACTATAGATCCGAAAATATTTTTGAATGTCGAATCTGTTTTTCCTATTACCAGTTTTTTTGCCAGATAACCTATACCTATGCTTATGGCTGACTGAGCAATATCGCTTTTAAAACCAATAGTTTCATTAATTTCTTCAACTGTGTTTCGAATTAGGTTAAGAGGTTTTAAATTCTCTTTAATTTCATCTATTTCATCCTTAATTTCACACCATTCCTTTTCTTGCTGAGCTTCTAAAAATTTAATTTTTTGATTTAATGAATCAATGGTGTAAATAGTTTCCATAACAGTCTTTTTTATTTATTAATCATTTAATCAATTTTTAGATTCTTTTAAAATACTCGAAACAATCATGTTTCCAATAGGTGTTTTAATCAGTTTATGTTGTGTTTTATGTAGAATCACAGCAACTAGTAAGTAAAACACTGCAAGTGCAAAAAAACCATAATAATATTCACCAAGTTCTTTTCCAATCCATAAACTAAGTCCAATATTAAGAAACAAAGTAAAAAATGCAACAACAGCGCCAACCGCTATCCGTGATGTTAATGTTGATAAAACATCTGCAGTTGCTGATACCGTTTTGAGTTTAATTAATTCCAAACTCGTTTTGGTATAGTTTTCTGCTTTTTCATACATATTCAGGTTTTCGTTTGTTGTTGCATTAGTTTCCATGATATTGGGTATTTTTATGGTTTAAAAAAGTCACTTTTAGTAGTTGGTTTTCACGGTTTTTGCTTCATCTTTAATCGAATTGAAGTCGTCTTTTACCTGATTGAATTTTGCTTTTCCTTCTTCGATAATGTCTTTACCGTTTGTACTTAATGTGCTTAAAATACCATCTACTTTACCTTTAAGGTTATCTCCGTAATCTTTTGATTTGTCTTTGATTTTTTTTCTGGTTTCTGAACCTTTATCCGGTGCAAATAATACTCCTAAAAATGCTCCTGCCGCTGCGGCTCCTAAAATTCCTAAAATTGTGCTACTAGTTTTCATAATATTTGATTTAAAAGATTAATATAAAATGTTTAATATTGTTTGATTTTTAAATTTCCCGACCTTTAATAAGTCTGAATAATATTGCTATAATGGCAATAACCAATAATATGTGAATAATACTTCCTGCGCTGTATACAAAGAACCCTAAGGCCCAAAGTATGACAAGAATTACTGCGATTGTATATAATAGATTTGACATGGTTTACTTATTTAAGGATTAATTAAGCTTTTAATTTAATTTATATGATAAGTATAAACTTAAGTTGCTGTTTTTTAAATCTGATGAATCATCTCCATCTTTAACGATAGTTGTCAATCCGTAGTTGTAACGTACTCCGATACTTATTGGGTTAAAATCTAATCCAACACCAGCGGCAATACCGGCATCAAACTTGTTAAAATTATCAGTATCAAATTCTTCTTCAAAATTGAAGGATCCCTCGCCTGTAACTTTAGAACTAACAAGGTAAGAAGCATATCCACCTGCATGTATGTTAAAGTTTTTGGTAAGGTTTACTCTTACTAATAAAGGAACCTCAATATAATTTAATTTGAATTTTGCATTTCCTTCTATTAGAGCATTGTTATACTCTAATTTTGAACCTCTTGTAGTGAACAATAATTCAGGTTGAATTGCTACAAAATCGGATACTGGCAGTGTAGCATAAACACCGGCATTAAAACCAAATAAAACATTTTCGTCGTCTGCGTCATCTGTGTATAAATTAGACATGTTAAGACCTCCTTTTATACCAAATTCAGTAGTTACATTTTCCTGAGCCTGAAGCATACCAAATGATGCTGTCATAAAAAGTGTCAAGGCGTATAAATAAAATGATTGCTTTTTCATGTTAAAAAAAATTAGTTAATAATTGTGATTTGATTTTGAGTTGATTTCTTTTTTAATCTTCTCTGTTTCTCTTAAAAATTCGTATTGTTTTGGTAAATAATGAGTAATCAACTTCAATACTGCTACATCACTTGTTTCTCGCGCGATAGATTCAAATAATTTTATCATTCCTGATAAGGATTTTATGATAGAATTAATGTAAGCATAATCAAAATCCATTTCTTTTTTTGCAGTAAGCTGATACAAATCTTTATTTGCAACTCTTGTGTTTATTTCATTGATTATAATGAGTTTTTCAACAGCTGTTTTGCTAATATCCTGCAGTAACAGATTTTGACTGTTTTCTATTTTAATACTGACACTTTTTATTGCGTTATTTAAACTTTTATCTTGTGCCAGCTTAGTTTTAGAAATAATTGATTTTGTTATCCCTGCAGTTTCAGTAAAAAAATAAGTTTCAATTTCTTCCGGATTTTTTGTAAGAACGTATTTGTTGTCTACTTTTTTCAGATTTTCATTTTCATTACAGGATGAAATAGTTACTGTTACAATCACTATAAAAGCTGTTTTTAAAAATGATGGTTTTGATAAGCACATCTGTTAATTATTACTTCATTATTACATTACAAAGATGCTAACCAATAGTAAGTTTTGCTTTACAGCATAAAAAAGAAACGTTATATAATTCCCATTATGGAAAAATATAACGTTTTTAAGAGAGTTTTTTTCGGAAGATTATTCAGGAAGAAATACTGTGAATACGGAGCCTTTGCCCGGTTCACTGTCGGCGGTAATGTAACCTTTGTGGTTTTCAACAATTTTTTTGCAAATCGCTAATCCGATTCCGGTTCCGGGATAATCTGTTTTGGAATGAAGACGTTGAAACAGTACAAAAATATTGTCTTTAAATTGTGGGTCAAAGCCCAGTCCATTATCTGTAAAGGTAATTTTATAGAATTTTTTAAAGGGCAAATCGATCAATTCAGGATACTCATTTGATAAAATCTTATCGCAGTTAATATTGATTTGTGGTGCTGTTCCTGGCTGGCTGTATTTTAAGGAATTACCAATTAGGTTAATGAAGAGTTGTTCTATCTGATAAGGAATGACTTGGAGTTTAGGAAGTTTGTCAACTTTAATACTTCCCTTTTTTTCGTCAATTATTACAGCTAATTCTGATTTGGCATTTTCCAGTAATTCATTCAGATCAGATTTAATGAACTCTTTTTTTGTTGTATTTGTTTTTGAGAACAATAATAAATCATCAATTAAAACGCGCATTCTTTTAGCGGATGTTTCAATTTTCAGTATATATTCCTTGGCGCTGTCAGACATAATAGCTTTGTCTGCATCGGAAATTCTCGAAATAAAAGTTTGAATTTTACGTAATGGTTCCTGTAAATCGTGACTTGCAACATGATTAAATGATGCTAATTCTTTGTTGCTTTTTTCAAGTTCATTATTACGTTCCTGAAGTTCAATATTTAGTAAATGTTCATCAGTGATGTCAAAATTTATACCCAATAGAATCTTACTGCCATGCTGGTCTTCAAGTAATTTCCCCGTAGATTTAAAATATCTGATTTCATCATTTGGTTGAATAATTTTGTAATATATAAAAGGGAGTTCCTTGTTGTTAATTATCCCTTCCATTGAGGCTGCAATTGCTTCCTGATCTTCAGGATGTACAAAATTTAGAAAACTATCTTTGTTGGGTACGAAAGCGTTTGGACGAAATCCTAAAAGACGAAATTGATTATCAGAATAATCTATTTTGTCAGTGTCTAAATCCCACTGCCAGGTACTAAATTTACCAATAACTTCAGATTCAGCTATTAAACCGGATGAGATTAAAAGCTTTTTGTTGTATATTTTTAAGCGTTCTAAGTCTTTGCTAATTTGTCGGTAAGCTAATAAAATAAAACTTAAAGCGACTAAAAACAATGAAATTGAAAGAATAGGACCGAGAGAAATTTCTTCGTCGTATTTTTTTAAGCTTTTTTGTAAAAATGATTTTTCTATATCATTCATTTCATCCACCTTAAAACGAATGTTCTCCATTAAAATACGGCCTCCGAACATATGATTGTCTAATTTTCTTTTATCATAAGTTTCCGGAGCACTGTATTTTAAACAATTCTCAAATGAAACATAGCGCTGAATAATTAATTTGAATAATTTATTGAGGTTTTGTTTTTGTGTTGGATTGTCAGCAGTAAGTTTCTTTAAGGCAATAAAAGATGTGTTTACCTTGTCGCGGGAATAAAGATATGGAGTAAGAAATCTGTGATTGCTTGTAATCATAAAACCACGCTGACCGGTCTCTGCATCTTTTATAGCCGACATCAGCCGCTCAAGCTCTATGTTTATTTCATAGGTGTGCATGAGCAGCTTGCTGGATTCGTTTAAATCGCGGTTGTGTTTGTAAGCTATTGAAGAAAGAAAGAGTAAAATGAAAATAGCTATTATAAAAATAACTCTCAAATAGTTTGAGGAATTAAACTTAGGTATCCATTTCATTATTATTGCAATTATTTAAGACTTAATAAGAAATTATCACGATTTAATCCTGATGTATGATAATGCCAATTTAGCGTTATAACTTCGTTAATAATTTTTTTAAGTGCATTAAAGTCACTTGGTTTTTTTATGTAAATATTTGCTCCTTCAATAAATGTATCTTCAATATCCTCATCAGAAGATGATGTTGAGTAAATTGCAATTATAAGGTTTTTAAGGTGTTCTGTTTTTTTTATTTCGATCAAACATTCTTTACCTGTTTTTTTAGGCATGTTTAAATCCAGAAATAAAATATCAGGCAATTTAGTGTCCGGGTTCATTAGATGTTCCATTAACTGTAAGCCATCGAAAACAAATTCGACATTGGTTTGTACTTTTACCTCTTCAAAAGCATCTTTAAAGAAAAGTCTATCGTCTTCGTCGTCATCAGCGAGTAAAATGTGTAATGCGTTTTTTTGCATTGATTAAAGGTATTTGGGTTTTATTTTAAATTTTCTCTTCGTTTTTTAATAATTCTCAGAAATGCCGAAGGGGTTATTCCGGTTGTGTTTTTAAATTGAGTACTTAAATGTGCAACACTTGAATAATTCAGTAAAAAAGCAATTTCGGTTAAACTCATTTCATTTACAATCATTAACTGTTTAGCTCTTTCAATTTTTTGAATGATTATAAAATTTTCAATAGATGAATAGGTTACTTCAGAAAATACATTTGATAAATAACCATAACTATGATTTAATTTGTCAGCCAAATAAGCAGAACTTTTAAAGTTATTATTGTCATCAGTATAAACTAATTCAATAATTGCATCTTTTATTTTTTGAACCAGTACACTTTTTTGATTTTCTACTACTTCAAAACCAAAAGGACTTAAATCGTTTTTAAGGGCATCTAATGCTTCTGTACTAAGATTCTCTTCAAGTTCAATTTCTCCAAAACCTAAGGTAGAAAAATTTAAATTTTGCTCCTCCAGTTTTTCTTTGAGAAAAAGTGTGCAAATTGTATTAATATCAAATTTTATAAATAATTTCATTTTGTAAAAAAAATATGTTTAAAGATAACTAATTTATTTGGTTTTTTGAGTTAATTCGAGCTTTTAGGAAATGTAAAACTTTAAAGTTTGAAAATCAAAAAAATACCGCCTAATTTAAGTTAGGCGGTATATTGCATATTTTGAGATGATTTATAAATCTGATACAATTTTATCCCATTCGTCTTTTGTTTTACCTAATTTTTGCTGGATTCTACCGTATATTTCATCTTCTTTTCCTTCTTCATACAGCAAATCATCATCAGTCAAATCAGCATATTTTTGTTTTAATCTTCCTTTGAACTCGTTCCAGTTTCCTTTTATTTCTGTTGTATTCATGGCTTTTATAATTTGAAAATTTATATAGTATAAAATTCAAAATTTCGCTCTTGGTTTGTGTTATATAAATTATTAAAACTATTTCATAATTCACATTTTTTCTTTTGTACAGAGTGCGTTTTGGGTTTTTTAAAAGAACAGGATTATTCTACATAATAAGTATAAGATATTACATCAAATCAATGTTTTGGTAATACCAATTTAAATGTAATGTTGTAGTTTTGCCGTCAATTAAACTTAAAACCCCGATTTAATGAAAAAACAATTACTCATTCTATTAATTTTAATGACATCCTTTGCGAGTAAAGCGCAATCTTATTCAGGTTATTTTCATGATAATTATGCCGGTGTACAAAGTGTACTTTTTAATCCTGCGTCAATTGCTGATTCCCGTTTTAAGACCGATATCAATTTGTTTTCTGTCAGCACGGCTGTTAGTAATGATTTGTATGGTGTAAAACTTTTTGATGTTTTTAAAAACGGTTATGATTTTGACAGTCAATCAAAAATGACCTCGTCAAACGCGAACAATGCTCTTATCAATTTGGATATTATGGGGCCGTCATTTATGTTTAACATTGCTCCAAAACATACATTGGCACTTTTTACCAGAGCAAGATCTGTTACAAATCTTAGAGATGTTAATGGTAATCTTGTTGATCAGGTTAAAGATGGATTAGATCAGTCAAACAGTTTTAGTTTTAATGTTGGTAGTCCAAACGGAGCATCACATGCCTGGGGAGAATTAGGAATTTCCTATGCAGCGGTTCTTTTTCAAAAAAATCAGCATTTCTTAAAAGGAGGTTTAACTGCTAAATATTTGCAGGGTGTTGCAAATGGTTATATTCAGGGAAAAAATGCAAATGCAGTATTTATCGAAAACCCATTAGATCCTGAAAATAGTACTTTAATTACTAATGGAGAATTAAAAATTGGCGGAAGTCAGGATTGGGAAGCTAATGAGGATTATGAATTTGATATAAATTCAAGCGGAGTAGGCTTTGATTTTGGACTTGTATACGAATGGAGGCCGGATTATGAAAAATATGATCTCAGCAAGGCTAAACCTGCAGATAATAATTTTAGAGATTTAAATAAATATAAAATACGTTTCGGATTATCGGTTACGGATATTGGTTCTATAAATTATAAAAAATCAAAACAGGATATTTACGATATATCAGGTACTCTTACGCAGCAAATGATTGATGATACAGATAATTTATATGATCTGTTAAATGATCGTTATACAAAAACTTCAACTTCAAAAGGAGTAAAAACAAATTTGCCTACAGCACTTCACACAGATGTTGACTGGAATATACACAATAAATTCTATCTGAATCTTAATGGAGATATCAGTATGGTTTCAAACACAAAATTAAACGCAACCAGTATTGCTGACAGAGTAAGTTTAACTCCCCGTTATGAAAGCAGATGGTTTAGTTTTTATGTACCTGTTACCTGGATGGAATATAGCGGAACTCAGATAGGTACAGGATTGCGTGTAGGGACTTTCTTCGTTGGGTCTGGATCTGTTGTGTCTAATTTAGTTTCTAAAGAATCGAAAGCAGCTGATTTTTACGTTGGGCTTAAGCTTCCGGTTTATGAGAAGAAATTTAAAGATACGGATGGAGACGGAGTTATAGATAAAGAAGATGGGTGTAAAAAAATAGTGGGACCAATTGAAAATAATGGATGCCCATGGCCAGATACAGATGGTGATAAAGTTTTTGATAAAGATGATACTTGTCCTGAAATTGCAGGTCCTTTAGAAAATAAAGGATGTCCATGGAAAGATAGCGATGGAGATACATTATTAGATAATGTTGATGCATGTCCAACAGTTTCCGGTCCGGTTGAAAACAAAGGTTGTCCATGGCCGGATAAAGACGGTGATACGATTTTAGATAAGGATGATGCCTGTCCGGATGTTGCGGGGTTAATTGAAAATAAAGGATGCCCGGTTTTAGATACTGATAAAGATGGAGTTGCTGATAATGCAGATGGTTGTCCGTTAGTAGCGGGACCGGCAGAAAATAAAGGTTGTCCTGAAGTTAGCAAAGCTACTTTGGCACAATTGCAGGTTGAAGCAAAATCTATTTTCTTTACAACAGGTAAAGCTACATTAAGTGATGCTAAAAAAGTAGAAACTTCAGGAAGACTTGATGCTATCAAAGAAATTTTAAAAAATTATCCAAATGCTAAGTTTGCTATTTACGGACATACTGATAATGTAGGAAATGCTAAGGCAAATCAAAAGTTGTCTGAAGAAAGAGCAAAAATTATTATGGATGCCTTAATTGAAAAAGGAGTAAATCCGGCTAACTTAACCTCACAAGGATTTGGAGCTTCAAAACCGGTTAAACCTAATAATACAGCTGCCGGAAGAGCTGCAAACAGAAGAACTGAAATTGTTTATTTAGGTAATTTCTAATAACAGTTGAATATAAATACCAAAAGCCATTCTTAATTGAGTGGCTTTTTTTATTTTTGCATACTTTCAAAAAAGAATCATTCTTCATATTGGAAGAACTAAAAAATCACCAATGACCACACAACAACTACACGAACAAATACTTCAGAAGAAATCATTTTTATGCGTTGGATTAGATCCTGATCTGGATAAAATTCCGTCACATTTGTTAGAAACAGAAGACCCTATTTTTGAGTTCAATAAAGCGATAATTGATGCGACACATGATTTGACTGTAGGATATAAACCCAACACAGCTTTTTTTGAGGCCTATGGTATAAAAGGCTGGATATCGTTGCAAAAAACGATCAATTATATAAACGAAAACTTTCCGGAAATTTTTACTATTGCGGATGCAAAACGTGGCGATATTGGAAATACTTCCAGCATGTATGCAAAAGCTTTTTTTGAAGATTTGAATTTTGACAGCGTAACTGTTGCTCCATACATGGGAAAAGATTCTGTTGAGCCTTTTCTGGCTTTCGAAAATAAACATACTATAATGTTGGCTTTAACTTCAAATGAAGGTGCTTTTGATTTTCAAACTCTTACCGCGAATGGAAAAGAATTATATAAGCAAGTTTTGGAAACTTCTAAAACATGGAAAAATAGTCATAATTTAATGTATGTTGTGGGTGCAACCAAAGCTGAATACTTTGCAGAAATAAGAAAAATTGTTCCCGACAGTTTTTTATTAGTTCCGGGTATTGGAGCTCAGGGTGGAAGTTTGTCAGAAGTTTGCAAATACGGGATGAATGATAATGTAGGGTTATTGGTAAATTCTGCCAGAGCTATTATTTATGCTTCAAAAGGAAATGATTTTGCTGAAAAGGCGAGGGAAGAAGCATTGTCTGTTCAACAAGAAATGGAAGAGATTCTTAGTTCCAGGTTTCAAGTTTAAAGTTCAGGTTGGCAGCTACACTTTGAACATAATTTTGCCACAGAGATTCACAAAGTTATACTAAGATAATTTTAAAATTGTTTTATAAAAAGCTTTGTCAACTTTAAATACGATAATCTCTCTAAAGAAACTTTGCGAATCTTTGTGGTAAAAATACTAATCAGAAACAAATCAAATGAAACAACTCAGAGATCAAATTGGTACGTTGCATTCTTTTGAAACACCCCCAAAACGCATTATTTCGTTAGTACCATCTCAAACAGAATTGTTGTATGATTTAGGTTTGGAAGAAAAAATTACAGGAATAACTAAATTTTGCGTTCATCCCTATCATTTAAAAGCAACTAAGAAAATCGTTGGCGGAACTAAAAAAATCCATTTGGAGAAAATAAAATTATTAGAGCCAGATATTATCATTTGCAATAAAGAAGAAAACACAGAAGAAATTGTAAACCAATTAAGCAAAATATGTCCTGTTTGGGTTACAAATATTGTTTCTGTTGAAGATAATTTTCAAATGATTTCAGATTTTGGGCAGCTTTTTAATTGCAGGACCGAAGCCCAAAAGTGGAATGATAAATTGGCTTTTGCTTTAAGGGATTTCAAAAAATATGTCCAGGATATTTCTATTAAAAAAGCAGCATATTTTATTTGGAAAGATCCTTATATGGTAGCCGGTAATGATACTTATATAAATGAGTTATTAAAGTTAAATCATTTTAAGAATATCTACGAAGATAAAGGACGTTATCCCGAAATAGAACTTAAAAAAATGCGATTGGAAGGTGATCCGGATGTTGTATTTCTTTCCTCAGAACCATATCCTTTCAAAGAAGAAGATGCTTTTGAAATAGGGCGCTTCACTCATCATGCCAAAACTATTTTTGTTGATGGTGAGATGTTTTCCTGGCACGGAAGCCGGTTATTAAAGGCTTTTCCATATTTTAAATTGCTTCACGAAAGATTGAAAAATTAGTTTAAAGTTTTTCTTTGTTTCAAGTTTCAAGTTGTTGGAGTGTAAATTTAACAGCAAAGCGCGCAAAGTTTATATCACACAGCTTTGCATGCTTTGTGGTTAAATAGTGCAAAGTAAAGCAACCTCAAACTTGAAACCTGAAACAAAATAAACCATATAGATATAAAAAAAGAATGCCGGCATCTCGAAGACGCCGGCATCATTTAACTAACCAAAACCAAAATAATAAATAACCAGTTTATTACATTACAAATGTCCGACATATATCTTTCCTTTGCTGTTAAGGTTTTGTTATTACTTTGTTGGATATAAGTTAAGATTTTTAAAACTGTTAACGGCTGCTAAGTTTTGCCTTTTCTTTAATAATATCAGCAATTTTTCTGTTTTCAATTTTGCTTTCCAGCCATGATATTATATCCAAATACAGAAAAGCTCTTTTTTCATACGTGTTTTTTTCTAATTCAATAAAACGTTCCCGCATTTTGATAAATTCCCTTTTAATATCGGCTGGATAGAAATTATTAAGGTTTCTCATGAATTTAATAATTTCCTTCTGAACTTCATGCAGGTCATTCATTTTCAGTAAAAACTTATAGGTACTTTTGAGGTGATTCTCCAGATAGTAATCCTTGCCTAACTCGTAATGTGCTATTAAGGACAGGAGTCTTGCAAAACACATCAAATCTTCACGCATTGTCAGGTTTTTATTATTGATGATTTTATCTAAATAGTAAATCGAATCGTTGTATTTTTCATTTCCAAAATAGATAGATGCAATTTTGTAATAAAATAACATTTCGTGATGTTCATCAAGATGTTCGTTGTGAATTTTTATTTTCTCTAAAATTTCAGGAATCAAATATTCGCTTTCGGCAAATGTACCTTCAAGAATATGATAGTTTAATTTATTATTATATACATACAGAAATGATAGTGATGCGATGTTATCATTTGCAGGAAATTTATCATCATTAATTGTCTCTTCTAAAAGCGTTAGGTATTTCTTAAAATTCGATTTATATTTCAGCATATAAAGCGATTCTAAAAAGTAATGATTTCCCTTAAGAAAAAATACCGGATTTTGGTAAATCATATTTGGATTATCATAAAACAACCTGACCCATTTATATGCGTATTTATAGCTGGCAAGAAAATCCTGAACAAGAAAACTTCTCCATAAATTGGCATTGTAAAACCAATATTTTTCACGGAAACCAAACTTGCTTTCGTCAAGTTTAGAAATGTGCTTATTGAAATAATCATCAATATATTTATACTCCTCATCGCTTTTTACATAACCGGTCTTCAACATAATTCCATAAAGCTGTAATGATAAATTAGATAACTTACTGGAGATTGTATTTCGATAATTCAATTCCTTTGCCTGAATGACCAATTCATCGGCACGGCCCTGAATACTTCGTGTAATATATTGGGATTCGATTAATTTTTCGAATTCAACAATTTCATAAGCCATTAATTTTTCATCGTTTTCAAGTGCAGTGATTTTAGTTTTATCCAGGATTTTCAAGCTCTGTTTGTATAATCCTTTATTGTATAGAATAACAGCAAAATCAATTTGTTCCCGCAATTGATAACGAATATTCTGGCTCGGAATATTCAAGCGAATACTAACTAAAATCTGTTTATATAAGTATGATTTTAAATTAGATAACTGAACTTTTTTGATAATGCCGTTTTTAAGAATAAGCTTTTCATCGTAAGTTTCAGACTTATCCAAAATATTAAATAACTCAATGAATTTAGTATTCGAACTCGTTTCTAAACGGCTTGCAAAAATTTTAAACTGTCTTTTTTCGGATTTAGAAAGGGATTTAATCAGTACAAATAAGAAATCTTTTTGATGGTTAGCCATTGTAAAATATAATAATGTAACTTATTGATTTTTAATTGTTTAACTCGTTATAAATTGCGTTATGAACAGTATAATTTCATTAAAATGAATTTCATACTGAAGAAGTACAATATATATTTGTTTCAAGATGTGAAATTACATTAAATAAATGAATATGAATAGAGAGAAAGTTCAAATTTTTGACACCACTTTGCGTGATGGTGAACAGGTTCCAGGATGTAAGTTAGATACCAATCAAAAATTGGTTATTGCAGAAAGACTAGACAAAATGGGAGTTGATATCATTGAAGCAGGTTTTCCTGTGTCAAGTCCGGGCGATTTTTTATCGGTCTCTGAGATTTGTAAAATTGTAGAAAATGCAACCGTCTGCGGATTAACAAGAGCCGTAAAAAATGACATTGATGTTGCTGCAGCTGCCTTAAAGCATGCTAAGAAACCTAGAATCCATACCGGAATCGGAACTTCACAATCTCATATCCTCCATAAATTAAATACTACTCCGGAAGATATTATTGCCAGGGCAAAGTATGCTGTAGCTCACGCAAAATCATATGTTGAAGATGTTGAATTCTACGCAGAAGATGCTGGTAGAACTGATAATGCTTTTTTAGCTAAAGTGTGCGAAGAAGTAATAAAATCAGGTGCAACCGTTTTAAATATTCCGGATACAACAGGATATTGTTTGCCTGAAGAATACGGAGCAAAAATAAAATATTTAAAAGAAAACGTTAAAGGAATAGAAAATGTAATTCTTTCCTGTCACTGTCATAATGATTTAGGAATGGCTACTGCAAATTCAATTTCAGGAGCTATAAATGGAGCACGACAAATAGAATGTACTATTAATGGTATTGGCGAGAGAGCAGGAAATACAGCACTTGAAGAGGTAGTGATGATTTTTAAACAACATCCTTACTTAAATTTAGATACAAATATCAATACAAGAGAATTGAACGAAATGAGTCGTTTGGTTTCTGATAGTATGGGAATGATAGTACAGCCAAATAAGGCAATTGTGGGGGCAAATGCTTTTGCTCACAGTTCTGGAATTCATCAGGATGGTGTGATCAAAAACAGAGCTACTTACGAAATTATGGATCCTTTGGATGTAGGTGTTAATGAGTCTTCCATTATTTTGACTGCAAGAAGCGGAAGAGCTGCTTTAGCATACCGAGCTAAAAAAGTAGGTTATGAACTTACGAAAGTGCAATTGGATATCGTATATGTTGAATTCTTAAAATTTGCAGATATTAAAAAAGAAGTTTTAGACGAAGATATTCATCAGATTATTGAAGCTTCCAAGATTCAGGGAGATTTAATTAGAAGTTAATTTAGAAAAAACAGATTTTAAATACATAAAGAACGAGGCATTATGAATTTGAAAATAGCAGTTTTACCAGGAGACGGAATAGGACCGGAGGTAATTGCACAAGCCAAAAAAGCGTTGTATGCAATTGGCGAAGTGTATAATCATGAATTTGTTTTCGAAGAAGCTCTCATGGGAGCAATTGCTATTGATAAAACAGGAAAACCGCTTCCTGAACAAACACTGAATCTCTGTTTAAATACTGATGCTGTTTTGTTTGGAGCTATTGGTGATCCAAAATATGATAATAATCCAAATGCTAAAGTTCGTCCTGAGCAAGGGTTGTTAAAGCTACACAAAGAATTAGGGTTGTTTGCAAACATCCGACCAATTAAACCTTATAAGTCATTAATTGACGCATCTCCTTTAAAAAGAGAAATTATAGAAGGAGCTGATTTTACTATTTTCAGAGAATTAACAGGTGGTGCTTATTTTGGAGCAAAAACATTAAATGAAGAAGGAACACATGCTTCGGATTTATGTGAATATTCGGAAGAAGAAATTGCCAGAATTGTACATCTTGCTTTTAAAGCAGCGCAAAACCGTCGTAAAAAGTTAACAATGGTGGATAAAGCAAACGTTTTGGAAACCTCAAGGTTGTGGAGAAAAGTTGTTCAGAAAGTTGGTGAAGAATATAAAGATGTTACACTGGACTTTTTGTTTGTGGATAATGCGGTAATGCAACTGATTTTAAATCCAAAACAATTTGATGTGATTTTGACAGAAAATTTATTTGGAGATATTTTGTCTGATGAAGCAAGTGTGATTACAGGATCAATAGGTTTGTTAGCTTCGGCTTCTTTAGGTGAAAAAAATGCGCTTTTTGAGCCAATTCACGGTTCGTATCCTCAGGCAAAAGGGAAAAATATTGCCAATCCAATAGCTTCTATTTTGTCGGCAGCAATGTTGTTAGAGCATTTTGGACTGTTTAAAGAAGCAAATGTAATTTATAAAGCAGTTGAAAAGGCAATTGAATTTAAGGTAGTTACAATAGATTTAAAAGCAGATTCAAAATTTGGAACTAATGAAGTAGGGGAGTTTGTGTCAAACTTTATTTTCAGTAAAGATGATTTGCTCTATTTTAATAATGATAACGTTCATATCGGACAATCTACGATTGTTTAATATTTTTTGTTAAATGTTGCAATAATTAACAAGAAGTGTTTGAAATGTTGAGATTTTATTTTTTTTTGTCCTATTAGTTTTTGTACTTTTGTGGCATCAAAAAAATAAATGATGCAAATCTCAATTATTATTACTTCTGTCATTGTTGTCAATGTGTATAGCACATCTGCATCGGGAATGGTATAAATATAATTGAAAAATATATATTATAACCTCCCACTTAGTTGGGAGGTTTTTTTTAGGAATAAAATTAGAAATACAAATAATACAATGGAATTAAACAAGTACAGCAAAACAATCACGCAAGATGAAACTCAACCAGCTTCACAAGCAATGTTCTACGGAATTGGTTTGACAGAAGAGGATCTTAAAAAAGCGCAGGTAGGAATTGTGAGTATGGGCTACGACGGAAACCCGTGTAACATGCACTTAAATGACCTGGCTAAAGATATTAAGAAAGGGGTCTGGGATGCTGATTTGGTCGGTTTGATTTTTAATACTATTGGTGTTAGTGATGGTATTTCTAATGGTAATGACGGGATGCGTTTTTCTTTAGTTTCTCGCGATGTTATTGCTGATTCTATTGAAACTGTAATGGGTGCACAATGGTACGATGGTATGATTGCTGTTCCGGGTTGTGATAAAAATATGCCGGGAGCTTTAATGGCTATGGGTAGAGTAAATCGCCCTTCTATTATGGTTTACGGAGGATCAATCCATCCGGGAAAATGGAAAGGTGAGGATTTAAATATTGTTTCTGCTTTTGAAGCTTTAGGAAAAAAAATAAGTAACAAAATTACTCCCGAAGATTTCAAAGGTGTAATTCAAAATGCTTGTCCGGGCGCAGGTGCTTGTGGTGGAATGTACACAGCAAATACAATGTCATCTGCAATTGAAGCGTTAGGAATGAGTTTACCTTATAGTTCTTCTAATCCTGCTTTAAGTCCTGAAAAGAAACAAGAATGTGTTGATGCAGGTAAAGCCATCAGAATATTATTAGAAAAAGATATCAAACCAAGAGATATCATGACTCGTAAAGCATTTGAAAATGCAATTACAATGGTAGCTGTTTTAGGTGGTTCTACAAATGCAGTTATGCACTTAATTGCAATGGCTCATTCTGTAGGTATCGAATTGACTTTAAAAGATTTTCAGGATATAAGTGATAAAACACCGTTGTTGGCTGACTTGAAACCAAGTGGTAAATACTTAATGGAAGATTTACACAATGTTGGTGGTGTTCCGGGAGTAATGAAATATTTATTAAAGGAAGGTTTCTTACATGGTGATTGTTTAACTGTAACAGGGAAAACAATAGCAGAGAATTTAGCTTCTGTTCCTGACTTACATGATGGTCAACAAGTAGTTTTTGAAATAGCAAAAGCATTAAAATCAACAGGGAATATTCAGATTTTATACGGAAACATAGCAACAGAAGGTTGTGTAGCTAAAATTAGCGGCAAAGAAGGTGAGTTTTTTGAAGGTACAGCAGTTGTTTTTGAAGGTGAAAAAGATGTAATCAGAGGAATACAGGCTGGTGAAGTTAAACCTGGAAACGTGGTAATTATTCGTTATTGTGGTCCAAAAGGAGGTCCTGGTATGTCTGAAATGCTTAAACCAACCTCTGCTATTATGGGAGCTGGTTTAGGAAGCACTGTTGCTTTGATTACTGACGGACGTTTCTCCGGAGGTTCGCACGGTTTTGTAGTAGGTCACGTTACCCCGGAAGCTTATGAAGGTGGTGGAATTGCATTAATCGAAAATGGTGATGTTATTACAATTGATGCAATAAATAATACCATTAATATGAAAGTTTCTGATGAAGAATTGGCAAAACGAAAAGCTAATTGGAAGAGACCTGAAAATGGAATTAAACAAGGAGTTTTACTTAAATATATGCGTTCGGTCTCCAGTGCCTCTGAAGGATGTGTTACCGACAAATAATTTAATAAAAACTACGTCTAAATCTGAAATAAGGATTGAGAGGTGAAAAAAATAAAATAAAATGAAAATATCAGGGGCAGAAGCCGTTATTAGATGTTTATTAGCAGAAGGAGTAGACTTAGTTTATGGTTACCCAGGTGGTGCTATTATGCCGGTTTACGATGAATTATATAAATTTCAGGATCAATTGCACCATGTTTTGGTACGTCACGAACAAGGTGCAGCACATGCAGCACAAGGTTTTGCAAGAGCCACCGGTAAAGTAGGTGTAGCAATTGCAACCTCAGGACCTGGAGCTACAAATTTAGTTACAGGAATTGCAGATGCTCAAATCGATTCTACGCCATTAGTGTGTATTACAGGTCAGGTTGGAAAACATTTATTGGGTTCTGATGCTTTTCAGGAAACAGATATTATTGGAATCTCAACTCCGGTAACCAAATGGAATTACCAAATTACAGAAGCTCACGAAATTCCGGAAATTATTGCAAAAGCATTTTATATTGCAAGATCAGGGCGTCCCGGGCCAGTTTTGATTGATATTACTAAAAATGCTCAATTCGATGAGTTTGATTTTAGTTATGAAAAATGTACTGGAATCAGAAGTTATCATCCAAAACCAGTATTGAATATTAAAAAGGTTGAAGCAGCAGCGGATATAATTAATAATGCCAAAAAACCATACATTATTTTTGGTCAGGGTGTTATATTAAGTCAGGCAGAAGAGCAATTGAAAAGATTAGTTGAAAAATCAGGAATTCCTGCGGCCTGGACAATTCTAGGACTTTCAGCTTTGCCAACAGATCATCCTTTAAATGTAGGTATGGTAGGAATGCATGGTAATTATGGGCCTAATCTTTTAACCAATGAATGTGATGTTTTAATTGCATTGGGAATGCGTTTTGATGACCGTGTTACAGGAAATTTAGCGACTTATGCTAAACAAGCCAAAGTAATCCACTTCGAAATTGATCCTGCTGAAATCGATAAAAATGTAAAAACAGAAGTAGCTGTTTTGGCTGATTTAAAAGAAGCATTAACAGCTTTGATTCCATTAATTGACAAAAAATCGCATGATTCATGGCATAATGAATTCAAAGAAAAATATAAAATTGAATTAGAAGCAGTTATAGATGAAGAGTTGACACCAACGAATGGAAAAGGAATTTCGATGGGAGAAACGATTGAAATGATTAATAAACACTCTAAAGGTGACGCAATAATGGTATCGGATGTAGGACAGCATCAAATGTTTGCCTGTCGTTATGCTAAATTCAATTCCACAAAAAGTAATGTTACTTCAGGAGGTTTGGGAACTATGGGGTTTGCTTTACCTGCAGCTATTGGTGCCAAAATGGGAAGACCAGACAGGGAAGTTGTAGCTATAATTGGAGACGGAGGTTTTCAAATGAATATACAAGAATTAGGTACCATTCATCAAACGAAGGTTCCTGTGAAAATTGTAGTACTAAACAATGAATTTCTAGGAATGGTTCGCCAATGGCAGGAATTGTTTTTTGATTACAGATACGCTTCTACGGTTATGGTAAATCCAAATTTTTGTGCTATTGCAGAAGGGTATTATATCAAATCAAGAAAGGTAACGAAAAGAGAGGATTTAGATGCTGCAGTCGCTGAGATGTTGGCTTCAAAAGATTCTTATTTCTTAGAAGTTATGGTAGAAAAAGAAAATAACGTATTTCCAATGATTCCAACAGGAGCTTCGGTTTCTGATATGAGATTAAGTTAAAAATTATGGAAGAAAAAACATTTACCATATCGGTATACTCAGAAAATAACGTAGGCTTATTAAATAGAATATCAGGAATATTCTTAAAACGGCACATTAATATATTAAGTTTAAACGTTTCCGAATCAGAAATAGAAAATGTTTCAAGATTTATTATTGTAGTTGAAACAACAGAGAAATGGGTTAAGAATATTGTTGGACAAATCGAAAAACAAATTGAAGTTATAAAAGCATTTTATCATACAGATGAAGAGACAATTTATCTGGAAAATGCATTATTTAAAATAGCTTCAAGCTTGCTGTTTGATGAAAAACAAATTCAGAATATAATCAAAGACAGTCAGTCAACGATTGTAACTGTTTCACGTGATTTCTTTGTGATTTCAAAATCAGGAAGACGCTCAGAAATAGAAGAATTATATGCGAAGTTTAAACCTTACGGAATTATGCAATTCGTGCGTTCAGGAAGAATTTCTGTATCAAAAGAAAAGATGGAGATTTCATCATTATTATTAGAAGAATTAAAATAGTTTATCAATTTTCAAATTAAACATCATACTTATTAAATATTAAAAAAATGGCCAATTATTTCAACACATTACCACTTAGATTACAATTAGAACAATTAGGGGTTTGCGAATTTATGGATCAATCTGAATTTGCAAACGGGATAGATGCATTAGCAGGAAAAAAAGTCGTAATCGTAGGTTGCGGAGCGCAAGGTTTGAACCAGGGTTTAAATATGAGAGATTCAGGTCTGGATATTTCTTATGCTTTGCGTGCAGATGCAATTGCTGAAAAAAGAGCTTCTTTTAAAAATGCTACTGAAAATGGTTTTAAAGTAGGTACTTATGAAGAATTAATTCCAACTGCTGATTTGGTTTGTAACTTAACTCCGGATAAGCAACATACCGCTGTAGTTACTGCCATTATGCCATTAATGAAAAACGGTTCGACTTTGGCTTATTCTCATGGTTTTAATATCGTAGAAGAAGGAATGCAGATTCGTAAAGATATCACAGTAATTATGTGTGCTCCTAAGTGTCCGGGTTCTGAAGTGCGTGAAGAATATAAAAGAGGTTTTGGTGTGCCAACACTTATCGCTGTTCACCCTGAAAACGATCCAAACGGTTTAGGTTTAGATCAGGCTAAAGCTTATGCTGTTGCTACCGGAGGACACAGAGCAGGAGTTCTAAAATCATCATTCGTGGCTGAAGTAAAATCAGATTTAATGGGTGAGCAAACTATCCTTTGTGGATTATTGCAAACAGGTTCTATTTTATGTTTTGATAAGATGGTTGAAAAAGGAATCGACGCTGCATATGCTTCTAAACTAATTCAATACGGATGGGAAACTATCACTGAAGCATTGAAACACGGAGGTATCACAAATATGATGGATCGTCTTTCTAATCCTGCTAAAATTGAAGCTTATGAGCTTGCAGATGAATTAAAAGATATTATGCGTCCGTTGTTCCAAAAACATCAGGATGATATTATTTCTGGAGAGTTTTCAAGAACTATGATGATTGACTGGGCAAATGATGATGTTAACTTATTGAAATGGAGAGCTGCAACCGGTGAAACTAATTTCGAAAAAACAGCTCCACAAGAAGCTCCAATTTCAGAGCAGGAATATTTCGATAATGGAGTATTAATGATTGCAATGGTTAAAGCAGGTGTAGAATTAGCTTTCGAAACTATGACAGAAGCTGGTATTATCGAAGAATCTGCTTATTATGAGTCATTACACGAATTACCTTTGATTGCTAATACTATCGCAAGAAAGAAACTATTCGAAATGAACCGTGTAATTTCTGATACTGCAGAATATGGTTGCTATTTATTTGATCATGCATGTAAGCCTTTATTGACTGAATTCATGAAAAAAGTAGAAACTAATATTATTGGTAAACCATTTTCAACTTCAAATGGAGTAGACAATGCTGTTCTGATCGCAGTAAACAAAGAAATTCGTCAACATCCTATCGAAGAAGTGGGAGCTTGGTTGAGAGAATCTATGACTGCAATGAAAAAAATAGGATAATATATTACGCACCACGTTGTGTGTTGGGATTTTGCACTGTATCTTGGTTTTATATAATATTTTGAATTAGTAAGCACTTATTAAGATAATAAAAGATATGGCGCAGTTTACATTCACTTAACTTTGAATTATTCAGGTTAAGTGAAGTAATCCCTAATTATTTCGGTATATTTTGTAATACATATACTGTAGAAGTTTCTGTTATGATTAATGTTGCTTTTATTTTCAAAGTAAAAAGAAAATAGTAAGATCTGGTAAAATTAATTGTTATTGAAATTGTTAGAATTATAAAGGCATGGTATTTAGAAATATCATGCCTTTTTGTATTGTTAATATTTGATTAAAAGTTTAAAATTTAGGGAAAACACAATAAAATTAATGTTTTTTTTAGTGATCAGTATTTTTTTGATAAAATTTATAAATTAAATAATTTTAAGAATACATTGTTATTTAATACATTTATAAAAAAATTACAACAACTATGAGTTATTATAAAATAGAAAATTTAGAACAATATTTTAAACATTACAATAAGTCAATAAGAGAGCCAAGAAAATTTTGGGGTAAAATTGCAGAGGAAAATTTTACTTGGTACCAGCAATGGGAAAAAGTTGTTGATTTTAACATGGCTGATGCAGAGGTAAAATGGTTTACTGAGGCCAAAGTTAATATTACAAAAAATTGTATTGACAGACATTTAAGTAAAAGAGGAGAAAAAACGGCAATTATTTTTGAACCAAATAATCCTTCTGAGAATGCAATACATATTACATATAATGAACTATATGAAAGGGTTTCCAAAATGGCAAATGTATTGCGTGAGCAAGGAGTAGCAAAAGGAGACAGAGTTTGTATTTATTTACCAATGATTCCTGAACTTGCCGTAGCTGTGTTGGCTTGTGCAAGAATAGGTGCTATACATTCGGTTATTTTTGCCGGATTTTCTGCTTCAGCAGTTTCTGCAAGAATCAATGATTGTGAATGTAAAATGGTAATCACTTCTGACGGAGGTTACAGAGGAAATAAAACAATCGATCTTAAAGGCATTGTTGATGAAGCATTAGAAAGCTGTCCGTCAGTTTCTAAAGTTTTGGTTGTGAAAAGAACAGAAACTGAAATAAAAATGCAGGAAGGCAGAGATATTTGGTTACAACCATTATTAGATGCTGCTCTTGATTATAATGTAGCAGAAATAATGGATGCAGAAGATCCATTATTTATTTTATATACATCAGGTTCTACAGGAAAACCAAAAGGAATGGTTCATACCACAGCTGGATATATGGTTTATACAGCTTATACTTTTAAGAATGTTTTTAGTTATGAAGAAAATGATATTTTCTGGTGTACTGCAGATATAGGCTGGATTACCGGACATTCTTATATATTATATGGACCATTATTGAATGGAGGTACAACCGTAATATTTGAAGGAGTTCCATCTTATCCTGACTTTAGTCGTTTTTGGGATATTATCGAAAAACATAAAATCACGCAGTTTTATACAGCACCAACTGCAATTCGTTCATTAGCTAAGGAAAGTTTAGATTATATCCAGAAATATCCTTTAAAATCACTTAAAGTTATCGGTTCTGTTGGAGAACCAATTAATGAAGAAGCTTGGCACTGGTTTAATGACCACGTTGGAGATAAAAGATGTCCTGTTGTTGATACATGGTGGCAAACAGAAACAGGTGGAATTATGATTTCGCCAATTGCTTTTGTAACACCAACCAAACCAACTTATGCAACTTTGCCATTGCCAGGTATTCAACCGGTTTTAATGGATGATAAGCGTAATGAAATTGAAGGTAATCAGGTAGTAGGTAGTTTATGTATTAAGTTTCCATGGCCTGGTATAGCCAGAACAATCTGGAATGATCACGACCGTTATAAAAAAACATATTTCTCAGCTTTTCCTGGTAAATATTTTACAGGTGACGGTGCTTTAAGAGACGAAGTTGGATACTATAGAATTACAGGTAGAGTAGACGATGTTGTAATTGTGTCAGGGCATAATTTAGGAACGGCACCTATTGAAGATGCCATAAATGAACATCCGGCAGTTGCTGAATCTGCAATTGTAGGCTTTCCTCATGAAATAAAAGGGAATGCCTTATATGGTTATGTAATTTTAAAAGAAACAGGTGAAGTTAGAAACAAAGAAAATTTAGCTAAGGAGATTAATCAATATATTGCTGATCATATTGGTCCAATTGCTAAATTAGATAAAATACAGTTTGTATCAGGTTTGCCAAAAACGCGTTCAGGTAAAATTATGCGTAGAATTTTACGTAAAATAGCTGAAGGAGATTTTTCTAATTTTGGCGATACTTCTACATTATTGAATCCGGAAGTTGTTGAAGATATTATGAATGAAAGAATTTCGTAATACATTATAAAAACTAAAAAAGCCAAATCTTAATTTTTAAAGATTTGGCTTTTTTCTTTCAATCAAATAATTTTACATCTTTAAAATTAAGTTGTATTACTCTTTTTTCAGGCTCAATCCCATTGGAACCATCAAAATACCTTTTTCATAAATATTCAGATATAGTGTAATTGATTTTTTCTGTCCTTCCCACTTTAACTCGTAGACATTTAAAAATCCAGCTCCCATATCACTACGTTTGGTTGGAAACGGGCAACAGGTCTCTAACCTTGTATATGTTATTTTTTCGCCGTTTGGACCTGCTAAAGCGTTTAAAAAACGAATCTCATTCAGCGTCTCATCTTTAGTGTTTCTGTAGAAAATATTAATAGGATAGTCCGGGTTATAGCCATACTTTTTGTCTTTGCTGAATTCTTTAATGACAAACGTATTATTTTTGGTTAAAACTAAATCGGGAGCGTTATCATCTACATTTTTTAATGTCGATTTAGTACTTACGCATGAAGTAACGGCAATTAATAAAACAATAAGAATGGTTATTTTTTTCATGGAATTAATATTATTTTAATACAAATGTAAAAGATTTTTTCACCAGAGATTTATGAATTAAAACTAAATTTTAGATTTTATTGAAATTAATCTATTCTTAATTTTGATTTTTAAAATCAATTTGTGACATCAGTTATGATCAGATATTATGCCATAAAATTATGAATAAAAAAAAACACTCTACCCTGAATTCTGTGAATGTGGTAGAATGTTTTTTATATTATTTCATTTTAAACAATTTCGGCACTAAGTCCAGCTTCCAAAAGCTGTGTACATTGTAGTTTTAATTTATCGATAGGTCCTGTTTTTACGGTACATTTTCCATTATAATGTACAATCAGTGAACATTGTTCAGCTTGTTCGGCTGTATGGCTGCAAACACGCATTAAAGTCTCAATCACATGATCAAAAGTGTTTACATCATCATTATAAACAATAATTTCGTTATTGAAACCTATGGCTTCTTTTTCGCGATTTTTTTCTCTTACTTTTTCTTTAGTACTCATATTTTTACGTTTTGTACTTTAGTAATTTCGATTAATTAATTTACGTATTTTAATGAAACCCAGTTGTTTTTTTGAAACTTTTTTACATATGTTAAACCCTTTTCGGTACAAGAAGAATCAATAAAAGGAATATCTTCTTCATAAAAACCGCTCAAAAGTATAATGCCTTTGGGGTTAAGGCAGTCAACATAAAACTGCATATCGTTTAACAAAATGTTTCGATTGATGTTTGCTATTATTAAATCATATTTTTTGCCTTTTAATAAAGCTGCATCACCTTCGTAAACGGTGATGTGAGTGCAATTATTGCGTTCTGCATTCTCTATCGAATTCAAATAACACCAGTTATCAATATCAATGGCATCAATTGGCTGAGCACCTTTCATTTCAGCCAAAATAGCTAAGATCGCTGTTCCGCAACCCATGTCTAATGTTTTTAAACCTTCAACATCAATTTCAAGTAAATGCTGAATCATCATATGTGTTGTTTCATGATGACCTGTTCCAAAACTCATTTTTGGTTCAATTACAATATCAAATTCTGCATCGGTTTTCTGATGAAAAGGAGCACGAACATGACATTTTCCATCAACATCGATTGCTTCAAAATTCTTTTCCCATTCTTCATTCCAGTTAATCTGATCAATTTCTTCAACAGTATATTCGATTTTAAACTCTTCAGATTTTAAAATATAAATGTCATCTAAAATATTCTCATCCCATAAATCTTTTTTTACAAAAGCTGATATTCCATTCTCTGTTTCTGTAAAACTTTCGAATGCTTTTTCGCCTAATTCAGCTATTAAAATTTCTGATCCTAATTCCTTAGGCTCTATTGTAAAATGATATCCTAAATATATATTTGACATAAATAATTTTTTTTGCAAAGGTAATAATCGAAATTAGAAGTTGTTTATAAATAATCGATATCCTTACAAATATTAGTGTTAATTTTGATCAGCGTTTTTAGCCGATTAATCATATGAAGAATATTATTTTTGTTTTACTTTTTGTGGTGTTATGTTCAGGAAGTTGTAAGAAAGAACACGAAGTTATCAGATCATTTTGTTATTGGAAAACCGATTTGTCTTTCGACAAAGAAGATGATTCTTTGATAAAAGATTTGAATGTAAAACACATGTATGTTCGTTTTTTTGATGTTGAGTGGAATCCATATTCAAAAGAACCTTTACCTGTTGCGACGATTAATGATATTAGACTGAATGAGAGTAATCTGGATATTACACCAAGTGTTTTTATAACAAATGAAGTCGTTATCCAATCTGACAGGAAACAACTGGATAGTCTTGCAATCCAGATATTCAGGCGAGTTCTGCAAGTTGGTAATAAAATGAATCAAACCAAGGCTGAATCAATCGCATATAAAATTGTTTATCCGGAAAATTATCATAAAAAGAAAGATTTTAAAACACTGAATTATGATTCTGTAAAATCTGCTGAGCTATCAAAACTGAAAGTTAATTTTAAAGAAATTTTGATAGATTGTGACTGGTCAGAAAAATCAAAAGAAAATTATTTCTATTTACTTCAAAAAATAAAAAAAGGATTTCCAACTTCTAAAATTGCTGCTACAATTCGGCTTTGGCAGTATAAGTATGCTGAAAAATCAGGCATACCACCGGTTGATAAAGGTTTATTAATGTGTTATAATTTGGCAAAACCGGATGATTTTAAAACAGAAAATTCTATTGGTACAAGTGTTGAGCTCGAGCAATATATGACTCACAACCAATACAAACTCAGGTTGGATATAGCTTTGCCGCTTTACAGTTGGGCTGTGCTTTTCAGAGGTAATGCTTTTAAAGGCATTTTATCCGATTATGATCAATTATTGAATGACACAATTAAATTAAAAAAATCTTCATCGAATAAATTTATACTTCAGGACGATGTGTTGGTTGGGCAAACTTATTTACGAAATGGAGATGAAATCAGAATTGAAAAGATTTCAAATGATGAATTGGACAAAATGATTTCTGTCATTAAAGATAAGATTCAGATTGATGGACAAACCCGGATAACTTTTTTTTCTTTCGATAAAAAATACATAAATGATTATGGAACTCAAGAAATATCTAATTACTATACGCGTTTTTAGAATTTTAATTTTAGTATTAAGTTTTCAGGTTTCTTTTGCTTGTGGATGGAGTGTTTCACCTGAGACAAGCAGATTGGCATTGTTTAAAGCGCAACGTGAAGGTTTTTTTAAATTGACTCCTTTTTATTATTCTGCTGATTCTTATTATTCTACCAACACAATTTCTAATGCAGATCAGGAATTGAATTGTTTAGAGTGGAAGAAAAAATTAGGTAATCAGATAAATAAAAATGATATCTATTTTGTTTTGTATCAGACAGATGCAGAAGTTTTTCAAAATGCATATGAGAACAAGGCTTTAAAAGATGTATTTGCAAGGAATACTTTTATTGAAACTTTATTGATGCCCCAAAATAAAGCTTTTTTAGATTATATTTTATTCGCAAAAAAAATGGAATATGATAGTAGTCCAGTTGAAAAATGGGAATCCTGGGATAATATTGATTATGACAGTAATGGAAAAAAATCTTCTGATTTAGAGAATTTCGAACAAAAAATTGCTTCCTCCAAAGATGCTTTTTTAAAACAGCGTTATGCTTTTTTAATTTTACGATATAGTTTTTACGCTCAGGAACCAAAAGAGGTAATCCGTTTGTACGATACCTTTTTTGCTGAAAATAAAAAAACAATATTAGCACCCTGGGCATTATATTATAAAGCTTTATGTATTGATGATTTGACTTTGCAAAACTATTTACTGAGTAAGGTTTTTGCAGCTTGTGAAGAAAAATCATTTGCTGTTTTACAACATTATAATTGGAAACTGACCACAGAAACTTTAGTCTTAGCTAAAAGTGATGAAGAAAGAAGTGTGATTCTGGCTATTGAAAGTTTGCGAAACCCGGCCCCGGATTTAAAAGCTATAAAAGAAGTTCATGCATTAAGCCCCAATAGTTTGTATTTGAGTTTTTTAATTGGGAGGGAAATCAATAAACTAGAAGATTGGATTTTTACACCACAATTTACCAATGGCAGCCCTTCTGTAGTGTTAAATGGTGAAATATGGTATGAAGATTTTGCCAAAGCAAAACAAGAAAATTACAGTAAGGATATTTTATATTTAAGAGAATTGAAAGATTTTTTGATTAGTATTCTGGATAATACATCCGGAGAGCAAAAGGATTATATCACAACTGCAATAGCACAACTGTGTTTTATTGATGACGAAGTTGATTTAGGGAAGAAATATACCAATATGATTTCTGATAGAGCTAATGCTACAATACAAATGCAAAAGAATATTCAGCTGGCTTTAATTGCACTAAAACAGAATGACCTTAATAATGAAAAAGTTCAGAACCAGCTTTTTGAGAATTTTAATGCTGTAGAAAATCTGATAGAAAGTGATAAAGGCTTATTTAAAAATCTGTATAGTTTATATAGAATTGCCAGTAATGAATTTTTCAGGCAAGGAAACAGAGTAATTGCGGGTTTATTATTTATGAAATCTGATATTAAAAATGAAGGTGAATATTCGAGATATAACATTCCTTATTTCTATACCTATATTGGTTATTTTGATCGCCATGCGACAGTTGAAGATATCGATAAGCTGATCACTTTACAACAAAAGGAAAATAAAACGCCTTTTGAGAAATACATTTGTTCAGGGACGATATCACCTAATATTAACTATTATAAAGATTTAAAAGGAACCCTTGCTTTTAGAAATAATAATTTGGAATTAGCTTACGAAACTTTTTCCGGAATGCCGAAAGATTTTTGGGAAAAGAATTATTCATTTACGAATTACCTGAATGAAAATCCATTTGTGCCTAAAATACTTCAAAAAACGGAAGAACGTAAATTTAATTATCGTTTCAATAAAGCAGAATTTATAGCAAAACTTATTCGCTTAAAGAAACAAAACACAGCTGCCAGTAATCTGCAATTAGCACATGCCTATTTTAATGTTTCTTATCTGGGAAATTCCTGGATGATGACTGCTTATGATTGGACTTCCGGAGAATCCTACATTGATTATATTTATGGAGATAATACTGATGTTGAAAAAAAATACCAAAATGGTAATTATTATAATTTGACAATGGCAAAACTATATTATGAAAAGGCCTTGAAAATGTCTAAAAATAATAATGAAAAGGCAATGGTAAGCTTAATGATTTTCGAATGTAATTATTATAGTTATCATGCTGATCATGTTTATTCAGATCAGGAAGTTGTTCCTTTTGAAGCAGGGCAGGAGCTGGAGGATTTTTATTCAATTTATTCAAAGACGGCAAATTTTAAAAAATACAACTGTCCGCTTTTGGATTCTTATATAAATTAATCAACTTTAATAATACTGGATTATCAACTAATATAGTTCCAGATGCTTTTTTTCTTTGTAAGTTCAATGAAAACTGCTTTTAAAGTAGCGTGTTCAGTTTTTTGTAACGGAGCATCTTCTTTTAAAATTTTCATTGCATAATTTCTGGCCAATGACAAAATATCGCGATCGCGAACAATATCGGCAATTTGAAGATTTAATACACCGCTTTGCTGAGTTCCCATTAAATCGCCCGGTCCACGAAGTTTAAGATCAACTTCGGCAATTTCGAATCCATCATTGGTTTGTACCATAGTTTCCATTCGGGTTTTGCTATCGGAACTTAATTTATGGCTTGTCATCAAAATACAATAACTTTGTTCGGCTCCTCGCCCTACACGGCCTCGTAATTGGTGTAGTTGTGATAATCCAAAGCGTTCGGCACTTTCGATAATCATAACACTTGCATTTGGAACATTTACACCAACTTCTATTACCGTTGTTGCTACCATGATATTGGTTTTTCCTTCAGAAAAGCGTTTCATTTCGGCATCTTTATCGGTTGGTTTCATTTTACCATGCAAAATAGAAATTGAATACTGAGGAAGCGGAAAATCGCGTGAAATACTTTCGTAACCATCCATAAGATCTTTGAAATCCATTTTTTCTGATTCCTGAATCAGTGGATACACGATATAAATTTGTCTTCCTTTTGCAATTTCGTCACGAAGAAATTTCCATACTTTTAATCTGTTACTGTCAAATCGATGAACCGTCTGGATTGGTTTTCTTCCCGGAGGCAATTCATCAATTACAGAGATGTCTAAGTCGCCATACAGACTCATCGCTAAAGTTCGGGGAATAGGAGTGGCAGTCATAACCAAAACGTGTGGCGGAATTTCATTTTTCTTCCATAATTTTGATCGTTGCTCAACACCAAAACGATGCTGCTCATCAATAACCGCTAATCCTAAATTGTGAAATTTTACCTTATCTTCCAGCAAAGCATGAGTGCCAATCAAAATGTGTAAACTGCTATTTTCAAGCTCTTCATGAATAATTTTTCTGGCTGAAGTTTTAGTTGATCCGGTTAGTATTTTAATATTAATGTTTAATGTTTTAGCTAATTCAGATAAACCAATGAAATGCTGATTGGCAAGAATTTCAGTAGGAGCCATCAAACAGGCCTGAAAGCCATTATCAATTGCCAAAAGCATACTCATAAACGCAACAATAGTTTTTCCTGAACCAACATCTCCTTGTAAAAGTCTATTCATTTGAGCATTACTGCCCATATCGGAACGAATTTCTTTTACAACTCTTTTTTGTGCATTTGTGAGTTCAAAAGGTAAATGATTTTGATAAAATTCATTAAAATAAGTACCAACTTTTGTAAAGGGATGTCCTTTTATCTTGTGCTTCCGAATTAGATTTTTGGTTATTAATTGTAACTGGATGAAAAATAATTCCTCAAATTTTAAGCGAAACTGTGCTTTCGCCAAAGCATCTGTACTTTTAGGGAAATGGATATTGAATAAGGCTGCTTTTTTAGAAATTAATTTTAATTCTTCAATTAAGTAAGAGGGAAAAGTTTCAGTAAATAAAACTTGCGTTTCGATGAAAAGCTGTTCCATCAGTTTGTTAATAGTCCTGTTTGAAATACCTCGGTTTGACAAGGTTTCCGTTGAAGGATAAACCGGTTGCATAGCTGAACGAAGGCTTTTTTCGTGCTCAGCAAATAATTCAATTTCCGGATGTGCCATGCTAAACTGGCTTCCATACAAAGAACATTTTCCAAAAATAACATACACTTCATTTAGTTTTAAACTCTCTCTAATCCACTTGTGTCCCTGAAACCAATTAAGTTCAATTTGTCCAGTGTCATCAACAAAAGTCGCTACCAGGCGTTTTTTGTTTTTTGCAAATTCTACCGTTTTTATATTGATGATTTTTCCAATAATCTGAACTTCAGTGCCAGTATTTTGAAGCTCATTTATTTTGTAATAACGTGTCCTGTCAATGTATCTGTTTGGAAAAAAATTAACTAAATCTCCATATTTATGAATTCCTAATTCCTTACGAAGTAACTGACCACGGCTTGGGCCAACGCCTTTTAAGTATTCGATTGGGGTATCAAGGAGATTATTGGACATTGTTTTTTATACGTTTAGATTTTAGAATTTTCAATTGATAGAATGAAGAAAACAGTTGATATATTTGGTCTGTTTTCTTTGTGTTATATATTTTTCTTTCCTTAAGCGAAGATAGATTTTAATTAGGAATTTTAAAACAGGAAGATTTGAACTCAATAATTATTTTTATAAAAATAAATAAGAATTTTCTTTTTATAAAAAAAATATATAGTAATCTTGTACTGTAAATATTAAGCTATCAAATAACCAAATTTTAGTAACCGCAGAGAAAATGAAATCAAAACCAGTTTTTTTTATATTCCTTATAGTAATGGGGATAAATTATAAAATGATAGCGCAAACTCCAATTGTGTCTATTACATCTAAAACAAACGATGACAGAAGTATTGACTTATCATATACAAAAGACAAACCTGGGACATATACAATAAGTTTAGAATTTGCCAATGTAGAGAACTGCGATATAAGCAATTATAAAACAGAAGTTAGGGGTTATTCCGGTAACTTGTATAGATTAAGACCACTCGATAAAGGTAGAGGAATTAGATATTCTATGAGATATTATACTGTCATGGGAGAACTTAATCCGAAGATTGATACTTTGTTTCGTTATACACTTCCTTTTAAAAACGGAAAAAAAGTAAAAATTTATGAAGCCGGAAATATAGGAGAAAAATATTTGGGACAGGAGAAAGCTTTAAATTGGAAGTCTTATGTAGTTCATTCAGAAAAACCAGATACGATCTGTAGTATGAGAAAAGGAATTGTAGTACGGGTAAAAAATGAATATGATGATAATTCATCAACCAATGCTCATTATACCAGCATGAGAAATTCAGTAGTTGTAGAACATGCAGATGGGACTTTTGCAGAATATAAGGGCTTTAAAAAGAATGGAATTTTTGTAAAGTTAGGAGAAACAATTTATCCACAAACAGAATTAGGAATAACCGAAAAGTATGATTTAAAATCCTACCGACTTGATTTTTCAATTTACTATTTATCTGATATCGCTTTGAAAGAAAACCGAAATCAGACATTAAAAGGATATAAAAGCAATTATAAATATTTGATGCCTAATTTTGTTACACAAGATGGTGAAAATACAATTGAATCTAAAAAAGAATATATAACCTCTGCAAATGAAGCCATTATAACACAAGAATTTTCACGTTCAGAAAAGAAAAAATATGCTAAAGAGCATGTATCTGCTAAATGATGCAAAAATTTAAAATTTCTAAATCTGATTTAAGTTTTAGAAAACAATATCTTTGAAGTATTAAAAAAGATAAAATTAATGACAACTCACTTAGCACTTTTACGAGGAATCAACGTTTCAGGTCATAATATGATAAAAATGGAAGCATTAAAGACAATGCTCGAAAATATAGGTTTTACCAAAGTTAGAACTTATCTGCAATCCGGAAATGTGTTTGTTGATACAGAAGAAGAAAGTGCTTCGAAAGTAGGATTCATGATCAAACAGGAAATTTTTAAGGTGTTTGGACATGAAGTACCCGTGGTGGTTATTACCAAAGAAGATTTGGAGCTGTGTTTTAAAAATAGTCCATATTTGAAAGAAAAAGATGTTGATACAAAAAAGCTATACGTTGCATTTGTCTCTATTGCTTTAAAAAGTGAAAATATAAATGATTTAAAAATAAGTCAGTTTAAACCAGACGAAGCCAGAATTGATGATAATAGAATATTTATCAAATATGCAGTTGGGGCCGGAAAAACAAGATTTGACCAAAAATACATTGAGAAAAAGCTAAACGTAACGGCAACAATCAGAAACTGGAATACAGTAACTAATTTGCTAAAAATGTATTCTGAATAACAAATAAAAAAAAGCAGAATCCAAATTAATTGAATTCTGCTTTTTTATTATTGTTTATGCCTTTTTAAATTCTGAATATACCTCCAAAAGCAATGATTCGCTGAAAGAAGAAAAAGTCCTGAAAAGCACTATCGTCATTACTTGCCGTAGTTTTGATATCCTGCATATTAATATAACCGCCTTTAAGTTCTCCCTGTACATAAAAATGTTTGAAAAAGGTAATATTAATACCCGCTTTTGCAGAAACTCCATAACCGGAAACATGAAAATCATCGTGACGTTCTTTTCCTAAAAGCATTGTATTTGTTTTAGGGTATAAAATTCCACCACCCAGGCCTTCAGTTAGATTGATTTGAACTTTGTCTGTATTTGGCAGATGAAATAATTTTGAAATATCATCAAATCTAGAAACTTCTGTGTTTACATAATTCAAACCATCCGTATGTTCATAAGTTAAGAACGTTTCATCAGTAAAGTCTACAGGTGTGTTGTTATAAGTAGTGTTGTCATACTGAGAACCAGTATTATTAATATAACCGGTGACATTTGCTATTTGATTTTGGTTCATTACATATTTCATGTGATCTACTCCAATGGTTACACTGTAATGATCACTAAAAAAATAACCCAATCTCAAATTAGTTTGAGGGATAGTCATTCGGGATGGATTAACATAATCAACATGCCATCCTTTTGGTTTATCATGTGCAGACATATCATGAACCGTGAATTCATAATCTTTTCCTCTGAAGGTTACATCAGATTTAGAGTAACTTTCTCTGTTACCGCCCCATGAAAAAAAGAACTTTCCTTTGTTATGTGCTGTGTATTTATCTTGTATTGCGATTTCATCCTGAGCAAATGTATTTACAGCAAAACACATTAAAAAGAAAGGCAAGAATAAAAAATTATTTTTCAACGAACTAAATTGTATAAAATTTAAAATGAATTTACTGTTTTTCTAATGGCAACTAATTTGGTCATTAATCCTTCAAAATAGTCTAAATGAAGCATATTGGCACCATCACTTTTAGCATTTGCAGGATCAAAATGAGTTTCGATAAAGATACCGTCAACACCCACAGCAATACCTGCTTTGGCAACAGTTTCAATCATATCAGGTCTGCCTCCCGTAACACCAGCAGTTTGATTTGGCTGTTGCAATGAATGTGTTACATCCAAAACTGTGGTTGCATATTGCTGCATAGTAGGTATTCCTCTATAATCAACAATCATATCCTGATAACCAAACATAGTACCACGGTCTGTAACCATAACATTTTCATTATTACAATCCAGTACCTTTTGTACAGCATGCTTCATGCTTTCAGGACTCATAAATTGTCCTTTTTTAAGGTTAACTACTTTTCCTGTATTTGCTGCAGCCACTACCAGGTCGGTTTGACGAACCAAAAAGGCAGGGATCTGCAAAACATCTACATATTGTGCAGCCATATCAGCGTCTTCATTCGTATGAATATCTGTTACGGTTGGAATATGAAAAGTTTCAGAAACTTTTCGTAAAATTTTTAATGCTTTTTCGTCACCAATTCCGGAGAAACTGTCAATTCTGGAACGATTGGCTTTTTTAAACGATCCTTTAAAGACATAAGGAATTTGAAGTTTGTCGGTAATACCAACTAATTTTTCGGCAATTCTGAGAGCCATTTCTTCTCCTTCTATAGCGCAGGGACCTGCCAACAAAAAGAAGTTTCCACTTTCAGTGTGTTTAATTTGTGGAATATGTTGTATGTTCATAATATGAATTTTTTGACAGTGCAAAGGTAGTTATGATTTACGATTTAAGGTCTAAGAATTATGTTTTTTTTAAGAAGCTATTCCTGCTATCCATTACAATATTTTTCTCTAAACCTTTTTTTTTCTAAATTCTGGTAGGATCTTCCTCTGGTCGCTCTGCAAAAACAAGAAAAATAAGTTTTCTCAAAAAATGATTTCCATTTCTATCAGTGCTGGGGGTTTTAGTGGTATTGCAATTTAGTTATAGATAATTTTTCAAATTTCAAAAAGTTAATAGATATTTTTAGTAAGAATAGTTATTGAATTTTATTATTTTAGCTTTCTAACAATTTTATCGAAAATTATGGAATGGACTCTTTTTGAAACACTTTGGAAACGTACATTAGATACAGAATCTGCCACTGACAATTCTACATGGAACGAAGAAATAGAAATGTTATATAGGTTAGGTATCAGTATGGAAGATACGCTTCAATATTTGTATTTCAGGAAACCTGATTTTGAGTCTTTTAAAAATTGGGTACTAGAAAATAAAAAAGAAATAAAAAATATAAAATTAGTTGATTCTGAGGATGTTATTTCAAAAGAAGATCTTGATTTTTGGGATGAAAATGGATATGTAATAGTAAAGAAAGCAATTCCAATATCTGATTGTATGGAAACTCAAAAAGCCATTTGGAACTTTCTGCAGATGAATCCTGAGGACAGAGAAACATGGTATAGAAGGCATCCGGAGCAAAAAGGACTTATGCTTAATTTTTTTAATCATCCCACTTTAAATAAAAACAGATCATCTTTACGGATACAAAAGGCTTATGAACAGCTTTATAAAACAACAAATATTTATAAAACAATAGATAAAGTAAGTTTTAACCCTCCTGAATCTAAACACTTTAAATTTTTAGGAAGTGCGCTTCATTGGGATGTTAGTTTAAAGCTGCCGATACCATTTGGATTACAAGGTCTTTTATATCTTACAGATTGTGATGAAAATGAAGGCGCATTTCATTGTGTACCTGGATTTCATAGAAAAATAGAGCAGTGGCTTGGGGATTTAAGGCCAACGGACAATCCAAGACGTGTAGCTGAAGAAACACTAAAACCAGTTGCTATAACAGGAAATGCAGGGGATTTTATTATTTGGCATAAAGCCCTCCCTCATTGTGCTACTCCCAATCGTGGTTCATTGCCAAGAATGGTACAGTATCTTACCTATCTTCCTGATGGTTACAAAGAAGACTCAGAATGGATTTAATAAAGAGTAAAAAGCTCTGGATTTCCAGAGCTTTTTAAAATATTACTCTTCTTTCATAGTATGATAAACGTTCATTACGTCATCATCTTCTTCGATTTTTTCAATTAGTTTTTCAACGTCAGCAATTTGGGCTTCAGTTAATTCTTTTGTGATTTGTGGGATACGCTCAAAACCTGAAGATAATATTTCCAAACCTCTATTTTCCAATTCTTTTTGTAAAGCGCCAAAGCTGCCAAAAGGAGCGTATATTAAGATTCCGTCTTCATCTTCAAAAACTTCTTCGGCTCCAAAATCGATTAATTCTAATTCTAATTCTTCGGCATCAATTTTACCTTTTGCAATACGGAAATTACAAGTGTGATCAAACATGAATTCAACCGATCCCTGAGTTCCCATTGTACCGTTGCATTTGTTAAAATAGCTACGAATGTTGGCAACTGTTCTATTGTTATTGTCAGATGCAGTTTCAATTAAAATTGCAATTCCGTGAGGCGCATATCCCTCAAACAAAATTTCTTTATAGTTGGCAGTATCTTTATTACTTGCATTTTTTATAGCGCGCTCCACATTGTCCTTAGGCATGTTAGCTGCTTTTGCATTTTGTATTACAGCTCTTAATCTGGAGTTGGCATCCGGATTTGGACCACCTTCTTTAACAGCCATAACAATATCTTTACCAATTCGGGTAAATGTTTTGGCCATTGCTGACCAACGTTTCATTTTTCTTCCTTTTCTAAATTCGAACGCTCTTCCCATTACTGATTTTTTATTTTGAGATGCAAAAATACAGTTATTCCTTATTTTTCCAAAATCAAAACTCTATTCTTTTTTAAATTATGTTATATCGTAAAGAAAAGGCCAAAAGTTTGGGTTGAGTTATTTTTCTTATTTAAATGGTAAAACAGATTAAAATTGTGTTTTGTAGCGGAAGGCTGAATTTATTTTGAAGTATTAAATTCATTAATAATATTTACAGCTTCGTTTAAGTAAGGATTTGTCTTGAGATTGTCAATTTGGTATTGATTGATTGTTTTTTCGGCAGGATAAACACCTAATAAAAACTGATTGACTGTTGAATTATAAACATCCAACGGATTGTTATCATCCTTAAAAGTATTAATTTCTGTCCATAATTTATTTCTAATGATTTTTTGTTCAAAAACAGAATCGAGTGTCATTGGGACTTCTGATTTTGGAACATTTATCATTTTGTCAATTTTTGAATTGATTTCTTTGATTTGTTTAAAATAAAAATTATCGGCCAGTCTTGCTGAGCTGTTTTTCGCAATTTTATCAATTAAAGCTCTTTTTACATACGGTCTGTATTTTAATGACGGGATAATACTGTCGTTTTTAATTGCAGTTGGAAAATTACTTTCTTTTTGGTAAACATTTTCATAAAATTCCGGAAGTACGACATCTGGTGTAACTCCTATATTTTGATGGCTTTTTCCCGTAATCCTGTAAAATTTATTAATGCTAATTTTTAAAAAATCTGTAGTCGTATTTTCATCAAGTGGAATAATGGTTTGCATTGTGGCTTTTCCTAGTGTATTGCTTCCTAACAATAAAGCGCGGTTGTAGTCCTGCAATATTGAAGCAAAGAATTCGCTGGCAGAGGCTGTGTTGCTGTTTACTAAAACTACGATAGGACCTTTGTATATAAGACCTTTGTAAGGATCATCAATTACGGATCTGTTCTGTTTATTATCTATAACTATTGAAATTGGCCCGTAATCAATAAACATTCCGGACAATCTTATGGCTTCTTCCATAGAGCCTCCGCCATTATTAATTAAATCGATTACAAGACCTTTTATATTATCTCTTTCAAGTTTTATAATTTCGCGGGCAACGTCATCAGCACATCCTTTTCTTTCATTTTGATTCAGATCTGCGTAAAAACTCGGAATTTTAAGATAACCAATTTTACTGTTTTTGCCTATAACGAAACTATAAACAGAATTATCCTCGTCTTTCATGATTTGTTTCTCGATATAAACCTCAAAACTTTTGCCTGAATTTCGCTTTAAAGTAAGTGTAATATTTTTATTTGACTCAGATGAAATCATAGTAGAAACTGATTCTAATGAGGAACATGAAATTTGTAAAGTGTCTTTTTGATTGGAAATTGAAACTATCTGATCTCCCTTTTTAATCTGTCCTGTTTGAAAAGCCGGTCCATTTGGGTCCAATTCTTCAATAATGATTTCATTTTTTTCATTCAGTTTTAAGCTCATTCCCAAAGAAAAATGTTCTTTTGAAAGTGAGGCTACAAAACTGGATTTTGAATCATCACTAAAGTAGGCAGTGTGAGGATCAAAATAAGTACAGAAAAAGTTATAAAGGTTTTCCTGTTGTGTGTCTTTTCTTTCTAAGAGAGTGTTGATTCTGCAAATTTCGTTTGATAAAACAGTGGTTCTTGATTGTAATTCAATCGATTTAAAATTTAATTTGATAGAATCGAGATCATTACTTGTTTCAGTGATGTTATCCAAAATTTGATAGCGGAGTTTTTTTTGCCAGACTTTTTCCAGATCCTCTTTTTTTAGATAAAACGTAAATGCTTTTTTGTAAAACCGGATAGTATCTTTTTTATTGTAATCAATTGGTACGGCTTGAATTTTCTCTAAAACAGTTTTCGTTCGTAAAAGTCCATTTGTGTATTTAGCATTGATATCATATAAAAAATTACAATCTCCTTTTAAGACTAAATCATCTAAATTTAATCTGTATTTTTTGGAGAGCTCGTCATATTCTGATTTCAAAAAAATATTTCTGGAAGGGTCTAATTCATCCATTAGATTGTCAAAAATATATACTGATAAACTATCATCCACAGGCTTTGGTCTAATGTGTTCACTTTGAATTAGTGCATTTATTTTGGTAAGTATTTCGCACGTTTGATCGCTATTTTGACTAAATAGAATGTTCGTTGTAAGCAGAAATATCGATAATGCTTTTTTCATATTTGTGAATCTTAGATTAAATTTACGTTTAATTTTTTTATAAACTGTTACATTTTTTCTAAATATTCCTAATATCAAAACTATGTATTTTAGTAAAAAAGGATTTACAAAAATAGGCTAAAATCATTTTATCGATAAATTTAAAACAAAAAAATGCACTACAATTAAGTAATGCATTTTAAGTTATGGATATGACTTAATTATTTCTTATAAAAAGGTAATTTTACAACTTTAGCAGCAACATCATTTTTTCTGATTCGGATAAAAATCTCGCTGTCAATTGCACTATGATTTACAGTCACATATCCCAAACCAATTCCTTTATTCATTGATGGTGACATAGTTCCGGAGGTAACACTACCAATTACAGCACCGGTAGCATCTACAATTTCGTAATCATGTCTTGGAACAGCGCGTTCCTGCATTTCAAATGCTACCAGTTTTTTAGAAACGCCTTCTTCTTTTTGCTTTTTCAGGCTTTCTGAGTTTGTAAAATCTTTATTGAATTTTGTAATCCATCCTAAGCCTGCTTCAAGAGGAGATGTTGTATCATTAATATCGTTTCCGTACAAACAAAATCCCATTTCAAGACGTAAAGTATCACGGGCAGCAAGTCCAATTGGTTTGATACCAAAAGAAGCTCCGGCTTCAAAAACTTTATTCCAAACCTGTTCAGCTTCAATATTTTTACAGTAAATTTCAAATCCTCCGGAACCTGTGTAGCCGGTAGCAGATATGATTACATGTTCAATTCCTGCAAAATCAGCCACTTCAAAATGATAATATTCAATTGCTGACAAATCTATTGAAGACAAAGATTGCATAGCTTCTACCGCTTTTGGTCCCTGAATTGCCAATAATGAATAATCATCTGAAAGATTTTTCATGTCAACCCCTAAATCATTATGAGATGAAATCCAGTTCCAGTCTTTCTCAATATTTGAAGCATTAACTACTAATAAGTATTGTTCTTCTTTCATTTTATAAACAATCAAATCGTCTACAATTCCGCCTTCATTATTAGGTAAACAGGAGTATTGTGCTCTCCCAATTGTAAGTGTAGCAGCATCATTTGAAGTCACTTTCTGAATTAGAGCCAAAGCGTTCGGGCCTGTTAATAAAAACTCTCCCATGTGCGAAACGTCAAAAACGCCCACACTGTTACGAACCGTTTCGTGTTCAGCATTAACACCTTCGTACGTAATTGGCATATTGTAACCTGCAAAAGGCAGCATTTTTGCTCCTAAACCTTCATGTATGTGCGTAAGCGCAGTATTTTTCATTTTATTGTTTTATAAAAATTGAGATGCAAATTTATTTAAAAAATATCTAAAATAAGGCGTCTAAATTATAAATTTCGCAATGATTAGGAGCTGTTTACTTCTTTAGTTCGCTTTTAGCTCGTGCCCTGTTATTCGCTATATCTTTTTGTTTTGAAGAAAAAACAAAAAGGATGTCACTACTACCAGGGCTACGGCTCTATGCTTATAATAACTTGTATTCAGTTTTTATGTAACTTTAAATATTAAATTGCCTAAATGAAAAAATCCTATTTAATCACAAAAGAAGAAATTCTTAAATTTTACAAAACTGTAAATTCATTAACACACAAAGGACTTCAGGGACATGGAGTTATCATTGCCGGAAGTTATGGTAAAATAGGGGCAGCAGTTCTGGCTTCGAAATCGTGTATCAAATCCGGCTGTGGACTTGTGACGACTTTTATACCAAAGTGTGGTTATCAAATTCTGCAGATTTCAAATCCTGAAGTTATGGTTCTCACTGATGAAAATACAAATTTCATCACTCAGATAAATTTGCCTTTTATTCCGCAAGCAATTGGAATCGGGCCCGGAATAGGGAAGGATCTGGCTACACAAAAGGGTTTGTTTGAATTTTTGAGAGTGAATAAATTACCCTTGGTTCTTGACGCTGATGCTTTGAACATTTTGTCAGAAAACCAGTCCTGGCTTGAACTGATTCCTGAGAAAACAATTTTAACGCCACATCAAAAGGAGTTAGAGCGTTTAATAGGTAAATGGGACTCCGAATCTCATAAATTTGAAAAAACAATCGCTTTTTCAGAACAATATAACGTTATTATAGTGATGAAAGGAGCACCAACTTTTATTATAAATGAAACTACTGTCTGTCAAAATACCACCGGAAATGCTGCTTTGGCAACGGCGGGAAGCGGAGATGTACTAACCGGAATTATTACTAGTTTGATTGCTCAAAGTTATCAGCCCCTTGAGGCAGCACAATTGGGTGTTTTTCTTCACGGATTGACGGCTGATATTGCTTTACCCCAAACAGGCTATCAATCTTTTATTGCCTCGGATATTATTAAAAATCTTGGAAAAGCTTTTTTGAGTCTTGAATATTAAAATTAACCTCCAGTAATTTATAAAAAAAAAGCAATACTCATCATATTGCTTTATTATAGAAAAAAGACTAATTGAAAGCTTTTTTAATTCGGTCCAAATCACGTTTCGTGTCCTGTTCTTTCAGGGATTCACGTTTATCGTAATTTTTCTTTCCTTTACAAAGACCAATTTGTAGTTTGGCAAGTCCTTTTTCATTTGTAAATAATTTTAGCGGTACTATAGTCAATCCTTTTGCCTGAACACTTTTTTGAAGATTTTTTAACTCTTTCCTGTTCAATAGCAATTTTCTCTCACTTCTTGATTTATGATTGAATTGATTTCCAAAGGCATATTCTTCGATATAGGTATTAATGGCAAAAAGCTCATTATTACTAAATTCACAAAAGCTTTCGGTAATATTTGCCTTTCCTAATCGAATGGATTTAATTTCAGTTCCGGCCAAAACAATTCCGGCAGTGTAGGTGTCGATTATTTCATAATCAAACCTGGCTCTTTTATTCAGTATATTGACAGTTTTTAACATAGATGACAAATTTAAGAACAAATATATGAAAGAGCAATTGTTTTTGTAGAAATGATATAAATTTGCAGAATGGAAAATCAAAAATCAAAAGATCCTTTACACGGAATTACACTTCAAACGATAGTAGAAAAATTAGTTGATTATTATGGGTTTGATACTTTGAGTGAATTAATTTCGATAAAATGCTTTACTGAAAACCCCAGTATAAAATCAAGTTTGACTTTTTTAAGAAAGACAGATTGGGCTAGAAAAAAGGTAGAAGAATTGTATGTGAAATCACTATCTAAGTTTCCTGAAAATTAATTTATTTTGTAGGAAATCATAATTCCCCCTCCGTATGGAAGCCATTCACCACTTTTATTCCAATTTTTTATGTTTTCATAACTTCCGGGCGTTCCATCATTATAATGACCTTTATAAAAGCCGTGATGCCAGCCTCCTCTAATAAAAATATCTAATAAAAATTTATTATTTAGTTTTTTATTGTAACCAATTGTGGCTCCAATTCTGTAGCCCATTCCTTTCTCATAGCGATTTGGGAAATCATTCCAATAATCACATTTTTGAAGTTCATAACTATCAAATCCCATATGGCCTCCAGCATATAAACCATCATATTTTTCTTTAAAATGGTATCGTATTTCAGGTGTATAAGTAATAAACTTCATTGGTTTTTTGCCATCAACTGATTCCCAAAAGGAAGCCATTATATCAAAGCTAAAAGTAGTTTTTTCTCCAATACTGGTTTCTACTCCTACATTTGGAACAAGAGCAAGTGCTGTAAAAACATTAAATTTTACATATGTTTGACTTTGTACGCTACCAGAAAATATAAAAACAATTATAAAAAGTATTTTTTTCATGCTTAAAAGTTGAAAACAGTAAAATTATCTTGTTTTGCCTGTAAATATAATGGAATTTAATAATGATAATTATATTTTTTTTAAGCATTCATTATTAATGAAATTTTAATTATTCAATAGTGAATAAATTACCTTATCCAGAAATTTTCCTTCATAAAAGTCAGATTCTTTAAAATGAGCTTCTTTGACGAAATTGCATTTTTGTAAAACCTTTTCAGACGCAAAATTCTCAGGATCAATTACGGCTTCAATTGAGTGTAGTTTTAAATCGTTAAACCCAAAAGTAATTAATCGTTGTACTGCCTCTGTAATAATTCCTTTTCCGTGAAAATCAGGAAGTAATATATAACCTATTTCGGCTCGGTAATTTTCAGGCTGCATTCTGTAATAACCAATAATACCAAGGAGTTTAGAGTTGGTTTTTAAAGTAATTCCCCAATTAATGCCGGTATTTGTTACTATTTTTTCTTCAATCATTGCAATATGTTCGAGCGCGTCTTCACTAGATTTTACTAAAGGTCTGGGAATGTATTTCATTGTTTCCGGATTAGAACGTAATTCAAAAACTTCATTTACATCGTCGTTTGTAATTTGTCTTAAAATCAAACGATCTGTTTCTATAACCGGAAACGGAGTAAAATTAAAATTCAGCATATTCAGTGATATTATAAAAAGCAAATAGAACTATAACTCGCTCAACTCATTATTTTTTCTTTTAAAAAAAGAAATTTGCATAAATAATGATAATAAGATCGTTAGGATTGCACCAATAAAATTCAACCATAAGTAACCTAATTTTTCCTCACCACTAGGGTAAATGTATATCATAAAGTAATAAATGACGAAAATAGTAAACTGGCTAATAATTGCACTATAGAACATTGGTTTTGCCTGAACGCTTCGCAGATAAAATCCAACCAAAAAGATTCCCAGAACCGTACCATAAAAAATAGAACCAATTATGTTAACCAACTGAATTAAATTCTCAAATAAAGTACCTACACAAGCAAAAAGTATAGCAACAATTCCCCAAAAAAGTGTGAAGAATTTGGTTGCATTAAGATAATGTTTTTCAGACTTCTCTTCTTTTAGATTTCTCTTATAGATATCAATTGCAGTAGTTGAGGCCAAAGCATTTAAACCTGAAGCTGTTGAAGACATCGCTGCCGAAATAATAACAGCAAGCAGTAATCCAATAAGTCCTTTTGGCAAATAATGTAAAATGAAATGAAAAAACACATAATCTTTATCATTGGTTTCGCTATTGCTATCAGCTTTAGAAATCAATTCTTTTGCCCGGTCTCGCAGATCTTTTTCCTTGTTGGATAATGTGACTAATTCTTTTCGAAGAATAGGATTGTCATAATCCTGATTTAATTGTTCAATATACAAAAGATTGATTACTTTTTTATCTTCAGATAGTTTATTTAGTTTGATTTCCAACGCATGATATTGGTCTTTGAAAGCAGATTTTTCAATAACAATTTTATTATTCGGATTAAAGTTTAAAGGAACGGGATTGAATTGAAAAAACACAAAAACCATGACTCCCGTTAGTAGAATAAAAAATTGCATAGGAACTTTTAAAAGACCGTTCATAATTAATCCCATTTGGCTCTCCTTAACAGATTTTCCAGATAAGTAACGGCCAACTTGTGATTGATCAGTGCCAAAGTAGGCAAGCATAAGGAAAAAACCACCTGTGATTCCGCTCCAAAAAGTATATCTTTCTTCAGGATCAAAAGAAAAATTTACAATATTCATCTTGTCATTTGCACCGGCTATATGCATGGCACTTGAAAAAGTCATATCCTGTGGCAAATAATGTAGAATTAGAAAAAAAGTAATAAACATTCCGGACATAATAACAAACATTTGCTGTTTTTGAGTCACGTTTACAGCTTTTGTTCCTCCTGAGAAAGTGTAAATGATAACCAGTACACCAATAATAATGTTCATGAAAGTTAAATTCCAGCCTAACAGAGTTGATAATATAATTGCAGGAGCATAAATGGTTAGGCCAGTTCCTAATCCTCTTTGGACTAAAAAAAGAATAGCAGCTAACGAACGGGTTTTTACATCAAATCGTTTTTCCAGAAATTCATAGGCGGTAAAAACTTTGTTTTTATGGTATAATGGAATAAATGTCAAACAAATGACAATCATAGCAATAGGCAATCCAAAATAAAACTGTACAAAACCCATTCCGTCATGATAAGCCTGTCCCGGTGTAGACAAAAAAGTAATGGCACTTGCCTGTGTCGCCATTACTGAAAGCCCTACAGTATACCACGGTGTTTCGTTATTTCCTAAAATAAAGTCTTCGACATTTTTGCTGCCTTTGGTTTTCCAGGATCCATATCCTACAATGAACAGAAGGGTAACAATGAGTACAATCCAGTCAAATAGCTGCATAAGTTATGAGTATAATTGCATGATTAAGAAAAAAATAATAATGTAAACAGCATTAGCAACTAATACATAAGTATAGCTTTTTTTCCATTTTTTTTCTTTTTTAGTTTCCATTTTGAGTTTTAGTTTTTTAATTCCTGTTTTGGAACCTCTATGGGTTGTTTTAACGATATAATATTCGAAAGTAATCGATAAGCACCGGGAACACCTTCAGGCAATTCTCTAAAAAAGCTCAGGCCTGTGTAAATGTAGTATCCTTTTCCATATGGAGCCACTAACAAAGCACCATTTTTTCCAGACTCACCTTTATCATGGGAGGATATAATAGGAGTAAAAGCAGAATCGAACTGGTTAGGATAATATAATCCTTGTTCCTGTGTCCAGCCTTCAAAATCTTTTGTACTGATTTTATTTGGAATATTTAAAACCGGATGATTTGGGGCTAAAAAAGTAATTTTCGCATTTTCTTCTGTAACACGATCATTAGAAGGTTTAAGCGGGTAAGGAGCTATCTGGTCAGTAATTAATTTACCATTAGTGTTGTATTGTACAATCATAGTTTTGCCACTTTTTACAAAATCAAATAGAATAGATTGTTTATTAGCCAGAGCAGTTACAGTGTTATAGGCACGAATTCCGGTAATGACAACAGCAAATGAATCAAGTTTTTCAGGAGTAATTTCTTCTGGTTTTAAAATAGTTACTTTATAACCCATCTGTGCTAAGCTTTCAGGAACTTCATCACCTGCACCCATAATATAGCCAATAGCACCACCACTTGTTTTTAAATCAATTTTTAAAAATTTTGATTCAGCAGATTTTAAAACCATTTGTTTGGTAATATGCGCAAAATCAATGACAGTTTCATCTTTGTCAAAACGTTGATTGTTAATAATTGCAACGCTTTTAGCAATAGCTTCTTCAAAATTTGATGGAGGTGTAACTTCAAAATAAAATGTTTGTTCCATGCCTTTTTTATCCAAAGAAAACGGAATTAGTTTTGGAGAAACTATCCAGCTTTTAGGCAGCTCAAGTTGCAAATCTCCCTTAATACCATCTTTTCCGGCACGTACTTTTACCGGTACCAATTTACTTTTATTATCTTTAAAAATCAGTACTTTTTCAAGAATTGAAGTAGTTACTTCTGGTACAATATCCAGAAAATTGTACATTTCGCCTTTTACACCGTCGTTATATTTATATACTACAGTTCTTTCAAACGGAATTTCAATACCATTAATTTTTACATTAAAAACAACTTTTACATCTCTGATAATATCGGGAATTCCTATGATTTCCTGCTTAGAAACGGTATACATTCCAACACTAGCTTTTTCTTTCAGCCAATAAGGTTGTGTATATTCCATAGTCTCGGGAAGCTCAATTTCGAGTTTTAATCGTTGGTCGTTATTGTTTTTTAAGAAAAGTTTATATTTAACCGTGGTTTTGTTATCCGGTAAAGAAGTTAAGCCTGTCAATTGCATTTCAACTGAAGATCTGTTGATTGCTTCAACATTTAATTTAATAGTGCTTCCTGGTGTTGCTTCCTGTTCTTCGGCAACTGCTTCTAAATATAGGCCTGCACTGGATGCGATGATGTTTTTTATAGCATCCGATTTTAAATCTTTCCAATGAGTATCTTCCAAAGACTGAATCATATCATAGGCACTTACCAGATCAGGAATACTGGCTGATGGATTGTTGAAATTATAATTGGCAATAATTTTTGAAATCAGTTCCCCAATTGGTTTTCCGTTTTTGACACGGTTCCATGTAGTGTCAATTCCATCAAATAAATTGTTGCGGTCTTTTGGTTTCTCTCCATTTATCAGTTCCAGATATTCAGTTTCGTTACCACGGCTTCCTGTACTTCCAAAACCTTGCGATTGATGACGGCTGCGGCTTAAAGCTGCAATTTCCTGATTAGATTTTCCTGTTCCGGCATAGTAAACACCAGTTTCCAGTGTAGTAAATTTAGTTTTATCAGCAGCATCAAACTTTTCCTGACTGCCATAAAACCACCACGACGGATTAAAAAACTGTCGTTTCACCTGCCATGGATTTACATATTCTAATTGTTCAGGATATATTTTAGGATTATTTGTTAAATCAAAACTCTCAACACTCAGCATTGCGGATGAAGTATGATGTCCATGAGTAGTTCCTGGGGAACGATGATCAAAACGGTTAATGATTACATCTGGCTGGAATTTTCTAATGGTCCAGACAACATCGGCAAGTACTTTGTCTTTGTCCCATATTTTTAAAGTTTCATCAGGGTTTTTAGAAAAACCAAAATCATTCGCACGAGAAAAAAATTGTTCCCCGCCATCAATTTTTCTGGCTTCAATTAATTCCTGAGTTCTAATTACACCCAATAATTCACGTAATTGAGAGCCAATTAAATTTTGTCCACCATCGCCACGTGTTAGAGATAAATAACCGGTTCTGGCATTTACTTCATTGGATAGATATGAAATTAATCGCGTATTTTCATCATCAGGATGTGCTGCAATATACAGTACAGATCCTAAAAAGTTTAATTTTTGAATTTGATTATAAATTTCAACAGCATTAGGTTTTTGTGGCTGTTGAGCAAAAGAAATTTGTATACTGATAAAAAAAATTAAAAAGAGCTGAGTTTTTCGCATAGCGTGATTCGAATTTTTGAAATAGCTCCAAAAATACTAATAATATCTGTGTACAATATTTAAATGATATGTTAATGTTCAATTTATTTCAGATTTAAAAGATACTTTATTGTCTTTAGGAGCTATTTCCAGCTGTACACTATATCTTTTGTGGCAAACGCTGCCACAAAAGGATGCCGTTTCCATCTGGGCTAAGGCTTTAGGCTTAATTAGAAATTGATTAAAAACTAATATTTTAAAACTTCAATAATTGGATCTAAAAAAATACTTTTTTCTAAACCAAAAAGCAACATTCACAAGTGCAATCAATGCAGGAACTTCTACTAATGGACCAATAACACCTGCAAAAGCCTGTCCGCTGTTAATTCCGAAAACACCAATGGCTACCGCAATTGCTAATTCAAAATTATTTCCTGTAGCTGTAAAAGCAATCGCAGCACTTTTCGAATAATCGGCACCAAAATACTTTCCGATAAAAAAGCTAATGACAAACATGACAACAAAATAAATCACCAAAGGAATCGCAATTAGAAGTACATCCATCGGAATTTCAACAATCAATTCTCCTTTTAAACTAAACATAATCACAATCGTAAACAGTAAAGCAATCAAGGTAACAGGAGATATAAAGGGAACATATTTATTCTGAAACCATTCTTCTCCTTTAAGTTTTACCAAGCTATAACGACTTATACTACCAAGTACAAAAGGAATTCCTAAATAAATGCCTACGCTTTCTGCAATTTGCCCAATGCTTATATCCACGTTAAATCCTGTATACCCAAAATAAGGAGGTAAAATCGTGATAAAAATATAGGCGTAAACACTATAAAGCAAAACCTGAAAAATACTGTTTAAAGCGATTAATCCTGCGGCATATTCACGGTTTCCATCAGCCAGATCATTCCAAACCACAACCATTGCAATGCAGCGAGCCAAACCAATAAGTATCAAACCAATCATGTATTCCGGATAGCTTTTTAAAAATAGAAGCGACAGTGCAAACATCAATATTGGTCCAACTATCCAATTTAGGAATAATGAAGCGCCAAGGATTTTTGTATTTTTAAAAACTTCTCCCATGTTTTCATATTTCACTTTTGCCAAAGGCGGATACATCATCAAAATGAGTCCAATTGCTAACGGAATATTGGTAGTTCCGCTGGAAAAGGAGTTTATAAAATTTCCGCTTGACGGAATAAAACAGCCAATAGCAACACCTATTATCATGGCAAGAAAAATCCAGACTGTAAGAAATCGATCCAGAAAACCCAGTTTTTTTCTTTCGGCAACCGGAGTACAATGATTTATAGCCATATTATTTTTTTATTTGAGAGAAAACATAAAACATTTCAGTTGCAATTTGAAGACTGCGTTCCTGATATTTCTCAGTTTGCTGTGCTGTATTATCAAAAGCTTTTGGATCTTCAAACATAATCGGAATTCTGTTTTCTGCCCCTGCAATAAACGGACAGCCTTCGTCAGCCTGTGAGCAGGTCATAATTGCAGCAAAACCACTTTCAGGATTGAATATATCATCATAAGTTTTAGAAAAACCAATAATTGGAGATGCATTCTCAGCAAATTTTATGGCATAAACGGGATTGTTTTCCTGAGAAAGTTTTTGAATTTTAAAACCTGTGTTTTCTAAAACTTCAGCAACTTTTGGAAACATTGCTGTAGCTTCCGTTCCTCCCGAATAGCAAAAAATATTTTTGATTCTGTAATAATGGGCTGCCGTTTGCGCCCAAATTTGCGATAAATGACTTCTTCTGGAATTGTGTGTACAAATTAAATTCAGGCGAATATCTTCTTTACTGTCAACTTTAAACTGAATAAAATCTATAAGCGGCTGCAAAATATTTTTGCGTTCAAAGTCAATTCCATCAAAATCAAAAGATAACACGGTTTGTTCAATTTCAGGAAATAAGATTTCTTTATTTAGCATTTTCTTAGATGTAAAAATTAGCAGCAGCTTCCGCCAGGAGTGCAGGAATTAGTGTTGTCTGTATGAAGTTGGGTAAGATTCAATTTAGATTTTTCTTTAGGAGTTCCACAATTTTCCTGAGCCAAACAAGCCGTTTGCTTATTAAGAAGTTGAAAATCTTTACCATTAAAGTCTAAATCATATTTGCCAATAGTATGGTCTTGGTATTCTACTTCAATTTCAAAATCTTCAATTTCAAAATCTTCAATACCCAAAACCTTTTCCGAAAGCTCGATAATATGAATGAGTTTTTGTGGTTTTAAGCGATGTTCAAAATCATTGGCATCTCAAAGCTGAAAATTAACAACAGTTTCTTTGCGAACCGTTCCGCCACAATCAATAAAGTTTTTGGTAATTAAACCAACTTCGGTTACATGAAAATATTCCGGAACATAGCTTCCGTTTGGTAATTGAAAATTTACTGTTTCAACAGTATTCAGTATTTGTTTGATTTCTGAAAGTTTCATAATCTTTTATTTAATTGTTTATTGCAATATTGCGATTTTTGTTGCGAAAAAAAGTTTTTAACAACACTTAAGTTGGATTTTTCTAAAGTAAAAATTGAATCCAGGTATATAAACCAAAACATGTAGTAAGCCTATTAAAATTGAACCAGGTAAGATATTTAGAACAATTATTTTAAAAAGATTATAACTTTCAAATTCCTGAAAATTATTTTGCAAGCTCATCATGCCTTCTTTTGTAAGATTGATTTTAAGAACTAGAAATACAGCAAGACCGGCAAAATGAAAACCATTTACCAAAAGATGTATCATATACTCCCAGCGAGGTAGACCACCCATAAATTCCCGACTGTCTTTTTCTACAAATGCATCGATAGTCATTATAAAAATGTCCAGAAGAATAAATAGTAAACCTATAATAAATAGTTTGTTATTTTCGATGCTAATAAACAATGTATAAAGAATACCTGAAAATAAAAAGGCTCTTATAGTATGCATGAGATGCTCAAATTTACTCTCTTTATTTTCATGCAAACGATATTTATAAAGATGTAAATACAATCCATCAAACAATGCTAATGCTGAATATAAGATTAATAATATTATACAGATAACAAAAGCAATTTCCATATTAACAGCATTTTTGATTTGTAACAGTCAGGATAATTTTAGAAAAGTATTCCTTTAAGGTATCAAATGTTTTTTCGTCGATACAATAGCAAATCGAATTTCCTTCAATGTTTCCTTTGATGAGACCTGCGTTTTTCAATTCTTTCAAGTGTTGAGAAACTGTAGGTTGTGCAAGAGGAAGTTCATTTACAATATCACCGCATATACAAGTATCTACTTTTAATAAGTATTCAATGATGGCAATTCTGGCAGGATGCCCCAATGCTTTTGCAATTATAGCAATCTGATTTTGCTTATCGGTAAAATGATCTGTTTTAGTTGCGCCCATTATCTTATTTTTATATTGCAATATTACGATATTTTTTTTTTGAAAAAAAACTGATGATGACATTTTTTTATATCTAAAGAGATAGGTTAACCCGTTGGGTGAATTGATTAAAAAAATTGATTTGATTATAAAAAGTATAAAATCGGGAGTAAAATATCATTTATAACTTAAGGAATTAATGTCATCCTGAGCGGAGTCGAAGGCTTTTGAATACGAAAGGGCTTCGACTAAGTTTATCCTGAGCGAAGACGAATGGACTCAGCCTGACACTTATTTTTAATTTCACCCAGCGGGTATAGTTCAATCAAATTCCATTTTTAAGATGTAGAAAATAATAACAAATATCATTCAAAACGCATTCTTCACATTTAGGTTGTGGCCGACAGATTTCCCTGCCTAAAAAAGAAATTGCCATACCAATTTCTGACCAGATTTTCTTTGGTAAAGCTTCCATCAATTGTTTTTCTACTTTGTTGCCTTCCTTGCTTTCCTGTGCAATTCCAAGTCTGGGAGCAACACGAATTACATGCAAGTCAGTGATAATGCCTTCTGCAGGCTGATCGGTTTCCCTTAAAATCACATTGGCAGATTTTCTTCCTAAACCTTTCAAAACGGTAAGTCCATTCATGGTGAGTGGAATACTTTTGTCATCTTTTATGGTTCGGGCAATTTCTAAAAGCCAGTTTGTTTTGGTAGCATGATTACGAACTTTGCTGACGTATGGTGTAAAAGTTTCTGAATCTGCTTTTGATAAACTTTTTAATGTTGGGAATTTAGTAAACAGATCTGGAGCTATATTGTTGATATTCGCATCAGAATCCTGCGCTGATAAAACAACCATTACCAATAACTGATATGTGTTTTCATAATTCAAAGGATGTTTTTTGCCCTTATATTTTTTTAAAATGGGTTTTAAATCTTGTTCCCAATTTCTTTTTTCTCCAAATAAATCCATGTCAATTTCAATTTAATTATTGTTGTTCTCCAATGAATTCTGAAATTTTTTTGATTACATCATGACTTCCTAGAATTTTGCGGTGTCCTAAACCTTCAGTTAAGTATAAACTACCGTTTTGAAGATTATTATGAATGTGAATTCCAGCTTTTACAGGAACTTCCGGATCATTTTTGTCATGAATTACCAAGACTGGAATTTCTATTTCTTTTGCGGCTTTATACGCCGAAAAATCATCCATCTTTACCTGATATTTTTTTTCAAAGTAATTACGCAAACGAACACTAATTTCGGGTTTTAACTTTAATTTAGAAATAAAATCATCCAAAATATTCTGTACAATATCACCACTTCCAATGATTACAGCTTTTTTAACTCGTAAGCCGTTTTTGAGTGCATTCAAAACCGACATTCCACCTAATGAATGACCAATAGCAATTTCAAAAGGACCATATTGGTTTTCAATTTCTAAAATCGAGGCTATAAATTCAGACATTATAGTAGTACTGCCTTTAGATTTTCCGTGGGCAGGAGCATCAAAACTCACAATTGAATATCCATTTTCTAATAATGAATCAGCGATTTTGAACAATTGCGTTCCCCTTCCTGACCAACCGTGTACCAGCAATATTTTTTTATTTTTTTTTCCATATTCATAAACCGTAATATCTTTATGTATAGCAGGAATATGAAGTGTGTTTTGGATACTTTCTGAATCCATTTTTAATTCTCTTTTCGGAATTTTATGTTTTATTGGTGTTGTAAAAAGTTTAGCCGCATATAGCGTAACGAGTTTATGGGAAATAATCGCACATAATTTGACAGAAACAATAATAAAGAATGGGATTTTTAGAGATTTTGTAGGATTTGGTGTTTTTTTTGGCATAATGATAAATTTTACTCCAAGGCTAAATTTTATTTATTTTTTCCTAAATTTAAAAAACATAAAAGTACCACAAATTATCAGAGTTTTAATATTAATAGACTCCAGTATCAATTTTATAAATAGAAGTCTTACATGAAAATATTTCATATTAGTGCTGAGTGTTATCCAATGGCAAAAGTGGGCGGTTTGGCCGATGTTGTTGGCGCATTACCTAAATACCAAAAAAAAGCGGATCATGAAGTCAGGGTAGTAGTTCCATGTTATGATACTAAATTTAAAAATGAAAATGTTTTTGAAACGGTATATTCCGGTAATGTTGTATTAGGGAATTTTGATTTTCCATTTAATGTCTTAAAAGAAGCAACAGATAAATTAGGATATGAATTGTATCTGATTGAAATAAAAGAATTATTTGACAGGCCAAATGTTTATGGTTATGAAGATGACATTGAACGCTTTGTATCCTTTCAAATTGCTACTTTAAACTGGATTTTAGAGGAGAATATAATTCCGGATGTCATCAACTGTCATGATCATCATACAGGATTAATTCCGTTTATGCTTCTGTATTGTTATAAATATGAAATTCTAAGTAATGTTAAAACCGTTATTACTATTCATAACGGATTGTATCAGGGATGGTTTAATCATGATAAAATGAATTATATCCCGGAGTTTGATGTACGTCATGCCGGTTTTCTGGAATGGGATAATTGTTTGAATTCGTTGGCAGTAGCGATTAAATGTGCTGGTGCAGTGACTACTGTTTCTCCAAGTTATCTGGATGAAATTAATGTTTCTGCAAACGGACTGGAATCATTATTTAATAAAGTTCGGATCAAATCAAGAGGAATTTTGAACGGAATAGATATCGAAGTATGGAATCCGCTAACTGATAAAATGCTGGAAGAACATTATTCTATTGAAAACTTTGACTTTGGAAAACAAAAGAATAAAGAAAAATTGTGTGAGCGATTCGAATTAGATTCTGCTAAGCCTTTGTTTAGCTTTATCGGCAGATTGTTTGATGAAAAAGGAGGTGATCTTTTGCCTCAAGCTTCGGCGTTGTCTTTGTCTGAGAATTTCGAAAATTTGAATATCCTGATTTTAGGATCGGGAAATCCTGATATTGAAAGTCAATTAGTTCAGTTAAAAGAAGAATATCAAGGAAATTATAATGTTTTTATTGGTTATAATGAAGAATTAGCGCATTTGATTTATGCAGGTTCAGACTTTATTTTAATGCCTTCAAGAGTAGAGCCTTGCGGGTTAAACCAGATGTATGCTTTGAGATACGGAACCATTCCAATAGTAAGAAGAACTGGTGGTTTGCGGGATACAGTAATTGATTTTGGTGATAATGGAAACGGAATCTGTCATGATCAGGCTTCGGTTGAGGATGTTTGCTATTCGATTAATCGAGCTGTAAAATTATATACTGATAAGAATCATTTCAATCAAATAATAAAAAGAGGGATGGCTACAGATCATTCCTGGGAAAGAGTTTGCCAAGAATATATCGAAATATATAACCAAATAATTGAAAAAAATGAAAGTTAACAAAAAGGGAGTCGTTGCTATTATTTTAGGAGGTGGTCAGGGATCACGTTTATATCCATTAACAGAAACCAGATCGAAACCAGCTGTTCCGATTGGTGGAAAATACAGATTGGTCGATATTCCGATATCCAATTGTATCAATTCGGATATTTTTAAAATATTTGTTTTGACCCAGTTTAACTCGGCTTCATTAAATGCGCATATTAAAAACACTTTCAATTTTAGTATTTTCAGTCAGTCATTTGTTGATATTTTAGCTGCCGAGCAAACTCCTGATAACCCAACCTGGTTTCAGGGTACTGCAGATGCTGTTCGTCAGTGTATGTCACATTTTTTAAAACATGATTTTGAATATGCTTTAATACTTTCCGGAGATCAGTTGTATCAAATGGATTTTAATGAAATGCTGGACGCTCATATTGCTGCCGATGCTGCGATTTCTATTGCGACGTTGCCAGTAAATGCAAAGGATGCTCCTGAATTTGGAATCTTAAAAACCAATAATGAAAGCTGCATTGAAGCTTTTATCGAAAAACCAAATGCTTCACTTTTACCAGAATGGGAATCGGAAGTAAGCGAGCAAATGCAGGCTCAGGGAAAAAAATACCTGGCTTCTATGGGAATTTATATTTTCAACCGCCAATTATTGGAAGATTTGATGTCAGATCCTGATACCAAAGATTTTGGTAAAGAAATTATTCCGCAAGCTGTTGGTAAACATAAAATCCTGAGTTATCAGTATGAAGGATATTGGACAGATATTGGAAATATAGAATCCTTTTTCGAAGCAAACATTGGTTTAACTGCAGATATACCAGAATTTAATTTATTTGATAACGATAACAAGATTTTCACACGCCCAAGATTATTACCGCCATCAAAATTCAGAAATTCAAATATTAATCAATCGCTAATTTCTGAAGGCTGTATCATCAATGCACAGGAAATAAAAAGTTCTGTAATTGGCATACGTTCCAGAATTGGTGACGGAACTGTTATTCAGCATTCGTATGTAATGGGGAATGATTTTTATCAGGATCTCGATGAAATGAATCAGGACACTATAAATAATAAGATACATATTGGAATTGGAGAAAATTGCTTTATAAAAAATGTTTTAGTTGATAAAAATGTACGCATCGGAAATAATGTCTATATTAACGGAGGTAAGCATTTAGAAAATTTCACTAATGAATTATACAGTATTAAAGATGGTATTGTTGTCATTAAAAAAGGAGTGGTGCTTCCGGATAATTTCAGGATAGATTAATTTTTAGTCCTTTAGTAAGTAGTGATTAGCGAGAGGTAATTACTAGGAAAAATCATTAAAATAAATGAACTGTTACTAAGAACCATTATTACTCATCAATAAACAACAACTAATTACTAAGTACTATTCACTAATTACTAATAATATATGTCCAACGTTATAACGCATTCCCTATTTACCGATTTTGATATCGATTTATTCAAGGCAGGAAAACACTTTAGATTATACGAAAAATTAGGTGCACACTTAGTTGAAGTCAATGGGGTTAAAGGTGTTTATTTTGCTGTTTGGGCTCCAACAGCACAATCTGTTTCGGTTGTAGGCGATTTTAATTACTGGACTCAGGGTGAGCATTTACTTCAGGTACGTTGGGATTCTTCAGGTATTTGGGAAGGCTTTATTCCAAATTTAGATAAAGGCGCACTTTATAAATACAAGATTCAGTCTAACATTGACGGAATCGTAACTGAAAAATCAGATCCTTTTTCTTTATACTGCGAAAAACCACCCCATACTGCTTCTGTAGTCTGGGATTTAGATTATAGCTGGAAAGATGAAAACTGGATGCAGTCGCGTAATGAAAAGAATGCTTTAGATAAACCTTATTCGGTTTACGAAGTACATTTGGGCTCCTGGAAACGTGGTAATGATAATAAGTTTTTAACCTATTTGGAATTGGCTGACGATTTGGTTACTTATGTTAAAGAAACAGGTTTTACACATGTAGAATTTATGCCTGTTATGGAATATCCTTATGATCCATCATGGGGTTATCAGTTAGTTGGTTATTTTGCACCAACCTCCCGTTTTGGAAAACCACAGGATTTTATGGTGTTGGTAGATAAATTACATCAGGCCGGAATTGGGGTAATTTTAGATTGGGTCCCATCCCATTTTCCTGATGATGCACATGGGCTTGGATTTTTTGACGGTTCACATTTGTATGAACATCCGGATCGCAGAAAAGGATATCATCCCGACTGGAAAAGCCTTGTTTTTAATTACGGTCGTAATGAAGTTCGCGCTTTTTTAATCAGTAATGCTGTTTTTTGGCTTCAAAATTATCATGTTGACGGTTTACGTGTTGATGCTGTAGCGTCGATGTTGTATTTGGATTATTCCAGAAACGATGGCGAATGGGAACCTAATATTTATGGAGGAAATGAAAATTTAGAAACTATCAGTTTTCTTAAGGAATTTAATGAAGTAATCTACGCTAATTTTCAAGGTGTTCAGACAATTGCAGAAGAAAGTACTTCTTTTCCAATGGTTTCCAGACCAACATTTACAGGAGGCTTAGGCTTTGGAATGAAGTGGATGATGGGGTGGATGCATGACACTTTAAAGTACTTTCAGAAAGAAACCGTTTACCGAAAATATCATCAGAATGATTTGACTTTTTCAATGACATATGCATTTACCGAAAATTTCATGCTGCCTTTTTCACATGATGAAGTGGTTTATGGGAAACAGTCTATTGTCTATAAAATGCCGGGCGATGAATGGCAGAAATTTGCCAATTTAAGGTTGCTTTACGGTTATATGTTTACCCATCCGGGAACCAAATTATTATTTATGGGTTCTGAATTTGGGCAGACTGCCGAGTGGAATTTTGAAAACAGCCTCGACTGGCATTTGTTGCAGTATGATTATCATTCAGGCATAAAAAAGATTGTGACCGATTTGAATTTATTGTACAAATCACAGCCTGCTTTATATGAAAAACAGTTTAGTGGTGAAGGTTTTGAGTGGATTAATTATTCGGATCATCAAAATGCGGTTATATCGTATATCCGAAAGGGAAATAATTCTAAAGAAAATTTGATTGTTGTTTGCAATCTTACTCAGGTAGTTCGGGAAAATTATAGAATTGGAATTCCTCACAAAGGAAAGCTAAAAGAAATTTTTAATACTGATTCTCCTCTTTACAGCGGAAGTGGAGTAGGTAATCCAGGAACTTTACAGATTGAATCTTCTTCCTATGATGGAAGGGATTTTTCTGTTGAATTAATTTTACCGCCATTAAGTGTTACAGTTTATTCTTTGGTGTAATTAAACAACTTTTTTTAGACTGTTATTTTGTTATTTTTTAAAGTTATAAATTACTGAATTGATGTTTTTTTGATACATATTTTATCACTCATTCAGAAAAAACGTTTTCGTTAATAAACCTAATAATCATAGGGGCTTACTTAGTTTTTTTGTATGTTTGGAACGAACATATGTTGGTTTAATTAATTCATTAGCAATATGATTGTAAATACACAGTTAGAGTATAAGGGAGATTTGTATCCGTCAAAAATTGTGTCGTATGAACACGAGGGTGATTCTGTTTTTTTTAATACTGATAATAAGGTAATCCTGAAAGTTACTATTTTAAGGGATAGTTTAATCCGTTTTAGATTTACTACAAAAGGCTATTTCAGTAACGATTTTTCGTATGCTATCGATAAAAGCCAGTTGCATGGATATAACTTTCTCGAACTGACAGAAGAAGAAACTTATTTTCAGATTAGAACCAGTAAAGTAAAGTGCAAAATTCAAAAAACAGATCTCCGTTTGTCAATTTATGATTTAAATGACTTTTTAATTCTGGAAGACGAACTTGGTTTTCATTGGGAAGAAAGTTATGAATATGGCGGGAATATTGTAAAAATGAGTAAATCATCAAAAGATGGTGAATGTTTTTATGGTCTTGGTGATAAAGCCACCCAAATGAATTTAAAAGGCAAAAGAGTTGAGAATTTTGCTACAGATCAATACGCTTATCAAAAAGATCAGGAACCCTTGTATAAGGTTGTTCCATTTTATATTGGCTTGCATAACAAGCAATCATACGGTATTTTCTTTGATAATACATTCCGAACTTTTTTTGATTTTTGTCAAGAAAGAAGAAACGTTACAAGCTTCTGGGCAGAAGGCGGCGAAATGAATTATTATTTCGTTTATGGCCCACAAATGCAGGATGTAGTGACAACATATACTGACTTAACAGGAAAACCTGAATTACCTCCGCTTTGGGTTTTGGGATACCATCAATGTAAATGGAGTTATTATCCTGAAAGCAAAGTAAAAGAAATCACGTCAAAGTTCAGAGAACTTAAGATTCCATGCGATGCCATTTATCTTGATATTGACTATATGGAAGGTTTTCGATGTTTTACGTGGAATAAAAATTATTTTCCGGATCCAAAGAAAATGGTCACTGAATTAGCCGAAGATGGCTTTAAAACAGTTGTAATCATTGATCCGGGAATAAAAATTGACAAGGATTACTGGGTGTATAAAGAAGGATTAGAGAAAGATTATTTCTGCAAAAGAGCCGATGGGCCTTATATGAAAGGAAAAGTGTGGCCGGGGGAATGTAATTTTCCTGATTATACCAATCCTGTGGTTCGCGAATGGTGGGCAGGATTATTTAAAGAATTAATCTCGGATATTGGTGTAAAAGGAGTCTGGAATGATATGAATGAACCTGCAGTTATGGAAGTTCCTAATAAAACTTTTCCTATGGATGTTCGTCATGATTATGATGGAAATCCTTGCAGTCACAGAAAAGCACATAATATTTACGGAACACAAATGGCAAGAGCAACATACCATGGTGTAAAACGATTTGCTTATCCAAAACGTCCATTTGTTATTACAAGATCAGCTTATTCTGGTGCCCAGCGTTATACTTCGTCATGGACCGGTGATAATGTAGCAACATGGGAACATTTATGGATTGCCAATATTCAGGTACAGCGCATGTGTATTTCCGGAATGGGCTTTACAGGTTCTGATATTGGCGGCTTTGCAGAACAGCCAACCGGCGAATTATATGCCCGATGGATTCAGTTAGGTGTTTTTCATCCTTTCTGTAGAACACATTCTTCCGGTGATCACGGAAATCAGGAACCTTGGGCTTTTGATGAGGAAGTAATTAATATTACACGAAAATTTGTGAGTCTTCGCTATCAGTTATTACCTTATTTATATACAATGTTCTGGCAGTATATCGAAGAAGGGATTCCAATGCTGAAACCTTTGGTATACTACGATCAGGATGATACACAGACACATTATCGCAATGACGAATTTATCTTCGGTAATCACATACTAGTTTGCCCGATTCTGGAGCCTAATGCCATAGGAAGACGTATGTATATTCCAAGAGGCGAGTGGTACAACTATTGGACAAATGAATTTGCAACTGGAGGTCGTGAAGTTTGGGTTGATTCTAAATTTGATGAAATTCCGGTTTTCGTAAAAGCAGGGTCTGTTATTCCAAAATATCCGGTTCAGCAATATGTTGGGGAATTAGAGTTTGATGAACTTGTACTGGATTATTACTTCAAAATGGGAAAGGAAAAATCAGAAGTTTATGAAGATGCACAGGATGGTTATGATTACAAAAAAGGACGTTTTAGCTTTTTATCTTTTAGAACCGTCGGAAAAGAAAAAGAAGTAATTATCCAGTTGTACAAAGAGGGAAAATATGAAACTCCATACACTAAGTACAAAATTAACTTTATAGGATTACCTTTTAAAGTGACCGAAATTGAAATTGACAATGAAAAGATTGAATTTAATGCACTTGATTTTGAAACAAACCATTTCTTAATCGTTGAAAAAGAATTCAATGAGCTTCATATTATTGGAGAATAATATTGCCTAGGTAATAATAGTTTAAACTAAAGGGTTTAGCTTTTTTGATTAAAGCTAAACCCTTTTTTAAAGGTATGGCAACTTCTTATTTTTGTGAGTAATACTATGTTAGCTGATATAAAAATCGGTTTCTTGTACTGTTTCTTTTTTTGAAGTTTGGCAATGCGATAAGAAACTACACAACAGTATTATTAAAAATATTTCATTTGTAAATTTAGAATTTAAAATATTCCTGCCCTTTATCATGCACAATACGGATGTATTCTATTTCGCCTTCGGTCTGGCGGTACATGATGTTATAAAAATCTGCTTTTGCTTGTTCATCGGGAGTCAGGAAGCCATTAAAAGTAGTGAAATAACCATTTGACAAAGTAGTGACAGAACCGTCTTCATGTTTCGAATTCAGATCCGCATCATAATATTTGATAACTGGCAAATCTGCCGCTTCTCTTTTTTTATTAATGTCACATACTTTCATTCCCGCTTTTACTGCTGCGCCTTCTATATTTAAAGATTTAGAATAAATTTTAAATGGATAAATGAAATTTTTTGGTGCTTCGGATCCTATAGTATTCCTTTTTTCGATTCTTTCGTATTTTTCTTTTTTATAGTCTTCATCATACAGGTCTACATTTTTATCTTTATCTTTTATAAATGCTACAGATACTCTTCCTTTAGCTTCCTGTAGTTTACCCATTTGTCCCAAAGGACTATCGAGATTCATAAAGAAAATATGGAGTTCATCAATACTATTATCTTTATCGGATTCGGAAACATAAATTCCTAAATCGTCCCAAATATATACACTTGTGTGATGTATTCTACTATATTTACCAAAATTTTTCACCCATTCAGCTACGGGTTTACCAAAAGGTAGCTCCTTGTTTTTATAAGTAATACTATGTTCGCTGATATAAAAATCGGTTTCTGGCATGAATTCTTTTTTTGGGGTTTGACATTGCATAAATATGGTACTCAATAGTAAGATTGCTAATTGTTTCATTTAAAATAGTTTAAAATTTCCTGTACTTTTTTGTTACTGATCGCTCTTTCGGTTACCTTTTCAGCATGCTCATAAGGAGTAGCACTTTGAAGTCTTGGAATAATAGTATCATTCTCTTCAATCCAAATATTAACCGCTTTATTAGCCCAATCAGCAGCCTGGTAAACAGGGTGTATCGTATATTTGTTTATCACATATTTAGCGAGTTGTTCTCCTGTGGGATCGCTATTTGTTTTCCAGATCTCCAGAATTTTTTCGGCAACATCCTGAACTGCTATTTTGGCAAGTTCAGAAGCCAAAGGGTTAAGAGGATGATTAAGGGCATCTTTGGCAATTTGGGTATGAGTTGGGTCGGTACCATAGTTTTTGTTACTGTGTTCGGTCTGTTCTATTTTAAGATCATCATCTGCAGAACCCAGAAATAAATTATATGCAATATTATTAAATGTTGTTAAACAATCTCCCATATAGCTTAATCCTCTGTCTATTACTCTTGCCGGCCAGCCAATAAATTCTACTGCAGCTGCTTTCGCATCAATTAATTTCAAATAATTTTGATACATAGTTAATAATTCAGAAGCCTTCATTCCCATATACACCGGATCTTTTTCCAGACCATCAGACTGCTGTCCTTTAGATAAATCTTCTAAAAGGGTAAGTATAAAAGCATCTTGAAAAGTCCTGTCTCCTGGTTTTCTCTGTACGTAATCCTGTATTCCAATAGGAAACATTTTTTCGCCCACTTTAGGCAATACGCTTGCCATAGTATCGTCTAACAAAAATTTACCTGTTACTATAGGAATCGTACTGTAATCCTGACCTTGTTTACCTTCTACCCATGGATATACCAATAAAAGATTTTTTGCTAAGCCACTATTTTTGTTTTGATCCAGTAATAAACTTCCTGCTTTTATTAACGAAATTTCTACAAAGTTAGTATGCGAAAAAAAATCTTCCAGTACATGAAAAGCTGCACCCAAATGCCTAAACCCGTCTTTGTTTTTACCATATTGAACTGCCAGTTTTATTTGTTGAAACATATATGCATCTGCTGTTGGTCTTAAAGGATCAGGAGCATCTTTTGTCGCAATATAATTTTTTACATTAAGGCTATTTATCACCAATGATTTAGGGTCTTCTCCTGCATAGAGCTTTTTCATAATGTACTGCCCTTTTGCATATTCATATTGAAAAGAAATACTCAGACTGCTAAAATCATTTAAATCCTTCGGGTTGTCTATGTGTTCTTCAGGACGATAGATTCCTAAAATATCTTTGGTAAGCCCACCATAATCTTTTTGAAAAACCTTTACATGATCTTGATAATTAGGAGTGAATTTATCAGAGCCAAACACAAATTCTTTGGCAGCTAATATTTCAAGAAGCTTCACCAGTGCCTCATGGGAAATTTTGTACGGATTCATTTTTAGCAGACTGTTAAGATGCTTAATCCCGCTTTGCTTTATTTTGTCAATATCCGGCTTTTCGAGTCTAATACTACTTTCTAAAATAATTTGAGAATAATCACGAAGCCAGTTGCCATAATAGATTTGTTTTACCTGCAATTCGGTTAGTTTTTTATCTCTAATCATCTCTTTTAATGCTTCTCTTTCAATACCCCCGTGCATACCTGCCTCAAAGCCGGCGCCAAAACCTTCATTGTCTTCATTTGGGTTGGCATCATATTGTTTTTCTTCGTTTACATATTCTTTTAGTTCTGTATGTAACTCACTAAAATCGACTATAAATTCTCCTGCAAAATTTGGGGTTTCTGCTGTAGCAAAACAAAGCTGTTTTTCTTTAAAAATATCAAAATTAAATAAGGCGTAGGCAAACTTAGCACCTTCATCTATATAATCGGTATCTTTTATTCCATTGGTTGCGAGCTCTGTCCTTAATAAATTATCTATATGATGCCCATATTCTTCTACCAAAGCCGCCATCAATTCTGCCCTCACATCATTGTCCTTTATTGCGAGATCTATAAAATGCTCCCATACGAGTATCTTTTTTTGATAGTTACTGTAATTGGCTTTTCTTCCATTCTTAGGATTTTTTGTAACGACAATCTCAGGAACTTTAATAGCTCCATCACTAAGACCTCTGTATAGCTTGCTTAAGGCGCTTACTTCAATTTCAGTACCAAAAACTTTAACCATAAAAAACATAAAAGGCAATTCATCCAATAGCTTAGCTAAGGAAACTAATTGTTCATGTGCGTATGTACTATTGAGTTTATAGTTGCTTTCTATAATTTTAATAGGAGGTGGAACATATTTTTCTGGTTCTCCATACTTTGTTTCAGGTGCTGAGATTTCTATTCTTTTCTCCGAAAAAAATTTAATTCCGTTCTTAGCATATATAGTGTTATTACCACCTGTTATCTCGGTGATATTCCCTTTTACGTATCTTGTTCTTGACATACTTTTATTGCGGAATTATTGTATTGGTTAGAAAATCTATAATTTTTGATTGCTCATCATTAAAAAATGTTTTGTTGGCCAGATACTGAATATCTTCTTTAGGTAAAAGTATTATGGTTTTTCCATCTTGTAAGCGAACCTCTTCTCGATAAGAATTTAATTCAAAAGATTTACCATTAATTCTTATTTGTCTGAAGGTATTTGACATAGAGTTACCAAAAGGGTCCTTATAAGTTACATTATTGTCTTTTATAATATAGACTGCATTATTTTTAAGATTGCAAAACATATATGGTTTATCTTCTATCTCCATTATTGTTATTCCGTGAATTGCTTTCATAGTGCTTCAATTAATTCTGATTGGTATTTTCAGTACTGTTTTTCTCAATTCCTTTTTCCGAATGTATTTTATATTTTTCTGTGCTATGAGAAGTAATTTCACCTTCACTTACAGTTTTTCGTTCTTTTTTAGTTTCCGAATGTAAGTCCCCTTCGATAAATTCAGAATGACTTCCAGTAATATTTAGCAGACTATCTCCTCCCACTGTAGTAGTATGTAACATTCCCACAGAAGTAAATTTATCAGTTCCGGCACTTTCAGTAATACTCATTCCTGCAGTGGTAGTAATATTTTCGGAGGCATTCATAATAATATTGGAAGCATTCATTGTTATCACTTTGGGTGCAGTAATATTGATATTTCCGCCAATAGTATCCAGTTGAATTTCATTGCCAATTTTATCTGTGATAATGATGCTTTCGTCTTCAGTAAATTTTAGGATATGCCCACTACGCGTATGAATTACTTTTACATTATTTTTACCGTCTGCATAACCGCTGGATTGGCTTCCATTGTATTGTGTTCCTAAAACATACGGATTCTGTGCATTGCTGCCTTCAAAGCCTACTAAAACCTCTTCGTCAATTTCGGGAATAAAATAAAATCCTTTTCCTGAGCCTGAATGTGGCTGTATCATTCGTAGCCATTCACTCGAATTGTTTCCACCTGCCCAGTTGAACTGCACTTTTACACGTCCCAATCCTTCCGGATCATTGTTGTCTTTTACTTTGGCTGGCTGTGTTTCGGCTTTGGCAAATACATTGACGTCTGTAAAATGTGGTGCTGCAACGTCTGCCGGAATGGCTTTGAAATTACAGGCATAGTTTCCATGAACTTGCGAAAGGTGTGTCACTTCTGTCACAATCAGTTCGTGCTCTACAGTCTGGTTTACGATGCTGAAAACCTGTCCAAGTCCTAACGGAAAATAAGAGGTTCCGCTGTAATATACACTATTGGCGTCGCTGCCTGCTGTTTGCAGTTTAACCATTTCTTCGATTTCTTCGCTGTTTTGGGCATTCGTGGTATAAGCTCCAGTATTCAGGTCGTTTTGGGTAACGGTTCCCTGATTATGTCCTACTACAGCCGAGAAGCTGTCTTTACTCCCTGAGGATGTTCTTGCTGCCGAGTTACGAATATTTGTGGCTCCATTGTAATCATACCCTCCCAAAGAAATTTTATGAGAAGCCATATTGGTCTGGATTTTAAAACCATGCAGCGAAGATCCGTTGATGAGTTTTATTTTACTGGTTTTGGTTTGTCCGAACTGCATTCGCATTCCGTCAAAATAAAACCATTGCCCGTAACGACTGGCCAATCTTTTTAAGAAATCAAAATTGGTTTCATTGTACTGTGCCATATATTTGAATTCCTGAAGATAGGTAGATTTTATAGCATCTCTTTCATAGAATTCTCCAGGACCTTCGGCTAAAATATCCAACACGATATCATTCATACTTCTTTGCTGGTAGGTTCTTGATTTTTTCATATCATCCAGAACGATAGTATGGCTGATACCTTTTACATGTAATCCTTCGGCGCTTCCGTGAAGATCTATGGAGGATAGTTCTGTAATGATTCCTTTGCTCATTAACCGGATTCCGGTAAGGCTTTTAAAGGTAAAGATAACTTCATCTCCAAGATACGTTCGCAATGCCTTTGCCTGATCTGCCGGATTGATGATCGCCTTGCCTGTATACTGCCATACAAAAGAAAAATGATGATGATCTGCCATCTTTTGTGACAGTTCTAAATTATGATAAACAACATTTTGGGTAAAGCTCCCTATGCTGATATGTACCTGTTCTGAAAAATGTCCCATAACTATTTTTACATTAATTATTAAGTAAGATTTTTTTGTAAAAATAGAATTTAAAATTACTTTAACAAATATAATGAGTTATAATTTGTATTTATTTTACTACTTAATAAAGTAATAATATGTTATGTGGTGAATAAAGTATAAAAATGTTTTTTAACAAATTATAATAGTAGATTTTACAACCCAATTATGTCATTGGTATATTTAATTTATAGTTTTTTCAATTTAGTAATTACCTCAGATGGAACTTTCAAAACAGTTCCGTGGCGTGTCCCCTTAGGAAAACTAACCTCGTCAGAAATGTCTTCCCAGCCTTTAGAAGTTTGTTTTACGGCGCCATATTTCTTTTGGGTGTATTTATCAAAATAAACAATCCACGAATTATCTATTTTAATCGCCGTTGGACCCTCAGCCCAATAATTTCCAGTAATTGGGTCGCTTGCTTTTGTGTATGGTCCTTCCAGTTTTTTGCTGGTCGCTACTTTTAAATTCTTCTGAACCGGGACTTTTGTTTCGTCTTTTAAATACATCGTAAATCCATCTTCAGTCTTTACAATTGAAGCGTCTATGACATTAAAGCCAGGTTCATAAAGCAATTTCGTTTTAGAAAACTTTTTAAAATCTTTGGTTGTGGTATAATAAATTCTGTGATTGTATCCTTTCTCTTCTTCCGATTTGGTTTCTAAAAACTTTCCGTCGATTGTAGAAGCCCAGTAAATCATATAGGTTTTGGATTTTTCATCATATGTAATTTCCGGAGCCCAGGTATTTCTTGTTTTTTCTTCATGTGCCATAACCGGAATAAATTCCTGTTTTGACCAGTGGATTAAATCTTTTGAAGAAGCATAACCAATGCCTTTATCTGTCCAGCTTACTGTCCAAACCATGTGATATAATCCGTCACCACCTTTAATTACACAAGGATCTCTCATAAGTTTGTCTTTTCCAACTTCAGGAGTTAAAAAAGATGTGTCATTTTTTAAAGTATTCCATTTATAACCGTCTTCGCTGTAAGCCAAATGTAGCCCGTCTTCGCCATTGCCTTTAAAATATGTAAATACATAACCATCAGATTTTAAAGTATAATCGTTAACAGCCAGCCATTTTTTGCAGGTTTCAGGCCAGAAGGCGTTGGTGCCTTTTACACCAAGACCAAAACCATGACCTCCGTTTTCGTATAAATGCATTTCTGCCGGAACTTTTTCTTTTTTTAAGGCTAAATAGTAATTAATACTATTTTCTACAGGAACAGCTTTATCATCAGTAGCATGCACTAAAAATGTTTTTGGTGTTGAAGCTTTTATCTGTTTTTCATTCGAATATTTATCAACTATTTCGCCCTGAGCATTTTTGCCTAACAAATTATCTTTTGAACCTTGGTGTGTAATACCTTCCTGCATGGATATTACAGGATAAATCAGAATTGAAAAATTAGGTTTTGCACTTGTTGTGTCACTAGGTGTATAGACTTTATCGTCATAATGAGTCGCTAAAGTTGATGCAAGATGTCCTCCGGCAGAAAATCCCATAAAACCAATTTTGTTAGGATCTAATTTCCATTTTGCAGCATTTCTTCTAACCAGACGGACCGCTTCCTGAGCATCCTGCAAAGGTGCAACAGTTTTGTTTTTCATGATTAAATCGCTGGGCAATCGGTACTTTAAAACAAAAGCATTTATTCCTAAACTGTTAAACCATTCGGCAACTTTATAACCTTCTTTGTCAATAGCCAGCATTCCATAAGCACCTCCGGGACATATTATAACAGAAGTTCCTTTTGATTTTTCCTGATCTGCAAAATAAGCTGTAAGAGTAGGTGCTGTAACTTTGCGGACATCCACAGCAATACCATCCTTAGTAGTAACTATTTTCTCGATATATTCTTTAGAAATAATTTCATCAGGGACTTTATCCCATAATGGAATTTCCTTTTTTTGAGAAAAAGCAGTAAGGCTTATTCCTAAAGAAACAAAAAATAATAGTGCTTTTTTCATTATTTCATTTTATAAATTTCTGATCCGGCCAATAAAAAGCAGCCTAATCCGTAATCTTCAAAATCCGGAATTTTATCATAAGATAAGGGCTGACCATCTTTAGGTTCTTTTCCTGTAGATTGTAAAAAACCTAAAAATCCATTTTCATGTAAACTTTCTTTTATTATTCCATTCCAGGCTTTTTCAACCACTGGAAGATACGTTTCTTTTTTCAAAATTCCACTGTTTATACCGTATGCCATTCCGTAAACGAATAAAGCGGTTCCTGATGTTTCTTTTTCGCCAAAATTTGTTGGGTCATGTAAACTTACATTCCAGAACCCGTCAGGTCTTTGTATAGGTACTAAAGCCGCTGCCATTGCTTTTAAATCCTTTACGTACTGATCTCTGTGAGGTGTATTTTGAGGAATTATTGTCAGGACTTTTGCTAATGCGCCAATTACCCATCCATTTCCGCGGCTCCAGTAGCAGTCTTCTCCATTTGGTTCTTTGTAAGGAGGATCAAAATCGGCATCACGCCACCATAAACCATCTTTTGGGTTAAAAAGACCGTTATCACCATGTTTATTTCTTGAATACATATACATTTGATACATCTTTTCGAAATAGCGATTGTCTTTTTCTAAAACTCCCAATTTTGCAAAAACCGGCATACCCATCTGAATAGCATCAATCCAAGACCAGTCGTCTAATTGAGGTGTATTTAGCAGCATATTGATATTTGCTTTGGTGTTTTTTAGCTTTTTAGCATCAGGTTCTAAATTATACAAATCAATATAGGTTTGGGCTGCACAATAATTGTCTGCATTTCGGGTTACATTTCCGCTATTAAAACCCCATTTGTGAAATTCTGACCAGTCATAAGCGTAGTTGTAATAGGCTTCTTTTGGAAAGATTTCATGCAAAGCCATTAACCCTTCATAATATACTCCACGCGTCCATATATTACTTGGACGTTCTTTATTAGTTATTATTGTTTTACCTGTTTCCGGCCATTTTTGCATGAAATAATCATTGGCTAAAATCATTTGTTTCAGTACCAGTTTTTTATCAAATGGCTGTTGTGCGTTTGTGGTATTCGTATATAAAAAGCATATAGCGAAAACTAAAAGTAACTTTTTCATTTTTTTTATTATTGAGAAATTAATTTTGTTGTTTTAAAGGTGTAATCGTAACGGGGCCTAATAATCCGGATGGCATTGGACTCCATTTAGTTGCATCAAATTTTTTATAGTCTTTGTCAACCATATTGATTTCATAGAAAATCTTCCATTCTTCACCTTTTAGTTCTTTATCACGAATTCGGTTTGCAGAAAGGTTTGTTACCTGAATTTTTAAAGTGTTTTTTCCAGGTTTTAATTTTCCAATGTTCAGTTTATAAGGAACAGACCATGCAGTACCAATAAATTGATCATTTAGCCAGACTTTTGCGCTTTCGCGAACATCTCCCAGATTTAAATTCCATGATTCTGTTTTAGCATTCGGATTCTCAAATTCAAGTCTGTAAGTTGCCGATCCGGAAAAAGCTTCAGCTTCAGGACCTAATTTTGTCCATGATTCCAGATTTGAAACTGTCGCAGCTGGAGGTAATTTCGGTCCGCCTTTGTCAAAATTGATTTTCCAGTTTCCTTTTAGTGCAATTGCATCAGCAGTTGGTTCATAGTAATTCCATTTTTTTTGAGAAGCAGTATTTTCTGTCTTCAAAAAATAAGATTGGCCAGGTTCAATTTTGATTTTAACCAAAGTTGTGTTGCCGGATTTTTTTACGACTGCATTACCGAATTCTCTGTTTAAAGGATCGAAAATGATAATTTCTTTATTGCCTATTTGCAACGGAATGAAATCATCAATTGTTTTTGGAGTATGATTTACAAGATAATATATTTTTTCACCATCTACATCTCTTCTAATAAATTTCAAACCTGTATTGACAAGTTTCTCAGGATATATTTGAGCATTTTCCAATGTTTCAACAATATTAGAAACCGGTTTTGCTGCTTCTTTATTTTCGGCTATAACAGCCAGAAGTTTTACTTCCTGTTTTTTGTAATCATTAAAACCCGGAACAGATTCAGGTAATCCTTCAAAAATAATTTTACCACCGGCTTTTTGTAATTCAATTAGTTTTTGCAAAGTAACAAGAGGCATTTTTTTACATGCAGGAATAATTAACGATTTAAAAGTACCGCCCGGAAGACTGATTTTTCCATCTACTACTTTTGCTTCGGCAATGAAATTATCAGAGATAAAATCGACTCCGTAGCCTTTTTTCATTAGCTCTTTTGTTGTGTTGTAAAAAGATGTTTCATGCAGCCATTCAGACAAAGAGTGTATTTTGAATTGAAAAAACAAAGTTCCATTATGATATTTGTTCCAGGTATCAAAAATAGGCCAGTAAAGTAAAATTTCATTATCTGATTTTCCCTGTTGTAACATTGACTGACAGTTTGCTATATAAGAGAAGAGGGACGGAGCATCTTCCCAGATATTATTATTTGCATTGAAATTCACAGAAGCATAAAATTTCCATCCCGGCCAGACCGCTCTGTCCGGTGAATAAGTGGATCCATGAAGAAAAATATGATTGACACCATTTATCATTAAATCTTCAGCCTCCGGTTTGCATTGTGACAAAGCCGTTTTAAAATGTTCTCTCAGCCATGTAAAAGTTTCTGATGAAACGAGATTTTTTCCTGAAATATGTGCTGCCGATGAAGAGAATTTAAGCATTACAGGATCAGCATCACCCTCACGAATGTCTTCTTTTTCACGTCTAAAGCCCGGAATATCAAAAGGCATAGAGCCAAAAGTTTCACATTCAGGAATATCAGCAGAAGCATATAAGTCAATTAAATTTCCGGGAGATCCGTGTGCCTGAAGTTTGGTTTTGAAATTTTTTGAATTGGCCCATTGTGTCCATGGCTTATCAAATTTATTCAATAATAAGTCGGCTATGGTCTGTCTGTAATCACTTCTTATTCGGTTAGAAATTTCCTCATCTTTTTCATTCAGTAACACTGATAATTGCTTTTTAAGGTCGTAACCTCTTCGATTTTCGAATTCCTCAAAAAAGTTTGGAGTAAAGTCAGTTCCGTATACTTCATAGCTATCATTAAAAATAGTCCTGATTTTTCCTTCACGTCCTTTTAAAGCCTTGTTGAATGGAACTACATACGCATTCAACGCTTCTTCTGAATAATGATCTAAAGTATATCCATTTCCTCCCGGAGCTGCTCTTTTTACCTTTTGTCCGGTCTTACCGCTAAAAACAGCATAAATGGTATAATCTGTTTTTTTTGCTTTCCATTTTAGTTTATTTGGTTCTAATGTGTTGACTAAGCTTACAGAAGATCCTTCGATACCTTTATCATTTAGTTTTGAATTTTTATTTTTTAATTGATCGGTTAGATTTACATAACTTCCATCACTGCCGTAGGCTAAAACATATAACAGTTCTGCGGGAGTCTTTTCCTTAGTGTCTTCCAGTTTTATAGAACGATCTATTGTTTCATTCTTTTTTAGCTGATATTTTTCTACAATCAATTTAGTGGCTGCGTGTGGAAGGGTAACATGAGCGCCTCCGTAAGGCCATCCGGTACCTAAAACCATATCAACCTGCATTTTTAGACTGTCTGCTACATGAATAGTATAATCCAGCATTTCCATCCATTTTGGAGATAAATAATCAATAAAATTATTTTCCTCACCTCTTACACCATATATAGGAGTAATTTCTACACCGCCAATTCCGGCTTTATAAAAATCAACGAGACTCTTTTTTAAGTTAGGCTTATCAACGGCGCTTCCCATCCACCACCAACGAGCCCAGGGCTGATTTATATTACTGGAGTTTGGCCATATAGACTTGTCTTGTGAATAAGTATGAAAGCTAATGAATATCGTAAAAAATAAAAAAAGTTGTGTTTTGATAAGTTTCATTATTAGGGTTGTATTCAATTGTTGATAGTTATTTATTTAAAGCTGGCAATGAAAGTAAAAAAATCATGAAAAGTAAATGTATATGTGATTTGCGAAATTCCTATCCTGTTCCGTCCTGTTGTTTATTATTGATAATAAATTAGTAAATAAGAGATAAACTATATTTTTCTTGATTTGATATGTTTTTGTGTAAAAAAGTATGAATATTTAAAAAATAATTTAGTTAAATTTTAGATTTTTTATTACAAAATAGCTGCTGTGTTTGGTCTTGCTAATCAGTAAGTTGTCCTTTTCTTGTTAATTAAAAATTAAAGATAAAGTATAATATACTGAATTCTAACAGGATACTACAGGATGCTGTGGGTGTCCCTTCTAAATAAATTTGAATAAACTAATTATTAACGAAATTTAACTTTTTATGAAAAACAAAATTAATCATCTGTTGATTGTGACCATGTTTGCATTATTGCATGCATCTGGTTATTCGCAGAGCAAAGAGGTTACGGGAGCAGTTACTGATCCGGCTAAACTCTCTATACCGGGAGTGAACGTATTAGTAAAAGGGACAAATAGAGGAACGAGTACAGATTTTGATGGAACATATAAAATATCTGTTTCTCCAGGAGAAACTTTAGTTTTTTCTTTCGTTGGGTTTGTTTCGAAAGAATTAAAAGTGGGTGCCTCTAATAATTATAATATTTCTTTAGAAAATGAAAGCTCGAACTTAAATGAAGTTGTAGTTATTGGTTATGGAACTCAAAAGAAAAAATTAACTTCGGGTGCCATGTCTGGTATTAAAACAGAAAATTTTACAGAACGACCTATTTCAAGAGTTGATCAGGGGTTGGTTGGTCAAATTGCAGGTGTTCGTGTAAAACAAACTACCGGTTTGCCTGGGCAGCCATTTAGTATAGAAATTCGTGGAGCAGGTTCTATTACTGCGGGAAACGAACCTTTGTATGTGGTTGATGGTTTTCCTATTTCTACAGAAGGAACAAATGTTAATGGCGGTTTTTCAAGCGGAAGCCCTTTAGATAATATGAATCCAAATGATATCGCTTCTATTGAGGTATTGAAAGATGCGGCTGCAGCTTCTATTTATGGTTCACGAGCAGCAAATGGTGTTGTTTTAATTACAACCAAAAAAGGTACAAAAGGAAAAACGAAATATACTTTTAATACGTATGGAGGTATAAATAAAGAAGCGAACAGAGTGGATATGTTATCTGCTGAGGGTTGGATTAAAAGAGCAAAAACCATGATTGATTCGCAATGGGTAGGTTCGGGTATTGCCGGTGCTTCAGCGAGTCAAACCAATGCTGAGCGTATTGCAGCCTATAATGCAGTAAATCCATCAGCACCGCTTGTTACAACTAATAATAGATATTTTACATATTTATATGATGAAAGATGGGATATGCCAGGACATCCGGGATTGGATTATATTGATTGGCAGGACAAAGTTTTCCGCACAGGAGAGTTCAGTAACTATCAATTATCTGCTTCTGGGGCAACTGATGTAGTTAACTATTATGTTTCTGCTAATTATCAAAAAAACACAGGTTATATTGTTGGTACTGATTATACCTTGTTTTCTGCAAGAGCTAATATTGACTTTAAATTATCAGATAGTTTTAAAATAGGAATTAATTTTTCTCCGTCTTATTCAGAAAGAAATGATCCGGGTGTTGAAGGAAAAGATAATACATTATTCAAAGCATTAGTAGCAACTCCTGTTTTTGAAAGTGCCCCAAATGCAGCAGGAGAAAAATATACAACCCGATATGCGTGGGGAAGCAGTACAACGAATATGCTTAATGCATTGGCCAGAACAGGAAAAAACTCTATGTATAGAAATATTGTTTCTACTTATGCTGATTATAAATTTGCAAAGGCTTTTACATTTAAAAGTACAATTAACTTTGATAATTCAGATAATACATTTGAGAGTTATACACCAAATGATGTTCAGGCGAGTATAAGGGGGGCTTATAATACCTATAGAAGATTAAATTTTGTAAATGAAAATACTTTAACTTATAATAAATCAGTAGGCAACCATAGTTTTAATGTTCTTTTGGGTCAGTCATTTAGTTCTTATAAAATTACGCGATCAAATCTTTCTTCCGGAGGACTTTATAATAGTTCAACGATAGAAACACTTCCAACAGGTTCTTTGGGGTCTACTAATGCAGAAAAAAACACTTTATTATCTTATTTCAGTAGATTTCAATATGATTATAAAGAAAAATATATGCTTTCTGCAAGTGTAAGAAAAGACGGTTCGTCTAAGTTTGGAAGTGAGAAAAGATGGGGGACATTTTATTCTCTATCATTAGGATGGAGAGTTAAGCAGGAATCATTTTTAGAAAATGTTGATTGGTTGAGCGAATTAAAAATAAGAGCAAGCACAGGAACTAATGGTAGTAACAATATAGGTAGTTATTCACCTTTTTCAATATTAGGGTCTTATAATTATTCAATTAATGGTGCTGTAGGAATAGGGCAAGGAGTAAGTTCTATAGGAAATCCATCATTGCATTGGGAGCAATCAAAAAGTATTGATTTAGGATTGGATTTTTCAATCCTAAAAAACAGAATTTCAGCAACATTCGATATGTACAGAAAAAAGAATACAGAATTATTGCTTAGGCTTCCGGTTCCTGCGGCATCAGGTTTTACAAGTTATCTTACCAATGTAGGGGCGGTGCAAAATCAAGGATGGGAATTTGAATTGAATACGGTGAACGTTAAAACTAATAATTTTGAATGGAAAACATCTGCAAATTTAAGTCATAACGAAAATAAGGTATTGGCATTAGGACCGGATCAGACTAAAATTGAAATTAGCAGTGAGTTTGGAGCAGGGGTTCCATTTGTAAAATTAGAAATAGGAAAACCAATGTACACCATTTTTGGTTTGCAGCAAAATGGTGTAGTAACTCAGGCTGATATTGATGGTGGTGGTACTACTATAGGCGGAAACAAATTAGTTTTAGGAGATCCAAGATATATTGATCAGAATGGTGATAAAAAAATTAATACAGAAGATCGTGTTGATTTAGGAAATCCAACTCCAAAATATACCTGGGGTGTAACAAATACTTTTAAATACAAAAAATTAGATTTAAGTGTATTGGTACAAGGTCAAAACGGTGGAACAGTTTACGGGTTAACAGGAAGAGCAATTAATCGTACCGGAATGGGGTCAGTAGAAAATGCATTAAATGTTGATCCGGCTGTAAGAGGTAACTGGAAAACTTCTTTTGGTTTTCAGCCGAATTCTGATTGGATGTATAAGTCAGATTATGTTAGTATAAGAAGTATTTCACTTGGATATAATTTAAAAGATGCTGTTAAAAGCTTAAAAAGAATAGATAATATGAGGCTTTATATAACAGGTGAAAACTGGTTCTATTGGAATAAATACAAGGGAGGCTTTAATCCTGAAGCGGTAAATACCTCTGGAAGTTCAAATAATGATTTTGCAGTTCCTGTAGATTATGGAGGTGCACCTTTGGCAAAATCAATCGTTTTAGGTCTTAACGTTAATTTTAATTAAAATGAAAAAATATATTTATTTATTAGCAGCAAATTTGCTTTTATTGGGAACAGTTTCCTGTACGGATGAACTGACGCAAATTCCTTTATCACAAGGAACTGAGGAGAACTTTTATGCTACACCCGGAGATTTTATTCAGGCAAGAAATGCAGTTTATTCGGTTGCATTTCATGGAACAGGTACTTATGGTTATGCAAATAGAGTATTGAATTTAAGTGAAACCAGATCAGATAATTTGCTGGCATTGACGACGGCTTCGAGAGATTGGGAAGGAATTAATAGTTTTTATACCTCTATTAGTGCTAATACTTATGTAAAAGAAGCTTATGTAAGTAATTTTAATGCCATCTACAAAGCGAATCAGTTGTTAGAAAAAATTGCTGAAAAAGGAGATCAGATTTTTACAAATTCGGCAGATAAAGCAACAATGGTTGCCGAAGCTCGTTTTTTAAGAGCATTTTGTTATTTTGATTTATTAAGATGGTTTGGAAGAGTTCCTCTGATTGAAAAAACAATGACAGCTGAGGAGTCTACAAAAATTGGAAGAAGCCCGGTTGTAGATATTTATAATCTGGTTATTTCAGATTTACAATCAGCAATTGCAGATCTTCCGGCTTCAACTACAGATGCAACTTATGTTGGTCGTGTTACTAAATATGGAGCAAAAGCTTTACTAGGTTTGGTTTACATGACGCGTTCAAGTCCGACTTACGGTATTGATGGTGCTATGCTTGGTCTAAACGAATGGGATAAAGCATATCAGCAATTAAATGATGTTAAAACAAGTGGTTTGTACACTTTTGGTGCTGATTATGCCGCTATATTTAAAGTAGAAGGAATTACTAATAAAGAAAATGTTCTTACGATTCCTTATACACAAAGTTTAGCAAGTTCTATTGGAGGAAATTTTATGATTGAAGTTGGTTACGAGCCTTATTTTGCATCAATAGGTATAACCTCAAATCAGGGATCGCTGGAGCCAAGACCAATTTCAACAGGATTTTTAAATATGTTTGCTGCTAATGATAATAGAAAAACAGTTGGAATTGCAACAAGTTATACAGTGGCATCCGGAACATACAAAGGAAGTTATACACTTCCGGTTTTTAAAAAATACATAGATGCATCCAGATACGGAACCGGCGGACGTGAAGACTGGGGTGTAGATTTTATGGTTATTCGATATACAGATGTATTGATGCTGATGGCAGAATGTACACTTCATGGAGGAGGTGGAACTCAGGCTGATGTTGATGCAATTGTAAATCAGGTGCGAACAAGAGCAGGTGTGCCAGCAAATGCGTTAAATATTACTTTGGATCAATTATTTGACGAGAGAAGAAAAGAATTCTTTTCTGAAGGAACAAGATGGTTTGATTTAATAAGATCTGGAAAGGCTATAACTATTATGAATGCATGGAAAGCCGCAGAAGATACTGGTAATAAAATTAGAACAATTAATGAAAATTCATTGTTATATCCAATTCCGTTGTCAGAAATGTTAGCAGTTCCAGGTTTGTATGATCAAAATCCAGACTACGATTAATAAAATAAATTTGCCCCAATTTTTTAGTTTTTTTGAAGAAGACCGCCTCGCTTAGGAGGGCACTGAAAAAGTCCTTTAAAATTAAAAAGGTAATTTTACAAGTAAAATGGAGGCTCTGAGAATCGTCTGTACGAAAGTGTTCTCAATCACCTATCCGAATACATTAAAGAAAAAGAGGTTGTTTTCATATTTGAAAACAACCTCTTTTGATAAATAGCCACTTTTTCAGTGCCCTCTCGCTTAGAGGCGGTTTTTTTTGTTTTTATTTGTAAGATATATGAAAAACAGTCTAAATTCATTGTGTTATCGATTACATTTTTCATGATAATTTTTTTGTTTTTTGCAATTTATCTAAGTAATACTGTAATAAGTACATATGTTTATAAGTGGTTTAGTTTTAATTTCACATAATATTAACGTATTTTTTTTATTATCAAAAAAAATAATACATTTGTGTAATCGATTGCATAATTGCATCTTTTTTCTTAGTAATTTTATTTAATAGTTTATTTATGATTAATAAATATTTGTAGGAACACCGTTTGTGTTCATGCTAAGAATGTAAAAATCACCTATAAAAATGAATTATAATAATAAAATAGATAAGAGTAGTGTAATGATGTAAAAAATTAAATAACTAACTAAATAATTAACCAAATTGAAATTTATGAAAAACAAATTAAGTTTTCTGCTGACTATAGCGATGATGGCATTGCTCGGTGCCTCAGCTTATGCGCAGAGTAAAGTAATTAAAGGGGTAGTTAAGGATGCCTCGGGACTACCAGTACCAGGTGTTAACGTACTAATTAAAGGAGGGCAGAAAGGGGTAAGTACTGATCTTGACGGAAGTTACTCAATTAATGCAGCTCCTGGAAATGTTTTGGTTTACAGTTTTATAGGGTTTAAAAAACAGGAAATTACTGTTGGAAATGCAAATGTTTATGATGTTTTGCTTAAGGAAGAAGATAATTCGCTTGAGGAAGTTGTTGTTGTTGGTTATGGGGTAAGAAAGAAAAAGGACTTGACAGGGTCTGTTGTAAGTGTTGGCGCTGAAGAAATTGGTTCCAGACCAGTTGTAAACGCAGTGCAGGCTATGCAGGGTAAAGCAGCAGGGGTAGATGTGGCTTCAAATGAACGGCCGGGGACAGTTGGTGCTATTACTATCCGTGGTGCCCGTTCTATTTCGGCTTCCAATGCACCGCTTTATGTGGTAGATGGTATTCCTTTAAATACAAAACTTGTAACTGATGCTACTACAGGAAAAATTAGTGTAGATCAAAATACTGGGGGGATTGATTTTTTGAATCCAACTGACATCGAAACAATTGATGTATTAAAAGATGCTTCAGCAACAGCTATTTATGGATCTCGAGGTGCTAATGGAGTAGTTATCATAACAACAAAAAAAGGTAAAAACGGTAAGTTTACCTTAAATTATGATACTTCCATAATGACAGAAACTATTCATGAAAATGCCCCAATGATGAGTGCAGGAGAATATATCGAATTCCGTCGCTGGGGAAGATATTATTCTAATCCAACAGCTTTTCCAAAGGGTGATGCTCCCACTATTGCTAATGATGAATTAATTTTCTTAAAATCAGCAGATCCATCTGCCTGGGCAAATATTGCAAAGGGATGGAGTAAAGATAGTGGAGGTAATGATGTATGGGATGGTTCTAAGGTTGCCACTACTGATTGGGCAAAATTTGTAACCCGTACCGGAATCACCCAGCAGCACACCTTAAGTGTTAGTGGTGGTAGTGAAAAAATGAAAGCTTATGGCTCTTTTGGATACCTGAATAATACAGGAACATTATTTGGGCAGAGTTATGTTCGATATAATGGTACTGCGAATGTTGATATTACACCAACAAAATGGTTTTCGATGGGAGTAGGTATTAATACAAGCTATGGTATAAACGAATATGGACAATCAAATACAGGACGAACAGCGGTTACAAGTTCGACCGGAATTTATGCTACAGCTCGCACAAATCTTCCATACGCAGTTCCTTATGACAGTAATGGAAACAGAATTGATAATCCAGGAGGAGATTCTACTATCAGAACTCCTGTCAATGAATACAAATTATCTCAGGATCAACGTGTAACATTGCGTGCTTTTGGAAGTTTATATGCACAAATCGATTTAGGAGCAATTTCTTCAAAACTTGATGGTTTAAAATACCGTCTTAATTTTGGTCCGGATTTGACATCCTTTCGTGATGGAATATTTCTAGATGGAAAATCAGCTATTCGTTCAGGAACAAGTTTTGCTTCTTTAACTAATGAATCTTCTATTTCATACACGCTTGACAACTTATTTTTATACAACAAAACTTTAGGAAATCATAGTTTTGGAGGAACTTTTTTACTAAGTCAGACAAGATATCATAATGAAACAAGTTCAATGTCTGCCAATGATATAAAAAATCCAAAAAACAAATGGAATTCTTTAACTCCTGCTAATGTAACACTTGCGGGGTATTCTTCAGGTTTAATAGAGTCTGGTTTGTTTTCTTATATGGGTAGAGTAAATTATAGTTATGCTGATAAATACTTGATCACTGTATCAGGTCGTAGTGATTCAGCTTCTCAGTTGGCAGCAGGACATAAAGAGGCATTCTTTCCGAGTGCTTCAGGTGCATGGGTTCTGAGTAAAGAAAAATTTCTTGAAAATGTATCCTGGATTGATCAGTTAAAACTAAGAGTTGGCTATGGTGTTACTGGAAATGCAGCAGTCCCTGCTTATGCGACTACACCGCCATTGACAGGAATCGTTTATCCAAATGGTTCAGGCGTAGTGAATAATACGTCGTTAGGTAATTTATCTTTGGGATGGGAAGAAACTGCTCAGTTTAACTATGGTATTGATTTCTCGATGTTTAACAGCAGAATATCAGGTGCTCTGGATTATTATACAAGTAAAACAACCAGTTTACTACTAAAAAGATCTCTTCCAACACCAAATGGAATTAAAGATTCTTATCAAAATGTAGGTGAAACTGAAGGAAACGGAGTTGAGCTTACTTTAAATTCGGTAAACATAGCAACTAAAGATTTTGAATGGACTACCAGTTTTAGTGGTTCATACCAACAAAATCGTATTGTGTCGCTGCAAAATGGAAGATTTAACGATATAAATAACAACTTGTTTATTGGAAACTCTCAAAACGTAATTTACGGTTTTGAATCAAACGGAATCTGGAAACCTGAAGATGCTGCAGAAATGGCAAAATTTAATGCTGCGGCAGGTTCTAATGTATTTTCATTTGGTAATGCAAGGCCGGTAGATCAAAACGGAGATTACAAAATTGACGCTAACAATGATCGTGTTATTATTGGTTCTAAAGATCCAAAATATATAGTTGGACTAACGAATACTTTTACATACAAAAATGTTGAATTATCCTTTTTTGTTTATGGACGAATGGGATATCTTTATGATACAGGAGGAGAAAATGAAGGAGCAAAAGGAAGTCAGAGACAAATTGATTATTATACAGATAATAATACAAATGCAGAATATCAAAAACCAATTTATTCTGCGGGTACCGGGGATTCTTATTTTCCAATATTGGGATATAGAGATGGCTCATTCTTAAAAATAAGAAACATTTCTGTAGGATATCATTTTGATAAAGAACTAGTACAAAAACTGGGACTTTCTAAATTGAGATTATATTGTCAGGCAAGCAATCCGGGTATGATCTTCTCTAAAGTTAAATGGACTGATTTGGATACACAGACAACAGCTTCAAACAGAGGTATGACGTTAGGGCTAAATGTAGGATTCTAAATTAAATTAAAAAAAAAGATTATTATGAAAAATTATAAAAAACTATATATCAACTTAATACTTGTTACCGCATTGACTTTAGTAAGTTCTTGTAGTAAAGATTTTCTTGATGAAGAGTTGACAACAGCTTACGATCAGGAATATTATAAAACGGAACCTGGAATACAGGCATTAGCTGTTGGTACTTATTATCAGGTTTTTGCTGCAGAATTTCAAGGCGAAGTTCCCCTTACGGCAACAGAGTCGGGTACAGATGAGTTTCATGCGGGTGGAGATCCTTCAAACTGGACATGGAATTCTTATTCTTCTGGTTTTAAGGCTTTTGTTACAGTTTCTAATGCTAATACAGTAGCGGCAAATACGAATTGGGATAATTTGTATATTGGAATAGGAAATGCTAATCAATTAATTGAAGCTGCTACAAATATTGTTTCAACAAATGATGCTATAAAGAAAACCGCGCTGGGTGAAGGATACTTTTTGAGAGCTTTCAATTATTTAAAATTGGTAAGTCAATATGGTGCTGTTCCTTTGGAATTAAAAGCTGTTACCAGTTCTACTGTTAAATTAGAGTTTACAAGGGCGACTCCACAAGAAGTTTTAGGACAGGTTATCTCAGATTTTACACAAGCCTACACTTTGTTAAGTAATGCTGGAGCTCCTGCAAAAATTACTAAAGATGCTGCTGCGCATTATTTAGCAAAAGCTTATTTAGCTCGTGCCAGTGAAATTAATGACAGTTGGAACTCTGCTACAAAAATGACAGATTTACAGCAAGTAGTTACTTTATCAGACGAAGTAATTTCTCATCACCCATTAGCAGAAAACTATGATAACCTATGGAATTATACTATTGCTGATGGTGCAAATGAAAAACTGGGAGAATTAATTTTATCTGCTCAATTTAACGCCAGTACATTAACAACAGGAGGTAATCAACAGCACTTGTATTTTCTTTCTACTTATGATCAGTTACCACAAATGAAACGTAATCTTGCAGGGGGAAGACCATTTAGTAGATTGGCACCGACTTATTTTGTATATGATGTTTTTGATCATGTAAATGATTCCCGTTTCTGGAAAAGTTTTCAAACAAAAAGTATTGTAAACAATGCATCAGGTGCTGTTTATAAAAATGGCGATTTAGGTATTATGTATATCGTTAATAGCCAATCTGATACCCGTTTTGCCAAAACTAAAAACACAGGTACTATTATTTATCCAAAAACAGGAAAAACAATTCCAAGTGCATATGTAGCATATGCAGCAGATCACATTGGTTTGATGGCTGATGTAAGATTTCCATCGCTAAGTAAACATATGGATGGAAACAGAATAGATTTGAGCAATATTAAAGGATCACGGGATATCATATTGGCACGTTCTGCAGAAACTTATTTAATGGCTGCCGAAGCAAAAGTACGTTTGGCTAAACAAGGGGGTGCAGCCTTCGCAGATGCATTACCATATATTAATATAGTTCGTACTCGTGCTGCTTATAAGTCGGGTGAGAATCGAGCTGCTTATGTAGATGGTTCCGCTGCATGGACAGTTACCGGTCAGGCTGGAATTCCGATTTCATATATTCCTGAAAACTCGTATTATGAGTCAAATAATATTGCAGTTTCTACAGGAGCAACAAGTTTAAATATTACTAGTATTAGTGTTTTGCCATCAGAGGATGAAGCTGTAATTGCAAAACTGGGATATGCAAGTGATTATGATCGTATGTTATGTTTAGTATTGAATGAACGTACCAGAGAATTATGCGGTGAATTTCATCGTTGGCAGGATTTAAGCAGAACTAAAACTTTAGTTGCCAGAGCGAAAGCTTATAACATTGAAGCATCTCCAAATATTCAGGATTATCATACCTTACGTCCAATTCCTCAGACATTTCTTGATGGAATATATTCAAATGGGCGACCATTAACAGCTGCAGAAAAAGATGCAATGCAGAATCCTGGTTATTAGTACCTCTGTTTATAATTTTTATTTTTCTAAACCGTCTCAATTTTCGAGACGGTTTTTTTATTCCTTAAGCAGGTTACAACAGGATTGTTTTTAGTAATTTGATGAATAAATTTGAATATTATATTTTCAAAATACTTTATAGTTTAAATTGTAATAAATAAAAATTTAGTGGTTTTAATTTTATAGGGCAGTAACGTAGTTATTGCCTTTTTTTGTTTAATCAGCAAGTTAAAACAGGGAAGCACAGGATAGCTATATTATTTAAGTCATTTATTTTTAAGTGCTAAATATTAAATTTTCATTCTATGATTTATATAAAAAAACTGTCTTTATTTTTAACCTTTTTAAGTGCTTCATTTTCTATAACTGCTCAGGTTAAACTACCAGCTTTGGTTAGTGAAAATATGGTCTTACAGCAAAATGCAAAAGTGAACTTATGGGGATGGGCATCTCCAAACGAAAAAATAAATATTCAGTTAGGATGGCAAAACAGTTCAATAGAAACTATTGCAAATTCAACAGGAAACTGGAAAGTAACAGTAGAGACTCCTCAGGGAAGCGAAAAAGAATATTCCATAATTATCAACGCTTCAAACAAAATTACGCTTAATAATATTCTTATTGGAGAGGTCTGGATTTGCTCAGGACAGTCAAATATGTATTTTCCTGTAGGAAAGGAAGAAGGTACCTGGAAAACCGGTGTAAAAAACTATGAAGAGGAAATCGTAAAATCGAATTATCCAAATATCAGATTGTTTACGGTTTTGACAAATGCATCTGCTAAGCCGCTTGATGATGTTACCGGAAGATGGGAATCATGCTCTCCTGAGACAATAAAAACGTTTTCAGCAGTTGCTTATTTTTACGGAAGAGAGTTGTATCAGAAATTAAAAATTCCGATTGGTCTTATTTCAACTTCATGGGGAGGTACAAAAGCAGAAGCCTGGACTTCTCAGAATGTTCTGGAAGAAAATCCGGATTTTTTAACCATTCTGGAAGAAGATGCTAAAAATGAAAAAGGATATCAGGAGAAACTGGAAATGTATTACCTGAATTTAAGAAACGAAAAGCAGGCTAACAATAATGCTTCAAAAACAGAACTTAAAAAGCCTAAAAAAGAAGCAAATAAAACTTCGTATGTATTGTATAATGCCATGTTGCATCCTTTAATTAATTACACAATGAAAGGTGTCATCTGGTATCAGGGAGAAAGCAATTCAGGCAAGGCAAAATTATACCAAACTTTATTTCCTGCTATGGTAAAAAGCTGGAGAGACGACTGGAAACAGGGAGATTTCCCTTTTTATTATGTACAGATTACGCCCCATAAAGGGCAGACTCCAGAGATTAGAGAAGCGCAATTATTGTCATTACAAAAAATATCCAATAGCGGAATGGCCGTTACGACTGATGTTGGTGACACAAACAACATTCACCCAATAGACAAACAAACTGTCGGTCACAGGTTGGCACTAATAGCTTTGGCAAAAACATACAACGAAGATAAATTGGTATATTCAGGACCCATTTATAATCACATGAAAATCAAAAAAGATAAAATCCAGTTATTTTTTGATTATGCTGATTCGGGATTCAAAAAAACAACTGGAGATTTAAAAGAATTTGAAATTGCCGGAGATGATAAAACCTATTATCCGGCTGTTGCTAAGATAGACGGTAAGACGATTATAGTTTCTTCAGAAAAAGTAAAAAATCCAAAAGCAGTTCGTTTTGCATGGAAAGCATTGCCTGATCCAAATTTATTTAATGCCGAAAATTTACCGGCATCCCCTTTTCGTACTGATAACTGGTAATCAAATTGTATAAAAAGAGTTTAGTTTAGTTAGTTTATAATGTTCCCTTTTCATTTCTGAGTTTAAGAAAGGCACAGGTATTTTTTATGAATTAAACCGAATTTTGTGGATTTGATGGAAAATTAAGAGTTTTAAAATTGAATTTTAATTTTTATAACAAAATACATATGTAATTATTTATCTAGTGGTTATTGTGTTCAATTCTTTGATTTCTAGTTTATTAATATTTTTTTAAACTTTTTTAAAGTGTAAAAATCTAATTTTCAAAAAAATAGCAGGGTAGGGCAGGACAGTATTAAATATTTATCCTAATAATTTTAATAGTACTAACCTTTTAACCAACTATTTATGAAAAAACAAGTACTTTTTGAATTTATACCAATTCACTTTCAAAAGCAATTCCTTAAAATTATTTTAATTACATTTTTTAGCTTTTTGAATGTAAATAATTCGTTTGCACAAAACTGGAATATTTTGGGAAATGAATCTCAGGTTTCCGCTGTAGCATCGTCCTATACATCTATTGCTGTTTTAAACGACGTTCCTTATGTAGTGTTCCGAGAAGGAAGCGGACCTGTTGTCAAAGTTAAAAAAAGAAACACTGCCACAGGAAATTGGGAACAAGTAGGTAACGATATTGGAGCGAATCTTAATTTTTCCAGAATAATACTGGACAAAACAAACCGCTTTTATGTTACTTACGTGGATGCCGCAAATGGTAATAAACTGGCGGTGAAAATTTACAATACAGCTACAGACGCATGGGAACCATTAAATAACGAAACTAACAACCTCTATGTTTCGACTGGTTCTGTTACTAATTCTGTTTCACAATATGGCTCAACACCTCGGTGCTCATTGACTTTCGATTCTGATAACAATCCATATATCGCCTTTGGTGATAATGGGACATTGACTCCTTATGTTAAAAAGTTTGATGGTACTTCCTGGGTTACAGTTGGTAGTGGTTCGGTAAATACTGCTTCAATAGCAATTGGAGTAAGTTTAGTAGTGGATGAGGCTGATGTACCTTGGCTGGTATACTGTAATTTAACTACCATAAGTGCCACTACAGGTAGCATGACATTGTATAAGTTTACAAATGGAACCTGGACTGCTTCTGCAGCTTCATCAGTTACTGCGGGAGTACGTCATACCAGTATGGCACTTAACTCTGCCAATAATCTGGCAATTGCTTATTTTAATACGGCCAGTACCAATAAAGCAACGGTAATTGAATATAATAAAGCTGCAAATACTTGGGGTCCAAATACTATTATTGGTTCCAGAGATTCCCCAAATATAAGTTTGATTAAGGATGTTTCTGGTAATCTTTACTGTTCTTTCATAGACAACGTGAGCAGTACACCTACCTATTCTGCTCGTGTGTTTAAACAAACTGCGGGCGCAACTGTCTGGACAGAAATGAAAGATCCGACAGTAATTAGAGGAATTGATGAACCGGCTGGGAATTTAACAATTGTTGCCGGAAGTTTGTATCCTTTTGTTGTTTATACAAAAGCAAATACAGGAGGTATTGTAACTCCTATTGTTAGAACCTATGTTCCGGCTCCTCCACCGGCAACACTTACCACAAATACGGTTACAAATTTGACAGCAACTACAGCAGAAACAGGAGGGGATATTACCTCAGATGGAGGAACTGCAGTTACAGAAAGAGGAATCGTTTACAGTACAAGCAGTAATCCAACCGTAGCTAATACTAAAATTATAGCAGCTACCGGTGGCACAGGCAATTTTTCAGTAACTATTCCCGGCCTTACACCGGCAGCTTTGTATTATGTTAGAGCCTATGCAATAAATGGAGGTACTACCTATGGAGAAAATATTAGGTTCAATACGCTGGCTCTACCTGATGCAGTAGTGAATACGCCAAAACAGGTAGAATTTTTGAACCGTGGTGTAGTTGCCTTGCGTAAATCGACCAATGAAGTTTTTATTAGCTGGAGATTGCTGGGTAATGATCCTGCAAATATTACTTTTAATGTTTACAGGGATAATGTAAAAATCAATTCTGCTCCTATTACAACTTCGACAAACTATATCGATAATATTGCGGCAAATGGTTCTTATACCATAAAAGCAGTTATTGGTGGAACTGAAGGTGCTGCATCGGCTCCTGTTTCGGTATGGGGGAATAACCAGTTGTCGATTCCATTGCAAATTCCGCCGGGAGGTACAATTCCGGATGGAACAGCATATACCTATACTGCAAATGATGCAAGCGTCGGTGATGTTGATGGAGACGGTGAATATGAAATTTTCTTAAAATGGGATCCTACATTATTGAATCATAACGGAGGAGGTTTTTCGGGAGAACAAATTTTCGATTGCTATAAAATGAACGGTACTTTGCTTTGGCGTATCAACTTAGGTAAAAATGTAAATGCAGGTCCGCACTTCAATCAATTTATGGTGTATGATTTTGATGGAGACGGAAAAGCTGAAATAATTTTAAAAACAGCTGACGGAACTATTGATGGAACAGGAACAGTGATTGGTAATGCTACGGTCGATCATCGAAATTCAGGAGGATGGGTACAGGCAGGACCTGAATTCCTGACTGTTTTCAATGGTTTGACAGGAGCTGCCATGTCTACAGTTGCTTATCAGCCGGCGAGGGCAAATACTGCAGACTGGGGTGACACTTACGGAAATCGTCAGGATCGTTTTGTTTCTGCGGTAGCTTACTTAGATGGCGCCCGTCCGAGTTTGATTGTAGGCCGTGGCTATTATGATAAATTAATGCGTGCTGCTTATGACTGGCGCGATGGACAATTGACGCTTCGTTGGATTTTCGATAGTAAAGACGCGAGTGATCCTGCCAATAATGCATTTTCAACTCAGGGAAATCACCAAATGACTATTGGTGATGTGGATGGTGACGGAAAAGACGAAATCATAAACGGTTCAAGTGCTATTAATGATGATGGAAAACGTCTTTGGACTTATGGGCAGGGACATGGAGATGCACTTCACATGTCGGATATGGATCCGGATCGTCCCGGCCAGGAAATCTGGCAGTGTCTGGAATCCGAAAGTCAATATAGCCCATACGGAATCAGGCTTAATGATGCTAAAACCGGTGAAATGATTTTTGGAGCTGTTACCACAGGAGATGTTGGCCGTGCTTTGGCGGGAGATATTGATTCAAACCACAGAGGTTATGAAATGTGGAGTTCTTCCGGTTATTTGTATAATGTTCAGGATGGACAAATTGGAACCAGTAAACCAACAAACGGAAGCCAGGCTGTGAATGGTGCTGTTTGGTGGGATGGTGATTTAGGACGTGAATTGCTTGATGGTACAATTATGGACAAATGGAATCCGGCAACACAATCGCTAAATCGCTTGTTTACGATTTATCAGGCAGCTCCCGTTTCTTCCAATAATGATTCTAAAAAAAATCCAGCTCTTACAGGCGATATTTTAGGTGACTGGAGAGAGGAAATTATACTACGTCGTACTGACAATACTGCTCTCATTCTTTTTACAACCAATATCATTTCTGATTACCGAATTCCTACTTTAATGCACGATCCTCAATACCGTACAGCAATTGCATGGCAAAATTCAGCTTACAATCAGCCTCCTCATCCAAGTTATTTTTTAGGATATGATATGGCTCCGGTTCCTGCATCGAATATTGTTATAAAAGACATTTCGAATTTAGGGGTTAAAAAAACAGATGCTTCCGTAACAGCAGAAGTAATGGTATATCCAAATCCTTCTTCGGGACAATTTAATATCCGATTTAGTGGTTATAAATCATCTAAAGCAACCGTTGTAATTTCAGATATTACTGGACAGGTTTTAGTGAAAAAAGATATTGAACTTACCGGAAAGGATCAAAATGGAGTATTTAGCATTCCTAACCATAATCATGGAGTTTATCTTCTAAAAGTAATTAGTGAAGAAGGAACTAAAACACTTAAAATTCTGATTGAAAAATAATAACATAATTGTTTATAAGAGAAAGGTTTATAGTTTTGTAAACCTTCCTCTTATACTTTAAAAAGTACAGTATAGCACAGGACAGTATTCGAATAATAAATAAATATATTTGAAATTAAACCTATTATGTTTTCATGAAATTAACCTTCATAACCTTCAAAAAAATATTTTTTTTATACTTTTTATTTTGTCTTTCCGCTTTTGCTCAGCAAGCAAAAAATGAAACCGCAGATAAGCCTTTATATCGAGACCCTGTTTTTGACGGAGCAGCAGATCCGACTATTATCTGGAGTAAAAAAGATAAAAAATGGCTGATGTTTTACACCAATCGAAGAGCAAATATTGGTGGAAATGGGGTGAGCTGGGTACATGGAACTCCCATTGGCATTGCCGAATCAAATGATGGGGCACATTGGAAATATAAAACCAATTGTAATATTGGTTATACGATTAAAGATGTCACCTACTGGGCTCCGGAAGTCATCAAGCATAAAAATAAATATCATATGTACCTGACAATTGTTCCGGGTATTTTTGAAGATTGGAAACATCCTCGATATATTGTGCATCTGACCAGTAAAAATTTAATCGACTGGAAATTTGAATCACAATTAAAACTGGCTTCAGAGCGTTGCATTGATGCTTCTGTTTTTCAATTGCCTGATGGAAACTGGCGTATGTATTACAACAATGAAAATGATGGCAAATCCATTTATTATGCCGACAGCAAAGATTTGTACCATTGGACAGACAGCGGAAAAAAAGTAGTAAAAGACAGGGGAGAAGGCCCGAAAATTTTTAGCTGGAAAGGGAAAAACTGGATGATTACAGATCCATGGAAAGGTTTGGCTGTTTTCTCTTCGGATGATTTTATAAACTGGAAAAGACAGGAAAAAAACATTCTTCAAATTCCGGGAACAGGAGAAGATGACAAAGTAATTGGCGGACATGCTGATGTTATTGTAAGCGATGACAAAGCCTATGTTTTTTATTTCACACATCCCGGAAGAACTCCTGAAAATAAAGGAATAGACAATTTTGAAACCAGAAGAAGCACAATACAGGTTGCAGAATTAGAATACATAAATGGTGAAATTATCTGTAATCGTGACAAGGTGGTTCAAATTAATTTAAAACATTAATTAAGACATTTTGCTTTTGATTTTTTATAGGAAATTAAAATGAATAGAAGAAAATTTATAATCGGAAATTCTCTTGCTCTCATAGGGCTGTGTCTGCCATTTCCACTCAGAAGCAATAGTTTTCATATTGGTCCGAAACTTTCTGATTTCGAAAAAAGACTTAAACCGGTAGGCCGTGCACTTGAATTTGAAGACTACTATGTGTGGTGTAACAGCCCTATTGAAGGGCCTGATGGTAAAATTCATGTCTTTTTTTCGCGTTGGAAAAAATCTAAATCAATGAGCGGCTGGATTAACGGCTCTGAAATTGCTCATGCCACAGCAGATTCTCCAGAAGGTCCTTACACGTATGTGAGTACTGTCTTTGCTCCCCGTGGTGAAGGCTTTTGGGATGCAACGACCTGTCATAATCCGAGTATTCATTTTGTGGATGGAAAATATGCGTTGTTTTTTATGGGGAATTCTAATGGCAAAATGAATACCAAACGAATTGGACTAGCTACTTCAGATTCTCTTTACGGACCATGGAAAAGACCTGATGAACCTTTTTTGCTTCCGGGAAGTGAAGGTTCCTGGGATGATCTTTTGACTACAAATCCTTCTTTTTTAAAACATCCAAATGGTGAATACTGGCTGTATTATAAATCATTGGATACAGAAAATTATGTGCATCCAAAATTTCCAATTAAAGGAAATAGAAAATACGGATTAGCAGTTGCTAAATCTCTTGAAGGACCTTATAGAAAATATGAAGGCAATCCTGTTGTTGATTTTTCAAAATTAGGAGATAACAAACAATGTGAAGATGCTTTTGTATGGTATGAAGATAAAAAGTTTAAAATGCTGGCAAGGGATTTGGGTGTTTTTGGACAGGACAAAGGACTTTACATGGATTCGGATGATGGAATTCACTGGTCTGATCCTTCAATATCCTATCAGCCACTCAATAAATATATCAATCAGCCTCAGGCTCCAAAACATCTCAACCGATATGGCCGTGCAGAACGCCCTCAGTTATTATTCCAAAACGGAAAAGCGACTTATTTGTTTACTGCCTCACAAGGCGGGAAATTTGAAACGGCTTCATCGTTTATCTTCAAAATAATGTAAATATCTTTAGAAAATTACTCTTAAAAAATTAAAAACTTATGGTAAGAAATGCTTTTAAAATGAAATTAAAACCGGGATTTGAAGCTGAATACAAAAAGCGACATGATGAGATCTGGCCTGAATTAGCAAGTCTCCTTTCAGAAACCGGTATACAGGATTACAGTATTTTTCTGGATGAAGAAACATTAATACTTTTTGCTGTTCAAAAAATAAGTGCTGATTTCGATTTTGATTTATTGCCAAACCATCCGATTGTAAAAAAATGGTGGGTTTATATGGGTGATATTATGGAGACCAATCCTGATAATTCTCCAGTTGCTATTGGTCTGAAGGAGGTTTTTCATTTAGATTAATATTCTTCCGATTATTCAAAAAAACAGCTTTGAATCCGAGTAAAAATTAAATAACATACTTATGAAACTTCATACAAAGAATACATTTTTTTTAGCGATAATGTTTTGCACGTTGTTTCAATGCTGGTCACAAGATACCAGAACTTTTAAAGTTTTTCAGTTTCCGGCGAACAAAATCCCAACGATTGACGGAAAAGCAGATGACTGGAAAATGGTTCCTGAAAGTTATACTGTTGGAATGGATCAGTTATGGGAAGACAGCGGAAAACATGCCAAAGCAAATCCTAAAAATTTAGACGTAAGTGTTAAGCTTGCCTGGGTAAAAGGATTGAATCGTCTGTATTTTTTGTATGAAGCGTATGATGATTACTGGGATTTTTCGTTGTCGGGTCTTCACAATGATACTTTTGAAGTCATTGTTGATGCAGATCAGTCCGGCGGACCGTTTATAGACAGGTTTCATCCTAATCCGGCATTGACAAATACAATGGAAGCCTATTTTTCTTTTCATGGTGTGCATGCTCAGAATTATCATATTTTCACTCCTGCCGAAGGAAAAGACTGGACATTGGTTTGGGGTAGCCAACCGTGGATTAAGGAACTTCCGTATGCTAATGCTGCTTCTAATTATAATTTTAAAGCAGGAGAATCAGGAAAACTGATATTAGAATTCTGGATTACTCCTTTTGATTATGCAGGAAACGATCCGTCCAGAGCAGTAGAATCCATATTGGAAGAAAATAAAAGCATCGGTCTCTGCTGGGCAATTATCGATTATGATGATGTGAATAAGGAAAGAAATAATGGTTTTTGGAATCTTTCAAAAGAACATAAAATGTATGGAAATACTTCTTACAGCCTTCCTTTTAAATTAATGCCCTTGGAAAAACAATTTATAAAAGAAATCAGTGCCAAATGGACTTTCAATGTCATTGATAAAAACAAAAGAACGGTAGCATTTGTCGATCAGTCTGTAGGCGAAATTGAATCATACAAATGGGATTTTGGAGACGGAAGTTTTTCGACAGAAAAAAATCCGATACATGAATATAAGGATGCCGGAAAATATGTTGTAGTTTTAGACATTTCAGGACCAAAAGGAAAATCGAGATTGTCAAAAATCTGGGATGTTGCCGTTAAATAAATAGTAAATAAAAAATAAGAATAATGAAATCGAAACTCTGTCTGTCAATAGCTTTATCGGCTATGGTTTTTATAAGCTGCAAAGCGCAAAAATCACAATCGACTAAAATTGTTTTAACCAATAATTCTGATTTGGCGCTGCCACAAAAGGCAATTTCAATAAAAAGAAGTACGCTTAAAGCAAAGGGAATCGAAAAATCTTTTCCAATAATACTGCAAAATTTAGATACGATTCCGGCCCAGGTAAACGATCTGGATGGTGACGGAAAATGGGATGAATTATTCTTTGTGGCTGATTTTTCTGCTAAAGAAAAGAAAACAGTTGAACTTAAATGGTCCAATACGGATCCTAAGTATGCAGTAAAAACCAGTGCACGTTTCGGAAAAAGAGAAGGAGAAAATTTACCTGTACAGCCTGCAACTGAAGAAGTTTTGTTAGCGAATCAGGTGTACAAGAAACTTGGATTTCAAAAATACCAAACTGATGGCCCAACCTGGGAAAATGATAAAGTAGGTTTCAGACATTATCTGGACGGAAGAAATTGTAAAGATGTTTTTGGTAAAAGAACTCCCGGTATCACACCTGAAAATGTAGGTATCAGCAGCAAAGGCGCCGTAGAAGACAATTATCATCAGATGCACGAATGGGGAAGGGATATTTTTCCTGTGGGAACTTCTGCCGGATTAGGCGGATATGGATTAATCGTTGGAGATGAAATCAACAGACTTGGTATTCTAATCAATGATACGATAAATAACGTTGAAAAAACGACTTTCAAAATTGTAAGCGAAGGTCCTGTAAATTCGGTTTTGAGTTATAAATATCAAAATTGGAAGGCTTCAGGAAATAACTATCAGGTGCAGGAAACGGCTTCAATCTGGCCTGGAATGTACGGATACAAAAATAGCGTTTCTTTAAATGGACTGAAAGGTAATGAAACATTGGCTATTGCGTTTTCAAATATCAATAATCAGAATCCGTTACAGGTAATTGATTCCGGAGATTACGTTTGTTTTATTCTGCACGATAAACTGACTTATGAACGTCAATGGATTTTGGGAACTGCTGTAATTATTCCAAAAGATGCTTACAAAGGCTATATCGAAGCTCCAAAAACAGGTAAACTGACCAATTCCTATTTGATAAAAGTAAGTACAAAAAATAATCAGCCAATTAGTTATTATCCTGTTGCAGGCTGGGAACTAAGTGCTGATCCAAACTTCAAAGATTCCGCTTATTTCAGTAATTATGTAACGGCTCTTGCTAAACAGCTTTCGGCTAAAATAAAGATTGAAGTAAGCAAATAATAAAATTTCACTAACTAAAAAATATCTAACCATGAACTATAAATCAACCAAAATTATCGCCTTATTTGTTTTGGGTGTCAGTAATTTTGCAAACGCCCAAACCAATGATGCCACAACACCTTTGCATCTAATGCAGCCTGATTATCCAACACCGTATGTAATTCCGCAAAAAGAAAATATAAAATCTGTATTGGACAGAGTCTATAATTTTTTAGATAAAAATTCGGCTTCAAAAATTGTAAATTCAGCAACAAAGACTGAAATTACCGACTATAAAAAAAACAAAGAAGATGTTATTTTCGAACCAGGAGCTTTTAGATTAACGAGTTACGAATGGGGCGTTACTTATGCCGGAATGTTATTGGCTTCTAAAGCGACAGGTGAAAAATATTTTGCAGATTATTCGAATAAAAGAATACAACTAATCGCTGATGTTGCAGAAAATATTCAGGAAAAAAATATCAAGGATAAAGATATGCTGAAAACGCTTCATCCCGAAGCACTGGATTTTGCCGGAGCGCTTTGTGCAGCCTTTATTAAAGCCAAAAAAGATGGCTTAAAAGCCAATATCGATCCTTTGGTTAATAATTACATCCATTTTATCACTAAGGAGCAGTTTCGATTAAATGACGGAACTTTAGCACGAAACAGGCCTCAGGACAATACGCTTTGGCTGGATGATATGTTTATGAGTGTGCCTGCTTTAGCTCAAATGGGGGCTTACACAGGTGACACAAAATATTTTGATGATGCTGTAAAACAAGTTAACCAATTTTCTAAAAGAATGTTCAATGAGCAAAAAGGAATCTACATGCACGGCTGGGTTGAGTCGATGGAAGTACATCCTCAATTTCATTGGGCAAGGGCAAATGGCTGGGCTATAATGACTATGGTTGAATTACTGGAGGTTTTACCTAAAAATCATCCGGGATATCTTCAGGTTCTGGCGCAACTGCAAAAGCACATCGCAGGATTAGTACAATACCAGCACGGAACCGGTTTTTGGCATCAACTGCTGGATAGAAATGATTCGTATTTGGAAACTTCGGCAACAGCCATTTACACCTATTCAATTGCCCGAGCGATTAATCGTGGGTATGTGGATAAAATGACGTATGGTCCTGCAGTTTTATTGGGTTGGAATGCAGTTGCTTCAAAAGTAAATGAAAAAGGTCAAGTGGAAGGAACCTGCGTAGGTACGGGGATGGGCTTTGATCCTGCGTTTTATTACTATCGTCCGATAAATGTTTTTGCCGCTCATGGTTATGGCCCTGTTTTATTGGCTGGAGCCGAAGTAATTTTGTTGTTACAAGACAATCAGTTTCAGATAAATGACAGTGCAATACAATTAAAAGTTGAAGGTAAAAACAATTTACACAAATAATATGAAGAGCCATTTAAGTGTCATTTTTTTATTGGCAACTATGACTTCTTTCAGTCAGATTGGTACCCGTTTTCCATCAGAAAAAAAGATAATAAAAGATCCGGTCACAGGTCAGGAATTGATTTTTTTGACAACCAAACAGGCAGGAGATTCTAAAACCTATCCAACGCATCCGCAATGGACATCAGATGGAGAATGGCTGATTTTCAGAACCAAAAGAGCCAGTGGAGAAGCAGTAGCGGTTAACGAAAAATCAGGCATAATGGTTCAGGTTACCGAAGGAGGGTATACCGGAACTTTATGCATGGCTCAAAAAAGCATGAAACTGTATTTTATGCGAAAAGGAGAAGGAGATAAAATGCAGATTGTAGAGGTAAATCTGGAAGCTGTTTTTAAAGACAGTCAGGCAGGAAAAATGAAACCGGTTTCAGCTTACGAACGTATTTGCGGTATAACAAATCCCGAAATGGGCGCTTCAGGCGATATGGCTTTAGATGCAGATGAAGAAAGAGTTTATTTTAGAATCGGAAAAGAAGAAGCGGCGAGACACTTAGATCCGAATGTAAAAATAGAGAAAAGTATCGGTCCGAGGAATATGGGTGCAGGTCCGGGCGGAATAGGAAGCCTGAATTTAAAATCGGGTGAATTTAAACAGGTTGTTTCAGTACCATTTCAGGTTGGACATATTCAGTCGAATATCTGGAATCCGGGTGAATTGGTTTTTTGCTGGGAAACAGGAGGGAAGTCACCTCAAAGAACCTGGACCGTTATGGCAGACGGAACGGGTTTACGCCCTTTGTATCCCGAATCTGATTTTGAATGGGTAACGCACGAGGCAGTGATTTCTAAAGATGAAGTAGCAATAGCCATAATGGGACATCGAAAAATTGATATCCAAAAAGATGCTCCGGTAGAAGTAGCTGAAAACGGTGAGATTAAAACTCTGGTTAATCCCGGACAGGAAAGCAATTGGGGAAATACTGGAACCCGTGAAAAACCTACAGGTCTTGCCATTGTAAATTTAAGAACCCGCGAAATGATTATTGCCGGACAAACCAAAAACGGCAGCGGATTATGGCATGTACATGGTTCTGCTGACGGAAGATGGGCAGTAGGAGATGATTTCTCCAGAAGTGTATACTTAATTGACCGAAAAACAAACGAAATGATGCTCCTGACAACTGGACATAAGCAAACAGCAGCTGATCATGTTCACCCCACTTTTAATAGGGATGGAACGAAAATCCAGATTCAGTCGGCTATGCTTTCAGAGGATAATCGCACGATGAATATCTGTATTGTAAATGTTCCGAAAGAATGGCTTAAAAGAAAAGTTAAATAACCAAAAGCTTTTTTTCGATTAGAAAAACTCTATAATATCTCAATATCAAAAAAGCGTTTATAAAAATAGTTTTTATAAACGCTTTTATTTGTTTATAAACGATTTAAATATAAGTATTGAAAGTTTAAATTTAAATAATTTATTTGATTCATTACAAAACTATTTCACTTTATTCTGATTGGAATTAGGCTTTAATTCATCTGGGCTGTCTTTGGTAAACGTTTTAAATTGTTCTTTTGACGGACTCACGAAAATATCGTTTAAGACATCAAAGCTCAATTCTTCTTTTGGATTAAAAGCATCAGAATTCATGTATTGCTGTAAGGAAATGAACAATTGTTTTGCAGCAGGTTTATTTTCTAAATCCGGACCTAAATCGGCACTGCTCACGATAATTTTCCCTTTCCCCACTTTAGCCTCTAGTATTAATGCCAGTCTGCGGTTCATAAACCAGGTATCAATAGGCTGTACCAACGGACGGAAATCTGCCGGAAAATCTTCAAGATTCATCACCTGCGAGCGGTTTTGAATTTCCCACCATTGCAGATCGCTATGGAAACTCGTTGGAAAACTGGCAAAAGCAGCACTTTTATCCTGAATAAACATTCCTGTGACGTGTGGAGGACGCATTTTGAACCAGGAAGTATTCCAGAAAACCGGAAGAAAATGCATTTCTACTTCTTTCCCTTTTACAACCTTGCCGGATGCATTCAAAAAGACTTTTCCACCATTCTGCAAAACCTCTTTGGCTTTGTCATCCATAACAGTTGTGTAATAAACAGAGGAAGTAATTTCCGGATTTTTATCAGGATATACCCAAAAATCCCAATCGTTTATAAAAGCCGTATTATTTACTTTTACTTCTAAATTTAATTTGGATGCAATCTTAATTTCGTTCAATGGAAAAGTCAGGTTTCCAACTAAAATACCATTTCCGTTTTCAAAAGTTTTAGGGGTAAAATTTCCTTCAGAAAGAGCAATTCCTTTCTCATTTTTGATAGTCCAGCTGATTACCGAATTTTGTAAAGGAGTTTTTCCTGAGTGAAAAAGTGCTATTTCGGCCTTAAAAGTTTCAGTATTGGTATAGACAAATTTTGGAATTTTCAGCAACGGAACCGTTTCGTTACAAAATCGTTTATATTCCTGAGAAGTTACATATCCTTTTTCCTGAAAAAAAGCATCCAAAACACCCACTAAAGCGGTTCCCTGACCCGGAAAGTCCTGTAGCCCTAACGCCTGAAATCCTGCATATCCTGGTGTTCTCAGCATTTTTTCAATCTCGTTTTTATAACACAGTACCTGTAGTTTTCCGGAGGCATTCAAAAAGTCTTTTGCCTGATCGGCCATGTTGTGATCTGCAAGATCCTGACGGAACATTTCGAAATTTTTAGCCCTGTAAACCCCTTTGTATTTAGATATTTCTTCAAAATTTGGGAAAACACAATACTGACCGATTTCATGCGCAACAAATGGCACTTTAAAAGGAGCAATTCCAGTACTGAAATCCGATTCTGTTTCGGGCAATTTATTCCAGTTCAAACCTCGTACACCACCACGGGACTGGTATTCGGCATTTGGAACCACAGGCCAGCTTCCGCCAACAGACATTCCGGTATAAACTCTTCTGCTGTCTTTGGCTTTCCAAAAATCCACAAAGGCATTCAGATACTCTACCTGTTTTCCTGCAGGCTCATTTCCGGCTGATAACATTGTAAATGAAGCATAATTGCCATATGCTTTTGCCATTCGCATGGTCTCATCATACAAGAATTGATCAATCGGCTGACCTAATCCTATTTTTGGACCGTGATTCGGCCAGCTTGGTCCTTCTGGCTGCAAATAGATTCCGGCCTTGTCAGCTGCAATAAAAGCTGCTTCGGGAGGGCACCACGAATGAAAACGAACATGATTTAAACCATAGGATTTGATAGTCTTAAAAATTTTGTCCCATGCTTCTACACTAGTCGCAGGATAACCTGTTAATGGAAATTCGCAATTATGTACGGTTCCCCGGAGGAATACCGGAACATCATTAATCAAAAACTGATTTCCTTTTATTTTAAATTCCCGCATCCCAAACTGAATCTTTTTCTCAGATTGTATTCCTTTAGCATTAAGTTTTACGGTCAGATGATACAAAGCCGGGTCAAATTCGCCCCAGGTCAGCATGCTTTTTTTAAATGGAAGTTCTATTTCAATGATTTTGCTTTCAGTATACGAAATAGTTACCGGATTAGTAATTTCTTTAGTTTGGTCAGATTTTGGACTGTTAAAGCTTTTCGCTGATAAGGATAATTTTCCATTAAACACATTTGAAGTACTATTCTGAATCGTAATTTTTACAATAGCTTTTCTGTTTTTTACATCCGGATATATCTGAACATCATCAATATAAACAGGCGAAAATGATTCTAAAGCTATTTTACCAATGATACCATTCCAGTTTCCCTGTGTGTGGTCCGTAATACTGTGGGAATCGGGTCCCACGTTTATTTTAGTGATCCGATTATCAATGCGAATAGAAATGCGCTGTTTCCCTGGTGAAAGAAATGCACTTAAATCGTAAACATGTGGTGCTACTAATGAGTTTTTTAAGCCAACTTCTTTATCATTTATCCATACTCTGGTTTCGATATGGGCTCTTTCTAAATGAAGAAGGATCCGTTTGCCTTTCCAATTGGCAGGAACATTTACATCTTTCTGGTACCAGGCAGCACCAACATAATGTTTTGCAGGGGTGAGCCAAAACGGGATATGTACGTTGCCCGGCTGACGGTATTTTTCTAATCGTGGAATAAAATAGAATGAACTGTCATAGATCGAACCTGTCCATTTTGTTTTTAGGGTGATATCATCCCCTTTCAGAAATTCAGCCATTGACCCGGGAAGTTTTATAACATCTGCGAGATTTTTGTTATACCATTTTTGAGTTATTCCTTCATCGTTTCGGTCAATTTCAAAATACCAGTTGCCTTCGAGATTAATTTCATCATTTTTAAAACTGCTTAAAGTAAATAAAACATTCAGTAACAGACAGATGTAGCCGTATTTTTGTGTCATAATCTTAGTTTAGTATAAAGTAAAAATAACCGGTCAGGCAAGAATTCTCATCCTGTAGCATCCTGTCTTTTATTTAACAGTTATAACCGATAGTACAGGATACAAAAAAAATAAGAATAGAATAAATTTGATTAATTAAGAATTGGAATCGTAAAAATGAACGGAAATAATTATTTTATTTTTAAATATTTAAGAAAAGTTACATGGTGTATTATGCTTATGATGTGCGTTTCTGCTTCTCATGGGCAACAGTCAGGAAAAATGAATGCGATTTATTCCGGAACGCCATGGTTTGACCAAAACGGAAATGTTGTAAGTGCCCATGGTGCCAATATTATTAAAGAGAAAGATATTTTTTATCTCTTTGGCGAAGCTCACACGGATATCAGTAATGCATTTACAGGATTCAATTGTTACTCATCCAAAGATTTGTATAACTGGAAATTTGAAAGCATTGCACTTCCGCTGCAAAAATCGGGTAAATTGGGTCCTAATCGTGTTGGTGAAAGACCAAAAGTAATGAAGTGCCCTAAAACGGGAGAATTTGTTATGTTCATGCACGCCGACACCCTGACATATAAAGATCAGTTTGTGGGGTATGCTGTATCCAAAAATATTAAAGGGCCTTATCAGTTTAAAGGTCCGGTTTTGTATCAGGGGAAACCCATTAAAAAATGGGACATGGGAACTTTTCAGGATACTGATGGTTCCGGTTATATCCTGGTTCACGGAGGTGAAATTTATAAACTGAGTGATGATTTTAAATCGGTTACAGAAAAAATAAACGAAAATATTACATCCGGATTTGAATCTCCGACTATGCTTAAAAAAGACGGTCTTTATTATTTTATAGGTTCGCATTTAACAAGCTGGGAGAAAAACGACAACTATTATTACACTTCAAATTCGCTTAAAGGCTCCTGGCAATCTCAGGGTTTAATCGCTCCGGAAGGAACACTCACATGGAATTCACAATCGACTTTTGTATTGCCAATCCAGGGGACAAAAGATACAACCTTTATGTTTATGGGCGACCGATGGTCTTTTTCTAAACAAGCGTCATCAGCAACATATGTATGGCAGCCGCTTGTAATTTCGGGAACTTTGCTTTCGATTCCTGAGTATCAGGATGCATGGAAGATTAATACAATTACCGGACTTCAATCTGAGGCAGATAATAATGACGAGATCATAAAAAACACTAATCCGAAAATTCAATATAAAGGTAACTGGAAACAAAAAGAATCTGAAAGCAAATCAGATGAAAAAGATGCTTCTGTTCTAATCAAATTCACGGGAGAGCAAATTGCTTTGTATAGTGTAGTTAATCCTGAAAATGGTTATGCAAAAGTGGTTTTAACCAATGAAAAAGGCAAGGTAATTGTATCGGCACTTGTTGATATGTACAGCAAATTTTCGACATTGACACAAGTTTTTAGGTCTCCGGTGCTAAAAAAAGACAATTATCATTTAACTGTTTCTGTTACCGGAGAAAGACCAAACTGGTCAGATAAAAGAAAATCAAATTACGGAAGCACAGGGTATTATATTTCTATCAGTCAAATTAAAATAACACCTCATAAAATTTAAAAACCAAAAAAAACGCAATGAAAAGATTACTGACACTAGCAATCTGCATTTTGGGAATTGCCCAGCCTGCATTTTCTCAAAATTATAAAAACGATACTTTTCCGGATGGAAGCACTATTACACCATGGTTTAAGGATTATACTAAACTTCAATTGAAGGATTTAGGAAAACAATATGCCATTACAGATTTTGGAGTTACGAAAGACAGTACCAAAATTCAGACCGTTGCGATTCAAAAAGTTATTGATAAAGCGGCGAAAAGTGGTGGTGGAGTAATTGTGATTCCAAAGGGTGTTTTCCTGAGTGGTGCCTTATTTTTTAAGCCTAAAACAAGTTTATATGTTGCTGAAGGTGGAACTCTAAAAGGTTCTGATGATATTGCCAACTATCCGATTATGCCATCCAGAATGGAAGGTCAGAACCTGGATTATTTTCCGGCTTTGGTAAATGCATACGGTGTTGATAATTTTTCTATTTCAGGAAAAGGAACCATCAACGGAAACGGTTATAAATATTATGAAGCTTTTTGGGCAAGAAGAAAAATCAATCCAAAATGTACCAATCTTGAAGTGTCAAGACCAAGACTGGTTTTTGTTTGGAACTCTAATAATGTGCAATTTCAGGATGTTAAACTGATAAATTCAGGTTTCTGGACGAATCACTTTTATAAATGTAATAATGTAAAACTATTAGATTTATACATCTTCTCTCCGCATTTAGAAGTTAAGGCTCCAAGTACAGATGCAATCGATGTTGATATCTGTACGAATGTGTTAGTGAAAGGATGTTATTTGTCTGTAAATGATGATGCAATTGCATTAAAAGGCGGTAAAGGACCTTATGCAGATCAGGATAAAAATAATGGACCAAATGCTAATATCATCATCGAAGATTGCCGATTTGGTTTCTGTCATTCGGCATTAACAAACGGAAGTGAATCTATTCACAACAGAAATGTAATTATGCGTAATTGCCAAATCGATGGTGCCACGAGAATGCTTTGGTTAAAAATGAGACCGGATACACCTCAAAGATACGAGTACATTAGAGTAGAAGACATTAAAGGACAGGCAAAAAACTGCCTTGTTGTATTGGCATGGAAACAATTTTTTGATTTAAAAGGCCGTCCTGATGTTCCGTTATCGTATGGCGATCATGTGACTTTAAAAAATATCGAAATGAAGTCGGATACTTTTTTCAATGTAGAAAAAGACCCGAATGTTCGTTTATCTAATTTTACTTTCGAAAACCTGAATATTGAAGCAACAAAAACAGCTGTAGATAAAAGTATTGTAGACGGAATTACCTTAAAGAATGTGCTTTTAAACAAGCAGTTGGTGGAGTAATTTTTTCTAATAATTTAAAGATGCAGAAGTTCAAAGTTGTAACGTAATCAGTTGTAAACTTTGAACTTTTGTTTTTAGGTAAACAAACTTAAATATGAACAAAAATATACTTGCAAGGTTGCTGTTGTTGCTTATTTTTTTGAGTAACAACATTTACAGTCAGGATAAAAACGCAGTTAATTTTTCAATTGCAGATTCCAATCAGTTAACTACAATTTATATCGATAAAAATACAGACGAATTAGTTATTTGGGCTGTAAACGAATTGGCTGATGATGTAAAAGAGATAACCGGAAAAAGACCCGAAATTGTTCCAACCCAAACTATTTCTAAAGAAGGAATTTATATCGGAGATGCCTCATCAGATCTTTTTAAATCAAAATCCAAAGATTTGTCTGGTCAGTGGGAGAAATTTTCCATTAAAAAAGAGAAGGACAATCTTTTGGTAGTTGGAAGCGATATAAGAGGAACAGTTTATGCCATTTTTGAAATTACAGAGCGTCTGGGAATTTCTCCATGGAAATGGTGGGCAGATGTTCATCCGATAAAAAAAGAAAAACTAACATTGCAGCTTCCACAAAAAGGCATCATTTCATCGCCATCGGTACAATACAGAGGAATCTTCTTAAATGATGAAGACTGGGGATTAGAGCCCTGGGCAGAAAAAACATTCGAACCGGAAGTTGGAAACATCGGACCCAAAACTTACGAAAAGATATTTCAGTTATTACTGCGTTTAAAAGCCAACACCATCTGGCCGGCTATGCATCCTTCTACAAAAGGTTTTTTTACCCTTCCGGGGAATAAGGAAATAGCCCAAAAATATCATATGGTTATTGGTTCTTCACACGCTGAACCAATGCTTCGGAATAATGTTGACGAATGGAAACCTAAAATTCATGGAGATTATAATTATTTTACCAATAAATCCAACGTTGACAAATATTGGCAGGATCGTTTAGATGAATTAAAATCGGCTCAGAACGAAACCATTATGACATTGGGCATGCGTGGCGTTCATGACAGTAAAATGGAAGGGGCGAAAGATTTAAAAGAATCCATCGATATGGTGGAAAAAATCATTTTGAATCAGCGTGAGATGCTTTCAAATACTTTTAAAAAACCGTTAAAAGAAATTCCTCAGGCTTTTGTACCGTACAAAGAAGTGTTGGAATTATACGATAACGGACTTAAAGTTCCCGATGATATAACTTTGGTCTGGCCAGATGATAATTACGGGTATATTCGCCGTCTCAGTAATGAAGAAGAGCAAAAAAGAGCAGGAGGAAGCGGTGTTTATTACCATATTAGTTATTGGGGAAGGCCACATGACTATCTTTGGCTCAGTACAACACAACCGGGTTTGATTTGGTACGAAATGACTAAAGCTTATGAAAACGGTGCTAAAAAAATGTGGATCGTAAATGTTGGAGATATAAAACCTGCCGAATATGATACAGAACTTTTTCTGGATTTAGCGTGGGATATTAATAGTATAAAATCGGATGGAATCAATCAGTACCTGAAACACTGGATTACCAGAGAACTCTCTTCCCAAATTGCAGAATACTTAAATCCTGTATTTGAAGAATATTACCGATTGGCATTTCTCAGAAAGCCGGAATATATGGGATGGAGCCAGACTGAACCTACTACGCAAATAAAACTATCCGATTTTACTGAAGAAGAATGTCAGAAAAGAATAAAAGCTTACAATAATTTGGTTAAAGAAGTAGATGTTTGGAAATCAGCCGTTTCAGTAGATACTGGCCAACTTGTTCCTGATGAAAGACTAGATGCTTATTTTCAATTGGTAACTTATCCGATTAAATCAGCTGCTTATATGAACCATAAATTTTTATACTGGAATCTGGCTTGCAGGGCATCAGATGTAAATGAGAAAAAAAAATACGAAACACTATCTAATGAATCATACAACAAAATAAAAGAACTGACTGATTTTTATAATGAGAAACTGAGCAGTGGCAAATGGAATCACATGATGTCGATGCGCCCTAGAAATCTGCCGGTTTTCGATTCTATTAAAAAAGCCGAATTTTCAAAAGAAGCATCAGTTAAAGAAACTTCAAAAGCGATAAAATTCATAAGTGCAAATCAGTTTATTTCTAAAAAAGAATCTAAAGAATACCAATGGAAAACCATTAACTGTTTAGGGTATAGTAATAATGCTATTACTTTATTTCCATTAAAACAAAAGTATTTTAAAACTGAAAAACCGTCAGTTTCTTATGATTTTGAAATTGAAAATGTGGGTAATTATGAAATAGAAATTCACTTGTTGCCTACGCATGCCAATAACTTTGATCATCAAATCGAAGTACAGATAGACGGAAATAAAACGCAGTCCTTTTCGATCAATACAAAAGACAGGGATAAAACCTGGAAAGAAAATGTATTGCGAAATAGTGCCATTGTAAAACTGCCTGTTTCAAATGCAAATAAAGGAAAACATACGATTGCAATTAACGTGAATCAAACAGGAATTGTATTGGACTATATCACAGTAAATACTAAAATCTAAGATGAATCAAATTTTAAAATGATAAAAAATATGAATACAAAAAATCAATTGTTAGTACTGTTATCGTTTTGTTTTTCAATTTTATATAGTCAGGAAAATGAAATGAGTTCATCAGAAAAACCGAATATCATTTTGATAATAGCTGATGATGCCGGATGGAATGATGTCGGGTACCACGGTTCGATAATCAAAACGCCAAATATTGATTTTTTAGCTAGAAACGGGGTAGAAATGGATCGGTTTTATGTCAATCCAACCTGTTCTCCTTCAAGGGCGAGTTTGTTTACGGGAAAACCGGCGAGTCGTATGGGAATCGTAGCTCCGATTAGCGATAAAAGTCAGTTGAAACTCCCGGATTCAATTCCGACATTGCCAAAGCTATTGTATAAAAATAACTATCAGACAGCACTTATAGGTAAATGGCATCTGGGCTTGCAGCCAAGCAGCGGACCAAAAGCGTATGGATTTGATTATTCATATGGTTTCCTACACGGACAATTAGATCAGTATACGCATTTGTATAAAAATGGCGATAAAAGCTGGTATCGAAATGGTGAATTTATTGAAGAGGAAGGGCATGTTACAGACTTGCTTACCAATGAAGCTGTCAAATGGATTTCGGAAATAAGAGATCCAAAGAAAAGTTTCTTTTTAGAAGTAGCTTATAGTGCACCGCATTTTCCTTTACAGGAAGAACAGAAATGGAAAGATCCTTATATGAATTCCATAAAAGACAGTTCGCGCAGGGATTATGCGGCGGCTATGAGTCACCTCGACAATAGTGTTGGAATATTGCTTGAGAAGCTTAAACAGCAAAAACTGGATAAAAACACGCTGGTTATTTTTATGAGCGATAACGGTGCTATGCAGGATTGGGACTCTAAAAACGAATATAATGGAATTCATCCATCAAATACTGTTCTCGGAGATAATACACCGCTCAGGGACTGGAAAACATCAAATTATGAAGGGGCAATACGAGTTCCCTGTATATTTTATTGGAAAGATCATTTGAAGAAATATAAGAATGAAAATTATATTTCGGTAATAGATTTATTACCAACTATTTTGTCATTAGCAGGAGATCATAATCTTCCAAAAAGTATTGAAGGGAAAAATGCCTGGACAGCAGTTTTAGAAAATAAATCAATTCCTGATCAGGAAATTTATGTTAGAGGTCATTTACAGGAATCCTTAATTAAAAAGCCATGGAAAATAATCCGGACCAGGCACGTGAATACTTCTGCAGATTTCGAGCTTTATAATATTGAAAAAGATCCTCAGGAAAAGAATAACCTTATTTCAGAAAATAAATCGGTAGCCGAAGAAATGAAAATAGCACTTGAAAATCAGTTTAAAAAGGATGCTAAAAAAGTGAATTATGACAAATTAAAATAAATCCATTATCAGAGGATTCATAATTTATTTTTTAAGTTAGTAGTTGTTTTTCGAAAAATATTATTTAATGAAGAAATTAACTCAGACCTGCACAGTGTCTATGACAAAAGTTATGACGACAGAAACTTTCATATACTAACCAAAATTTTTTATGAAAAAACTTTTTATTATTCTCTTATTTCTTTTAGCTGTAAATTGTTTTTCTCAATCAGACAAAGACTTCAAATATATTGCTAACGACAATGATGGAGCAAAAATATACATTACATCGCAGGAAAAAGATGGTGAATGTTTAAGGTTTTGGATAAGTCATATAATTCCTGTACGACCAGTTAAAAACATTCAATTAAAGGAGATATTTTTTGGTGGGAATCGTGAATTGATGTTAGTTCAATTTAATTGTACAGCTAGAACCTATAATCTGATTAAAGTAATCTCATATGATCTTAATGGTAAAGTCGAAAAATCAGATGATGTAAAAATAAAACATGAAAAAATCTATCCAGGGTCTTTTATGGATATTATTGCAACAGAAGTTTGTAAATTATAAAATTGAATGTCTGATAGCTTTAAATCATCGCTAACCTAATGAATGGTATATGTGCTTCTGTAGACAAAAAGCCAAATTTAAATGACAAAGACATGAGATTTGGGGCTGCCAAACGTTATTGTAAATAAAATTTTGAAAATATTATTTTTATAAACTATTGATAATTAGTGGTAATGTGAATGGTTTTATTAAATATTAACAGTAACAGGAAAAATAGGGATAATTTTAACACTAAACTTACGTTAACTATAAAGCAAACTTTTATTTTTGCGACCTAATTTAATACATAATTATCATGAAAGATTTATTAGTAAAAATCAACGCCGAACTTGAAACATTCAAAACAGAATCTGAATCATTATCTGAAAAAGGTGTTAAAGCAGCAGGAGCAAGAGCACGTAAATCATCTTTAGAGATTGAAAAACTTTTAAAAGAGTTCAGAAAAGTTTCTATCGAAGAATCAAAAAAATAATACTAAAAACCTCGTTTAATTTAAACGAGGTTTTTTTTATGCATTAAAAGTGAAAAGTGAAAAGTGAAAAACTGCAAATTCCCCGTTCACGTAATTTATATTCTTAAATTTCATAAAACATTTTACATCTAACATTTTACAGATTCCATACAACTTACTTCGGAATTTCAATATACTCCCTCAGTCCGCAGTCTTTTATTTTTTTAAGACTTTCAGCTACTGTAAGTGCATTAAAAGCAGCCCCTTCAGCTCCTGTGTGCGTATGATCTTTCGGAAAAAACGGTTTTACTTTTTCTTTGCCTAGAGCTTCGTATTTTTGGGCTACAATTTCGTTCAGGTCAATATAAAATGCTTTTTCTCTTTCGGCAGCAATTTTCGACCAGTTTCCATAAGTATCGGTTCTGCGTTCTACTTTGTCGTTTGGCCATTCGTTTCTTGGCGTCTGACTTAAAACAATCGGAATAGCGCCTTTTTCTTTGCTTTCCCTTATGAACTTTTGCATGTACCAGCCAAAAGTATGAACGGTTTCTGTTATGCTGTCACGAACGACAATCTGAGTTTCATCTCCATTACCTTTTAATGAACCTCTAAATTTTTCTTTATCAACCGCTCCGGCATCATTATGACCAAACTGAATCATTACAAAATCACCTGGTTTCAATTGATTCTTAACTTCATCCCACAAACCTTCTTTGGTATAAGTACGTGTACTTCTTCCTCCTCTGGCTTTATTGACCACTTCAATTCTGGTGGTATCGCAATATTTTGAAAATACAACTCCCCAGCCGACAGCATTGGGATTATCGCCATTGTTTGCCATCGTTGAATCGCCAATTAGAAAGACTTTTTTCTTCGCCGGAAGTACAATTTTCGGATCTTTTAAAATATATTTTTTTAGGGAGTTTTTGCTTGCTTTCAGTTCATTGACAATTAATGAAGCCGCCAATACAGCTCCTTTTGCAGAGGGATGTGTATGGTCTTTTTTATAGAAATAAGTTCCGGTTACTTTTTGTTCGCCTAACTTTTCCATTTCAACAGCCATTTTTTCATTCAGATTGATAAAAGTTACTTTTTCCTTTTCTGAAATTTGTTTAGCCCATAATCCGTATGATTTGTCGTTGCGTGGTACTTTTCCTTCCTTCCAGTCATTTCGTGGAATAGGGGAACAAATAATCGGAATAGCGCCTTTTGATTTTGCTTCCTGAACTACTTTCTGAATGTACCAGCCGTAAGTATGAACTGTTTCATGCTTTTTAGTAATCATGTTGTCGATTTCCTGGGTTTCTGATCCAATTCCTTTGATGGTTCCCCTTGCCCGGAGTGTGTCATTTAGTGGACCGTCATCGTTATGTCCAAACTGAATCAGCACGTAATCACCTTTTTTAAGTTTATTCAAAACCGCTGTCCACAAACCTTTATCCTGAAAAGTCCTGCTGCTGGTACCGCCCAAAGCATGATTTTCAATATTGACTTTTGTATTATCCAAAAACTGTCCAATATAATCTCCCCAGCCCCAAAGCCCGCCGGATCCGTCACCTCTTCCGTTTTTTACGGTAGAGTCTCCCACGGTGTAAACTGTCGGTTTATTGTTTTGTTTTGGCGTAAAATTGAAAAATAATAAACCTAAAAACAGTATTGCAGTTATTTTAATCGATTTCATAATTAATTGTGAATTGTAAATTGTGAATTGTGTAATTCTGTCCAGTTTGTCATTCTGAGGAACGAAGAATCTTCGTAAGTAACTCTACAAAGATTGAAAATCGTTATGGCTAATTGTCGCGGGGATTCTTCGTTCCTCAGAATGACAAAACTATGAACATAAATTATAGCTAAGAGCAAAACCTGAAACCTGAAACAAAACAAAACCTGAAACAAATTTTTTAATTTCTAAAATCAAACCATAAATTCATTTTGATTCCGTCATCACCACTTTTAATTCTGATATTGGTCGCCTGACTTTCTGGTCCCTGATGTTCTAAAGGTTTAAAATCTCTCATAGCCGGAATTTCATACATAAATGAAATATCTCCTTCCGGGAATGTTGGCTGTGGATAACTTCCGGGAAAAGCATTTTTAGGCAAATCTGGTGTGAATAATCTCAAAAATAAATTATCAGATTCACTGAAAACTTTAAATGATGATGCACCCGCTTTTAAGTTTGCACCCAATAAATTAGCATGATAACCTTTAAACTCAGGATAAACCAGATTTTCAAAACTTTCGCCCGTTATAGTTGTGTTATAATCTTTCTCCCAGATACCGTAAGTAGTTCCTTTGATTCTGTTTTTCCAGACATGGTAAGGACCTCTTCCAAACCACTTCATTCCGGTAACTTCTTTTTCCGGAAAACTAAAAGTAATTCCGAATGCGCTGATTTTATCTTCAAAAAAAGCACCGTCAAAACCTTCACCGCCTGAAGCATTTTTCAGTGCAATCAATTCCATTTTGAATCTTCCATCAGGTTTCATAATCCATTTAACAGAAGACAAACCTCCGGTGTAATTTACGGTACAAACGGCTTTATCACCTTCCTGTGAAACCTGAATGTCTTTTAATTTGGCTTTCATTCCAATCGGTCGAGGGCCATTTGTTAATGGAATAGTTGAAGTTCCGTTTTTAACAGAAGAAATTTCTCCTGTCAAAGCATCAAAAGTTACCGTTACATCGCTTCCTTTTAAAGTGATTTCGTTACCTGTTTTTACACCAGAAGCTTTTCCTTTTGTATTTTGAACTGCTAAGAATTTTTCAGCATAATATTTTGCTTTATGAATTGGCCATGTCCATGTGTAAATTTCGTTATTGAACTGATCATGAGCCGTAATAGATAAAATGTCTCCTTCAGCAAAATTAGACGGAACAGCGAATTTAATTTTACGTGTTTCGCCCGGATCTATACTCGGAATCTCAATTTTACCGGAGCTGATTGCTGCCGAAGTTCCATTCGTGTAAAGAACGTTATTGTCAGATTTTAGGACTTTAAATTCCATTTTGCAGGAATTCAGATTACTGAAAAGATAGTCGTTTATAATTAAGAAAGCACCATCAAAATCTGCGGTAACCTGTTTTGGCTGAAACTGAATCGGAGCCCAGACTTCTTTTACGGTATAGTAACTCCCTTCTTTTTCACGGTGTGGTCCTAAAATTCCATCTGCAGCCAAAGAACCTTTTGAATCGAATTTTGCATCTCCGGTCCAGTCAGAACGAAATACGGCTTCATCCAGCATTGCCCACATGAAACCTCCTGCAAACAAAGGGCTTTGTTTATAACGTGTCCAGAAATCTTCAAGGGCAGCTCCGTGACCATTATCGTAAGTTCCGTGCATAAATTCGGTTGGGAAAAATACATTTTCGCCATTGTTAAAACGATGCATTCCGGTTAAATAAGTCGGATAATGGTGCGTGTCCCAGCCGTTAAAATCAGCCCAAGGGTGAATGACGATTCTTTTTTGCGGGTCATTATCTTCAAAAACTTTATCAACGTTGTAATTCCAGCCACCTTCGTTACCATTATCCCAGATAATTACTGATGGGTGATTCACATCGCGCACCACCATTTCTTTAACTAATTTGGTTCCGGTTTCAGTATCATAAGAGTTTTGCCAGCCTGCTAATTCGTTCAGCACAAAAAGTCCTAATGAATCACAAACTTCCAGAAAATGCTCATCTGGAGGATAATGCCCACGAACAGCATTCATGTTCATGTCTTTTAGTAATTTACCGTCCATTTCGCTTATGCGCTTGCTGGTGCTTCTCCCGCCTTCAGGCCAGAACGAATGGCGGTTGATTCCTTTCATGACGATTTTGGTGCCATTTACATAGATTCCGTCTTGTTTTTTAAATTCTAAAGTTCTGAAACCAATTCGCTTATCATATTGATGAATGGTGTTTCCATTTTGTTTTAAAACCAGTTCCAGATCATATAAATTTGGACTTTCCGGATTCCACGGTTTGATGTTTTTCCATTGAGTTGCAATTGATGCCGTAGTGCTTTTTGCTTTTACAGGAAAAGTAAAAGTTTCGAATTTTTCTCCGTTTAAACCTTTCAGAGTGGCTTCTAAAACAGCATTTTTAGAAACGTTTTTAAGGTTTAAATCTACAGTAATCGAGCCATCCATTTTTGGATTTACGGCAATATGCTGAATATAAGTTTTAGGAGAAACTTCCAGCCAGACTGGACGATAGATTCCGCCAAAAAGCCACCAGTCAGCTCTTCTTTCGGCTGCATTTACTGATTTATTGGCAGAATGTTTCCAGACATGAACTTCTAAAATATTTTTTGAACCGAATTTTAATAAAGATGAAATATCATATTTAAATTCATAAAAACCACCCTGATGAATGGCTCCGGCCAGTTTTCCGTTGACTTTTACCTCGGTATCTGTCATCGCTCCACCAAACACAATCTGAACCTCTTTGTCTTTATAATCAGCAGGGACATCAAATTCAAATTTATATAAACCTTCTTCCTTGCTTGGTTCTTTTTGGTTCAATTCTTTGTACCATCTTCCATACGTATATTCTCCAAAACCTTCTAATTCCCATTGAGAAGGAACATTTATCTTAGACCAGGTTTTGCTGTTGTTGCCTCCGGTACAATAAAAATCCCATTGTACAGGATGTTCAAAATCTTTTCCGGATAGGTAAACTTTATCGGTTTGCTGTGCTGTGCTATTTTGATAAGAAAATAAAGCTACGGCAGCAATTGTAAGGTTTTGGATTGCGTTTTTTAGTAACATAAATAGGTGTTTCTATAATGGTTTAGTTTCCATCTGGTTTAGTAATTTCAAATCGGTCACTCAAAGGAAGTGTCCAGTTCGAAATATAATTTGGTTTCTTTGGATTGTAATTTGGAACTTCTTTTTGAATTTGCTTTTTTAGTGGAATATCAAGTTCACGGATTCCCTTCAAAACACAAAGCGCAATTTCATTTGCTCCAAAACTATTAAAATGCGTATTGTCTTCCAAAACTTTTACCTGTCCCGGAAAAGTATTCGCAGGATATTGTACAAAAGCTTTTCGGGAAGGTTCATCGCCCCAGGTTTCATATAATTCTGTTGTCATTTTGGTAACATCAATAAGGGCAATATTGTTTTTTTGAGCAACAGCTCGCATCGCAGCAGGAAAATCTCCATGTGTTTCCTTTAAAGTTCCATTTTCATTAAAAGCACGTCTTTGTGTTGGTGTTACTAAAACCGGGATAGCTCCTTTGTCTTTGGCAGACTGAACAAACTCAGCTAGAAGAGTAGAATAAGAACCCCAGGCACCATTTCCTTCACCTTTTATTTTTTCGTCATTATGCCCGAATTCCACAAATAAATAATCTCCTTTTTTGATTAGTGAAAGAATCTTTTTTAAACGATTTCCTCCTTTAAAAGAACTCAGTGCCGAACCCGAAACTGCATAATTGGCAACCACAACTGTATTGTCAAAATAATTGGTTATAAACTGTCCCCACGAAGCCCATGGTTCTACATCCTGATCCGTAACGGTTGAATCTCCGGCAAGATAAACTACAGTTAAATTGTCTTTTGGCGTAATTTTTATACTTTGAATTGCAACTTCTCCTAAAAACTCTAATGTAAGTTTATCGTCCCAGTTAAAAATATCTTTTTCCCTGTCTTTTAGTGAAACATTCTGTGTGTCATCAATTTTTGGAGTTCTGACATTTACATTAAAAATTTGGGTTACCGGTTTACCTTTTTTAATAGAAAGCTGATCCAGCATTAATTTTCGTGATTCGGCTTTTATGGTAACATTGGTCTGTTTTTCAGAACTTCCCATAACGACTTCAATCTGGTAATTTCCTTCTGGAAGTTTTACCGAAAAGTAAGTTGGTTTAACCGCAGAAAATGTATTAGAATTGATTGTAGCATTCGAAGCAGAATTCATATCAAAACCATAGCCTGTTTCGGTATTGTATGCCAAGGTAGTGTTTATAATAATCCCATTGTTTTTCAGGGCATTTCCAAAATAAAACAATTTACCTTCAGAATTTTTCTGTGGTAGTATCTTATCTGAAGAGTTATTGTTCAGAGCAAACAGATTCAACTGTAAAACAAAACAAAAAATAGCACCCAAAGAAGTTTTAATGTTTATCAAAGTTTTTCTATTTAAATTATTGTATTTTCAAAACTAACGGTTCCATTATTATATAGTATCCTGTACTATGATGTTAAAAAAATGAAAGAATATAAATTATGATATTGAAAAAAATCAGGTAGGTACAGGATGCAATACCATAAAAAAACGAAGAAATTGCGTTTAAATTATCAAAATCATTAGGTATTTGATAATGATTATGTGCCTTTGAATTATTAAATTTTATGAAAATCAAAAACAATACCATTCACACACTCATTGGCTTACTACTGCTATGTCCTGCTCTAATTATTGGACAGGAAAAAACTCAGCGTAAAATGCATTATGTTCCCGAGGGAAATAGTTTTGTTTTGAAAAATGGTACCCGAAAATTCAACAGGGCACTTTATGGTTCTAATACAGGTTTTAGGGTTGAGACAGGAGATTTGCCTGAATTTGCCATGTACATGCCGGGAATGGGAGGAAACTTTAAACTGGGCTTGGTCAATGACAAAGAAAGCAAGTGGATTACAGAAGCTTCAAAAATTGATACAAAATATGTATTGGGTACGATGCAATACGAAATTCAGGACCCTATTTTAGATAACGGAAAACTGATTGTAAAAGTTGTTGCACTTAAAGAAAAAGAAGGTTTTATTGTAAAAGTATCAGGCGAAAATGTATCCAAAAAAGTAAATTTGGTCTGGGCTTATGGAGGAGCAACCGGTGAAAAGTTTAGTCGTGACGGTGATATTGGTGCCGATCCTGAATCGGTGTTTTATTTACAGCCTGAATATTGTACGAATAATAAATACATCCTAAAAAAACAGTCTTTTTTACTGGAATATGGTTCTGAAAGTAATAAAGAGAAAACGGGTAACAATAAAAAACTCACAGGTTATTTTCCGGGTTCTGATGTAAAATTAGCCAATCCAAAACGGCAAAAAACGCCTTTGGAATTATGCAGTTCAAGTCCTGAAAATCTAACGCTTGTTACAGGAAAAAGTGCCATTTCAAAAAACGAATTATACTGGCTGTTTGCAACTGAGGACTTAAAATCAGATGTTTCTCAAAAAGGATTATCGCAATTGTATGATAAATCGGTTCAGGAAACGCATCTTTTGGCGAATAGAGTAAAGGTTACAACGCCGGATCCTTACATTAATACATTAGGTTCAGCACTTTCCATCGCAGCAGACGGGATTTGGGAAAGCCCGGCTTACCTTCACGGTGCTATCGCATGGCGTATGTATCTGAACGCGTGGCGTGGTGCTTATACGGCTGATCCTTTGGGCTGGCATGACCGTGCGAAAACGCATTTTACAAGTTACAGCAATTCACAGGTTACCACTCCTGAAAACGGTCCCATTGTTTGGGATACGCTTCGCAATTTTGCACGCCAGAAAGAAGTCTTAGGAACCTCAATGTTCAGTAGTGGCTACATCAGCCGAAACCCAAATAAAAATACACTAGCACATCATTATGACATGAACCTGGTTTTTTTCGATCAGATGCTGAGGCATTTTAAATGGACGGGAGATACTTCGTTTATGAAAGAAATGTGGCCAACGATCCAAAGACATTTAAACTGGGAAAAAAGAAACTTTGATTCGGATAATGATGGACTTTATGATGCCTATGCGACAATTTGGGCGAGCGATGCTTTACAGTACAGCGGTGGCGGTGTAATACATTCTTCGGCTTATAATTTTTATGCAAATAAAACGGTGGCTGAAGTAGCCAAAAAGATTCAGCAGAATGAAAATCCTTTTGTTAAAGAAGCAGATAAAATACTAAAAGCTTCAAAAGACCAGCTTTGGATTCCGAAAAAAGGCATTTTTGCAGAATATAAAGATGTTCTTGGAAACAGATTATTGCATGATGTTCCCGGTGTCTGGAGCATTTATCACACTATCGATTCCGAATTATCGAATCCGTTTGAGAGTTATCAGATGCTGCTTTATGTGGACAAGCAGATTCCGCATATCCCGATTTCAGCGGAAGGACTTGATAAAACGGATCTTTACACGATAAGCACCACCAATTGGCAACCTTATACGTGGTCTATCAATAATGTGGCGCTGGCAGAACAATTACATACGTCGCTGGCTTTCTGGCAGGGAGGACATTCAGAAAAAGCATTTAAAATGTGGGAAAGTGTGCTGATCGAAAGTATGTATCTTGGCGCTTCTCCGGGTGGTTTTGAACAGCTTTTGTATCAGGATGCCATAAGAGGCGAATTGTACCGCGATTTTGCTGACCCGATTGGAATGGCGTCGAGAACTTTGGTAGAAGGACTTTTCGGTATTCAGCCTGATGCTTTGGCGGAGGTTTTAACGATTCAGCCTGGATTTCCTTCAAAATGGAATCACGCAGCTTTGGATATCCCGGATATTTCAATTGATTTTAAAAGAGAAAACAAAACAGACTCCTATTTCATAAAAAATCAGTTTACAGCAAAAATGAATCTGAAACTGGTTGTAAATGCACCTTTTGACGGAATTAAGGATATAACAGTTAATGGAAAATCAGTTAGCTGGAAAAATATTCCGGAAAGTATCGGAGCTCCAAAAATTGCTGTTGAAGTACCCTATGATGTTTCTTATGATATAAAAATTAACTGGAAAGGAGATGTTTTAGAAAATATACAATCGATAGCGTCTTTAACAGCCGGAGAAAGTTTTGGTATTAAAACGGCTAAGGCAGAAATTGTATCAGTGTATGATCCGCAGTCTATTTTGAATGAAATTTCAAAAACCAATAAATCATTTCAGGCAATTGCATACGGAAACAACTCTAAAACATTTTTCGTTCAGTTAAAACAAGGAGATGTAACATGGTGGCAGCCTGTTGAAGTTGATTTGAAATCTAAAATTGAATCAGAAATTATTCAGTTAAAAAATAATAATGTAGAGATTACCCTAAAGAATAATTCGGAGAACAAAATTGAAGGAAATATAGTTTTTGATGCTTCGGAAAAAGGAAATCAGCAAAAGATTGTTTTAGATGCCAATCAAAAAGAAACCGTTGTAATTCCGTTTCAGAAATTAGTTCCGGGAACTAATAATTTTTCGATTCATACAAATTCAAATTCCATAAAAGAAATCACTTTTACGAACTGGGATATTCCCGTTAATGCTGCAACAAAAACAGAAACAGTTTCGCTTTCTTCATTTTTTAATTCGAAAGTAACAGATGTTTTTAATCAGGAATATTTGTCTCCGAGACCACAAACCGTGACTTTACAACTTCCAACAAACGGAATAGGGAATTGGTGTTACCCGAATGTATCGGTAAATATTGACGATTCAGGATTGCGCGGAAAAGCTAAATCAAACGGAGAAATTTCAACTCCATATGGTTTTTCTTTTAAAACTCCTTCTGATGGAAATCAGAAAAACATCATTTTTACATCGCAGTGGGATAATTTTCCAAAAAGCGTTAGTATTCCTTTAAGCGGAAAAGCATCGCACATTTATTTTATGGTTGCCGGAACTACTAATCCAATGCAAAGCCGAATCGTTAATGGTGAAATCGAGGTTAATTATACAGATGGAACTTCGGAAATTTTACAATTGAAAAATCCGGAAAACTGGTGGCCAATCGAGCAGGATTATTTTGTGGATGGATTAGCGTTTACAACCGATGCACCAAAACCACCAAGGGTATATTTGAAATCGGGAGAAATTTCAAGAACATTTAAGGATTTTAAAAGTATAAAAGGATATTCAAATTTTGGAATTGATGGCGGAGCTGCAACCATTTTGGATTTGCCTTTGAATAAGAATAAAACATTAAAAAACATGACAGTCAAAACTATCGCAAATGATGTGGTAATTGGTTTGATGAGTGCTACTTTAATTAGATAATATTTTTAAATTAGAAAATATGTCAATTAGATAATTTTTAAAACTTAAACGATCAAAAAATAAATTAAATATCAGATGAAAAAATATCAATTAATTATTGCATTTGTGTTTTCTATTTCCCTGTCGGCCCAGCAAAAAATAGACAGGAAAGCATTGGTAACAAGGCATAATTTTCAAATTACCGCAATAGATACTTTAGCTTCCTTGACAGTTGGAAACGGTACTTTTGCTTTTACTGTTGATGCTACTGGTCTGCAAAGTTTTCCTGAAAAATACCAAAACGGAATTCCGTTGGGAACACAATCTGAATGGGGTTGGGACAGTTATAAAAATACGGAGAATTATAAGTTTTCTGAGACTCTAAAAGACGTAGATCAGTATGGTCGTAAGATTTCGTATTCAACACAAATTAAAGAACCTGCACGAAAAAAAGAAGCAGTCGAATGGTTTCGTCAAAACCCGCATTTATTGCAATTGGGAAATATAGGTTTTGAAATCACCAAAAAAGATGGCAGTTTGGTAAAGCCGGAAGATATTGAAGCGATTAATCAAAAGCTGAATTTATGGACAGGAATAATTGAGAGCTATTTTGAGGTCGAAGGCACTTCTGTGAAAGTGATAACGGCTTGCGATCAGACAAAAGATGCTTTAGGCTTTAAAGTAGAATCAGATTTAATTCAACAAGGGCGTTTGAAAATTCGTGTCCGAATCCCTTTTCCAACAGGACTATGGGGTGATATGGGTACGAAATGGGAAGAAAAACAGGATGTAAGTATTTCAGCCGTAGCTATTGCGGGGACTGATATGGGGAAAAAATGGAGCGGAAAACAAGATTATAAAAGCAATCTGAAAATCAAAAATAAATCAGAAGCTACAATTACACACGTAATGGACAGTATTTCGTATGATATTAATTTGAAATGGAAAGGCACTGCATCGATTAAAGAAAAAGCGAAACATTATTTTGTTGTAGAGCCTTCAAAAAGCAATACAATCGAATTGAGTTGTTCGTTCGTTCAAACAGATAAAAACAAATCTGTAATTCCTTCTTTTGAAGCGATTGAAAAAAGCAGTATTGCTGGTTGGGAATCCTTTTGGAAAAGCGGTGCAGCAGTAGATTTTTCAGGAAGTACAGACAAACGTGCACATGAATTGGAACGACGTGTAATTCTTTCGCAATACCTGACCAAATTACAATGTACCGGAAAAGTTCCGCCACAGGAAACGGGGTTAACTTATAACAGCTGGTACGGAAAGCCGCATTTAGAAATGCATTGGTGGCACGGAGTACATTTTGCACTTTGGGACAGACCTGAATTACTGGAAAACAGCCTTCCGTGGTATCAAAAAGTTTTCACAAAGGCTAAAGACATTGCCAAAAGACAAGGTTTTGAAGGGGCAAGATGGCAGAAAATGACAGATTATGATGGTAATGAAAGCCCGTCGTCTGTGGGGGCATTCCTGATTTGGCAACAGCCGCATTTTATTACCTACGCCGATTTGATCTATCAGGCGAAACCAACAGCAGCAACTTTGAATTTATATAGCGAACGTGTTTTTGCAACGGCAGATTTTATGGCTTCATTTGCCAATTACGACAGTAAAAACAATCGTTACGTTTTAGGGCCGGGCGTAATTCCTGCGCAGGAAAGATTCAAAGCCATCGAAACTTTTAATCCTACGTATGAATTAGCATACTGGAACTGGGCTTTGAAAACGGCTATCAGCTGGAAGAAAAAATTAAATCAAAGAGTGCCTGAAAAATGGGAAGATGTTTTGAAAAAACTATCGCCATTGCCAATTGCGAAAGATGTTTATCTGGCAACAGAAAGCGCTACTGATTCGTATACCAATCCTGAGTTTAAAACCGATCATCCGTCAGTATTAGGAACTTTCGGGATGCTTCCTGAAACGTCTCTTTTAGATAAAAAAATCATGAAAAATACTTTCGATTTGGTTTGGGATACCTGGTCATGGGACAAAACCTGGGGATGGGATTTCCCAATGACAGCAATGTCTGCAGCCCGTTTGCAAATGCCTGAAAAAGCAGTTGACGCTCTTTTTATGAATGTAGTAACCAATACGTATTTAATAAACGGACATAATTACCAATCGCCAAGACTAACGTTGTATCTTCCGGGTAACGGAGGATTACTAACGGCTGTTGCGATGATGTGCGCCGGCTGGGAGGGAAATACAATAGAAAACCCGGGGTTTCCAAAAGATGGAACATGGAAAGTCAAAAGTGAAGGATTTAAGAAGATGTTTTAGTTTTTTTGAAGACGCTAAGTTGCTAAGATTCTGAGAAGCTAAGTTTTTTTAATCTCGCAAAGTCGCTAAGACGCAAAGAAAATGTAAAATCAAAACTTTGCGATTCTGCGACTTTGCGAGATTATTTTTTTTACAAATAAACCTTATCTGCTAAAATCAGTCTAAGTATGCATAAAACTTTATCTACCAAAACCAATTTATGAAAAATAAAATTTTAGTAACATTATTCCTTTTGTCGGGTTCCATTTTATTGGCGCAAAGACAAATGGAAAGTTTAGATCGTGGCGTTATTGCCATTAAAAACAAAGGACAGTTTTTTATTAGCTGGCGTGTTTTAGGAACTGATGCAGATGATCTGGCTTTTAATTTATATCGAAAAAGCGGAGTTCAAAAAGCTATAAAACTAAATGAAGAGCCTATTACCGGAGCCACGAATTTTGTTGATTCCAAAGCAAACCCTAAGGAAGAAAATACCTGGTTTGTAAAAACGGTTTTAAAAGGAAAAGAAACAGAAGCCAAAGGAAGTTTTACGATTCCGGCTTCAAGTTCGGACAAGGATTATTTGTCAATTGCTATAAAACCGGTTGAGGGTTATATTCCGAATGATCTTTCTACAGGGGATTTAGACGGAGACGGAAGATATGATTTGGTAGTGCATATGACCGGCAGAGGACATGACAATTCGCATACAGGTATTACGGATCCTCCTATTTTTCAGGCGTATACTTTAGACGGAAAATTTTTATGGCAGATTACCTTAGGCAAAAATATTCGCGAAGGGGCACATTATACACAGTTTATGGTCTATGATCTCGACGGAGACGGAATTGCAGAACTGGTTTGCAAAACAGCAGATGGCACAACTGATAGTCAAGGGAATGTAGTAGGAGATACTTCAAAAGACTGGGTAGAGCGAGACCCAAAATCACCGATTTACGGGAAAATTTTAAAAGGTACTGAATATCTTTCCGTTTTTGATGGAAAAACCGGAAAGCTGGTTACAACAACAGATTATATTCCGGAGCGTGGTGATTTGGCAGGCTGGGGCGGACATGGAGGTAGCGGAGGAAATGACACCAAAGGAAACAGAATTGACCGTTTTACCGCTTGTATTGCTTACCTGGATGGCATTCATCCAAGCGTGGTAATGTGCCGTGGATACTACGGCAGAACAGTTTTAGCAGCTTTTGATTTTAAAAATAAAAAACTGGTGTCAAGATGGTTTTTCGACAGTAAAGATGCTGAAAATCCGTATTCCGGAATGGGGAATCACGGACTTACGGTTGCAGATGTAGATAACGACGGAAAAGATGAAATCATTTACGGATCGATGTGTGTAGATGATAATGGCAAAGGATTGTATACGACAGGTTTCAGGCACGGAGATGCGCTGCATGTTTCAGATTTAGATTTGGATGTTCCTGGCTTAGAAGTATTTGGAATACATGAGATTGAAAATAAAACTACCGGTCCGGGTGTAGCTGTGTTTTCAGCAGCAGATGGAAAAGTTTTGTTTACCGATTCTCTCAATGAAGATGTCGGTCGTGGCGTAGCGGATAATATCGATCCCACAAGAAAAGGTGCACAATGCTGGTGGTCCGGTTCTCCGTTTTTATATGATATGAAAGGGAATAAAATAGGGGATGCACCAAAGTCAATCAACTTTTTGATTTATTGGGATGGCGATACTTCAAGAGAAATTCTGAATTCGAATTATATCGACAAATATGGGAAGGGCAGATTGTTTACGGCAACAGGAGCAGTTTCAAATAATGGCACCAAATCAACTCCGGCTCTTTCTGCGGATATTTTGGGCGACTGGAGAGAAGAACTGATTTTAAGAAGCGAAGACAATAAAGAGTTGCGAATTTATTCGACTACCATTCCAACAGATGTAAAACAATATACTTTAATGCATGATCCGCAATATCGTTTGAGTATTGCCTGGCAAAACGTAGGTTACAACCAGCCACCTCATACCGGTTTTTATTTTGGAAGCGGGATGCAGCCCGCTCCAAAACCGAATATTGTTTTGGTTACTAAAAAGTGATAGTTTCTATCAAAAGAAGAATAAAAAAGTCCATTTCAAATTCATGAAACGGACTTTTTAGGTTTGTGATTTATTGGGGCAAAAACAAACCTGTTTATATTAAAAAATACAACTATTTGATAATAATTTTAGTTGTTGAAGTCTGGCTGTTTTTAGTCAGTTTTAAAATATACAAACCCGTTTTTAAATTTAAATGAAGTGAATTGTCATTTGTTTTGCCGGCAGCTTGTTTTTTACCTAGTATATCAAACACTTCGTATTGAATGGTTTCATTATCAGAATTATTAATGAATAAATTTCCATCTGAAGGGTTTGGATATACCGCCACAACTTCTAACTTATCCTGATCTTTTACAGAAAGGGTAGGAGGAGTGTAGGTAAAAAGTTCCTGTCCGTCATTTCCGGTAGCTGCAAAAAACAGTTTATTTCCTACTTTCGTTAAACTGCTAACTCCTGTTGGATTAATGCTTCCTGAAACCAGAGAACTAACTAAAATTGTACCTGCTGAAGTACCATCAGTTTGCCATAATTCTCTTAAAGTATCTCCATCACTATCGGCCGCAAAATATATTTTTCCGTTTAATTCTACGTAGTCAGTAGATACCGTAGCTAATACAGCATTAAAATCGTATAATTTTGTTAAAAGATTATTTTCGTATTTGTAGAAATGATAATTAGTTCCGTTAACCGATGCAAAGAAGTAAACAACACCGTTTATCGATTGGATTTGAGTGGGATTTGAGTTACCTGCTCCAGGATTTATTTCTGTAACTTGAGAAGTTCCCTCAGGAGTCCCATCCGTTTTCCATAATTCTACTCCACTTGTTGTTGTCGTAGATCTAAAATATGTAATGTTGTCACTCGAATTTCCAAAATTTGAAGGTGATAAAACATTATTTCCAAGATTGTCTTTTACAGCTTTAGTTCCTCCTTCAGTTCCGTCTGTTTTCCATAATGAAGCCCCTGTTGTACCGTCATTTCCCTGAAAATAAATAGTATTCCCATTTTTAATATAACTTGTTCCTGAAACACCACTAGCTGTTAACGGATTAATATTTTTAATTATTTTAGTATTGGCTTTAGTACCATCAGATGTGTATAATTCTCTGCCTTGATCAACGGTTTGTGCTAAAACAGCAGTGCCGTTTAGGTTTTCTATCCAAACTATAGTATTGAGTGTGCCGGTGTAATCAACGACATTACTAACATTCGTTCCATCTGTTGTCCATAGTTCGTTTCCACCATCGTTATCTTTATTGCTAGGATCAATACCACTTGCAGTAAAAAGCATTGTCGTTGGATTAATTATAGTGAAGTTTTGCGGATTTCCATTGGCTGTACCAGGATTTATATCTTTAACCATTACTGTGCCTAATTCTGTTCCATCAGTTTTCCAAAGTTCTGAACCATTTAGTGTTGTACCAGTTGTAGCCGTAAAATAAATTTGATTATTAAAAGCTATAAAATTGGATGGATTTGAATTTGAAGTAGTACTTACAACAGGATTGATATTTTTGACCATTAGTGTTCCATTTGAAGTACCATCAGATTTCCATAATTCTACACCATCTGTACCATTATTTGCTCTAAAATATAATATTCCATTGTAATCAAAGAAAGTGGAAGGACTTGATGAATTTGCGACAGAATTAGTACTTCCGGGATTTATGTCTTTAACCTGACTAATTTGCCCAAACGACAGGGCCGTTACTAATAATAAAAAGAGGTATTTGTTTTTCATATTTGAGTGGTATCAAATTAATGTACGTATAAAGAATTGAATTTTTTTAATGAAATTATAAAGAGGTTATGATTTTACTTTTTTGATGTTAAGCGCAATTATTGCGGGTATTGAGACAATAAGCGGAAAGACAATAACAAGAAAAATCAAAACATAAGGTTGTTTAAATTTATGTCGGTCTTTTATAATATAGAATATTGCAAGAGGAGTTAGGATCAGATATAATAAAATGCAAAGTTGATATAGAAATAAACCTGTTTCAAATGGGGCAATTAATTCATTCATAATAGTTTCGATATTAAATTTTACTAAAATTATTTAGGAAGATCCGGAGCCATAATTCTTCTCGTTGGCGTACTTAAAGTTTCGATAAAGGCCAATAAGTCACTCATTTCTTCTTTGCTTAAGCTTAACTTTTTAAGCATTGGATCTACCTTTGGGATTAAAGAATCACGTGGCGTTCCCAGGTATTTTTTCTGAACAGGAGAAGGGTTGCCTAAATTGTAAAGTTCTACAACATCCAATAAAGTTGGAAAATGCCCATGATGCATCCATGGTCTGGTATTAACTACTTCACGGAGTGTTGGTGTTCTGAATTTTCCAATATCTTTTACATCTTTGGTCACATTGTAACGGCCGAAATCTTCATTTTTGGTTCCGAATAAAACCTGTCCGTCATTATGAAACTGGTTGTCGCTGAAATAAGGTGTGTTATGGCAATTGATACATTGTGCCTTGGTTCTGAACAAATGCAGTCCTTTTACCTGCTGATCCGTATAAGCTTCTGATTTTCCGCTAACGAAATGATCAAACTTACTCTTCGGACTGTTGATGGATCTTTCGAATGTAGCAATAGCATACTGAATGCGTTCAAGAGTCACTTTTTTGTCTCCAAAAGCAGCTTCAAAAAGCGGATTATATCCTTTTATTTTTCCGATTTTGCTTACTGCAATCGTCAGTTTTTCGTTCATTTCTAAAGGATCTCCAACAGGAAATTGTGCCTGATCTTCTAAACTTTTCGCACGACCGTCCCAAAATAGGGAAGTAGCGTATGCCGAATTTAAAAGGGTCATCGAATTTCGTTTTCCGGTTTGGCGGTCATGGCCAAAAGAACGCGTTAGATTATCTGTCCATCCTAATTCCGGATTATGGCAGGAAGCACAGGCAATTTGTCCGCTGTTGGATAATCTCGGGTCAAAAAACAGTATTTTGCCCAGACTTTCCTTCTCCTTAGAATACGGATTGTAGGCAGGGTAAGGAACAGCAGGCAAAACACCAATATCCTGAAATTTTGATTTGTCTATGCTTTCATGCAATTCTGCAGCAGGCCATTTTGAAGAGTCACCACTGGAATATAGCTTTCGTAATTCCGTAATATCGATGTAATCAGGTTGTTCGATGCTTTTGTATGCTGTTAAGCTTAGTAAAATCAAAAGTGTTAAGCCTGCAGTTTTTAATTTCATAAAAGGAATTATTTTTTTGTTATAGGATAGAAGCATTATTTATATTGCTATACGCTAGCTTTTTTTATTATAAATTAACTGGTTTTAAGCAAGGTGTGCTTAAAGGAGTTAAAGTTGGGAACCCAGTTTTATTGTAAAGTTTATATTGTGAAGAAACGGTTCCTCCGAATAGTTCCTGATTTTTTAGCTTTAATTCGAATGAAATTTCTACAAAGCCATTCTCAATTTGTTTGTAAGTTCCTTCACCGGAAATAAAAATATTGTGCTTGTTTCCGTTTGTTCCAGCTATTGTAATAAATTTTGGAATTACAAGTACATTACCGCTTGTTCTGCTATTTCCATTATCTGGAAAAAATTCTAAAGCAGAGGTAATATTAAATCCAGGTGAATTGTTACCGTTAGTAGATTCATTAGTAAACCAATTTTTTAATCCAAAAGAATTAGTAGTTGAATTGACAACTGTTGTATTAAATCCAATTTTAAAAGCATCATGGTAAACATCATCTGATATTTCAGTAGTATTTTGTCCACTATATTGAATAGCATCGGTATTACTTTTTGTGGTAACGACAGGAAATGTAAATGCATTAAATGGAAACCATGCGCAAGTTCCATTTCGCTCAAACCAGTTTGCACCATAAGTACGATAAAGAGGATCACTTAGATTGTAGAAATTTGCAGCAGGATTAGCCTGAATATCTCTTGGTACTTTTGTAGGTTTTGTAATTTGTAAAATAGAGTTTCCTGTAGTAGTATATTTCTCTGTAGTATTTAATGTAATAAAAGATTCGTAACGAACATCATCATTTTGAATATCTTCCAGAAGTGTCAAATGATAACTTATAGAGCTTCTATTATCTCCGTAATCGTCGTGCGTTAATGAATAGTCAAATCCATTTACGAAACTAAATATTTCCAAATTTTCAATTTCTGAAGGAACAAAGCCATTGGGGAAATTAACTTTGAAATCGATTGTTTCACCAATTTCTCCTTTAATAAAAAACTCATTTACGGGGAAAGTGTATACCGTATTTATTTCTCCTAAGTTAATAGTAAAAATAGCATTGAGAGCTTCAGTATTTAAGTTTCCAATATGAACTAATGGATCCGATACATCTTCTAATTTGAAAGTAATAGTCTGTTTATTCTGCCATCTTTTATCGAAAGAAACAAAAATAGTATCGGTTAGTTTATTACCTTCAAAAACTAATTCGTTTGCAGGCTCAATTTTAAAGCTATCTGCTTCTCCCGAAATTAGGGTGCTAAAATCAACAGTTACCGGAGATTTTAAAGTTGTCGAAGTTAAAGTAACCGGAACTTTTAAGGTTTTAACTGATTTGTTTTCATAAGTATTTACCGGAACACGCCCTGTATTGACTTCTGGGTATTCTAAAGGAACACCAGCTGATGAAGTAATAAAGTTAAAACGCACAAAAGGATCAACACTTCTTGAATCTAAGTTGTAATCATCTTTTGAACAAGAATAAAGGGCTACAAAAACACTCAGGATAGCTATAGTTTTAATACGATTCATTTTGTTTTAGATTTGCGTTAAGGTTAATATTATTGCGTGGTATTGGTAAAACAAATTTGGGTGATGGGTAGGTAAGTCCGCAACTAAGGGCAATGCAGCCGTCATTTCTGGAAATATTTTTATGATTTCTGGCTATGTCAAAAAATAAATGTCCTTCAAAGCAAAGTTCTTTTCTTCGTTCTAAAAAGATGGCTTCTTCTAAATCTTCCGAATCTGCAAGTAAATCTGCGTTTGCTCTTTCCCTAAGAACATTAATATCAGTTTTCGTCTGATCTGGGTTATTTAACTTTAATGCAGCTTCGGCACGAATTAAGTATTGCTCACTTAGTCTGAAGGCAACATAAGCTGCATTGTCTTGAAATTTTTTAGTGAAATAATAATTCACACTTACCAGTTGATTGTTTATTAATGTTTGAATTGGCCTTTCTAAAAACAGTTGTTTTCGAATATCCGAAGCTGAGTACAAATTCAATAAATCCTGTGAAGCAACATAATTATTAAAAACAGTTGGAGAAGTATAGCCAAAATAAGCAAACATAGAGCCTCCGACAGTTCCGGTAGTAGCATCTCTGGAGATTGAAAACTCCAGTAAAATTTCTGAAACAGGAGTGTCAGTTTTTTCCCATTGCGCAATATAATCAGCTGAACTCATTAACGATACACCTGAATTTGTTATGACATCATTTGCAGTTGCATATGCATTTTGCCAGTCATTTTTTGCTAGATACACTCTCGATAATAAAGCTTTTGCACTATTTATATTGAAATAAGAATAAGCAGGTCCTGATGAAAGTTGAATGTTTGAATATAAATTTAAGGCTAATGTAATATCCTCAACAATTAAGGTATAGGTTCTGGCAGCAGTTTCTCTGGCTGGGTATTTTAACCCTTTTGTTATGGACTCCGTATTGTAGATGATTCCTAAATGCGAGGCGTCATTGGTATAACTATAGTTTTGGCTATATACTTCACTCAACAAAAAGTGTGAATATGCTCTTATGGTTAAAGCTTCAGCTTTGATTTGATTTTTTTCACTTTCAGTAGCGTCTTTTAAAGCATCCGTAAATTCTAGAATCAAATTACACTGGTTGATGATATCGTAACTATCACTGTAAAAACTAACGAAATTAGACTGATTAGCGTTGTCATTAAAAGAATATACATTTTGAATATTAGTTGGGGTAACGATTTCACCCTTGCCAGAAGATCTTGTAGTAGGGTAAGGGGTAAATTTTAAATTTCCGCCCTGAACATCAGCATAAACTGCAAAACGCTCACCTCTGACATTAGCTTCCAGCTCTCTGTAAGTTCCGTTAAGAGCTTGTAAAATACCAGCTTTTGTGCTGAGTTGTTCGTTAATAGAAATTTGTGTACCTGGTTCTTGTTCTAAAAAATCGCTGCAGCTTTGCAATAAAAAAAGTACTGCTAAAAGCATCGTAAATTTAAATCGGTATATGTTTTTTAAATCATTCATCTTCTTAAAATCTAGTGTTAATTCCTATAGAAATTGTTCTGGTTTGTGGATAATTGTAGCTTAATTCGCGGATACCATTCATACCAAAAGGACTTTTTTCTTTGTACCAATACAATGCATTTGTAATATCTCCAAAAATGGTCAGACTATCCAAAAAGGTTTTTTTAACAGGAACATTATAGCTAAGTGTTATGTTATTGATTTTAATGAAAGTCGCATCATAAACATACTTACTCATGTTAGCTATTAAAGTATTATTACTCGGAGCAGGCTGAGTAACAATATCTCCCGGATTCCTCCAATAGTCATAAGCATTAACAGACATATTTCGGTTAGAAGTCGTGTTGGTTTTTGAAATAATCTGATCGGCTATTAATTTATCTCCGCCCCATTGAAAAGAGCCATTAAATGAAAAAGTAATTTGATTAAATGTGATAGAATTACTAAAACCACCAAAAGCATCTGCTCTTGTATCGCCAATAGGTTGCCAGTCAGCTTCTGTAAACAAACTGTCGTAAGTTGCAGCATCATAAACTTTACCATCTTTTCTAATCAAATCACGTCCAGTCGCCGGATCAACACCAATCCAGTTTACGCCCCAAATAGTGGTTGTACTGTAACCTACTTTTTGAGCAAGAGCCAGATTAGATACAGAATAAGCACTTCCTAAACCTATTAAATTGGTTACTTCGTTTTGAACAGTAGAGATATTAAAGGAACTTACCCATTTAAAGTTGTCTTTTTTAAACCAGTTTATTCTGGTCGTAAATTCAAAACCCTTATTGTACATACTTGAAGCATTGAGCTGCATCGTACCATATCCTAATTCTGTCGGAATGTTACGGCCGGTAATCATATCCTCCTTGTTATCGTAATAGTATTCGAAAGTAAGTTCAATTCGTTTAAAAATATTAAAATCAATTCCGGCATTGAATTTCAGGTTTTTTTCCCAGCTTAATTTTCCGTTTGGAGAGGCACCAGGAGTAACATCTGCTGAACCATTATATCCGTTTTGTGTAATGTTATAAAGTCCTTTAGATCGGTAAGAACCAATTCTGGAATTACCTGTCGAACCATAACTTGCTTTTAGCTTTAATAAATCGATCCATGAATTTGATTTCAGGAAGTTTTCGTTACTGATAACCCATGCCAATCCACCACTACTATTTAAAGCTACATCCGAATCATCACCAAAAACAGAACTCTGATCACGTCGGATATTGAATAACGCATAATATTTCTTTTTGTAATTATAGTTAAGCTGAGCAAATGCAGAAACTCTGGAGGCATTGCTTATTTCACTTCCAACAGTTTGTCTTCCATTTGTTTCATCTATTAAAGTATCCGGATCATCATCCTGAATAGCATCATGAATATTCTGAATTTTAGAATAATTCACAAATCCAGAAGCTGAAGAATAGTTGAAATCTCCATTTTCATCAGCAAGTTCAAAGCCTAAAACTCCGTCAATTTTATGGTTTTCATTGATTTCCTTTTCAAATAGCATTTGCCCTTGCCAATTCCATTTTTGGGTATGTCTCTGGTTTAAAAGTCTTCTCCCCCAGTTATTATATGATACTCCGCCTAAAGTAAATGTTCCGTTGTTTCTTCCGCTTTCATTATCTCCTGAATACCATCTGTCCTGGGTTTTATCAGTATAATCTATTCCGAATAAAGTATTGAATCTGATATTTTTACTCAATTTATATCCAATGTTTAAGCTACCAAGAAGTCCAAAACTTTCGGTTTCATTTTTGTTTTGTTCAATTGCAGCTAATGGATTCCCTCCGGTATTTCCCCCTGAAACCCCAAGCATCGAATAAGTTCCGTCTTCATTATAAGGAGACAGCGTAGGGATATAAGCAAAATCATAAAAAGTATTAGGTTCGTCTTTTTTAATTAAACTTGGGTTTAAAGACAAATTGACATTCCATTTTGAAGATTGAAACCCTAAATTGATTCCACCATTCAATTGTTTGGTCGTATTGCCTAATTGTGGCTCGTCAATATTTAGATAAGTAAGATTGTTTCGGTAGGAGAATTTAGAAGTTGCTCCGGAAACGCTAAAATTGTATTTGTTGTAAATTCCGGTTTGGTTTAATAAATCAAACCAATCTGTATTGATACCATTATAAGGTACAGCAACGTAGCCGGGTGTTGTATTTTTTAAGTATGTATTTCGAAGTTCTGTGTATTGTTCTCCGTTCAAATATTTAATTTGATTGATTGCCGATGAAACTCCTAATTGATTTGAAAAAGTAAATTTAGTGTTTCCTTGTTGCCCTTTTTTGGTGGTAATTAAAATTACACCATTCGCACCATCAGCTCCATAAATACCTACAGCAGCAGCATCTTTTAATACAGTCCAGCTTTCGATATTATCCGAAGAAATTTTCGCTAACGGATTTGACAATCCTTCCGAAAACCTTCCGCCATCAAAGTATTCATTGTCAATGCCAGACTGCTCACTCATAATGACACCGTCTACAATAATTAAGGGTTGTGTTGAAGTGTTTAAAATTGAACTATTTAAGGATTTTATGGTCCCTTCTCCACGAATATTAATTTTTACAGGTCCGCCAACGCCAGAAGTATTTTCAACTAAAACACCAGCCATTTGCCCTTCAAGCATTTTATCAATACTTTCTGAGGCTTGATGCACAGGGATATCTTTTGCCGTTATAGTTGAAATACTCCCTACAATTTCCTCTTTTAGCTTTTTTGTCCCATAAGAAGATGTAATAATAACTGGATTTAGTTCATCTATAGCTTCTTCCATGTAAAAAGTAAAATTATTTTTATGTCCAACTTCCTGATTTTGAGTTATCATTCCCAGAAGCACAACCTGAAGTACAACATTATTAATGTCTTTTTCTCTTAACTGGTAGATAAATCGTCCGTCAAAATCGGTTATGGCGCCTCTCCCGGTTCCTTTTACCATTACAGTAGCTCCTGATAGCGGCGAGCTATCTTTAGCACTTAGTACAATTCCTTTGATTGTTCTTTCTGTTTCGTCTGAACTATCTGCAGAGGCAGGAGCAGAGCTAGTTAATAAAACCTGTTTTTTCTGGATGTAAAATGAAATATTTCTGCCTTTGAATAGTTTTGTTAAAACAGTTTCCAAGGAGGCATTATTCACATTGATACTGGCTTTTTGATCAGTATCAATTTTTTTTGCATTGTAAATAATCCTGAAGTCTGTTTGGTCTTCAATAGACTTGATAATTAGGCTTATAGGTTCGTTGTTGAAATGTAACGTAATCGGCTTTTTTTGCGAAAAACCTTTAAAACAGGATAAGAGAAGAGCTAAGAAAAATATAATTTTTCTTGAATGTTTTTTCGTAAATGTCATGTTTTTATGGTTTATGGAAGGTTGGTTATGGTAATGGTGTTTTGCTGAATCGAGTATTCAAACGGGGTGTCACGTTTTAGGAGTTCTAAAATGTTTTCGACACTCGATTCACTGATTTTAATTGTACCGGTAAAATTCTGTTTGGCCAAATCCGAATTTTTATTAATAATCTCAACATCATAAGTCCGCTGAATTATTTTAGTGATGGTCGAAAATGGAGTATCATTAAATGTAAGTTCACCCTTTGTCCAGGCTGAGTAAAAAGAAGGATCAACAGATTTTGTGGTAATTTTTCTCGTACTGTTTTGCCATGTAGCCATTTGGTTTGGTTTCAGCAATACAGAATTCGATGGATTTTGAGTTTCATACATCTGAATACTTCCTTCAACCAAAACACTATTAACAGAAGGATTTTCAGGATAAGCACTCACATTAAATTTAGTACCCAAAACCTCAATATCTACCTGATTTGAGTTTACTATAAAAGGATGTTCTTTGTCTTTAGTTACTTCAAAAAAAGCTTCTCCAGTTAGATAAACAGTTCTTTTTCCGTTAATTCCAAACTGTTCAGGATAACGTAAAGTGGTTCCGGAGTTCAGGTTTACAATAGTTCCGTCTGAAAGTGTAAGTTTAAATGTTTTGCCATAAGGAACTTTAAGTAAGTTGTATATAACTTCGTCATCTTTTGTTTTTCCAAAGTAAACAATTTGACCGGGAAGTTTTTTTGCAATCAGTTCGCCTTTATCATTAACTAAGTTGCTGTGATTGTTTTTTGTGATATATTCTGTCTGACCATTGCCAAGTTCAAGTACAATTTCTTTTGAATTTTTTGCTCTTTGGTTGAAATTGAAGGCTATTTTCACTAAACCAAGTAATACAATAAAGACGGCAGCATATTGAAAATATTTACGAGTCTTATTTTTTGGTTTAATTTTAATTACCGGAGCAGTATCGGCAGAAATATCTTTTGTTAAAGCTGTAAGTACCCAGGTCTTCTTTATAATGATGAACTGCTTCTTATTTTCTTCAGAAGCTTCAATCCATTCAAAAAGAGTTTGAACTTCCTGCTCTGAGGCTTCGTTTGATAAGTACTTATAAATGATTTCTGATGTCATACTTTGAGTTTTAAACTTCTCGTTATTATTAGTACACTTCAGAAATCAAAAACCCTATGTTTAATTTTTAATTATTACAAATAAGAATAAAAAACAGGAATAAATAATCAGATAATTTTGCTTTTAAAATCTTCAAAGCCTTTGTCATATGGGCTTCAACAGCTTTTAAAGTTACCTGCATTTCTTCTGCGATTTCTGCGTTTTTTTTATTTTCAAAACGTTTTTTGATAAAAACTTCACGCGTTTTGGGAGGTAAATCGTTTATCGATTCGTTAATAATGCGTTCTAATTCGGTCAATTCTAAAGTATCAAACTGAATCGAATTTAAGACTTCGATGTCGAGTTCTCTTTCTTTGTGATTTAATAAGTCGTTTTTGAATTTATCTTTGACCTTATTATGCCTGATGAAGTTCAGGCATTTTGATTTGGCGTAAGTATATAAAAAGGATTGTATTCCGTTTATGGAATCAATGTTTTCCCTGTTTTCCCATAAATTAATGAAAGCTTCTTGTGCCAGATTTTCTGCTTCATCAGCATCATAAACAAATTGAACGCAGAAAGAAGCAATCCTGCTAAAATAGTTATGATAAAAATAGGTAAACGCAGCTTCTTCTCCTTTTTTAAAAGATTCAAAAGTTTCGGATTCAAAGCGGGTATTAATATTCATCTATTTTATATAACTCTGGTTAAGGATTGGTTATCCCTTGGTGGTATTAGGCCAGAAGCTGGTGACAAAGATAGAATATTATTTATATTAATTCTAAATAAAAGAAATAAGTTTGAAAAATTAACATTTAAAGATTGTTTTGTAATGAATACAAATCTGAAAAAACGGTATAGTCTTACAATTAATTATATAGAGTTTCTATCTATAAAATTAAATGGGACTTTTATTTCTCCTTTTTCTTTGTTTAATATCATTCTTGCAGCAATTTCACCCATTTCATTAAAATCAGTAGACATAACTGTTATGCCCAATAAATCTTTTAACGGGGTGTCGTTGTAGGATATAATACCGATGTCACTTCCTAATACGTATTCTTCGTCCCTGATTTGTTTGACTAAATTAACCAGGTCTGATTCTTCTATAGTGATAAATAAGTCTCCTTTTTTAAGGATCATATCATCATAAACTTCACTTAAGATTTCAAAATTAATCTCGTGTTCTACACAAAATTTCCTGAAACCATGCAAAATTCTCCTTGGATAGGGATAAACGGCTTTTTCCGGATATATTAAAATCAGCCTTTTGTATTTGTTTATTTTAGTAAGTCCTTCTTTTAAGGCATTGTAAATATCATTTTCAAAATCCTGATATATTTTGATGACCTCGCTTCCTAATCCAATTTTTATGTTATCCATAATTACCAGCTTTTCCTGAGGTATTCTCTGGATCGCTTTTGCCACTTCATCTGTAAAACTCAAATGTTTTAATTCGTCTGTTTTAAAGTGTGTCGTAATAACATAATAATCGTATGCACCTTCAAATTTATCCAGCAGATTTAAAAATAAGGTTTCATCGCAATGGTATATATGTAAGTCAACATGTGCATTTGCTCCTAATGTATTAATAAAAGAGCTGTAGGTTTTCATTTTATACGCACTCAGTTTATTAAACAGGAACAAAATATTGACTTTAGATTCTAATTTCGTTCGGGTAATATAGTATCCTTTTCCTCTTATAGAAGAGATAATTTTACGCTCTTTTAAAATATTATAAGCTTTCTCAACAGTATCCCTTGACATGTAAAACTCTTCACTGAAGTTGTTTATGGAAGGAATCTTTTGATTTATTTTCAGGTTACCATTAGCAATATTTTGCAGAATTGAATCTACAATTTGCTTGTATTTTGGAACCCTTGAATCTTCATCTATCTTAATTAATTTAATCATGGTTGGTATAGTAAAGTCTCTCTCAAATGTATTGAGATGGTATTGTAAATTGCATTATGTGTAATAATTTTCTTTAAAAAGCATTAAAAGATATTAATTACGCAGGCGTTTGCTAAAATATGAATTTTAAATTTAAAAAATCACAATAATTCGATTCTTATTGCAATAATTTATGATTTAAAATAAATATAAATTAAGGAAAGGACAGTACAGGATAGTTTTCTTTTTTACATTCTCTTATTTTACCAAACCAATAACTATCAACTTAAACCACAAAAAAAAATAAATGGAATCATTACTCGGAATTATTTTTCACTCCATTGGAGGATTTTCGTCAGGCAGTTTTTATATGCCTTTTAAAAAAGTTAAAGATTGGGCTTGGGAAAGCTACTGGCTAATAGGAGGTTTTTTCTCCTGGTTAATTGTTCCGCCAATCGCTGCTTACTTAACAATTCCGAATTTTACCGATATCATTGCTAATGCGGCTCCAAACATAAAAGTATTAGCTTACACTATGGGATTGATCTGGGGGATAGGAGGATTGACTTACGGATTAGGTGTTCGCTATTTAGGAATGTCATTAGGTAACTCAATCACCTTAGGATTTTGTTCTGCTTTCGGTGCTTTGATTCCGCCAATTTACTACAATTTCAGCCCAACAGAAGGTAAGGAATCAATTAGTGACATGTTTGCAAACACAGGAGGGCAAACGGTTTTGGGTGGAGTGCTTATATGTATTATAGGTATTGCTATTTTAGGAAAGGCTGGGATGCTGAAAGAAAAAGATTTTGCAACCGGACATGAAGATAAAGACAAGGATTTTAGTTTAGTAAAAGGTTTAATTATTGCCATAGTTTCAGGTATCTTAAGTTCATTCTTTAATTTCGGTATTGAAGCAGGAAAACCAATGGCAGATGTGGCTAATGAGGCGTGGAAAACATTGAATCCAAATCAGGGCGAATTTTTATTTCAAAATAATGTTACCTATATAGTTATCCTTTGGGGTGGATTAACAACTAACTTTTTATGGTGTATCTATCTTAATTTTAAAAATAAAACTTTTAGTAATTATACAGATACTAAAACACCGATTTCAAAAAATGTACTTTTTTCAGCTATTGCAGGTACTATGTGGTTCCTTCAGTTTTTCTTCTACGGAATGGGAGAAAGTAAGTTAGGAAACGGAGCAAGTTCATGGATTTTACATATGTCAACTATTATACTTACTGCCAACTTCTGGGGATTCTACCTTAAAGAATGGACAGGTGTAACTAAAAAAACGTTCAACACATTTTTGTTGGGCATCGGACTCATCATGTTATCAATTGTTGTAGTCGGAATTGGGAACTCTTTATAATAATCAATTAATATATTAAAATGTCAAATATAAACACAAACAATATGACTTTTCAGCATGTAAGCTATCTTTGGGACGATGCTAAAGCTGCAGCATTAGCAGGAGATGAAGTAGCTCTTTTTATCTATCGCTCTAATTTATTAGGAGCAGATTTAAGACTTACTAATTATGGAGGAGGAAATACTTCAGTTAAAATTACAGATAAAGACCCATTGACAGGCGCAAGCTCTGAGGTAATGTGGATTAAAGGTTCTGGTGGAGACATTGGAACATTGACAAAATCAGGTTGTGCTGCTCTTTATTTAGACAGATTGCGCAATCTTGAAAATGTGTACAGAGGAATTGAGTTTGAAGATGAAATGGTTGAATTGTTTAACCACTGTATTTTTGATTTAGCTTCAAAAGCTCCTTCTATTGATACACCTTTACACGGTTTCTTACCATTTAAACATATTGATCACCTCCACCCTGATGCTGCTATTGCAATTGCTGCAGCAAAAGACGGAGCAAAAATCACAGAAGAATTATTCGACGGAGAAATCGGTTGGGTAGGATGGCAGCGTCCAGGTTTCGACTTAGGGCTTCAATTGAGAAGCTGTCTGGAAGAAGCGGAGAAAAAAGGAAAAAAATTACGCGGAATCATGTTAGGATCTCATGGATTGTTTACATGGGGAGATACTGCTTATGAAAGTTATATCAACACACTTGAAGTAATCGAAAAGTGTGCTGACTATTTAGAAAGTAATTATGGAAAAAAACGTCCTGTTTTTGGAGGTAAAAAAATAGACAGCCTTCCGGAAGCGGATCGTAAATTAAAAGCAGCAAAAGTAGCTCCAATTTTAAGAGGTTTCTGTTCTTCAGAACGTCAGATGATTGGTCATTATACTGATGATGCAAGAGTTTTAGAATTCATTAATTCTAATGATTTATCAAAATTAGCTCCGTTAGGAACTTCTTGTCCGGATCACTTTTTACGTACGAAAATCAGTCCTTTGGTTTTAGAATTAGATCCAAACGAAGATTTATCTGATGTAGCTGCAGTAAAAGCTAAATTAACTCCAGCTTTTGAAGCTTACAGAGCGATGTACAAAGAGTATTACAATGCTTGTAAAAAATCTAATTCGCCTGCAATGCGTGACCCGAACCCAGTTGTAATTTTATATCCTGGAGTAGGTATGTTTACGTTTGCCAAAGATAAAACAATGGCTCGTTTGGCATCTGAATATTATGTAAATGCAGTAAATGTAATGAAAGGAGCAGAAGCTGTTTCTGAATATACTTCATTGCCACATCAGGAAGCTTTTGATATCGAATACTGGTTATTGGAAGAAGCTAAATTACAGCGTATGCCAAAACCAAAAGCACTTTCAGGAAGAGTAGCTTTAGTTACTGGTTCTGCCGGTGGAATTGGTAAAGCTATCGCAAAAAGATTTGCTGAAGAAGGAGCTTGCGTAGTGATCAATGATATTAATGAAGAGCGTTTAGAAGGTGCAAAAGCAGAATTTATCAAATCATTTGGTAAAGATGCTGTTTCAAGTACCCTATTAAACGTTACAGATGAAGTAAGTACTGAAAAAGCATTAGATGCTGCTTGTTTAGCATTTGGCGGTGCTGATATTATAATAAACAATGCTGGTATCAGTATTTCAAAATCGATTGCAGAGCACACCCTTGAAGAGTGGGACAGATTATATGATATTTTGGTGAAAGGACAATTTATTGTTTCTAAAGCCGGAATTGAAGTAATGCGCAAACAAGGTTTTGGTGGAGACATCGTAAACATCGTTTCTAAAAATGCGGTTGTAGCGGGTCCTAATAATCCTGGATACGGTTCTGCAAAAGCGGCTCAGGCACATTTAACACGTTTGATGGCTGCTGAATTAGGTGCTGATAAAATCCGTGTAAACACAGTTAATCCTGATGCTGTAATCTCAGATTCTAATATCTGGTCTGGCGGATGGGCTGAAGGTCGTGCAAAAGCATATGGAATTACCGTTGAGGAATTGCCTGCTTATTATGCGAAGCGTACCTTATTAAATGAAATTATATTGCCTGATGATATTGCAAACGCATGTTTTGCATTCGTAGGAGGCTTGTTGAACAAATCAACAGGTAATGCCCTGAATGTAGACGGTGGAGTAACAATGGGCTTTTACAGATAAGTTGTTTAGTTTTTTTTAAGTTTATTTAACAAAGTGGTTTTTGTTTTCTAACGTTCGATTTCGGTCGGACGTTAGATTTTTTATGACAACTGTATTTTATAAATAAATTTCCTAAACACATTAAAAACAAACAAAAAAATACAAAAAAGTAACGTATAACAAGGGTTTGGTTTATAGAAATAGCCTTATATTGTAAACCCTATTTAAAAATAAATAAGTATGTTAATTCAATCAAACACTATCGCATCTCATAATGATGGTTTATTAAAAAAACATCAGAACAAATTGGTTTTTACAGCTTCAGAAATTGCAGAAAGTGAAGCTATCATTCAAAAATTAATCGATTTTCAAATCGCAATCCCATCCTGGGCTTTAGGAACAGGAGGAACAAGATTTGGACGTTTTGCAGGTGGAGGAGAGCCTCGTTCATTAGAAGAAAAAATTGAAGATGTAGGTTTGCTTCATAAATTAAACAATGCTTCAGGAGCTATTTCTTTACATATTCCATGGGATATTCCAACAGATTATAATGCGATCAAAACGCTTGCCGGACAACACGGATTGAAGTTTGATGCCATGAACTCAAACACTTTTCAGGATCAGGCAAATGCGGAACATACTTATAAATACGGTTCTTTACAAAATGTAAATAAAGCAGTTCGTAAACAGGCGATTGCTCATAATATTGAAGTGATTAAGCACGGAATCGAATTAGGATCTGACTCTCTTACGGTTTGGTTGGCAGATGGTTCTAACTTCCCGGGACAATTAAACTTCCGTAAAGCATACCAAAATACATTAGAAAGTTTGGAAGAAATCTACGATGCATTGCCTTCAAACTGGAAATTGTTTTTAGAATACAAATGTGCTGAACCAAACTTTTACTCTACAACGGTTGCTGATTGGGGACAGTCTTATTCATACGTTCAGAAATTAGGAGATAAAGCAAAAACGCTTGTTGATTTAGGTCACCATTTACCAAACGCAAATATTGAGCAGATTGTTTCGATCTTGCTTATGGATAATAAATTAGGAGGTTTCCACTTTAATGATTCAAAATACGGTGATGACGATTTAACTGCAGGAGCTTTAAAGCCTTACCAGTTATTCTTGATCTTCAACGAATTGGTTGAAGGTATGGATGCTCGCGGAATGAATCATGCTAAAGATTTAGGATGGATGATTGATGCTTCACACAACGTAAAGGATCCTTTGGAAGACTTGTTGCAGTCTGTTGAAGCGATTATGATTGCTTATGCTCAGGCGCTTTCAGTTGACAGAAAAGCACTAGAAATCGCTCAGGAAGAAAATGATGTGGTAAAAGCACAGGAAATTCTTCAAAATGCTTTCCGTACAGATGTTCGCGCATTGGTTGCAGAGGCACGTTTGCGTTCAGGAGCGGCGTTAAATCCGGTTGAATTGTACAGAAGTCTTGACGTTAGAGGAAATCTAATTGGCGAAAGAGGATTGAAAACCGTAGCTACAGGATTGTAATAATTATAAGTTATGAATTATGAGTTATAAGCTAAAAAGACTCAGCTAAACTCATAATTCTGTAATTCAAAATTTATAATTTATAATTTATAATTTATAATTCACAATTTACAATTAAAGAAATGAATGTAGTTGCAATTTTTGATATTGGTAAAACCAACAAAAAGGTATTTTTATTTGATGAAAATTATAAAATCGTTTGGGAAAAATCAGTAAATCTGGACGAAACCGTTGATGAAGACGGTTTCCCCTGCGAAAATATTGATGTACTAAAAAAGTGGATTCTCGAGCGATTATCAGAAATAAAAGACCTGAACAACTATGTTCTGAAAGCTATTAATTTTAGCACTTACGGAGCTAGTTTTGTTTATATTGATGAAGAAGGCAATTCATTGACTCCTTTATACAATTATTTGAAAGAGTATCCTGAAGAACTGAAAAATGACTTTTATAAAAAATACAAAGGAGAAGAAGTTTTTGCAGTAAAAACAGCTTCTCCTGTTTTAGGAAGCCTGAATTCCGGAATGCAGATTTACAGATTAAAAGAAGAAAGTCCTGAATTATTTGAAAAAGTTAAATATTGCCTGCATTTACCGCAATACCTAAGTTTTCTTTTAACGGATGAAGCTTATACCGATATTACAAGTATTGGGTGCCATACGAATCTTTGGAATTTTAAAAAGATGAAGTACCACAAATGGCTTAAAAATGAAGGTATAAAAGAAAAACTGGCACCGATTCATCCCGGAAGAGATGTTATTAAAAAAGAAAATGATTTGGCTGTAGGTATTGGGTTGCACGATAGTTCATCGGCAATTATTCCTTATACGATAAACTTTACAGAGCCTTTTGTTTTATTGTCAACCGGAACCTGGAGTATTTCTCTGAATCCTTTTAACAATAAGCCTTTAACGTTTGAAGAACTTAAAAACGACTGCTTGTGTTATATGCAGTATACCGAAAAACCAGTAAAGGCGGCTCGTTTGTTTTCGGGTAACGAACATGAAGTACAGGCAAAAAGACTGGCGGAACATTTTAAAGTACCGTTTGATACTTTTAAAGAAGTATATTTTGATAAAAAAATAGTATCGAATTTAAGAGCCGTAAATTTTCAAATTGTATACCCAAAAAAGTACGATTTTGATATTCTTAAGGAATGTCCTTTTCAAAAAAGAGATCTCTCTACTTTTAAAACTTACGAAATTGGGTATCATCAATTAATGCTGGATCTCGTTGAACAACAGGTTTTTTCAACTAATTTAGTGATTCATAATAGTCCTGTAAAGAAAATCTTTGTGGATGGAGGTTTTAGTAAGAATTCAATTTTCATGAATTTACTGGCAGAAGCTTTTCCGGATGTAGAAGTTTATGCAGCTTCAATGGCGCAGGCAAGTGCCTTAGGAGCAGCACTGGCAATCCATCAAAATTGGAATCCTAAGCCTATCCAGAACGATTTGATTGATTTGAAGTTTTACAAACATTAAATAATAAGTCAAAGATTAAAGATTTATTTCACGCAGATCTTGCAGATTTAAGCAGATTTAATTTTAGATAATTAATTATATAAAAATAATCTGCTTAAATCTTTTTAAAATCTGCGTGAAAAAACATTTAACACATAGAAAATAGATTGTATGTGTTTTAAAAATAATTATCCAGAATATGAAAATTGGACTTTTTATACCGTGTTACGTCGACCAATTTTATCCTAAAGTAGGAATTGCAACCTACGAATTATTAATGAAATTGGGATGCGATGTTCGTTTTCCGATGAAACAGACTTGTTGCGGACAGCCTATGGCAAACAGTGGTTATGCACATTTAACCAAAGGCTGTGATGCTAACTTTATAGCTAATTTTTCAGAATTTGATTATATCGTTTGTCCTTCAGGAAGTTGTGTTTTGCATGTGAAAGATCATTTGCATGATGAAAAGCAGGAAGAACTGGCGGCAGAAATGCGCAAAAAAGTTTTTGAATTAACAGAATTTATTACGGATGTACTTAAAGTAGATCATATCGAAGGTAATTTTCCTCACAAAGTAGGAATGCATCAAAGCTGTCACGGACAACGCGGACTTAAGCTTTCGCAGATGACCGAATTGAATGCACCGTTTTTCTCTAAACCGGGGCAATTATTAAGCAAAATAAAGGGACTGGAATTAGTGTCTTTAAGCAGAAAAGACGAATGCTGTGGTTTTGGAGGTACATTTTGTGTAACGGAAGAAGCAGTTTCAGTAAAAATGGGTCAGGACCGAATCAAAGATCATGAAAAGCATGATGTAGATTATATTACGGGTGGTGATATGTCTTGCCTGATGCATTTAGAAGGAATTCTGAAAAGACAAAAAAGCCATATAAAAACCATTCATATTGCTGAAATATTAAATACGTCAACTATTTAATTACTGAATTTTAAGTTGTAAAAAAGACCACTTTAAAATGAAAAAATTAACGCTCTGTTTTGCATTAGTACTTTCGCTTATTTTTTTATCGTTTAAAAAAGATACGTCTTTAGTAACTTTAAAAGTAGTAGTGGTAAAAGCGCCTTTTGAAATGCCGGCTATAAAAATTCCGGATTTTAGTAAATGCAAAGAATTTTCAATTGTTGATTTTGGAGCTATTCAGGGAAATAAAGACAAAACTTCTGAAGCAATAAATAAGGCTATTGCTAAAGCAAACAAAGTTGGTGGAGGAATTATCGTTATACCGGAAGGTGAATGGCTGACAAAGAAATTTCATTTTAAAAGCAATGTGAATCTTCATTTAAAGAAAGGTGCAGTTTTACTTTTTTCAGAAGATACAAACGATTATTTACCAGCTGTCCGTTCTACATGGGAAGGATATGAATGTTATAATTATTCTCCGTTGATTTATGCTTATCAGTGTAAAAACATTGCGATTACAGGCGAAGGCGAACTGAAAGCTAAAATGGATGTTTGGAAACAATGGTTTACCCGACCAAAGTCACACATGGAAAGCCTGAAAAAATTATACAATCTGGCTTCTTACAACAAACCGATGAAAGAGCGCCAAATGGCCAATGATACTGCTCGTTTTCGTCCTCAGTTTATACAGTTTAACCGATGTGAAAACATTTTGATGGATGGAGTTACGATTACTAATAGTCCATTTTGGACAATTCATCCTTTTTTGTCTAAACATGTTGTGTTTAGAAATCTTAAAGTATATGCTCACGGACATAACAATGACGGAGTCGATCCTGAAATGAGTCAGAATGTATTAATCGAAGATTGCGTTTTTGATCAGGGAGATGATGCCATTGCAATAAAATCAGGTTGTGGGAAAAACGCATGGGTATTAAATACACCTTCAAAAAACATTGTTATTCGGAATTGCACCGTAAAAAACGGTCATCAGTTAGTAGCCATCGGAAGCGAATTATCCGGTGGAATTGAAAATATTTTTATTGATAATTGTACAGTAGTGGATGGCGCAAAATTGAATCACCTTCTTTTTATCAAAACAAATGAACGCAGAGGAGGATTTGTAAACAATATTTACATGAGTAATGTTGTTTCTGGCAAAATTGATGCAGGAATTCTGGGTATAGATACAGATGTTTTGTACCAATGGAGAACTTTGGTTCCCACAATTGAACGCAGACTTACGCCAATAAAAAATGTATATCTGGAGAATGTAAAAGCTACAAATGTGAAATTTATTTCGAAAATTTCGGGACAGAAAGAACTTCCGGTAGAGAATATATTTCTGAAAAATGTTGTTGCTGATGTTGTTCAGGAAAACCAAAACATCCATGAAAATGTTTTGAATTTTGTAAATAAAAATTGATTCTAAATTGATCTCTATGGATTTATTTTAAACTAATAAAAAATGTCTTCAGAAAAAACAATACCACATAGCGAAGCCTCTAAACGTTTTAACAAAGATGTAGAACGAGTTAATTGGCATGATGAAACACTTTGGTTTGTTCGTGAAAAACGAGATAGATCTGCGCATCAAATTCCGGATTGGGAATTGCTCAGGGAAACAGCGTCACAGATTAAAAATAATGTACTCTCGAATATTCATGATTATTTAGTTGAATTTGAGACAAACGCTCAAAAAAACGGAATAATCGTTCATTGGGCAGCCGACGCAAAAGAGCATAATGAAATTGTACATTCTATAATGGCAAAAAATAATGTTAAGCAAATGGTGAAATCCAAATCCATGCTTACTGAAGAATGCCATTTGAATGATTATTTAGCCGAAAAAGGAATTGAAGTTATCGATTCTGATTTGGGAGAATTTATTGTTCAGCTTCGTAAGGAACCACCAAGTCATATCGTTTTACCTGCTATTCACCTTAAAAAAGAAGATGTAAGTGAAACTTTTCATGAACATTTGGGTACGGAAAAAGGAAATTTTAATCCTCAATATTTAACTGAATCAGCACGTCAGACTTTAAGAGATACTTTCTTAACACGTAAAGTTGCTTTAACCGGAGTCAATTTTGCTGTTGCAGAAACCGGTGAATTTGTGGTGTGTACGAATGAAGGAAATGCAGACATGGGCGCACATTTAGCTGATGTTCACATTGCCTGTATGGGATTCGAAAAACTGATTCCGCAGCGTAAACATTTAGGTGTTTTTCTTAGATTATTGGCCAGAAGCGCTACGGGACAGCCGATTACTACATTTTCAAGTCATTTTAAAAAACCTAGAAAAGGTCAGGAGATGCATATTGTGATTGTTGACAATGGCAGAAGCACACAATTAGGAAGAGAAGATTTTAGAAATTCATTAAAATGTATCCGTTGTGGCGCTTGTATGAATACTTGTCCGGTTTACAGAAGAAGTGGTGGACATAGTTATCACAATGCAGTTGCAGGACCAATTGGTTCTATTTTGGCACCAAATTTAGATATGAGCAAAAATGCGGATCTGCCTTTTGCAAGCACACTTTGTGGTTCTTGTACCAATGTTTGTCCTGTAAAGATAGACATTCACGATCAGTTGTATAAATGGCGTCAGGTTTTGGTTAAGGAAGGGTATACCCCTACTGCAAAAACGATTGCAATGAAAACGATGGCAACCGTTTTGGCAAATCCTACTGTATTCAATATTGCTGGAAAATCCGGAAGGTTTGTAATGAAAAATATTCCCGGAATGGTGAACAATAAAATGAACAAATGGTATGACCAGCGTGAAATGCCGGACGTCCCTGAAGAATCATTTAGAGAATGGTACAAGAAAAATTCACGTGAATCTAAAGCTAAGGATAATGAGTAGTAAGGCTGAAATTTTAAATAAAATAAAACAAAACCAACCGGGAATCATTACAGATTTACCGAACTTGGATGTTATAAGTTCCGAAAACCCTAATGTTTTGGAAACGTATAAAACGGTTTTAAAAAACATTGGTGGAGAAAGTGTTGAAGTAGCTAATTACAATGAAATTTTGTATTTTATCAGAAACAATTATGCGCTTGACAGAAGAATTATTACGACTATCCCTGAACTTTCTGAAGTTGCATCATTGGACTGGAAAAATGATGATCCGCATACGCTACAGGATGTTGAATTAGCTATTGTAAAAGGTCATTTTGGTGTTGCCGAAAATAGCGCAATATGGGTTACGGATGATATTTTAGGCCAGCGAGTTGCTCCTTTTATTGCTCAATATTTGGCAATCATTGTAAAAAAAAGTGACATATTAGCAACGATGCGCCAGGCTTACGAAAAAATTGGAAATCTAGAGTATGGTTTTGCCACTTTTATTGCAGGACCTTCAAAAACAGCCGATATCGAACAATCTTTAGTCTTGGGCGCACACGGCGCAAGAGGATTAATTGTATTTTTGCTGGATTAAAAAAACTAAAAGACAAAAAAATTGAAAACAGATTTTGAATTAAACGGAAAAGTAATAATTGTTACCGGTGCAACTGGAATATTAGGTGAAGCTTTTATCAACGGAATTGCTGCTGCAGGCGGAATCGTAGGTGTTTTAGGAAGAAACGAAAAAGTAGCTAATGAAAGAGCTGATTTAATTATAAAAAACGGTGGAGAAGCAATCGCTTTAATTGCAGATGTAACTATTGAAAGTGATCTGATAAAAGCACGTGATTTGGTTCTTTCAAAATACGGAAAAATTGACGGTTTGGTAAATGCTGCCGGAGGAAATATGCCGGATGCTGTAATTCAGTCAGATCAGGATATTTTTAAATTAAACATGGATGCTTTGCAAAAAGTGATGAACCTGAATTTATTCGGAACACTTTTGCCTACTCAGGTTTTTGGAGAAGTAATCAAAAACAATGAAAGTATTGGAAGCATCGTAAATATTTCATCTGTCGCTACGGAGCAGGCTATAACAAAAGTGTTAGGATACAGTCTGGCAAAATCTGCAATAGATTCTTATACTAAATGGTTTTCTGTTGAACTGGCAAAAAGATATGGCGATAAAATCAGAATGAACTCTATTGTTCCGGGATTTTTCCTAACAGAGCAAAACCGTACATTATTGACTAATCCTGATGGAAGTCTAACTGAAAGAGGAAATTTAATCATTGCAAATACACCTTATAAACGTTTTGGAAATCCGGATGAATTAATAGGAGCTTTGGTTTGGTTACTAAGTGATGCATCAAAATTTGCAACAGGTTCAAAAGTGACAATAGATGGTGGTTTTACCATCTTTAGTGGTGTATAATTTTAAGAAAAGAAAAGTATGAACAGAATGATACAAACCTGGAGATGGTTCGGACCAAATGACCCGGTAAGTTTACAGCATATAAAACAAACCGGTGCTACCGGAATTGTAACAGCCCTGCACCAAATTCCTCACGGAGATGTTTGGACAGTTGATGAAATCAATAAAAGAAAGTCTGAAGTTGAAGCATACGGCCTGACATGGGATGTTGTAGAAAGTATTACCGTTCACGAAAGTATTAAAACAAGAAGTGGAAATTTTCAGGAATATATAGACAAATACAAACAAAGCATCCGTAACGTGGCAGCTTGTGGCATTAAAATTATTACCTATAATTTCATGCCGGTTAATGACTGGACAAGAACACAGCTGGATTACGTAATGCCTGATGGTTCTGAAGCTTTGTATTTTAACTGGGTAGATCTGGCTATTTTTGATATTTATATATTAAAGAGAGAAAATGCAGAAAATAGTTTTCCTGAAAATATTGTAACCAAAGCTAAGGAACGTTTTGCAACGATTACAGAGCAACGATTACAAGAAATAGCAGATACGGTAATGTTCGGGATTCCTGGCGAAAAAAAGATTACGGTTGAATGGATGCGTAATGCTCTGAAAGCTTATGACAATATTGACAGAGATGCATTAAGAAGCAATTTGAGTTATTTTCTAAACGAAATTTGTCCTGTTGCTGATGAGTGCGGAGTACAATTGGCCATTCATCCTGATGATCCTCCATTTGATATTTTAGGTTTGCCTCGTATTGTTAACTCAATGGAAGACTATGATTTTATTCTTTCAAATGCTCCTTATAAATCAAACGGAATTTGTTTTTGTACTGGTTCTTTAGGAGCTAAGGAAACGAATGACTTACCGGAAATGGTGAAAAAGCTAGATGATAAAATTCATTTTATTCACCTGAGAAATGTTCGTAGTGATGAAGAAGGAAATTTCTTTGAAGCCGATCATTTAGACGGAAATACAGATATGTATGCTGTAATGAAAGAATTATTGCTGATTCAGAAAAAACATAATATTTCAATTCCGTTCCGTCCTGATCACGGACACCAGATGCTGGATGATTTAGGAAAAGTAAATAATCCGGGTTATTCTGCGATCGGAAGGTTAAGAGGTTTAGCCGAATTGAGAGGGCTTGAAGAAGGGATTATTCGATCATTGGAATTGGTTTAATAAAAGCTTATTATTAGAGTAAAAAAATCTTCATTTGATGTAGATTTAAAATAAATAAGTCATATAAGTTCATTTTAGAATAGATGAACTTATATGACTTATTTCATATAAGAAGTTTGTAATTAAAATATAAATATATGAAAATTAAAAAAATGCACCCTGTTTTAATGATGACTATTCTGGCTTTAAGTATCATTACTACTGTTAATGCACAGAGTGGTAATATCAAAAATGATATTTTCTGGAACACAAAAGACGGACAGCCATTAAATAGTCAGGGAGGTGGTATTTTTAAATTTGCAGATCCTAAAACAGGTATTCAAAAATATTACTGGTACGGTGTTCAGTATGAAGAAGCGAATATTTATAGAAATGCTCCACATATTACTTTACCCAATGCTACTTTTAAATCGGTTACCTGTTATAGTTCGGTTGATTTAGTGAATTGGACTTTTGAAGGAGATGTTGTTACTAAAGAAGAAGCAAATAAGGCAAGCAAAACCTGGGTTGGCCGTTTAGGAGTCGCTTATATGAAAGAGCTGAATAAATATGCCATGTTTGTTCAGCATGGAAGCGAGGTATTGATTACACTTTCTGATTCCCCAACAGGACAATTTACATGGCATCAAAAAATAAATATGGAGAAAATGATCGGAACCAGTAATACTGGCGATCAAACCGTATTTACTGATGAAGATACCGGAAAGTCCTATTTAATTTATTCTTACGGTAAAGGACGAAACAAAATATATGTTTCTGAAATTGGAGTAAAAGAAGGAAAAGTAAATCTTTTGGACTGTACGCAGATTTTTAAAGGGGAAAGTCGTGAAGGAAATTGCATGTTCAAATACCAAAACAAATACTATATGTATGCTTCCAATATTTATGGATGGGATGCTTCATTTGCATATTATTTAGTTGCCAATGATATAAGAGGACCCTATCTGCCGGTCAATGATATGTTGGTAACAAATGGTTCGTCAGAAGATTTTGCCCATATTTCACAAACTGGTTTTTTCTTTTCTTTAAAAGGAAGCAAACAGGAAACAATTGTGTATTGTGGAGACCGATGGGCAGATTTTGCAGGCAATGGCTTAGGATATAATCAATGGTGTCCGATGTCTTTTGATGGAAAAACACCTTATTTTAATTCACTTAACTCCTGGGATATTAATACTAAAACAGGTGAGTGGAAGGTTGCTAAAGATAATGATTACGTTAAAAATGGCAGTTTTGAAGCTGATCGCAGGCATATTCCAAGTCCTGTTAAACCCGTGCAAATAGAATTAACAGGATGGACTAATGAGGTTATTGAGGGAAATAAAATTGGACTGGATACAATAACTTCTCCGGTAATCAATTATTTTAATACTGAAAATGACAGAAAAATTGTCATAGGCGAAAAAAGCTTAAACATTAGCGATAAGATTAATTTTAAAAGAAAAACGTTTCAAACCATTACTTCTTCAACGTATGTGAAATTAGAAGACGGATCGTACACACTTACTGCCAAAGTGAAGAATACAAAAGGTTTTACAAACTTAGAAATGTATGCTTTAAGTAATGGTAAAAGACTAACATACAATCTAAAGGAAGAAAATGCTTCATGGAAAACTATAATCATAAAAAACATACCTGTTAAAGCCGGAAAAGTGGAGATTGGTTTTCTGGCTGATGGTACTGCAAATGCTTCTTGTCAGGTTGATGATGTTTCATTGGTTAGGAAATAATCTTCGTTTCCAACGGATTTTAATCCGTTGAAAGATGCGCAATATTGTCTTTCGACGTAAGGAGAAATCACATTAGTAATTCGATAACAGTGCGTTGCTCTCCTTCAGTGATTTCTCCTCCGTCGAAATGAGAAACTGTATCAATAACATTCTTATGAAAACGATTGCCCTAGCCCCGATAGCAGTGAAAACCCTTTTGTGGCGTGGTTCGCCACAAAAGATTGTAACGGATAGCGGGATTGGCTTCTTAAAAATTATCAAAGTTTAATCATTAAAATTCATTAAACTTTGATAAAATACTATTGATTCCGGTAGTCCAAAAAGGGTATATTTATAAACTTTATACAATTATCAAATTAACCGGAATTATTTATGAAATCTATTGGTATTAATCGATTTTTTCTCTTTTTAGTATTTTCCATATCTTTTTGTATTTCAGCACAAAAACAAACTGAAAGAGATTTGATTTTAATTGATAAAGACTGGCGTTTTTCGTTTGGTCATTTATATGATACCCAGAAAGATTTTAATCATGCAACAGGCTATTTTTCCTATTTAACTAAAACCGGATTTGGTGACGGACCTGCAGCGCAAAATTTTGATGACCGTGCGTGGCGAAAATTAGATCTTCCACATGATTGGGCGGTGGAGCAGGCTTTTAGTGAAAAAGGCAGTTTCAGCCACGGATTTAAAACAGCCGGAAAAGGTTTTCCTGAAAAAAGTATTGGCTGGTACCGAAAAAAAATCAATATTCCGGAAACAGATAAAGGAAAAATTATTTCGCTGAAATTCGACGGTGTTTTTAGAAATTCAAAAGTGTTTTTTAACGGATATTATCTCGGAACTGAAGAAAGCGGCTATAATGGATTTGAATACGATATTACTGCTTATGTAAATTACGGCGGAGAAAATACGATTGTTGTGCGTGTTGATGCTTCTATGGAAGAAGGCTGGTTTTATGAAGGTGCCGGAATTTACAGGCATGTATATCTGAAGAAAACAAATCCAATTCATGTAATTGCAAATGGGACTTATGTAACCTCCGAAATAAAAGAAAACAATGCTGAAGTTACCGCTGAAGTCTCTGTTGAAAATAAAGGGAATTATAAAGGTCAAATTGAAATTCTCCAAAGTATTTTAGATGCTGAAGGAAAACAAATTGCAAACATTTCCCAAAATGTTATTGCTCCGGATTTTTATAAAACGTCCAATTACAGTTCGAAATTACAAGTCAATAATCCATTATTATGGGATATCGAAAATCCGAATTTATATCGCTTGATAACTGAAATTAAGCAGGAGGGGAAATTAATTGACCGCTATGAAACTTCTTTCGGAATCCGCACAATTCGGTTTGATGCTGAGAAAGGATTCTTCCTTAACGGAAAACCGGTAAAATTAAAAGGAACGAACAATCATCAGGATCATGCCGGAATTGGAACAGCTTTGCCGGATGAGTTGCAGTATTTCCGAATCAAAAAGCTGAAAGAAATGGGTTCTAATGCCTATCGTTGCTCGCATCATCCGCCTACACCAGAATTGGTTGATGCCTGTGACAAACTCGGAATGCTGGTTATTGATGAAACCCGTTTGATGGGAATTAACGATTATCACCTCAATGATTTAAAACGAATGATAGAGCGTGACCGAAATCATCCAAGTATTTTTTGCTGGTCGGTTGGAAATGAAGAGTGGAATATTGAAGGTGGTATCGCTGGCGAACGTATTACAAATGTCATGCAGGGATTTACAAAAAGTATTGACACTACAAGACCTGTTACGGTTGGTATCAGCAGTGGTTTCAAAAGCGGAATATCGTCAGTGGTTGAAATTATGGGCTATAATTATTTGGGTAACGGAGATATAGATGCGCATCGAAATCAATTCAAAGAACAGCCTGGAATGGGTACAGAGGAAGGCTCTACGTTTGCAACGCGCGGTATATATTTTGATGATGAAGCCAAACATTATAAAAGTGCTTACGACAAAAAACCACGTCCGACATTTTACAGTATTGAAGAAGGATGGAAGTTTTATGCTGAGAGACCTTATTTAGCCGGAATGTTTATCTGGACAGGTTTTGATTATCGTGGAGAACCTACACCTTATGGCTGGCCGTCGGTTACCTCTTATTTTGGAATGATGGATGTTTGCGGTTTCCCGAAAGACAATGTGTTTTATCTGAAATCATGGTGGGGGAAAGAACTGGTTTTACATATTATGCCACACTGGAACTGGAGTGGAATGGAAGGAAAGGAAATAGATGTCTGGGTACATTCAAACTGTGATGAAGTAGAACTTTTTATGAACAAAAAGAGTCTTGGTAAAAAGAAAATGGAGCAAAATAGCCATTTAGAATGGAAAGTGAAATATGCATCCGGAACTCTTGAAGCAATTGGATATAAAAACGGCAAAAAAGTACTTTCGGAAGTTCAAAAAACTACAGAAACACCTCAAAATATAAAGCTTTCTGCTGATAAAGAAAATCAGCCTAATGGAAATGTAGTAGTTGTGACGGTTGAAACTACAGACAAAAAGGGATTGCATGTACCAACAGCGAATCATGAAATTACATTTTTAGTAAAAGGAGGAAAGATTCTAGGTGTTGGAAACGGTAATCCGACTTCTTTAGAAAGAGATCAATTCATTGACGCAGTTGAACTTGTTCCGATTACGAATTTTGAAGAAAAAAAATTACCCTCAACAAATGCTTCAAAATCAATATCGTCTGATGATAACAGCTGGAAAGAAGCCTTTAAAGACCGTGATTATAAAAATCAGGCTCCGGCTTATGTGTATCGCGGTAAATTTGAATTAAGAAACGATCAAAAATCAAATACTGTGAATTTCTTTTATAAAAAAATAGGCACAGATGCAGTTGTTTTTGTAAACGGAAATAAAATTGCTGCCAGTGCAGAAGATGATCAAAAGTATGTTTTGAATAGCAATGTTTTAATGCAGGGAATAAATACCATTCAGATTATTGCACCGCCTTTACAAAAAATAAAAGACTGGGATGTTATGAATGCAGACCCTGGAATTATTCAGGTGATTACAACGGCTGAGGCATGGAAAAGAAAACTCTTTAACGGATATGCTCAAATTATCATCCAAAAAGACGAAAATGCTGCTGAAGTAGTTTTATCGGCTGCTGCCAATGGATTAAATACAGGAACTTTAGTTATGAAAAAATAATTTCAGGTTTCAAGTTTTGCGTTTATTAAACGTGAAACTTGAAACCTGAAAAAAAAACTTAATTTACCCTTTGAATTGTATAAGATGACTGGCTCTTATCTCCGGATAATAATTTACCTAATTTAGAGCTAATAACATAAACATTGCCGTCAGAAGCCAAAGCAGCGGTGGTTGGGAATTCATCTTTTCCAATGTTGGTTTCGCTTATTTTAGATGCACTAGACCAATTGTCTGTGCTGCTAAAAGTATACGTTTTGCCTAATCCTAAACCATTTTCTACAATAACTAAATTGTTGTTTTTGTCTAATTCTATTCCGTCAGGAGCGTTAAATGCTATTCCTGTTACTTCTGTAATGTTTTTAGGATCAGTAAGCGATATTTTTAGCAATTGAGAAGTATCTGTTTTAACTGCCAGTAAATAGCCGTCGGGGTGAAAAACAATTCCGTTTAAACCGAATTCATTTGGCTTTGGCTGAAATAAAGTGTTTTCTCTAAATACGGAAGCATTGTAATTAGTATCAAGTTTATAAATAATCGGGGAGAAAGAATCGGTAATATAAATGTTTCCGTTGCTATCAACCGCAATATCATTCGGGCAGGAACCTGCATTTGGGGTAAAAATCTTTAGATCAACTTCTTTTATCAATTCACCTGAGGTAATATTAAAAATACTGGCAGTCGCTATAGTTCCTGCGCTTCCTGTGATACTTTTTTGCGAAATTCCCAAATCTGCATTGGCTACTATCAGTCGGTTCCGAATTTCGTCAGTGTACACACCTGTTGGTAAAACAAGTTTACTGCTTGTAGCAAAAACAGATACTTCGCCTTTTGGATTCATTGCATAAACGGCTCCTTTTTGTAGGGAACTCAATAAAAATTTTTGGTTTTTGGAATCATAATCAATTCCTTCAGGATAAAGACCTGAATTTGTAAGGGTATATTTGCTTTTAAGGGAAACGGAAGTTTCTCCGGATTTTTTCTCGCTGTCGCAAGCCATAAAAAGAAGCGAAAATGCTGAAATCAAAATGGTAGTTTTCATTTTTATTAATTTAAATTATTTGTCGGTATTGACTATGCAAATCTGGGACAGAATAAGAAAAATAAAAATGAACTGGTTTAGGAAATAAAGTTGAACCAGTTTAACTTTTTGAAATTTTGCGATTGCGTATTTTACTTAAATACTCGGTACTGAAACCTAAATAAGAAGCTAATGCATATTGAGGAACGCGTTGAGCAATTGCGGAATATTTGCTCATAAATTCATCATAACGTTCTTCGGCAGTTTTGGTTAAATTCGATAAAAGTCTTTTTTGATGAAAAGCTAAAGAGCGCTGCGTAATAATGCGTTCAAATTTTTCAAGTTTCGGAATCTCTTTTAAAAATTTTTGCTCGTCTTCGTATTCAATCTGAATGAGAACTGAATCTTCGAGCGCTTCTACAAACAATGTGGCAGGTTCCTGATAAATCAAACTGCTGTAATCGGAAATCCACCAGTCTTCGATTGCAAATGAAAGTGTATGTTCTTTTCCATCATTATCGACCAGATAACCTCTGAATGCTCCTTTAACCACATAACTTTTATGTCTGCATACAAAACCGGGCTGTACAATAAATTGTCTTTTTTTGACTTTAGTTATCTTTAAAAAGGTAGCCAGATGCTTTTTTTCGTCATCAGTTAAATCAATGTATCTGGAAACATAATCTATTACAGGCTGTAAATCTTTCATATAGCAAAGATAAAATTTTTGTTTCAGGTTTCAGGTTTCAAGTTTAACCGCAAAGTTTACAAGAAAAAAAATTTGTGGCTTCGAGAGCATGCTTTTGCTCTGGTTAAAAAAACTTAGCATAGTTATTAACCCTTTGCGTACTTTGAAAGTAAGTCTATAAACTGAAACCTGAAACTAACTTTTTTTTGTTTGATTTTCATAACTTTGCAAAATGAATAATGAAACAGAAACTCAGAATTGCGATTTTACTTCAGATTTAAAGTTGAAGGGCTTTAAAGTGTATCAAATAAATGGAGATTTAAGTAAAATTCCGGTTTACAGTCGTAGAGATTTTTATAAAATTTGTATTAACACCAGTAAAAGTATTATACAATATGCTGACCGCGGAATAGAAACTGACGGTACAATTCTGTTTTTTGGTAATCCGATTATACCTTATTCCTGGGAAATAGTTTCTGGTGAACATGAAGGATATGCTTGTGTTTTTACGGAAGAATTTTTGAGAGCAAAAGATCGTTCAGATACACTTCATGAATCACCTTTGTTTAAAATAGGGGGGACTCCAATTTTTTCTTTATGTGTTGAACAAAAGAACTTTATAGATTCTTTATTTCAGAAAATGATAAAAGAATATGAAACAGATTATGTTTTTAAAGACGATTTGATGCGTAGTTATATTAATCTGATTATCCATGAATCAATGAAGATACAGCCTTCAGAAAATTTTTTCAGACATAAAAATGCTTCATCAAGAATTACCTCTTTATTTTTAGAACTTTTGGAAAGACAATTTCCGGTTGAAACAAAAGATCAGCCTCTTGCCTTGAAAACACCGCAGGATTACGCTCAAAGCCTTTCGGTACATGTGAACCATCTTAATCGCTCGGTAAAAGAGATTACCGGAAAATCGACCACAGCACATATTACAGAAAGAATTATAGGAGAAGCAAAAGCATTGCTTCAGCATACAGACTGGAGTATTGCCGATATTGGGTATTCTCTCGGATTTGAATACCCAAGCTATTTCAATAATTACTTTAAAAGACTTACAGGTACGATTCCGAAATCCCTGCGAGTATAAATTGTTTCAATTTCATAATTTTTTGTTTGAATATTGTTATTTTCAAAAAGTATTGTTGACCTAATTTTGCTTTGAAATTACAGTATTGATCATTGATCAGTTTTTTACAGACTAAATAATACTTCATAAAGCGATTTCTGGCTTTCTTAAATTTAGTTCTCTGATTCTGAAACTTATGATTGATGTATAGTAGTTTCAAGTAAAGTTAATCTCAAAAAAATAACTAAATTTATGTCAACAAATTATTCAGCTGTTATCGAAGAAGGAAAAGTTCCTGGTGCTTATATGACGGGCGAGGTTTCCTATAAGAAACAAAGCAGTGATATTCATCCTGAAAATACTGTTATTAAGGAAGTTACTTTTGAACCTTGCGCAAGAAGTAACTGGCATAGCAATGCAACTTTGCACATGCTTATTGCAAAAGACGGAACTGGATATTATCAGGAAAGAGGAAGTGCAGTTCGTATGCTTACTAAAAATGAAGTCGTTACAATTCTGCCGGAAGTTGAACATTGGTATGGAGCTACTCCGTTTGACAAGTTCTCTTATGTTGCCATTATTACAGAAATTGATAAAGGCCACGGAACATGGTTAGAAAAAGTAACCGATGGAGAATATTATCTTCTAAGCAGTCACTAATTTTTTTGAATCGCTAAGGTTCCAAGTTTCTTGAATCTGAAATCTAAAACAAACCAAAAAACAAAAAATATTATGGAAACAAAAAATATAAAAGCCTTTGGTACAGAAGCTGCTGAAGCACCATTGAAAACATTAGACATCAAACGTCGTATTGTACAGGCACACGATGTAGAAATTGAAATTTTGTATTGCGGTATTTGCCATTCTGATTTACATTCAGCCAGAAATGAATGGCACGGAACAATTTATCCAATAGTTCCGGGACATGAAATTGTGGGAAGAATTATCAAAGTTGGTGACCATGTTAATAATTTCAAAGTAGGTCAATTAGCCGGAGTAGGGTGTATGGTTGACTCCTGTAGAGAATGTGAACATTGTAAAAGTGATTTGGAGCAATTCTGTGATGAAGGAAGTATTTTGACTTTTAACTCTCCGGACGCTCATTTAGGAGGACAAACTTTTGGTGGTTATTCAGAAAGTATTGTTGTGGATGAAAATTATGTATTACACATTTCAGATAAGCTTGATCTTGCCGGAGTTGCTCCGTTGCTTTGTGCCGGAATAACAACGTATTCTCCTTTAAAACACTGGAAAGTGGGGCCTGGACAAAAAGTGGGCATTGTAGGTATTGGCGGTTTAGGTCATATGGGAATCAAATTAGCTAAAGCTATGGGGGCTCATGTGGTAGTTTTTACAACTTCATTATCTAAAACCCAAGATGCTAAACGTTTGGGTGCTGATGAAGTAGTTTTATCTACCGATACAGAACAGATGGCACAACATGCTCGAAGTCTAAATTTTATTTTAGACTGTGTATCGGCAGAACATAGTATTGATGCTTATCTGAATTTATTAAAAGTAGATGGAAATTTGGTTTTAGTCGGCGCACCAATGGAACCGCTCCCAGTAACATCATTCAGCCTTATATTAGGAAGAAGAAGTTTTGCCGGCTCAATGATTGGCGGAATTGCAGAAACTCAGGAGATGCTCGACTTTTGTGCAGAACATAATATTATTGCCGATATTGAATTAATTGGGGTAAACGATGTTAATGACGCCTATGAAAGATTATTAAAAGGAGATATTAAATATCGTTTTGTAATTGATATGGCTTCTTTGAAAAACTAATACAAAACATTTTTAATATCAAAAAACTGCTTTTTGTTTAAAGAGCAGTTTTTTTGTTTTATTGAATTATAATTCGTCACTATTTTCAATCTTTTTGATTTCTACTTTTTCTTTTTTAATTGTCTGTCTTAACAAAGCAAAAAGACTCATGTAGATATTGGCAACAAAAACCAGCGAAAATCCGGCAATTAGATAGCCTCTTGCATCGTCAATTAAAAGTTTAAAATTGCAAATACAGATAAAAAAAATAGTGATATAATGGCTGAAGCAATATTCGCATGTAAAAAGATAAAAAAATTTCCGAATTAAAATTTTCTTATTGTTTTTAGAACAGTTAACACACCATTCTCTGGGTTCGCGGAATATTTCTTCCTGAGTTACAGTCCAGCTTATGCAGGCAATGGGAATCGCAAGTATAAATAACCAGAAGATTTGAGTTTCTGTTTCCATTCATTCTTAAATTTACGGCATAAAAATAAGGATCAATTTTTATGATTGTTTTATATAATTTAGTTCCTAAATTATATAATTGTCTGATTTGTTTCTAAAAAATCTCTAAACCATATTCCTGATTGTTTAATGGTTCTCTTTTGAGTTTCAAAATCTATATACACTAAGCCAAACCTTGCATTGTAACCTTCAGCCCATTCAAAGTTGTCAGTAAGGCTCCAGACAAAATAACCATCGACTTTACAACCTTCTTTTTTAGCTTTAAGTAACTGCTCTAAATGATCTTGTATATAATGAGTTCGTTTAATATCATATACTTTTCCGTTTGTAACTGTATCAGGAAATGCAGCTCCGTTTTCGGTAATTATAATTTTTTTAATTCCTTTATACGAATTAAATTTTTGAAGAATATAATATAGGGCAGGAGGATAAATTTCCCATCCCATTTCAGTAGATATGACATTTCTTTTTTCTGCACTTACCAATTCGGCACCAATATATGGAGTAAGCAATGATGATTTAACTATTTCCCTGGTGTAACACTGCAGCCCTATGAAATCAAAGTCAAAAGCTAAATTTTGTAAATCATCACCCTGAATATAATTATTAAGTTTTTTAAGTACCGGAAGATCACTCTGTGGATATCCAAGCCCCAAAATTGGCTCTATAAAAGTTCTGTTTAATAGCGTGTCGACACGTTTAGCAGCCTGAACATCTGTAGGTTTATCTGAGAAGGGTTCGATATGAGTACAGGAAAAAGTAGTGCCAATATTGGCATCAGGAATATATTGCCTTAGTTTTTTGGCACCGGAAGCTGTTGCCAGCGTTACGTGATGAATTGCTTTTAAATAATTGGTAATGCCTTTTTTGCCTGGAGCATGAATGCCAAGAAAATATCCTGCGCCCGTAAAAACCGAAGGTTCGTTTATAACCATCCAGTTTTTTACGCGATTACCAAAATGCTGGGCACATACTTCTGTATAATCCGAAAACCATGAGGTACATTCTCTGTTTGTCCATCCTCCTTTTACTTCCAGGGCATGTGGTAAATCCCAATGATAAAGAGTGACCCAGGGTTCAATTTCGCATTCAAGTAAAAAATCAATTACTTTGTTGTAATAATCTATACCTGATTGGTTTACAGGATAAACGCCAGTAGGCATAATTCGTGACCAGCTAATAGAAAATCTAAAATTAGGAATGTTTAATTCACGGACTAAACTAATATCATCCTTATAGCAATTATAAAAATCACATGCATTTATAGCATGATGCCCGTTTTTTATTTTACCCTTTTGACTGGTAAAAACATCCCATATAGAAGGGCCTTTTCCATCACTTTCATGAGCTCCTTCTATTTGAAAAGCGGCGGTAGAAACACCCCAAAGAAAATCCTGACCAAATTGGTCTTTATTTAAAAATGACTTCTCTAATTTATTCATTCAGATGTACTTTCCTTTATTTTGAAAATTAATGAATGAATGATGAATGCATAGCTCTGAGAAAAAGCCATTCTTTGAATGAAACCAGAAATTTTAAGCTAAAGAATTTCATAACGATTTGTTTTATTCAAAATAAGTAAATAAATATAAATTTACAGTAACCTAAATGTTATCAAATAGTTAACTATTGTGGTTGTTGTTTAAATGATTATCTCTTGTCTAAATAAAAATTTATTTAAATCAATAATTCTTGAAAATAATTTTGCTTCCTAAGTTTTCAGTGATATTACCAATATTTAACTTTAATTAACAATAAATAATTTTTGACAAAACTTCATTAGTTTATATTTGTAAGGCAAAAAATATTAAATTTTGAAAATCTATGAAAATTCACACTTTTAAAATATATATTTTTCTCTTAATCTTTTCAGCTACTACCTATAGCCAAAATGTAAAGCTAATTAATATCAACCAGTTGAACGAACGTATAAAGACTGGAAAAGACAGTACGTATGTAGTGAATTTTTGGGCTACCTGGTGTGCTCCGTGCATCAAAGAGTTGCCTCATTTTGAAAAACTTGGAGCAGAATATAAATCTGACAAATTGGTTGTATTACTGATTAGTGTTGATTTTAAATCCAAACTGAGTTCTGCCGTTGAGCCTTTTGTCAAAAGGAAAAACCTTCAGAATGAAGTTTTTTTACTGAATGAAAGCAGTCCGCAGGAATATATAGACCGTATTGATCCATCCTGGTCTGGCAGTATTCCGGCAACTATTTTTATTAAAGGAAATAAACGAAAATTTGTCGAAAGCGAATTTAACTATGAACAATTATTAACTGAATATAAAAAAATACAATATCAATAATTAATTAACTATAAAACATCAAAATTTATTATGAAAAAAATAATCATTTTAATAGTACTTGCATTTTCTGCCTTTCTTTCTCAGGCACAAACTACAACCCTTAAAGCGGGGGATGCTGCACCTGATTTCAAATTGAAAAACATTGATAATAAAGAAGTTTCATTTGCAACTTTTCCAAAAGCAAAAGGATTCATTGTAGTTTTTACTTGTAATACATGTCCGTATGCAGTGGCGTATGAGCAAAGAATTATCGATTTAGACAATAAATTCAGACCTCAGGGATATCCGGTAATTGCAATTAACCCAAATGATCCGGAAGCACAGCCAGATGATGCTTTTAATAAAATGCAGGAATTAGCTAAAAATAAAAAGTATCCTTTCCCTTATTTATTTGATGCAGGACAAAAAGTAACGGATCAATATGGAGCAAAGCGTACACCACATATTTTTATTGTCTCAAAATCTGCTAAAGGAAATGTGGTAGAATATGTTGGCGCAATTGACAATGATCCGGAAGGAACTAAAACAGAAAAAATAAAATATGCTGAAGATGTTATTGAATCATTAAAAAACAATCAAAAACCAGCCATTACTCAGACAAAAGAAATTGGCTGTACAGTTAAAAGAAAAGTAAAAGCTTAATTTATTGGTTTTCATTTATACAAAAAAACGCTTCACATATCTGAAGCGTTTTTGCTTTTTACAAAGTTTTCAACTTTTTCATGAAGACGGGAAAGACTTCATTTATTTCATCAAAAAGAGGATTCTTCCGGTGTTTCAATTTTATTTCCCCAAATAATTTTAAACCCAATGCAAATTGAGTTGCTTCAGATTCATTATCAAATAAGTTTTTAGCTTTTATTTTTTCAATAATGCTAAAAATCTCATCGTGATTTTCAAATTCAATTCCAAGTTCTTTTGCAGGCATTGTTTCTCCATTTGCATATTCCTTAAGACTTAATGTCAAATGATATTTATTGCTTCTTTTTTCCATGTGGTATTTATTATATTATTTAAGCCATTTTTCAACAATAGTTTTAAATGCCTCTTTGTATTGCTCGCCAACCGTAATTTCAGTTTTTCCAATAAAAATGGAATTCTTGCTGATGGCATTTATTTTGTCAAGAGGGACAATATAAGAACGATGAATTCTCATAAATTTTGCGGATGGTAATTTTTCTTCTAAGGCTTTCAATGATATAAGTGAAAGCACGGTTTTTTGAGAATCGACAAGATGTACCTTTACATAATCTTTTAAACTTTCGATATATAAAACATCTTTTAGAGAAATCCGAACCCATTGATATTCTACTTTTAAGAAAAAAAACTCATCATCTGCTGCTGTAATTGGCTGGTAATGATTAGAAGATTCTTCAGTTATTTGCAGTACTTTATTTGCAGCACGTAAAAACTCTTCATAACTAAAAGGTTTTAAAAGATAATCGACTGCATTAACTTTATACCCTTCAATTGCATAGTGATTGTAAGCGGTTGTAAAAATAATTTTCGGAGTCAATCCAGGCTGTTCCTGCAGGAGTCTGGCCAATTCCATTCCGGTTAAATTAGGCATATTGATGTCCAGAAAAACAAGATCAGGCTGCTTGTCCTTAATTATAGTCATGGCTTCAACTGCATTATCACAGCTGGCGCTCAATTCTAAAAAGGGAGTCTGCTCAATAAAGGTTTGAACTAATTTTAATGCTAATGGTTCATCATCTACTGCGATACATTTTAATGCTATCATTATTCTAAAGTTATTTGCAGTTTTACTTTGTACTTTCCGTTTTTCGCAATGCCTGATGTTAAGGTATGTTTATGAGGGTAAATTAAATGAAGTCTGCGTTTCGTATTCGTTAGTCCAATACCGCCTTCATCTGTAGTAGAAGTTTTTTCGAAATAGGTATTTTCTACTTCAAATTCAAGATTGTTCCCATTCTGCTTAAACGAAATATGAATTTCACTTTTATCAGTAGCATGAATACCATGCTTAAAAGCATTTTCTACTAAAGGTAATAATAACATCGGAACAATTGGATAATCGTGTATTTTTTCAGGGATATCAGTTGTAATAGTCAGTTTGCTGTTGGTACGAAGTTTCATCAAAGCGATAAAGTCTCTCATAAATTCAGCTTCTTTCAGCAATGTTGTTGTTTCTTCTGTGCTGTAAAGCAAATATCGCATCATTCGGCTTAAGGTGTGAAGCGCATTTCTGGAATCTTCAACATCTGTATAAGTAAGTGAATAAATACTATTTAGCGAATTAAAGAAAAAGTGTGGATTGATCTGCGCCTTGAGCATTGCTAATTCTGCTACTGTTTTATCCTGTTCCAGTTTTTGTTTGTGCTGTGCTGCTTTCTGCCAATATTGAAGCATCGACCAGCTTGTACTGATTCCTAAAACCAATAGTGTCAGCATAAGTACATAATTGTCAAAATAAGGATTTCTATATTTTTTAAATCCTAAGACCTCACTGACTTTAGTGTGAAGATCTGTTTCCGAAGTATAAAAATAAGCGATTAGCTGCATCACAAAAACAGCAAGAAAAACCCAAACTAAAAACGGAGATGTATTATCTTTTATAATGGTTTTTGGAACTATAATTTTGGCATTGGAATAAAAAATAATAATTAATAAAACTAAGATAATCATCTGCCAAAGCCAAAATACAGATGGAAGTAACACGTTCCATGTTATAGGGATATAAAACAACATGATAAATCCCAATAACACCCAGCTTAGAATGTGTAATCCGGTAAATAAATAAGGTCTGAATAAGTTTGTGGACATTATAATTTATGTTTTAATTGACAATATTACACTTTATTTGAATAAAATTTTAAACCAATCGCCAAAGAGAGTTTTACACTCCATAAAAACAATGTTAGAGCCGATGAGTTTGTAAATTAAACACTTGTTTAGTTTTTTTTAAAAACCATCGGTTCTAAAGTTATCTCTATCGATCATCTTCGACTCTACGTCTATCAGATGTTTTTCGTGTATCGTATTTTATTTCTTTTGCACCTTTATAAATAGATAATTACAAATTTGTAAGTTATGAATAAGCAATCCTTTTTAAGCATTTTCGCAGCGTCTGTGATCATCGCTTCGTGTGGTAATAAAAGTGATAAGGCTCCTATGGGCGGACCCGGATCACAAGTTAAAGAGTATAAAACGCTGACTTTACAGCTCCAATCAGCAACCTTGTATAACGATTTTCCTGCGAGTATTCAGGGACAGCAAAATATAGAAATTCGCCCAAGGGTTGAAGGTTATATCGATAAAATTTTTGTAGACGAAGGAGCTGTAGTAAAAACGGGACAGCCTTTGTTTAAAATAAGTGCTCCGGAATATGAGCAGCAGGTTCGTACAGCGACGGCAAGCATTAAAAGCGCTCAGGCAGATTTAAGCGCGGCAAAACTGGCCATTAATAAAGTGAAACCCTTAGTTGAAAAAGGAATCATTAGTAAATACGATTTAGAGTCGGCACAATATAGTTATGAATCTGCTCTAGCAACGCTGGCACAAGCAAATGCAGCTTTGGTTAATGCCAAAACTAATTTGGGATATACAACCGTAACAAGCCCTGTTGACGGCGTTGTGGGGTCGATACCATTTCGTTTAGGAAGCTTGGTAAGCTCTAATAATGCAGATCCTTTAACGACGGTTTCAAGTATTGGAAATGTTTATGCCTATTTTGCAATGAACGAAAAAGTACTTTTAAACTTCACAAAAAGTTCAGGTTCACTGGCTCAAAAAATCAAGCAATTACCTCAGGTTTCCTTATTACTTTCAGATGGATCAACTTACACTGAAAAAGGGCGCATTGAAACCGTAAACGGATTAATTAATACAGAAACAGGCTCCGTAAACATTAGAGCTCGCTTTCCAAATCCGAAAGGGATGATCAGAAGCGGAAGCAGTACCACTGTTCGAATTCCAAATGAAGTAAAAGATGTTTTGATCGTACCGCAAAGTGCCACATTTGAACTACAGGACAAGATTTTTGTAGTTACCGTTGGAAAAGATGGAAAAACAAAAAATGTAAATATAACAGTGTCTGAAAATACAGCGGGTAATTACTATGTGGTGACAAGTGGCTTAAAGGCAGGCTATCAAATCGTATTAGAAGGAGTAGCTTCATTAAAAGACGGAAGCGAAATAAAAACTAAAAATCAGAATCCAGAAACGGTTTACGCTGACTTAAAATAAGAAAAGATGTTTAAAATTTTTATACAAAGACCTGTTCTTTCGACAGTAATATCTGTTATTATTGTCATCTTGGGGCTAATAGGACTGTCAGCATTGCCAATTGCGCAGTATCCTGATATTGCTCCGCCAACAGTAAACGTTTCGGCAAGTTATACCGGAGCAAATGCTGATGTGGTATTGAAAAGTATTGTAATTCCGCTTGAAGAGCAGATTAACGGTGTAGAGAACATGACCTACATGACTTCTACTGCAACAAATGATGGAAGTGCTTCTATCAAAATTTTTTTTAAAGTGGGTACAAATCCTGATTTAGCGGCGGTAAACGTGCAGAACAGGGTTTCCAGAGCAACGAGTTTATTGCCTTCAGAGGTAACTCAGGCGGGTGTAACGGTTACAAAGAGTCAGAGTAGTAATTTATTGATTTTCTCTTTATACAGCGAAAATAAAGCGTATGATCAGACTTTTCTTCAAAATTACGCCAAAATCAACCTTGTTCCGCAAATTCAGCGTGTTGTTGGAGTTGGAGATGTGTCCGTTTTTGGATCAAAGGATTATTCAATGAGAATCTGGCTAAAACCGGATATCATGCAGCAATATAAATTGATTCCGAGTGATATTTCGGCTGCTTTGGCAGAACAGAATATAGAAGCTGCTCCAGGTAAATTTGGTGAAAACGGAAATCAGGCTTTTCAATATGTAATTAAATATAAAGGACGTTTAACAAATGCTGAGGAATTTGGTGATATAGTAATAAAATCGGTTGGTAACGGACAAATACTGCGATTGAAAGATGTAGCGAAAGTAGAGCTGGGATCTCTGAGTTATGCTTCTACAATTAAGACAAACGGTGTAGAATCAGCAGCAATGTCAATTAGTCAGACTCCCGGATCCAATGCCCGTGATGTAATCAATAACTCTAAAAAACTGATTGAAGAAGCAGCAAAGAATTTTCCGAAAGGAATAAAATATACACTGCTTGTTGATGTTAACGAAAATTTGGATGCTTCGATTGAGAAAGTAATTCACACTTTGATAGAAGCTTTTATTTTGGTTTTCATTGTAGTATTTATTTTCCTTCAGGATTTTAGATCAACATTAATTCCGGCAATTGCGGTTCCGGTGGCGATTATAGGAACATTTTTCTTCCTGAATTTATTTGGATTTACAATTAACTTATTAACGCTTTTTGCGATGGTACTGGCTATTGGTATTGTCGTCGATGATGCCATTGTTGTCGTCGAGGCGGTACATGCCAAACTTGATCACGGTTATAAATCATCTAAAAAAGCCACTATTGATGCGATGGATGAAATTTCCGGAGCGATCATTTCTATTACGCTTGTAATGGCCGCCGTATTTATTCCGGTAACGTTTATTACAGGATCAACAGGAGTTTTTTACAAGCAATTTGGTATTACATTAGCTGTTGCGATTATTCTTTCGGCTGTAAACGCTTTGACTTTAAGTCCGGCTTTATGTGCTTTGCTTTTAAAACCGCATGCTGACGATCATAAACATAAAAGTTTTATGCAACGATTTTATACCTCGTTTAACGTTGCATTTGATAATGTAACCAATAGGTACAAACGTTCGGTAAGTTTTCTTTCTGTCAAAAAATGGATTGTTTTGGTTTCTATTCTTATAGCAGGAGCAGCCTTATTTTATATGATGAAAACTACGCCATCTGCTTTCGTTCCTGCAGAAGATCAGGGTACTGTTTTTGCGAATATTAGTTTACCGCCATCGGCTTCTATGGAACGTTCTGATATTATAGCCAAGCAAGTAGATAGTATTGCGAATACTATTCCGGGAGTTAAAAATACGCTTCGTATTGTGGGACAAAACTTTACTGCAGGAGCCGGAAGTGCGTACAGTATGGTTATTGTAAAATTAGAAACGTGGGACAAACGTGACTTAAGTGTTGATGAAGTTATTGGTCAGCTTTTTGCCAAAACAAGCGGAATTCGTGAAGCTAATATTTTCTTTATTTCTCCGCCAACCATCCAGGGGTTTGGACAAAGTGGAGGATTCGAATTTCAGCTTCAGGATAAAGGAGGACACTCGACAGCAGAATTCTTTAAAGTGAATACTGATTTTCTTGAAAAATTAGCAAAACGTCCTGAAATACAATATGCGACAACTCCATTTAATCCAGGTTTTCCTCAATATATGATGGATATTAATCTGGCTAAAGCCAAAGATGCAGGTGTAACAGTCAATTCGATTTTGTCAACGATGCAAGGGTATTATGGAGGTTTGTATGCTTCTAACTTTAATAAATTCGGAAAACAATACCGTGTCATGATTCAGGCCTCTCCTGAATTCAGAACCAATACCGAGGGGTTGAACAAAATCTTCGTGAGAAACAGTGCAGGAAATATGGCTCCGATTACGGAATTTGTAACGATGACTAGAGTTTTTGGACCGGAATCGATTTCAAGATTTAACTTGTTTACTTCAATTTCGATTACAGGAGCGCCAAATCCGGGATATAGTTCTGGAGATGCTATTAAGGCGATTCAGGAAGTGGCGGCAGAAAATCTTCCTGCGGGATACGGATACGAATTCTCTGGTTTAACGCGTGAAGAATTAGCATCAGGAAGTGAAACGATTTTCATTTTTATCTTGTGTTTGGTCTTTGTTTATTTCTTATTGAGTGCACAATATGAGAGTTATATTCTGCCTTTTGCAGTATTATTCTCCATTCCGTTCGGATTGGCCGGAGCGTATTTGTTTTCGATTATTTTCAAATTAAATAGTAATATTTACCTGCAGATTTCCTTAATCATGCTGATTGGATTACTGGCGAAGAACGGAATTTTGATTGTTGAATTTGCATTGGAGAGACGACGAAAAGGATTGCCTATTGTAGAGGCAGCAATTGCAGGAGCTGTAGCACGTTTAAGACCAATTCTAATGACCTCGTTCGCCTTTATTTTAGGACTTGTTCCGTTGATGTTTGCTTCAGGAGCCGGAGCAGTAGGAAACAAATCAATCGGAACTGGTGCAGTAGGAGGAATGTTAATCGGAACCGTTTTAGGAGTATTTGTTATTCCTGTTTTGTTTATTATCTTCCAGACTTTACAAGAAAAAGTAAGCGGTCCAGCAAAAGATGGTTATGATGATGGAGATGAAGAGGATGAAATTCAGTTAATAGAAGTTCACAAAGAGTAAAATTTAATTAAAACAGAGATGACTAACAGTTCAAATAAATATATTTTACTAGTGCTGACAGCCGTACTTTTGAGTGCATGTTCAGTTACCAAAAAGTACGAACGCCCCACAACTTTAAAAACAGATCAATTGTATCGTGATCAGGTTTCAGCCGATTCTACTACGATTGCCAATATGCCGTGGCAGAGTGTTTTTAAAGATGAAAAACTAAACGCATTGATTCAAAAAGGATTAGATAATAATCTTAATTTGAAAAATGCTATTGAGAATATTATTCAGGCACAAGCTTCGTTGCGTCAAAGTAAATTGGCGTACTATCCAACGTTAAGTCTGGATGCAAGTGCCACACATAGTAAACAATCTGAAGCTTCTTTAAATTTTGGGGGCGCTTCGATCAACACATTAACAACGACTTATAAACTAGGCTTAAGTACTTCTTGGGAAGCGGATATTTGGGGAAAATTGAGCAGTTCTAAAAGAGCAGCTTTGGCTTCGTATTTAGCTACAGATGCTGCAAAGCAGGCAGTGCAGACACAGTTGATTTCAGATATTGCAAATAACTATTTTCTGTTATTAGCGTATGACAAACAATTGAAAATCACACGGGAAACTTTAGAAAGCCGCGTTAAAAATGTGGAAACAATTAAAGCTTTAAAAGAAGGCGCAATTGTTACAGGAGCAGCAGTGGTACAGAGCGAAGCCAACCAACATGCAGCAGAAGTTTTGATTCCGGATTTGAAACAAAGCATTCGTGAAACTGAAAATGCCATTAATATTTTATTAGGTCAAGCACCTGGGCCAATAGAAAGAGGGGAGTTAGGAACACAGATTATTCCTGAAAATATTGCAATTGGGTTACCTTCTCAATTATTGCAGAATCGTCCGGATGTTCGTCAGGCAGAATTTAATTTTAGAGTTGCATTTGAATCTACAAACCTGGCAAGAACCAATTTCTATCCAAGTTTGACCCTTACAGCAAGCGGTGGATTTTCTAATTTAGAATTGAAAGACTTTTTTACCAATTCGATTTTTTATTCGATAGTTGGAGGTCTGACCCAGCCTATATTTAATCAAGGGCTTAATAAAATGAGATTAACAACAGCGCAATCAGAGCAATTGCAGGCTTATAATAATTTTCAGCAGAGTCTCTTGACAGCAGGTCAGGAAGTTTCTAATGCGTTATACGCTTATCAAATGGCGGTTGAAAAACAAGATTCAAGAGAAAAACAAATTGCAGCCTTAGAAAAAGCAGTCGATTTTACGCAGCAGCTTTTAGAGTACAGTTCGGCTACCAATTATACAGATGTATTGACATCAGAACAAAATTTATTGGCTGCTCAATTGAGCGGTATCAATGATAATTTACAAAAATTACAAGCAGTTGTTGATTTGTATCGTGCTTTAGGTGGTGGCTGGAAATAGAATTTTCATCATTATCGTTAAATTAAAATTTGTTAAACGAAGAGCGCCTCAGTAATTGAGGCGCTTTTTTTATTAGTAATATGCTTTTTTAGCAGAAGCCTCGCAAAGATTTAAATGAAGAAGCGACAAAATGTATCGATAAGTATTCTTATGAAAACGATTGCCCTAGCCCCGATAGAAGTGAAAATCATTTTGTGGCGGTGTTCGCCACAAAATATTGCAACGGATAGCGGGAATTAGCTTCTTAAAAACAGGTGAGCATATCAGTTGAAAAGTGGTATTCGTCGATTGGTTTCACGTTTTTGTATAATGAATGTGATAAACCCATATTTTGGCACTACTTTAGCAATAGTTAAATCAAATTAATATTTAACAACAAAAAAGATGAAAAAATCAGTACTTACCTTAGTGCTTTTTATGAGTGTATTTTTTGCTCATGCACAGGTTTCAATTAATGTAAATATTGGAACACCTCCCAGCTGGGGACCAGAAGGAAACGATGACAGCAGGTATTATTATTTACCGGATATTGATACTTATTATGATGTTTCCCAAAGTCAGTATATTTATGTTAATAACGGACAATGGATTCGCGAAAGAAGACTTCCTGTAAAATACAGACAATATGATTTGTATAGTGGTTATAAAGTAGTGTTGAATGATTATAAAGGAAATTCTCCTTATACCTATCATAAAAAACACAGAGCCAATTACCCAAAAGGATATCATGGTAAACCTCAAAAAAATAGAGGAAATAAACCTATCAAAAACGATAAACAGTATAATAGAGAGAATTCACACAAAGGGAATCCTAAAAACGATAATTCAAATAAATCTAAAGGAAATTCTAACATGGGTCAGGATCATAAGCATAATGGTCACCACTAATTGATTTAAAAATATAACAATGAAAAACGCCTCAAATTACTGAGGCGTTTTTTGATTTTAGAAAATTCATTTGTTAAGTTGAAAAAGTCAATCCTTTAGCTTTAAAATTGCTAAAGAGAACCTGACGCGCACTGCTTATCGTTTCTTCAGTACGATAAATACTGCACCAGAATTTTACCAATACTTTATATTTTCCATCAGAAATGGCGCTGTAATAAATTTGAGGCGTTTTTTCCAAGTTAATCAAAGCTAAACTTTTTAGAGCGTCCAATATTATTATATTAATTTCATCCGGAGTAGTATCACCACTAATTTCTATTGAAATTTCAACCAGTTTAAAATTGTCTGTATATGTCCAGTTAGTGATATTTTGAGATAATAAATTTCCATTCGGAATAATGATTTCAGCACCGTTTGGAGCATTGATTTTTGTAGTTCGCAATCCCATAGATTTTACCCGGCCAGACTCAGAACTTATTTCAATAACATCTCCCACCTGAATTGGTTTGTCAAATATTAAAATTATACCCGATACAAAATTATTCACCACACTTTGAAGACCAAGTCCAACACCGACGCCTAAGGCACCTAATAGAATACTCAATTTATCCAAAGGCATTCCGGACGCGGCTACGGCCAATAAATAACCGCCAATTAATACAAGCAGTCTGGTAATCAGTAATTTTGAATGCTGTCTTTTATTGACATTTTCTTCGTTTTCATCCTCAATTTCACCAAAAAAGTAAGCTACATATTTTTGAAGCAAATGAGCAATCCAGATAATAATAAAAAACAAAACTATGTTTCCTAAAGTAAAAGTAATGCTTCCGATAGTATTGGGATGGCTTAATAAGTTACCTAAAGAAGATCGAAGCGATTCCCAAATATTTAAATTGGAGGCAATAACCACAAGCCACATATAGCTGATTACAATAATAAATGGCCTTTTTAGCGTATCAGACAAACTTTCATGATCGAAAATCTTTTCGAAACCACGTTTAATTCGGGTCGTATAGATCTGTAAAATAATGATCTCTAAAATGATTTTCAAAAGTACGCTCAATGCCACAATCTGCGTAAGCGAAATAAAAGAGGTTAAGCTCAGCATATTGGAAAGCGATACTCGTCCAAAAAGATTATAAAGTATAGACAAACCATTTAATCCGATAAAAATAATACTGGCCCATTTAAAAAAACCTTTGATATATAATTGATCTTTAAGGGTTTTGATTTGCACCAAACCATAGCGAATTCCTAAAATATTAATGATAATAAAAGCACATCGCTGTAATAAACCAACCTCTATAAAAAGATCAAGGAAACAAAGTGTGAAGAATAATCCCAAAAGGAATAGCCAATTTTTCATGGAAATTTTTGACCATTTATTTTTAAAAAGTACAGTCAAAAATCCAAGTAATAAGAGATGAAGTAATTCTAAAAATAGCGCAGGAGCATACAAATTGCTGACAACGGCAATATTGAGCCCAATGACTCCAACAGGCACTATCACACCTCTGTTTAAATATTTAAAATTAAAAGAAGAAAGGTTTTCGTTATATCCGTTCGCATTGAGGTATTTTAAATTACGGGAAATATACCAGGCCAAAAGCCCCATAAAAAATAACAGCGTAATTAATCCTCCGGTTCGATAGCTCAAATAATAACCAGCAACGTTTTCTTCAATTACTATTTTGGCTCCTATATTTTGTTTTATCGCTTTTTTAGGAATAGATTCATTGATGCTCCACAAGAAAGGATATTCTTTATGCAGCATGCTGATTCCTGACTTTTCAAGATTGTTTTCGACTGTAATCAAAGCATTTGAAACTGCAATTTTTCGCTGTACTGTTAGTCTTTTCTTCGTGTTTAAAATCCCTTGATTTTTAGTCATCAGACTGTCTGTCGCGAGGTATCTTTTTTTAAGATTCGCAAATTCTTTTTTAAACTGTTTTCGTCGAATAGTATCTTTTAAAAGCCCGGTTAGTGTTTTGTCTTTTCGGAGTTCGATAAATCGGCTTTTAATTTTTTCAAGATTCTGGTTACGCAAATTAATAGCTGCATTCTGTTGATCCAATTGCAGCTGTAATTCTTGTAGAACCGTATGATACATTTGTTGGTTACGTACATTTGTATTAGCGCCCTTTAAGCTTGCCAGAATAAGGTCAAGTTTGCCTTGTGTTCTTTTAATTTCGCCAAACAAATGATGAGATGCACTGTCAAAATCGGCATCGTTATAAGCTGATTCCATTACCTCACCGGCTTTTTCAATAGCCATTAAATAATCGCTGTCTGTAGTAGTTTCTTCAAATAATTTTGAACGGTTTTCTTTTTTTGGAGATGACGTTTGCGAACTCACATTTACGTTATAAAATAAGATAATCAATGTCGCGAGAAGATGAAGAAAATTTCTTTTTTGGAACATAATTTTAAATATAGATTTGGATTTTCAAATGTAATTTTTTTAAAATAGTTTAGTTGTATTTACAGATAAATTATTATAAAAACTTAACTGAAATTAAGTTTCAATTTGCTCATAGGCATGTTTTAATTTAATGAGTCTCACCTGACTGATATTGATGAGATAGATATTTTATAAAATTTAAAAGACAACATATAAACCGATCTGTTTTGTGTAGTCTAAATTTGAAAGTGAAATAATTAAAAAACAGATAAATATGATACATATAATTGATACTGCAGACAATATAGTGGCTTTTAGAGCGCTTGCAGAAGTAACAAAGGAAGATTTTCAGGCAGCTGTTGTTCCTGCCATAGATAATTTGGTAAAAAGAATCAATGAAATTAATTTTTTATTGGTATTAGATACTGATATTGGAAACTTTACGGCAGGAGCATGGCTGCAGGATGCGTTAATTGGATTGAAACATTTAGGAAAATGGAACCGAGCTGCTATTGTTACGGATACTGAAGAAATTATTTCATTTACTAATGGATTTAGCTATGTCGTTCCGGGAGAATTTCGTGGTTTTAAAAAAGAAGAATTTAATAAAGCACTGAATTGGGTCGAAGGAAACATTTAAATTATTTTTTGGCATTATAGTTTTACATGTTTTTTGTACTATTGTTGTGATACGACTAAATCTTATCCGTTGATTTTTATTATATGATAACAGACAAAAATGAATTCAGCAATTTGATGACTAAAATTTACAGGCATGGTGCAACAGGGGCGCTCCTTGACGAATATGAAAAGGCAATTACTGAATTACAACAACTAATTTCTGATATTTCTGATATTGAATTAATTAAAATTATTGATGATAATACAAACGATTCGAATTGTAAATCCATACAAACAATCTTAGCACATGTTGTGTGTTCCGGATTTTGTTATGCAATGGATATTAGACAGTTTTTAGGAGAAAAAGTAGAGTATCCTGATGATTTGCTTCGTTTTACAATAAAGGAATATAACATTGATTTAAATCGTTTTTTAGCCTTCACAATCGAGACTTTTAGAACTATTCAGGATAATCAACTTGAGGAATTTGACAATAATAAAAAAATAGCTACTCCCTGGGGACAAGTTTATGATATTGAACAAATGACAGAGCATGCAATTGTACATGTTTTACGACATAGACGACAAATTGAAAAATTCAAAATTATATTGAAGAAATCATTATAATGAGCTTTTATGTAAAGGAAATCTATTTTTTTTTGGATTTTAAGTCCTTCGCCTGCGTTCAGGATGATAATTGAATGTGATTTATATTGATTAATAAAACAAAAAACATTCTCAATTTCTTGAGTGAATTTTCGAAAACCAGAGTACCAGAGTACCAGTAAAAGATAAGCAATTGCCATTATGCAGATTGTTCAATTTATCTGTTTCCAATTCCTTAAATTTATCAATTAGTAAATAATAACTAAAAAACTGCAGTAAATTTTTTTTTCTTTAAACACAAATAGTATATTTTTTATGCAACCGATTGTTTTTATTTTTTTGTTTATGATAATGTATTTTTTAAGGTAAAATTTAATCAAATATATTATTTAAGCATTAATTCAATTCAAAATGTTTTTAAAAAGAATAAATTAGTAAAAGATGATTTTCATTGCGATTAATTTTCCTTGTATTTATTATTTCCTCTTCTGCAATAGCTCAAAAGGATTATAAATTATGGCTGCAATATGATCAGATAACAAACGCTACACTTGCTTCAGAATAAAAATAAGTTACAGGGAATTGTTTCTTTGGAAAACTCTGAAACGGCTAAGATTTCAACAAAAGAATTAGAAACAGGAATTTTTAACATGCTGGAAAAAACCGGATGTTCTTTCAGAAATTAAAGGAGAAAACAAAATAATTATAGGCTCAAAAGCAGCATTAAATTCTGAAATACAAAGGTTAAAAAGCTCTGATTTTGATAAAATAAACGAAGAAGGATTTATCATCAAAACCATTTTATTGAAAAACAAGAAACACATTCTAATTGCCGGTAAAAAAGAGGTTTGGGTTTTGTATGGTGTTTATAATTTTTTGAGGTTGATTCAAACCAATAAATCAATTCAGGATTTAAATATTGCTGATTCTCCAAAAACGAATATTAGAATTTTAAATCATTGGGATAATTTAGACAGCGCGGTTATGCAGGTTTTTCTTTATGGAACTGGCAAAAATTACCTGATTTTATTGATCAGCGTTATATTTATTATGCCCGTGCAAATGCTTCTGTTGGTATTAACGGAACCGTTTTGACTAATGTAAATGCAAATGCCTTAATCTTAACGCCTCAATATTTAGAGAAAGTTCAAGCTTTGGCAAATGTATTCAGACCCTACGGAATAAAGGTATATTTAACAGCCCGTTTTTCAGCTCCAATTGAAATTGGAGGATTGAAAACAGCAGACTCTTCTACGGGTGCAACCGGGCCTGTTACTATTGAAAAAACAGATGCAGAAAAAACACAACTGATTGATGCAGCCATGACTGACTGGATTTCAAAAATGATGACGCATTTTAAAAATGATGTTCATGCCTGGGATGTAGTAAACGAACCAGTAAAAGAAGATGGAAGTTTACGTGATGGTGTTGTTACTGATATGGCACATGATGAATTTTACTGGGGAAAATATCTAGGGAAAGATTATGCGGTAAAAGCGTTTAAATTAGCACGTCAATATGGTAATTCTACAGATAAATTATTTATAAACGACTATAATTTAGAATCCAGACTGGACAAATGTGATGGATTAATTAACTACGTTAAATATATTGAAAATCAAGGAGCTACTGTTGATGTAATAGGAACACAAATGCATATTTCTTTAACAACTGATAAAGCCAAAATTGATCAGATGTTTCAAAAATTAGCGGCTTCAGGAAAATTAATAAAAATCTCTGAGCTGGATATTCGCTTAGGAACAAAGAGTCCTACAGCTGTACAATTAGCAGATCAGGCAGCCATGTACCAGTATGTTATTGATTCCTATAAAAAATACATTCCAGCTGCTCAACAATATGGAATAACCATTTGGGGAGTATCTGATAACGAAAAAGAACATGAATATTGGTTACCAAATGAATCTCCAAACGTATGGGATACCAGCTATAAACGTAAACATGCCTATAAAGTAGTAGCAGATGGTCTTGCCGGCAAAGATGTGAGTAAAGACTTTTCAGGAGAACTTCAGAAATAAAGTCTTTTTATTGTAATTTAATCCATAATATAAATCTGCAAAACGGATTTGTATCATGGATTACTTATTTGTTTTTGATACGTCAAACACTATTTAAATGATAAATTAATTTTTAAAAAATTTAGAATGATTGGATTTTCTAAAATAATAGTACCCACATTATTGTTAACTGTTTTCCAGTTCGGATTTTCTCAGGAAAAAATTCCCCATCTTCAAAAAAAAGGCAATAGGACTCAATTAATTGTCGATAATAAACCATTTATTATAAGAGGAGGTGAATTAGGGAATTCTTCTGCTACAAGCATGGAGAGCATGGAACCTATCTGGCCTAAACTTGCTGATATGAATCTGAATACCGTATTGACTCCGGTTTATTGGGAACTCATAGAACCTAAGGAAGGCAAATTTGATTTTTCTTTGGTGGACGACCTGATTCTTAAAGCAAGGAAAGAAAATCTGAAATTGGTATTTCTTTGGTTCGGATCATGGAAAAACAGTATGTCGAGCCATGCTCCGGCATGGGTCAAATTAAACCAGAAGAAATATCCAAGAGTTAAGGATGATAAAGGTAAAAGTCATGAGATTTTAACGCCGTTCAGCGAAAATAATTTAGAAGCCGATTTAAAAGCTTTTCAAAAATTAATGAGTCATATTAAAGATTTTGATCAAAAAGAACAAACGGTCATAATGGTTCAGGTTGAAAATGAAATCGGAATGCTGCCTACAGCAAGGGATTATTGTGTATGGGCAAACGAAGCTTTTAATAAGCCAGTTCCTGATGAATTGTTGAAATACATGCAGAAAAACAAAGAAAAACTGGTTCCTGAGTTCCTGGAAATCTGGAAAAAGAACGGTTTTAAAACTTCAGGAAACTGGGAGCAGATATTTGGAAAAGGTCTTCACACAGACGAAATTTTCATGGCCTGGTATTTTGCAAAATTCACTAATAAAATCGCTAAAGCCGGAAAATATGCGTATGCATTGCCTTTATTTGTAAATGCTGCTTTAAATGCTCCAGAGAAAAAACCTGGAGAATATCCAAGTGCAGGCCCATTACCACATTTGATGGATATCTGGAAAGCTGCAGGAACTTCAATTGATTTACTTTCACCGGATTTTTATAATCCTTTGTTTAAACACTGGAATGATTTGTTTACCCGTCAGGGAGATCCACTTTTTATTCCGGAGCATCGCTTTGACGAAAGCACTCCATTTAAAGGATTATATGCTATTGGCCATTATGAAGCAATTGGTTTTTCGCCTTTCTCAATCGAATCTGTTGCTGATGCTAAAAAAGAACCGCTTGGTAACATTTATAATCTGGTTAAACAATTGACTCCTGTCATTGAAGCGAATAAAGGACAAGGAAAAATTGATGGTGTTTTATTAGATAAAGAAAATCAATTACAGATAATTAAACTGGGTAATTTCGAGTTTACATTTAAACATGATTATACCTTAAACTGGTCTGATGGAGCAAAAGCAGAAGTCTGGCCTATGTCAAGTGCAATCATTATTGAAATCGCTACGGATGAATTTTACATTGCCGGATCAGGCGTAGTGGTAACTTTTAAAGCTTTAAAAAACACAGCTCTTAACGCCGGGATTTTAAAAACAGATCAGGGGAAATTTGAAAATGATTTATGGAGGACTGTAAGACACTTTAATGGTGATCAGACTCATCAGGGAAGACATCTTAGAATTTCGGTGGGCGATTATGAAATTCAAAAGATAAAATTATATATGTATGAATAAGTGTTCTAACAGTTTACAGAAAACAAATTTTAGGATATCATGATTCAATTTAATTTCAAACAGATTTAAGCAGATTAAATTTGATTTTTAGAAATAAATCTTTCAAAATCTGCTTGTTTTTTTTTAAATCTGTGTAAAAAAAATAGATATAATTTTCTAGGGAAAGTAGGTTTTAGAGTAACATCTTTCCTGATTATTTAATGTTTGACGAAAGTAAAAGCAAAAAGAAAAATGAAAAAAATAATACGACTCACAATACTATTTCTAAGTTTTGCAGCTAATTCGCAAATAAAATTGCCTCGATTAATTAGTGACGGCATGATTTTACAGCGGGATGCCAAAGTGAAAATTTGGGGCTGGGCTGCTGCAAATGAAAAAATAGAATTAAACTTTAATAGTAAAATTTACAAAACCATTACGGCTGAAGACGGAACATGGATGATTATTTTACCTCCGCAAAAAGCTGGTGGACCATACGAAATGACTTTTTCATCGAGTAATACCATAACATTAAAAAATATCCTTCTGGCGAATGGATTTCAGTGACTCCGGTTAATATCTTGTAATTTTCGGCTGTTGGATATTTTTTTGCCCGTGAAATTTATGAAAAGTATAAAATTCCAATCGGATTGATTAATGCTGCTTTGGGAGGTTCTCCGGCCGAATCCTGGATCAATTAAGAAGGAATTAAAAAATTTCCGGAGTATTATCAGGAATATCAAAGATTTAAAGACAAAAACCTGATATACCAAATTGAATCAAATGATAAAAAGAGTAATAACGAATGGTATCAATTACTGAATAAAACAGATGAAGGTTTAAAGAATAAATGGTCAAATCCTGAATTGAATGATTCAGACTGGAACACGATGCATGTTCCCGGTTATTGGGCAGACAATGGTTTAGCAAATATAAATGGTGCTGTGTGGTTTAGAAAAGAATTTAAAATCCAGAAAGTTAAAGAGAATTCGGCTAAACTTATTTTAGGAAGAATAGTCGATGCCGATTCTGTTTTTGTAAATGTTCATTTTGTGGGAACAACTTCGTATCTGTATCCACCCAGAAAATATTCTTTTAATTCAAATATTTTAAAAGAAGGGAAAAATGAAATTGCTATTCGTATCATAAATAATTCAGGCAAGGGAGGTTTTGTCATGGATAAACAATATCAATTAGTGAATGGGAATGATTCTCTAAACCTAAGCTGCATATGGAAGTACAAATTAGGAACAAAAATGCTTCCTTTACCGTCACAGACTTTTATCAGATGGAAACCGGTTGGGCTCTACAATGCGATGATTGCTCCTTTAAAAAATTATGCAATCAAAGGCGTTCTCTGGTATCAGGGAGAATCAAGCACAAAAAAGCCGGTAGAATATTCAGCATTAATGGAAACCTTGATTACAAATTGGAGGGCAGAATGGAAGCAGGGCAATTTTCCTTTTATATATGTTCAGCTTGCAAATTATATGGAGCCTAAATCTGAACCAGTTGAAAGCAATTGGGCAGAATTAAGACAGCAGCAAAAAAAAACGTTATATGTTCCCAATACAGCTATGGCGGTGACAATAGATTTAGGAGAGTGGAATGACATTCATCCCTTAAACAAATACGATGTAGGCAAAAGGCTTGCTTTACAGGCAAGAAAAATGGTTTATGGTGAAAAAAAATTAGTTTTATCAGGACCACTTTTTAAATCCATGAAGCGGGAACAAAACAAATTGGTACTAAGTTTTTCAGATATTGGAACTGGTTTGATAGAAAAAAAGAATGCAATTTTAAAGGGGTTTTCCATCGCCGGTGGCGATGGCAAATTTGTGTGGGCAAATGCCGAAATCATAAACGATAAGATTATGGTTTGGAGTGATTCAATTCCAATCCCTTTAAAAGTCAGATATGCCAGGGCTGACAACCCCTCAGAGGCTAATTTATACAATAAACAAAATTTACCTGCATCGCCTTTTGAAAGCAAGATTTAATTGTTAAGATGAAATTTATTCAGTATAACTGATTAATATTTAAATATTTAACTTTTTTTATTCTTTAAAAAGTATTGTTTTTACTTATTTTTGTAAGAAAATATATGAAAAATCGTTATAGCAGAAATAGGCTTTATATTACAGACGAGGAACAAAAAAGAATAAAAGAAATTCCAATATTATTAGGCGGAGCGGGTATTGGCAGTGTTATTGCAGAATGTTTGCTTAGATTCGGTTTTGAAAATCTCACACTAATTGATGGTGATATTGTAGCATTATCCAATTTAAACAGACAAAATTATACTGAGAAAGATATCTCTAAACCTAAAGTAGAAGCAATTAAGGAAAAATTACTCTCAATCAATAAGGAAGCTAAAATCACGATACATAATTGTTTTTTAACTCCCGATAATCTTGATAATTATATTCAGGGTCATAAAATTGCGATTAATGCTTTAGATTTCGTATCAGAAGTGCCCTTGCTGTTCGATTCTATATGCCAGAAGAAAAAAATTCCGGTTCTGCATCCTTATAATCTGGGCTGGGGAGCCTTGGTGTTGGTAATTAAAGAAAACCAAGGGCTTAATATTTTAGAAAAACCAAACCAACATTTTAATGAAGTAAATGTGGTAGATTATGTTTCTGATTATATGAGATATTCAGGTAATCCACAAGAATGGCTGGAGGAAATAATCGAAAAGTATAAAGCTGAAAACAGAGAACTTTCTCCTCCACAGTTATCTGTAGCTTCCTGGATGGTAGCAGCAGTTTGTACAAATATTGTATTTGATATTATTACCAACAGAGCTGTAAAAACGTTTCCTGAGTTTTACTTCAGTACCATCAGATAGAATTCTAAATATTAAACTTAAAAGCTGTATTGGATGTAAATTTCAATACAGCTTTTTCATTTTTGAATTAATCCGCCTATAGTATATAAAAAAAGAAATTATAAAAGACTACCAAAAAAGGTAATAAATAAGCTCTTTGATCTTTTGTCAGTCAATTTGGCAATTCTATATTCTTTAATGCTGATACTTTTACAATTGTTAAGAATGAGTTTAATCATAAAATATAGAAAACATGGAATTTATTAACGATCAAAAGACTCTGGAATCTATTGTCAAAAAAGCATGGGAAGACCCTGTTTTTAAGAGCAATTTACTAACCAGTCCAGTCTCAACATTAGAAAACTTTTTAGGACAGCCAATTCATTTACCGGATGGAAAAACAATTACTGTTAATGACCAGTCAAATACATCTACAATATTTATTAATATTCCTTCCAACCCTAATTTGGTTGAAGTGGTAGATGATATGGAACTATCAGAAGAACAATTAGACATTATTTCCGGAGGAGGTGACGGACAGACGCCTCCAATCATTGTAAAATGATTATTAGACGGAATGAATTTTAACCGTTGAGATAAAAAACGTATGTGTACATTGAACATATACGTTTTTAATTTAATAGTACTGATATGAAAAATTTGCACATCTACTTATTGTTTTTTCTTTTTCTCACTTTCGGTGCCGGAATAAAATTACACGGGCAAATAAATGTATCAAATAAACAACGTTTTGATAATAAGAAAATTGCAGACAGTTTATTAAATAATGGAATAAAGTATCAGGACTCCGGAAAATTTCCGGATGCAATGGTTTCATTCGAAAAAAGTTTAAAAATATACCAAAGTTCCAAAGATCAAAAAGGAATAGGAAATGTCCTGAACAAAATTGCAACAACATATTATTATCAGGGAGATTATGCAAAAGCCCTGGTTTATTATACTAACAGTAAAGAAATTTGTGAAAAGATTGATTTCAAAAAAGGAGTCTCGTCAGCATTGAATAATATGGGTGCTGTTCATTATTACTTAGGTAATTATCCAAAAGCACTCGAGTTTTATAATCAGGCAATAAAAATTCAAAAAAAAATTGGCGATAAAAAAATCATTGCTGCGATTACCCAAAATATTGGCGGAATATACATTGATATAAAGGATTATTCTAATGCTATGATTTATTCTCAAAAAGCCAATACCATTTACAAAGAGTTAAAAGATTCAGTAGGAATTTCCCATAATTTAAATGCGGCAGGTAAAATCTACATGATGCAAAAGCAGTATTCTAAGGCCTATAATCACTTTAGTCAGGCTTTAGCTATCGCAGTCAAAATAGGTGATGAGCAAAAAAAAATAGAAGTCCTGTACAATTTAGGTGAACTGTTTAATATCCAGGGCGATTATACGAAATCCTTATTATATTATAATTGGTGTTTAAAATCATCACAAAAAATTAATAGTTTACAATATACAGGTACTACAGAAGTAGCTATTGGCAGCATATTGAATCAATTAGGAAAGAATACTATAGCTATAAAGAAATGTAAAAAAGGACTCAGAATTGCAGAAAATTTAGGTGCCCTATCTTTAAAAAAAGAAGCTTGTAAGTGTCTTTATGGAGCTTATAAATCTTTGGGAAACACTACAGGGGCCCTTAATTTTTATGAGAAATCAAATGCATATAATGACAGCTTAAAGTCTGAAGAAACCTCCAATAAGATTTTGAACATGGAATTTCAAAAGTCACTCTTAATGGATAGTATTGCATATGTCAATAAAGAACATAAAATAGAACTTAAACATAAAGAAGAAGTTCAGAAAAAAGAAACCCAAAGAAACATCATTATAATTTCTTTGGGTTTCATACTGTTGATTTCTATTGCTTTATGGAATAGGTTAAACTACGTTAGAAGATCCAGAGAAGCTTTAAAAATAGAAAAAGACCGTTCAGAAAAGCTGTTGTTAAATATTCTGCCTGAAGAAATCGCAGAAGAATTAAAAGAAAAAGGCTTTGTCAATGCCCGCGATTTTAATTTGGTTTCAATCCTTTTTACTGATTTTAAATCTTTTACGCAAACTGCTGAAAAAATGTCACCTAAAGATCTTGTTGAAGAAATCAATGTTTGTTTCAAAGCATTTGATTTAATCTCTGATAAGTATAATATCGAAAAAATTAAAACTATTGGTGATTCTTATATGGCAGCAGGCGGAATACCAAATCAAAATGAAGATTCCCTAAAAGACATTGTATTGGCAGGATTAGAGATGCAGGAGTTTATGATTGAAAGAAAAATTCAAAATTCAATCACAAATAAGCCTGCTTTTGAAATGCGTCTCGGTATACACGCTGGTCCCATTGTCGCCGGAATCGTTGGATTTAAAAAATTCCAATATGATGTATGGGGCGATACCGTAAATACTGCCAGCAGGGTAGAAAGTAATGGAGTAGCAGGTAAAGTCAATATAAGTGAATCTCTTTATAATCTGATAAAACATGAAGAATGCTTTTTATTTCAGTACCGTGGTAATATTTATGCTAAAGGAAAAGGAGAAATCAATATGTATTTTGTCGAAAAGAATGATTTTTTAATCGGTAAAAATACTTTTTTTATCGATGAAATACTTTTATGAGTATTTTTTGTCAGTTTATTTGGCATTTTTATAATGTAATGGAGTTCTAATTTTACATTGTACAAAAGGAAATAAATCATGGAACAAAAAAAAGAAGAAGAGGTTTTAAGATTAATAATATCCAAAGCATGGGAAGATATTAATTTTAGAAAATGCCTTGTTTCAGATCCTATAAAAGCAATAGAAAATCTGACAGGAGCTAAGATTGTTTTACCTGAAGGAAAAACACTGGTAATTAATGATCAGACTGATAAATCTAAGGTTTACGTAAATATCCCTAGTGAACCCAATATTGAAGACATAGAACTTACAGAAGACCAATTAGAAATAATTGCCGGAGGCGGAAAGACCATTTGGAGAGATTTGGTAAATAGTCTTTTTCCAACATTAAAAAATTACATCAAAATATAAATGAACATTTAAATAATTAACCCTTAAATAATTAAAATCATGGACTTTAAACAAGCACAAGCAAATTCAGAAAAAAACTTAAAAACTATTATCGAAAAATGTTGGTCTGATGACTCTTTCAAACAAGAATTAATCGCTAATCCTGTTAAAGCGATCGAGAAATTATCTGGACAGCCACTAGATTTAAAAGGCAGAAGACTTATTGTAACAGATCAAACAGATACTTCTGCAGCTTATATCAATATCCCTGCAAATCCAGCAAATATGGAACTTACAGAGCTAGAATTAGAAGCTGTAGCAGGAGGTAAGGGAATTGAAATTTCCTGGTCATTTATCTGTGTTACCTGGTAATAAATAAAATAAAAAATTAATCAAATTAACCTTTAAATTATACAATTATGGACTTTAATCAAGCGCAAGCAAATTCAGAAAAAAACTTAAAAACTATTATCGAAAAAAGCTGGGCAGATGAATCTTTTAAACAAGAATTAATTGCTGATCCTGTTAAGGCTATCGAAAAATTATCTGGGCAGCCATTAGATCTAAAAGGTAGAAAAGTTATCGTAACAGATCAAACAGATACTTCTGCAGTTTATATCAATATCCCTGCAAATCCAGCTAACATGGAGCTGACAGAGTTAGAATTAGAAGCCGTAGCTGGAGGAAAAGGAGTTGAAATCTCATGGTCATTTATCTGTGTTACCTGGTAATAAATAAAATAAAAAATTAATCAAATTAACCTTTAAATTATACAATTATGGACTTTAATCAAGCACAAGCAAATTCAGAAAAAAACTTAAAAACTATCATCGAAAAAAGCTGGGCAGATGAATCTTTTAAACAAGAATTAATTGCTGATCCTGTTAAGGCTATCGAAAAATTATCTGGGCAGCCATTAGATCTAAAAGGTAGAAAAGTTATTGTAACAGATCAGACAGATACATCTGCAATTTATATCAATATTCCTGCAAATCCAGCTAATATGGAGCTAACTGAGTTAGAACTGGAAGCTATAGCTGGAGGAAAAGGAGTTGAAATTTCTTGGTCATTTATCTGTGTTACTTGGTAAAATGGCATTTATTTTCTAGAATTCTATTTTAAAATAAGCATCTGGAAATATGAAATATACATCTTTTGGTATTGTTAATTTAGTATAGCTTATCTATGTAAATTAACAATACCTTTTTTCTATCGGGTCAGTATTAATTTCAACATTTTATAAGATTATGGAAAACACACTATTTTTCAAGAAACTATATCTTTCTACGCTAACACCTTTCGAGCTACTGGCTTTTAGTAAACAAAATGAAATTCTTTTCAAAAAAAGGGAAAGTGATTTTTCATATTTAAATTATTGGAAAGAAAGCATTTGCAAGAAAGCATCAGATGAGGCATTTTATAAATACTGTTCGTTTAATAATTTAGATTTTGATGATATTTCTGTAATGACTTCTTTGGCCGATGATACCAGAGAAAAAATTGATTTTCCGTTATGGATACATACACTTGAAGAAGTTTTGAATAATATGCCCACAACATTTGAAAAAAGTAAAGGTGAGATCGAAGAAAAAGCTTTCTATCATTTTTTTGTTCCTTTTATTAATTTATTTTCTGCTAAAGTTGAGCAAAATTTAAAAAGTATTCATGAAATATTTGATCCAAATTTAATAGATCAATTGAATTTAGTATTGTATAGAGAATTATTTGAATTATCTCATTTAGTGCTTCTTAAAGAATTTTCAAAATATAAAAACGCACAAGAAAATCAAGATGCCGTTAATATTACTATTGAGGACTATTATTATGAAAAATTTATTTCGGCTCTTTTATCAGACAAATTTCATAATTTATTTCTTAGTTATCCAATTCTGGCTAGAAAATTAGCCGTAAAAACAGAGAGATTTCTTAAATTCATAACCAATTTATTTGGAAAATTTAAAGCAGATAAAGCAGAAATTGAATATTATTTTGAGACAAAACTAAGTAAAATCAGTGAACTTCATTTAAACTCAGGTGATCAGCATAATGGGGAATCTACGGTAATAATTGAATTTGACAACGCCTATAAAATTGTATACAAACCTACTAATGTAGCTGTTACATTTGCTTACAATCAATTTCTAAATTGGGTTAATAAAAGTTTAGAAAAAGAATTAAAGAGTTTTAATATTATTGATAAAAACACCTATGGCTGGTTAGAGTTTGTAGAACATGCAGAATGCAAGACCAGTGATGATGTCAAATTATACTATGAGAGTGCTGGTATTTTGGTAGGTGTTGCCTATTTTTTAAACGCAAGAGATTATCATTTTGAAAACGTAATTGCATCCGGAAATTGTCCGGTATTAATTGATCACGAAACTACTATTTTACCCACAATAAAATTATTTCACACACAAACTTATACTGAAGAAGACGAAAACATTGTTGGTACCATTTTAGAAAGCCTGTTACTTCCTATTAAAAACCAAAATGTCCCGGTTTATGCCTGCGGATTTGGGTCTTCTGTTCAATTAGAATATAATTGTACTGTTCAGCGTATTGAAAATTCAAATAAAGATACAATGCAGAAAGTGCAGGAAATGGTATTTAAAAACCTTTACAAATCCAATAAACCGAAATTAAACAATAAAATAGAAAACCTTATAGATTATCAGTCAGAATTTAAAATAGGATTTGATAAAATATATAAATTGGTACTGGAAAATAAAAATTTCTTACTGTCTAAAAATTCTCCTTTTGAACACTTTAGAGATTTAAAGATTCGATTTATTAATAGACAAACCGGTGTATATTTTAAAATCTTGAGACTCCTAAATAGTCCGGAATATCTTGAAGACGCTATAAAATATGGATTAAAACTAGAACTTTTAGCAAGAGCATATGCCGCCATTGGAAACTGGTCTCCAATATTGAGTTCAGAGAGAGAACAAATGTTATTAGGTGATATTCCTGTATTTTATTTAAATACACAATCGGAAAATCTTGATTTAGGAAACGGACAAATAGTTGATTTACTCGAGTCAAACGCCTTAGAAAGCGTAAACAACAAAATTAAAAAAGCCAATTTAGACGACTATCAACACCAGGTTAGTTTAATTAAGGAAGCGATTATACTTTAATAAATTAGGAAAACATAATATATTTTTCGCAGGTTAATTTATAATCTGCGAAGAATATTAATAAAAAAATATAATCATCTGTGAATACTTATTTCTAAATAAGCTTATTACTGGTAGAAAAAGAAATGGCTTCTGAAATATTGGTTACATCTAATTTCTCAAAAAGTTTACGCCGGTGAAATTTTACGGTATCTGGTGAAACAAATATTTCTTCTGAAATTTCATTAATAGTAAAACCTCGGGTCGAAAGCAGTAAAATTTCTTTTTCTCTTTTAGACAAAACTATTTTTTTTGAGTCTTCCCACTGTTCAAGCGCTAGATTATAATTATATACGATGTTTTCGCCATTTTTATGAATTTTAATATTGCCCGCCTTACGTTCAGATGATAATGAAATAATACATATTGCTTTCCATATTTTTCCGGTACTGGTTAAGTAAACAGGAGTGAGCTTTTGATTGATTAAAATCAATTTTCCTTCCTGGTTTTTTAAGTGAAAATCATAAGAAATTGTGTGTAAAATTCGTTCGGCTATTGGTGTTTTATCATAAAAATCAAATCCAACAGAATTAATTTTCAGTAATAAGTCTAAATCAGATTGGGGAACATGTTTAAAATAAAAAGCATAACCCATTTCCAGAACTTGCTGTGGTGTATTACCACATAGAAATAAAGGATTATCTGAAACATATTCAAAACCCTGTTCCAAATAATTTATTACATATAAACTTGTATATGTAGCTCTTGCAAATGCCTTTATTGGCTCTATGTAATCAAATTTTTGTACTCTTTCTTCATCTGTCAAGCTGTAAATTATATTCCTTGAATCAAAAAATGAATTTAAATTCGGGTCTTTCATTTGCCTAATTTTTATCAAAGTTACTTTTTTTTTATTATGTATGAAAAAAATTACATTACCCTTGTAATTAAGAGTAATAATACTTTGTTACTATTGAAATTCTTGTAAAACATTTTATGCTTAAAACTGATATAGGATTTCCATTTAAATCCTATAAAACAGCTTTGCGTTATAAATATAGCTTTTTTCTTAATATACAATTTTATGCAGTCTAAAATTAGTAACTACACTTTAGTGTAGTTTATTGATTTACAATTAAATACTACTATTTGGTGTAGTGGTATAACGCTATATGAAAATTAGATTTGTTACTAACCAAAAGAAATAAGCATCATGACTATAACTCAAAATTACCTAGAAAGATTAGAATTAAATCAGCTTACAGAATTAGCCAAATTCGTAGTGGAAGAAAACTTTAATCATCATTGTGAAAATGTTAGTGCAAATGAAATTCTTTCAGACACTCAGGAAGTATATGATGAAGAATTAAATTATTTCAAGGATTCTGAAATTTTTGTTGCCAAAGATTTTTCAGGAGACATTCAGGGATCAATACGGGTGATTAAGTGGGATTATAAAGCCACTCTTCCCATTCAGAAAATTTTCAATATAGACCCCTTAACTGTTTTGAGCTATTCCGGAAAATTATCCTCAGTATGGCACATTGGAAGATTCGCCACAAGAAAGAACATAAAGGATAAAACATTGTTTAGAAGATTAATGGTTTGTGCAATTGCACCTATATGCGAACAAAAAAATGGTGTTGCCTTTGCTGAATGTGATAGTAAGTTATTAAGAATTATGAATATGCTTGGGATAAAAACAGAGGTTATAGGAACTTCTGTTCATTATTTAGGTTCTGAAACTATACCTATATCAATGAGTTACGACGGATTAAAAGAATTTTATTGCAACAATAAATATTTGGTAACCCCGCAATATATTGACAAAATATCCAGTAAAACATTCGAAATTAATGAATATAACTATCAGGCTTAATATTCAAATACATTCTTTTTTAGAATGATATTACTCCATTAAAAATAGCAAAAAGACTTGTCAGAAGCGGGTTGCTGAAATTGTTGACTAACAAATTAATTTTTATTAAAATGATAAATCAAATTACAAAAAGCTCTACAATAGATTGGTCGTCTCCTGATATTTTAAATCAGATTGTTCAAAACATTAAGAATCCATTAGATAATATTATAACTGCCAGCAAACCTGACATTCTAGATAATAAATCACAAAATGAAATTATATTTTCCAGCAGTAAACAGATAAATGATCTTATTGAAGAGATTTTAAAAGAAATCAAATCAAAATCTGTAAGCCTGACTATTCAGGGACGTCCAGATATTTTTGATATTTATGAAACTAATAAAAATGTTCAGAGTTTATGTCTGAACAAAATAAATCCGAAAAAAGTTACAAAATTAGATCAGGACTGGTTGATAAATTTAGAAAAAGAGATTTATAGTTCAATTAATCAGAATGATATGAACTTATATGAGCTATCATACAAAATGGCTGTTAGTGAAAGACAATTGAACAGAAAAATAGCAAATTTAGTTTATTTAACACCCAATAAATATATAAGAATACTCAGATTGCATAAAGCGAAACATCTGATTGATAATTATATTCAAAATTCCATTTCGCAAGTTGCTTATTCTGTTGGGTATAATGATGTGCATTATTTCTCAAAGTTGTTTTCGAGTCAATATGATATTTCACCTAAAGAACTCATCAATTCTTTAAGGTGAAAATATAAAACAATAACAATCAGTAAAAATAAATTTAAAAATAGAAAAATGATATTAACAGAAGAACAAAAAAAAGGTCAGGACGTATTTTTCAGGATTATAACAGAAGCCTGGGAGAATGATGAATTTAAAAAATCATTACTTACAAATCCTGAAGAAACATTGGAAAAATTTTTTGGAAGAAGCCTGCCGGCAGGAAAAAAAATTAAGGTAGCAGACCAGTCTAATTCGGAGTATATCTACATAAATATTCCTGTCAAACCACAAACTAAAGATGTAGAACTGGATGAAAAAAAATTAGATACTATAAGTGGTGGAAGTTTGAACGGAACAGGTATGACTGATTATGAAAGCTTGTATGATTCTTTACGAAACATTTATAAGTAAGATATTAATATCAGATTTTTGGTTTAGTCAAACAGCATGAATTCAAATAAATTAGTATAACCTTAAATAATACATTATGAAAAGAGCACTTTTTTTCTTAGGCCAGTTAGATAGTAGAGATGTAGAATGGCTGATTCAGAATGGTCAAAAAATAGAATTAGGAATTGGAGAAAAATTAATCCAGAAAGGCAATTTTATTGACAGTTTATACATCATACTATCTGGTCAATTATCGGTATGTGCAGAAAATGGTACTAAAGAAGATATTGCAACATTAGGATCCGGAGAAGTTGTAGGCGAAATGTCATTTTTAGAAACAAGGCCTCCATCGGTTTCTGTAATTGCTACAAAAATAGCAACAGTATACAAGATTTCTAAACAGGTTATAGAAGTAAGACTTTCTACAAATCCTGATTTTAAAGCCAATTTTTATTATGCGCTGGCATTATTTCTTTCCAACAGGTTAAGAAAAACGACAGATCAGTTAGGATATGGTACTCCGGAAGAAGAAGATTTAATAGATACTAAAATACTGGATCATGTGGCACAGGCCGGATCTCGTTTTGGGCAAATTTTAAATAGGTTTTCACAGGCATAATGATATATAAATCATAAAGATCAAATTTATATGAGGGCTTACTATTTCTTTTTTATATTATTGATTGTTGCTGCTAATAACCTCTATAGTCAGTCTAAAATTAAATGCGATTTGATTGAAATTTCCAGTATCGCATTCAATAAAAATCCAAATATTAAAAGCACTTATTATGCTATACAAACTGCAGAAGCAGGCGTTCAGGTACAAGCAGGTACATTTGATTATAATTTAAATTCGGCACTTACATACCAAACCGGCAGATATAATCTGTATGATGCTGATCCCAGAAACGAATTTATTGATCGTTCATTAAAATCCAATTCTGTAGATTTTTTTGCCAGTATTCAAAAAAGATTCCGAACATCACAAATTGCAGAAGTGGGGATAAAATATCTTTACAGCGACAGCAATTTTCCGTATAATTCGTTTAATGAATTTGTAGGACCTTTTTATGGCAGGCACACAGGAGTGATTAATTTTTCATTAACCCAGCCACTTTTGAAGGGGCGGGGAAAAAGAATCGCTACAATGGGAGAAAGGATTTCCAGCCTTTATATCGATAAAAATAAGCATGATTACGAGTTTACAAATTCATATGAAATTTTACAAATAGGTATTGCTTATTGGAGTTACTATACGGCATATAAAAGCTTAGATGTTTACCTGCAAAATGAAACACGAGTACGAAATGTGTTGGAAATGACAAATGAACTGGTTAAAGCCGATAAAAAACCTCAGGGAGATCTTGCCCAAATTAATGCAGATTTAACCAATCAGGAAAGATTAACGGTTGTTGCCAGACAAAATTTATACAATACAAGACTAAATCTGGGTAGAGCTATTGGTTTATCTGACGAAGAAAGTCAGCAATTAGATGTTCCTGTGAATGATTTTCCGGCAGTTGGAGAGAGTGGTTATACAGAAAACATCAATAAAGAACCTTTTCTGAAAGCCGCCATAAATAACAGAGGAGATTTAAAAGCGGTTAAAAAAGTGACGGAGGCTGTAGAACTTCAGTATCAATTGGCTCAAAACAATTTGAAACCACAGCTGGATTTGACCGTTTTCGTTTATTATGGAAGTACCAGTAACGGAAACGGAATGGATAAAACCCTGACTTCTTTTGTAAATAATCAGGGACAGGATGTTGGAGGAGGGGCAAAATTAACTTTTTTATTTCCACTAAATAACAATGCAGCAAAAGGAAACTATTCGATCAGTAAAATTGCAGTAAAAGATCAGGAAATAATAAGTAATAACACACAAAGAAACATAGAATTAAATATCAATATTGCATTTAATAATTTAAGAAACAGCGCTTTGATTGTTGACAAAGCAAAAGAATCAATGGCGTATTATCAGCAAGCTTTTAATAATGAGCAGGAGAAATTTCAAATTGGTCTTACAACTCTTTTCAATTTGATGCAGTTTCAGGAAAGATTTACCTATTCAGAATTGGAATATCTGAATGCAGAGCAACAGTTTTCAAATGCAATTATAAGTCTCAGACACGAAACAGGGACACTTGTTTCTAAAGAAAAACTGGATTTTGGTATCCTTAAAAATACATTTTATACGGTTCCTACTATAGAAAATTAATAAAAAGAGAAATCATGTCAGCAAGTTTTTTCAGAAAATCGGCGTTAGAAAAGCTTTCTACTCCCGAAAAATTAGATCAGTTAATAAAAGTCACCGGGCCAAAAGCATGGATAGCCCTTACAACAGTTGCACTTGCATTATTTACCGGAGTAGTCTGGTCATTTGCTGGTACGGTAAAAACAAAATTAGATGCCGTTGGAGTGGTGTTAGGAGGTGAAGTTCATGAGGTTGTAGCCACTTCACAAGGGCAATTGGTAGAATTGAAAGTAGCCATTGGTAATAAGGTGAAAAAAGGAGATATCATCGCAACCATAAAACAGCCTGACCTGTCCCAACAAATAGAAGATGCAAAAGCAGTTATTTCAGACAGAAAATTCGAGATGGGGAAATTATCATCGTACGGAAACCAGGGAACTCAACTGCAAAGCGAAATGATCAAACAGACTCGTGTCAGTATACAGGGGGAGATTGAATCAGAGAAAAAGAAACTATCGTTTTTAAACAATCAGCTGGAATCTGAGAATGTTCTTCTTAATAAAGGTTTGATAACAAAATCTGAAGTTGCCAATACAAAACAGCAAATTGAAGCTTCAAAAAATACGATTGAAAGACTGAAGGGCCAAAAAGTAGAAACATCAAACCAGCAGCATAATTTAGGTTTTGATATGCAGCAGAAAATTACGCTGCAAAATCAAAGAATAGCCGAAGCCGAAAGAAATTTACAGTTCCTGACAGAACGCTATGATATTCAGCGAAATATAAAAAGTCCTTATGATGGAGAAGTTGTAGAGGTTTTAACCGATGCGGGAGTTGTCGTAGGTGCAGGGACTCCATTATTTAAGCTTAAAAACCTCCATAAAACTGCAGAATCCAAATTAAAAGGAGTGCTTTATATCCCTTCTCAGGATGGAAAAAAAATTAAAAAAGGAATGGAAGCTTTAGTTGTTCCTTCTACCGTCCAGCCACAGGAATATGGCTTTATAAAAGGAAAAGTGACTTATGTTTCTGATTTTCCGGTAACACAACAGGGTATGCTAACCTCTGTTAAAAATGACCAGCTTGCAAAAGGTCTTTTAGCCGCCGGACCGCTATTTGAAGTTCATGTAGATTTTGAGAATGACCCCGATTCATATAGTGGTTTTAAATGGACTTCGGCAAAAGGGCCGGATGTTTTTATAAAAGAAGGCACCTCCTGCATGGGTAAAGTTACAATAAAAGAAGAACCTCCTGTAACTATTGTTGTTCCGGCATTCAAGAAATTTTTTGATCTATATTAATACATACAAATGGCAACCAGTACAACTTTTGTTATAGAAAAACAAGCCAGGCCCGTTAAGGTTCCAACTGTTTTACAGATGGAAAGTGTAGAATGTGGTGCTGCGGCTCTGAGTATCATTTTAGGCCATTTTGGAAAGTTTGTTCCTCTTGAAAAATTAAGAATAGCATGTGGAGTTTCCAGAGATGGTCTAAAAGCTACAAATATCATAAAAGCCGCCAAAGAGTTTGGACTTGAAGCAAAAGGATATGCAAAGTCTATAGAAAAGCTGATGCAGATTAAAACACCTGCGATTATTTTCTGGAATTTCAATCACTTTTTGGTTCTTGAAGGATTTACAAAAAACAGAGTTTATTTGAGTGATCCTGCACAAGGAAGATATTATGTAAGCCATCAGGAATTTGATGATTGTTATACAGGAGTTGTCTTAACTTTTGAAACCAATACAGCTTTTGAAAAAGGAAATGAGAAACGCGGTTTAATTTCGTCATTATTGTCCAGAGTGGCCAACTCTAAATTAAGTATTTCTTATATCATTTTAGCCAGTCTGTTTTTGGTGATTCCGGGGTTGATAATTCCTTCTTTTCTTAAAGTATTTATAGATAAATATTTGATAAACAGTTTTTCAGGATTTGTAATGCCATTGCTTTTGATCATGTCAGCAATCTTAATTATTAATTCGGTTTTGGTTTATCTCCAGCAATATTTTCTACTCAAATTAGAAACAAAACTGGCATTAGTTACATCCAGTAAATTTCTTTGGCATGTTTTTCACTTACCAATAGCATTTTTTACACAGCGCTACAGCGGAGAAGTAGGCAACAGGGTTTCTCTGAATGACAAAGTAGCCAAATTACTAAGCGGAGATCTGGCAAATGCAGCCTTAAATGTTATCGCAGTATTATTTTATGCGACCCTAATGTTTTCTTATAATGTTACCCTGACGTTAATTGGGATTTTTATGGCCGGATTAAATATTTTAATTCTTAGATATGTTTCCACAGCCAGAAAAGACGGAAGCCGCAGGCTTAGCAATGAAACGGGAAAGTTATTAGGCACAACAACTTCCGGAATTAGTATGATAGAAACCTTAAAAGCATCCGGACGAGAAAATGATTTTTTCACAAACTGGATAGGATATCTGGCAAAAGTAATGAATGCACAACAGGAATTAGGATGGCTAACGATTAGACTGAATGTTATGCCCAGTTTAATCACTTCATTAACAAACTCTCTGATTCTAGGAATAGGTGCATTGCAAATTATGAATGGCGAAATGACTTTGGGAGCTTTAGTTGCTTTTACTTATTTAATGTCAAATTTTATTAATCCTGTTAATCAGTTGGTTAGTGTAGGGACGTTGCTTCATGAGACTGAGAGCGATATGAACAAAATTGATGATGTTCTGAACTACGAGATTGATAATCAGTTTAGGGAAAAAGAGCAAAATGAAAATATCAAACAAGCTAATAATGAACAAAAAAGCAAATTAATTGGATATTTTGAAATGAAAAATGTCACATTTGGATACAACACCACTATGCCGGCATTGATTGAAAATTTCAATTTAAAGCTAAGACCAGGAAGCAGAGTCGCATTAGTAGGAGGTTCTGGAAGCGGCAAATCTACAGTAGCAAAGATTGCTTCCGGGCTTTATGATCCATGGGAAGGAGAAATATTACTGGATGCAAAAAATCGTGTAGATATTCCAAGACACATCATTACAAGTTCATTAGCAGTAGTAGATCAGGATGTAATTGTTTTTAACGGTACCATCAGAGAGAATATTTCTTTTTGGGACACCATGATTCCTGAAAAACACATTATAAATTCTGCCCGTGATGCAGTCATTCATGATGTTATTGCAGCCAGAAATGACGGATATGAAAGTAATGTAATGGAAGGTGGAACCAATTTTAGCGGAGGACAGCGTCAGCGTATTGAAATTGCAAGAGCTCTTGCCGTTAATCCGACTATTTTGGTAATGGATGAAGCTACAAGCGCTTTAGATCCTACAACAGAGAAAACAGTAATGGATAATATTAAAAAAAGAGGGTGTACCTGTCTGATTGTTGCCCACAGATTGAGTACCATAATGGATTGTGATGAAATAATTGTTATGGAATTCGGAAAAATCGTGGAGCGGGGCTCTCATCAGGAATTATTAAAATTGAATGGTGTTTATTCTCATTTGATCGAAACAAAATAAATTTAGTGATTATGTCAGTGAAAGAGAAAATACATATCAAGGTCGATAAGCCATTGATTCTTAATAATACAGACTGTTTCTGGATGATTATTTCGGGAGAAGTAAACGTGTTTCATACTAAAATTGATGAACAGGGAGAATACTTATGTGCCTTAAAATACCTTTATTCAGCAAAACAAGGGGAATTATTATTTAGTTTATTGCCTCATGAATACAACAATAATATAAGACTGATTGTTTTTTCAAATGAAGCAAAATTATTAGCTATTCCAAAAAATGAACTTTTGAATGTGGATCGTTTCTTTTTAAAAAACATGATTAACAAATGGATTTTAAAAACTTCATCTGAATTAAGCTTCAACACCACACCAAGGGTTTACACAGCGCTTAATGATTTTGAAAATTTAAATTTAAAAGAAAATAATATTGCATATCCTTCTAATGGAATAAATTGGATAAGATTACTTAAAGGAAATATTTCAGTTTTTTCAGATGAAATTAATATATCCTCATCTAATAACGAACTTGTTTATCCCATACCAGTATCTAATAAATTATGGATAAAATCGGTATCTGATAACACAGAAATAAAAATATTAAGTACCAGTGAAGTTATTGAAGAAGAAATTAATTTTTTAATTTCTTTAGAAAAAATGCAATCCTATTTTTATAATCAGCTTAATAAAGATATAGAAAAGAACAGTAAATTAGAAAATACACACTTTATTGAGAAACTTACGAATGAGGAAGAAGAATTAGAGACTACGCTGGAAAAAATAAAATCTATAGTTACAGGCAATAAAAAAAATACTTCAATAGCATTCAATAAGATAAACAAACAGAGTGTATTTTTTTCGACATGTCAATTAATTGGGGTTTATAGCGGATTTAAACTTGAGGAACCAAAACATATTGAAACATTTCAAAATACGGCAAATAATCTGTTATATGCAATTGCAAAAAGCTCTAAAATAAGAGTACGCAAAATTATCTTAAGAGATGTATGGTGGAAAGAAGAAAACGGACATTTATTGGCTTTTTTAAAACCAAATAATACACCTGTTGCCCTAATACAAAAAAAATCAGATTCTTATTTGATCAAAAATTTAGAAACGGGTACAGAGTCTGTTGTAAATCAAAAAATCGCTGAGTCCTTAGAGCCAATTGCATATATGTTTTTTTCTGGATTCAATGTTAAAATGGATTCAATAAAAAAAGTATTACGCTTTGCGATGAACGGAGTCTTAAGAGATGCCAAATTATTAATTTTAGCCTCATTTGCCGGCAGTTTAATTGGTTTGTTGATTCCAATTCTATCGGGTATAATTTTTGACGATGTTATTCCAACAGCCGACAGATCAATCCATTTTGAAGTATTTAGCATTATGATCATTATTGGCTTAGTTTCGGCTGGTCTTCAGCTTGTTCAGGGCGTATTGCAAATGCGGGTTGAATCTAAATCCAGCATTAATTTGCAGGCCGGTGTTATGGACTACATTTTAAGATTGCCAGTAACTTTTTATAAAAAATATACAGCTGGAGATCTCACTAACAGAGTACTTAGTATTAATTCTATCAGGCAAATATTATCGAGTACATTGATGACAGCGGTTTTGAGTGGTGCATTTTCGTTCGTTAATCTTATACTTTTGTTTTATTACGATTCGGGTTTAGCCTGGGTAGGAGTATTTTTGGCTTTAGTCGCCGTTGTATTTATGATAGCAATGGGCTGTTTAAAGCTAAAATACGACAGAGAAGTTTCAAAATACCAGGGAGAAATTCAGGGTTTTCTTTTTGAGTTTTTATCCGGAATTAGCAAAATTAGAATTACAGGTGGTGAAAGAAGGGTTTTCGCACTTTGGGCGAACAAGTTTTCTAAACTAAAAACATTAGGATTCAGTTCCGGAAGTTATCAAAATTTTGTCGAAGTTTTTAATAGTTCTTATCCGCTTTTTACAAGTATTTTCTTTTTTTCGTTTATATATCATACCGTTCTTAATTCTGATAAAACAACAAGTATGCTAACCGTAGGGGCATTTATGGCTTTTATTACTGCATTCAATAAATTTTTAAGTGATAGTCTGAGGTTAAGTATGGCTTTTATAACTTCACTCAATGTTATTCCGCTTTATGAAAGGGTAAAACCAATTTTAGAAGAAGAAACCGAATCTGTTGAACAAAGTATTGATCCGGGAGAATTAGCCGGTGAAATTGAAATGAATTCGGTTTCATTTAGATATAACGAGAATCAGCCTTTGATTTTAAAAAATATTACTTTCAAAATTAAGCCAGGAGAAATGGTTGCCTTTGTAGGTGCTTCCGGCTCAGGAAAATCAACTATTATGAGGCTTCTTCTCGGATTTGAACATCCGGAAATGGGCTCTTTATTTTATGATGGAAATACTTTTGACACTATGAATAAAGAATTGGTAAGAAGACAAATAGGAGTAGTATTACAAAACGGGGCACTGATGTCGGGCAGTATTTATCAAAATATAGTAGGAAATTCAGAATTAACACTGAATGATGCCTGGGATGCCGCACGTATGGCCGGAATGGAAGAAGATATCAAAAATATGCCAATGGAAATGCACACTTTTATAAGTGAAGGAGCGGGAACATTTTCCGGCGGTCAAAGACAAAGGCTCATGATTGCAAGAGCTATTGTACACAAACCAAGATTGCTTTATATGGATGAAGCAACCAGTGCATTAGATAACAGAACGCAAAACATTGTAGCAGAAAGTCTGGATAAACTTCAGGCAACCCGTATTGTTATTGCACACAGACTAAGTACTATCCAAAATGCAGACCGCATTTTTGTTTTGGATAAAGGAGAAATTACAGAATCGGGAACTTATGAAGAATTAATGCAATTGAACGGCTTGTTCACACAACTTGCTAAACGACAAATAGCCTAATATGAATTCACCAGCCTCAAAACTGCCTGATAATTTTCCTTTTAAGTTATCTCCCGGTCTTAAAGAATATCTTTTTAATAAGTTTAAGACATTCAAAAAACCATTTTTTACAGAAGAAGTAGCTTGTGAATTTTGGCATGAACATTCAAAAAATAATGATGCTAATACTATATTTGATATACTAAAAAAATGCTATCCTCAACTCAATTTTCCGATTGAAACAGGAATCGAAAAATCTGAATTGTACAAAGACTTCGTTTTAAGAGGTAAAAAAGATTTCACAAATTTAAAAGCCTGCATGGAATTAAATGATCCCAAAAGTATAAAATTTGAAGTCAGTAAAAATTTAGCGGGCAAAATACCTCTCTTAACAATCTCAAATGAAGAAGATTTTGTAAGACTCATACAATCTTTATTGTACAAAAATAATCCTGTTGAAATTCCTCATTCAATGGGAGCAGTCTTAATAAACGGTATTAATAATTGGGAGAGAATTAATATTTTAAAAAATAGTTGGCTGGAAAAGAATCCGTTAGGTAACTGGAATCAGGAATTTTCGAATATGATACTTAATAAATCTTTATACAAGGATAAGTTGATTATTTTGAGCACAAAACCTTATAGCGATGTGTCTGCAAATCAACTGGGGTTAAATGATGATATATGGATTTCACATTCCATTTCGATTAGAAAGGAACATGAATTTACACATTTGTATACTTTAAAAAGATATGGATTAGCTTCAAACAATCTGCATGATGAGTTAATTGCAGATTATATAGGAATTATTAAAACTATAGGATATTTTGACAAAGGCTGGATGCTAAATTTCATGGGATTAGAAGAATATCCAAAGTATAGAAGAGGAGCGAGATTTGAAAATTATATAAAAGAAAACAGATTATCCCAGGAAGATTTTAAACAATTGATAACGATTATTAAAAATGCTATTGAAACCATCGCTATATTTGATAAAAAAATGGGCAAATTAATATCAGTCAAAGATCAAAGGTGTAGGATAGAGGCACTTTGTGAAACAGGTCTAACAATATTAGCTTCTCAAAATGGTTCTTCTGTACTACTGGATAATTACTATGAGAGCTTTAATATTCACGAAAGTGTTGACTTAGAATTCCCAAATTAATTATATTATTTACTGACTAAAATCTTTTTCATCTTTAATTTCCTGTTCTATTTTTTTATTAATGTTGATTTTCGCATTTGTAAAAACAAAAAGGGTTGTTTTGAATTCTCTTGCGTATTTATTGGTAATTTCTCCTGCTTTAAAAGCGGATTGAAAATACGGACTAGTTTCTTTAAGTTCAGTACTGTTTTTCTCAAACTCTTTAATTCTTATCAGGTTTTTATATTGAACTTTGAGATTAAACCAATTTACATAATCAGCATTAAAAGAAACTGCTTTGATGCCTTTTTTTGTATAATAATTAATAGCTCCCGCTTGTCCGTAATTATCACAAAGCACTAATGTGTTTTGTTGATTGCCTAAAACACTATAAACAGAATCGGTTTTTCTGGCGAGTTCTTTCCACCCAAGCATATCTGCAAAATCCTGTGGCAAAACATGATCTTTCCCGTCTTCCCAGCGAAGCATTCCCAGTTTTTGATATTTCTCTGGATTGGTACTTATTTCCTGAGGACTTTTATTTGGAAAAGCAACATCATAAATTGGAATAAACAGCAATAAAGGAATCGCTATAAATATAGGCTGCAGAAAACGTTTCCAGCCAAATTTTAGAAATTCTCCCAAAAAAGCGGCTCCAAAAGCAATATAAACGGGATATAGCCCAATAGCGTAATAAGCTTTGGCTTTAAAACATATAAAGACAAGAAGTGTAAAAATGACAGAGGTAAAAAAGAATTTATACTTTTTGAAAGGTTTAAAAAACAACAAAGCATAAAAACCTGAAAGAATAACTAACAGCCCGCCAATAAAAAATAGCAATTGTTCTTTTAAAAATTCAACACGGTCAACATTCACCAGTTGTGTTTCTGCCAATTCTTTCATATGATGTACAATAGGAAACTGGTTATTATACTGCCATAAAATATTGGGTAGAATCAATATCAGTCCAAAGAATAAAGCTAAATAGAGTTTTTTTTCTGCTAAAATTTGTCTTTGGTCAGAAAGCAAGATAGCCGGGATCAAACCAATAAGTAAGAAAATAATATTGTATTTATTTAAGAAACCGATTGCAAATACCATTGCTGCCACATAAAACCACTTTGTTTTTTGAGTTGCAACATATTGAATAATCACATAATAAAAAGCTGTCCAGCACAATACATCAAACGAATTAGGTTGAAACAGCATATTAATTCGCAGCAACGAGGAAAATAAAATACAGACTGAACCCAAAATCTGTGCGTATAAATTTCCTTTTAAAGTTTCAATTGTTTTCCAAACCACAATAAGCGTTACAACTCCAAACAAAGCAGGAAAAAACTTCACCCAGAAAACAGAATTTCCAAGCATAAGAATTATATAAGAAATCCATGAAGTGAGAGGAGGAACTGATAAATATCCCCAGGCTAAATGATTTGCCTGATCAAGATGCAAATATTCGTCTCGTTGCAGGTCATATTCAGGACTTAGCAAAGCATATTGCAAAACAAATTTAAGAACAATAAATCCAATTAAAATGATTCTTTTTTTAGTCATAATGCTTAGTCGCTTAATTATAATTAGCTCAATAGGTATTGAAATCTTGTTGAAAAATTAATAACATTTCAGCAAAAATGTGACTACTTAGAGTACGATTTGTAAACATCACTTTTGAGCATTTCTTTTTCTTTTTCACGATCAATAGCTTTAAATTCTTTCTCAAAATTGCCTTTAAAATTCTTTTTCAAATCTGTTACACCTAATTTTTCTAAGCAGTACAGATATTTGTAAATAGATTTATCAATTTTTGAATAACTAGATGTATACCAGAATAATTGTGCAGCAAAATCATAAACTTCCATATCCATTGCGATATCTGCGTATTTATAAATGTCCTCGATTTTATTGTCTTTATTTCTAAATAATGTATCAATCAGACTTCTTCTGTAATGCTGATATGCTTCTCTGGCATCTTTTGCACTCATGTTTACATTATATAAAGGATTATGGCTAAAAATATTACCTTTTATTTTTTCCCAATTTTCAAAACTATTCAGATGTTTGTTTCCAAGTTTATTATTCAGTTCAGACTGAGAATAAAATAATTCAAAATTTGCCCACGCTGAATTCGGATAATTTTTAAGTATTTCAGTGTAGATTTCAATAGCTTTTTCAAATTCTCCTTTATCATGTTCTACAATTCCTTTCTGAATTTCAGAAGCTAACTGATTATTGAATAAAATTAGTCTTTCCTTTAGATGAATTAAAAAATTATCGGCATACGTTTCACGCTTAGAAAAAAATTGTACAATTTCGAGATATTTCAAAGCATAATCAAATTCACCCTGAGAAATAAGTATAAAAATTTTCGTAACCGGAATCAGTTCATTGCTTTGCTCCATTTCCATTGTGGCACGCCAATAGTCAGAATTATTAGCTGTTAATTTATTAATATCCTGATTGTTATTAAAATTAGTATTGGCGACCAGGGTTCCAAAATTTTTCACTCCGGCAAATTTTTCATCCACAATTGTCTGATAGGAACTTAAAACTGGTAAAGCTTCCTTTATTGCGAAGCTTTTATTCATCTCAAATTTTCCTTTCAAATCTGCCTTTTTGTAATCTTCAAGGGATACATCTTTTATTACAGGAGCACCATTTTGTGAAAATAACATAGAACTAAATAAAAGAATACAAAAAGTAATGTTTTTCATTTTTTAAGATTTAAAGAGATTTTAAAGGATTTGATATAATGATTTCTTTGACGAATGTAGGAAAATTTATAGTGTACTTTCCAATCAGGTCAGCTTAATTATTTAAATATTTTATTGAATAACCAAGGAATAGGTTCGTAATGGTTTAAGATAGATTATATACATTTAACATCTGTAATAATTATAATCTAAGATGTTAATATAAAATCATAAAAATGAAAATTAAAAGAGAACTTATTTATTTCGTTTCAGTACTTATATTCGCTTTTTTATGTTTAAAATTTCCTCAAAACAGGCATGATAAAAATAGCAACATAAAAACCAACCAATTGCCTAAAGAAGAAATGCTGTCGGAGGAGACATTAAAATCAATCGATTCTTTAAATAAAAGTATAGATTCACTTACGATTAAAAATAACACTAAAATAGGGCCGGTTATAGAGGTAAAAATTAATTGATGAGTTTGAAATATTTTTAAGTAAATATTGTAATACAAATGATTACAGGTCAATCTTAGTAGCCATAAAGCTTTCAGCTCTAACAATAATATTTCTAAAATAATAAAAACTGCAACCCTAAAAAAGTTGCAGTTTTTATATTTAACAGAACTCCTAAAGGAAAGGAACAAACTATGGATAATATGTCTATAGTTTTGAATAATGCGTCCATCTCTCAAAGGTTTTATATCAATAATTTTATGATTAGTTAAACATCTGATTTTATTTGATGGTTATCAGATGGTATAAAGTGTTTCATGTCCATTATTGCAATCAATACTGGATTAAAATGAGTTAGTTTTTGTGTTAGTTAAAGGGAGATTTATTAATGATCTCCCTATTTTTTGTACTTATATTTTAAGTAATAATTTGATTTTAATCTAATATAATATATATGAGAAGTGAGTGTTTGAATATTAAAAATTATAATGCTTTGAAGAATAACGTTATTCTGTTTTTTGTGATGCTGTTTTTTTTAGCCCCTAATGTGTATTGTCAAAATAAAGAAGATACAAAAAGTGCCAGAGCGGTAATAGAAAGACTAATTGGCAATCGGGCAAAGGATTTTGATTTAAATATTGTGCAAAGCAAAAACCAAAGTCAGGATTCGTTTGAAGTAGAATCAGCAGGTAATAAGATAATAATTAGCGGAACTTCAAATGCATCAATTTGTTATGCTGCTTATACTTTTCTAAAAGATATTGGGGCTGTTTCAATTAGCTGGGAAGGAAACCGGATTGATTTGCCTAAAACATGGCCTAAATATTCCAAAAAACAGGATACTCCTTTTAAATACAGAAAATATTTAAACGCCTGTACATTTGGTTACACTACACCCTGGTGGGATTGGAAACGATGGGAGCAGGAAATTGACTGGATGGCACTGCACGGGATTAATCTGCCTACCGCTTTGGAAGGTCAGGAATCAATCTGGCAGCAATTATGGAAAGAGTATGGATTAACAGACAAGCAATTGCAGGAACATTTTACAGGACCCGCATTTTTACCCTGGCAGCGAATGGGGAATATAAATACCCTCGACGGACCGCTGCCACAGGAATGGATGGATAAAAAGAAAAACATTCAAAAGAAATTATTGCAGCGAATGAGAGACCTGGGAATGCATCCCGTTGTACCAGCCTTTAGTGGATATGTACCAAAAGCTTTCGCAGAATCACATCCCAACTCAAAAATCAGTGAATTAAAATCATGGTCAGGTGGAGGTTTTGAAAGCACTTATTTATTAGATCCCAATGATCCCTTGTTTAAAGAAATAGGAAAACGATTTATAGAAATCTACACTCAGGTATATGGGCCATCTGACTTTTATCTGGCCGATTCTTTTAATGAAATAACGCCACCGGTTTCAGAACAAAATAAATACGAAGAACTCGCAGATTATGGAAATACCATTTTTGAAACTATAAATGAGGCTTCCCCAAAAGCAACCTGGGTAATGCAGGGATGGCTTTTTGGTGATAATAAGGAGTTCTGGACAAAAGAAGCCACGAAAGCTTTTCTGAGTAAAGTACCCAATGACCGAATGATTGTTCAGGATTATGCAAACGACAGATATAAGGTATGGGAAAATCAGGAGGCTTTTTACGGAAAACAATGGAGTTATGGGTATGTACATAATTATGGAGGATCGAATCCTGTTTATGGAGATTTAAATTTTTATAAAAATGAGCTTACAGGCTTATTGGACAATCCTCATAAAGGAAATCTTGTAGGTTATGGTGTAATGCCCGAAGGCCTGAATAATAATTCTATAGTTTACGAATATATTTATGACCTTCCATGGTCACAAGGAAAAGAACCTGTAAATGACTGGTTAAAGAAACATTTAAATGCGAGATATGGAAAAACTTCAGATGCTGTTTTTCAGGGTTGGCAATTGTTAATCGAATCTGTTTACAGTACTAAATATTGGGAAACCCGCTGGTGGAATGACTGGGCAGGTGCTTATTTGTTTTTTAAAAGACCTACGTTGAAAATAACCGAATTCAAAGGTAATCCGGGAGATATGGATAAACTAAAACAAGCTCTGGATATTTTAAATAAAGAAAGTAAAAACTACAATAAAAATAAGCTGTATAAATATGATCTTATAGACGCTTCCAGACATTATTACTCACTGTATATTGATAAAATGCTGATAGAATGTGTAAAAGCTTATGAATCAAAAGACATTCAAAAAGGAGATGAGTTATTTAAAAAAATAGAAAAAACAGCATTGAATATTGACAGTATGATGTCTGCTCAACCTTTGAATAGCCTAAAAAACTGGGTAAAATCGGCATCAGATTACGGAACAACCCCTGAAGAATCCAGATTATATGTAAAAAACGCCAAAACATTAATAACGCTTTGGGGCGGAGAAGGACACCTGAATGATTACGCTTCAAGAGCCTGGAAAGGAATGTATAAGGATTTTTATTGGCCAAGATGGAGAATGTTTTTGGAGTCACAAAGAGAATCAGCTCTTAATAAAACAGCATTCGATGAAGAAAAAGTAAGAGCATCGATAAAAGAATGGGAAACAAAATGGAGCGAAAGCAGCGAAATGTAGTAGGGATTATAATCAAATATTAACAATAAAAAATAAAGCAATGTTAAAAAGCAGTATAGACAAAGCAACAAGTTTTGAAAAGCGATTTGAGAATATTGGTACTGTGGTTTATGAAAATTCAGTGATAGCATCTAAATCAGTAGCCAATGAAATAGCAGGTCTGATTAGAGAAAAGCAGTCTCAAAATCAGTTATGTATATTAGGTCTCGCCACAGGATCAAGCCCAAAGAGTTTGTATGCAGAGCTGGTTCGGCTTCATAAAGAAGACGGTTTGAGTTTCAAAAATGTAGTTTCATTCAATTTAGATGAATATTACCCTATGGAACCCGATTCTATCAATAGTTATGTGCGTTTTATGAAGGAGCTCCTATTCAATCATATTGATATTTTACCGGAGAACGTTCATATTCCGGATGGCACTTTATCAAAAGAAGCAATAGGGGATTACTGTGCTAATTACGAAACGAAGATCGAAGCACTTGGAGGTATTGATCTGCAGGTTTTGGGAATTGGAGGAAATGGTCACATCGGATTTAATGAGTCAGGTTCACTTCAAAATTCAAAAACACGTTTGGTAGCTTTGGATCATATTACGCGTGTTGCAGCCAGTAACGATTTTTCAGGCCTGAATAACACACCAAGAACTGCCATTACACTGGGAGTTAAAAAAATTATGGAAGCCAAAAGAGTGATACTTCTGGCATGGGGCGAAGGAAAATCAAATATTATTAAAGCATCTGTAGAAGGTACAGTAACTAATCTCGTACCGGCAACTTTTTTACAAGAACACAGTAATACCACATTTGTACTGGATAAAGCCGCAGCTTCAAAGCTAACACGTATTAACACACCATGGCTTGTTGAAAAAGTAAACTGGACAGACAATCTTATACGAAAAGCAGTTTTAGGTTTGGCTTTACATCTAAAGAAACCAATCTTAATGCTTACAGATGCTGATTACATTGAAAACGGAATGAGTGATCTACTGGCAGATTTAGGTCCGGCCTACGATATCAACATTAAAATTTTCAACAAACTGCAAAACACTATTACCGGATGGCCAGGCGGAAAACCAAATGCCGATGACAGCAAAAGACCCGAAAGAGCAGAACCTGCTAAAAAACGTGTCCTTATTTTTAGTCCCCATCCAGATGATGATATTATAAGTATGGGAGGAACTTTCAAGCGCCTGCATGAACAGGGACATGAAGTACATGTTGGGTATCAGACTTCAGGGAATATTGCAGTTGCTGATGATGAAGCCTTGCGATTTGCCGGTTTTGTTTGTGACTATAATGATAAATTCGGTATTAAAAGTGTTGAGACCGATGATATTTATAAAGAGTCCTTGAGATTTCTACAAAATAAAAAGAACAGCGAAATTGATATTACCGAAGTTAGAAACATTAAAGGATTAATCCGAAAAGGAGAAGCACAGTCTACTTGTCACTTTGTTGGAATTCCGGATAGTCAGATTCATTTTATGGAACTTCCGTTTTATGAAACCGGAACAATTGAGAAAAAACCGCTGGGAGAAGAAGATATTCAAATTACAATGGATCTGATTGAAAAAATTAAGCCTCATCAGATATATGCTGCTGGAGATTTAGCAGATCCACACGGAACACATAAGGTTTGTCTGGATGCTGTTTTTGAAGCAGTAACACGTTTGAAAACAAAAGATTTTATGAAAGACTGCTGGGTTTGGCTTTACAGAGGTGCATGGCAGGAATGGGGAATTGATGAAATTGAGATGGCTGTACCAATGGGACCGGATCAGGTCATGGAAAAAAGAAAAGGAATTTTTAAACATCAGTCTCAAAAAGACGGAGTCGTTTTTCAGGGTTCAGACAGCAGGGAATTTTGGCAAAGAGCCGAAGACAGAAACAAAGAGACCGCAGATTTGTATCATGAACTTGGATTAGCTCATTATGCAGCAATGGAAGCTTTCGTAAGATGGATGTATTAATAAGATTTTAGTTATATAATTTTATAAAAAAAAGCTTCGTAAGTCCTTATTTTATTGGGTTTAACAAAAAAATCCATGTTTCTGAATAACCTGTCCATTTCTTAACAATTCTTTAATACTAATTTCGACAAAACTATTTAACCAATTAACTAAATACTGAATATGGAAAAACTTAAACTTTTATTGTTAGCCTTTTTTCTAGGTCTTTCAATCAATTCATGGGCACAAAAAACAGAAGTGTCCGGGGTCATTTTAGATGACAAGAATTTGCCGCTTCCCGCAGCTAATATTCTTGAAAAAGGTACTACTCGTAGTGTAGTAACAGATTTTGATGGTAAATTCAAAATATCTGTTTCAAATCCTAATGCAGTATTACTTGTATCCTTTCTTGGATTTGCAGATCAAACTGTTAAATTAGACGGAACAAAAACAAATTTGACAATTAAACTGGCTTCTGCTACTAACGCTTTAGAGCAAGTTGTAGTAGTAGGTTACGGAAAAGGATCCCGTAAAAATTTGACAACATCTGTAACCTCTATTAAAGCTGATGAATTAAACAGAGGAGCAATAAGTGATGTTGGACAATTACTGCAAGGTAAGGTATCAGGTCTTAACATTTCATCAAGTGGAGATCCTACAAGAACAGCTTCTGTTGTTTTGCGTGGTGTTTCAACATTAAACAGTTCTCAAGGACCGTTTTATGTAATCGATGGTGTTCCGGGTGTTGATATTTCTATGATTTCACCAGATGATATCGCAACTATTGATGTATTAAAAGATGCAGCTGCAACTGCAATTTATGGTAACCGTGCTGCCAATGGGGTTATTATGGTTACTACAAAAAAAGGCAGTAAAGACAGAACTCAAATTGCTTATAACGGATATGTTGGCTGGGAAGAAGTTTCGAATCAGCTGGATATGATGGATGCAGCTCAATTGAGAGCATTTACCACAAAAAACAATTTGAACTTTACTCCTGAAAATGACAAAGGTGCTAATACAAACTGGCAGAAAGAAATTTTAAGATCAGGAAAAGCAAAATCAAGCAGTCATAACTTATCGATGAGCGGTGGAGGTAAGAATGGCAGTTATACTGCTAGTATTACTTCACTTAATAAGGAAGGGGTTCTTTTAAAAAGTGATTTTTCACGTGTAATAGCCCGTTTATCTGTTGAGCAATTTGCTTTTGATGATAAAGTTAAATTTGGTTTAAATGTAACCAATTCTAATAGTAAATATACAAATGTACCGCAGCGTAATACTGTACTTTTACAGGCAGCAAGTTATCTTCCGGTCTCACCTGTAAGAAATGCTGACGGAAGTTTTTTTGAAAATTTCACAAGTACTGGCTATTTTAATCCTGTTGCTTTAATACAACACGGAACAGACGAAACAAAAACAAATAATCTTGTTGGTAACCTGACTGCAGAGGTAAAACTTCCTTTTGGATTTACCTATAACTTAAACATTGCACACCAAAAGCTGACTTCTTCACATGGAGAGTTTTACGATAGTTATTATTCGAGATATAATAGTGCTAATTTCTACAATAACCCAGATCCACCACAAACTAAATCGTTAATTAATTTTGGTATAAATGGTTCTGCCTTGAGAAATAATTATGAAAACACAAATAACATTATTGAAAGTTTCTTAACATGGGACAAAACTCTTGGAGTTCATAAGATAAAAGCTGTTTTAGGATATTCCTGGCAGGAAAATACATTAGGAGACGGATTTCAGGCAACAGCAACCAATTTCCCTGTAGATAACGTAGGATATAACAACCTTGCACTTAGTAATTATACATCAGTGAATGGATATGTTGTGAATTTTGGAGATAGCAGAGCCTACCAAAAAACACGTTTAATAGGTGAATTTGCCCGTTTAAATTATAATTATCAGGATAAATACCTATTACAGGGAACAATTAGAAGAGACGGAGGTTCTGTATTTGGAGCAAATAACCGTTGGGGATATTTCCCTTCTGTAGGAGCAGCATGGAGAATTGACAAAGAAAATTTTATGAAAAATCAGCAAATTTTCAGTGACTTAAAATTACGTGGAAGTTATGGAGTTACAGGAAACTCATCAGGATTTAATGCTTACACAGCTCAGTTTATTTCAGGAAGCTTAGGAACTTTTTACTACAATGGACAGCAAATTGGAGCCTATGGACCAAACCAGGCTGCAAATCCGGATTTGAAATGGGAAAAAACTGCAACTAAAAACATTGGAGTTGATTTTGGATTGTTTAATGGAAAAGTTACCGGTTCTGTTGATTTGTACGACAAGAGAACAACAGACATGATTTTTAATTATTCCGTTAGTCCGGTACTTGTACCAGTAGGAACAATTGTGGCAAATGGTGGAACGATGTCTAACAAAGGTATCGAGGTGAGTCTATCGGCAACTCCTGTTAAAACTGCAAACTTTACATGGTCAACGAATTTGAATGTGGCAAGCAATAAAAATGAAATTGTTAAATTAACAAATCCATTCTTTATTGGTGGTGACTCTATCCGCAGAGTACAGCCTGACGGAGGAGGACAAACTGGTAGTACACTACAAATTTTTAAAGAAGGAAAACCTCTAGGGCAATTCTTTACTCTTAAATACGCAGGTAAAAATGCTGCAGGTGTTTCTCAATATGTTGCCAAAGACGGTAGCTTAACCACAACTCCTGCAATTGGTGTAGATTATCACTATGCAGGAAGTGCACAGCCAAAAGTTTTATTAGGCTGGGGGAATAATTTCCAGTATAAGAAATTTGATTTGAGTGTTTTCTTCAGAGGAGTTTTTGGAAATAAAATTTTCAATGCTACCAAAGCTGATTTATTCAGACCTAGTACTGCAATGACCACTAACATCTTAACAGATGCGGCAAATGAGTCGCCAAATGATCTTAATTCTTATAAATATTCATCACGTTTTATAGAAGACGGTAGTTATATCAGATTAGACAATATGACTTTAGGATATAATTTTGGTAAAGTGAGTAAATTTATTCAAAGCGTACGTGTATATCAAACGGTCAATAACTTGTTTGTTATTACCAAGTATTCAGGAATTGATCCGGAAGTAGAACAGGGAGGAACAGCTCCTGGTGTAGATTCGAATAACTTCTATCCAAAAACCAGAACATTTATGTTTGGCTTAAATGTGATATTCTAAAATTTAATTCTAAAAATTATGAAAAATATATTAAAATATTTGGGACTTCCGGTACTTATGGTTGGATTATTCTGGTCTTGTGAAGATCTTGATGTGCCCATTACAACACAACTTACCCCGGAGGTTTTTCCTCAGAACTCGACACAATACATACAAACTACAGGGCCGGTTTATTCTGCTTTCCGAGGTGACTTTGCATTCTCCTGGTGGTGGTCACAATCATTGTCTACAGATGAAGCTATTTTGCCTGCAAGAGGAGGAAACTGGTTTGATAACAGAAACTACATTGCCATGCATTTTCATGATTGGACAGCTGACAACGGCATCATAGGAAGTCTTTGGGACTGGTCATCTAAAGTAATAGGGATCAGTAATCAGACCATTTCAATTCTAAATCAGGCAATGCCGGCAGGTGCAGAAAAAAACACTTTGATTTCTGAAGTAAAAACAATGCGTGCTATCTCTTATTATATGTTAATGGACAGCTACGGAGATGTACCGTTGGATACGCTTTATGGAGATTTTAGCTCTCGTCCTAGATCGAGCAGAACTGAGGTGTTTAATTTTATCGAAAAAGAATTAAAAAAAGCAATTCCTAATTTGAATGCGGCTTCAGGAATTACAACTTACGGAAGACCTAACAAACAGACTGCAAATGCATTGCTTGCCAAATTGTATCTGAATGCTCAGGTATATACAGGAACACAACGTTATAATGATTGTATTGCAGCTTGTGATCAGGTAATTGGTTCAGGATTGTATAATATTGAACCAAGAGCCACTTACCTTCAGATGTTTTATCCAAATAATGGTCCACAAATGAAAGAGTTTATTTTTGCGGTACCTTATGATCCTATTGCTACCACAGTTGGATTTAATGGTCAGATGTATCATGCGCGTTATGATGTACCAAGATCTGAAAGAGCGAAATTTGGTCTTCCTTTCACGCCTAGTGCTCCAAGAAGTACCTTACCTGAATTTTATGCTTATTTTAATGATGCTAATGATATTCGTAACAGACAATGGTTAACAGGTTTACAATACCTGAACGATGGCGTTACTCCGGTAAGAGTTACTACAACAAAAAAAGGGTATGACCAATTCTATACCGGTTCAGATGGTGGTGCAGCTTATACCTATCAGGTAGACCTGACACCTAATATTGAACCTCGCCAAAACGCTACTTTGTTTGATTTAGGAAATGACGAAATTGCATGGAATATGGGATACAGAAATATTAAATTTTATCCTGACAATACTTCCACAAGCCGTAATCAAAATAATGACGTACCATTTTTACGCTATTCAGATGTATTATTAATGAAAGCTGAAGCAATTTTACGCGGAGGTAGCGAAACCTTAGGACAAAATGCTTTAGCACTCGTAAATATGGTTCGTTCAAATCGTACCACTTCTGCAGCATTGAGCAGTATAACACTAGAAGAACTTTACAAAGAGAGATGCCGTGAGTTTACATGGGAAGCATGGCATAGAAATGATATGATCCGTTTTGGAAAGTATGAAGGACAATGGGGATACAAAACAAACACTGATACATATCGTCGTGTTTTCCCAATTCCGACAGGGGCAAGGGTTTTAAATCCTGCTTTAACTCAAAATGAAGGATATCCTCAATAGGACCCAAGGAAAAATAATTGCAGTTAGTTTTAATTATAAAAGGGAGAGGAGAATTTTCTTCTCCCTTTTTATTAAGAAGTTTTTAAAATTTTTGTAAAACTTCATTTTACCCTTATGAATTCACGGACTTTTTTTGCCCCCAAGCTGATTACCAAAATCAGAATTCTAATGCAGAACAATTTAGAATATAAGTTGTTATGCAAACCTAATGTTGATTGAATTTTCCTGAGAAATAGGCAAAGTACTTTTCTCAGGTAATTCTTCAATACTGTATTTTAAAATCAATCGGTCATTAAAATTATTCAGCATAAAACAAATAGGTTGTTCTGACAATACAAAGACGATAATGAAACTAAATAAAATTTATAAAATTGGACGCATAGGAATAAGTTTAATTCTTATTTTTTTAGTGTCATGCAAAGCTGAAAAAAATACTTCCGCCAATAAAAATAAGGCGCTAGATATGGTTTATCCTTTGTTGGACACTGAAAATTCAAGATGGTTTTTCTTTTCTTCCGCCAGTCGTCCGTTTGGAATGGTAAATTTGAGTCCCGATACGCAAATTAATGGCGATTGGGGAGGTGGATATAAGTACACAACAGATACAATAAAAGGTTTTAGTCATATCCACGAATGGCAATTATCCGGAGTTTCAGTTATGCCGGTTACTATTTCGCCAAAAAATAAAGAAAACATTTTTACCGATTTTTATTCTAAATTCAGTCATCAAACAGAAAAAATAATTCCTGGATACCATTTGCTGAAATTAGACAGATATCAGATCACTACAGAATTAACCAGTACAAAAAGAGTTGGTTTTCATAGATATACATTTCCGGATTCAGCTGAAAAAGCAATTTTGTTTAATTTGAATACTATTTTAGGTCCTTGCGAAAATACGAATGGAAAATTGGAAAAAAACAATGATCAGGAACTATCAGGCTCATTAGTTTTAAGCACTAATTTCAGACGTCCAAAACCTTTGACTGTATTTTTTAAAGTTAAATTTAATGAGCCAGTAACCTCAATAGAACAAAATATAACTACAGGGAATTATTTGGTGAATTTTGGAAAATCAGACAAACAAATAATAATGAAAGTCGGCATTTCATATACTTCAATTGAAAATGCGGCTATCAATATGGAAAAAGAATTACCACATTGGGATTTTGATAAAGTGGTAAGCGATTCAAAAACAGAATGGAATAATTTGTTGGGCAGGATAAAAGTTGAAGGCGGAACACCAACAGATCAAAGAAGATTTTACACCGACCTCTGGCATGCCCTTCAGGGAAGAAAAATGATCAGCGATGCAAACGGTGCTTATCCGGATAACTCAGGAGAAAAATTCAGAATAGGACAATTGCCTTTGGATTCAAACGGAAAACCAAAATTCAATCATTACAATTCAGATGCTTTTTGGGGAGCACAATGGACTATTAATACACTCTGGGGACTTGCATATCCTGAAATAATGGAAGAGTTTGTACACTCATTAATGCAATATTATAAAGACAGCGGCATGATTCCGCGTGGTCCTTCGGGAGGTGATGACACGTTTGTAATGACAGGTGCATCAGCTACCCCCTTTATTGTAAGTGCTATCCAGAAAGGATTGGTAAAAGAGAATCTGCAAGAAATTTATACCGCACTCAAAAAAAACCATATGCTAAATGGTATTATGGGAAAAGCCGGATATGAACACAATACAGACATTGGAGGCGGTTTAAAATATTATTTAGAAAAAGGCTATGTTCCGTATCCGCTTCCGGATGGAAATTTCGGAAGTCATCAGGACGGAGCCAGTCAGACTCTTGAATATGCTTATCAGGATTGGACTTTGGCACAATTGGCCAAAAAGTTAAACCTTCAGGAAGATTACAATTACTTTATCGGCAGGTCTAAAAACTATCAAAACGTTTTTGATAAAACAACAGGATGGATGCGGCCTAAAAATGTCGAAGGAAAATGGCTTGATAATTACGATCCTTATAAATACGAAAACGGTTTTATAGAATCAAACGGTGCTCAGGCGACCTGGTTTGTACCACATGATATAAATGGTTTGGCCGAACTAATGGGCGGAAAAGCTAATGCAGCTTCAAAATTAAACAGCCAGTTTGATACTGCCAAAAATTTAAAATATACTTCTGGAAATTCTCACGATGCAGAATTACATCCTGAATTTAGTCGAATTCCAATTAATTTCGGAAACCAGCCATCGATGCAGACTTCTAATATTTTTAGTTTATTAGGAAGACCGGATCTGACACAATACTGGACAAGAAATGTTGTAAAAGAAACTTTTAGCGGATTAGCTCCGTCAACAGGTTACAATGGAGATGAAGATCAGGGACTGATGGGAAGTTTAAATGTACTGCTAAAAATTGGTATATTTCAAATGAATGGCGGAACCGAGGAAAATCCAGTTTACCAGATCGGAAGCCCAATTTTCAATAAAATAGAAATTGAGCTGAATCCAAAATATTATACAGGTAAAAAGTTTATAATCAATGCTCATAACAACAGCTCGGAAAACATTTATATAAAGGAAATAAAATACAATAATGCTCCTGTAAACGATTATAGTATTTCTCAAGAGAAAATTACCGGTGGGGGAGAGCTAATTTTAGAAATGTCGAGTACATCCAAGTAGTAATATTAAATTTAATCTGATGGTCATTCTGAGTTAGTCGAAGATTTTTTACCACGAAAAAACTTCGACTCTCATGCTGACATACTACTATCATTCTCAGTTTATCATCAAATGATTTTGAGTCCGGTTTACAGGAAAGTAAACCTCCAAAAAATGCAAAAAACAGTGCTAAAGAAATAAAATAAACAATGAAAATATATCGCAAAATTATACTTTTAGGGATATCATTATTCTTTACAATTACCATAAATGCCCAACAAAAAGTTCACACTTATGTAGATCCAATGATCGGCTCTGAAGGAGATGGGCGGGTTTTTATTGGTCCCTCATGTCCTTACGGAATGGTTAAACCAAGTCCGGATTGTACGGTAAGCCCTAATAGTGGCTGGCTGCCATTGCCTAAAGAGGTTACAGGTTTTAGTCAGGTTCATGTGAGCGGAACCGGTGGAGGCCCTAAATACGGAAACATACAAATTATGCCTTTTTCCGGATCTTTAGACAAATTAGACCAAACTTCACACAGAGCAGAAGAAAACGTAAAGTTGGGGTATTATGAAACCGTTTTCAAAGAAAATCAAATAAAAACAGAAATAACAACAGCCGAAAAAGTTTCTTTCTATCGCATAACCTATCCAAAAAATGCATCAAAAGAATTAAAAATTGATCCGGGATTTTTTTTAGGAGAAAATCCGGAACCCAATGCAAGAGAGTCACAGCAATTTGTAGGTTCCCAGATAGAAATTGTTTCAGATACTGAAGTCCGCGGATACAGCAGAATCAGAGGTGGCTGGAATAACGGACGTGCTTATACCGTTTACTTTTGGGCAACATTTGACCAGCCTATTGCAAAATATGTTACATGGAAAGACGGAAAATTTTACAGCAGCCAATCTGCTCAGTTTGATTCAGGTAAAAAGACTGGGGCTTTGGTTTCTTTTGGTGCAGCAGGAAAACAGGAAGTCAATATTAAAATTGGAATCTCGTTTTTAAGTGAATTAAAAGCAAAAAATAATATCGAAGTCGAAATTCCGCATTGGAATTTTAATACCGTTTTAGCTGATCTGGAAGGTAAATGGGAGCAATTACTCAGTCGTGTTAATCTTTCTGACGATACTTCTGAGAAATATAAAAAAATGTTTTACACAGGTTTGTATCACACCATGATAATGCCTGTTAACAGAACAGGAGAAAATCCGTTATGGACAAATGATGAACCTTATTATGATGATTTTTACTGTATTTGGGACACTTTCAGAAGTTCGAGTCCTTTAATTACGTTAATTGACCCGAAACGTCAGGTAGAAATTGTTAATGGGATGCTTAATATTTACAAACGCGAAGGCTATTTACCCGAAGGAAGAAGCGGTAATGATAATGGCCGTACCCAAGGCGGTTCGAATGCTGAAACTGTACTTGCTGATGCTTTCGTAAAAAGTTTAAAAGGAATAGATTATGAATTAGCATTAAAAGCGATGCTTAAGGATGCAACAATACCGCCCGGTGGAAATGAAGAACGAGAAGGAAGGGGCGGTTTATTAGATTATTTACGTTTGGGTTATGTACCGTTTGGTACAGATCGTGCCGGAAACCGTACGATGGATTATGCCTACAATGATTATAATATTGCCACTGTTGCCAAAGGTTTAAATCATACCGAAATTTATAATCAGTATATCAAGCAAGCTGATAACTGGCAAAATTTATGGCGTCCGGATTATGAAAATAATGGAGCCAAAGGTTTCATTATGCCAAAAGACGCTTCCGGAAACTGGCTGGATGACGTTGTTTTTGGAGAATCAAAAATTCAGAAACCAACCTATAAATATACGCCAACCATTACAGAATCTCCTTGGTATGTTTGCCATTGGTGCGTGTTTTTTTATGAAGGAACATCATGGGAATATTCGTTAAGTGTCCCGCATGATATTCCGGCAATTGTTGCTAAATCAGGCGGTGAAGTAGCTTTCAAAAACAGACTAGATACTTTTTTTGATACCAAATTGTATGATGTATCGAATGAACCTTCCTTTTTGGCACCTACAATGTACCACTGGATCGGGAAACCGTATTTAAGCAGTGACCGCATCAGAACGATTATAAAAGATAATTTTAATACATCACATGAAGGTTTGCCCGGTAATGACGATTCTGGAGCGATGTCTTCCTGGCTTGCTTTTCATATGATGGGATTGTATCCAAATGCCGGTCAGCCGTATTATTTATTAAATACACCATTAATTAAAGGAATCACTTTGCAGTTGGAGGAAGGAAAAACTTTTAAGATTACAACCAAAAAGCTGAGCGAAAAAAATAAATATATCAAAACTGCTTTATTGAACGGAAAAACCTATAATAAAGCCTGGATTTTGCACGATGATATTGTTAAGGGAGGAGAATTGGTCCTTGAAATGGATTCGAAGCCTTCTGCCTGGGGAACTACAATTTTACCACCAACAAAATAAACTACCAATGAAAAATGCAATCTTTACTGTTCTTTTGTGTGGAATATTTCAAATGGTAACCGCACAAAATTATATTCCAACAATTAAAAACAATACAGAATTACATTATATCTGTAAGCTGCACGGTCAAACCAGAACTCTAAAACTGACGTCTAAAACAGATAATAATAAACTGGTTTTAGATCTGGACACAAGAGGTGTAAAAAGCAGTATTATTACCTTGCCGGAAGCATTAAAAAACGGTACTGAATTAAGCTATAACCAGGGAGAATCTGAACCCGTTTTGAACTTAAAACCAACAGAGACTTTCTTTATGATTTCGCAGTCGGCTTATCAGGAATTATTAAAAAATAATAAATTCATTTACAACAATACCACTTATGTTTTAGATCAGAATTCAGAAAACAGCAATGTGTTGATTGAAGGAAAAACGGTTGATACCTTACATGTAATTGCACAAATTGATGAAACCGAAATGTGGATCGTAAAAAATCCGGAGTTTCCTTTAATCTGTAAAATAACCAAAAATCCATTGGGTATCAATTGGGCATTAGTAAAAGTCGTAGACAAGTAGTTTGATTATAATTTCAGAAGTAACTAAGTTGAATAATAAAAAAACAACAGCATGAAAAATCAAATGAGTCGTGGAGAATTTATTAGATTATCAAGCCTCACATTAGCAGGAGCTCTGGTTAGTGATATCGTTTTTGCAAATGATATGCTATCTGATAACAGCAAAGTTAAAGAAGATACAGAGTTAATGAAAAAGCTCATTTTGAACAATGACGCAAAAGTTAAATCTATATTGAATAAACCACCGTTTGATTCTGCTATCAAACTCAGTAGTTTTCGTGGTGTTGCAAGTTCAATAACCATTATGACTGCTTCAATGTCTAATTCAGATTCAGAATATTATAAATCAAAAATACTGGCTGAAAAACTGAATGAGGCAATAGACTTTTTGTTAAAAGAACAATACAGGGACGGTACCTTAGACGCAGGAGGAAACAGGCAATCTCCACCGGATACTGCCTTTATTCTGGAATATATTTGTCCGGCAGCAGCAATATTAAAAAATAATAAACAAGCTGATCTAGTTCAATTAAAGGATAAATTGAAAAAATTTATTCTGAATGCAGGCGAGGCTATGGTTACCGGAGGAGTTCATACCCCTAATCACAGATGGGTGATTTGTGCTGCTTTGGCCAATATTAATTCGTTGTTTCCTGATATCAGATATGTGCAAAGAATTGATGAATGGCTGGCCGAAGGAATTTATATGAATCAAGACGGACATTATGCTGAACGAAGCGGAATTTACTCTGCCGTGATAGATAAGGCATTAATTACGATGTCCAGATTGTTAAACAGGCCGGAGTTATTAGAGATAGTAAATAAAAACCTGACTACTTATTTTTATTATACAGAACCAAACGGTGATTTGGTTACGGTTGATTCAAAAAGACAAGATCAGTTTATGGATTTAAAGGTGACGAACTTTTATCTCCAGTATCGTTATATGGCAATCCTGACAAAAAATCCAATGTTTGCGCACATGGCAAATCTGATTGAAAATCTTCCGGCTTTTGCCACAGATATTTTATCAGGTTCGCTTGCTTTTTTTATGGAAAATGAAGAACTCAGAAAAAAAATTACTGTTGACACCACGGTTGTAAATGATTTCGAAAAGTTTTTTGCCATTTCAAATCTGGCTAGAATCAGACGTGGCAAAACATCTGTAACCTTATTTGGCGGAAATGACAAACCGGTAATGATTGTTTCAGGGAGATCTTCAAATCCGAATTTTTTAATGTATCGAAAAGGGGATGCTATACTTAAATATATGCGTCTTTCTACCTCATTTTTCAGAATGGGCTATTTCAGTAGTGATGGAATTGTAAGAGAAGGAAATAAATACATTTTGAAGGAAACCAAAGAAGCCGATTATTATCAGCCTCTTGCTGAAGAATTTCGAAAAGCAGATGGCGATTACAAATTATCAGAGTCACCTGACGGACGTTTTTGGAATAAAATGGATTTTGATTCCCGTATAAAAAGCAACGTAAAAACGCAGACAACTGTCATTGAAATCGCAGAAGATAACGGGACATTAAGTCTTGATTTTAAAGTAGACGGTCCTCCAAATGTAGAAGTAACCATAGAAATGTGTTTTAAAGAAGGAAGCAATATAACCGGAGCAACATTGGATGAAAAAAAGAATTATTTTTTGAAATCCGGACAGGGAGTACTCTTTGTAGGATCAGACAGCATACAATTTGGTCCCGGAAAATGTGAACATTTAAACATAGAAAATCTGGATAGTGAGGAGTATACGTATCATCAGGGAAGTTTACGAACAAACGGTGAACATGTTTACATTACAGGATTTACGCCATTTCATCATAAAATGGTAATTTCTTAAATATTTAACTTGTTTGATTTAATTGAAAGCATATGTCATCCTGAGCGGTGTCGAAGGCTTATGAAATTTAGTGGCTTCGACTGATTTTATCCTAAGCAAAGCCAATGGACTCAGGCTGACATTCATTTTTAATTCCACTAAACGAGTTAATATTATAAAAAATGTTGCTGTATTATTAAAAGGTTGTTTTATTTTTACGGAAATTAAATTAATCTTATAAATAATTGAAATTATGAAATTATCATTTTTAGCTGCTTTGCTGTTTTGCTGTATTGGTTTTGCACAAAATAATACAGACACCAGTTTGTATATGAAGTCTGATAAAATAACGTATTTAACAGATATAGGTTCAGAATCAGGAGATTTGTACAAAACAATCGGGCATCACGGACCGGCAATTGAAAACGAATGGATGGCATTGAGAATCTATTTTAGCGATAAAGTGGCTATTGATGTGTACAATAAAGCAAAAGCAGGTTTAGAACTGAAAAAAGCTAATTGGTATCCAACTCCTGAACAGCAAAAAGAAGGATGGGGAGCTGATTATTATAAAGTAGCAGCAACCAGTGGTTTAGGCGGTGTAAAGCTTTGGGACGGTGAAAAAGTGGTGCCATTGAATCCTGTTACAAACCGTTTGGCTCGTGTTGGAAAAACAGATACGACTTCATGGATGGAAATGATTTCAAGAGGAGTGCCATACAAAGGAAAAAAAGTAGATATTTTAGTTCGTGTTACTGTATTTTCAGGAAAAAGAGAGGCAAAAGTGGAAGCTTTTAGCTTAAATGGAGAAAAAGTACAATTTGTTACCGGAGTAAATTATTTTAAAGATTTTCAAACTAAAAAAGGAACTAATTACATCGCCGTATGGGGAAAACATCCTGAAGATGTAGCAGCAGAAATCGTTGAAGTTGGTGCTGCTATCATGTACAATCCTAAAGATTATGTAAAAACGAATGACGATGGAACACAATATTTGTTAATTTCTAAACCAGCAAAATACTTAGAAACAAAAATTATATCCTCTTGCGCAAGAGAGACAGAACTTAACACTTTAGATAAATTAGAAGCTTACATTAAAAAGTAAGATTTCTTTATTTTTTTACAAGCAGTTTTAGTTTAATTTTTTTGTTTGACGGTATTTTCTAAAAGAATAAAAATGTCAAAAATTAAACTAAAACTGTTTTTTATTTCCTTAATAATCCATCTTTTCGCTTTTGGTTTTGAGTCGAACGCACAAAAAGCTCAAAAGGATTTTTCAATTACGAGCTATGGCTCCAAAGCAGACGGAAAAACGATTAGTACCATTGCAATCCAAAAAGCAATTGATGCCGCTTTTAAAAATAAAGGAGGCCGTGTAGTTTTTCCAAAAGGAAACTTTTTATCCGGAAGTATTATTCTAAAAAGCAATGTAACCTTGTATTTTGAAGAAGGATCGGTATTGCTTGGAAGTACAAATCCGAAAGACTATCCTAATATGACTTTTGAAGGAAGACCTGATTCTCCCAAAAAAGATGACAATTCCCAAATGGCTTTGATTATTGCTCATAAAGCCAAAAACATTTCACTAAAAGGTAAAGGAACAATTGATGGTCAGGGTTTACAACTGGCTTTGAATATTGACAGCCTTCATCATGCCGGTATCGCAGTAGATCCTAAATACAGCCTTCGCAGAAACAGGCCAAACGAAACCATGCGGCCAAAACTATTTCGTTTTTCCCAATGTGAAAATATTACAATTGAAGGATTGAATGCAGGAGAAGCCTCTTGTTGGGGATTATCTTTTGAATTATGCAAAAACCTCGTTTTGGATAATCTCAAAATAATAAACCGTTCCTATTGGAACAATGACGGAATAGATATTACAGATTGTAAAAACGTAATGGTAACCAACTGCGATATAAACGCTGCCGATGACGGAATATGTTTAAAATCTTACTACCCGGGGTTTTATAATGATTCGGTTTATATTGCCAATTGTACCATCAGATCCAGCGCCAGTGCTATAAAATTTGGTACCGCTTCTTTTGGCGGATTCAAAAACGTTACCATTAGAGACATTAAGGTTTATGATACGTTTCGTTCTGCCATTGCAATAGAATCTGTTGACGGTGCTTTTATAGAAAACATTGAGGTTTCAAACATAAATGCCATTAATACAGGCAATGCTATTTTTATACGTTTAGGAAATCGAACCGGAGATAAACCCGGAACTATAAAGAATGTTAGCATAAAAAACATAAAAGTACAAATACCTTTTGATCGTCCGGACATTAATTATGACCTGAGAGGCCCTGAAGTTGATTTCTTTCATAACCCTTTTCCATCATCGATTGTGGGTTTGAAAGGGCATAATATTGAAAATCTAGTTTTGGAAAACATCGAAATCAAGTATCCCGGAAGATCCTCAAAAGGAATGGCGTATATTCCGCTAAACCGTTTGAATCAGATTCCTGAAGCTGTTCAGGATTACCCTGAATTTTCTATGTTTGGTGAACTGCCTGCTTATGGATTGTATGTAAGGCACGCGAACGGAATAAGTATGAAAAATATCAAACTTACATTAGATGATTCTGATTTCAGACCGGCGTTTGTGTTTGATGATGTTCAAAATGTAAAAATGCAGGAAATAAATCTTCCTGAACAAAAGCACAAACAAATCGTTTTTAAAAATGTAGTTTCAGCAACGCTGGAAAATCAGTTATTGGGACAAAAACTTGAAATAGAGGGTAAGTAAGAAACGTTTTGAAAAAATAATATATATACGATTTAAAGGTGGCATCATGACATTTTTAATATTGGCAAGTATGTGTTTTAAAATTAGTGAAACGCCTTTTTTAAGTTTAATAAATCTATGTTTCTATGTGTTAAATAAAAAAAGTTATATGTTAAGAATATTCGTTTTTGTACTGTTTCTCCTTTCACTTTCTGCCTGTAAATCACAGCAGACAAAAACAAAAAATGTGCAGATCGCTTTCATATCCGATGCTCATTTACAGGATATTTTTGCAAAATTTGAAGACAATAATTATCAGGGAATCCAAAATCCGGTGACCGGGGAATATGCCAATATCAGGACAATGAATGCCCAATTGCATTCCACCCGAATATTCAATGAAAATTATTTTGCCTTTCTGGAAGCCTTAAATGATATTGCAAAAAGAGGAATCAAACAAGTTGTTCTTCCGGGTGATTTTAGTGATGATGGGCAGCCGGTTCATGTACGCGGATTGAGGAAAATATTAGATGAGTATTCGAAAAAATACGGTATGTCATTTTTTGTAACCACCGGAAATCACGATGCTGTAAAACCTTTTGCTCAGGAAGCCGTTAAAACCGATTTTTTGGGGAAGGAAGGAAAAGAACAAATTATCAGCAGTTCTAAAAACAACCTGACTAAACATGAAAATCAGTTAGAACCCATCATTACGGCAGATATTAAAAACTGGGGATACAAGGAAACCTTGAATGAAATGCAGGCCTTTGGATTCTTTCCACAAAAAAACTATTTGTATTGGGAAACTCCATTTTCAGATTATAATTATGAAAGTTATAACTTCGAAAAAGCGCTGGCAGAATCTGATTTAGCAAAAAGAACTTATCCTGTCAAAAATACCAATTTATTTCTTCCGGATGCTAGTTATCTCGTTGAGCCCATAAAAGGAGTCTGGCTATTGGCTATAGACGCCAACGCTTATGTCCCGAATGAAAAATTATCCGGTCTGCCGAATGATCCGCATGATTTTTCAGGAGCCAGTGTTGGTTATAATAATGTGCTTATTTATAAACAACATTTGATCAACTGGGTTAAAAAGGTTGCTGGGGAAGCAAAACAAAAAGGAAAAACCTTAATTGCCTTTAGCCATTATCCGATGATTGATTTTAACGATGATGCATCGCCAGAATTAAAATTACTTTTTGGTTCGAACAAATTGCAATTATCAAGAGTTCCAAATGAAGAAGTAGCCCAAATATTTGCCGATGCCAGAATTCAGGTTCATTTTGGCGGACACATGCACATCAACGATACCGGAGTGCGAACTACTTCAAACAAGAATACATTATTTAATATCCAGACACCTTCACTGGCGGCTTATATGCCAGCTTATAAAATACTTACTATTCATAAGGATGCTATTCTTGAAGTACAGACTGTGGTGATTGGCAAAGTTGCAAAGTTTAATAGTTTGTTCCCTTTTTATAATGAGGAATATGCTCATTTACAAAATATAAAAAGCAACACTATTTGGAACAAAGAAATTCTTAATACAAAAGATTATGAAGACTTTACAAAATGGCATTTAAAAGAATTGGTGAGGCTTCGTTTTTTGCCTGAAGATTTTCCTGTTGAATTTTCTACATCACTTTTAAAACTTTCAGGAGCAGATTTATTGTATATAAATAAAAATAATGCAGAAGTTGACACACAAATTAAAACAAATTCACTGGTTCTAAAAGATTTCGAATCCTGGACAGGTTTTGATATGATTTTCGATTTCTACCGATTGAAAAATGCTGATGAATTAGCCATTCCTGAAATTGGCTCCAGTAGATTAAAACAGTACAAAATGGTTTGCGGACAATTAGAAAAATCCGGTAATGAAAAATTGGTTTTATGGGCAAAAATATTTCTGAAAACAATGAATGGTAAACCTTCAAATCATTTTAAGATTAACTTAAAAACAAATCAGATTGAGCGCATAAATCCTTAAAATTTGTTAACTTTATTTTAACCAAAACCACATCTGCATTTTATAATTCATTTTTATGAAAAAAAATACTTTTTTACGATTAGTTACCTTACTTATTTTTTACTATTCGCATTCGCAGAATATAAAATTTACGCATTATAATGACAACAACGGATTGTCACATAATTCGGTTAGGCATATTGTGCAGGATAAAAAAGGTTTTTTGTGGTTTGGAACTTTTTTTGGATTGAATCGTTTTGACGGTTATCAATTCAAAACCTACATGAGTTCATCACCGGGTAATAATAAATTGTACAATGATGATATTACAGCATTAGAATTAGATGAAGCATCAAACCATTTATGGATAGGAACGCGAAAAGGGTTGACGCTTTTTAAAATGGACACGCATGTTTTTGTGACTTTTTTGCCTAAAAAAAATGACCCAAACAGTTTGCCCGAAGGCGAAATACGATCGGTATATGTAGATAAATTTAAAAGAGTTTGGGTAGGCACTAAAAATCAGGGGCTTTATATGTTTTTTTTGAATGAAAACAGGTTCGAAAAGATTCCAATAAAAGGTTTTGATTATGTAAAAGAAATTTTCGAAGATAAAAAAGGAAATATCTGGGTAGGAAGTTATGATAAAGGATCTGTTGCCAAAATAACTTTCGACAGCAAAGGAACAATCGTAAAAATGAATAATTATACGCTTTCTGTACCTTATTCGACTGAAAAAAACCCTTACATCAATTTTATTTATGAAGATGCTAAAGCCGATATTTTTGTGGGAACCCGAAAAGGACTCTACAAATTAGATAAAAAAAAGAATCAATTTGTAAATTTATATATTGAAAACAAAGAAATCAGAGGTAATTTAGGCCCTTATTTTTTATCAGTTGCTAAGGCTCCGGATGGTAAATACTGGGTAGGAACTTTAGGAGGTTTGTTGGTTTGCAACCAATTAGAAGATATCCAAAAGGGTATTTACAAGTGGTATTATTCAGTCCTGTCAGATGATACATCTATCGTTGATAATTTAATTTCTGCTTTATATTTTGATCGTGCAGGAGTTTTATGGATTGGGACAGAAGACGGTCTCGACAAGTTTGATCCATACGAAAACCAATTCGCACTTAATAAAGATATTTCCCGCTACATTGGCAATCAGGCACCTCGTATAAGAGGGTTTTCTAAAACATACGACGGAAAAGTAATTGTGGTTACCAGTCATAACGGACTTTTTATTTCAAACGCAAAAGGGTTTACGCCTTTGTACAATAAATCAATCGATATATCCAGTATTTATTCTGAAGACGGCAAAATTTTTTATTGTGGTCTTTGGGATGGCAGAATGATGGTGTACAACTACAGCACCAATTCATCAAAAGAAATCAATCTTGGTTTTGATACATCGCCAATTTTTGCTTTCAATAAAATAGGAAATCAATCCTTAATGGTAGGTTCGTTTGGAGAAGGAGCTGTTATATTAAATACACAAACTTTAGAAGTACAGGCTTCAAAAGGCAAATTACTTCCGGGTTTTCAAATAAATGCCATAGAAAAAGATGCTCAAAATAATGTTTGGTTTGCAACAGAAACAGGCGTTGTAAAATACAATCCATTGTCAGGTAAAATAGAAACTTACAAATCCCTTTCTAAAAAAGAAAACGGATTACCCAATGAGGACAATGTGAGTGATATTATGATTGACAAAAAAGGTAAAATATGGGCATCAACACGTTTTGGATTATGTTTGTACAATTCTAAAAAAAACACTTTTGCAACAATAAAAAACTTTAAGGAAATCTCCGGTACATGGATTACAGATATGTTATCAGATGCAAACGGAAATTTATGGCTAAATATCAATAATAATAGCATTGCCTGGGTAAAATCTGATTTAAAAGAGATTAATATTTACCATGTAAACAGTGGAAACAGGCTGGATGTTTTTAGCTCAAGCGGTTTTTTTAATTTTAATAATTCTACAATTTTTCTGGGAGGTAAAAACGGTGTTATTTCTTTTTCTCCACAAACAATGAAGAGAAACAACTGGTCGCCAGAACCTGTTATTACCGAATTTAAAATTCAGAATGAAGAAATCTTTCCGGAAATGGAAATTAACGGAGATATTCCGCTTTCAAAAGAACTGAATTATGGTAAAAAGGTTGAACTCAATTATAAAAACCGTAATTTTTCATTACAATTTTCGACTCCGTCATTTGCAAACGAAAAACTGAATAAATTTCAGTATATGCTTGAAGGCTTTGACAAACATTGGATTACCGCAAACAGCAATTCAAGAACAGTTCAGTATACTAACCTTTTTCCAGGCAAATATGTATTTAAAATAAAATCCAGTAATAGTGATGGTCACTGGAGTAAAGTTGTTTCGTATAAAATAAAAATTCTTCCGCCTTTTTGGTTAACGCCTATATCCTTTTTATTGCTCTTTTTGTTACTGGTTTCTATTTTTTATTTTATCAGAAGAGAAATTAAAAATCGTATCCGGTTAAAACAGGAATTACTTACCGAAAAAGTAAACAGAGAGCATGATGTAAAACTGAATAATGAAAAGCTTCGATTTTTTACTAACATTTCGCATGAGTTAAGAACGCCGTTAACGCTTATTTTAGGTCCTGCCAAGCAATTATTGGATGAAAGCAGTAATGCGACAGATTATGAAAAAAGCAGGTACAATCTTATTTATCAAAATGCCAGCAGATTGTTGAATCTCGTGAATCAGGTACTTGATTTTAGAAAAGCGCAGTCAGGTGAATTAAAACTTAAAGTTTCAAAAACAGATATTCTGACCTATTCTAAAAATATCTTTGATTCTTTTAAAGAAATGGCATACAATAAGAAAATTAAATTAAATTTCATTGCTGAAAACGAAGATATTACAGGTTGGGTAGATAATGATAAGTATGATAAAATTCTATACAATCTCTTATCTAATGCATTGAAGTTTACCAATAAATATGGCAATGTAGATTTATTTATCAGACTAAAAAGCAGTACCGAGGAAATTTTAATTCTTGAAGTTATTGATGACGGAATTGGTATTCCTTTAAAAAGTCAGGAAAAAATCTTTAAACGATTTTATCAGGCTACCAATAGTAAAGCTCATAATACCGGATCGGGTATTGGTTTGTCGTTGGTTAAATCATTAGTAGCCATTCATAAAGGAACTATAACAGTTGAAAGTGCACTCGGAAAAGGAAGTACATTCAGGGTTGAAATTCCTATAGACCGTATTTCTTATGAAAGCAAGGAAGTATTTGAATATGCATTAAAAAATGACAATTTAAGCATGCTGATTCCTGAGAAATCGGTTAAGAAAACAATTCAGAATACAGAATTGAAGCAAAAGATATTGGTAATTGATGATAATATTGAACTTAGAAAATATCTGGTCGATTATTTATCTGATTATTATAAAGTTTATGATGCCGAAAATGGGGAAGAAGGGCTTAAAATCTGTCGACAAATTAAACCAATTTTGTGTGTGGCTGATGTAATGATGCCTGTTATGGACGGTTTAGAATTTTGCAGAGAACTGAAAAGTGATGAATTTATCAGCCATATACCAGTAGTGTTGTTAACGGCACTTGCAGAAAATGTAGATAAGGTAAAAGGATATGATATGGGGGCCGATGGTTATTTGGTGAAGCCATTTGAACCACTATTATTAAAAACGGTTATTGAAAATATTATCAAGTCAAGATTAGAACTTAAGGTGAAATTTTCCGGTGAAGTTGAAAGTAAAGTCAGCCTGCTGACACATTCGCCAATTGATGAGGAATTTATGGAAAAGATCACTAATTTAATTAATAATAATCTAAGTGAACTGGACTTGTCAACAGAATTTTTATGCGATAAATTAGGAGTAAGTTCTTCTAAACTATACAGAAAAATTAAAGAATTAACCGATTTGGCTCCTAATGAATTTATTAGAACCATCCGTTTGAAAAAATCGGCTGAATTGCTGAAAACAAAAAAGTATAATGTTTCTGAAGTAACCAATATGGTTGGATTTAATGATCCGTTATATTTTAGCAGATGTTTCAAAAAGCAGTTTGGTTTTCCTCCAAGTAAGCTTATAAACTAAAAATAAATACCAATTTTTTAAATTTTTCAATTAAAAAAAGTAAATCCCAAATTCCAATCTCAGTGAGCTATTGGAATTTGGGATTTTCAGTATTAGAATTTATTTTTCACAATTTATTAATGTAAAATTCATACAAAATTAAATTCTATCCATGTTTTTGATGTATTAATCCATTTTGATCTGTATATGTAATTCTATTTTTGTCTTATAACTTTTAATTTAAATCTTTATGAAAAAGCATATAGACACTGATAATCCATTGCATAATTTAGATGAGTGGGAAGATGATTTGTTAATCCGATATCCGGATCCGTCTGAGCCCGTTAAAGAAAAAGAAGAATTTAGAAATTATGTAGATTCAGAAAGAGTCGAAACCGTTAGAGAGTTTTACAGAATAAACCACACCTATCAGACATATGATTTTGTGTGTAGCAAAGAACAGGAATTTTTACAGTTCAATAAAAAACAAATGTCAATTTGGGAAGCAGTAGATTTTTTGAACACCCTTGTTGATGACAGCGACCCGGATATTGACTTAGACCAGACACAGCACCTTTTACAGACTTCAGAAGCGATCAGGGCAGACGGTCATCCGGACTGGTTTGTACTTACAGGTTTTATACATGATCTGGGCAAGATTTTATGTTTGTTTGGAGAACCGCAGTGGGCAGTTGTGGGAGATACTTTTCCGGTTGGCTGTGCGTATTCAGATAAGATTGTTTATCCTGAATTTTTCAAAGAAAATCCGGATTATACTGATGAAAGATTCAATACCAAATTTGGAGTTTACACAGAAAATTGCGGTCTTGATAATGTAAAAATGAGCTGGGGACACGATGAATATTTGTACCAGATCATGAAAGATTATTTACCGGATCCGGCTTTATATATGATTCGCTACCATTCATTTTATTCGCAGCATAAAGAGAATGCCTATGCACATTTGATGAATGAGAAAGATATAGAAATGTTCGACTGGGTAAGGAAATTCAACCCGTACGATTTATATACAAAAGCGCCTGTTAAACCAGATGTTAAAGCATTATTGCCATACTATAAAGAATTAGTAGCTAAATATTTGCCGGAAAAATTAAATTTCTAAACGGAATTTACTATTTCTTAAAATTTTGTAATTCTTCTTCTTTGGGAAGATTTAAAATAGAATAAATGCAAAAAATCAAAACGAAAATATTTTTATTTGGTCTGTTAGTAATTTTTGTTTCAGGTGCTGTAGGACAGGAAAAAGACAGAAATGACTGGGAGAATCCGCAAGTATTTCAGATTAACAGAGAACCCGCACGAGCGTCTTTTCTCCCTTATGCAGACGAAGCATCTGCTGTAAGCGATCAATATGAAAACTCACCATGGTATTTTTCCCTAAATGGTAAATGGAAATTTTCCTGGTCCCCAACACCAGACCAAAGGCCAAAAGATTTTTATAAAACAGATTTTAGCACGCTGCACTGGAACGAGATTCAGGTGCCTTCTAACTGGGAATTAAATGGTTACGGTGTACCAATCTATACCAATATTACCTATCCTTTTGAAAAAAATCCGCCTTTTATCAATCATTGGGATAATCCGGTAGGTTCCTATAAAAGAGGTTTTGTACTACCTGATAACTGGAAGGGAAGGCATGTTTATCTTCATTTTGAAGCAGGAACATCAGCCATGTACATTTGGGTAAACGGAGAAAAAGTAGGTTACACGGAAAATACCAAAAGCCCAGCCGAATTTGATATTTCGAAATACCTCAAACCAGGTAAAAATGATCTTGCTGTAGAAGTATACAGATGGAGTGATGGTTCATATCTGGAAGATCAGGATATGTGGAGACTTTCTGGCATAGACAGGAACGTGTATTTGTACAGTACCCATGATATTCGAATTGCTGATTTTTTTGCAAAACCTAATTTAGATACCAATTACAAAAATGGAAGTTTAAATGTTGAAGTAAGTCTAAAAAACCTTACTTCTTCTGCTGTAAACAATCAAAAGCTAACCGCTAAACTGGTTGATGCTTTAGGCGCAACTGTTTTTGTTAAAGAATTGCCTGTAAATTTTGAAGCCAATAAAACGCAGACTATTAATTTTTCTCAAAATGTTTCCGGTCCAAAATTATGGAGTAGTGAGGCTCCTAATTTGTATACTTTAGTCCTGACGCTAAAAAATGAAAAAGACAATATTATCGAAACGACTTCTACCCAAATCGGCTTTAGAAAAGTAGAATTAAAGGGAGGCCAATTATTGGTAAACGGTGTACGATTAATGGTTCATGGAGTTAATATTCACGAACATAATCCGGAAACAGGTCATTATCAGGACCAAGCTACCATGATGAAAGATATCAAGATGATGAAACAGATGAACATCAATTCGGTTCGCTGCAGTCATTATCCGAATAATGTTTTATGGGTAAAACTTTGCAATAAGTATGGTTTGTTTCTGGTGGATGAAGCCAATATTGAAAGCCACGGAATGGGAGTAGAGGGACAGCCTCTAATTTGGATGAATCCAAAAACTAATCCGGGCTATCTTCCGGAATGGAGAGAAGCACATCTTGATAGAATTTATAGTCTTGTGGAAAGAGATAAAAATGCGCCATCGGTAATTCTTTGGTCATTAGGTAATGAAAGTGCCAACGGACCTGTTTTTCATGAAGCCTACAAATGGATAAAAAAGAGAGATAATACGCGTTTGGTTCAGTTTGAACAGGCGAAAGAAAACGAAAATACCGATATCGTCTGCCCGATGTATCCAACTATTGAATACATGAAGGAATATGCAGCACGTAAAGAAGTTACACGTCCGTATATCATGTGTGAATATTCGCATGCTATGGGCAATAGTAGCGGGAATTTTCAGGAATACTGGGATATCATTCGCGGAAGCAGAAATATGCAGGGTGGTTTTATATGGGACTGGGTGGATCAGGGATTTAAAATGAAAGATGAAATAGGGCGCGAATATTGGGCATACGGGGGTGATATGGGTGGTCAAAATTACACGAATGATGAAAATTTTTGTCATAACGGATTGGTTTTTGCAGACAGAACACCACATCCTGGAGCATTTGAAGTTAAAAAAGTATATCAGGATATTTTATTTCAAGGTATTGATGTCAAAAATGGAGTTATTGAAATCATAAACGATTTTGGATTCACTAATTTGAATAAATACGACTTTAAATATCAAATTTTAGAAAACGGAAAAAGTATTAAAGAAGGTACTCTTGATGTTACCCTTAACCCAAAATCAAAAAAACAATTCAAAATTGATTTGCCAAAATTACAGTCAAAAGAAGGAGTTGAATATTTATTGAATGTTTTTGCATATACTAAAACGGGTTCTGAATTACTACCTGAGCATTTTGAAGTGGCAAGAGAACAATTTGTGATTGAAAGCGATACCTATTTTGCGAAAGCAGAATCGACGAATTCTTCAAAAATTAATGAAGAAAAAGACGTATTTGTTTTGAGTTCAGCAGATGTTATTGTTAAAATCAGTAAGACAACAGGATTGATTTCGAATTATAGTTTGAAGGGTGAGGAATACTTTAAACAATATCCGGAGCCTAATTTTTGGAGAGCACCGACAGATAATGATATTGGTAATAAAATGCAGATTAGATGTAATGTCTGGAGAACAGCCGGAAAAAATACCACTTTAGAAAATATTCAGGTTATAGAGGAAAACGGGAAAAAATATGTGACCGCAAAATTAAAGCTTAACGATGTTTTTTCAGATTATATAATCAAATATTCGCTAAATAATGATGGCGCTTTAGAAGTTCAGTCTTCATTCAAAAAAGGCAGCAACACTTTACCTGAAATGCCTCGTTTTGGAATGCTTTTCGTCTTAAAAAACAATTTTGAAAATTTGGATTACTACGGAAGAGGCCCTTTAGAAAATTATCCTGACAGAAACACAGCGGCTTTCAAAGGAATTTATCAAAGTAAAGTGGCAGATCAATATGTGCCTTACACACGCCCGCAGGAAAATGGATATAAAACAGATGTTCGCTGGTTTTCACTTTTAAATAATAAAGGAAAAGGACTGGAAATAAAAGGTCTGCAGCCATTAGGAATCAGCACACTGAATAATTATCCGAGTGATTTTGACGGAGGAATTTCTAAAAAGAATATTCACTCCAGTGATATTACTCCAAGAAATGAAGTGGTAGTTTGTGTTGACTTAACCCAACGAGGATTAGGAGGAGACAACAGCTGGGGATTACCTCCGCATCAACAATATCAGCTTACACAAAATGAATATAGTTACGGATTTGTTATAAAACCAATAGAGTAAAATCAGAATTAAAAAGGTTGCCAAAATCTGCCCCCAATTCAATTTTTAAATATTTCAGTTTTTACACCCGATCACGTTCATTCTGTTGAACGTGACGGTTGTAAAATTTCAAATCATCAAAAATAGTGACTTCCAAAATTTTGGAAAATAGCGTTGAAAATCAATAAATACGAATAAAACAAAACAGTAAGTTGATACTCTGTGGAGGAATCAACAGGTAAAATATGCTTTAAAATATATCCCCTATGAGCAAAATTATTACAAACGACAGATTAGTTTCTTTAGACGTTCTAAGGGGATTTGTTATGTTTTGGATTATGAGCGGTGAACATATCATTCACGCTCTGGCCAAAGCGGCACCAATCCCGGTTTTTGTCTGGATGTCTTCACAATTACATCATACAGACTGGGATGGTATTACGTTTTATGATATGATCTTTCCTGTATTTTTATTCGTTGCCGGGGTTTCGATGCCGTATTCTTTCGATAAAAAAATAAAACAGGCAGGAGTAATCGCACCAAGTGAACTTCCGTCAAATGAAAAGAAAAAAATATACTGGTCCATGTTAAAAAGGACTTGCATTCTGGTATTTCTTGGATTCATAGTCAACGGATTATTGCGTTTTGACGGGTATGACCAAACCCGCTTTGCAAGCGTATTAGGTCGTATCGGAATTGCCTGGTTTTTTGCCGGACTGATTTACTTGAATTTTGATTTAAAAAAGCAGCTTATCTGGTTTGCAGGAATTTTGATTGGTTATTATTTAGCCATGAAACTAATACCTGTTCCCGGATTTGGAGCAGGTGATTTAACTGCAGAAGGATCACTTGAAGGATACATTGACCGTCTTTTACTTCCTGGAAGACTGCACAGCAAAGTATATGATCCGGAAGGTATATTTTCAACCATACCAGCCGTTTCCACAGCTTTGTTAGGAATGTTTCTGGGGACTTTTTTAAAGAAACAAGCAAACATTATTTCAGTAAGTAAAACAATAGGGATACTAGTCGTTGCGGCTATTGTTTTAATAGGCGTGGGACTTCTTTGGAATTATGATTTTCCAATCAACAAACATTTATGGACCAGTTCTTTTGTTTGTTTTGTTGGCGGATTCAGTATTCTGTTTTTTACTTTTTTTTACGTGATTATCGATGTGCTTGGCTTTCATAAATGGGCATTTCCTTTATTATTGATTGGCTCAAATTCGATTTTGATTTACATGGCAGCCGAAGGTGTGGTAAATTTTAAACATACTGCAGATTTTGTATTTGGAGGACTTATCAAATTCGCACCAATTGTTTGGCAACCTGTATTTATAAGCATATCGGTAACGTTTATACAGCTACTTTTGCTTTACTTTTTATATAAGAAAAAATGGTTTTTAAAAATTTAGACGAAGTTTATACTACTAATAACTAAAAACCAACCACCAACTAACAACTATCAACCAAAAACAAGCCTCATTATGAATACTTTACAAAGTGCAGATTACATTGTTTTTCTTATTTATTTTGTGATTGTCGCCTCCTATGGGATGTACATTTACCGAAGCAAGAAAAACGCAACAACCAGTTCAAATGATTATTTTCTGGCTGAAGGCTCACTTACATGGTGGGCGATTGGAGCATCCTTAATTGCTTCAAATATCTCGGCAGAACATTTTATAGGAATGAGTGGTTCCGGTTTTGCCATCGGACTGGCGATTGCTTCTTACGAATGGATGTCGGCTGCAACACTTATTGTAGTGGCCATGTTTATTTTACCTGTTTATCTTAAAAACAAAATATTTACCATGCCACAGTTTTTGGCAAAAAGATACAACGGAACCGTAAGTACCATAATGGCTATCATATGGTTGCTGATCTACGTTTTTGTAAATCTGACTTCGATTATTTACTTAGGTGCTTTGGCTATTTCTTCAATCGCACCCATCAGCTTTCAATTTTGCGTGATTGGATTGAGTTTATTCTCGGTAATAGTAACTTTAGGCGGAATGAAAGTAATTGGTTACACTGATATGTTTCAGGTTATAGTGCTAATTTTGGGAGGTTTGGTTACTACTTATTTATCTTTAACATTATTATCAGAACAGTTTGGTTTTGGAAAAGACATTTTAAAAGGACTTTCTGTTATAGCTGATGAAGCACCGGGCCATTTGCATATGATATTAGAAAAATCAAATCCGCATTATGCTGAATTACCAGGAATTTCAGTATTGGTAGGAGGAATGCTTATCAATAATCTGGCGTATTGGGGTTGTAATCAGTACATTGTTCAAAGAGCTTTGGGAGCCGATTTAAAAACTGCACGAAAAGGAATTTTGTTTGCTGCTTTCCTAAAATTATTAGTTCCAATTATTGCAGTTTTACCGGGTATAGCCATGTATGTGATGCATCAAAGCGGAATGTTTCAACAAGAAATGGTTGATGCTGCAGGTGTTTTAAAACCGGATCACGCTTACCCGACATTGATGAATCTATTACCTGCAGGTTTAAAAGGAGTAGCTCTGGCAGCCTTAACAGCAGCAATTGTTGCTTCATTAGCAGGTAAAGCAAATAGTATTTCGACGATTTTTTCTTTAGACATTTATAAAAAATATTTTAACAGAAATGCTACAGAAAGAAAACTGGTACTTACCGGAAGATGGTGCGTTGTAGTGGCTATGTTTATTGCAGCTCTTGTTGCTCCGGCCTTAAAATCTTTAGATCAGGCATATCAGTTTATACAAGAATATGTTGGTTTCTTTTCTCCGGGAGTTTTAGCTATCTTTTTATTAGGAATGTTTTGGAAAAAAACAACTCCTACAGCAGGACTTGCAGGTGCATTGCTTACAGTTCCAATTGCCGCAGTATTAAAATTCCTTCCAATGTGGACAAACGGTGCTTTTCCTGATTATCCATTTTTAGACCGAATGACAATCTCTTTTTTTATAATAGTCTTTTTAATGGTTGCTATCAGTCTTTTAAACCCTCAATCTGAAAACCAGCTTGAGGCTCATAAAATTGAAGTAGATAAATCAATGTTCAAAGTTTCTTCAGAATTCATTATTGGTTCCTTTATTATTAGTGGAGTATTAGTTGCATTATATACCGTTTTCTGGTAATATAAAAACTGATTGAAGTTTATATAAAATAATTATAAATCTGATTTTCATATTTTTAAAGACTATGATTTGAAGTTTTAATAAAATAAAAAGCAAATGATAAAAAAAGCTATAATTGCAATACTCATTTTTTGTATTTCACTGACTGCTGAATCGCAAAAGGTATATGATATCAAAAAATTTGGAGCAAAAGGAGATGGGAAAACTAATGATGCAGCTGCAATTCAGAAAGCCATTGATGCCTGCAGTAAAACAGGTGGGCAGGTATTGATTCCGGCTCCGTTTACATTTTTGGCAGGACCTTTTAATGTAAAATCAAATGTAGATCTGCATATTGAAGGAGGAGCAAAAATTTTAGCAAGTCCTGATGAAAAATTATATACTGAAAGTGCTTTTCGTGAAAACAAAGGCGAAGGTACAATCTGGATTGGCGGAAAGAACGTAGAGAACTTTAGCATTAGCGGAAGCGGTAAAATTGATGGAAACGGAATCTCATTTATGGGAGCCGAAGAGGAAGATGCCTACATTTTGAAACCTTTCAATATTTTAGACCCTCGTCCTCATGTATTGACAATTATAGGAGGAAAGAATATAAGAATAAAAGACGTTCATATTGGAAATTCAGCTTATTGGACCATTCATCTCGTGGGCTGTAACGACGTAGTCATTAGCGGTATCACATTACTAAACAGCTTAAAAGTTCGTAATAGTGACGGAATTGATTTGGATCATTCAAAAAATGTCCGCATCAGTGATTGTTATATCGAAAGCGGTGATGATTGTATTTGCTTAAAAAACAGAAGAGAATTTGAAGAATTTGGTGCCTGTGAAAACATAACGGTTACCAATTGCACAATGACCAGCAGTAGTTGTGCTATTAAGATTGGTTCAGAAAATATGGATGCCATCAGACAGGTAGTTTTCAATAATTGCATCATTAAAAAAAGCAATCGTGGCGTAGGAATTCAAAATCGTGATGAAGGAACTGTGAGCGATGTTATTTTTTCGAATATGATTATCGAAGGTCAGCTAACGACTGATACCTGGTGGGGCAAAGCAGAACCTATTTATGTAACCGCTTATAGTCGTGCTAGTGGAAACCACAAAGATGCCAACTGGCGTTTCCCGAAAGGGGCTACAGAAGGAAAAGTAGGGGCAATCAGTAATATTTATTTTACCAACATTCAGTGTTTTGGAGAGAACGGAGTTTATGTTAGCGGTGAAACTAAAGACAAAATAAAAAATATCGTTTTTGAAGGCGTTAATATTTTTATTGATAAAACATCTAATTTTCCTGGAGGAGTTTACGACCGTCGCCCTTCAAAATTGGACGGTTTTGTAAAAGGGAGTACATCAGGATTTTATTTTGATACAGCAGAAAGTATAAAAGTTCAGAATTGTTCAGTAACCTGGGGTAAAAACAAACCGGATTATTTTAAATATGCTGTTGAAAGCAAAAATGTAGCTATTTTGAAAGTGAATAATTTAGATGGAGAAGCGGCTTTTCCGGAGAAATATGAGGCTGTGAAAAAATAATCCCGAAGTAACAGATTTTAAAACAAATGTTTACATAGTTTGGATTATTAAAATTATATAAGTTTTACGCTTAGTTTGTCATTCCGAGGAACGAGGAATCTCCATTAGAAGCTCGACAAAGATTAATAACCGTTGCGGAGCTACTTGCGAAGATTCCTCGTTCCTCGGAATTATAAAACTCTGAGGATAATCCTTGATTTAAATTAAATCTTTATTTTCCTGAACAATTGTTTATTAAAAATAGTTAAGTCGAAAATATTGTAAAACTTTAAATACATTAGCCAGACTAAATTATCGACCCTTTTACAAATGAAAAATACTATAATTACTAAAATAATCATTGGCAGTTTGCTATTCAGTGGTATTGGCGTACATGCACAAAAAACAAATTTAGAAGTTGACGTTGCTAAAACCATTACCAAAATCCAGCCTACTATGTTTGGTTTGTTTTTTGAAGATATCAATTTCGCTGCAGACGGCGGTTTGTATGCAGAAATGATTAAAAACCGATCTTTTGAATTTGAAAAACCTTTGATGGGATGGGAGCAGCCTAATACAAAAAGGTCTTCTTTGAATATGAATTCGGGTGTTGCAACTCCTATAAAGGTAGCAGAAAACGAAACCAATCCAAATTTCTGCCGTGTTCTTATAAATTATGACAAAGGATATGCTATCATAAATGAAGGTTTTAGAGGAATGGGCGTAAAAAAAGATGCGAAATACAATCTTTCTTTAAAGGCGGCCAATCATAACAGTGCTATCAAAAAAATAATTATTCAGCTTATTGATAAGGATAAAAAGGTAATTGGTGAAACGAGTATTGTTCCTGCTTCAAATGAATGGGAGTGTTATTCGGCACAATTTACAGCGACTCAGACTGAAGCAAAAGCCAAATTAAAGATAACTTTTGAAGGAACAGGAACGATTGATCTGGATATGATTTCGCTTTTTCCTGAGGATACATGGAAGAATAGAAAGAACGGCTTACGCAAAGATCTTGTACAGCTTTTGTATGATATGAAACCGGGATTTTTGCGTTTTCCGGGCGGCTGTATTGTAGAAGGAAGAACTTTGGCAGATCGCTATCAGTGGAAAAAATCGGTGGGCGATATTGAGAATAGAAGAACGATGATGAACCGCTGGAATGTAGAATTTAACCATAAACAGACCCCGGATTATTTTCAAAGTTTTGGATTAGGATTTTATGAATATTTTCAGCTTTCAGAAGATATTGGTGCAACACCATTACCTATTTTAAGCTGTGGAATGGCTTGTCAGTACAACACAGGTGAATTGGCTCCAATAGAAGAATTAGATCCTTACATTCAGGACGCTTTGGATTTAATTCAGTTTGCCAATGGGGCAGAAGATACCGCTTGGGGGAAATTACGCTCTGATATGGGACACCCAAAACCGTTTAACCTTAAATACATTGGTGTTGGAAACGAACAATGGGGACCGGATTATATTGAAAGATATAAAGTTTTTGAAAAAGCAATAAAAACCAAATATCCAAACATTATTATCGTTTCAGGAAGCGGCCCTTCGCCTGATGGTGAACATTTTGACTTTGCAATGGCAGAACTTAAAAAACTGAACGCAGAATTGATAGACGAACATTATTACAAAAGTCCACAATGGTTTAGGGAAAATGCTTCCCGTTATGATAATTACGACAGAAAAGGACCAAAAATATTTGCCGGTGAATATGCTGCGCAAAGTGTTTCGGGAGCAAATCCAAATAACAGAAACAATTGGGAATGTGCTTTTTCTGAAGCAGCTTTCATGACCGGATTAGAAAGAAATGCAGAAGTTGTCAATATGACCTCGTATGCTCCGTTAATGGCTCATGAAGATGCATGGCAGTGGACACCGGACATGATTTGGTTCAATAATCTGGAAGCTTATGGTTCAGCTAATTATTATGTTCAAAAATTATTTTCAACCAATAAAGGAACTGATTTATTAAACATTACCAAAGAAGGAAAACCGTTAACCGGACAAAATGATCTGTATGTATCTGCCGTGAAAGATATAAATACTAAAGAGATCATTATAAAACTGGTTAATACAGCGGTAAAATCACAAGATATTACAATTGATTTAAAAGGAAGCAAGTTAGTAGCAAAAGGATCAGTAATTACGCTTACAAGTCCAAATTTACAAGATGAAAATACTTTTGCCGAACCTAAAAAAATAAGCCCGAAAGAAAATGTGTATAATTTGAAAGGAGAAAAAGCAGAAATAAAACTGCCAGCTTATTCGGTCGTAGTTTTGAAGTTAAAAATTAAATAAATACTTATATAGAATTGAAATACAGATGTTTAACTGTTTAAAAATCAGTTAAATATCTGTATTTTGCATAATATCTTTTTTTTGTCTCAGAGGGAGCGTTACGGTAAACTCGCTTCCATTATTTATTTCACCTGTGGCTGTAATTGTGCCATGGTGTCTTTTAACTATTTTTCTGCAAAGGGACAATCCAAGGCCGTTCCCTTCGTACTGATCCTTAGAGTGCAGTCTTTCAAAAGCATTAAATATTTTCTCAGCGTAAGCCGTGTCAAGTCCTATTCCGTTGTCTTTTATGGTAATTTGAACTGAGTCAGTTTCATCAATTTTTATTGCCTCTCCTGATATTATTATTTTAGGAGGTTCTTCTGATTTTGAGAATTTTAATGCATTGTGAATAAGATTGTAAAAAAGCTGATTGATTAAGATTGGTGCCCCTTCTATTACAGGTAATTTACCAATGATTAAGATGGCGTCTTTTTCATTTATAATCAGTTCCAGATCTGTTTTTATACTTTCTATGACCTCATTAAGGTTAATTTTTTCAAACGGCTGTTTGTTTTTATCCATAGTTGAATAGGTGAGAATCCCTTCAATTATATTTTGCATTCTCTCTGCAGACTGATCTATTCTGTTTTGATATTTAATAATACTTTCACTAAAATTTGCTCCTTTGTCATTTTTAATCAGCCCATTGAAAATCTTAATTTTGCGCACAGGCTCTCTGAGATCGTGGCTTACCACGTTAGCAAAGTGAAGTAAGTCATCATTAGACCGACGTAATTCCAGAGTATTTTGTTCAACCTGTTTCTTTAACTCTTCCTGAAACTGTTTATGTTCATGAATATCAAGGATACTTCCTATAATCTTTATTGGCAAATCATTTTCATCGCAAATTATTTTCCCGCTAACCTTAATCCATATTGAGCAAGTTTTATTTATTATTCGGGTTTCATACATTATAAGACCTGTATTCTTGGCCTCTTTAATCGCTTTTTCACGGGCAAACAAATCATCCGGATGAAGTTTTGACAGTAATTCATCTATGTTGGGTGTGTTTTCACTGCACATGATAGTATTGAAATTATCACATGTTTTAATCTCCTTAGTTAGTAAATCAATCTCATAAGTTCCTATTCCGGATGATTCAACAGCAATTCGCAGTCTTTCTTCAATACTTTGGATTTGTTGTTTGGCAAGGTATAAATCAGTAACATCAACTCCGGTATTCATCACACCATACACTTTTCCATCCGTATCAAACAATGGGATGAAGCTGTAATTGAAATAATGGGATCGCATAGTACCGTTAATGAGCAAATCTACTTTTTTGTTTTCACCATGAAAGGCAATTCCGGTAGAAAGTACAGTAGTTGCCTGATCAAAGAAATCTTCTTTTTTGATCTCAGGAAGAACATCGAGATAATGGTTTCCTATTACATTATCACCCTTACCCCAGGTTTTTATCATAGCAGTATTAGCTAATTCAATTTTTAATTTGCTACCTGTATAAACCGCTATTGGCAAAGGTGTATTATCAATTATATCCTTTAAGATTCTGATGTTTGAATACATGACGATATGTTAATTTTATACGAAGCTAATTTTTAAAAATCCAATTTTGTTATATTAAGTAAGTAAAGTGTTTCATAATTATTACACTCCGAAAGTTTAAATTTTACTAAAAATACTTAAACGATTCTTAAACATCAAAATTATTATAGCATTATTAAAATATAAATTAAGATTTTTTTTGATTAAATTGTTACTATTTTTGTCTAACAAAGTAGTTTATTAATTAAACAAAATTGCTTGCTAAAGCGTATTGTTAATTAACATAATTTGAAGTGTTTACAAAGGTTCTATTCTGTCGGAAGTAAAACATTTTTTTTACATTTGTAAGGAGAAGTAATAATTTAACTCTCCAAATAAAATAATATAGTTAATTAATGAGTGGAAATTTGACTTCTTTAGTACCTTCAGCCTTTATTAGTGATTTAAAAAATAAAACTTCAGATTCCCACAGAAAATTAGAAAGCCTTCCAATATCAGCCTCGATCCTGTCTCCTTACATGAAAATATCAGATTACATTCATTATTTGAGTCTGATGCATGATGTTCATAAAAACACTGAAAATGTTATTTTTCCATTATTATCAGAGATTATAACTGATTTGCATGAAAGAAAAAAAAGTCATCTCATCGAGGATGATTTAAACTTTCTAAAATTTAATAAAAGGGATTCAAATTCTGTTTTTGATACTCAGGAAATCACGGTACCTTTTGCTCTTGGAATTTTATATGTTATAGAGGGTTCCAGTCTGGGCGGAAGATTTATATTAAAAAATATTTCAAAAATTCGGGGTCTTGACAATGGTCAGGGAACTGTCTATTTTCAGGGTTATGGAGATACAACAAGTAATTTTTGGAAAAACTTCCTCAGCTATTTGTCAGAATATGAAGAGAATCATCATTGTGGAAATGCAATCATAGAAGGAGCAACCTATGCTTTTGATAGTATTTACAATCATTTTAGGAGTATAGAAAAATAATGAAAATTAAAGACATTGTTAATCGTGATCTTGTTACATTAACGAACTGTGAACATGAACCTATTCATATACCGGGTAAAATCCAGCCACATGGTTTTCTGATTGGTTTAACTTCCGAAGGGAAAATAGATTTTTGTACCGCAAATATTTCGTGGTATGTCAGCGTTACACATACGGAAGCACTTGGAAAAAAAATTGGTGATATTTTTGGAACAAAAGCAGAAAAGCAAATTTTTGAATATATCAATAATGACAAAAATAAGGATGTTTTTCCCCTTGAAATTGATTTACTTGGAAAGTTTTTTCAAATCAGCATACACAAAAGTTTTGATATTTATGTTTTAGAAGCCGAATTCCAATTTGCAGGTAAAGAAAAGCTCGCCGATGTCTACACACAGACCATTCAGTTTGTAACCCAGATGAATGATACTACTTCACTCAAAGATTTGTGTGCCCTTGTTGCTGAAGGAACACGCAAAATAACAGGGTATGACCGTGTAATGATTTATCGCTTTGATGAACAGTATAATGGTGAAGTTTATGCCGAAAACTGCAGAGAAGATTTAGAACCATTTTTAGGACTGCATTACCCACACACTGATATCCCGGCTCAGGCAAGGGAATTGTATATAAAAAATCAGCTAAGACTTATTGTTGATGTTGATTATGTACCAGTTCCGATTTTTACAGTTGATGATAAAGAAGGTAAAAATCTGGATTTAAGTCTTTCGATATTAAGAAGTACATCTCCAATTCATGTTGAATATTTACAAAATATTGGTGTCGGCGCGACGCTTACCATTTCGCTTATCCATAATGACAGATTATGGGGGTTAATCGCATGCCATCATTATTCAAGTAAAAATATTTCTCCTGAAATCAGACTGGCTGCTAAGCTTCAGGGGCAATTTATTACTTCACAGATTGATATACGCCAGTCAAATGATGAAAATGTGAACGCCCAACAAACAGCTTTAGCTCTGGAGCAATTATCAGGGATGCAATTTCCACTTTTGCAGGAATCAGTTCAAACTATAGTAGAGGTGCCTGAGTTATTAAATATTTGTAATGCAGCCGGCGTATCGATTATTAGCAAAGGCAAAATATACAAAAACGGCCTGGTTCCTGCCGAAGAACAAATTGAAAATTTAATAGCTAAAATTAAAAATAAGACCTCTGACAAACTGTTTGTTACTAATAAGTTAATTGATCATTATGATGACATAGGTAAATATTCCAGTTTTGCAGGGATTATTTATCATTCCGTTGGAAACTCTGATTACATAATCTGGTATAGACCTGAAACAATATCCGAAATCAACTGGGGTGGAGACCCTGAAAAAGCTATTATCAAAGACAGCACTGGTCTTCATCCGAGGAATTCTTTTGAAATCTGGAAACAGATCATAAAAAACCAGAGTACTCCATGGAAACAATATGAAGTAAACGGAGCAGTACAATATGCGCATACGTTACACAATCAGCTTATGATGATTTCGTTGAGTGAAGAAGAAGAAAAGTATCGAAACCTTAGCGAAATATTAAAAGAAACTAATTCAGAACTTGAAAACCTTAACTGGATTAGTACTCACGATCTTCAGGAGCCCTTGCGTAAAATTCAGTTATTTACTTCCAAAATGCTGTCTGAACCGAATATTAACCAAAGTGAATCTATTTTTACATCTTTACAGAAAGTATCTAAATCTGCAGGCAGAATGAGAATTTTGCTTGATGATATTCTTAAGTTTTCACGAATAAAATATACAAGGGAGAATTTAGAAAAAATAGATTTAAATAATATTCTAAAGATGACGCTGGTAGAAATGGAAGAAACCATTTCTGAAAACAATGCAGTAATCGAATATGAGAATCTGCCGGAAGTTCATGCGATATACTTTTTAATACAGCAATTGTTTTCTAATATTATCCAAAATTCTTTGAAGTTTGCGTCTTCTGAAAGAACTCCTCATATTAAAATAACAGCCTCACAGGAACCTGAATTAGTACGCCATTCTAATAAGATTTACTGTCATTGGATTTGTTTTTCGGATAACGGAATTGGCTTTGAGCAAAAGTATGCAGAAACTATTTTTAAAGTTTTTGGAAGATTGCACAATCAGGAAGAATATAAAGGCTCAGGTGTTGGTCTGGCATTATGTAAAAAAATTATGCAAACCGTTGGAGGTACAATTCATGCTACAGGTAAACCAGGAAATGGGACTGAGGTAAAAGTTTATTTCCCGTGTGATCCTTTGGATACTCTTTTGTAATCATTTCGTAATTGAAAACAAAACTCATTTTAAATCGGTATTTTGATTGCGGTACTCACCTGGTGTCAGGCCTAAAATTTGTTTGAATATTTTTGAAAAATGAGGTAAATTAGAAAAACCTGTGTCAATAGCGATTTCTAAAAATGTATTATTTGTAGTTGTAATGAGGTATTGGGCTCTTTCTATCTTCTTTTCATGAATATAGTTTAACGGTCTTTGGCCTGTATGAATTAAAAATTGTTTTGAAAAATAATCCTGATTTTGATTTATTCTTTTCGCTAATGCTGCAACGGTAAGATTTTCACTTATATGAAGCTGTACATAACTCATAGTATCCAGAATTTTGGAAGGTATCAATTGTGAATTGTTTATTTTGAAATCTTTTGAACTCAAAAATCTGGAAACCAATTGAAGAAGAATACCCTGGTTTTCAAATTGATGGTGCGTTTTCATTTTATTATTAAGTGACTGATATTCCTTGTAGTAAGCTTCTTTCTCATAAACCTTCGGATTATCTGACCGGTTAATTCCTCTTCCCGGATTAGTTTTAAGTAATCTTTTAATCAGTAAAATATCAATTTCACTGGCAGGCAATTTCATTACGCTTCTATTATTGTTAAACAATGATATTCCATCAGGAGATTCTTCAAAAAATTGAATAAAATACTGACTCAGATAAGCATCACAATTTAGGTTACAAATGCTAAAACTTGGTATAAGATATAAATTACCAGGCTCTAAAGTCAGACACTGAGTACTGTCTGAAATAAATCCAATTCCATCATCAATATAGTAAAGTCTGTAATAAGGACTAATAACATTATCATAATTCCAGTGATGATTCAGTTTTACATAATCTACATGTAATAAGGAGAACGAATATTTGAAAATACTTTTAGACATAATAGTAGTAAAAAGACGTTTTTGAATAATAAAAAATCGTTTTTGAATAAAAAATGTTTACTCCTCTTCGGTTATATTTGTTTTTATTTATCCTAAATTTTAAGAATAAAAAAATAATACCAAAAATAATAACAGATAAATTTATATAATACTTAATTATATACTCTTTTATAAAAATTTAAAACAATATAGTAAAGTAAATAAATATAATCGGAAATATATAAAAAAATATGAATAGACGTAATGCTTTAAAATTAGCAGCTTCAGGATTAGTAGGCTTATATCTGTCACCCTTATTAGCTCAGAAAAATGTATTTAGTTCTTCAGTATCTAATGGACCCTTTGAACCTAATTGGGATTCTCTTGCTAAATATGTGGTTCCGGACTGGTTTCGTGATGCCAAATTTGGAATGTGGGCTCATTGGGGACCGCAATGCGAACCGGAAGCGGGTGATTGGTACGGAAGAGGAATGTATGAGGAAGGCTCACGACAATATAAAATTCATGTGGAGAAATACGGGCACCCTTCAAAATTTGGCTTTAAAGATGTAATCAATGTCTGGAAAGCTGACAACTGGAACCCGGAGGAATTGGTGAATTTATATAAAGATGCAGGAGCCAAATATTTTATGGCAATGGCAAATCATCATGATAACCTGGATTTGTACGATAGTAAATACCAGCCAGAATGGAATTCGACTAAAATAGGACCTAAAAAAGATATTATTGGAGGCTGGGAAAAAGCAGCCCGTAAAGCTGGTCTGCCTTTTGCAGCAAGTGTACACGCAGCTCATGCATGGAATTGGTTTGACACTTCTAAAGGTGCTGATAAAAATGGTCCTTTGGCAGGCGTTCCTTACGATGGCAATTTAACTAAAGCTGACGGAGCAGGAACCTGGTGGGAAGGATTGGATCCTCAGGATTTGTATGCACAAAATCATCCATTAAGCGGAACACCTTCAGATAATTCATCCATACACAGTCAGTGGAACTGGGGTGATGGGGCTTCAGTACCATCATCAGCCTATTCTGAAAAATTTCATGACAGAACGATCGATTTGATCGAAAAATACAATCCTGATATGATTTATTTTGACGATACGGCATTTCCGTTGTGGCCTGTTAGTGATGCCGGTTTACGTATAGCAGCGCATATGTATAATAAAAGTCTTCAGAAAAATAAAACCGTTCAGGCAGTAATTACAGGTAAAATTTTAACTGAACAACAGCGCAAAACCATGGTTTGGGATATCGAAAAAGGACAAAGTAACAATATCGAATCTTTGCCATGGCAAACAGACACCTGCATTGGTAACTGGCATTATGACCGAAAAGTTTATAATGATAAGCGTTACAAATCGGCAAAAACAGTTATTCATACTTTAATAGATGTAGTGAGTAAAAACGGAAACTTAATGCTTAATATTCCGGTACGTGGTGATGGAAGTATCGACGAATTAGAACGTACCATCGTGATGGAAATTGGTGTCTGGATGAAATTAAACAGCAAAAGTATCTATGGTACCCGTCCATGGAAAATCTTTGGCGAAGGCCCCCAGCAGGCAAGTGCAGGAGCTTTAACTGCACAGGGTTTCAACGAGGGAAAAGGTAAACCTTATACATCAGAAGACATTCGTTTTGCTCAAAAAGACAAAAAACTGTATGCTACAGTAATGGCCTGGCCAGAAAACGGTACTGCTGTTATCAAAAATTTAGGGACATCAAATCCGTATCATACAGAAAAAATAAGACAGATAAAATTAGTAAGTACAGGAGAAAAACTAAAGTTTAAACAATCTGAGCAAGGTCTTGAAGTATACTTTCCAAGTAAGAAACCGGAAGCTTCTTATGCAAATCCTTTAGAAATAATTTAGATCTAAAAAACTGCCTGCAAAAATGATGATAATAGAGACTGCATAATTTTAAAAAATATCTCGGCACTTTAGAATTCTTATAAAAATAAATTGAAACAATGAAGCAAATAACAATTTTATTTGTCTTGCTTATTCCAGTGTTTGGTATTGGACAAGTGGTTAAGAGTTATAAAAAACATACTGATAAAGTACTTATAACTCTCGATAAAGGAGAATTACATTTAAGTCCTTTAACTGAAAATGCCATCAGAGTTCAGTATGGACTGGAAAAGAAAAGTCAAATTCCTGAATTAGTTTTTACTTCAAAAGTTAAGGTGCCAGATTTTAAGATTTCGGAGTCAGGCACATTAATTGAAATTGCTACATCAAAAATGACCGTTGTAGTAGATAAAAAGAGTGGTGCATTGTCTTATCGCAATTACGAAGGAAAAGTTTTTCTTAGCGAAAAATCAGGCGGACGTATTCTTAAACCAGGCTTAGTACAAGGAGAACCATGCCACATTGCTGAGCAAAGGTTTAGTACTTTACCTGACGAATATATCTTTGGTACAGGTCAGTTTCAGGACGGATATTTGGATATTAAGGGATTGCCCAGAAGGTTAACTCAGGTAAATACACAAATTGCCATACCATTTATTATGTCTAGCAAAGGCTATGGTTTGCTATGGCATAATTACGGACTTACTGATTTTAATCCTGCCGATACTATTGTGAATTTAAAGCCTTCAGGTACAAGAGGAGAAGCCATCACAGTTGATGTTACCACTGCCAGTGGAAATCAAAAAGAGACTCGCCAGGACGGTGTCTTTACCGGAAATTTTGAGGTTAAAGAAAATGCTGAATATGCGATTCTATTAGATGTAGGGCAAAAAATGGCCAGAAAATGGCAGTTATCCATTGATGGTAAAGAAGTTATTAATTTTAAAAACCATTGGCTGCCTCCCACAACGAGTATATTGGTTAAACTAACGGCAGGTAAACACTATATTGTGGTTACAGCAGAAAAAAATGATCTTCCTGTATTGTATTATCACAAAGTTGTTAATGAAACCGTTTTTAGATCTCCTGTCGCTGATAAGCTGGATTATGTTGTTTTTGCCGGAAATTCAGATGAAGTTATTTCCAACTATCGTGACCTGACAGGACAGGCCCCGCTTATGCCCATATGGTCTTTAGGTTATATCCATTGTCGTGAACGTTTTACCACTCAGGATGATTTGCTTGAAAATGCCCGAGTATTCAGAGAGAAAAAAATACCAATGGATTTAATTGTGCAGGATTGGCAATATTGGGGAAAATACGGATGGAATTCGATGAAATTTGATGAACAAATGTATCCCGATCCTTCTGCAATGGTAAAAGAACTGCATCAAATGAATATGAGGCTGATGCTTTCTGTTTGGTCCAAAATTGATAAAGAAAGTGTACTTGGTAAAGAATTTGACAAGAAAAATTATTATATCCCAAATACCCAATGGGTAGATTTCTTTAATCCCGATGCAGCAAATTATTATTGGAAGAGTTTTAGTGAAAAGCTTTTAAAACCATATGAAATTGATGCCTGGTGGCAGGATGCTACTGAACCGGAAAATGATGATTTGGTAAATAGAAAAATAAATAACGGAACAACTCCAGGAGAGCAGATGCGAAATGTGTATCCGATGTACGTAACAAAAACAGTATATGAAGGTTTACGAAAAGATGCTCCGGATAAAAGAGTTTTTATTCTTACAAGAAGTGGGTTTTCCGGACAACAGCGTTATGCATCAGCCGTTTGGACCGGAGACATAGGTAACGACTGGGAAACCCTGCGCAGACAACTAACAGCCGGATTAAATTATTCGATAACAGGATTGCCCTGGTGGACTTTCGATTCAGGAGGATTCTTCCGTCCCGGTAAAAGTCAATACACAGATACTAAATTTCACGAACGCTTTTTAAGATGGTTTCAGTTTGCTACATTCTGTCCATTACAAAGAGTACACGGATATGAAACGAATACTGAATTTTGGCGATATGGTGAGAAAGTAGAAGCTGAATCTTTAAAATACTTAAACCTTCGTTATCGCCTAATGGCCTATATTTATTCGCAGGCAGCTGACATCACTTTTAAAAACGGAACCTTGATGCGGCCATTGATAATGGATTTTGCAAATGATACAAAAGCACTTCAGCAAAATTACCAGTATATGTTTGGTTCAGCTTTTCTTGTTGCCCCTGTTGTTTCAGAAGGTGTGGAGAACTGGGATGTTTACTTGCCGGAAAACCAATCAGGATGGTTTAATTTTTGGACAGGAAAACACTATAAAGGCGGACAGACAGTACAAACAGCTGCATCTCTCTCGACCATTCCCTTATATGTAAAATCGGGTTCTGTAATTCCAATGGGAGAAAAAATGCAGTATACAAATGAAAAAAAAGCCGATACATTACAAATTAGAGTGTATACAGGAGCTGATGGCAAGTTTGAACTTTATGAAGATGAAGGGGTAAATTATAACTATGAGAAAGGAGCTTTTTCGACGATACTTTTTGAATGGAACGAACAAAAACAAACGTTGACCATTGGAAAACGAAAAGGTGCAATTTTTAAAGGATTAATTGAAAACCGGGTTTTTAATATTGTTTGGCTTGATGAATCAAACGGTATTGGTATAGAAAACGTAAAAACAAATGTTTCGGTAAAATACAATGGAAATAGTATTGTTATTCGAAAAAAATAAAAACATCAAAGTAAGATCAATGAAATACATGTATTTAATATTCTGTCTCCTTATTTCAACTTTGTTTACAATAAATGCTCAGGAAATTGTATCCCCAAATAAAAAAATTAAGGTTATTGTCTCTCAAAAAGAATTTAATGAAAAGCCGTATGGACAAGTATACTTCAAAATTTTGTATAAAAACAAATTGGAATATATTGAAGTAATGCCAAATTCACCGATGGGTATCTACAGAGAAGATCAGCCGTTTACTAATAACCTGAAATTTGTGGGTGAATCAAAAATGCAAGAGATTAACCAAAAATATGAAATGATTTCCGGTAAGCGAAAATTGTGTGCTAATTTAGGAACTGAAAAAGTCTTCAAATATGTAAATTCGAATAACAAACCCTTAAAAATTGCTTTTAGAGTTTATAATGACGGAGTAGCATTTCGTTATGAATTTACAGAGAAAACAGATTCATTAATTAATATTACAGACGAAAGCACCACTTATGTTTTTCCACCAGCTACTAATCGTTGGTTGCAGAAATATACTGAATCGTATGAAGATTTTTTTCCTTTTTCAGACACAGGTAAGAGCGATAAAGATAAACAAGAATGGGGATTTCCAGCCTTATTCAAAATAAATAATAATCCTGTTTGGGTATTAATTTCTGAGGCAAATATATCTAAGAATAATTGCGCTGCAAAATTAAATAACGCTACAAATCCAAACGAGTACAAAGTAACCTATGCTTCAGCCAGAGATAATTTTAAACAAACGGGAGTTAAAACTAACTTACCATGGAGTTCGCAATGGCATACATTAATCATTGGTCAATTATCAGATATAGTAGAATCAACTTTGATTACTGATGTCAGTGAACCTAATACATTAACAGAAACGAACTGGATAAAACCGGGTGCGGTTTCCTGGATTTATTGGGCTTACAATCATGGATCTAAAGATTATCAAAAAGTGGTAGCATATACAGATTTGGCTGTTGAAATGAACTGGCCCTATCTTCTTATTGACTGGGAATGGGATGCAATGAGTAACGGCGGAAATATAACTGATGCGGCAAATTATGCTAAAAGCAAAGGTATTAAACCTATGATTTGGTATAATTCGGGAACTTCATGGCTTGAACCAACTCCTGTTGACCGTTTGTTAACAGCTGAAAAAAGAGCTGAAGAATTTGCCTGGCTTAATAAAATTGGAATATATGGTATTAAAGTTGATTTTTTTGCCGGTGACCAACAGGATATGATGAAATATGGTATTGCTATTTTGAAAGATGCAGCAAAATATAAGTTAATGGTAAATTTTCATGGCACAACAGTGCCTCGCGGCTGGGCTCGTACATATCCGAATTTAATGACTACAGAAGCCGTTTATGGTGCCGAATGGTACAATAACAAACCCGTTCTTACTTCTAAAGCAGCAGTACACAATACAACACTTCCTTTTACCAGAAATGTAATTGGTTCGATGGATTATACACCGGTAACTTTTTCAAATTCGCAACACCCTCACATTACATCATATGCACACGAACTGGCACTATCAGTAGTTTTTGAATCTGGTTTTCAACATTTTGCCGATAAACCAGAAGCTTATATCAATTTGTCTCCAGAGCCCAAAGAATTTCTAAAAAATGTTCCTGTAACCTGGGACAACACCAAACTTTTGGATGGTTTTCCTGGGGATAAAATTATTATAGCCCGAAAAAAAGCAAAACAATGGTATTTGGGAGGACTTAATGGTAAAGACGAATTGCAAACATTAAAAATAAATTTCGATTTTCTTGATGTCGGAAAATTTAAATTAAAACTTATTAAAGACGGCTTAGATGATAAATCATTCGCTGTTGAAGTAATAAAAGTAAAAAAAGGAGATATTTTGAATATTCAATGTCTGCCAAGGGGAGGATTTGTAGCAGTTTTGGAGAAGTTAAGTACAATGAAAAATTAATAAACAGAATTTAAAAAATTATGACTTCAAAAAAACTATGTTATGCCTGTGATTTGGTTAATAATCCGGAATTAATAGAACAGTATAAAAAATATCATTCTAAAAGTAGTACCTGGCCCGAAATCACTAAAAGCATTAGAGATTCGGGGATTTTAGATATGGAAATTTATATACTTTCCAACAGGTTGTTTATGATTATGGAAGTTGATGAAACCTTTAGTCCCGAGCGCAAACAAAAGATGGATAACGAAAACCCCAAAGTTCAGGAATGGGAAAATTTAATGTGGAAATTTCAACAAGCCCCTCCAACTGCAAAGGAAGGAGAGAAGTGGTTACCTATGGAACAAATTTTTAAATTGTAATTTTTTACATTACAGTTTCATCTAAATTATAAAGCCTCCAAAGTCAATATCTTTGGAGGCTTATTTTTGCTCAAATGAACCAAAAGTCTTTAATTATTTTTTAGATTTTTTGATACAATTTAGAACAGAACATAAAAAAAATTTGTTATGATAAATAACTAATTTTGATTGTGATAAATTTTCAGTTTAAAAAAAACAATAAATAGAATCAAAATGGTGAATGAGAGAGTGATGGAGAAGTTAGGCATATTGGCTGATGCGGCCAAGTATGATGTTTCATGTTCGTCTGCACTAAGCAAACGTGAGAATAAAAATAAAGGACTGGGTAATGCTAAAGGTTACGGAATTTGTCATGCTTTTACTGAAGATGGACGGTGTGTATCACTGCTAAAGATCCTGCTTACCAATCATTGTATTTTTGACTGTGCTTATTGTGTAAGCAGAAAAAGCAATGATGTGAAACGAGCCGCTTTTACGGTAGAAGAAGTAGTGGATCTTACCATAGGTTTTTACCGAAGAAATTATATTGAAGGGCTGTTTTTGAGTTCGGGTATTTTTGATAACGCTGATTATACGATGGAACGTTTGGTAAGAATTGCCAAAAAATTGAGATTGGAATATAATTTTAATGGTTACATACATTTGAAAGCAATTCCCGGAGCCAGTGATGAATTACTAAAAGAGGCTGGTCTGTATGCTGATCGTTTAAGTGTAAATGTTGAAATGCCAACTGAACAAAGTCTTAAATTACTGGCACCCGATAAAAATCATGTTGATGTGATCAATCCAATGAAATATCTTAAAAACGAGATTATTGGATACAAAGAAGAAAGAAAATCAAATTATAAAGCACCACTTTTTGCTCCTGCAGGACAAAGCACACAAATGGTAATAGGAGCAACACAGGAAAGCGATCTTGAAATCCTGGGTATGGCAGATTATTTTTATCAGCAAATGAATATGAAACGCGTCTATTATTCGGGTTATGTTCCTATTAGTTATGATAATCGTCTTCCCGCAATTGGTACACCGGTTCCAATGATACGTGAGAATCGTTTATATCAGGCTGATTGGCTGGTTCGTTATTATGGTTTTAATGTAAATGAGATAGTCGGTTTTAATCAGCCAAATTTAGATCTGGATATAGATCCTAAGCTGGGGTGGGCTTTACGCAATCTGAATCAATTCCCGGTTGATATTAATACAGCCGATTTAGAACTAATAAAGCGTATTCCCGGAATTGGATATTTGAGTGCTACGAAAATTGTCGCAGCAAGAAAATTTAAAAAAATAATGCCTCATGATTTGCAAAAAATGGGAATAGCTTATTCCCGGGCTAAATATTTTCTCGCCTTTGCGACACCATTTCAATTACAAAGGGATTTAACCTCCATCCAAATCAAGGATCATATTTTAAATTCTCAAAAAAGTAAATATAAAAATGACTTCTCAAATCAGCTTGCATTATTTTAAACAAAATGACTGAAGTAATTTACGATGGGACTTATGAAGGCTGGCTTACAGCTGTCTTTGAAATTTATGAATATAAATTCTCAGATATAGTTTTTGCAAAAAAAGAAACTTCCGGTACTTTGCTTTTTGCAGATTCTCATTGGGTTATAACAGATATTTCTAAGGCAAAACGTGTTTTAGACGGATTGAAAAAACGTCTTTCGACAGGAGGTCTTGCGAGTATGTACAAAGCATTTCTATCCGAAGTTCCACAGATTGAAGAAACCATGCTTCAATTTACGAAACACGTATTGGCTAATACAAAAAACGTCGAAGAAGATTTTACCAACAATGCTGTATGGAGCCTTAAAAAGGCTGCCCGTCTCACTGGAAAAGAATCGCATCGTATGGAAGCATTTGTTCGTTTTAAATTAACAAAAGATCAATTGTATTACGCCATCATTGAACCAGACTGTGATGTGCTGCCTCTGATAGAAAATCATTTTAAAAAACGTTATGCAGATCAACGTTGGCTAATTTATGATGCAAAACGTAAATATGGTATTTATTATGATCTTGAAAATGTTTCTGTAGTAGAGCTGCAGTTTAATTCTCAAACTTTTTCTTCTAAACATTTAACCGAAATATGTGATGAAAAAGAAGAGTTTTTTCAGAACTTATGGCGTCGATATTTCAGCAGTGTCAATATAGAATCCCGAAAAAACATGAAACTTCATGTACAGCATATGCCTAAACGCTATTGGAAAAATTTAATAGAGAAAATTCCAACTTTAAATAAGTAATTAGGTATAATTTAAAAATCTTCTAAAAACTTAAAACTATAGTCATTTTTTAGTTTTGGAGATTTTTAAATTTTAATGTGCCTAAAATGTAATAATCTGAAATTATTATTATTTACTATTGGTTTTAAATAAATAATAAATTTTTATTATTAAAAATAACCTCAACAGAACTAAATAGAGAGGCTTTTTTAAAAACGCGATATAAACTTTCATAAAAACAAAAAAGAAGGCTTAAATCAGTTTATTTGGGTTTTTTAAGTTTTAAGAGTGTAAAATGAAATTCATTATACCTATTTTATGGCTGATTGAAAATAAGTAATTTAATTATTCCTGGGCACTTACCTTAAAAATATAAATCCCATTTCAATGAAACAGGATTTATATTTTGTAAAAAATCATTTTAAATTTCTATTTACTCTTCTTCAAAGCATCTATTAATTCGGCCATATCTACCACAGCATAAGTAGAAGAATAATCTGAAACTGCATAAGGTAATATAAGGCTATTGTTATGAATGATTGCTCCGCAGGAATACACAACATTAGGTACATATCCTTCTCGTTCATCTTCTAATGGCGAAAGTAAAGGCTCTGTAAGTCTTCCTATTTCCTTAGAAGGATCATCAAGATCAAGCAATGAAGCACCAATGCAATAACGTCTCATTGTACCTACACCATGTGTAATGACAAGCCAGCCTTCTTCAGTCCATAATGGTGATCCGCAGTTTCCTATTTGAGTAAACTCCCAGGTATATCGTGGTTCCTGAAGTAGAATAGGGGTGTTCCATTGTGTAACTCTGTCAGAATACATGATGTAATTATTTACACCATCGATTCTGGCAAGCATGGCATATTTACCTTTTATTTTTCTGGGAAACAGAGCCAGGTTTTTATTTTGAGCACCGGCACCATGCAAAGGCATGACTCTAAATGTATAAAAATCTTCGGTAGAAATAAGTTTAGGTAATATAGTATGCCCATTATAAGCTGTATAAGTAGCCATCACACGAGAGGATCCATCGTCGTCTGTAAATCGAACGAAACGGGCGTCCTCAATACCACGGCTTTCTGAATCAGATATTGGAAATATAACACGTTCTGTTATATCAGAATCATGTTTAAATTCGAGGTCATAAAATGATTTTGCCAGCCAGATTATTTCGTTCAGTGCCATTCTTCTTTCTTCACGAATCGACGGATCGTTTAAGGCGGTGTTTACAATGTTTTTTAAAACAGTATACTCAAATTCATCCGGCAGATCCTGCATAATTTGTGTGATGTATTTATCCTGTGTATGCATTTCGGATAACTTCAATAAAAATCGCTCTTTATTAAAAAAAGATTTATGTATAATTTCGGCCTTATCAATGTGATGACCAATTTTCATCACTTGGAGGTTATTATCCCTGTCTAAAATCCCTCTTCTGAATACAATTGATGAAATATGGCCTTCGCCTGTTGCACGAAAAGAAATAATCACACGTTTTTCACCGGCTTCCAGGCCTGTTTGATCAAAGTCTTCTATAATTGAAGGATTAAAAATAGCTGCAGATTCTATAGCATATTCCATAGTGCAATACGAACCTATTAGCATTTTTCGATCAAGAGAAAGTGTATCATAATCGATTTGCATGTTTTCAATTACCTCTCTGATTTTTTCGCAATGCCTTAAAAATATAGCCGAAATATTCCGATGACGTCTTGCAAACTCACGAAGCGTTTGTTCTAAAGTTTCCAGAACTTGTCTGTCATCCAGCGCCATTATGCGAATCACCATTTGTTTGGTCCGTTCATCACCATTTATAAAATATCGTGCAACAACTCTTTTAGAATCTGGGGTAAATTTTATATTTTTTCGGATAACAGATACTCGCATAGTTTAATTTTTTATATATAATTGAAGAAAAACATTATTTTACTTTTATTGAAGTTAACGAATATGTTAATAAAAAACCTTTATTTTTTGTTAAAATTCTTAAATAATTCTATGGTTTCCTAAGATATTTCAGAAATTATATAGTAAATATAGCTTTATGAAATTAAGTTAATTTTTAATTTAAAAAACTGATAAATAGTATTTTAAACTATTTTATTTAAATTTTTAATTTATAAAATTATTTTTTATAAATAATTAGAGATCATTTTTAGATGATACAATCATATAAATCAACAATAACTTGTTCGTAATTTTTATTTGTCTTAATTTTATTATAAGTGTTTTATTTACAATTATAACATTTGATAATAAAATTAGAAGAGATAACAATGAAGTAGCGGTATTAGAATTTAAATTAACTCAAATACAAACTAATTTTCAAAATATTCCACCTCATAAAAAACCAACCTATGCGAAAATTATTAAAATATTCCCTGAGTGCCATAATACTCTATTTTTTTGCACCATCCATCTATGCACAAAGTGCTAAAATTCAAGTAGACCTTACTAAAGAAATTGCACCCATGAAACCGGTATGGGCATGGTTTGGATACGATGAGCCAAATTATACTTACATGAAAGACGGTAAAAAACTTCTGAGCGAAATTGCTGCTTTGAGTCCGGTTCCAGTGTATGTTCGTACACACAGTCTTCTTGTAAGCGGTGATGGTGTCGCTGCCTTAAAATGGGGTTCGACAAATGCTTATACAGAAGACAGCAACGGAAATCCTATATATAATTGGAAAATTATTGACAGTATTTTTGATAACTATGTTTCACGAGGTATGAAGCCTTTGGCACAAATAGGTTTTATGCCTGAAGCATTGTCAACAAATCCAACGCCATACAGGCATTATTGGAAACCCGGAGATCCTTACACAGATATTATTACCGGATGGGCTTATCCGCCGAAGGATTATGATAAATGGAGAAATCTTGTGTATGAGTGGGTAAAACACTCCGTTGAACGTTATGGGCAAAAACAAGTCGAAAGCTGGTATTGGGAAGTTTGGAATGAACCAAACGGTCATTACTGGAAAGGTACTCGTGAAGAGTTTTTTAAAATGTATGATTATGCTGCTGACGGACTTAAAAAAGCACTTCCAACTGCAAAAATTGGGGGTATTAATATTGCGGGTACAAGAGGTAAGGGTGCTCAGGAGTGGACAAATGATTTTATTAAACATTGCATTAACGGTGTAAATTATGCTACAGGCAAAAAAGGAGCCCCAATGGAAGCGATTCTTTTTCATGCAAAAGGATGGCCTAAGCTTGTAGACGGGGCAGTTCGAATGGATATGGCGCCACAATTAAATGATATTGAAACCGGTTTTAAACTCACAATGTCTTATCCGGAAACAAGAGAACTTCCGATCATTATCGGGGAGTCGGATCCGGAAGGATGTGCGGCTTGTGGTATGGCTACCAATCCTGAGAATGCATACCGTAACGGAACCATGTATTCGAGTTATACAGCGGCATCTTTTGCACGAAAATACATTTTGGCAGATCAGACAAAAGCTAATTTTCTTGGAGCAGTGTCCTGGTCATTTGAATTTGAGAATCAGCCATGGTTTTATGGCTTTCGTGATCTTGCAACCAATGGAGTGGATAAACCGGTATTAAATGTATTCCGAATGTTTGGAATGATGTCGGGTAAACGAGTAAACGTAATAAGTAATCGTATGTATGCGATAGAGGAGATTTTAAAATCCAGTGTACGAGGTTCTCAGTCTGATATTGGAGCACTGGCTTCTAAGGATTTAAAATCTGCAGCAGTAATGGTGTGGAATTATCATGATGTTGACAAAACCGGGCCAACAGAAATTGTAAATGTCTTTATTGAAAATATTCCGGCCAGGAAGGTTAATTTAAGTATTTATTTAATTGACAAAGACAACAGTAATTCTTACGAAGTTTGGAAAAATATGGGATCGCCTCAAAATCCAACAAAACAACAAATCGATGTACTTGAAAAATCCGGAAAACTTAAATGTATTTCCACCAGGAAAATAAAAGTAACTGCAGCCAAAATAGAAGTACCTTTAAAAATGGAACGTCAGGCAGTAGCCTTAATAAAACTGGATTGGTAAAATTGATTAACTAAAATAATCCTTAAAATTATTTTTTAGTCAATGATCTGGTCATCTCTGTATAAAATGATTCTTCTTTTTAAAATTTGGGGAACGTATCAGGTATTGAATTTTGACCTTGTTATCAGTGTATTGTGCTGTTATTACTGATTTGTCCCTTCTATTTTATTGTAAAGCCCCTCTTGCCTTATCTTCTGTTATCTAAATTTGTGAACCTGCTTTTGTTTCTGAAAGAACTTCTTTAAAACAAAATCTGAAAGTAATAAATTTTAAAACCTGATTTTATAAATGAAAAAAATTGTAATAACGTTTGCTTTGTTTTTAAGCCTGCAAAATAATTTTGCCCAAAACAAAGAATGGGAAAATCCTCAAATCACAGATCGTGGAAAAGAAGCTGGGAGAAGTTCGTTTCTTTTATTTGGCAGTGAAGCTGAGTTAAAAAATAATGATCCTAAAAAATCAGAATTATATCAGAGTCTGAATGGCAATTGGAAATTCAATATTGTAAAAGATCCGTCTCAGAGACTTATAGATTTTTATGCAGTAGATTTGAACGATTCCGGATGGAAAAATATACAGGTGCCTTCTAACTGGGAAATACAAGGGTTTGATATTCCTATTTATACCAATATTACCTATCCGCATCCTAAAAATCCGCCTTTTATAGATGGAAATTACAATCCTGTTGGAACCTACAGACGTACTTTTACAATTGCTGATTCTTGGAAAGACAAAGAAATCATATTGCATTTTGGTTCGATTTCAGGTTATGCAAGAGTATTCCTGAACGGAAAAGAAGTCGGGATGACAAAAGCATCCAAAACTCCGGCCGAATTTAATATCACTCCTTTTTTACAGAAAGGAAATAACCTCATTGCCGTACAGGTATTTAGATGGCATGATGGCAGTTATTTAGAAGATCAGGATTTTTGGAGGTTAAGCGGTATTGAGCGTGATGTCTATTTACAGGCACTGCCAAAAACTGCAATTTGGGATTATTTTGTAAAAAGCGAACTGGACAATCAATACAAAAATGGAATTTTTAATCTTGATATTACCCTGAAATATTTTGAGAATAATAAAATAAAAAATCCGGTTGTAAAAGTAGAACTATTTGATAATGAAGGAAAAACTGTTTTTTCTGAAAGCAAAAAAGTGAGCAGTAAAGACCAAAAAATCAACTTTGCCAAAACCATTGAAAATATAAAACAATGGAATGCTGAAACCCCAAATTTATACCGCTACACCATTTCATTACTTGATAATAAAGGTAATGTGCTTGAAATTATTTCCAAAAAAACAGGTTTCAGAAAAGTAGAAATCAAAGATGCACGATTACTCGTAAACGGTAAAGTTGTAATGGTAAAAGGAGTCAATATTCATGAGCATGATGATGAATTAGGACATGTTCCAAGTGAGAAAACGACTTTGAAAGACTTACAATTAATGAAAGAACATAATATAAATGCGATTAGGATGAGTCATTACCCACATGACCCCCATATTTATGATTTATGTGATGAATACGGTTTTTATATAGTAGATGAAGCTAATATCGAAACACACGGAATGGGGGCAGAATGGCAAAACTGGTTTGACAAAACGAAACATCCTGCTTATTTGCCGGAATGGGTACCTGCGCATCTTGATCGTATAAAAAGAATGTTTGAAACCGATAAAAACCATCCGTCAATTATTGTCTGGTCATTAGGAAATGAATGCGGAAACGGCCCTGTTTTTTACGATGCATACGATTGGTTAAAAAAAGTTGATACCACTCGTCCGGTTCAGTTTGAACAGGCAGGGGAAAATAAAAACACGGATATTGTGGCACCTATGTACCCAAGTATCAAGAGTATGAAAAATTATGCAAATTCAGATAAAACACGCCCTTACATTATGTGCGAGTATGCACATGCAATGGGAAACAGCAGTGGTAACTTTCAGGAATACTGGGATATTATCAACAGCAGTAAACGCATGCAGGGCGGTTTTATCTGGGACTGGATCGATCAGGGGATAAAATCCAAAACAGAAAAAGGAGAAGTTTATTGGGCTTATGGAGGCGATTTAGGAGGTGCTAATCTCCAAAATGATGAAAATGGTTGCGCTGATGGACTGGTTTTTTCTAACAGAACTCCAAAACCGGCTTTATCAGAAGTTAAAAAAGTGTATCAAAATATTCAATTTCAGCTTGATAACGAGAAGGATTTAATTGTAACCAATCATTATAATTTCACCAATCTGTCTCAATATGCTTTTAAATGGGAGTTGATTAAGGATGGAACAGTAATAAAATCCGGGACTTTTGATTTGGAAGCAAATCCTGAAGAAAGCAAAAAAGTATCTTTGGATATGGGCAGTGTTGATGACAATTCAGAATATTTTTTAAATGTTTTTGCACTTTCAAAATTCGATGAACCCTTAGTATCAAAAGGATATGAATTTGCAAGAGCACAATTTTCTGTAGGAAAAGGAAATTACTTTGCCAGTAATGCTGTTGCAAAAAAAAGTGCAAAGCTAAAGCATTCGGTTAAAAACAATGTGCTTTATTTTGAAACAGAAAATAGCATTGGAGAATTCGATTTACAAAAGGGAGAAATCCTGAAATATACTCTGAAAAATGGAGTAAATGCAATTTTTAACGCCTTCCCAATACCTTATTTCTGGCGTGCTCCAACCGATAATGACTTTGGAAACGGAATGCAGAATAAATCGGTTATCTGGAAAGAGGCTTCAAAAAAACCGACTCTTGTAAGTGTTAATCTTGATAAAAACACAAGAGATGGTTTACTTATAAAAGTTACATATAAACTACAACAGGCTGATGTTCCTTACACGGTAAATTACCTGATTCAGGAAAATGGCTCGATAAAAGTGACTGCAGCAGTTGATATGAGCGGAAAAGAATTACCCGAACTTCCACGTTTTGGAATGCGTTTAAAATTAAATGGAGACTACGACAATTTAAGCTATTATGGAAGAGGTCCGTGGGAAAATTATTCAGATCGAAATTCAGCTTCATTTATTGGTGAATACTCCGATAAAGTTATAAATCAGTATACCAAAAATTACATCCGTCCTCAGGAGGGGGGCTACAAAACTGATGTTCGTTGGCTGGCTTTAAAAAATAATAAAGGACAGGGAGTAAAAATTGAGGGACAGCAACCTCTTGGTTTTAGTGCATTGAACATTTCGACAGAAGATTTAGATCCTGGAAAAGATAAGGCACAGCGTCATCCTTTCGATTTGAATTTAAATTCCAAAGAAGCGGTTTATCTGCATATAGATTACAAACAAAGAGGAGTGGGCGGTGATGACAGTTGGGGAAGTCTGCCTCATGAACAGTATAGATTGCAGGACAAACAATACAGTTATACTTATACAATTTCGTTAGTGAATTAATTTAACGTTTTTCTTTATGTTTGTTTAGAAGAACCTATGATGTCTGGTCATAGGTTTTTCTGATTTTTTGAAATTAAAGACTTTTGAAGCTATTGTTTGATTCAAACTGGCTTAAATTTATACTTTAACCCTACATACTATTATTTTGAAAAACAACATTCTGATATTGATATTTTTCGTAGTCACTTACACAGCTCAACCACAGGTTTTAGGCTCATCTGTACCTAAATACAGACAGGAAAAATATGATATTGGTTATCTGGGCATCAAAAACGGACTGGCCAATAACGCTGTTACATCTGTTTACAAAGACAAACGCGGTCTAATGTGGTTTGGTACTTATGACGGAATAAGCCGTTATGACGGATATAATTTTCTAAATTATAGAAATGAACCTAATGACACCAATTCTTTGGCTAATAACAGAGTTGTAAGCATCTGCGGAACTCAGGATGAAATTTGGATTGCCACAAAAGCCGGTATTAGTGTTTATAGCTATGCAACGAACCGTTTTAGCACAAGATCGTGCATAAATCCTAAAACTGGTAAAAGTGAACCGATTGATTTTGTTGTCAACCAGATTAAGGATGATAAAACCAGGCTATATATTGCTACAGCCGGAAAAGGACTGCTTTATTGCTCCAAAAAAGGAGGAAAGATTCGGTTTCTGCCTCTCTCGATAAACGGAAAATTACAATGGGATTACCATGTTCAGGCAATAGATTTTGATAAATCAGGAAGATTATGGGGCTTTGTTCAGGGTGTCGGAATCGTAGTTCTAGATGCTAAAATTAACCAACTATCTGTCGTTTTTTCTGAAATTCTGGAAGGAACCAGTATTTTTTACGATGCCTTTTCAAATATCTGGGTTGGTATTGATGAAGGTTTACTAAAATACAATACAATCAATAAAACTTCTAAGATTTATCATAATCAGGAAGTACGGTATCCTATTTCCGATTTTATGTTTAAACCTGACTCAAAGGAAATATGGATTGCTACAAACGGGAATGGGGTAGTAAAATACAGTTTTATTACAGATTCATTTTCTTGTCTAAATACAAATTTCGATGATGAAAAACTAAACAGCAATGCCATCACATCCTTGTATCACGATAGTGGCAACCGGGTCTGGATTGGGACATTAAGAGGCGGGGTAAACAGAGTAGAGAGTAAAAAAAGCCCTTTTTTAACGATCTCAAAAAATGAAAAAACGGCCAATACTTTGCCCAGTGATTTTATTCTTTCACTATCGGAGCAGGACAGCGATCATCTCTGGATAGGAACTGATGGGGCAGGAGCTAGCTTATGGAACAGAAAAACCAACACCTTCATCAATTATGCATACAATTCAAACAATTCCAATTCACTATCCAATAATTTTGTGACCTCAATCGAAAAAGACAATGCAGGAACCTGGTTTGGAACTTATGGCGGAGGGCTCTGTTTTTTTAATCACCAGACTAAAAATTTTAAAAAATACAGGCTTTTTAATCCAAAATACAATATTGTTCAAAAGAATGTCTGGGTACTGTATCGCGGTAAAAATAATATTTTGTGGGCAGCCTCACCAGATGAAGAAGGTTTGTATCATTATAATAAAACGACTGATCAGTTTGATTTTGTTGATGCCGGAATTAGGGGAATTATTTCCATTACAGAAGATGCACAGGGCCATCTCTGGTTAGGTAATTTTACGACACTTACCAAATTCAATCCTCAGACAATGAAAAGTCAGGTCATTGATATTGATTATCCCGTAAGGTCAATTATCGCTGTTTCAAATACAAAAATGCTTGTGGGTACGGAAGGAAGGGGATTACTGATTTTTAATCCAAAAACCTTAACAAAGAGATTCATTACTCAGAAAAACGGGATTTCAAACAATTCGGTTTTAAACATCGTTCAGGATAAACAAGGAACTTATTGGTGCAGTACTTATAACGGAATATTCGTTTACAATGAATCAACCGGAAAAATAAATACGTATCATGATACGGACGGACTTCAAAGCAATCAGTTCAATTATAATGCAGCCCTGAAACTTTCTACCGGAGAAATTGTTTTTGGCGGGATTAAAGGTTTTAATATCATAAATCCAAAACGAAACAGTCAGCTTCACGATTTTCCTAAATTGATTATCAATTCCATAAAAGTCAATAATAAAGTTTATGAAAAGTCGGGTTTAACTACTTTTGGAATTGATAAATTAGAACTGACTTATGAAGAATCCATGCTTAATATTGACTTCGCGGCGTTAGAATACAGTTTGCCTGAGAAAATTTCATATGCCTATTTTTTAGACGGATGGGATACGCAATGGCATTATGTCGAAAACATCAGAAGCGCAAATTATTCGAGACTGACAGAAGGTGATTATGTACTGAAAATTAAATCTACAAATGCAGAAGGAATCTGGAATTCTAAAGCTATTTCATTACCCATTACGATATTACCACCGTGGTACAGAAGCAGTATTGCCTATTTTTTATATGTACTATCAATCGTATTTGTAATTTATTTAGTCGATAAATACCAGCGTCAGCAGGCACATCTTAAATACGAGGTAAAACTTTCCCAGGATTTGGCGAAGCAGGAAAAAGAACTGAACGAGAAAAAAATGACTTTTTTTACCAATATTTCTCACGAGTTCAGGTCGCCGTTGACAATGATCATAAACCCTTTGAAAGAAATAATCTATGGTACTGAACAGCAAATCGATCCGGGAGCCATAGAAATGGTGTACAGTAATTCCCGAAGACTGCTTAGTTTGGTCGATCAGTTGCTTCTTTTTAGAAAAACTGAAACAGAAACAGGAAAACTCAAAATTGGACAGATCGATATTGTAGAACTAAGCAAAGAGGTTTTTAGCTGTTTTGTACATCATGCTAAGACTAAAAAAATAGATTACACTTTTAGTATTTCCGAAGAAAAGTTATTGGTTTATGTAGATAGGGAAAAAATAGAAATGGCCCTTTTTAATCTGATTTCAAATGCCTTAAAATTTACGGAGAAAGAAAACGGAAAGGTTACTGTTAATTTACGTTGTGTAGGTAATGAAGTGATTATAAGCGTGATTGATAATGGAGAAGGAGTTCCGGATGTAGACAAGGATAAGATCTTTAATTTATTCTACCAGTCAAATAACAACATCAAAAATAACCGAAAAGGATTCGGAATTGGTCTTTATCTGGTGAAACAATTTGTTGAGCAGCATTTCGGACAGGTGAACTGTTTTGACAATGAGAACGGGGGAGCTATTTTTGAAATTAAATTATGGCTCGGAAAAGAGCATTTTGGAGATATAGAAATCCGCGAAGATTTAAATGACAGAACCCTGTTTTTAGAAGAAATCCTTGATGATACGATAATTCATGAAAATGTATTGCAGACGATAGAAAAACCTGAAAGGATTGATGATGTAGTAAATGATGCCAAAAGTATTTTAATTGTTGATGATAATGTGCAGATACGGAATTATTTAAAACGAATTTTATCTCCCAAATACCATATTACAGCTGCTGAAAATGCAGAAGCTGCTTTAACAATAATCAAAAAAGTACAGCCAGATTTGGTTATTTCTGATGTTGTTATGGGAGAAATGAATGGTGTGGCTTTTTGTAAGCATATCAAATCTGATGAGGAGTTGAAGCATATTCCTGTAATATTGCTTACAGGAGGAACTTCAGAAGATGTAAAGTTGAAAGGAGCCGAAGTAGGTGCAGACGATTATATTACAAAACCTTTTGATAATGATTATTTACTGGCCAGAATTAACGGTATCCTTACCCGTCGCGACAGCGAACAAAACTATCTGCTCAATTCGGTTACAAAAAAAACTACAAATCTTAAGTTATCAGATGAAGACAAAAAGCTGATTGATAAAATTGTAGACATAATTGATGCCAATCTGGATGTAGAAAACTTTAATGTAAATGATCTGGCTATTGAACTGGGAATGAGCTATTCATTAGTTTATAAAAAAATTAAAAAGATAACAGGCAAATCCGTTTCTGAGTTTACCCGAAATGTAAGATTGCGAAAAGTAGCAACATTATTAATCACTACCGATTTGCAGATCAGTGAAGCCGCTTCAATGGCAGGGTTTGGTGATATTAAATATTTCAGAAAACATTTTCAGCAATTTTATAATTTAAATCCTTCGGAGTTTAAGAAAAAATATCAAAACGTAAAGGACAATAAATATATTTTGAATGAAAGTTTCTGGAAATCAACATGAATTGAAAAACTACTGTCAGGCTGAGCGGAGTCGAAGCCCTTCAAAACTCTTGCGTTTAAAAGGCCTTTGATCAAGTTTATCCTGAACGAAGGCGAATGATCACAGGATGACAAATGTTATTAAGAAGTGTAAAAGATATATGAATAAATAAAAGATATATGAATAATTATTTAAAAAAGGCTATTTTAGTAGGGTTTGCTTATTTTACAGCTATTACAGGTTTACAATCCCAATCAAAAAAGCTTCAAAAAGATTCCCCTAAAAAAGTGCGGGAATTTTTTGTGGCTTCATTAATCAAAATAGGCGATCCTGTATTGGATGCATTGAGCAAAAATCAGTTAAAAAAATTGATGCCCGTAGAAAAATCTCCCGGCGCGTGGGACGAAAGGACTAATGTAACCTATTTGGAGGCTTTTGGGCGAACACTTTCAGGAATGTCTCCATGGCTGGAATTAGGTTCTGACGAAACTCCGGAAGGAAAACTGAGAGCGAAATATATTGACTTAGCACGAAAATCAATTCATAATGCAACTGATCCGAACAGTTTAGATTTTATGAATTTTGTAAATGACAGACAACCTTTGGTAGATGCAGCATTTTTTGCGCAAGCCTTGCTTCGTGCGCCAAAACAGCTTTGGGAGCCGTTGGATCCCGTTACAAAAGAAAATGTAATTACAGCTTTAAAATCAACCAGAACAATTGAACCCTATCATAGCAATTGGCTTCTTTTTGCAGGAATGATAGAAACTGCTATAATTAAATTTGATAAAGATCCTGATACTAACCGATTGAATTATGCTTTATCTGAACATAAAAAATGGTATCTGGGAGACGGAACCTATGGTGATGGCCCTGATTTTCATTGGGATTATTACAACAGTTTTGTAATTCATCCGATGCAATTGGATATTTTAACAGTATTGAAAGAAATAAATAACGATTACAAAGCCGATTATGATATCGAGTTAAAGAGAGCCAGACGTTATGCTGCTATTCAGGAAAGATTAATTTCGCCTGATGGAACTTATCCGCCTATTGGAAGATCATTGGCGTATCGTTTTGGAGCTTTTCAGTTATTATCTCAAATTGCACTTTGGAAAGAACTGCCAAAAGAGGTTGCACCAGCTCAGGTTAGGTCGGCTTTATATGCTATGATTCACAATCAAATACAGGTAAAAGGTACTTTTGATAAAAATGGCTGGCTTCAGGTAGGCTTATACGGCCATCAGAACAATATTGGAGAAGGTTATATTTCTACAGGAAGTTTATATTTGTGTTCAGAAGCCTTTTTAGTTTTGGGTTTACCGGAAACAGATTCGTTTTGGAGTGAGGCTTATGAACCGTGGACACAAAAGAAAATATGGTCTGGTCAGCAAATTCCAATTGACCATGCGGAAAAATAATAGAAATAACAAAATAGGGTTAATTAAAAATGGATGCCGGGCTGAGCGGAGTCGAAGCCCTTTCGATCTAAAAGCCTTCGACTCCGCTCAGGATAACACTAGTTTCTAAAATATTTAGTTTTAAATTAGTTAAACCAAATAAGTCAAAATACTAATCTAATCTCATAACCAAATGAATTTTAAAAAATCATTTTTTCTACTAATAAGTGCTGCTTCTTTAACAGCTTTTAGTTGCAAAAGTACAGCCCAAAAGAAATCTACAATAAAACAATCAAAGGCAGAAGTTATTTCGATTATTGATAAAGTAAACAATCACTGGCAGGAAACACATCCTGAACCAGGGAATTCTTTTTGGCATGTATCAGCCTATCATACCGGAAACATGGAAGCTTACAAAGTGACTAAAAACAAAAAATATCTGAATTATTCTTTGGCCTGGGCCGAGAAAAATCAATGGATGGGGGCTAAATCAAATGACAAGTCGGAGTGGAAATACAATTATGGAGAAACTGACAAACATGTTTTGTTTGGAGACTGGCAGATTTGTTTTCAGACCTATATTGATTTATACAATTTTACAGGAAAAAACGATCCCAGTAAAATTGCCCGTGCCCGCGAAGTTATGGAGTACGAAATGAGTACTTCAGCAAATGATTATTGGTGGTGGGTTGACGGATTGTATATGGTAATGCCTGTAATGACAAAGCTGTACAACGTTACCGGAAACGAAATGTATCTGGAAAAACTGCATTCATATTTACAATATTCGGATAGTATTATGTATGATAATGAAGCAAAATTATATTACCGGGATGCAAAATATATTTATCCAAAACACAAAAGTACGAACGGTAAAAAAGACTTTTGGGCAAGGGGAGACGGCTGGATTTTTGCCGGTTATGCCAAAATTATACAGGATTTGCCAAAAAAAGCGAAACATAGAAATGAATACATTAAACGTTTTAAAGATATGGCTCAGGCTTTATCGACAGCTCAGCAAAAAGAGGGCTACTGGACAAGAAGTATTCTGGATCCTGAACATGCACCGGGACCTGAAACAAGCGGTACAGCCTTTTTTACCTACGGCTTTCTTTGGGGAATCAATAATGGAATTTTAGACAAGAAAACCTATCTGCCTGTTGTAGAAAAATCCTGGAATTATTTAACAACATTTGCACTTCAGGAAGATGGTACCGTTGGATACCTACAGCCAATTGGCGAAAAAGCAATTCCAGGACAGGTAGTTGATAAAAATTCTACCGCTGATTTTGGGGTTGGCGCTTTTTTACTGGCAGCTTCTGAGATGGCACGTTTTGTAAAATAATTATTTAATCTTTATAATGAAAGGCTGTCTTTGCGGACAGCCTTTTGCATTTTTATACGTTTATTTTGAAGTGTTTTTCATGTTAGGACTTTTGGAATCCTAAATTAAAAATTTTGTTTTAGATTACTTTATAATTATGCATTACATATTTTAAAAGCTATTTTTTTATTAGAGCCCTAAAAAAATTCAATTTAAATGATAATATGCTGATTTGCCCCTTTTATAATGTTGTAATTACCCCCTTTTGATGGAAAGTGTTAGGTTAGATTTGCAGAGTAAGTTATTGCTGAAGATTAAAATACTATTAAAATACAGTATTGAATACCGCTATAATTACAAACTTACTTAACGAATCAATTAACCAAACTACAACCAAAGATGACAAATTTTATTAGGAAGATTAAGGCTCCTGATTACGTATCCGGATTTGATTTTAAAAAGAAACTCACACTGTTTTGTGTGTTAGTTTCTTTGACTCAGGTGCACGCATCCACCACCAATTCAGCAAGTATTGCTAAATTAGAAAAACTACAGCAGCAAAGTACCATAAATGGACAGGTTAAAGACCAAAACGGTTTACCGTTGCCGGGAACCACTATTTTGATAAAGGGAACAAAAATAAGTACTATAACAGATTTTGATGGAAAATTTAGTTTAGCAGGAGATCAAAATTCAGTATTGATAGTTTCCTTTGTTGGTTATGTAACTCAGGAAATTACAGTAAAAGATAAATCTAATGTTATTATACAATTAAAGGAGAATACTGCTTCTTTAGAGGAAGTAGTGGTGGTGGGATATGGTAAAATGAAGAAAAAGGATTTAACAGGAGCGATTGTTCAGGTGAAACCCGAAGCTTTAGCAAATCAAAATCCACAAACTGTCCAGGATTTATTACGAGGTGTACCAGGCTTAAAAGTTGGGTATTCAGCTGATGCAAAAGGAGGCGGATCTTTACAGGTTCGCGGGCAGACTTCTGTTTACAATCCTGATGGTGCCGGACATAACTCGCCGCTTATTATTTTAGACGGAATGCAGTTTTATGGTGAGCTTTCAGAAATTAATCCTGATGATGTTGGTCAGATAGATATCTTAAAAGATGCATCCGCAACAGCTATTTTTGGCTCTAAAGCGGCAGCAGGGGTTATTGTTATTACAACCAAAAAAGGAAAAACAGGCAAGCCTGTCATAAATGTTACTACCAACACGACCATTGTCAATGAAAGTGCCTATCGTGATGTGTACTCTCCGCAAGGGTATATAAAATACCGTCAGGATTGGGAGACTGCTAAAACGTATGGTCAAAATACAGCTACAGGAAATTACGAAGCATGGATGACAGGAACAGCTGCTGGTAAACCGGGGTATTACACAAGCCCTGACCAATTAGATCAATATGGTATAACTCAGGCCCAATGGTTAGGGTATCAACCGGCGGGACAAACTCAGGGAAAAAGCCTGAATGAAGTATGGGGACTTCGTTTGGGGATCACTGACCCTATGCTTTTGAAAAATTTTACAGAGGGAAAAACACACAATTGGTATGACAGTACATTTAGAACAGGAATCAATCATGACCATAATTTAAGTGTTTCCGGAGCAAATGATAAAGTAAATTATTATATGTCTTTGGGCTATTTAACATCAGAAGGAGCTATTCAGGGTAACGATTATGAGGCAGTTCGTGCCAATATGAAAGTGGATGCTAAAATTACAAGCTGGCTGGAATTTGGGGCAAATATTAATTTTCAGGACCGTACAGATGGCGACATAGCCGTAGGTACAGGGACTAATTACTGGGATGCAAATATGTTGAGAAACAGTCCTTTTTCTGTATTTAAGGAAGCAAACGGCGAATATGCCAGACAGCCAATGGGGCAGACTATCGGAGGATATAATTATTACTACGACCGCCAATTTATAGAACTTGAGAAAGGATATACGGTATTGAATACCATTTTCAATACCAAGGTAAATTTGCCTTTTGGAATTACATATTCTTTTAATGTTGCTCCACGATATCAATTTTTTTACAATCGTTATTTCCAGTCATCAGGTCACAAAGGCTGGAATGCTGCTACCATAGGAGTAGACAGAGAAAACGGTAAAAATTTTACATGGAACCTGAATAATACAATAACATGGGATTATACATTTGCCGAAAAACACCATATTATAGCCACTTTTGTTCAGGAAGCTGAGGAACTTAAAACATGGTCAGATCGTATTGATGCAAATAATATTCTGCCATCAGATGCATTAGGGTTTCATAATATTGCTAATGCAACACTTGCTAATAGTTCGTTTTCATCAAACGACACGCATCAAACAGCCGATGCATTAATGGCGAGACTTTTCTATTCGTTTAATGATCGTTATATGGTAACAGGAACGATACGCCGTGATGGATATTCCGCATTTGGATCTACAGATCCGTATGGAGTTTTTCCTTCTGTAGCAGCAGGATGGAGCTTTAATAAAGAAAACTGGTTCAATTGGGATAAGATGAGTACAGGTAAATTGCGCTTGTCATGGGGTAAAAACGGAAACAGAACACTATCTGACCCCTATCTGGCTTTGGCAAACTTAGCCTCAGGTACTGGCGCAACAATGGGCTATATCGATGCATCAGGGAATATTGTTGATGTGAAATACTTAGGAATTGATCGTATGGCAAATCCAAATTTACAGTGGGAAAAAACAGAAGCAACCAATATTGGTCTTGACCTTGGTTTCTTAAATGACCGAATTACAAGTACCATAGATGTTTACAGAATGATTACCCATGATATGATCATGAATCAACGTTTGTCTCCTTTTACCGGATTTGGATCAATTGCCACTAATCTTGGAGAGGTTGAAAACAAAGGTATTGAGATAAGCCTTAATACAATAAATATAAAAAATCCAAACTTTGAATGGACTACCAGCATTGCTTTTTCATATAACAAGAATACCATCAATGCATTATATGGCAATATGGAAGATGTTAAGGATTCAAATGGCAATGTTATTGGCACTAAAGAATCAGATGATAAGACCAATAAGTGGTTTATCGGGAGACCTATTTCTCAAATCTGGGATTATAAAGTAATCGGGATCTGGCAAAAAGAAGAGTTTGAAGAAGCTGCTAAGTATGGACAGCGCCCCGGTGATCCAAAAGTCGAAAACAGTTACACTGCCGATGATGTGAATGGAAAACCAATTTATAATGAAAAAGATAAACAGTTTTTAGGCCAGGAAGCACCACCAATCAACTGGTCGTTACGTAATGAATTCAGGATTTATAAAAACTGGAATCTGGCCATTAACATGTATTCGTACATGGGGCACAAAGCGCTTGATGGACGTTATATGAATACGTATAACGACGGTAGTTTGTATACTAACAATTATAATCCGTTTGTAAATCCGTATTGGACAATTGATAATCCAACCAATGATTGGGCACGCCTTGATGCCAGAGGACCTGCAGGAGCCGGAACACAAAAATTATATGACCGTAGTTTCATTCGTTTAGATAATATTTCGCTGGCTTATACGCTTCCTAAAGATCTTTTAGATCGTCTGCATGTGAACAATTTCAAAATTTTTGCTTCGTGTCAGAACGTGGCTACATGGGCTGCTTCAGGCGAATGGAAATATTATGGAGACCCGGAAACAGGAGGAAAGAATTCAGATGGAGCATATAATAGTGGACTTGCTACACGAATGTTTAATTTAGGTTTTAACGTTTCACTTTAAAAATTACTCAACAATGAAAAAATATATAAAAAATAAAATCTCAGCACTTGTATCTATAGTAGCAGTGACTGCTCTTTTGGTTTCTTGTTCAAAGGATTTTTTGGAGCCGGACCCACTTTCCTTTTACGAGCCTGAAACTACATTTACTACAGAATCCGGTTTGCAGGCAGTTTTGGCAAGTGCTGATAAACAACTCCGTAATAATTATATCCATTTTAGAAGTGCCGGTAATAGTGTGCCTATTGGTACAGAATATGTTTTCTCTGATATGGCAAAATATGGAAAGACGGATAATAGCAGTACAATTTCTGATTTTGCCAATACTATAGTCCCTACCGGAAGTTTTAAAACAGATCCAAATGATGATTTTTACCTTGGATTTTACTGGGGTGAAGCTTATAGTGGTATTAAGCATGCCAATACTATATTGACCTATATTGATAAGGTAACGAGTTTAACTCAGGAAGTTAAGAATAAGTATATCGGTCAGGCCTATTTTCATAGAGCATACCGTTATTTAAATCTGGTATATCAATTTGGAGATGTACCCCTAATTACAAAAATTTTGGAAATTCCTAAGCAAACTTATTATTCGACAAAGAAAGAAGCTATCATTGAAATGATTACAGCTGATATGGAAAAAGCTGTTGAATGGGTTCCGGAACAGTCAAAACTGCCATATTTAGGTGTGGTAAATAAAGGGGCGTGTCGTCAGTTATTGATTAAATGTTATCTGGCATCAGGCAAATTTGCTGAAGCTGAAGCACAGGCCAATATTCTGATCAATCAATCCGGGTATTCTTTAATGCAAAGCAATTTTGGAACTTTTGATCCGGGAGGAAATCCACAAACATGGACGATTACCAGAAATGTTATCTGGGATTTGCACAGACCTGAAAATAAAATCATTGCAGCAAATAAAGAAGCTATCATGATAATGCCCAATGGTGGTGTACAATCATTTTTACCATTTGCTTCCATGAGAATTTTTGGACCTAACTGGAATTCGGGCACACTAACCACACCTGATGGAAAACAGGCAGCAGCTCGTTTTGCCTCAAATAATGCAAATTATCAGGTCAAATACGATTATGCAAGAGCATTGGGGCGTGGTATTGCAACGATTAGTGCTTCCTATTATTCACAGCATCCTATGTGGGTCGTAAACGGTATTGAGGACAAGCAGGATCTTAGACATAATAATACTGTTGGTAACTGGGTCAATATGGAAGATCTTAAATACAGTGATAAAACCTCTGCATACTACCAGCAAAATTTTAGAATGAAACATAATGGTGTTCTGTTATCCAGAGATACCCTTCGTGAATGGTTCGATTTTCCGTTATATAAAATCTACCTGCATGATGTTGTGAATGAAACCAATGCAAATGCGACTGATTTTCAAGGGGCAAGTACCGGAAGTAAGGCGCATTGGTACCTGTATCGTTTAGCCGAAACTTATTTGTTAAGAGCAGAAGCACGTTTTTATCAGGGAAATGTTGGAGGTGCAGCACAGGATGTAAATGCTGTCAGAGCCAGAGCGGGAGCTTCGCAAATGTACACACAGGTAACTATTGGTGATATTTGTGCAGAAAGAGGAAGAGAACTTTATCTGGAAGAATGGAGAAATGTAGAATTAAAACGTATTTCGCATTGTTTAGCCATAAGCGGAAAACCCGATGAATGGGGGCAAACGTACAGTTTAAGCAATTGGGACAAGCAGTCAGGAACAGACAATGCCGGAGGCAGTTACTGGTATCAGCGTATCGTACACTACACACTATATAACAAATATCCAAGCGGAATTGTTGTGCCAAATGGTACTAAATTCTATACTATGGACAAACGTAATAATTACTGGCCTATACCAAACGGTGATATAACAGCTAATATTAAAGGTAAATTAAGTCAGAACTACGGTTATGATGGTTATGACCCTAACATTAAGGTTTGGGATAAATGGCAGGATGCTGTTGCGGATGAAAGTGTATTATAATTCTAAAATGTCAATTTAAATGTACTAATACCACAAAGTTAATTGCTTAAAATTACCACAAAGTTTAAGCTTATCAACAAATCGTACATTGATTAAAAAGATTTAATTTTTTGCCCACCAATTAATAGTTTTTAAGAAGTATTGACCACAAAGGCATTATTTGTAAAAGAATAATGCCGGTGGTCTTTATGAAACTGGATTTGCTTTTTTTGTATAATCCAGCAGTAATTCAGATGGATCCATACATTTTTACCGGTTATTAACTGCAGGAGTTTCTTGGTTTCTGCATCAAATTAATTTGTCACTAACTAAAAAGTAAAACAAAAATTTTAAAACAATTTTTAAATAAGACTTCATATGAAAAAATTATACACCTTTTTATTTTTCGGTCTGTCGGTCTTTTTGTTCCGAATACAGGCACAGGCTCCTAATCTTCCGGTTAAAGTAAATTTGGCTACGACATTAAACGGTTCAAAAACATTTAGTAATAGTGCTGCTCCGGATATACTATCTTTCCCGTTATCCAGTCAGACAGAATTTACGCTGGAAGTAAAGACCAAAATAAATTCAGCTCTGGGCAGGGGATTGGATGTAGAAGTTAAAAATACTTCCGGACTTGGATTCCGGACTTCTTTGGATAAAACTACTTTTAATCATTCCACAGTTTTATCAGCAGTAGAAAGTTTAAGTACTTCTGTTGATAATGCTCAGGAACAGACTTACAGGTACGTGGTAAAAAATAGTCTTGTAAATATTTATCAGGATGGTCATTATTTAACCTCAAAACCATTAGATTTTGTAACTGATATTTCATCAGGACCAATTGTTTACGGATCAGATAACCTGCTTGGCAGATGGGCAGGTGTTGCAGGGAACAATTCGGGTAAACCAAATGATTACGGTTGGGCCAATACTTCGGCAAGTTTACCATGGAACACCGCTAATTCTACCAGTGGTGTAAGATATCTGGATGTAACTTCCGGGCATACATTCGAATCAGATAATACAGCTTACAACGGAAGAATAATGTACATTCGCTGGGATAATAGCGCTTATTCTGCTTCAACCTACAGTTATCCGGTAAAATTAGAGAAAGATCTTAAATATGAGTTTTCATGGATTTATGAATATATATCAAATTCTGCTCCCGGAACTCCTATAAATGTAGCCATATCAGCAGCTGCAAACGGAACCGGAGTTATTGCTTCTAAAACATTTACAACCGGAAATGCCAATAAATTAAGAAGAGGAGACTTGTCTTTTATTTCAAATGCTGATGGTGTTTATTACGTAACTATTACAGCAGGATCCGGACTTATGGCAATTGGGGATTTAAAACTGAAATCTTCAAATTTAATCAATACCTGGGATGGTTTTGTTAATGATAATTCAGGTTCGCCAGCGGCTTATAACTGGACCAACTCATTATCCTCCGCGATTTTCAATACAGCAAATGCGGCCAGCGGAACACGATATATGGATGTAACATCAGGACATGCTTTAGAATCGGATGATTCAAATTATGCAGGAAGATTGCTTTATATTAGATGGGACGGTACGGCTGAAAACTCGGTTTATTCATTTCCGGTACAATTGGAAGCTTCCAGGGATTATCAATTTTCATGGCTGTATGAGTACATTTCAAATTTAGCTCCCGGTTCTCAAATGAGTGTATCTGTTTCTACATCCGCGAATGGTGGCGGGACGGTTATTTCATCAAAAAGTTTTACAACAGGTGCTGTCAATAAATTGAGAAAAGGAGATTTGTCTTTTAAGTCTCAGAGTGCAGGAACCTATTATATCAATATTACAGGCGATAAAGCCCTTTTTGGAATTGGCGATTTAAAAATTCAGACCCAACAACTGGCAAGTATCATTATTGGTAAAAATTATGCAGTTGGTGCAGTTAATATGGAAGTGAGTTCCGTAACTTTTGAAAATGCAGCCTATGCACCCGAAAAAGTTATCAGTCCTTCATTGCAAACTGCTGATATCTCGAGTAGTGTGAATGTTGGAGCTTATGCAAAATCAAAAGTGGTTTTGAATTCTTCGGCTTCTTTGTATTTAAAAAATGCCTACAATCCGTTAATCAATTCAACGATAAACTTAAATTCTGCAAATGCACAGGTGCATTTTGAAAATGTTAAACCATCAGTTGTGATCAGTTCTTATCTGCAATATATATCCGTAAATGGAACTTTGGCCGGTAACGGAACTAATGTTATAGTGTCTAACTATGCAGGAGGTGCTGTTGTAGCTTCTTATACTTCAGATTTAAAACCGTTAGAAGTTTTTACAGCAGAAAATTTCGCAGGCACTTCTCAGCAATATGAAACCGTTACGCCACACGATAATTTAAGTTCATTTGATAACGCGATTAAGTCATTCAAATTGAAAAAAGGCTATATGGCAACTTTTGCTTCAAATGCAGACGGGAGCGGTTACAGCAGGGTTTTTATAGCAGAAAATCAGGATTTGGAAATTCCGGTTCTGCCTGTTAATTTAAACGGAACCATTTCGTTTATCAGAACAATGAAATGGCATGAAGTCAATAAAAAAGGGCTCGCTGGCGGAAGTACAGAGGCGATGGATGCCACCAATATTACTTGGTACTACAACTGGAATACCGGAATGAATTCTACACCCAATATTGAGTATGTACCCATAAGACAGACTAATTTCTGGCCTTCCTTTACTCCAGCTTATACAAAAGAAGGTTATACGCATCTTTTAGGATTTAATGAACCCGATCGTCCTGATCAGTCAAATATGACAGTTGAAGCCGCTATAGCTTCCTGGCCGGCATTAATGAAATCCGGATTGCGATTAGGTTCTCCAGCTACATCTGATCCTTTTAATCCTTGGATGGGGACTTTTATGACGCAGGCTGAGGCTAATAATTACAGAATCGATTACATTGCGATTCACTGTTATTGGTATAAAACTGCAGCACAATGGAAAAGTGATCTTCAAAATGTCTATGACAGATACAAAAGACCGCTTTGGATTACAGAATGGAATATAGGGGCAAACTGGACAGGTAATAATTTTCCTGACGGCCCAACTTTATTAACAGATGCAAATGCAATCAAGCATAAAAATGATCTAGCCGCAATATTAACCGTATTAGAGACCACTGATTATGTTGAGCGCTATTCGATCTATAACTGGGTACAGGATGCAAGAGCAATGTATGTTACAATAGACGATGCTTTTAAAACAAGAAATCCAAACTGGCAAAATTATGTATGGCTTCAAACTGCACCTGTTATTTCAAGTACAGCTACAAGTTATGTGGTATTAACCCCTGCTGGAGAATATTATGCGAATAATACTTCTGCCAAAGCGTACAGCTCAAACAGAGAATATATTTCAACATGGAAAACAAAAGTTGAAACACTGAGTTACCAACTGTCATCCGACTACCAGAATATTACCATAAACTGGACAGGGACTAATAACGATTTAGTAAATAAATATATTCTGGAAAGAAAATTAACCGGCGAAAATGATTTTTCGGTTTTCTATGAATCAACAGATTACAAAGTTACCCAGAAAACTGATTTAGTGCATTCACGAGCAGAATACCGAATCAAAGTAGTGGGTAAAGACAATACAGAATCAGCATATTCGGCTATTATGGTATTTGAGCAGGCTCCAATTGCAGCAACGCCTTCAAATATTGAAGGAAAGGCATTGTCTAAATCCATAATCAATCTAAAATGGACGGCTGTTGCAGGAGCAGAATCGTATACAATTAAAAGATCCGAAACGCTGAATGGTACGTATGAAAATGTCGCGGTTTATCTAAAAGAAACCACTCTGGACGATATTAATTTACAAGAAAACAAAGATTATTTCTATAAACTGGCATCTGTAAATACAGGTGGTGAAAGTCAGTATTCTACACCTTTGAATGTAAAAACAATGGTATTTGCAATTCCGCCAGCCGTTACAAATGCAAGTTTAGCATACGGTAATGCAAAAGTAAATCTGACATGGGATTTCATGTATGATGTTAGTTTTTATGTAAAAAGATCCACTTCATCATCAGGCCCTTTTACAACTATAGCAACTGTTGCAACAAATGCATATAGCGACGTATCAGTTTCAAACGGAACACCGTACTATTATAAAATTGCAGCCTTTAATACTTTAGGCGAAGGCCCTGAATCAAATCTTCTAACCGCAACACCTGCACAGGGACAAAAGATTACGGGCAGCATAATTGGACATACCGGATCGTATCAAAGTAATGGTGCTACAATTGAAAAGGCTTTTGATGAAAACCTGACGACTTATGTTGATGGTCCTACTGCAACAGGTTATGTAGGATATGATTTTGGAACGAATGGAAAAGCAAGTCTGACGGACATCAGATATGTTCCTCGAAATGGTTTTGGCAATCGTATAACCGGAAGTGAAATTCGCGGTTCGAACAGCGAAGATTATCTCAATTCTTATGAAGTTTTGCATATAATAACAAGCACACCGGCAAATGATGTTTTTACACAGGATTCTGGTTTGGCAACTCCAAAATACAGATATATCTATTGGTACACACCAACCGGTTACGGAAATATAGCTGAACTTGAATTTTACGGAAGTGTTGATACGACATTATCGACCAATAAACCGGCTGGGATTTCAGGTAATTTAACCGCTTTTCCAAATCCTACCTCAGGACAGTTCGATATTAGTTTCCCCATAGCTGATGGTGTGCAAAAAATTACAATTTATACTGTAGGCGGAAAATTAATTTCTGAATCGGATTATGAAGTTCAAAACGGTAAAGTTCAACTAAATCTGGAAAATAATAGCTCAGGACTATACTTTGTAAAGCTTCATTCTTATCCGGATAAAGCAATCAGGGTTATCAAAAAATAATGATTAATTAAATCAAAAAATAAAGTTAGTTTGGTTTTATAATGTGTTTTTGTAATGATGGGGGATTTTGAGCGATCCCCCATTTTTATTATTTAAGAGATGATATAGTAAGCTTAACTTAAATAGAATAAAAGACTTTAATAAAGTCATTGCTTTTTAAGACAATATAACTCATCAATCTTTAACGAATTGATTTTAAAATATATAGAAATGAAATTTAGGAGTTGTTTTTTACTAATAATAGGAAGCCTATTGTCATTAAATTTTGCTTTTGTTCAAAATAAAGACAAAGAATTAAATAATGAAAGATATCAATTAGTTTGGAGTGATGAATTTACTGCTGATGGGATTCCGGATGAAAAGAACTGGAATTACGAAACCGGCTTTGTAAGAAATCAGGAAGCCCAGTGGTATCAAAAAGAAAATGCTTTCTGCAAAAACGGTTTCCTGATTATTGAAGCCCTAAAAGAAAACAGATCAAACCCGGATTTTGTTTCTAAAAACCATTCTGACTGGACAAAAAACAGAGATTCTGTAAAAGTTACATCTTCTTGTTTAATAACCCGTGGAAAGCATTCCTGGCAATATGGGCGATTCGAAATGCGGGCTAAAATTCCGGTTACAAAAGGGATTTGGCCGGCCTTTTGGACTTTGGGTGTAGATGGAAACTGGCCTGAGAACGGGGAGATTGATATTATGGAATATTACACCGGAAAAATATTAGCAAATGCATGCTGGAAATCAGATGAATCGAAAACAGTCTGGGACAGTTCGACAAAAATGCTAAGTGATTTTAATGAAAATTGGGTGGACAAATTTCACATCTGGAGAATGGATTGGGATGCCAAATGGATCAGATTATATGTTGATGACCAGTTATTGAATGAAATAAATATTTCAGAATCAATGAAGTATAAAAATCAAAAGATAAAACCTTTTCAGCAGCCACATTATCTACTGGTAAATCTGGCAGTAGGAGGAATGAACGGCGGGGAATTTACAAGCGATAATTTACCATCACAATACATAATAGATTATATCAGGGTTTATCAAAAACAATTAAAATGAAATTAAAATATTCGATACTTATAAGTTTTATATCTTCATTTTTCAGCCAAAGCAATCGATTTACGAAAACAATGAAAAGATAATGACTGAGTATATATTAATGCTTATGGAACGACAAAAAATCAGGTATTCCAATAGCATTTCATTTAACACCAGGAAAAACAGCTTATGCAAAAGCATTAGGAAGAATGATTGATAAATTACCGGCTATTTTTTTACTGATTTACCCCTCAAAATATGTCGCTATGACCCCCTTTTTTTTGACACCAAATCCTACATTTGAAATCTTGCTTGTTTAAATTAATAAGATTTTATCCTTTTAATTTAAATGAAATAGATTTTTTTAATCTTAAATAAAGTCTTTTATCTAGTAATATAGAATTCAAATTACGAGTGTCTTTTCAAGACAATGTATTTTATTAAAAATCAAAAAAATGAGCAAAGTAAAAAAATTATTGTAGTAAAAATAGAAGTCTAAAAACAGATATTTTTAGCATAAAAATACCCTTTTGCGCAATTGGCAGACACAAACCTTGAGTGTCTTTTTATCTTTTCAAGGCAATAAAATTTAATAAAAATGAAAAAATTAAATCTTAAAAAAAAAGTAATTTCTGAGTTAACAGATGAACAAAAATTATCAATTAAGGGAGGTGGAACTACATCTTACTCGGAATGCACTGGTTTTCTTTGTTGTAATTATCATGGCTGTGCTACAGCTTCCGAGGGCCCCCAGAGAAGTTGTAATACAGATCCTGACAAAGAAAGTTGCGAACCGTTTATGGGATATACCCAATAAATTGCTTTGAATATTATACACAATAAAAATGGTAGATTTTTTCTACCATTTTATTGTGTTAAAAAAATTGAAAAAAATTGAAAAAAATTGATACATATACAGAAAAGTTAATTACAAAAGAAATTTCTATTATTTTAAAATTTCTTCTAGATTGGAATAGTATAAAAGAGTATAGAAACTCGAATCATATTGGTCTTCTTTCTGGCTTACCTGGGATAATTCTGGCTTTATTTGAATATTCTAAAATTAGTCCAATTGTTAATGACAAAGAAGTATTAAATGAATACATCCAGAAAACGATTAAAATTCTTGAAAACACAGAAAAATTAACTCCAACTTATTGCGATGGTTTAGCTGGTTATGGTATTTTTCTTTTAAAATTAAAGTCTAATAAATTTATTGACACGTTCAATGAAGAATTAAACAATCAGATTGATGAGATTTTAGAGGAAATTGATGAAGTACTAGAAGAACACATAGATATATACAATGAAAAAGACAATCTAGATATTTTGCATGGTTTACTTGGTATTGGTCTCTATTTCATCGAAAGAGAAAATAAGATTAGAGTTAATGATATTGTCAAAATTTTAAGCACAACATCAACAACAACAAAAGAAGGTTATGTTTATTGGAAAAAATATGACTCTTATGATGTTTTTGATATTGTCCTTGATATGGGAAATGCACATGGTATAGGGTCAAATATTTTCTTTTTATCAAAGGTTTTATCAAAAAAAAATATTTTAACAGAGGACTTAACAATAATAGTTAATGATTTGATAGATAATTCAATAAAGTTTTATCTTAATAATACACAAATAATTACAAAAGAAATTTACAGTTATTACCCATTTAAAATACTAGCCGTCGATTTTGAACAGCATACCTTAACCGCAGAAAATTCAAGATTAGGTTGGTGTTATGGCGATTTAGGAGTTTTATACACCTTATTGATGGCTTCTATACTACTAGAAAAAAAAATATTTGAAAAAGTAATTTTAGAAAAATTAGTTTTTGTAGCCAGTCGTACCCTTAAAAGAGAAAAACATAGTATTGATGCTGGCTTTTGTCATGGCACTTGCGGTATAGCCATTTTATTTTTAAATATATATAATATTTCAAATAATGAAGTATTTTGGGATGCAGCAAATTATTGGTTAAAAGAAACACTCAATAAAAAAATTGAAATACAATCAAATGAGTATGTTTATTATGGCTTCGCAATTCCAAATTCTACAGAAAAAAATATTTCTATACTTGAAGGACTTACCGGAGTCCTTATCTGTTATCATAAATTTTTATATTCAGAAGCACAGATTTCTGAAGAGTTGTTAATGATCAAATATTAAAAAGAACTTCATGAACAAAAAAAATATTTTCGCAATTACGCTTTGCTTTTGTTTTATTATGCAAATGTTTTCTCAAGAAAAGCAAGTTATTACCAGTATTGAAAAATACAAACAATTTGGTTTGGTATGGGGGCTTCTAAAGTACCATCATTCTGAAGTAAGCAAAGGAAATTACAATTGGGACGAAATTTTCGTTGAAAATATTGACAAACTAGACGCAGCAGTAAAGACACAAACAAATCTTGATTCTTTTTTATTAAATTTTGTTGTATCAGTCAAAGAAAGTAAAATAAAGACCGAGACAAATACGAATAATCTATTCACAAAAAATTTTGATTATAACTGGATAGAACAGTATTCGGACAATAAAGAACTTTATACCAAGTTAAAAAAATTAGAAAACAATACAAGTATAGGTTACTACTACACTTCAAAAAGTGGAATCCCGACTTTCGAAAATGAGAAAGGATTTATAGCATTTGATTCTAAAATTAAAAGCCATAGGCTATTAGAGTTATTCAGTTTTTGGAACGTCATCCAATATTATTATGTAAATAAATATTTGATGGATAAAAACTGGTTTGGTCAGTTAGATTATTTTATTGGTAACTTCGTAAACTGTAATTCTAAATTAGAATATGAGTTAGCAAAGAACAACTTAATTGTATCACTTAATGATTCACATTCTATTTCTTTATCAAAAACAGTATCCGATTCTCTATTTAAATATAGAGCTCCAATCGGAATAAAGAATATTAATGACACTTTAGTTGTTACAAGGATTTTTAATAAAAATTTAGCAAAAAAAGATGATTTGAAATTGGGGGATTTGATTGTTGAAATTAATGACCTAGACATTAAAACACTTCAAAAGCAAAAGATACAATCAAAATTTTCTTCTTCGAATGATACTTATTCAAAAGGGTTTTCTGGGTGGTTGCTGCGTAATAAAGAAGATAGTGTTAAAGTTAGAATTAAAAGAAACGATTCTGTTATTACAAAATATATTTATCTCTATAAAACCTTTGAAAATAAAGATTACTCTTCGCTTCCATTATTTTCTTATAAAAAAGAATGGCAACTTATTGATTATAATATTGGCTATATAAATTTAAAAACAATTTCTAAAGAGGATATCAAAAATGCTTTTGAAGCATTTTCTAACACGGATGGGATTATAATAGATTTAAGAAATTATCCAAAAAATATTAGAGGGTCAGATATTACAAAATACACCTATCCAGACAGGAAAGAATTTATTAAAGTTCTATCGCCATTAAAAGATAGACCATCATTAGCAGGCTTTGGTAAGCCTTCGATTAGCCTTATAATAGATCCTTTTAAAAACGGAGGTAAAAATTCAAAATACTATAATAAAAAGATTATTTTATTAGTAGATCAAACCACTCAAAGTATGGCAGAGTTTGTAGGAATGGCTATTCAAGCATCTCCTAATTGTATAACAGTAGGTGAAAACACAGCTGGTTCTGTAATGAATATTGCCATTTTTAAACTACCTGATGGTACAGAATTTCGATTCACTACTATGGGTGCGTTTTATCCCGATGGAACTGGAGTACAAAGAAAAGGATTGAAAATAGATCACTATGTTAACCAAACCACGTCAAATTTTACTGAGGATCAATATATTCTTAAAGGAATTGAATTGATAAAATCTACAAAAAACAAAGAAAACTAATTTATGTACAAAATTTTTGACACATACGTATTACGTACCCCCCTTTTAACAATAGATTTTTTTTTTAAACTCACAAAAGAAAATAAGGTTACTGATGAGCAATTAAAACATATTTTTTTAGATTCAACAATCAAAGAAGCCATTTTCCTGGCGTCACCAGTTTTTTATAAAGAGGTTGAAAAATGGTCAACAGGTCAAAATTTAGATGAAAAAGGAGAAATTCGAAACTCATTTTTAAAATATTTGTCTAGAATATGTTCCAGACCCACTCCATTTGGTTTGTTTTCAGGATGTTCTACTGGTCATTTTTTGAACGAAAGTAGAATTGAGAGGGAGAATTCATTAAATAAGAGACATACTAGACTTGATATGGATCTAACGGGACTACTAATAAAGTATTTGAAAGAAATTCCTTCAATCAAGGAACAATTAAATTTCTTTCCCAATAATAGTCTTTTTGAATTGGGCAATTTTTTACGTTTTATCGAATCTAAATATAATGATAACGTTACTTTAGTCCAAAAAATGATTGAAGTTGAATCGTCAGATTATCTTAAAAAAATTATTCAATTTTGTGGTGAAGGTAAAAGTATATCTCAAATTTCCAATCTACTTGTCAGTAATGATATTGAATTTGATGATGCTAGAGAATTTATAATAGAGTTAATTGATAGTCAAATCTTAGTAAGTGAATTAGAACAGACCGTTTCCGGTATGGAAAATTTTGATCATATAGTATCTGTTTTGAAGAGGATCGATAATAAAAGTTCATTAATTGAGAATCTAACATTAATAAAATTAAAATTAGCTGAATTGGATAATGATGATCCAAACAGCGTAGATGCGTATTTAGAAATAATAGAGCTACTTAAAGAATTTAATATTGCATTTAATGAAAAATATGTTTTTCAAACGGATCTAATTATTGGACATAATCATAATACATTAAATGGAGATCTTGTAAATAACATCTATGAAGGTCTAACTTTAATCAATAAGATTTCATCTACAAAAAACAACAATACAAATTTATCAGACTTTAAAAAAGCTTTTTATGAAAGGTATGAAACCAAAGAGATTTCTTTAGCCTTAGCACTTGATAACGAAATTGGTTTGGGTTATCCAATTAATTCAGGAAAAGGAGATCCAAATCCATTCATTGATGATATAATGTTCAATAATTCTGACAGCAAAGAAACAAGTGCTAAATTGTCACAAATTGATGTCCTTTTATTTAATAAAATAATTGAAGCAGAAAAAAGTGATAGTAAAGTTATTGAAATTCGAGAAGATGAAATAAAAATATTAGAATCTAATTGGCTAAACTTACCTGATACTTTTTCTACAATTGCACAAATTGCAGTTATAGAAAATCAAACCATGATTCATTTGAGTGCGTTTTCAGGCAGTAGTGCTGGAAATTTATTTGGCAGATTTTGCCATGGAGATTTAAATCTAAATAAATTTGTTGAGGAAATAGTAGCTATTGAGAATAATTTGAATCCTAATACAATTTTGGCTGAAATTGTTCATTTACCTGAAGATCGGATAGGAAATGTTTTAATGCGTCCTTCTTTACGAAATTATGAAATACCTTTTTTATCTAGATCTACTAAATCTTACGAAGAGCAAATTCCAATTAGTGACCTACTGATTTCTATCAAAAATAATCGTATTTTTTTAAGATCTAAAAAATTAAATAAAGAAATATGTCCAAGACTTACTACAGCGCATAACTATAAGCTAAGTAATCTTTCTATTTACCGTTTTTTATGTGATATGCAGTCAGTCGATAAAAGAAAATCATTAACATTTGAATGGAATGCAATGATTTCAAGTTCTTTAACTTTTTTTCCTAGAGTCATTTACAAAAATATTATCCTATCCACTTCAAAATGGAAAATTACATCTGATAAAATAAAAAGAATATTAGATATTAAAGATGACCTGAAGCTTTTTGAAAAATTTGTCGAGTTTTCTAATAAATATAATATTCCAAAATTAGTTTATCTAGTCGAGGGAGATAATAAACTATTAATTAATATTGATAATCTCTCTAGCATCAAGATGTTGTTGAGCCTAATTAAAAATAAAAGTTTTTTCTTTTTGGAAGAATTTCTTTTTTCAGATGATACAATTTGTACAGATCCTAAAGGAAAAGGTTTTGTTAATGAGTTTGTTTTTTCATTTTACAAAAATTAATACAATTAAAATATCGAATAATGGATGGAAATAGTAAAAGGGATTTTATTTTAGGAGATGAATGGTTCTATTTTAAAATTTATACTGGTGTTAAAACTGCAGATAGTTTATTGGTTGATTATTTTGTACCAATGATTAATATTTGGAAGGAGAATAATTATATAAACAAATGGTTTTTTATTAGATATTATGATCCTGAATTTCATTTACGTATCAGAGTTTATTTGACAGATCAAAAAAACATCCTCCCTATTATCCAGGATTTAAGTTCATTATCAAAAACATTAATGGAACAAAACCTGATTTGGAAATTACAAACAGATACGTATAGCAGGGAATTAGAAAGATATGGTACAGATTATATAGAGGATATTGAAAATATTTTTTATCATGATAGTGAAATGATTGTAAAAATATTAGATTATACTGAAAACACAAAAGTTAAAAATGTTCAATGGTTAGCAGGTCTTTACAGTTTAGATAGTTTGCTTAATGTATTTAAGATTCCTATAGAAAGAAAGAAATATCTAATGGAAAAATTTGTGTCAGCATTTAGAAAAGAAATGAATTATGACACTAATTTAAAACGCCAGTTAAGTCTGAAATATCGAAAAAACAAAAATGAAATAAATTCTTTTCTATCAAAAAAGACAGACCATAATGAATTGATCTCTTTCGTAACTATGAGAGACCAAAAAATAGAACAATCAATAGCTAAAATAATCAAGGAAGGATCAAATATTGAAAATATAGACGAACTTATATTTAGTATTTCACATATGAGTTTTAATAGATTATACAGAACTAAAGGTAGAGAAAACGAATTTGTTAGTTATCACTTACTTTTATATTACTATGAATCTAAAATAGCTCAAATGAAATATAAAGAAGTAGTAATGGAATTATGATTAATTTTTATCAAATAAAAATGCAAACTACTTTTTATAATTAGTCTCACTTTTTTGTTTGAAACCAATGAATTTGACAAAACTTATAATATTTTTTAAATCCTAAATGTAATTCATATATTGAAAAAAGATTTTCCCTTTTATATACAACCCGACTCTAAAGATTGCGGTCCAACTTGTTTACGCATTATAGCAAAACATTATGGTAAATTAATCTCTTTGCAAGATATTCGGGATTTATCAGAAACCACCAGAGAGGGTAGTAATTTATTCAAGTTAAGTGATGCCGCTGAAGCCATTGGTTTTAAATCCTTAGGTGTTAAATTAGATTTTGATACACTTACAGAGGCTTCTTTTCCTTTAATTGCTCATTGGAATAAAGCCCATTTTGTAGTAGTCTATAAAATTAAAAAAGATATAGTATATGTTTCTGACCCTTCATATGGTCTTATTTCATATACTAAACAGGAGTTTATTACTTGTTGGATAGGTAATAATGCTACAAAGGATACAAAGGAAGGAATTGCTCTATTATTAGAAATTACTCCAAGGTTTAAACAAATAAACTGGAATGAAACCGATAAAAAATCGTTTCGTTTCCTTTTTCAATATTTATTTAAATACAAAAGTTTAATTCTACAGCTTGTTATTGGTTTGATAGTTGGTAGTATACTGCAACTTATTTTTCCTTTTATAACTCAAAGTATTGTGGATATTGGTATACAAAATCAGGACATTCATTTTATTTATATAGTACTGATTGCTCAGGTAATGTTGTTCCTTGGGCAAACAAGTGTTGGTTTTTTTAGAAGTTGGATTTTATTGCATTTAAGTACCCGCATTAATATTTCATTAGTCTCTGATTTTTTTATAAAATTAATGAATTTGCCTATATCTTATTTTGATACCAGAATGACGGGTGATATTATGCAGCGGATTAATGACCACAGCCGTATAGAAACCTTACTTACAGGTTCTACATTAAATACCCTGTTTTCTATGGTCAATTTATTTGTTTTTGGAGCAGTACTAATTTATTACAGTTTATCTATCTTTTTCATATTTGCTGTTGGCAGTATCATTTATGTGCTTTGGATTTTATTTTTTTTAAAACGCCGTAAAGAATTAGATTACAGACGTTTTTCTCAATTGAGTCAGGAACAAAGTACCGTTATTGAACTTATTAATGGGATGCAGGAAATAAAATTGCACAATGCCGAAAAGCAAAAACGATGGAAATGGGAATACGTACAGGCACGATTATTTAAAGTATCCATGCAAAGTTTATCCTTACAGCAAACACAAGCAGTTGGCGCGTCATTTATTAATCAAATAAAAAATATTTTAATCACATTTACCTCTGCGCTTTTAGTGATTGATGGATCTATTACTTTAGGGATGATGCTTTCCGTTCAGTATATTATTGGTCAGTTAAATAGTCCTATTGAGCAATTAGTTGGTTTTATTCAGGCGGCTCAAGACGCTAAGATAAGTTTAGAACGGTTAGGAGAAATTCACAATAAAGAAGACGAAGAAGGAAAAGAAAAACATTTAATATCTAATATAAAAACCGGTCAGGATATAGAGATTCAGGATGTAAAATTTAGGTATTTAGGGAGTAATAAAAATACAATAAAAGGGATAAACATAAAAATCCCTGCTAATAAAATAACAGCTATTGTAGGTGCTAGCGGTAGTGGTAAAACTACTCTAATGAAAATACTTTTAAAGTTCTACGATATTGAAAAAGGAACTATTTTATTTGGCGAACATTATTTAAGCTCGATATCTCATAAAAGCTGGCGGGCCAATTGTGGTGTAGTAATGCAGGAAGGTTATGTGTTTAATGATACTATAGCTTACAATATTGCAGTGGGAGATGAAAGCATAGATCAGGAACGCTTAATACTAGCAACAAAAGTAGCGAATATTTATGATTTCATTCAATCCTTACCCCTTGGTTTTAACACTAAAATAGGTAATGAAGGAGTTGGGGTAAGCACGGGGCAAAAACAACGTCTATTTATAGCCAGAGCAGTTTATAAAAATCCGGATATATTATTTTTTGACGAAGCAACATCTGCTTTAGATGCTAAAAATGAGCGAATTATTATGGAAAATTTAAATCATTTTTTTAAAGACAGAACTGTTGTAATCATTGCACATCGTTTAAGTACAGTCAAAAATGCAGATCAAATAGTGGTTATAGACGATGGTAAAGTAAAAGAATCCGGTAAGCATAATGAATTATTAGATAAACAAGGAGTTTACTATAGTTTAGTGAAAAATCAATTGGAGTTAGAAAAATTAAGTAATGATAGCTATGCCTAAAAATCAAAAAGAAGATAACTTAAATTTAAGATCCGAGGAAGTTCAGGAAATTTTGTCAAATCCACCAATCTGGATTATCAGGTGGGGTATTACACTTGTTTTTATGTTTGTTTGCATCATAGTTTGCCTGTCTTTTATTATCAAATATCCGGATTTTGTAACAGCTAAAATATTAGTAACAACTAACCAACCTACTGAAAAAGTGACATCAAGGTATTCAGGACAATTAGATAAAATTTTCATTAAAAACAGGGATACTGTTAAAAAAGGCCAAAAATTAGCCATTATAAAAAATACAGGGAATTTCAGGGATGTTTATTTATTGAAAAATATTATTGATACACTTCCATTTGAGATAAACAGCTTTCGCTTTCCATTTAACAAAACTTCTCATCTTACATTAGGAGATATTAATAATGCCTATGTGAATTTTGAAAAAAGTTACACCGATTATTTTTTATTAAAAAATTTAGATCCCTATACAAATCAATTAGGTGATAATAAAATATCCCTTCAGGAATTAAAAAATCAGTTAGGAAATCAAATTGCTCAAAAACGGTTGCAAGAACGCGAATTTAAGTTAAAACAAATAGATTTTGAAAGAGATAAACATTTATTTGAAAAAGGTATTATTTCGCAAAGAGATTATGAATTAAAGGAATTAGAGTTTATACAAATTCAAAAAAACATTAGTTCGATGGCAATTTCTATTTCACAGATTACAGAAAATATTTCTTCTGCTAACCATACACTAATAAGTACTAAAATTAATGAACAGGAAGACAGTACCAGATTATTAAAAAATTTGAAACAATCGTATGATTTACTTAAAGAAGCAATTAGAAATTGGGAATACAACTATGCGTTGATATCTTCGATAAATGGTGTTATTAGCTTTCAAGATTTTTGGGGTGCAAATCAATTTGTAAATGTTGGGAATGTAGTTTTTACAATTCTACCAATAAGTACCTCCAATTTAGTTGGGAAGCTCGTGATACCTGCTCAAAACGCTGGAAAAGTAAGTGTTGGACAAAAAGTATTTGTCAAATTAGATAATTATCCATATCAGCAATATGGAATGCTTATTGGTAAAGTCACAAATTTTTCTATATCTCCTGATACGGAAGGGAATTATACAGTTTTTATTACCCTTCCAAAAGGGACAAAAACATCCTACAATAAAAGTTTAAAATTTACCCAGGAATTACTAGGAAACGCTGAAATTGTTACTGAAAATCTAAGTGTAGCGGAACGCATATTCTACAAATTCAGAGAGGTACTTACCTACAATTAATTTTTATTTAAAAGCTTTAATTATAAATCATGATTGCAAAAAAAAAACATAAAATATCTTTTTGTACGGTGTGTATGAATCGTTTAAGTTTTCTAAAAGAAACTTTACCAAAAAACATTAAAGATAATTTAGATTATGGAAATGTAGAATTTATTGTGCTTAATTATAATTCAACAGACGAGTTAGATAAATGGATAAATACAGAAATGTCTCAATATATAAAGCAAGGTGTCTTAAAATACATAAAAACGAGTGAACCCGAATATTTTTTAATGAGTCATTCAAAGAATGTTGTTTCAAAACAAGCCACTGGAGACATAGTGTGTAATGTAGATGCTGACAATTTTATAGGGGAAGGATTTGCTAATTTTATTAATGAGTCTTTTTTAAAAGGTGAAAATATATATTTATCAGTAGATAAAGGTACACAAAGAGATTGTTGTGGCAGGATATGTTTAAAGAAAGATGATTTTGAAACATTACGAGGATATGATGAAAATATGAAAGGTTATGGTTTTGAAGATTTTGACTTAAGAAATCGTCTTGAATTGTTAGGAAGAAAAGTAGTGCTGTTTCCTGAAAAATTTCTAAACGCTTTACCTCATAGTGATGTTGAACGCCTTAAAAACGAGTATAATAACATAGAAATAAAACATATATATATGAAACATAAAACACCATCAATTACTGAGTTAGTTTACTGCTTTAGTAATAACGAGGTGTATGCTGGTTCTATTGTTGAAAAATCAACTTTAAATTCAGAATCTACTGAAAATATATTTATTACAAAAAAAAGTTTTGAATATAATATTATTTTGCTTGATGATAGTTGGAAATTTGGACAATTCATTTCCAATGATAAAATTATTTTCAAAGAAGGAGATATTTCAATTGCTAATAATTCAGAGTATTTTGAAGTATTGAATGAGGCATTTTGCTCATCATTAATAATGCTTTTTTCTCAAATGAGTAACCGCATAAAAATGAATAAAAATTTGACCCATAAAAGAATAACTGTTAATGAAGAATCTTATGGAGACGCTCACTTCGAATAAAAAGATAAAATTCAAATCGAATAATAACTCAAATGTTATTCAGAATGAAGATACAATAAATGTATGTATTTCTATTTTTTACGATAAATTAATGTGGGATATTTTAGTAGTAGACGCTATATTTCCTTTTATTTCGCAAAATAAAAATTTGCCGTTTTATTTTTATTTAAACGAGCTAAGAGGATATAATATAAGATTAGTGTTTGTAGTACAAAAAGAAAATGCTCTCGAAATTGCAAAGTCAATAGATAGCTATTTTAAAGAGTTTCTTGCTAAAAATCCTTCAGAATTAAAAATCGTAAAAGAAGAAAACTTTCGAAGTTTTATGAATTTCAAAAATAACTCTATTCATTATGGATTATTTGAAAATGATTCTGATTCTTGGCAAGGTTTCAATATTGGATTAACGGATTTATTATTTTCTGCTTTTACTGAATATAAGGATGAATTTCATTTATCAATAAATGAAATAATGTTTCAGATTATTACAATTTTTTTTAATGCAATAAAGATTTCTGACAATGACATATTAAAAATAATTAAAAGGCTGTTAGAAATCGAACATTCCCAATATGATTTAAATATGCCACGAGAAATCACAGATTTAAACGAACAATATTTCTTAGAGAACAAAGATGTTTTACTACCCTATTTAAAGGAATATAGAAATATTAAAGTAGATTATTATGAAGAAAAATGGGAAATGGAATGGCACAATTTTGTCTATACTTTTTTTAATGAAAATTTTACTTTAGAAAATAACGCTATTGAAATTAATACTGCTCTAAATAAAATAATAGAAGTATTTAGTGTAAAAAACAAAATTAGCCTCTATCATTTATTGATAAACGCAATAGAAAAATATAATGTTTAAAAAATAGTTGGTCACAGAAACTTTTAACGAAATAAAACTAAGAATCTGATGGAATTTTTTAAAGACAATTCTAAAGTGAATGAATGTAATAATTTGAAATCAGCTTTATTACTATTAACAAACAAAACTAATAAAGTGATATATCAAAAATATGAATCCCTTAGTAAAGTTAGTAATCACCATAAAGCTTATCTTTTATTTCATAGTAATCATAATGATGAAAATGTAGAATTTAAAAAAAATATAAGAATATTTCCTTTCACAAATGATATTCTTGCAGATATTGGTTATAAGGCTATTGGGGAAGATTTATTGCCGGGTAATAATCATTTTCCATTACTGCAGTTCTTTCTGGAAAATCCCGGATATAATTTTTACTGGTTAATTGAAGATGATGTGCATTATAACGGAAATTGGCAAGATTTTTTTGCTTTTTTTTTAAAATTTAATTCTGCAGATTTTATAAGTTCTCACATGAATGATTTCAATGAAAATCCCAATTGGTATTGGTGGAATACATTATTTCATCAAAAAAAAATAATTCTTTCAGAAAATAAAGTGCGGTCCTTTAATCCAATATACCGTCTCTCAAATAAAGCATTAGAGTATTTACACAATCAATTAAAAAATGGATGGCAGGGGCATCATGAAGTGCTTATTCCAACTTTGCTAAAACACGGAGGTTTTAATATACAGGATTTTGGAGGTTTAGGCCCGTACGTGCCTGAAAATTGCAAAAACCGATTTTATAAAAGAATTGATATTAATCAGTCTAATGAATTATTTGGCAATTCTATGAGGTTTAAACCCAATATATTTGATCAGGAAATAACAGAAAGTCTCTTATATCATCCGGCAAAATTTTCAGAAGAAAAAAACATTTGAATTTGATCTTAGAATCCTGAAAATTTAAAATTTTTATTCAAAAATTAAAACGAATCAATCATGAATTTAACAAAAAAGAAGCACAAGAATAAAAAACATTGTATAATAGCAACTGTTGGGGCTTCAAGTTTACATAAACAGTGGATCAAAGGTGAGAATGCATTTGACCTCCACTTAATAGTTTATGATGACTCGTATGAATTGTTTAAATTAGATACTCCTTTTATTACTGTTGGTACGGGAAATAAATTTAAATTAATTTACAATTATTTAAAAAATAATGAAAGATTAATTGATCAATACGATTTTTTTTATATGCCAGATGATGATATAGCAATAGATCAGAATAATATACAAAAGTTGTTTGATTTTATGGAAAATTATGAGTTAGATTTAGCCCAGCCAGCTATAGCTAATTCATATTTTTCTCACCCACATACTTTCCGAAAAGCAAACTCAATTATCCGTTTTACAAATTTTGTTGAAATCATGCAGCCCTGTTTTTCAAGAGATGCGCTAAGAAAAGTGTTGCACACATTTAATGAATCAAAAAGTGGTTGGGGGTTAGATTTTCACTGGGGTATAATTGTTAATTATACTGAATTTAATATGGCTATAATTGATGACATCTATTCTTTACATACCAGACCAGTACAATCTAGCAATCATCAAGAGATGCTGGATTACATGAAGAAATATAATTTAAGTTTTAAAATATATAGTACTTAAAAAGATGAAAAAATATGATTTTTTAATTGTAGGGTCAGGGCTATATGGTGCAGTATTTGCACGTGAAATGACAAACCTCGGAAAAAAATGTCTTGTTATTGATAAAAGATTACATGCAGGAGGGAATATCTATTGTGAAAATATAAAAGGAATTAATGTTCATAAATATGGTCCTCATATATTTCATACCAATGATAAAAATATATGGGACTATGTCAATTCATTTGTAAAGTTTAAAGATTTTACATATTCACCATTGGCCAATTATAAAGATACATTATATAATTTACCATTTAACATGAATACTTTTTATCAACTCTGGAATATTAAAAATCCTGTAGAAGTAGAAGAGAAGATTAAAAATCAAGTTAAGGAAGCCGGGTTTATTCGACCAAAAAATTTAGAAGAACAAGCCATCAGTATGGTTGGGAAAGATATATACGAAATATTAATAAAAGGATATACAGAGAAACAATGGGGACGTAAAGCTATAGATCTTCCAACATTTATTATTAAACGACTGCCCGTAAGGTTTACTTATGATAATAATTATTTTAATGATAAATATCAAGGAATTCCTATTGGTGGATATAACAAACTAATTGAAGGACTTTTAAAAGATATTGAAGTTAAAATTGGAGTAGACTTTTTTGAAAATCGTAATGAGCTTACTAAATTAGCTACACGTATAGTTTATACGGGTAAAATAGATGAATTTTATGATTATAAATATGGACATTTAGAATATAGAAGCCTGCGCTTTGAACATGAGTTCATGAGTATTCCAAACTATCAGGGTGTTTCGGTTGTAAATTACACGGAAAAAAATATTCCTTATACTCGAATTATAGAACATAAACATTTTGAATTCAGTAAATTATCAGGAACTATTGTTACTAAAGAATTCCCACAAGAGTGGAAACCTGGAACTGAAGCATACTATCCTATTAATGATGATTATAATAATAAAATACTTAAGAAGTATAATGAGTTAATAAAAAAAGAAAATAATGTAATTTTTGGAGGACGGTTAGCCGAATATAAATATTATGATATGCATCAAGTTATTGCGTCAGCTTTGGTAAAAATAAATATGTTTAAGTAATATTAGTGGAAGAGTAAAAGGGCAGATGTCGCGGGACTTGACGGTGTATATGGGATGAGAAAGCCTATCTTATCCATTCTTCTGAGGAAAATCTGACGCTTCATATTTCTGAATTGACAGACGATTATTTAGATTTTACAGAAAAATGGACCCGAATGGCGTCAACTGGTCATAACGAAACACCGGTAATTTTAAAAAAAGACGTAATTTATTATATGATAACTTCAGGCTGTACAGGCTGGGAACCAAATGAAGCACGTTCTTTTAAATCGAATTCGATTTGGGGACTGTGGGAAACTTTAGGAAACCCATGTATTGGTAAAGATACAAAGCTTACTTTTCATTCACAAAGCACATATATTTTTCCTGTTCAAGGTAAAAAAGATCAGTTTATTTTCATGGCAGACCGTTGGAAACCGGAATCCTATTGATGGGACATATGTGTGGCTTCCTGTAATAATTAGGGATGAAAAGCCTGTTTTAAAATGGTTTGGTGAATGAAATCTAAACGTATTTTCAGAAAATTAATGACAAAAATTATTGATTTGATAGTCTGGTTATTACTCATTTGTTTTTGTATTGGCCGAAATTTGAACAAGAAAATGACTAAAATAGAATTTATGAAACGACAAAATATTTTTGCAACTGCAAAGGGTAATGATTTTAAAGTGTTGTTTTTACACTTTTTATTTAATAACTTGCTTTCCCAACCATAAATACAAGTGTTTATGGTTGGAGCTAGCGTATCTAATCAAAACCAAATCATAATGAATAAAACTAAAAGAGTAAGAAAGGCAATAATTTTAGTTTATTTACTTCTAATAAGCTGTATGACAGAAATTACAGCGCAAAATAATACGATACAGCGCAAACAATTATTTAATTCAGATTGGAAATTTGCGCTGGGAGATGCTTCTGAAAGCAGTCAGACAAATTTTAATGACAGCAGCTGGAGAAAATTAAGCCTCCCGCACGATTGGAGTATTGAAGGAAAATCAGAAAAAAACAATCCAAGCGAAGGTGACGGCGGTTTTTATCTAATGGGAAAAGCATGGTACAGAAAAACATTTCCAGTTCCTGCTGAATGGAAAGAAAAAAAGATTGCTATTTATTTTGAAGGAGTTTATATGAATGCAGAGGTAATTATAAATGGAAAATCAGTTGGTTTTCAACCCTACGGTTACACTTCTTTTGAATATGACCTTTCGCCTTATTTAAAGTTTGGACAAAAAAACACAATTGCGGTAAAGGTTGATAATTCCCAACAAAAAAACTGCAGATGGTACAGTGGTTCTGGGATTTATCGCAATGTGTGGCTGATGATACGAAACCCGGTTCATGTGAAAAACTGGGGTGTTGCGATTTCTACCTTAGAAGTCAAAAATAACAAGGCTACAGCTCAAGTTAAAACGATTTTAAAGAATGAAACTGCCAGTTCACTTAGCGTGCTGCTTTCGAATAGTGTGGCAGATGGAAAAGGAAAAGCTATTGCAAATACTGAAAACAAAATAGAACTACAGCCAAACGAGGAAAAAGAAGTGACTCAGATCGTAAAAGTAGAAAATCCAAAATTATGGTCAGTTGACGTACCAAATCTATATCAGATTAAAACAGTAATCAAAAAAGAATCAAAAACTCTTGATGTTGTTACCACCAATTTCGGAATGAGAACTATTGCTTTTAGTGCTGAAAACGGATTTTCATTAAACGGGAAAAAAATAAAGCTAAACGGAGGCTGCGTACATCATGACAATGGCGCACTCGGAGCAGCTGCCTATGACCGTGCGGAAGAAAGAAAAGTAGAATTACTCAAAGCCGCCGGATTTAATGCCGTCAGAACTTCGCACAATCCGCCTTCGGAGGCTTTCTTAAACGCTTGCGACCGAATAGGAATGCTTGTAATCGACGAAATTTTTGACGGATGGAAAGAGAAGAAAAATACCTATGATTATGCCGGTCTTTTTGATAAATGGTGGAAACATGATGTGGAATCAATGGTATTGAGAGACCGCAATCATCCTTCAATAATCATGTGGAGTACAGGCAATGAAATTATTGAAAGAACCAAACCGGAAGCTGTTGAAACTGCAAAAATGCTGGCAAATGCTGTCAAAAATCTAGATTACACACGTCCGGTAACATCAGCCATGACTACCTGGAATCAGGGTTGGGATATTTTTGATCCTTTGATGGCCGCTCACGATGTGGCAGGATACAATTATCAGTTGCATCATGCCGAAGAAGATCATAAAAGAGTGCCTTCGCGTATTATTGTACAAACCGAATCGTATCCTAAAGATGCTTTTGTAAACTGGGATTTGGTTCAGAAACACAATTATATCCTGGGTGATTTTGTATGGACAGCAATGGATTATATTGGAGAATCGGGTATTGGCCGATATGTGTATCCGGGAGAACCGGAAGGTGAGCACTGGACCGGAAATTTACATCCGTGGCATGGTGCTTATTGCGGAGATATTGATTTAATAGGCTGGCGAAAACCAATCTCGCATTACAGAAGCATGCTGTACAATGATAATGAAAAAATATACATGGCTGTTCGAGAGCCAAATCCGGAAAATGGAGCTATAAAATTGACTTCATGGGCAGTCTGGCCAACATGGGAAAGCTGGACCTGGCCTAATCACGAAGGAAAGAATATTGAGATTGAAGTCTATTCAAAATACCCGAAAGTAAGATTGTACCTGAATGGAAAAAGTCTTGGCGAAAAGGAAACAGGCAAAGCACAGGAATTCAAAGCAACTTTTACGATTCCGTATCAAAAAGGAGAACTAAAGGCTGTGGGTTTAGAAAACGGTAAAGAAGCTGAGTCTGTTACATTGAAAACAGCCACTCAGCCAACTACAATTACACTGATAGCTGACCGAAAAAACATAAAAGCTGATGGTCAGGATTTAGTGTATGTAAGTGTCGAAATCACAGATGAAAAAGGTATTTTAAATCCAAACGCAGAAAACCGGCTTACATTTACTGTTACAGGTGCCGGAGCTATTGCGGGAGTTGATAATGCCAATTTAAAAGATACTGATTTGTATTTCGGTAACATGCGTAAAGCATGGAATGGCCGTGCTTTGGTAATTATCAAAAACAATGGTGAATCAGGTATAATTAATCTTGAAGTTACTGCTCCGGGATTAAAGAAAAGTGTAATTAAAATACAAGCAGCAGGTAAAAGATGAATCAAATAAAAACACTATTTCTTTTTGTAACTATTTTTAGTTTGCCTTTATGCTCTCAGCAAAAAGAAAATAAATTACTTCAAATTAGCAATCTTAAGGTAGAAAATGCGGTAACTCCCATTGGTCTTGATGTATCTCAGCCAGTCTTTAGCTGGCAAATGAAACCCGTTGATAAAAACAGAAGCTATTATCAAACTGCCTGTCAAATTATTGTAAAAAATAATAAGGGTATTGAGGTTTGGAATACCGGTAAAATTAAAAGTGGAACATCCATTAATATAAAATACAAGGGGGTAGAATTGAAGCCTACAACTTTATATAACTGGACAGTAACTGTTTGGGATCAAAAAGGAAAAAAGTACTCCGTAAATTCGTGGTTTGAAACCGGTTTGATGAACCACAAAATGGTTACAAATACGGATTCAGATAAGGAGACAACTGCCTGGTCAGGAGCAAAATGGATTGGCGGCAGTTCTGATGATATGGTTTTGTATTCCCAATATCTTCCTGTTTTTTGTATCAATAGTACAATTCAGCTGGATGAAAAATCAAAATCAACAAAAGCATCGTTAGTTTATGGTGCGAATGATCAGCGTTTAATGGATAAAAATAAAAATCTATTTAAACTGGAAAATAAGAAAGGCGAAAGCTACATTCAGATCGAGTTAAATACAAAACCTTTGGATTCCGATGCACAGGCTCAGCTGCATATTTATCGGGTTGGCTATCATAGAAATGATAAAAAAGAAATCCCTTTTAAAAGTTTTTCTATTCCGAATACGCTAATGAATAAAAAAAACAAATACAATCCCCATACTATAATTGTAAAAAGCTGTTTAGGAGTTACTAAAATTTATATCGATGGAAATTCAAAAGAAAATCAGATAGCCGATGTTAATCTCAATCCATTAGGAGCAGGAGGCGATTTTATAGCTTTTCCTGTAGTAGGCGATATTGGTTTTTTAGTACCTAAGGGAGAAAAAGCTCAGTTCTCAAAACTTGAAATAAAAAATTACCGAAGCCCTTCGAATGTTAGTGCTGCTTCTGGTATCTTTTCGTCATTTAAAGAAGTAACGGTTGAAAATAATAGCTATGCTGTAACAGGAGGAAATAAAGAAACTCTAGTTTTAGCTGATCCAAGTCAGAATTCCATGCCTATGTTGCGTACCCTGTTTAAAATAGATTCTCCTAAAATAAGCAAAGCACGATTGTATGTTACAGCAAGAGGTATTTATGATGTGTATTTAAATGGGGGAAAAATTGGAGACGATTATTTTAATCCCGGACTCACACAGTACAATAAAACTCATTTGTACCAAACGTATGACGTTACGTCCAATATTCAGGAAGGAAATAATGTATTGGGAGCCATTCTTGGAGAAGGCTGGTGGAGTGGAGGCAGTACCTATGTTGGCGAAAACTGGAATTTTTTTGGTGATCGTCAATCGATGTTGGCAAAATTGGTAGTTACATATGCCGATGGAAGCGAAAAAATTTTCACAAGTAATCCTGAAACATGGACATATTTTAATGACGGACCAGTAAAATACAGCAGCTTTTTTCAGGGCGAAGTTTATGATGCACAAAAAGAAAAAGCAATTGAAGGCTGGAGTACAGCAAAATATGACGCTTCTCTTTGGCATCAGGCGTCAGCCATAGGAACTGATGGCTTTGTAAGTCTGGAAGGAACGGCCAATTTACCTAACTTTAATAATTTTGCTGATGCTCAATTGGTGGGGCAATTTGGAACTACGGTTAAACCAATAAATGAATTAACAGCTCAATCGGTTAAGGAAGTTCGTCCGGGTGTATTTGTTTACGATATGGGACAAAATATGGTAGGTGTTCCCAAAGTTCTCCTGAACAATACAGAAAAAGGAAAGAAAATCACTTTACGTTATGCCGAAGTTTTATATCCGGATTTACCAGAATATCAAGGTAACGAAGATTTACTGATGCTTGAAAATGTAAGGGCGGCTATGTCACAGGATATTTATACAGCCAAAGGAGGTAACGAAGTTATAACGCCTCGATTTACATTTCACGGATATCGTTACATAGAAATAACAGGAATAGAAAAACCGTTACCGTTAACCGATGTCAAAGGAACAGTATTGAGTTCGATACATGAATTGTCTTCGCATTATCAAACCTCAAATCCTTTGGTAAATAAGTTGTGGGAAAATATTACCTGGTCAATGAGAGGGAATTTTCTATCAATACCTACTGATTGTCCTCAGCGTAACGAACGTTTGGGGTGGAGTGGTGATATTTCCGTTTTTTCCAGAACCGCAGTTCACTTAGCAGATGTGAAACAATTTCTAAAAAGACATATGTTAGCCATGAGAGATATTCAGAGCGAAAATGGACGCTTTCCGGATGTAGCTCCAATAGGTGTAGGATTTGGTGAAACCTTATGGGGAAGTGCCGGAATTACTGTTGTCTGGGAAAACTACCTGCAATACGGTGACCTCAGTTTATTAGAAGAGCATTATGAGGCTATGAAAAACTACGCCAATTATCTGATTGATGATATTGATCCTAAAACAGGTGTTTTAAAAGAAAACGAAAGAGATACCTGGGGTTCATTAGGAGACTGGTTAAGTTTAGAAGATTCTAAAAATGAAAAAACACTATTTTGGGAAGCTTATTTTATTTATGATTTGGAAATCATGTCTAAAGTGGCGGCTCAATTAGATAAAAATAAAGATCAGGAACATTTTTCAGAATATTACAAGCAGAGAAAAGATTTTTTCAATAAAACTTATATTGATAAAGCTACGGGAAAAACTTCATTTAGGGGTAAAGTTATAGATACTCAAACTTCGTATGTGCTGCCTTTTGCCTTTAATGTTTTGGATAAAGAGAATTCAGATTTGGCTATCAAGCAGTTTACAGCTTCTATACAAAGAGAAAACAAAACAGATCAGGGTGTTGTTTGTCCGCCTTATTCCTTAATGACCGGATTTATTGGCACTGCATGGGTCAATAAAGCACTTTCAGATAATGGATATTCGAATATGGCCTATCAATTATTACAAAACAAATCTTATCCTTCGTGGTTGTATCCTGTCACCCAAGGAGCAACTACGATTTGGGAACGATTAAATTCGTATACGCATAAAGACGGATTTGGAGGGAATAACCGAATGAATTCTTTTAATCATTACGCCTTAGGAGCCGTAGGAGCGTGGATGTATAATTATTCGTTAGGAATTGTACGAGACGATAATGCACCGGGATTTAAACATTTTATTTTACAGCCGGAACCCGATACTACCAGACAAATGACTTTTGCAAATGGCTATTACGATTCGATGTACGGACGTATTGAAAGCAGCTGGGAAACGAAAAACGGTAAATATGAGTTCCGCTTTGTTGTGCCTGCAAATACAACTGCGACACTTTATTTACCCGCATTAAAAGAAAGCGACGTAACAATAAATGGTAAAAAGAGCGGAATCAAATTTTTGAATGTAAAAAATAATAAAGCTGTCTTTGAGATAGAATCAGGAGAATATAGTTTCGAAACAGTGACTAGGAATTAAACGAGCAAGATTGCAAAATCCTTAAAAGATGAATAAATTTAAAATATTGTTTTTAGCGATTATTTTTAGTATTTCTTTATTTGCACAGCAAAAAGAAAATACGGGTGCTGTATTTCAGATTAAAAACCCCGATTTTAATGTTAGTCCGCAAACCGGAATGACAAAACAACACTGGAAAGATGCAGCTTTTTATTTGCTGGAAGCAGCTTTCAGCTATATTCATAAACTGAACGATCCAATGCAATTTCCGAAGCAGGAAGGAAAAAGCTATCCGTCAAACCCCAATCAGGTTCCGACAGAAAAACTCGAAGGCCTTTGCAGAACCTTGTTTATTGCTTCACCTTTATTGAAAGAAAATCCCAATTTAGTAATCAATAATATAAAAGTTGCCGATTATTATCGCTATCAGATAGCCAAATTAGCTGATCCAAACAGTCCGACTTACATTGAACCGCGTGCTAAAAATGGCGGACCAAGTCAAAAGCTGGTTGAATTTGGCGCTTTGGCACTTTCTCTTCTGACCAACCCTGAAGTGTTATGGAAACCGCTTCCGCAAAATCAAAAAGACGATCTGGCCAAAATTATGATGAGTTACGGCGACGGTCCAACAGTAGATTCTAACTGGAAATTCTTCAACATTTTTGTACTGAGTTTTTTTAAGGAACAAGGCTATACTGTTAATGAAAAATTATTGGTTGAATATTTAGAAAAATCACTAAAACATTATCGGGGTAATGGGTGGTACAATGACAGTCCGGCATTTGATTATTACAGCATGTGGGCTTTTCAGATGTATGGAAATATCTGGTCGGAGTTTTTTGGAAAAAAATACTATCCTGAAATTGCTGCTAAGTTTATGTCAAATTTTAGTGATTTAAAACACAACTATCCTTATTTGTTTAGCAAAGACGGCGAAATGATTATGTGGGGAAGGAGCATCAGTTACAGAACCGGAGCTGTAGTACCTTTTCCACTGATGGGATTTCAAAATGATTCGAATACCAATTACGGATGGATGCGCAGAATTTCATCCGGTGTAATCAAACAATTTTTGACACATCCTGATTTTATGAAAGACAATGTGCCTACGCTTGGTTTTTATGGTGCATTCGAACCAGCCGTTCAAAATTACAGCTGCCGCGGTAGTGTGTACTGGATGGGAAAAATTTTTCTGGGTTTGCTGGTTCCCGATAATAATCCTTTTTGGACAGCCAAAGAAAACAATGGCGATTGGGATACTACATTCAAAAAAGATGAAGTTTACAATAAATATCAGGGAGATTCGCAAATCCTGATAACAGATTATCCTAATATTGGCGCGTCAGAAGTAAGAGCCTGGTGTCATGAAAAGGTAAAAGACGACTGGCAGAAATTCAGATCTACAGAAAACTACAACAGACTTTCTTACAACAGTGCTTTTCCGTGGCAGGCAGATGGTCAAAATGGTGAAGTGGCAATGAATTATGTCATTAAAAATAAAGATGATAAATGGGAAGCCTTTAGATTATTTACTTTCAAAAAATTTGAAAATGATATTTATTACCGAAATGTAGTTTTAGAAACCGATGAAAATATAAAATTCAGTTTGGCCGAGATTCCTTTACCTAACGGAATTTTAAGAGTAGATAGAAATGACAGTAACAAACCTGTATCAATGCGTTTGGGACATTATGCTTTGCCGAAATTAGATAAAGAAATAATTTCGACTAAAAAAAATATAGCAGGACATGAAGTTACGATTATCGACAACGGAAAATACCAGTTGGCTATGATTCCGCTTTTGGGTTGGGATAAAACTGAAGTCATAAAAGCAAAAGGATTGCATCCGGAAAGCAATGAAAGTTCGGTAATAAATGTTTCCAGCGATTCCAAAGCAAACAAAAAAGGCATTTCTGCAACGCTGATGCTTTGGAAGAAATCAGGCGAAAAGTGGAAGAAAGATGAGCTCGTTCCAGTAAAAATTTTACAACAAACAGATGGATCTGTAACTGTAGAATTTAATAAAGAGATTAAGAAAGTAATCAACTTTAACTAAAACAATATCAGACTTTAAACGAACACATTATATAACTCAAAAACAAATCAAATAAGCATGAAATTAATTAGAATTTTCGCTTTGGTAATAATGGCTGTAATCAATCCATTTCAGGGCAATTCACAATCCATTACATTTAATAATCCAATTGCAGAACAGCGCGCAGATCCGTGGGTGTATAAAACGGATGCCAGTGAATATTATTTAATTGCAACCGTGCCGGAATACGATCGAATTGTAATCCGAAAAGCAAATAGTATAAACGGTTTAAAAGAAGCAAAAGACAAAGAAGTCTGGCACAAACATGAAAAAGGCGTTATGGGCAGCCATATCTGGGCTCCTGAATTACACCGAATTGATGGAAAATGGTACATCTACTTTGCCGCAGGCGAATCTGAAAATATTTGGAACATAAGAATCTGGGTATTGTCTAATCCTTCTGCAAATCCAATGGAAGGCAAATGGACAGAAGAAGGACAGCTAAAAACGCAAAAAGAGTCATTTTCGCTTGATGCGACAACTTTTGTGCATAAAGGAAAAAGATATCTGATCTGGGCTCAAAATGTAAGAGGAGGAAATCACGGAACAGCTTTGGTTATGTCTGAAATGAAGAATCCAACAACGCTTACCGGCCCGGAAATTATTTTAACGGAACCTGAATTTAGCTGGGAAAGAGAAAAATACAACGTAAATGAAGGCCCCGCTGTAATTAAAAAGAACGGAAAAATATTTGTAACGTATTCAGCCAGTGCCACAAATCATAATTATTGCATGGGCTTGCTATGGATTGATGAAAATGTAAATTTACTGGATGCTTCTAATTGGCAAAAATCTCCCGGCCCGGTTTTTTATACGAATGAAGAACTAAAAAGATACGGTCCCGGCCACAATTCATTTACTGTCAGCGAAGACGGAAAATCTACCATCATGATTTATCATGCCAGAGATTACAAAGAAATTCAGGGACACGAATTATCCGATAAAAATCGTGCAACACGTGCAAGAGCTGTAGAATGGACAAAAAGCGGTTTTCCTGATTTTATGCAGAATAAAAATGATTAATTGCTGAAATTTATAATATTGGAAATCAAATAATTTAAAAGAATATTCATGAAATTTTTCAAACTTTTCCTTTGCCTGGTTTTTATCATGCCTGAAATTTTCTCGGCTCAGACAAAAGCAGCCATAATGATCGAAAACAATTCGGATTTAGATCGAATAGAAACTGTTGTTTCAATAGACTGGAAAGCCATTTTAGATCGTTATCCTAAAATTGACACTTCAAATTTTGTTGTAATGAATACCAAAACCAAGAAACAGGCTGCTTTTCAGTTAGAACATCGAAATTCTTCTGTTATTCAAAATTTACTGATTCAGGTTGATGTAAAAGCAAAATCAAAACTGGCTCTTTCAATTCAGGAGGGAAAACCTGAAAAATTTACCGTAAAAACATACGCGAGATATGTTCCCGAACGTAAGGATGATTTTGCATGGGAAAACGATCAGATTGCTTTTCGTACTTATGGAAAAGCCATCGAGGGATCAAAAGAAGATGCGTATGGTTTTGACGTCTGGGTAAAACGCACCAATAGAATGATTATTAATGAACGCTATAAATTATCGGATTATCATACCGATCATGGAGACGGAATGGATTATTATCATGTTGGATATTCATTAGGTGCAGGAAATATGGCACCTTATGTGAAAGATACGATTCGTTATTCGGCTAATTATCATCGTTGGAAAGTTTTAGACAACGGGCCATTGCGTTCTACTTTCCAATTAATTTATGATGAATGGAATGCTGGAGGGATAAAAGTCACTGCTGTAAAAACAATCTCACTGGATGCAGGTTCTCAGCTCAGCAAAATCGAAAACGTTTATACTTTTGACGGAAACAAACCTTTACCGGTTCTGGTAGGAATCATTAAAAGACCAGAAGCCGGAAATATTTCACTGAATGAACAACAAGGAATTATGGGCTATTGGGAACCCACTTCTGCAAAAGATGGTACGACGGGTGTTGGATCAATACTAACTACGCCTGTTACAAATATGTGGATAGATAAAATACAGTTACTGGCGAAAACAACCGTTAAAAATAATGAGCCCATTGTTTATTATACTGGTGCTGCCTGGGACAAGGCAGGAAAAATTACAGATGCAAAAAAATGGTTTGAATATCTCTCCACTTTTCATCAGGAAATAAAAAATCCTTTGATTGTAAGTCTAAAATGATTGAATATTAAAATTTCATTTAACAGTTAAAAAATGGAATCATTCTAGACTTATCAAAATATAAATAATAAAAAACATACAAAAAAAGTACGTTTTAATTAGAATAGAAAAAGAATTTTATGAAATTGATTATCATATTACTATAATTTCGCTATTAGGTACATTTAAGATATATTTGCAGCATGAGCACAAAGAGAATGACCATTTACGACCTGGCAAAAGAACTTGGACTTTCTGTATCCTATGTTTCCAAAGCCCTGAATAATAAACCGGGAGTAAGGGAAGAGGTACGGAAAGAAGTTTTAAAAAAAGCGACCGAACTTAATTTCAGACACAATACACAGGCTGCAAATCTAAGACGTGGCTCATCCAGAACACTTGGTGTAATCGTTCCTCAAATTAATCAAAGTTTTTTTTCAGATGCCATTTCAGGTATTGAAAAAGCATGTACAGAAAACAAACACAATTTGATTATTTGTCAGTCACATGAAAAATCTGATCTTGAAAAAACAGCAATCGAAACACTGATTCATCAGAATGTTGATTGTATTTTAATTTCCCTGTCAAAAGAAACACAGTCTGCCAAAGTTTTAGAACAGGTTTTAGAGCATAAAATCAACCTGATTCAATTTGACCGCTGCGATGAAAATTTTCTGGGTCACAAAGTTATAAATGATAATAAGCATGCAACTTATAAAGCTGCAAAAAGCATGATTGATGAAGGATATCAGCGCCTTGCTTTTATTGGAGGCCCTTTGCACATGGATTTGTTCGTTGATCGAAAAGAAGGTTTTATCCAAGCAATTAACGAAGCCGGAATGCATGTTCCGGATCATTTTATTGTAGACGATAATATAAGTAAAGAGAATGCATTTCAAACTGCTTTAAAACTCCTTGCTTTGCCTGAACCACCGGACGGATTTTTGGCAATATCAGATTTACAGGCTTTGGGAATTATGCTGGCTATAACGCAATCCGGACTTAGCATCCCACAGGATATTGGAGTTTTTGGGTACGCTAATGAACCTTTCACAGAAATCATAACACCTTCCATATCTACCGTAGATCAAAATAGTGAAAAGGTTGGATATCAGGCCGCAATGGTTTACTTTGACCATATTTTAAAAAATAAGGAAAGTGATGAAATCATAACTAAAATAATCGAATCTGATTTGATCATCAGGAGCAGTTCAAAAAGAAATAGTCATAATAATCAGCTGGGAATTCTATAATAAGGTATGATTCAAAAGTTCTCAGGTTGAGCGAAGTCAAAGTCTCTTCCATGTAAATTTCGACTTCGCTTAAGATACCATTGATTTCTCAAAGCATACAGATATTCAATCAATTTTATAGTTTTTTTACGTCAATTACATAAAAGGATTAAACAGGAAATTTTAATTGTCAGAGAAAGAACCTATTTGTTGCAAATGTCTTTCTGTTTGATACTTATTAAAGTTATCCCATTTTGGAGGAGAACTTGTTTTTTGCCCGTACATAGAATCCAGACAAATATTGTTGTCTTTGTATTTCTCATGTAAAACAGCCAGAATTTTAAAGAAAAATGCATCCAGCATGACAATGGCTTCAAATTCAGATTTTAGTGACATATAATTCGGATCTGATGGATTCAATAATTGCAATAAATCTAAAACCTCGTTCTTTTCAGCTCTATTAATTTCAGCTAAGTAGCCCATTTTTAAAGTTTTATAAACTAAATTGTTCCAGGCAGCACTGTCATGTCCCCATTGAACGTCGGGCAGATTTAAAGAATGCTCGCAAATTAGAATAATAGAAAAAAGAACATCATTTAGGTATTCTGCCGGAAACTCATCAAAACTTCTGAATTCAAAACCGCTTTGGTACATTTTTTCCTGATTAAAATCAAGACCCACCTCCGAAAGCATTTCATACTCCATATCGGCTTCAATTTGATCTCGCCACCAAATGTTTTCTTCTTTTTCAAATTTCAGCAGTTCTCTAAACTTATCTACATTATAAGTTAGAATTTTACCTTTTGGCATTGCCTTGTTATAAGTTCCAACGCCTATGTAACGTGACATGGCATTTCTCATAGATCCTAAAGTAAAGTTTTTATCCAGACTATATTTATCACTTATCACACCCATAATATCAGGACTCCCAAGGGTTGCTATAAAAAAAGGCTCAAACCATTGCAATAAATAAATGGCATTGGCGTGTGTTTTGTCAAATTCATTGTAGTCAACAATTCTGCTGTCTTCTGTTAATGAGGGTAAAGTAATATGAAAATGGTACGTTCCGTTATTAAACAAAACCAGATTTTCCTGATTGGTCATGAACATATTAAGACCATTGTTATAATCCGGAAAATTTAATTTCCCATTCAATACAGACGATTCATTTATTTTATCAAGGAATAACTTCTTAGTTGCTTTTAATTCTTTACAGGAATCATCAATAGTTCTGTTTTCAAAGTATTTGGTTACAAATTCGATAGAATCTCCATCGAAATGTACAGAACCCATTGTTTTATTTCTTTGGGTAATCATACTTTGAATATTGTACGGTTGATTTTCGAGAAAAAGTTCCATAATGGATTTCCCAAGATATTCCGGATTTTCAAGTGACTGTGTGTTTGATTCAGCCGTTTCTCCCGTGTTAACTGAAGGTTTTACAGCAGATAATGTTTTGTGCTGGTAGTTGACATCCAGTTTTTCCAGCGAATGACTATTTAGCATTCGGCTCACCTTATAATTTTCATTCAATCCAAAGGCTTTTTTCAAAATAGGAGCGAGGCTCTCCGGTTTGTAGCATTTTCTGTAATCGATACTGTATTTCTCAAAACCAATTTTTTCTTGTATAAATTCACCAGAAACTATTAGGGACTCCTCAAATTGCATGTAGGTTTCGTTTTCTAATCCTATTCCCCAATAATATTTTTTTGTCTGATTGTCTTTCATTTATACTTTTTATTGTTTTAAGGTTAATTATAATTTTATAAAGTCATTATTTTTATTTGGACATACAAACCTGACTCTGTTCAAAATTAGAGGCGAAAAATCTTTTAACGGACAAAGCATCATTTTGCATCCATTAAAAAATTTATTTTACTTTTAAATTTTAGGAATGTATTTTAATCTCAGAAATTTTGCACTTGTATCGATCGAAAGATTGATAAAAATAAAGCTCTATAATGGGGTTATAAAATTCTATTTGGCAATTAATTGCTTTTATATCAATGATTTATGATGATGAATAGCCTGATTATTACATTTTGCTATTCCTGTATTTTCCAGACTGCAAAAGTAGATTATTATTATGTTATTTCCAAAGAGTTAAAACATTGAATATCAATTATTTTTTTTAAACATTTAAACAATAAGATGAATACTTTATTTACTCATGGTAATATAGCACATAAGAAGAATATAATTCGTCATTCCACCAGTCTTTTCTAACTTCCGAAAAGTAATTATAATTCAATTTTCCTGCTTGTGATTGCAGCGGATAAATTACTATGCCATTCGTGCGATATGCTTTATGCAAATCTGTTTCAGGAACAATAGGAACAATATGTCCGGAGAGTCCTTTTTCTTTTCTTTTGGCACAAATTATTCCAATACCTCCATTACTATTTACTTTATTCTGAATTTCATCAACCGTATGCATTCTTTCCCAGCCAAAACTAGCTCCCCATTCTAAAAACCAATCGTGTATGGCGCTGGAATAAATTCGATCGACAGTATCTTCAAAAACAGCTTCAACATCTTCTCCCTGCAAAACCTTTTCCAGAGATTCAGCTTTCCACCAAACTGTTGGAAGATACACTTTAGAGAAATAGCAATAATCGTAGGAGTACACATTACAATAAGTATCTTCAACTGTTTTTTGGTACCTAATACTGGTTTCAACATTGAGTTTAGCAATGAGTTCATGAATACTTTCTTTTTTGCTGCTAGTATTGGTCAAATCTCTAAATGGAATATTAGAATCATCCATAGGTTTTTCTTTCATTTCCATGGAATCTAATCTGGATTCTAAACCCGGTAATAAATCCGCTTTTCTTATTTGAGTATTTGGTATTGGATTGTCAACCAAGTTTAATGATGCTAATGATACGGTATAATTTTCCATCTTGACTACTTAAATTTATTGACTTGATGCAACAGGAATTGCATATTCGTACAACGACTTTGTTAACCAGATGGTAAATATAACAATTTAAAATTCTTAAGGAGTTTCAGAAAAATCAAATTAAAGAAAGCAGTACGAATTAACATCAAGATTTTTATTTCTTAATCCAGCATTAAAAGTTTTATATTCTAATATCATGGTGGTAAATCATACAGGAAGTATAATATGAAAGGCTGCTCCAACATTTTCTTCTGCTTTTGAAAAAATAAGTCCTTTATGATTTTCAACAATTTTTTTACCAATCGAGAGACCTATGCCAGTACCCGTGTATACTTCATTATTATGCAGTCTTTGAAAGATGGTGAAAATTTTATTTTCATATAGTTTGTTGAAACCAATACCATTATCCTTGATTATTATTTCGCAATATTCTAAACTTTGATTGAGCTCAGGATATTCTTTGATTTTTGTTTTAGAAATTTTACGTGAACTGATTTCTATTTTAGAAACAGAACCATCATTTTTGCAAAACTTAAGAGCATTACTGATTAGGTTGTAAAAAAGCTGGTTCATTTGCAGCGAAATAGCATTAATAACCGGTAATTTCCCCTGCTTTATCTGCACTTTACGTTCTTCTATCATTAATTCAAAATCAACAAGGATATTTTTAACAATCACATTTAGGTCAGTAGCTGCAAATTGACCGTCGGGATTATTGAGATACGAATAGGCGAGTAAATCCTTAATAAGGGTATTCATCCTCGTTGACGATTTGCTGATTTTTTCTAATAGAATAAGTGCTTCTTTAGAAAAATTTTCGTCCATTTCCAGCAATCTGCTTATAAACATCAGGATTTTACGCAGCGGCTCCTGCAAATCATGACTTGCAACGTAAGCATATTCCTGTAATTGAATATTAGCATGATAAAGATTTTTGACTGTGTTTTCAAGTTCTGTGTTAGATGCTAATAACTCAGAGGTACGTTCCTGAACTTTGGTTTCAAAACCATCTGAAAGTACTTTTAATCGCTTTTCAATAACTCTTCTTTCGGTAATGTCTTCAATAGCCAGTAAAATTAATTGTTCTTTACTGGTTTCATTGGTAACTTGCCTGGCATTAAGCAGCATAATACTTTCTCCATACGGCAAAAGATTAACCGATATCTGGTAATCATCTAACTGTGTCTTTTCGGGAAGTATTTTTTCCAGCATGGATCTCATTGGAATATTATCAAAAAGATGATTCTGTATTTCGTAAATTAGCTTGCCAGCGGCTTCTTCTTTGGTAATATTATATTTTTTTGAGAATGCCCTGTTTATATTTTTTATTCTTAAATAGGTATCAAGTACTACGATAGGTTCCCGAAGAGTAGCTACAATAGCCTCGGTGTAATTTTTTGAAATATTAATTTGTTGTTGTTTGTTTAAAAGCTCCTGATTAATTTGTAAAAGTTCTTCGTTGCTGGATTGTAATTCTTCTTTTGAGGTTTCAAGTTCCTCGTTCAGGCTTTGCAGTTCTTCGCTTCCACTTAGCAATTCTTCATTGGCACTCTGCAGTTCTTCATTAGAGGCTTCCTGCTCTTCACTTATGGTATTTACATCGTCGTGTATTTTGGCCAGTTCTTTTTCAAGTTGTACGATCCTTCGTAAATTAATATTGTCCCGTATTTCTTCGGGAGTGAATGTAGTCGAAGAAACATTCTCTTTTTCCATCAAGGTTTTATAAAACAAAACTAAAAAATAAGGTTCTGACGTATCTTCCAGTGGCAGAATTTCGATTGTAATTTCGCTAATTGTGCCTTTATTCGTTACCTGAATATGTTCTTTTTTTACTCGAACATTAGCTTCTTTAGCTTTATGATAAGTATTTCTCAGCTCAAAGGCTAGTCCTTCACGCGCCATTTTCAATAAATTAAAAGTAGGCTTTCCTGTCGAAAGCTCAATAAATTCAGCTATAGAACCATTAATATGAACAATATCCAACTGATCATTTACAATAACGCTGGCCGGTGTATATTTTGAAAGTAATACAGCTTCCGCACTTTTTATAAAATCTTCCTTGATGGTTTCCTTTCTCACTATGGCAGTTTTTATTTTTTTTAATTTATCATTGCTTCCTATACCAGAATGTACAAATCTGCCTGAAACCTGTTTTCTGGTGTAAATTTTTCCGACTTTGTCAAATGGCTGAAAAAGCTCTGCAGCAGGAACAGCCGTTTCTGATTTTCCTAAAAGTAAAAATCCGTTTTCTTTTAAGGCGTAATGAAAAGTGGTAAGTGATTTTTTTTGCAAAAAAGAATCCATATAGATAAATACATTTCTACAGGTAATCAAATCCATTTTTGCAAAAGGAGGATCGGTCAGGAAATTATGAACAGCAAAAATGCACAAATCCCTAATTTGTCTTTTAATTTTATAACCGTTTGTATTGGATGTAAAATATTTGGTCAGAATAGTTTCAGATATATTTCGCATTTGAGTTTTTCTGTAAAATCCAATTCTGGCTTTGGCAATAGCCACTTCTGAAATATCCGATGCAAAAATCTGAATTTCTTTTCCCTCGAGGTTTTCCCCTAAATATTCGTGAAGCGCAATGGCCAGTGTATAAACTTCTTCACCGGTAGAACAGCCTGCAATCCAGATGCGTATAGAATTTTCTTCAGTTACTCTGGTAGTCAATAAGGGAAATACTTTTTCTCTCATAATCTGAAATATTTTAGTATCCCTAAAAAATTCAGTCACAGGTATCAGTAAATCATTGAACAAATCCTCAGGAGCCAGTTTATTGCCCTGAAGCACCTTTAGATAATCCTTTAAATTTAAAATTTTATCCAAAGCCATTCTCCTGGCAATGCGTCTGCGTATAGTACTTTGTTTATAATAGGTAAAATCTACTCCACTATGATGGCGTAAAATCTTGATAATTTCCTGGAATACATCCTCATCGTTTAGGTCATTTTCCTTGCTTACTAAATTTCTGACTCTTGAAAGTTCAATTAATTTCTCAACGATTTGGCGAGGTGATAATACATAATCGACTACTCCGGCATTGATGGCATTTTGTGGCATTTCGTTATTTGCGGCGTCAATATCCTGTGCAAAAGTAATACCACCGTGTTTTTTGATAGCTTTAAGTCCAAGCGTTCCATCTGATCCGTTTCCGGAAAGCAATACGCCATAAGCCAAATCAAGGTGCACTTCTGCCAATGAATTAAAAAAAATATCTATTGCCTGGTTTTTTGTGTCTTTCTGACGTGGGCTTAACTTTAAAACACCGTCAAAAGAGGTAAGCATTTTGTTTTCGGGAATGACGTAAATGTTATTGGGAGCCAAATGAATATCATCTGTAATTTCATTTATGGGAATTTTGGCTACCCGCGAAAGAAGTTCTGTCAGCATGCTTTCATGCTGTGGATGCAAATGCTGTACAATAACATACGCCATTTCAGAATTATCAGGAATTGCCTCTATAAACTGCTTAAAGGCTTCCAGTCCGCCTGCAGAAGCACCAATACCAATGATCGGAAAATCCTGTCTGGAAGGTTTTGGTAAATAGTTATTCTCCGTATGCATTGTTTTATTTTTTTAGATATTAAGTAACATAAATTGATGCATCCCATTAAATAACAGCAGTCTTTCAAGACTAAATTGTAATCACAAAAGATTCAATGCTAGTCTCTGTCGATTTTTCTTTCCAGTCTGTTTCAATCACTTTTGTAATTATTTTTTTTAAATCCGTAAAAGAAATAGGTTTCACAATATACACGTTGGCACCTAGTCCAAAAGCACCCTTAATACTGTCAATTGCTGTAGAAGTAGAATAAATAGCAATTACAGGAATATTTTTAAACCTGTCATCTTCCCTGATTTTTTGTAGCGTTTCGACACCTGAAAGCAGGGGCATGTTAAGATCTAAAAAAATGATATCCGGAGTATCAATACTTTTATCATAAAGACGATCCAGAAGTTCTACACCATTTTTACAAAATTCGACCGGATGATTAAGATGAAGATCTTCTATTGCCTGACCAAAAAATTCTCTGTCATCTTCATCATCATCTGTAAGCAACACCCTTATATTCTCTTTAGTTTTCATCATTTGAAGCATTTATACCAAATGTACTCTTTATTAATGCCAGGAGATGAATCAAATAAGTTTAATTCTAATTTTGTATAGGAATATTCTTTGATTAAGAAGTTTTTAATAGAATGATTAGCTAAAATCATTGACTAAATCATTTATAAGTATGCTTTTATGTTTATTATTCTGCATTTTACAAATTAATTATTTTAGTAATCTTTATATTACTTTTATTTATTTTGATAAACGGTTATCATTAAAAAGAAGATTAAATAAAATTTACTACGTTTGTTAAAAAAATTATAATAGTCACGGAGAGTTCTTTATTATATTAGAGAAAAAATGGAATAATTACTTCATTTTATCAATTTGGATTCACACTGGTGCAGGATCACTGTTTTTTTTCAAACCCCGGACTTGGCGGACTACATAACCTGAAACCAGTTTCCTCAAAACTTCGGGACCTAACATAAAGTGATCAATTCAAAGAACTGGATTTCTCTGATATGCATTTCTAAAATAATCCCCGAAAGTATAATTTTTTTCATTTGGATATGAAACGATATCCTTAAATACCTTTCTAACTTCGGATCTGAAAAATTTCTTCAATTTCAGTATGGCGGGCCAGAATAGCCATTCCGTTCCATTGCTTTTGTCCAATTCCATATGGCATCATAACCCGCATCCTGTAGTGCTTTTTTGTAAAAATTTATCTTGTGGCGTCTTGACATATAATATCCGTGACCGCTTTTTCAAGCCACCAAAGCAGAACAGTCAGGCGGCCGTTCAATGTCATTAAGTTAAGAGATTTTAGATTGCTTCGCCAGTTCGCCTTTTAGGCTCGTGTGAGGAGTAACGATTTTGATTTCAGATTTGATGTTGCTAAATGTTTTACTGTCGATTTTGCGGGGTTTTTTATACCAGGAATCAAAAATCGTTAATCAAAAATCAGCAATTGGAGTTTCGTTTCCTGAAATTGAATTTTTATTTACGGTACTCTCAACACAATTTAGGTTTAAAGGTAAAGTATCCGGCAAATCATCCCAATGTCCCCAATCTCCTTTATATGCTTTTCGATAAATAAAATCAATATTATCGACTAAACATATCTGGCTGTGCAATGAATCCTGCTGAAAGTCTACGCTGTTATTTTTGTTTAAATTTTCCATGATTGTGTTTAATTAAATGAGTTCAAAAATACAGTGGTGAATTTCTTTAAACTTATATAAAAATCAGGAATTGTTATCTAATTTACATGTTTAGAATAAATTACAACCTTTAAGTTTTAATTAATCCTTAGGACATTAAACTTTTTTATTTAAAACCTTACCCGGATATTTAAATGCGTAGGCATTGATAAGATGCATAATATACTGATTACTCGTGTAGGGCGTAACATACTCTTTAATCTCCGAAGGTTCACTAAATACAATATCTGACGAAAGATACCCCATACCGTAAAAATGTCCGTTTTCGACCCAGATGCAGCTGCGCTCGTCTGGCGACCGGCCTTTATCAATAATAGCAAAACTGGATCTGTTGCTTACCAAAAAAGCTATTGCGTTTTCTATTTTCCCATTATGGCTGAGAACATCGGGTAAAGCTGTAAAATTGGTATTAGGGAAATGTTCTCCTGCCGTAGCAATACCGTATCTGCAAAATCGGTTATCAATTTCAAACTGCTGTTTAAGGTTCAGGAGCATGTTTATTCCTTCGTGAATAGTATTAAAATGTTCAATACAGGTTTGAAACTTGCTTAGCTTTCCCGTAACAAGATATTTATAACCATTTCGGGCTTCATACTGATAAAGCCCGTATTTAGGTTCAAAGCGTTTTAATGCCCTGTTATAAGCAGGCCAAAGCTTTTTAATCTCTGCACACTCCAGTAGCAATGCCATGAGTTCAGTGGCGCAAACCTCAAAAGAAATACGGTATATATCACGAAGAAAATGTTGTCTTTGGGGCGTAATTTTATGACCACTGAAATGAGAAGCCACACGTTTTTTTAAGTTAATGGCTTTTCCAACATAGATAACCTTATTTACCTGATTATAAAAATAATAGACTCCTGGTTTTTCCGGCAGCTGATCAAAATCTTCAGGTGGCAGGTTGGGAGGTAAGCGCTGGTCTTGTGCCGTGTTTTTGATCATTTTTGCAATTTCTCCATTTTCATCCCATTCCAGCAATTTCGAAAACAAGATTGCTGTAGCATCTGCATCGCCTCCTGCACGATGCTGGTTCACTAAAGGAATCTCTAATGCGTGACACAGTTTCCCCAGGCTGTAGGACGCAAGTCCAGGCTTAATTTTTCTGGTTGCCCGAACAGTGCACAGTTTTCTTGCTGTCCACTTAAAGCCCGATTTTTCAAGTTCATGGCGAACGAAAGAATAATCAAAATTGACATTATGGGCAACAAAGACCCGATCTTTAAGCATTTCCAATACCTTTTCAGATATATCATCAAAGATAGGCGCATCACGAACCATTTCGTTATTAATGCCCGTTAAGGCAAAAATAGAAACAGGAATTTCCTTTTGCGGGTTAACCAGTGTTTCAAAACGGTCAATAACACTACTGCCATCATGTATAACAATCGCTATTTCAGTAATACGGCTGCCACTGGCATTACCACCTGTGGTTTCGATATCGACTATGGCATATTCGGTCTTTTTCATCTGCTATTCTACAACCAGAAGCCTGTTTTATCACTTCTGTCCGGATAATGCAAAATTAATACAGATGATAACAATTTCAATGCCGATACGGTTCTAAATTGTAACAAAGTTACGCTGGTAAATTATTTCCTTTAACGCTGTAGATACTTACTTATACACTTAAATGAGCCTCAAAGAATTTATTATCGTACAATTAGTCAGCAGGCTGAAGAACAGATTCCATAAACTTTCCTGTAATTATAGTTCCTTCTTCATCTTCCCATTGGGTAATCACGTTTTCGATTAATTCAGGCTCAAAACCGATTACTTTCATGACTGGACCACCGAATTCCTGTTTAACATCCTGTCCTTCTTTAAATAGAGTACTCATAGTAGATTTTTTTTAAATTAAATAGTGAGTTTCTTTAGATTAATTAGCTGTTGGTAGCAGCACTCCCGGAACTTCCCGCACCTCCTGAGTTATTATTGCCGCCTTCCTCTTCATAACGGTTCGGATCTGTCCCATCCTCATCGCGCTGGTCCTCCCAGTCGCCGGTGTTGGCCTCTTCACGATCATTATTGTTTTGTTCCTGAGCAAGCTGTGCGTGATAAGGATATTTTGTTAATTCTTCGCTGCTGTAGGTATTTGAATTTTCCATGATCTATGATTTTAAGTTATTAATAATCTTAAAATTAGGTCAATAGAACGATTCTGTTTTATAAAAAATGCTGCATTTCTTACTAAATTATCATGTATTTTCAATTTTTACTTTACAAACTAGTTCATAAGCTTCATAATCTAAATTGATATTTAGCTATCTTTATAAAATAAAAGTATAAGCAATGACCATTCAGCAGTTAAAATATATTGTAGCTTTAGACGAAGAACGCCATTTTGCAAGGGCAGCAGAAGTGTGTATGGTAACACAGCCCGGGCTTACGATTCAGTTAAAAAATCTCGAAGAAGAAATTGGAATCAAAATTTTTGATCGTAATAAAGTGCCTTTGACCCCAACCGTTTTAGGAACCGAAATCATCAATAAAGCCAAAAAAATTCTGCGTCAGGCCGATGAAATCAGAGATTTTGTGGTGAACGAAAAAAACCTGCTGGAAGGGGAGTTGAAGCTGGGTATTATTTCGACCTTATCCCCTTATTTAATTCCGTTATTTATCAAGGCGATGAAAGAAGCGACACCAAATGTCCGTTTCATTATTCGCGAATCGAATACGGGACAGCTGATGAAAGATCTGGAAACTGGAACAATTGATGTCGCTATTATGGCAACACCTACGGGAAATGCCAATTTAATCGAACATCCGGTTTTTAAGGAACCCTTTGTCGCCTACCTGAATGAAGGACATCCGATGGCGAAAGACGATTTTTATGAATTACAGCCGACTGACAAAACAGAATTGCTCTTGCTGCACCACGAGTTTTGCTACAATGCACAGCTATTGGATATATGCGGATTAAAAACTTCAGACAAAATAAAAGAACAGTTTACCTACGATATCAGTTCCATAGAAACCTTAAAAAACCTGGTACGTGCCCAGTTGGGATTTGCTATAATTCCGCAGCTTTCTGTTGTAAACGAAACTGAATCAGGACTTTTTAAACCCTTTAAAGAACCCATTCCGGTGCGGGAAATCAGCCTCGTAGTTTCCGATTCGTTTTCGAAAAAACTCTTGCTCGAAAAAATGAACGAAGCAATCTGGAATTGCCTTCCGGAGTCTCTCAAAAAGAACTTCAGTTACCGAAAAATCCGCTGGAACGATTCGCCGTATTTTGTCAAAGAAGTGAGTAAGTTTATGTAAATTTTACTGTCATCATTTTATATCCATTAAGGTTTATACACAATTTTTGTCATTCTGAGGAACGAAGAATCCCCGCAAGTAGCTCCGTACAGAAAGCCACCAATCTTTGTAGAGTTACTTGCGGAGATTTACTTCGTCCGTTCGCTATCGCTCGGGTCTCCTCCGTCGGAATGACAAGATTAAATAAGTTGAAATTTAAAACTTATTTTTTAGAATTGGAAGCAGCAATAATAACTTTGGCAACAGCCTCAGGCTGTGATATAAAAACCACGTGGCTTCCTTTTATTTCCGTAATTTTTGTATTAGAACGTTTGTACATGTTACGCTGAATATCCGGTGTAATACTTTTATCTTCAGTGGCTACAATTCCGTACGAAGGTTTGTCTCTCCACGCAGCTTTTGTAACAGGCGTTAAAAATCCTTTGGCGTGAAAAGCGCCTTGCGAAGCAAACATAAAATCAGCTTGTTCTTTACTCAAATCTCCTGCAAAACCAGCATGAAATTTAGCTTTATCATAATAAGCAATTCCTTTATCGTCCGGATTTAACACACCATTTTCAGGAGCAGGAGGAGCGGTTTGCAGCCATTGAACAGAATTTTCGCCATTATCAGGCTGTAAAGCAGCTACATAAACCAAAGCCGCAACTTTTGGGTGATTTCCGGCTTCTGTAATGACAGTGCCGCCCCAGGAATGTCCTACCAGAATCGTTGATCCGTCTTGTCTGTCAAGTGCTAAGTTGGTTGCGGCAACATCATCTTCCAAAGAGCTCAACGGATTTTGAACAATAGTCACATGATACCCCTTTTTACTCAAAACTTCATAAAGTCCTTTCCATCCCGAACCGTCAGCAAAAGCACCGTGAACCAATACCACATTTTTAATTAGTGGGGCAGCAGATGTAGCCTGTGCACTGGCATTTACACTTGTAAATACTAAACTTAAGATCAAAGCGGCGAACAAGAAATAAGATTTCAATTGTTCTTTTATAGATAGTGTTTTCATAATAGTAAAATTTTGAATTCTAGATTTTTGTGTAGATGTTTTTAATAATAAATTCTAATTTTTCACAATCTTTGTCATTTCGAGGAACGAGAAATCTTCGTTAGAAACTCTACAAAGATTTGCGACATTCTGTACGGAGCTACTTGTGAGGATTTCTCGTTCCTCGAAATGACAAAATTGTGTTGACTCTCATATTTTAAGTTATTGGAATTTGGAATTTTTAAATTGGAATTTATTTAAAGTAAAGTGATTGATAAAGTAATTTCAGTATTAAGCAACTTAGAAATAGGACAAATTTCCTTAGCTTTCTGTGCAGCCTGCTGAAAATCTTCTGCAGAAATCCCCGGTACTTTTCCGGTCAGTTCCAATTGAATTAAAGTGATGGTTCCGTCTTCGAAAGTAACTTTGGCTACCGTATCCAAATCTTCCGGAACAAAACCGGCTTCAGAAAGCAAAAAGCTCAGTTGCATCGTAAAACAGCCGGAATGTGCCGCTGCGATTAATTCTTCAGGATTCGTTCCTACACCCTGGTCAAAACGGGTTTTGAAAGATAATTGTGCTTCGTTTAAGGTGGTGCTTTGTGTACTGATAGTTCCTTTTCCGTCCATTCCTGTACCTTTCCAGTTTGCGTTTGCTCTTCTTGTAAATTTCATGATTGCTATTTTTAAAGTTGTTATTTAATTTTCAAATCAGTTGTTTGATTTTGATGAAGCAAAGGTATAGGGATGGTGTTTATAAATCAAATTAATAATTTTTTAGTGTTATTAAATTATTTTATAACACTTGATTTACAAGGGCTTAATTAGGAATGTTACACGATACAAATATTTAATTCTTTTCTGATAACTCAAAAATAGAGGCAGTCGACTTATGGATAAATGCTTTATTTTTGCAATAAACAGATTTAATAATCACCGCTTATTCGCAGTAACACCTCTTTATATGCACGAAAAATTAAGGCAACATATCGAAAAAATAGTACCTCTTACAGATGATGAGTTTGCGTTTATAAGTACCCATTTTACCACTAAAAAATTTAAGAAACACCAATTTATGATACAGGAAGGCGATACGGTCAGGTATAGTTATTTTGTAATTTCCGGGCTTTTAAAACTCGTTCATACAGATAAGGGAGGAAAACCGCACATTGTTTCTTTTGCAATGGAAGATTGGTGGGAAAGTGATTATTACGCCTTTTTCACGCAGACCGAAGCCACATTGTCTTTAGAATGTTTAGAAGACACGGAAGTTTTGTGCTGTACGCTCGAAGATTATAATAAACTTTGCAACGGTCTCCAAAAAATGCAGCGCTTCTTTCTCGAAAAAGCCAATTTTGGTTTTCTGGGTTCACAACGCCGTATTATTTCATGGTTGACTTCCAACTCCAAAGAACGTTACGAACAGCTGATCAAACAATATCCATCCCTAATGCAGCGCGTTCCCAAAAGTTTGATTGCCTCTTATTTGGGTGTTTCGCGCGAAACCTTAAGCCGTTTATCCGTTTAGTGTGATATAGCGCACTTTATATTCGTGATGTAGGTCAAGTCCGGATTTAGGGATAATCCGGAACTTTGCTTTGCAAATTTTAAATAGAAGTTATGAAAAAAATCACGACGATTTTAGCTGTCATAATATTCACAATAGTGTCTGGAACGGCACAAAATAAAAACGCAAAGCAAATGGAAAAACACATCACAAATCCGTGGAAATGGCAGGACGAACGCAGTTATGTTCAGGCTGTCGAAGTAAAACAGCCGGCAGGAACCTTATATGTTTCCGGTCAGGCGGCAGTCAACGCTGACGGAACATCAAGCACCGAAGACATGAAATCTCAAATAATTCTAGCGCTGCAAAATCTGGAAACGGTAGTAACACAGGCAGGTTACGAACCCAATGGAATTGTCAGACTCACCATTTATACGACTTCGGCAGCGGAGTTTTGGCCTCACTTTTCGCTTTTTCAGGATTGGATCGCCAAACACGGCATTAAACAAGCCACAACTTTAATGGAAGTTAAAAGTCTTTTTGAAACCCTGAAAATCGAATTTGAAGCTACAGTCGTAAAGTGATTTAATTTAGTAGCAATAGTATTAGGGATATCTTAAAACGGAAGTTTTGGATATTCCTTTTTTTGTTGTCGCGAAAAAAGCGGTTCGTTTTATCGTATTTTAATTAAAACTTAGTTTAAAATGGAGTCGTTTACCAGCGGTAAGAAAGGAAACTTGATGGAGCAGGGGAGTAGCAACGATAAACTTTCGTGAAAATTTTTACAACCAATACCACTAAGAATTTCTTTTCACCTAAACAAAATTGATTTATCTGCTTACAGTTTGTACTTTTGCCGCTATGAATGACAACTTTGTAAATGAATACTTTGGTATCGGCATCCACAATGGTAAAACGCCTGAAAATTTGGGTGTTTTGTGGCGATCGGCTCAAAACTTAGGCGCGACTTTTATATTTACCATAGGCAATCGATATGCGAAACAAGCCTGTGATACCCATAATGCGGTGAAAGCAATTCCGTATTTTCACTATGATACTTTTGAAGCTTTTTTCGAAAACTTACCCAAAGGAGCGCGTTTGGTGGGTGTTGAATTAAATGAAAAAGCTTCCGATTTGGAAACCTTTGAACATCCAAGACGTTGTGTGTATCTATTAGGGGCAGAAGATCATGGCTTACCTCTAAAAACAATGGAAAAATGCCATCATTTAGTAAAATTCAAATCTATAAAAAGCTTAAACGTGGCCGTGGCAGGAACTATCGTGATGTATGACAGGAATTTGGCTAAGCCGAGATCTTAAAACAAACTTATAGGATTGTTATTTTATTTTTTATCGAAAATTCGTGAAACCTGGCTTTTTTTGAATTTAAGGTTTGATTTATATGCCAATTGGAGTGGGCACGGAATCCAATTCCGCGCGATCGGGTTTTTCGGCATATCCATTGTATTGCTTTGCTAAATCGACTATGTATTGAAATTGTGTTTGCATATCAACTTTTATTTGTACCGTTATTTCTTAATAAATTCAAGTTTAGAATTCTGGTATTTTTCCCTATTACTCCTTCGTTTTTTTCTTTGAGTTCTGCCTCAATTTCTTGAACTAGTAAAGTATCAATAACATTTAATAAAAGTATTGGTTTTAGGACTATTTCTTTAAATTCTGGTAGTTTTTGAAGACGTTCTACATCTTTTATCAACTTACCGAAATGTTCTCTGATTTTACTTTTTAGCTTGTCAGTTTCCGTATTGAGTTTATACATTTTTGCTTCTACAATGTATGTAAAAGTTCCATCGCGGAAAATACAGTCAATTTCAATATTATCTAAAAAGTGTTGGTTTGTTTTGTACTGATATTTATTGCTTTCCAATACATTACAGTAGGCGTCTAGTAGCAAACCGTCTTGACTTTTAACAATCTCATAAATTTCAGTATTTAATTCGTAAGGTACAAAATACGTAAGTTCACTATTGCACACTGGACATTTTAGTTTGTTGAGCTTGTTTGGATCAATATTTAATTGAAAAACGCCTTTGTATGTTCCAGGTTTGCAATTTGTACATTCAATTAAAGCATCTTCTTTACTAGCTAAAATTATATTATTCTCAAACAACAAATGAAATAACTTAATTCTTGAAGTGAAATCATCTTCACTGTTAAGAGAATTTATAAGTATTTGATTTGTTGAATATAATTTTTTATAAGAATGATTAACATAGATATCTTTAACTAATTTAATACCTTCAAAGAATGTGTTAATGTTTTTTTCGTTTAAAACTTCACCTCCCGACTTTGGTATTAAAACTTGTTTAAAGTTATCCTCTAATTGGACAAAACTGTTAATATGAGGACCAATAAATTTAAATTCTTGGAGTAATTTAATTATGTTTTTTTTTCTTTTTTCTTCGTCTGCAATCAAAAGTAAAATTCTAATCACCCCAAAGAAACCTTTATCTTCAATATGTTTTATAACATTTTCGATGGGGTTTTTTAATTTTTTCTCGAACAAATTTTCAAAAATTGGTATAAAATGATTTAACCTTTCATTAATTGATACATCCAATGAAATATTTTGTGTTTCTGTTCGGTTGATTACCGTGTCTAAAATATCATCCTCATTATTTTGTGCATTAGAAATGATTATTCTAGGCAGTGAATGGCTACCCTTTACTCCTTCAAAATCATAGGAATAGGTTTCTAAAAGTTCTTCTTTGGATAATAGAAATAAATTTTGACACGATTTATTTTTCCAAAATAGATTATAAAATATTTTTTTTGTTTCTGACATTTTACAATCCTTTTAGTATATAAAACCGATATGAAAAATCTTCAATATTTGGTTCGGTAGTTTTTAAATATGCTTTCAATTCATTCATACGAGCTTTAGGCCTTCCTCCTTTATTAAGACCATATAATTCTATTGTTACATCTGCTCTAAAAAAATTAGGATGAGGATCATTATGCTTTGGCAAAATAAAGCCTGTCGGCCAATCAATAATAAAATAATCATCAAAAGTGTAATCAAAAGTGTCGGGTTTCAATAATAATTTATTATATTCATCACCTTTCCTTTGACAACTTGTACAACATAAAAATAGGTTCCCCCAATAATATGATATTAAAGGATATAATGTCTTTGGTCTAAAATGTTCGATGGTAGGTTCATTAACATATTCAATAATTTCTTTCTTATCACAGAAAGAGCAATGAAAGTTTGTTAAAGATTGTAGTTCAGGTACCAGTAAATGATTTACCCTTGTCCCATTAAACATATACCAATTAAATTGTGCTGCTGGATTAATAAAACGTAAGTTATAATATTGCAATCCCCACATTTTATAATTGGCGTTAAGAAATAGAGGAACAGCTGTTCTAAAAATTCTATCCATCTGTAAATATGTTGCCTTTTAACTTAATCAGTTGATTTACTTCTCTATTAATAATAGAAGTTATTTCATCACCCTTTTGTTGCAATTTTAATACTATATCTTTTAAATCAGTTTTGCTATATTCAATATCATTTAAAACTTTATCTCTAATTTTCCTAAATGTTTCAATATCGTTCTCAACTTCTATACTAAATTCAGATTTTATACCAAAAATACCTTCGGCTATTACAGGATAACTCATTAAATCGTCTTCTACTTTTGTAGTAGCGTTTTTATTTGGTTCAAAAATTTGAATTTTATTTAAGTCAACTGATTGAGCTACGAATGGACTATGAGTGGTCACTAAAATTTGACAAAAATCATTAAATCTATTTAATATCTCAGGAATTAGCTCCCTTTGTCGTGATGGATGTAAATAAGAGTCTGGTTCGTCCATTAAAGCAAGACTATTTGCTTTAATTAAAATTTCATTTAAACCAGTAATTGTAATTAGTTGCTGCTCTCCCTCGCTCAACGATTTATAATCAAAAGTATTTCCTGTATCTTTATGCACTAATGTGATCTCAATATCCTGAATTAAAGTATCAAAATGAGCAATGTCGAACAATCTAAACATTTCAGTTTCTGTAATAAAAAATTCCCGTACATTTCTTAATCCATCTAAAGACATCTCAACTTCTAAGATAGTATCCTTATTATTAGAAGTTACTTTATTTGAATTAGTTTTTAATAAATCTAAAAATTGTTTCACTCTGCCTATAGCACCCCAAAAAATTGAAGAGTTACCTTTACCCCAAGATGGTTTTGCTAAAATTATCTTTATGTTTTGAACACTAGATATTTTTATTGTTTCATTAAAGAATATTGGGAGAGGTCCAAATTCAAAACATAATAGAGCTAGAAGTAAATATTTAAAATGATTTGGTGTAAAATAAAATAAAGCTCGAAGATTGGGTGTTTCAAAATCCCGGAGTTTTTCACTAAATAAATTTTCGTGTTTTTCACACAATTTATGCATACTCTCTGAAACTCCAGAGTAATATATAATTAAATTTTCAGGTAAAAATTTTGAGTATTTTTTATCATTTTTATTAAATATTATTGATTTTTCAATTGTTATATAATCTTTTCCTTCAAACACAAAAATCTTTATTGATCTTGAATTTCCTTTATCACCAGTAATTTTTATCATTGGTAAATCTGTGTAAAACTCTGCACTAGTTGAAGTTTCAAATAATTTGTCTTCTAATCTTAAATAATATTCTATTTCAAAACTAAAATCTGGAGTAATTTCATCTTTTTGGTTTTTTAAGCTAGCGCTTTTTATACCTTCAATATAAATTAAATTCGTCCAACTAAATATTCTTGCAACTGCTTCTAATACACTTGATTTTCCTGAACCGTTAACACCAACAAATAATGAGACTTTATCTGAAAAAGAAATTGTAAAGTCTGATAGATCGTTATATCTATCGATAATATGTAATTTTATTAATTGCATCTAAACTTCTTTTATGATAACTTCATAATCACCTTTCATTTTGGGGCTATTACCTTTAATAAGTAATTCATTAGTTATTGAATTGAAAGACATATTAGAGTATTTCATTCTAAATCCCAGATGAAAATCATCAACATTAAAAACATCACTTTTAAGCATAGTATCTAATGAAACTTCAATGTGGTAGTCATCTCCTTTTATTGGCAAGTCAACATCAATAATATCTTGAAAATCTCCAAAACTCGTTTTGTATAAGACATTAGCTAAAAAAATAACTTTAAACTTATGTATTGTTTTTTTATTTAAACTATTGATTAAACTTCTAACAGCTTGATGATTTATATTTTCTTGTGTCATAAAACCAAATTATTAATTAAACACCTCTTTCTCAAAATCTAATATTGCTTCTGTTTTATTATTTATAGAAGAACTATTTAGTTCAGTTAATTGATTTTTTAAGAAATTAATTTTCTGTGAAATCTCTTTTTGCTTTTTAAGTGGCGGAATTGGAATTTGAATTTCAAAAAAGTCTTCTGTATTAATACTTTCCACAGTGACACTTTTTTTTGAGGCTTTTAAAAGGATATATTTTTTAAAAACATGAACAAAATGTAAATAGTAATATTTATCAATTAATTCTTCCTTAAACGAATATGCTTTTAAGTCTTGATTTATTGAAGTTTCAATATTTGTTATTGCTGTTGGAAAAGAGTGTTGTAGTATGCCACTTCTAAAAACAGATAAAAACACACCTTTTGGATGAACTTTCATACCCGCTTCTTTAACTGCATTTAAAGTTATTTTATCTTCTGCTATATCAATATATTGACCATCAAAATCTTTTGGAGAAGTCCAATATATTTCTCCATTCCAAAAATCACTTCTTGCCTTTGATGGTGTTTTTCCTCCTTCAAAAAAAGCCAATAAATTTTTTATTTTTTCTGTTGTGTATTTTGCATTTTTAAAATCAAAAACATCGTCTTTACTTAGATGGCTAATTGCCCATTTATCAAGTTTTGAATAGTTAATAGTTTTAAATAGTTTTTTTGATTTTAAATCCTTTTTTTCTTGAACTCCCAACTCTTCTAACAAATACTTTTCAATATCAATTTCTAATTGTTTCGATTGTAAAACTTGCACTTGAGCCGATTGTAATTTAGCATTATAAGCTGCTACTATTCTTGTTTGTTCTTCTATTGATGGTAATGGTATTTCTAAACTTCTTAATGTTTCAAATGTTAGATTTTGTCTTACAGAACCTGTTGTACTTTCTTTTATAACATTATTGAATGTATTGGTTTTGAAAAGGAAAAATAAAAACTCTGGTAATAAATTTTCTTTACAACTAAAAACCACATAAGCAGGACTTATATATTCATTCTGATGTTCTACTAATTTTATGCCTATAGAGCCAACATTTATTCTATATGGATTGTATGCTAACCAACCTCTTTCCATTTTTTTATATGGCTGGTTTATTTCGGCTCCTTTTTGAGTGTAAGCATCAAAAATTCCCTCTTTGTTGTTTACTCCCAAAATTCCAAAATCAACTTCTTTCTGTTCAAATATTTTATATTTTTTGCTTTGCTCAACAATACAAGTTCCTAGTTTTACTATAGAATAATTGGAACTAATTAATTTTGAAGTATAGCGTTTTGTATCCCACAAAGAAAATTGAGAGAATGGAACTATTTTTAAATAATTGATTGTTTGACTATTTACCATAAAACATTTCAGGTTCGCTTACCATACCATCTACAATTCGTACTCTACCAATAACATCATCGTTTATTTGGTATTTTATTTCTTTGGTTTCATTAACCCATAATTTATTAGCAATTCTATATCCTGAAAACTCCTCTTCTAATGGGACTAATTCATTTTCTATTACAGAACCAGTTGTACTAATTCCAGCTTTTTCTACTTCAGCAATTGGTATTTCGTAATCAAATAATTTTTTAATCAATGCTTTTGTTTCCATTTCTATTAAAATATTGATTTCCTTTAAAGCATCTGTAAATTTTTTCTTAGCTTCTTTTAATTGCTCTTTTAATTGAGCTTCTTTAATTACCAATGCCTTGTATTCGGTTTCATCAAGTATTATATTACCTTTCTTTTGCCCTTTTAAAACATTAATGTCTTTGATGGTTTTTGCTGTTTTATTGTAATCTATTTCTACTTTTTTAAATTCTACCAATAGTTCGTCTTCTTTTGGTTTGTACTTTACCAGAGTTTGATTTGTAGCTTTTATGGTTGCTTCTTTATATTGTTTGGTTTCTTCGTCAGTAAATTTTTTAAAGAATAACAAACTTGGTTTTACCGTTGCACCACTTGCAATAAACACATCCTGTGGTATTGAAGTAATCAATAAAATTTTAGCTTTGCTTTCTACAAAATCTCTAATCTTTTGCAAATTGGTGTTATTTAAAACTCCTTCTGGCAAAACAATACCCATTCTGCCACCTGGCTTCAATAAATTTAAGCACCGCTCAATAAACAATACTTCAGTAAGTGAACTTAATTTTCCAGTTTTGTATAAACTTAAAAGAGGTTTGTCTATATTGTCATTGACCTGTTTTAATGCATCATCGTATGCCTTACCATATCTTAATCGATATTTTGAAATTCTTACTTGGTCAGTATATTTGTCGGCATCAGTAATTTTCAGTGTTTTTTCAACCCTTGAACCAAATGGTGGATTAGTTAGAATGACATCAAAACGGTTTTCAAATATTCCGTTTACGTTTAATAGTCCATCATTATGATGTACGCCCCCGTGACCATCGCCATGCATAATCATGTTCATTTTGGCAGTCCTACTCATTCTGGGGTTGGCATCTGTACCAAAAATACAATCGTAGCTTAAAACTCTTAAACGGCTATCTGGATTGTTTATGTCTAATTCAGCATTAAGTTTTGCAAATAAATCATTTACAGTTTCATCAACTTTTTCTTTGTCTGCTTCTTTCATCTTCTCGAAAGCAGCATCGAAATACAATGCTTTAATCCGTTCCTTTTCTTCGTGAATTTCTTGTTCAATTTTGGCTCTGACATACTCAAATGCTTTGATTAAGAAACCACCACTACCACAGCAAGGATCACACAATATTTCTCCTTCTTCGGGGTCAAGAATATTGACCATAAAATCTACTACGGTTCTAGGTGTAAAAAATTGACCAAGTTCCCCTCTAAAAGTTCTTCCTAGAAATTGCTCAAATGCAATTCCTTTAACATCATCGGAAGTAGTTGATAGGTTATAAATTTGTAATTCTTCCACAATAGCTTCAAAGCTATTTTCTCTAATTCGAATTATCTCTGAAGATTCAAACAAGTCATCATCTTTAAAATCCTCTTTGGTTTGCTCAAACAAAAACTGATAAAAATCTTTACCATCTTTAGGCTTATATCTTTCATAACTGGATTTGGCTTTTTGAAATTCTTCTTTTGAGAAAATTTGAGCACCAGAGTTAGACCTTTCGTAGCGTATCTTGATAAACAGAATTTTGCTAATTTCATCGAAAGCAGCTTCTGGTGAAAGCTTGTCGTTATTACGAATAATATTATGGCATTTGAAAAGAAGTTTAGAAAACTCATCTCTGGTAAATGCCTTGGTTTGCTTTAATAAATCAGTAATTTTCTTTTCATTATTAACAATATCAGCCTTTGGAATGTCAATAATTTCTTCTAACTTCTTTGGAATATTGCCTTTTACAACTTTAAAAATTCTGGTTTCTTTAATATTAGAAGTAACAAAAAAATCGGCGCCTGCCCATGAAGCGTAATTGTATCCTTGAAAATAATCTTCTTCTCTAACTGTAATATGTTCAGCCTTACATTCAACAACAATTATTGGACTTTTATGTTCATATTTGTCTTTTGAATTTCTCCATATAACAATGTCCGCCATTGCTCTGCCTTGACCACGTTGAGAATTATTAACTTTTACTTCCTGATCCATTTGATCAAGTGAAAAACCATAATCGTTTATTAATCGACAAATGTATTGCTGTCTAACATTTTCTTCTGGCTTAAGCACCAGCCATTTATTCAATAATGGGGCGAATATTTTGTTGTCCTTAATTTGAACTTCTAATTTCATACGAAATGTGTGTTTTATTCTTCTGTTGTAATTTTCAAAAATACTGTTTTAATAATTATTGATTCATGTTGAAGTACTATTTATATAAAAAAATATCATTAACCCAAAACCCTATAGGCCCTGAACACGGCATCCTTTTGTGCAGGTGTTCGGCACAAAAGATAGCGTACAGTAGAAACAGCTCCATAAAAAAAGAGAAACTATAGTAGTCTCTCTTTTTTGAATTAATATATCTTTTATAAAAATCTTATTTCCCTTTCAATATTTTTTCTAAATACTCAACTTTATCCTTCTCTGCTTGTACCAAACGTTCGTATAATTCGACAACTTTGTCAAGCGGGTTAAAATTTGGTTGTATGTTAATTGCATTAATCGTAGAACTATCATTACTTGTAAAAGTATTATTGATAACATTCAATACAGTCTCATCACTATAATTTTTAATCGCTTCCGCAGAAACTCCTAATACTTCCGCAATAGCCTTCAGTTTTTCTTCATCGACAATTTCACTTCCTTCTATATTAGAAACAGACTGCTGGCTCACACCAATTGCAACGGCAAGTGCTTCCTGTTTCATCCCTCTAAGCTCTCTGATGCGGCTTATATTTCTTCCAATATGTTTTGGTTTGGTGGCTGTACTCATAGCTCAAAGATATTTAAAATTCCTGAAATTTTGCTGTTTCGGTAAAATACAAGTCCGCTTTGGTAAGATACAATTTCCATTAGTTCGGTACGGTACTAACTATCGCTTACTTGCTGTGTATAAAACAAAAATACAATTATTCGGACAAGTAGCAACTAAAAAGTAAAAATTATGAATCCAACGATTAAACTCACCTACTAATCAGAAGAGTATGAAAACAGATGAAATTGAAAACATTGAAGCGATCAGGAGATTAACAAACAGCTGCTTGAGAACCTTAAAACCTGCCGGGGATAAAAACGGTTTGTATACGGCAGAAATTAGAGTATCCAATTATTTTGAACTTGCCGCGATTATTAGAAACCTTATGAAGTTATGCATGGTGGCTTTGGATCAGGATTCGGCTGAAATTCCACGTACTATTGAGAGCCAGACAATAGATGTTGGGCAAATATTGGGAGTTGCCCTGCAGTTATTTCCAATTGATGAATTTGAACTGCTAAGTGAAATGGATGCATTGTTTCCTGCAGATCATGACCTAATGCGAAATAAGGAAACCAATTAAATCTAAAAATCATGTATCACACTATTTTAACGCAAAATAATCAAATACATCTTATGAAAAAGATTGCCCTAGCCCTGATGGAAGCGGCATCCTTTTGCGCCGGGGTTCGGCGTAAAAGATACAGCGCACAGCAGGAATCAGCTCCTAAAAAAAACGAGATTCTCTCTAAAAGAAAAAATCTCGTTTTCATATTATTTTTAATCAGCGATAATGCCCAGAATCGTCTTTGGAATTTCGGCAAAAGCTTCGAAAGAGTAGGGTTTGATCAGGTAGGCTTTTACACCCATCAGGTCGCATTTTTCTTTGTAGGATGGATTGATACTTGTCGAATAGACAAAGCACGGAATATCAATTAATTCATTGGTAGTCAGTATTTCCTGTAGAGCTTCGATGCCATCCAGAATAGGCATATTAATGTCGGTCAGGATAACATCAGGAGTTTCAGTAGAAGTGTCTTTCAGGAAATTTAAAAGTTCTTCGCCATTGGCAACCAGACTTACTTTTCTAAAATTAGGATTTTGGGTAAAAGTATCAAAAATAACATCTGCGTCATCATTGTCATCTTCGGCAATAATAATATGTAGGTTATACTTTTCTGTCATTATAAAATTGGAAAATAAAGATTAAATGTGGTGCCTTCATTGGGCGTACTTTCGACCGTGATAGTACCTGAATGGTTTTCCATAATTTTTTTACAAATTGCAAGACCGATACCGTTTCCTGAGTATTCGTTTTTGGCATGCAGACGCTGAAAAATAGTGAAAATTTTAAGCAGGTGACCGGACTCCATTCCGATACCGTTGTCTTTGATCTTAATCTTAACAAATTTAGTGTTTTGATTCGGAATATCAGTGTTAATATTATCATCCTGATAAATCTGAATGAGTGGGGGAGTATCTGCTTTGCTGTACTTGATAGCGTTGGTAATCAAATTAGCAAATAGCTGCCGCATTTGTACCCTGGAGGCTTGTATGACGGGTAGTTTGTTGATTTTAATTTGGGCGTTTTTATCGGTAATGCTAATTTCGAGATCATCGACAACTTCTGAAATAACTGAATTTAAATCTACCTCTGTACGTTCCAGCTGTGCGGTGTGCGACGAATATTGTACCAAATCGTCTATAAGCGAATTTAATCGCAGGGCAGACAATTTCATAACGCTCAGGGATTTAGCATCTGTTTCTATAAGATTATTTCCCTGAATCCGTTCACTGTGCATCACAATTTTACGAAGCGGTTCTTTGAGATCATGGGATATTACGTGTATGAATTCCTTAAGATTACTGTTAATCCTGTTTAATTCGGTAATTTTTTCCTCTAATTCTGATTGATGCTGAATCAGTGCTCCTTCATGCTTTTTCTTTTCGGTTAAATCGGTAATTACGATTCCGATAGCCTCAACTGCCGGTTCAAGATCTGTTAAAGCGATGTAAGCCGGAAATGTTTTTTTACCGGATTCTGATTTAAGAAGTATTTCATGGGTCGTAATACCGTATTCCATCGCTTCGATAAGCTGAACAAATTGTGCAGGATTATCAAAATATTCATGGAGATACGTTCCTATAATCATTTCTGATGATATCCCGGTAAGTTTCGAAAAATAGTCATTGCAATACAATATAAGTCCATCTTTTGAAATACTTAATGCACCCTGCCTGAACTTTTCGATAAGAAGCCTGTAAGTATAGTCGGCCGTTTCCAGCGAATAAAGCTGAGGAACTCCGTTGTTGTGTACAACCAATGCATCGACATCTCCTTGTTTTATAGCATTTACAATACTATTTGACTCAAAAAGTTCTTCCTTTAATGTAGCAATTTCTGCCAGCAATCTGTCGATATTTTTATCTTTGTCTTTCAAATTATCCCCTTATATTAAGTATTGTTAATACCTTTTCTGTGTCTGACAAATCTCCTAAAATGATTCTTCTCGGTTCCGGACCTGTTTTAATCAGCGTAGGTATCGCTACAATTTGATGGATCACAGCCTGCTCTTTGTCTCGGCTGATATCAATAATTTCTACTTCGTAATTATCTACGAGATAAGTATCACAAATCTTTCGTAGATTTTCAATAGCATAACCTGATTTTACAGACATGCCTGAAACGAAAAGAGTAAATGTATGTTTGGTTGTGACAGGGCCATCAGATGAATCTTCCATGTTTTATGCAATTATAGGTTTAATATTAAGTCCTACAAGCACTCTTTCTTCATTAGAGAGGTCACCTATTATTTTACGAATAGGCTCAGGAAATTTGCGTACCAGCGTTGGTACTGCCAAAATCTGATCCCCTTCTGCCAATTGCGGGCTTTTAAGCAAATCAATGATTTCAATGCTGTATATCCCTTTCAAATGTATTTCGGCATATTTTTTTATATTCTCAAGCGCTTTAATTGATTTTGGCGTTTGTCCGGCTATATAGAGTAATAATTGCCATTCGGCTACAACTTCTTTTTTCATAATACTGTTATTTTTTAGAAGACAATTTCGCCTGTAATTCTTCTGTTGCCCTTAGAATACTAAGTTCTTCTTCAGCAGATTCGAATTCATTCTTAAGTGCTTCTATATTGGCTTCCAAAACTTTACGCTTACGGGCAATTTCCCTGTCTTTTCTGCTGATTTCGTTTTGAAGCTTAATATCGGATACCGTTTTTTTGAATCTGTAAGTTTGTCGTGCAGCGCCTGTCAGGATTCCATTTGGTCCTAATTCAACATCCAGCAGTTCTATACCATTATTGTTGATTACAAATTCCCTAACCTGATTCGAATGTCCCATTCCTCTTGCCTTGATAATAAAAATACCACGGTTTCTTTCTCCAATGCCTTCCATATCCCGAACGGTAATCCAGGTATCTACCAAAGAAGAAACCGATTCTTCTGCCAGGTCAGGTCTGAAATTATCTGTTTGTTTGTTTAAAGACGTAAATAAAGCTGTTATATTGTGTACTTTTAGCATATCAATCAGCCTAACGAGCATCGAACGAACTTCGTGTTCACTTCCTACAGAGATCAAATTGCTTATTGGATCAATGATTATAGTCGTTGGTTTGAATTCCCTGATTAATTTTCTTAGTGTAAGCAAATGCAGTTCAAGACCATTTAAAGATGGTCGTGCCGAATGAATTTGCAGTAATCCTTTTTTGATGTGTACATCCAGGTCAATACCAATCGATCTCATATTTCGGACCAGCTGATGTGGCGATTCCTCAAATGCAAAATAGATTGTTTTCTCCTTATTTTTACATTGCTCGTTCGCGAAATAACATCCAATCGTAGTTTTGGCTGTTCCCGCTGTACCGGATACTAATATATTGCTGCCACGATAAAATCCACCGCCCTGAAACATTTCGTTTAATCCGGGAACACCGGTAGAAATGACTTCTGAAGAAACTTCGTTATCCAGTTTTAGTGAGGTAATGGGCAATACTGAAATTCCGTCTTCGTCAATTAAAAATGGATATTCGTTTGTGCCATGTGTTGATCCTCTGTATTTTACAATTCGTAATCTTCTGGTAGAAACCTGCTCGATAACACGATGATCCAGTACAATCACACAATCCGAAACATATTCTTCTAATCCCTGGCGGGTTAGGGTTGCTTCGCCGCGTTCTCCGGTAATGATAGCCGTTACGCCTTTTGTTTTAAGCCAGTGAAACAACCGTCGCAATTCAGCTCTAAGAATAGCCTGATTGTCAAGACCCGCAAAAAGGGATTCTATGGTATCCAATACAACGCGTTTCGCTTTTATGGAGTCGATAGCGTGTCCTAATCGGATAAATAAACCATCAAGATCATATTCGCCGGCTTCTTCAATTTCTGATCTTTCAACTCTCACATGATCTACAACGAGTTTTTTTTCAGCTTTCAGCTTTTCGAGGTCAAATCCAAGAGATTTTACGTTTAGAGTCAGATCATCCGAAGGTTCTTCGAAAGACATGAAAACTCCGGGTTCTTTATACTCTGTAATTCCTTTAATAAGGAACTGCATTGATAACAATGTTTTTCCACAACCGGCTCCGCCACAGATTAATGTTGGGCGTCCTTTTGGGAAACCACCATCTGTAATCTCGTCCAATCCATCTACTCCTGTAGGTATTTTGGGAAATGTAAAACTATGTATTTTTGATTTTTCTTGCATGCTTCTAAATATTCTGTGTATCTCAAATATACGGTTTCTTCTATAATTAATAATTAATATTTATTAAAGATTTAACAGCTGTTTACATAAAATACAAATGATTTTAGGGAATACATGGTATTTATTGCTTATAAATTAAATATATGGTGAAATCTTAAACTTTGTTAAGAAAATGATTTTCGGATATGGGCTATGCAATAAAAGTTCTAGTTAGATAATGAAGTTTGGGTTTTGATAAATATTTTTTGAAAACTGGTGCCTGTGCCGACAGAAGGGTATCTTTTTTTAGAAAAGGTTTTTCACCAGCTCAAAAAAAATATAACCAAAAGCGGAAATGAGTTCCCATAAAAAACGAGACTGTCTCTTCCAAAGAAACAGTCTCGTTTTTATTAATCTAAAAAAGAAAAGAAATTATCCGTGTGCTGCAACAGAAACATCAGCCCATTCTTCCCAGGTGGCAAGTTTTTGTTCATAGACTTGTTTTGCTAATGGAAAAGCAACTTTTCCTAAAAATAAGCGTAGAGGAGGAGTTTCAGCTTCAAGCAATTTAATGATCGCCGGAACTGTAGCACTTGTTTTTCCGAAAGTATCAGGATCATGTCCTTCTGCAATGGCTTTTTTAAGTCCGTCATAAGCATCGATGCTTTTGCTGTTGAATCCGTGACCCCAGATATCAGTAGCATAACCGTTTGGTTCAACAAGGGTTACGTTGATACCAAATTGCTTTACTTCAGAAGCCAACGTTTCAGTAAGGCCTTCAACGGCAAATTTTGATGCATTGTAAAGTCCTAAAACAGGTAAAGCGGCGATTCCCAAAATAGAAGAAACCTGAATGATATGGCCGCTTTGCTGCTTTCTCATAATTGGCAAAACGGCTTGCGTTAACCATAAAGTTCCGAAGAAATTGGTTTCAAACTGCGCTCTTGCTTCTTCTTCGCTTGCTTCTTCTACGGCACCATTTAAAGCATAACCTGCATTGTTGATTAGTATATCAATTTTTCCAAAATGCTGATGTACTTTTTCAACCACAGCAAACGAGTCGGCGCGATTATTTACATCCAGTTTTAAAGGTAAAACAGCATCTCCGTACTGTGCTTTTAAATCAGCTAATGAATCGATATTTCTGGCTATAGCAGCTACCCGATATCCTTTTTCTAAAAATGCTTCTGTCCAGGCTCTTCCAAATCCTTTTGATGCTCCTGAAATTAAAATTGTTTTTGATGACATAATATTTATTGTTTATTAAATTATTTTTATTGATTTATTATTGATTTTTGTCATTGATATTTTTATTTAAGAAGTGACCGAAAGGTCATTTTTTAAGTAAAAAAAATTAGAGGCTGTTTTCCTCTACTATTGATTTTAGGGTATTTGCGACTACATTCATCTTATCATTGTTTCCTGACATTCTCGACATAAGGTAGCCACCTTCCATCATGGCAACCATTACGGTAGCAAAATCTACTCCATTCCAGTCGGTTTTGAATTCACTGTTTGCGATTCCTTTCTTAATAATGTTTTCCAATAACTGCTGATTGCTATTAATTCCCTTATTTATTTTTTCTTTTATAACAGGATTGGTATCATCTGCTTCTGTCCCAAAATTTAACAAAGGACACCCACCAGTAAGCGGTGGATTTACAGCATTACTAAAAAAATCTATATAAGTAAACAATTCTTCTTTCGCTGTTTTGCATTTACTGATTTTGGCCATCAGTTTATCGCCTAAAACTTTCATATTATAATCTACAGCTGCACAGGCAAGAACTTCCTTATTTTCAAAATGAACGTACATACTTCCTTTAGACAACTTTGTGGCTTCCATAATATCACTCATAGCTGTTGCGGCAATCCCTTTGGTATTAAAAATGGGAGCTGCTTTTTCTATGATGAATTGTCTGGTTTCTTCGCCTTTTGCCATTATGGTTGTTCTTTCTTTGTTCTATTTCAGAAGAATTACAATGCAAATATATGACCGATTGGTCATATATGCGAATTTAGTATCATTTATTTCTAAATTATTTTATAATCCGTACAGACTTTCGCGTTTCAATGCTTGATTTTTCATTGGCTCTTGATGAAGTCGACTTGCTGTTCGTTTTTTTTGCAGATGTTCTGGCACTTTCCTCTACGTTGGATTTATGATGTGAAATGTTCATAGCCCGATTTTTAAGTTCTTTTACAAATCTAAAACTGATGACAACCAAAAACTTATACTTTTACAATATTTAATTATATTATTATCAGATAATTACAATAAAATCGCTAATAGTTTATATAAAGTAATTTTTTTAAAACTTTTTTAGAACAATGCCAAATAGTAATCCATATTCTGTCTTTTTTATTTTTTTTGTAAATTAGGAAACGAAAATTGCCTGCTTAAAATCGGGTAATTGTTAATCTTAAAAATAAGACTATAATATGATACAACTAACTGTAAACGGCAAAACAGAGAATTTGGATGTCAGTCCGGATATGCCGCTCCTTTGGGCAATTCGTGATACTTTGGGGCTAACCGGTACAAAATTTGGCTGTGGGGTCGCGCAATGCGGAGCCTGTGTAGTGCATCTGGATGGTGAAGCTGTTCGCTCCTGTGTGACCAAAATGAGTCGTGCAAAAGGTAAAAATGTAGTAACTATTGAAGGATTATCTAAAGATAACGATCATCCGGCGCAAAAAGCCTGGCAGGAAATCGACGTGCCTCAATGCGGATATTGCCATTCAGGACAAATCATGTCGGCAGCGGTACTTCTTCGGGAAAATCCAAATCCGACAGATCAGGATATAGACGATGCCATGGCCGGAAACATCTGCAGATGCGGTACTTATCCACGAATACGTAAAGCGATACATTTGGCTTCACAAATGCAGGAGAAAAATAAAATCTGATAGATAAAAAACTATGTCAACAAAAATAAAATTTATATTGATAGCCATAATGTTAGCTTCCGGTATTGGACTTGCATTTACTGTTTCGAATAATCGGATTGTAGAAAAAGAATATGTTTCCATCGTACCGATAAAAAAAGACAGCGTCGCATCCGTAGCAGCATTTAAACAAGTATATAAAGTTTTGATGAGTCCGCGTTGCGTCAATTGCCATCCAAAAGGAGACATTCCGCTTCAGGGAGATAATAGCGTTATTCACAGGATGCAGCCCAAACGCGGCAAAGACGGAAAAGGGGTGTATGCAATGAAATGTGCTAACTGCCATCAATCCTCAAACAGCCCCGGACTGCATACACCACCGGGAAATCCAGACTGGCATTTACCCCCAGCTGATATGAAAATGGTATTTGAAGGAAAAACGGCTCACGAACTCGCTAAACAATTGGTAAATCCACAACTTAACGGACATAAGGATCTGCAAAAACTTATAGCGCATGCAGATGATGGTTTGGTAAAAGCGGGATGGAACATGGGAAAAGGAAGAACGGTTCCGCCTTTAACGCATGCACAGTTTAAAAAAGCCTGGATTACGTGGCTGCAAACAGGTGCGTATGCTCCTGCAAAATAGTATTGCCTTAATTTAATGATTATCCGATGACTCAAAATAACAACATAGATACTACAAGACGAAATTTCCTGAAACTTACCGGATTAGGTGGTGCTGCACTTTGCCTTGGTTTTTACTTTCCTGCAAATGGCGCGCCGGTGGTGGTACGTCCTTCTGAACTAAATGATTCAGAAATCGAATTATGCCCCTGGATTATTATCAATCCGTCAGGAAAAGTGACTATTGTAAACCACAGGGCAGAAATGGGGCAGGGTTCCTATCAGTCGGTACCGCAAATTGTAGCCGAAGAACTCGAAGTTGACATGAAAGATATCAACGTCATCTTTGCCATTGGTAACGAAAAAAAATATGGAGGACAAATTACCGGAGGAAGTTCAACGATTCGTTCTGCTTATAAAAAACTGCTTAAATTAAGTGCTGCAGCACGTGAAATGCTTATTACGGCCGCAGCAACAAAATGGAATGTTCCCGTAACCGATTGTTATGCCGAATCCGGACACGTAATTCACAAACCATCAGGGAAAAAATTACATTATGGAGAACTTGCTGAAGCAGCCTCAAAACTGGAAACTCCAAAAGAACCAAAGCTGAAGAAAATATCTGAATATAAATTAATTAGAAAGCCACTTAAAAGAATTGACACACCACTTAAAACCAATGGTGAGTTAATTTTTGGACTTGACACGAGAATTCCGGGAATGCTCTTTGCTTCGGTAGAACGCGATCCACGTTATTTTGGAAAAGTTAAAAGTTTTGATGCAACTGCAGCATTAAAAATTCCGGGTGTGAAACGCGTTTTTAAGGTTAAAATGGGATATTATGAGCACATGCGTGAAGGTGTTGCCGTTGTTGCTGCTTCAACCTGGGCAGCTCTTGAGGGCAGAAAACAATTAAAAGTAGAGTGGGACAGCAGCGGTTTTAAACACTGGAGTACGCCTGAGATATTCGAAACGCAAAACAATCTTCTAAAAACTGAAGAAGGAATGTCGCTAAAAACGCAGGGAAATCCAACAGAAATATTGTCAAAAACAGATAAGAAATTAGACGTAATCTATCAAACCCCTTATCAGTCACACGCCGCAATGGAGCCCATAAATTGTATTGCCCATCACAAGGGCGATTCGGTTGAAATTTGGGGACCAATACAAGCACCCGGCTGGGTTCAGGATTACATAAGCAAAAAGTTTGGAATAGATAAAGAGAAAGTGATTGTAAATATGACTTTTCTGGGCGGGGGGTTCGGACGTAAAGCCATGAACGATTATCCATATGAGGCTGTCGCAGTTTCAAAGGAAATTGGCGGTCCGGTTCAGATTGTCTGGACGCGTGAAGATGATGCTACATTAGGGCCATTTCGTCCGGGAATTTCTTACCGCTGCGAAGGAACTATTTCGAATGGAAAAATTGATGCCTTGAAATTCAGGATGGCAGGCCAAAATAATGGTCACTGGAGCGGAGCACCAAAGAACAAACCAAATGGAAGTACCAGCGAAGGATTCTTAAAACCTTATTATGAAAGTATTAAAAACATAAGCATTTCAGATGTTCTTTTTGAGACGAGTATTCCAACAAGCTTCTGGAGATCTGTATATGCCTCCACAAACGGATTTGCCTATGAAAGTTTCATCGATGAAATGGCGCATGAAGCAGGAAAAGATCCGTTAACTTTTCGCCGCGAACATTTACAGGAAGAGCGCTGTCAAAAATTAATTGATAGAATGGAGGAAGTTTCTGGCTGGAAAAACCGTAAAAAAAATGAAGGATATGGTGTCGCTATTACAGAATGTTTTAACTCAACAGTAGGGCAGGTTGTAAAAGTTTCCAAAAACGCTGATGGCGGTGTAAAAATAGATAAAGTCTGGGCTGTCATGGATTGTGGCTGGTATGTAAATCCGGATATCATTCATGCACAGGTTGAAGGCTCTATTGTCATGGGGCTGGGTGCGGCAACTACTCATCAGATTACCTTTAAAGAAAATATTGTTGAGCAGCATAATTTTTATGATTATCCAATGCCCCGTATTAATGAAATTCCTTTAATCGAAGTACACATCATAGATAATGAGGAAGATGCGGGGGGAGTGGGAGAACCGGCACTGCCTCCTTTTGCCCCGGCATTAACCAATGCCATATTTGATTTGACAGGAAAACGAATCAGAACTTTGCCTTTTAGCCTAAAAACAGTTTAAATCAATTAGCAACAATTTAGATGTTCAAGGCAAAATTATTTCAAAAAAGGATTAAAGTATGATGCACGAATTATTAAAGTTAAAAGAATCGTACATTTTAGCCCAGGCAATAGGACTCAAAAGCGTTATGGCTACAGTTGTCGCAATTGAAGGCTCCTCGTACAGAAGACCGGGTGTTCGTATGCTTATTTTTGAAAATGATACAATGGTTGGAACTGTAAGCGGAGGATGTGTTGAAAATGAAATTCTCAAACAATCTCAATCTGTATTTTTGGATAACAAAGCTAAGATTATGATTTATGATGGGAGATATAGATTGGGATGCGAAGGTATTCTGTATATTCTTTTGGAACCTTTTTCTCCTGATGCAGCTGTGTTGGATGCTTTAGAGACCGTTGTAAAAAAAAGGCAAACTCTGCAAATTGAATCTTTTTACACTAAAACAGAGGGAATTCAACCCGGTTTGGGTTCCGAATTTCATTTTGAAGGAAGAAACTTTGCTTTTTCCAATATCCAATTAGATAAAACATTGCCGGCTTACACACAAATTCTTCAACCACGCTTTCATTTAATTATCATTGGATCAGAACATGATGCAATTCAATTATGTCAATTTGCCTCTTTAACGGGCTGGCAAATTACAATTATAGCATCAATAAAAGATTCTAAAACGATTGCTAATTTTCCGGGTGCAAATCAGGTTTTACATCTGCTACCTGAAGAAATTGGTTCTATTTCTATTGACAGTGAAACGGCTGTTATGTTAATGACTCACAGTTACTCAACCGATTTAAAGTTTCTTACAGCATTAAAAAATACACAGCCTGCATATCTTGGTCTTCTTGGTCCGGTTAAAAGACGAAATCAAATATTAAACGATTTTTTTGAATTTACTGATTCTTATAATGAAAGCCTTCTGGATGTTACTTATGGTCCATCGGGTATTAGTATTGGGGCAGAAACTCCTCAGGAAATTGCCATTAGTATTATTGCTGAGATACTTTCTGTTGTACGGAAAGAAGAGCCAATATCTTTAAAATATAAAAATAGTGCTATTCATTCCTAAATCATAATTGATGAGTCAGACAGCCATAGTGGTATTAGCAGCAGGAAATGCCAAAAGAATGGGAAAATCAAAACAACTATTGCCATGGGGAAATTCAACTTTATTGGGCAGTATCATTAGAAATGTTTTGTTAACCGATGCCGATCTTTTTTTTGCTGTTCTGGGGGCGTATCAAAATGAAATTATAGAAAAAATAAACTTTTCTAAAACCAATGTACTTATTAATGAAAACTGGCAAAAGGGCTTGGGCAGTTCTATAACACTTGCAGTTGAAGAAATAAATCAAAAATATACTGATGTAAACGCTGTGCTATTTGTACTCGCCGATCAGCCTTTTATTGGCCATATTCATTTAAACACAATGCTGCAACTTCATCAAAAAGGGGAAGATGTGATTATTATTACCGCAAAAGAGGATTATAAAGGTGTTCCTGTTCTATTTCCGGGTAAATATTTTCCGGAACTTATGTTATTATCTGGTGATGAAGGAGCGAAAGAAATTATCAAGAAAAATAAAAGTCAGGTCAGAGAGGTTGAAACTAAAGATGACATAATAGATATTGATACGTTTGAATCTTATCATGCACTTCATAAAATCCTGAATAAAACAGAATAATTTTATTTTGTGATTTGTTAAAGGCAAGCCTTACATAGGTTAGGAGGTATGTAAATAAAAAACGTTTCGGATTATGGATCTGAAACGTCTTTATTTTTTATTTTTTCTCCTGATTATTCAATTTATCATCGAAATCAGGTTCTTCTTTTTTAAATTTATGAGTATCAACATCATAATTTTCATCGTTTGTTAAAACTTCATCATGATCTTTATATTGATGTTTTCTCATATCACTTCGGGTATCAGAACCACTTTTTTTAGTGCTTTTCGGATTTTGATTATTCGTATTCATAAATATATCGTTTTAAATTTAATTAAAATTACCTGAACTATTAAATAAAAACTTACAAAATAATTTATGAAAATTATATAATATTACTATACTAATTTGATTTAGTAGGAAAATTTAAATAAATATTATTATGAGAACTTTCCTTTAATGCTCTATAATCTATTCTTACGATTTATTTTTGATCAATCTATGCATTTTTATTATAAAAGTTAAAAGTAAAAAAACAACTATGATTTGATTTTTATAGATTTGTAAAGTCTGTTTTCCAAAAATTACCTGGATAAGAATTATAAATTAATGTCAATGAAAGCTGTTACCTCAATATTTTTATTTTTAATGTTTGTCTATTCAAATTCTTACTCTCAATTGAGTTCAGATAAAATATTCGAAAGCTTTAAACAAGGTGAACGCACAAATTGCTCATCGATTGCTTTTATAAAAGCTTCTTTAAATATTTATGGATTAGACAACTTGTATGTAACAGAAATAATAAATGATAGTTTAAAAAAAATAACCCTAAAAAATAATGCGTCATTTCATCTAAAAAATGATGAAATAAGCAAAGCCAAAGAATCGGCTGGTTTTGTATTTATCAAAAACAATTGCGAAAGTGAAAAAATTATAGACTATGCAATATTGACATATGCTGTAATGGCAAAATACAAACAAATTATTGATAAAGAAACAACTTTTGATAAAGCATTAGAAGATTTAGAAGACGGTGAAGTGTACACTCCAACAATTTATAAATATTTAGGTTTCGAAATAGGGAAACAGATACAAAAATTGAAGCGCCAGTCCGGAAGTGAATTTTGTGGTGTTGTAGCATGGTCAACAGCGCATGCCGTTTTTGTTTGCGAAGAATTTATGGATTATTATGGCAACAAAAAAAGTATATGGGAAAAGTATCCTGGCCGTTTTAGAATAATCAATCCGGATGAAGAAATAAAAAATAACCTTTAATAACAGATATTTAGATTTCTTTTGTTAAATACAATTCATTATTACACAATACTTTAGAAACAAATACTGTACTAATTTCAAAAAAAAGAAAAAAAAGAAAACAATAAAGTTGCAATTAAAGTTAATTTATATACTTTTGTTTTCATTAACAACCAATTAGATTCATAAAATGAAGAGCAAAATTATTTTACTAAGTATCCTATTTTTCTTGACGACTGGTGCTATCTCAGCACAGGCAAAAAATGCTCCAAGAAGTATTATCAGTACAACAGCTCTAATCCGTAAATACCATGATCAAAAAGAATTGAGCGGTATGCAAAAAGGAGAACTTTTGGAGTTATACATTGAGCGTATTAAAGTTTTAGTAAAAACGCTTCCTTACATCGCATTAGTTACAAAACCAGGTGTTACCATGTCTGATTTAGGTATTCCAGACGATAGTGAACACAAGAAAACCTTAGATAACCAAGCAGTTGGTACAACAACATTCTTAGATACAACAGTAGAATTTCAGAGAAAAATGATGCCTTATTCAGACAAGGCAAATCTAATCGCTGCAATTTTGTTTTATGAAGGTACATTGAAATCATTACATGAGTTCAATGACTTGAACGAAATGTAAGATTGATTTAACCTCTCTGTATTTCAGATAGGTTAATACTTTAAAAATCTAAAATACTAATCAAACCAATTCATTAGAATTGATTTGAATAATTTATAAATTGCCCATTTCATTTTTTATGAAATTGGGCTTTTTTTATATGTTAAATTTAAAACTTCCCCAACGACTTTTTTATTCTTCTGATTGATTTGGAAAGTGCTTTTTTATAACTTCATGGAGCATTGCGACGTTTAAAGTTTTTTGTCTGTAATCTGCTATCTCTTCTATAGTATCTGCTTTGGCTTTGTCCGCCGGATTAAATGAACTGGTAAGCATTATGATTCTAATTTCTTTTTTTCTTCCATCAGATACTAAAATTTTATAGCTTTTAATAAATTCCCAACCATCCATTACCGGCATATTAATATCCAAAAAAACTAATTGAGGTTGTGGATTTATTGTTTCCTGAGATTCAAATTTTCCTTTATTGCATAGGTAGTCAATAGCTTCTTTTCCGTTTAATGCTACTTGAATATGCTCTGTTATATTTGCCTTCTGGACGATCTTTTTATTAATAAAATTTGTGGCAAAGTCATCATCTATCAATAGAACGCAGTTCAATTTATTTTTCATTTTTTAATCACTAGATTGTTCTCTCCCTTTTATATTCTTAATTTAACGGCAATGTCCATTTAAAAGTACTTCCTTCATTATATTTTGATTCTACCCAAATCCTGCCATTATGCTGTTCAATTATTTTTTTACAATGTGACAAACCTATACCTGTTCCCTGATATTCATTACGATTATGTAATCTTTTGAAAATTACAAAAACTTTATCGGTATCTTCTTTTTTGATTCCGATACCATTGTCAGCGACAGAAAACACCCATTTTTTATCTTCCATTACTGCTGTTATTTTTACTTTTGGGCTGAATTCTCTTTTTCTGAATTTAATAGCATTACTGATCATATTTTGAAATAACTGCCTCATTTCGGTAGCATTAGCTTCAATTTTAGGCAAGTTTTCATATTCTATCACTGCATTACTTTCGTCTATGCTGCTTTTCATATCCAAAACTACTTCCGACACAATTGTGTTGCAATCTATTATACTTGTTTTTCTTTCTTTTCCGATTCTGGAATAGTCTAAAAGTCCTTTTACCAATAGCTGCATACGGGAAGTGGAACTACGAATAAAAGTTAAATAATGTTGTTGGTCTTCATCCAGTTTTCCTGCTAATTCTTCTTCTAATAATTCTGAACAGTGACTCACAGTGATTAACGGCTCTTGTAAATCATGGGATGCGATATAGGCGAATTGCTCCAGCTCGGTATTTTGAAATTCTAATTTTCTATTTTTGGTAAGCATTTCATCCTGCATGTGTCTTCGTTCATTAATATTTCTCAATGTCCCTTCAATGTTTACCGGAAACCCTTGTTCATCATATAAAAGATGTGCATTTATGGAGAAATATACAGGATTACCTGAAGAGTCATATAACTGTACATCAAAATCAGAAATATGACCCTGTGTTCTTAATTTTTTTAATAATAATTCTTTATTTTTTTTGTTTGGATAATAATCAAAAACCGAAGTGCCCATAAATTCCGAGCGAGGAATCTGAAAATTCTTTTCAAACGATGGGCTCACATCAAGCAGAATTCCGTCAATAGTCGTTTTCATATAAATATCCTGGAAATTTTCATAAATGGATCGAAATTTTTCCTCACTGACTTTTAGATTTTCTTTGGCTTCAATTTTATCAGTTATATCACGGATAGAACCAACAATGTACTCAGGCACGTTATTTTCATCATAAATAATTCTTGCATTGATTGAAACAGTATACAATTTAGAATGCACTACTATTTCTACATGATAATTCTTTATTTCTCCAACACTATTAAGTTCTTCCAGTATATATAGCCTATCATCAAGATTATGATAAAAATCTCCAAAATTACTGCCTATAACTTCTTCTTCTTTGATATTAAAATAGGAGCAAGAAGGGCTAATGTCAATTATTTTCTGATCTTTTACAGATGCTCTAAAAAAGACATCATTAACACTCTCAAAAATAGTTCTGTATTTTTTTTCGCTTTCCTTAATTTTTTCATTTGCTAATGCTATTACCAATTCTGTTTTTTTTCTTTCATTAACATTACGCATAGTTCCTTCTACAAAGGCAAGTTCGCCCTCGTCGCTGCTGTATCGTAACTTGGCATTTATTGAAAAGTACAAAATTTCTCCCTTAGAAGTTACAAAGCGTTGTTCAAAATCATTAACTTCTTTTTCTTTAATAAGGGTTTGATAAAATTTGTCAGATTCAGTACGATCATAACAAAAGTCGTTATAGTTTTTACTGATTACTGATTCCCGACTCAAATCGAAATATTTTTCTACTGATGGACTGATTTCTAAAACAATACCTTGTAAATCCCTTTTAAAATAAATATCTTCAAAACTTTCATAGATAGATCTGAATTTTTCTTCACTCAATTTTAGATTTTCTTCTGCCAGTCTGCGTTCTGTAATATCTCTTATAGATCCTACTGCAAATTCAGGTTCATCATTCTCGTCATAAATGATTTTAGCATTAATTGAGACATAAAACAATTTTCCTTTTATTATTATTTCATTGTTAAAATCAATAATTTTTCGTTCGGTAGCCACCTCATTAAACATCAATCGCATTTGAGGCTTGTTATTATATATGATTGACATTTTTTGTCCAATCAGTTCTTCTCTGGTAATACCATTGAAATACCTGCATGATGGACTTACATCCAATATCGTTTTGGTTTTAAAATCTGTTTTGAAAAATACATCCTGAACACTCTCAAAAATTATACGATAGTTTTCTTCGCTTATTTTTAGATTTTCTTCAGCCACTCTTCGTTCAGTAATGTTTCTCAAAGCTCCTACTAAATATTCAGGTTTGCCCTGTGCATCACAAATTAATTTAGCATTAATAGATACATAATAATGTTGGTTTTTTATAATTATTTCATTGTTATAATCACTAATCTCATGTCCAGAAACTATTATTTCTGCCATTTGTTTTAATTGTTCAACATCCGGATATATATTATAGATCGATTGCCCAATAAGCTCTTCTCTTGTAATGCCGTTGAAATAGCTGCATGACGGGCTTACATCTAATATTATGTCCGTTTTTAAATCAGTTTTAAAAAAAACATCCTGAACATTTTCAAACAGGATACGGAAGTCCTGTTCACTTTTTTTTATTTTTCGATGTTGTTCTCTAATTAATAATTGATTTTCTTTCCATTCATCCAGACAACGAACAGAACCTTCAAAATGGGATATCTTTTCTTTTCCTTTTGAAATTATTTTTGCAGTCATCGCAAAAGAACTAACCTGTCCATTTTTTTTCATCAACTCAATCTCGTAATCTTTCACTTCGCCATTTGCGAGTAATTCCTGTTTCATTTTTTTTCTGTCATCCGGATTAACATATAAATCTCCCATATTTATGGAGAGCATTTCTGTTCTTGTATAGCCCAGATAATCGTAAATAGAGGGACTAACTTCATAAAGATCACCTTCAAGAGTAGACATAAAATATACATCCATAATGTTCTCAAAAAATGATCGGAATTTTTCTTCGCTTATTTTTAGATTTTCTTCGGCAAAATGATTTTCAAATGATTTCGATAAAATATTAGCAATGGCTCCTAATAAATCCATTTCTTCCGATAAATAACTGTCAACACACTCTTTTTCTTTGCAACAGCCTATCTCCAGAATACCATATTCCTCTTTATTGAGTATTATATTTTTCCGGGCATTCCAATATGTTTTTTTGTCTTTGGCAATGTATTCATGTCCCGGGATAATGATTCTGCAATTGGTATTTTCCGGAAATTGAAATGCTTCCGGAATTATTTTTACACAGCTGGCAATGATATCAGTCATTGAAAGTGCATTATTGCTGTTAATTTCGAAAATATTCTGTAAACATGTTATCTCTTTTATCCGCCCGTTTAAAATACGGTTATTTTTTTCTAATTCTATTTCGTTTAATTTCTGTTTCGTTGCATTGATAGAAATTGTACTTATCCCAATAATGGTGCTGTTTTTATCCATTATAGGTGATATGAAGTTATTCCAATAATCTCCAAGATGATTTTCTTCTTTATCCTCTTCTATATGTATATTTCCGTTTAGAACAGATTGGTAAATTTTCATGGCATCCTTTTGTACTTTAGGATCCTTAATATATTCAAACAAATTACCTCCTGTTTCAATCTCAAAACCGTATAATTTTCTCACATTATCTTTGTGAGTTGAGTTAAAATTGATATAATTAAAGTTAGTATCCAAGGTAAATATACTGATGCCATTTGGACTTTGGATAGTAGCTTCCAAAATGTTTTTTTCAATATTAAGTTTATATTCGCTTTCACCTAATTTGTTGGCTTTGTTACGTTTTTCTTCCAAGGTGCCGTATAGAAACATTATGGAAACTAAATTAACAAAAAGAAATAGCTGCAACATAAAATAGCTATGAATCCAATAGTCATTGACAGGTTCATCCGAATACACGGATGTACAATATAACGAAATGATAGTTACTATTAAAGCTACGAAGGTTATGGCTTTCAGGTCAAATCGATAAGCAGCCCATATAAGGAAAAAAAAGATAATAGACTCATTTTGTACATTGCCCGTAAAAACAAATATTGAAGTAGCAATTGTAAGTAAAGTCAATACAATAGCTTCTATTTTTTTACTTAGAGTCCACTTCGTTGTTTGTTCCTTTTTGTATAGCCAGGAAAGCACAAAAGGAGTAAACAGAATGGCTCCCAAAATATTAGATCTAAACAGATTACTCCAAATTGCCATGAAATTGTTCATATTGACATACGGAGTGACTGCAAGTGAAACTATACCAAGAGATACACTAATGAAACCTCCAATCAGACAAGCAAAAGTGAAGTACAAAACATTTATTCCTTTGTCAAAAGGGTACTTAGTTTTGCACCACAACTGGGTTAAACGGGATACAACAATAGCATTTAATCCAATAATGAGCGGTCTTAAAACACAAAAAGACAAGGGTTTAACTAATTCCTCAAAAGTTGCAGCACCTCGAAGATAGGGTTGAAATGCCAACAACGAAAATATGAAACTTCCCAATAGTACGCCAAATATCGCCTTTCTTCCTAAAATAATCAATGCGGCTATGCTAAAACCGACGGCAGGGAAAAAGGGAGCTATATTTATTTCAGGAACAAATGAAAATCCGGACGCTTTCGCAATGATGATATATAAAATTGCGGTCGTAATGGTAATTTTTATTTTAGAATTCAAAAAGGGTAGTTTATGATATTCTCCTTCATTTTCTTTTACATTCATCTTTGCTTTTTTTTTGGGGAATTCGCTATATTCTCAGTTAGTATTTAAAATACAAAATGATATTATTTCTTAATTGTTATTTTATTGAAATTTTAAAATCACAGTAAAATTACGGGAATATAATTAATGCATTTTATCGAATAAATCTGCATTTTGGCGGTGCAAATTTAATACCAAATCTTTATATTCCAATTTTTTTTAGTCATTATTATTTTTACAAAACACTCATTAACAACTAAATAGACTTAAAAAACATAATTACAAGAAAAGTTGCGCTTAATTTTTCAACACGGTACAAAAATGCTTTCACATTTCATTGTTTGACAAATTTAAATGGCATTTTTTAATACTCAGATTATTCCTAACGTTAAGGTAAGAAGATTTTTAGACTTTGAGGCTTCTTTATTTATTAAAAACAACTTTTTTAATTGACTGATTGTTTCTTATTTGATTATGAGATGAGTATGTTATTTATCCAAATGTCTTTTTGTAATGCTATTGTTTTCTCTCACATATTCAGAAGGAGATATCTTGTAAAACTCCTTAAAGCAGGTGCTGAAATACCCTGCGCCATTAAATCCAACTTTATATGCAATGTTTGCAATGTCAGTTTCACCGGCATCCAGATATTGTCTGGCTCTTTTTAGACGCATTTCGCTGACAAATTCTACTGGTGTCATTTGCGTGAGACTCTTAAATTTTCGGTTAAAAGTTACTCTTGACATATTAATAGTTTTTGCTATGATATCAATATTGAATTTTGAATCTGTTAAACCATTTTCTACTATAGCAATACTATCTTTTAAAAACTGTTCATCTTTTGTTGTAATAACTATTTCTCCGGGTTCAAGTATAATTGTTTTTAGATCAGTTTGTAAACTTTCAAATATTTTCTTTCTGTATTTAATTAAATTTTCGATCGAAGCCAATAGAAAATCTGTATCAAAAGGTTTTGTTATATAATAATCAGCTCCATAATTTAAACCTTCAATCTTACTTTCTACAGATGACTTAGCAGTCAATAAAATAACCGGAATATGACTGGTTTCTATGGTATTTTTTAGAGCATCAAGTAATTCAATACCATCCATTTCTGGCATCATGATATCGCTGATAATTAAATCCGGAAGTTTATTTGTGGCTATTGCAAAGCCTTCGTTTCCGTTTTCGGCTTCTAAAATGCTATAATATGGTTGTAACTGACTTTTTAGAAAAGACCTCAATTCAGGGTTGTCTTCTACTATAAGAACCACAGGAAGCTTAGCATTATAGTTATTTTCAACTAGTTGTCTTTCATTGTTTTGTTTGTTAGAAGCGGAGATTTTTTTTTGTTTTTCTTCTGACAACTCTAATTTGTAATTGCTATTTTGAAAAACGGGCTTGTTTAAATCTATTTCTATGCATACTGTAAGACCTTTGTTTTGGTTATTGACGGCATAAATAGTTCCCTGATGCAAATGAACATATTCTTTACAAAGTGCTAAGCCAATCCCGGTTCCTGCAATTTTATTATTGCCGGTGTCAGTTTCATAATAAAGCTTAAAGATATCTTTAAGCTTAGTTTCATCGACTCCGGCTCCCTGATCTGTGACATTAATTTTTAAGATGTGATTATTTTCTACCTTAAGTTCAACCGTGATATTACTATCGTTTGGGGAAAATTTAACAGCATTAGATAATAAATTATAAAGGATAATATCCATTTTTTCTTTGTCCAGATTTACAGGAAGCGTTTCAGAATTGGATAGTGTTTTAATTTTTATATTTTTTTCACGGATTGCCTGAGAAAACAAACTATTGATTTCATTTACAAATGAAACCAGTTCTACGGGTTCAATATGGAGTTCTTCATTTCCACTCTGAACTTTTCTAAAATCAAGCAACTGATTTACAAAACGTACTAACCGATTAGAATTTTTTCGCGCTGTTTCGATATATTCACTTCCTAAATCGCTTAGTTGTTCATTTTTTGCAATCTCATTTATAGGGTTCACAATCAAGGTTAGGGGAGTCCTTAATTCATGTGATATATTAGTAAAAAAACTCAGTTTTAATTCGGTCATTTTTTGTTCAACCACAACTTTGTTTTGCAATTGAATCATTGAATAAACTATTCTTCTTGAAATTTCCAGCAGAATAATAAAGAGAACTGTATATAAAAAATAAGCTAAATTGGTTTTCCAAAATGGAGGAGTAATCGTAAACGATAAATTCTTTTGAGGAATATTTGTATATAAATCTGTACTTAAACATTTTACTTCGAACTCGTAATCTCCTGGCGGTAAATTGGTAAAGGTTGCTTTTTTCTGATTTTTTACTTCATGCCATGTATTATCCAAACCTTTTAAACGGTAAGCATACAATTGTTTGTTTCCAGATCTGTAATCTAAAACCGTGTAATAAATACTAATTGTGTTTTTAGTATAATCTAACTCTATGTTATTATTGTAATTTATGTCTGCTTTTAAAGAGAATTCCTGAGACTTTACATTTGCATTTTTATTGTTGATCTCAAAATTGGTAAAAACCATTTTTACGGTATTTTTTTGATTTTTTATTTTCTTTGGATTGAAAGTTAAATATCCATTCCTACATCCAAAAATCAAATTGCCATTTGACAGCTTTAAACCTGCCGACTCAGAAAATCCGGTTTTTTGCAATCCGTCATTGGAATCATAATTACTAAAGGTCTGATTTAATAAATTGAATTTTGAAATACCATTTTCAGTCGCTAGCCATAAATTTTTCTCATCATCTTCTGCCATACTCAGAATAAAATCACTGGGTAAGCCATCTTTTTTTGCAAAATTTATAAATTTTAAATCATTTCCTTTTTCAATCGCCTGATTAAGTCCGCCTCCCGCTGTCGAAATCCACATTTTAGCTTCTGAATCCTTGTAAATAAATAATACATCATTGCTGCCCAGACTAAATTTATCACTGGAAATCTTTCTATATCTCGAAAATTTTATTTTATCCGGATTGTAATTGTCGGGATCAAAAGTCAGTAATCCATTTGTTGTGGCCACCCAGATTTGGCCTTTATAACCTTCTGCCAGGTATCTTACTTTGCTGAATTCTGTAACCGGATAATTTTTAAATTGATGTATAAAATTAAATTGTCCCTGATTTTCTTCCAGTAAATTGATTCCATTATCATAGGTAGCTACCCAAATACGGCCTTTTTTATCTTCTAAAATAGAATAGATTTGGTTGCTGCTTATACTTTTTGGATTGTTTTGATCTGCTTTAAATTGCTTTAATACATATTGAGAATGTTGTGTGTTGACAGGAGTTGCTTTAAACAGACCATTTCCTTTTGTTCCTAACCAGATATTTCCTTTCCTATCTCCGATGATGGAGTATATATGACCAATTTCATCTGTCTTATAATTGATAAACGGATTTTTCAATTCCTCATTTCCCCGATACACTTTTACTTTCCCTGCTTTTGACGCAAGCCATAATCTATTCTCTTCATCTGCAAAAACAGCTCTGATTTCATTTTCAGATTTAATTTTACTGCCCGGAACTAAAAGATGATGTTCAAAAGTGTTTTTTTGAAAAATAATTTTATTAATACTTCTGTCGTCCGTACTAAGCCAAAGAATTCCTGAAGGATCAAAATACATACTGGAAACAATATTTGAAAATTTCTGATTTTCATCTCCAGGTTTATTCAAAAAGTAATCTAATGTATTGGTTTTCTCGTTGTAATACCCAAATCCACCCCCTTTTAATTTTATCCAGACCCTGTTGAAATTGTCCTCAAAAAAACCGAAACTATGTTTTAGGTCAAGAAAAGTAGCATCTGTTTGCTGAGAAAAAAAACGATTCCTTTTTTCTTTTGGATAAACCATAAAAACGCCATGTTTTTTGGGTTCAATCCACAGTATACCTCGACTGTCCTGATAAATTTTATAGATTGGTGCATCAGAAATTTTATCAATTGATTCTATTTTTAAGGTTTTAGTATTAAATGTAATTAACTCACCCGATAAAGTAGTTAGGAATAATAAATTTTCTGTTTTTGATTTTATAATTGCATCTATACTTTTTTTAGCGATAGCAGTTTTCCAATAGCTTTTACGAATTTTATCATAACGAATCAGTACCCCTTCATCAGTTCCAAACCAAACATTATTATCCGGTATAATAAGACATTTTACATTACTGTTTTTTATTATATTTTTTGTTTGGTATTCCTGACTTTTAGATGCTGTTATATGATCTAATCCCTTATCAGAACCCACCCAAACAGAATTATCCGCGTCTTTAAATAAAAAATTTAAATTATTTGAGGCCAATAAAAAACTTGATTTTTTATTTTGCCAGAAATGTCTGGTTTTTATTTGACTACTTGATTTTTTTTGTATCAGAAAAATACCTTTATTCATAGTTGTCAGCCAAACATTACCATTGCTGGTTGGAAAAACATTATCAAAATCAATTTTAGTGGTTCCTAAAATGTTTGCAATAGAAAGAAACGATTCGGTGCTTTTGTCGAATCTGTAGATCTGACGATCATAGGCCTTAAGCCATATATATCCGGAAGCATCTTCCTTGATTAACGCAATACGGTTATTATTCAGGCTGCTATTATCGCCGGCAGTTGCTTTGTAAGTAATGAAATTTTTACCATCAAATCTATTTATTCCATCCCAGGTGGCGAACCACATAAAGCCTTCCTTGTCCTTCATCGTATAGGCAATGGCATCATGGGAAAGTCCGTCCTCTGTAGAGTAATTTTCTATTTTGCATTTTATCTGCGACACTATTTCATTTGTTGAAATGATGAATAAAAATGTAATTGAAAATTTAATCAATAGAAGTTTTTTCATTACCGATTATAGTTTTTAGTTTTTGGTAGTAAAGTGTTATTTGAGTTTAAAAATAATCTTAAAAACAGAATGAGTCAATCGCAATCCGTGTAAACATACATAATGACCAAAAATTAGAAGTAAATGACCAAAATTTAAAAGCCGTTATTGTTTTATTAAAATATTTTTGACGCAAGATAGAATTATTATTAAAAAATTGGCATTTAAAATATTGTATTCATAATTTAATTTAACAAAAACAGATATTGACGCTGTTCATTTGTAAGATTTAATAATGTCTATCCAATTAAACAACTTTACTAACCAACCACTTTTTTATGAAAAAACTCGACTTTTTTGTCCTCTTAATTGTAGGGCTATTGTTTTTTAATTCATCTACAGCTCAAAATTTTAGTCCTGATATAGTAGTCGATATAAATGGAACAGGAGATTTTACTTCTATACAGGCCGCATTTGATGCAGTTCCTGCAGGCACACCTACAATTATTTATGTAAAACGTGGCTTGTACGACAAAGAGAAGCTCATAGTTCCTGCCAATAAAACAAATATCACTTTGATTGGAGAGAGCAGAGAAGAAACTATTATCTCTTATGATATTTACAATTGTAACGATGGCGGCGATGGTTTGTGCCCGGATGCAAAGGTAGCACTATGGTCAGGCAATAGCAATTTAGTAAAAACTGCTGCAACACTTACTATTATGGCAAATGATTTTAAGGCAGAAAATATAACAATTAGAAATACTGCCGGAGTTGTTGGTCAGGCACAAGCCATAACGCTGCAGGCAGACCGGAATGTTTTTATCAATTGTGACATACTTGCGTATCAAGATACAATCTACTTTTGGACAGCAGAAACCTCACGCGCTTATTTTAAATCTTGTATGATTTTAGGCCGTACAGATTATATCTATGGTCGCGGAATTGGAGTATTTAATGAATGCGAAATTAGAAGTTACGGTGGGGCATGGATAACAGCTCCTTCCACAGAAGCAACACAAACATATGGCTTTGTATTTTATAAGTGTAATTTAACATACCAACCTAATAGTCCAAGATTAGGAGATGATGGAATGAAAATTAAATTTGGCCGGCCATGGCATGAATACCCAAAGGTAGCCTGGCTTTATTGTACAATGCCTGTCGAAATTGATCCTTTGGGATGGGGTGACAAATGGAATATGGCTTATTCTGATACTGACACCAGACTCCATTTATACGAATGGATGAATACAGGTCCAGGTGCAGATATGAGTGGCCGAGCCAATTGGGCAGGACTTAGAGCTATGGCTCACCAGAACGAAGCCAATTTATACGAACCTAAAATTGTTTTGGCAGGTTCTGATAATTGGGATCCAACAGCTATAGTGCCAACTGTATCCGTATATAATTGGGATGGTGGCGCTGCTAATAACGGATGGACAGAAGCAAACAACTGGAATCCTGATGGATTGCCGGCCGCTTCAGAAGCTGCAAATGTGGATGGAAATTGGACAATAAATGCTAATGGAGGAAATTTCGCCGCAGATTTAAATTTGGTTAATGGTGCAATCATTGCTATTTCTGCCAATAGTTCTGCAACTTTGCTTACGCTCAATCAGGCAACAGTATCTTCTTCCACCAGTGCATCGTTATCTGGAAATATTAAAACTAAAGGAGCGGTAAATATAAACGTTTCAGGCAATCTAAACATCACTGCAGCCCTTAATGGAGTTCATCAAATTACTAAATCAGGCACAGGAATATGCCAGTTTAACAGCAGTAATTCCGGATATACAGGCAATTTAATTATAGAACAAGGTGATTTACAGGCTAAAGTTTCAAATTCATTAGGGAAAGCACCAAAAATAACAATAAAAACGAATGGAAAACTGACCGTAGATGTTGGTAATGCAGTTGATGTTAAAACAGCATTATATACCGAAGAATCAGCATCTATTGTTCTTAATCAGGACATAACAATTAACGAATGGTATATAAACGGTTCTTTACAGCCTGCCGGAATTTATAGTACCACTACTAATGCAGCAACTATCAGTGGAACGGGTAAAATAATTATAGGAAGACCAAGTGAGTTTACATTCCTGGGCGGACTTTGGGATGATGTAACTAAATATTCTCCGGCTTTATTGCCAAAGGCGGGAGAAAAAGTAAATGTAAATAGTGGGATAACAATTGAAACCACATTTTTGACATTTGAAGGTGATATGTATGTGAAAACGGGTGGAACTATTCGTTTAAGACAAACAAAAGATTCAAAATGTTTAGGTCCTGTCAGAATGGCTCAGGGAACCATTATTACCTATGCAACAAGTGGTACAGGCTTCTATTTTAACGCTCCAATTATTTTAGAAGGCGATATTTCTCTTACGATGAGCAGCAACAATGTCGCAGGCAGTGTTATGGATTTACCGGGAACATTTTCTGGTGCAAACAAAATAATAGTGCGTAACATCAGAGATTTTGCCAATACTGCAACTGCCAGGCTAGGAGGAGACAATAGCAACTTTACAGGAACCTGGGATTTAACTTTAGCCGCCGCTAATGCAGGAGGTTCATCAGTAATTAACGGATTCGTTGAAAATGCCTTTGGAAAAGGAACAATAAATTTGGCAGCTTCCAATAAAGCGATTTTTAATCATGCAAAATGTGCAGGGAATGTTTTAAATATGAATATAACCGGATCAGCTTCGGCAGTATTAAACACAGCTGTTACAGTTAAGCAATTTACTTTAAACGGAACTCAGCTTGCAGATGGAATATATAATTCGACTACACACCCGGGCTTACTTACAGGTACCGGATCAATTACCGTAAACTCAAGTAGTTTAGGTATAGACGAAAAAGTCTTTTTAGAATATGGTATGTTAAGAGTAAATGGCGTACTTGAAAATCTGGACGTTTACTCACTTAACGGACAACGTGTGTATCATACCAAATCTGTTACAGAAATAAATTTAAATAGCCTGAAATCAGGAATCTATATTGTCCGTTATAAAATTAATGGTAAACAAGGAGCTGCTAAGGTTTATAAAAAGTAACTCCATAATTTTCTCTTTTAAATAAATACCACGAAGTATATGTTTTTCATATACCATATTACAATGAATTAAAAACCAAAAAAAATGAAATCATTATTATCAAAATTATGTATTGCTGCTTTATTGTTTTGCAGCATCATTCCTGCAAAGGCACAAATTACACTTCATACCATTGGAGATTCTACAATGGCTACTTACGACGAAAGTACTTCAGATATACGAGGCTGGGGTATGATGTTTCAACAGTTTTTTTCGGCAGGAGTTACTGTTAATAATCGTGCAAAAAATGGTGCAAGCAGTAAAAGTTTTTATATGGAAGCTCCTTATTGGACTACTGTAAAACAACAAATAAAAGCTGGGGATTATGTCATCATTCAATTTGCCCACAACGATGAGAAAAATGGGGGTCTGGATGGAGGAACGGATGCTCTAAATCCAATTAACGGAACAGACTACAGAGGAACAAACCCGCAAACGACTTATAAGGATTACCTCAGAAAGTATATTGACGAAACCCGGGCTTTGAACGCTACACCAATTTTAGCAACCTCTTTGTGTCGAAAATATTTTAGCGGCGGGGCTATTACACGCAAAGGACTTCATGATTTGGAACCTGATTTTAGTCTTCCGGCAACAGACCATACTTATGATTATACCTATGCAATGAAAGAAGTTGCAGCAGAAAAAGGAGTACAGCTTATCGACTTGACTACCTTAACAAAAACGCTGGTTGAATCGTATGGAGATACAGCAAGTACAGCTCAGCTTTATGTTTCTGCAGATTCTACCCACCCAACAGCACTATTAGGAACATTAACTGCCAGATTATGTGCTCAGGAAATGGTAAAACAAAATATTTTAGCTTCTTATATCAACACATCAACAGATGTACTGATTAATCCAACAGCATGTGATTTTGGAAACGCCTATACAGGTCAGACACTTACAAAAGAAGTTAGCATTACCGGTTTTGATCTTACACCTACTGCGGGAAGTTTTACACTTTCTGTAGATAACGGGTTTTTAATAGCTGCAAACAAAACAGATGCTTTTAGTTCTTCTATCAATATGAATTACACAGGCGGAAATCTGGCATTTACAAAATTTTACATCTCAGCTACTCAATCTGTAGGAGGAAATAAAACAGGCACACTTACTGTAACAAACGGAAGTGTGACCAAAACAGTTCCGTTAACCGCCAATTTTATTACATTGACAGGAGGAACTGAAGTTAATCTAATTTGGGGACTAACTGCAAATAACAGCTATATTTTACAAGGACCAGCCACTGCTGTTGATCAAACCCATTCTGGTATGTCTGTGCAATCCTATGCTGCACCTAATACTACTACTGTATGGCCTGCAGATAGTAATGCTTATACCACAAGAAAAACACAAAGAAACCTAATTGATGGTGGTGCATGGCCTGCAGGAGAAATAGATGAAGTATCTACACGTTATATCCAGTTTGGAATTTCAGCAGCTCAGGGTACAGAATTAAATATTGATTTAATAAGTATGTATGTTGGCGCTGCAGGCGGAAATGGGATGAGATGTCGTATTTCTTATTCTACAGATGATTTTTCTACTACTTCAGTCGCAGGTGAGTTTACAAGTATGACATCTAATACCATGTATGCCGTTTCAAAAATACCTGTTCTTAAAATTCCTTATGGAAAAACTTTAAAACTGCGTGTATATCCTTGGTATAGCTCAGCATCGACTGGAAAGACACTTTGCCTCGCAGATGTTAAAATTCATGGAGTAGCTCTTCCTGCCACAAACTTATCTACCGATGATTTTTCGAAAAACAAATTAAAATGGATCCTAAAAGATGGTTTTATCAGGATAGAAAATGCTCCATCAAATAGTAAATTTACAATTTATGGCATAAGTGGAAAACAAGTACTTAAATCCTCCGTTATTAATGACAATTCATCTCTTGTTGAATTGCCTAAAACCAAAGGTATTTATATTGGTAAAGTTGAATCTGAAAGTGGTACAAAAACAATAAAATTTTTAGTACAGTAAAAAAAAATTATGCCCGACATCTAAATAAAAACCAGATTCAGATCTTCAGAAGAGGATGATCATACATAGTAATAGTAAAAACCTATACAATATACTTTCATATATTGTATAGGTTTTATTTTAGAGTAATTTTGTATCATCCTAAGAATTCTGAAAGCCTTCAAATAAGAAAGTACAAATCGTTGATTCTCAAAAACCTTATGCTTAACGCTATCAATTAGTTAATCTTAACCAAATGTGCCTCAATGCTGGCTCTGTCCGATTCGTATTGAGCAGGAAGTTTTAGGTTTTGTCCCAATTCTTCTAAGCTTTCATCAACCATAAATCCGGGGTTGTCTGTAGCAATTTCAAATAAGACACCGCCCGGTTCCCTAAAATAAAGAGAATGGAAGTAGTTTCTGTCAATCTGTGGTGTAATAGACAATCCGTAAGCTTCTATTTTTTCACGGAAGTACATTAAAATCTCATCATTCTGAACCCTGAATGCCACGTGATGTACAGATCCGTTAGCCACATGGCCTCGTTTTTCTTCTTCCAGTTCTACCAAATCAACAATCGCTGCATTTTCTACCGCTGCTGTTGCATAGCGAAAACGGTTAACGTCCTGATCAATTAATTTATAGCCAAATATTTCGGTTAAAATTGCTGCCGTTGGTTTGATATTGTTCAATGTCAGTGTAATATTGTGAAAACCTCTTGTTGCCACATCTGCTTTTACTTCGTCGGTTTCCCACGGTTTTCTGTTATCGTCAGTTTTAGATTCAATCAATTCTAATTTTAATCCGTCCGAATCTAAGAAAGTAAGGTATTTTTCTCCGAATTTTTCAGACGGTTTATTGTAAATCACATTGTATTGCTCAAAACGTTTCTGCCAGAAATCCAAACTTCCTTTTGGAACAGAATACCCAATTTCTGTTGCCATACCGCTGCCTTTTCTTCCTTGCTGAATTCCTTCGCCCCAAGGGAAAAAAGTTAAGATTGTTCCTGCGCTTCCTACTTCGTCACCAAAATAAAAATGGTACGTTCCCGGATCGTCAAAATTGACAGTTTTTTTGATAAAACGTAATCCTAATATTTTAGAGTAAAAGTCGAAATTGCGTTTAGCATCACCTGCAATTGCAGTAATATGGTGTAAGCCTAAAATTTTATTTTCCATGATTTATATATTTAAATTGTTATTGATTTTCTTTTACAAATTTACCGCTGTTATCCTCCTGCATCGATTAACCTAGATTAAGAAATAAAAAAGGGTCTTTTTTCCAGACAAACTTTAACCAAATAACATTCCGTTTACAGCAATCCCTTGTTTCATAAAAGGTTGGATTTGTGTAGCATATCATAGTGATACGATATATCGTAATTTTATGTTCAGAAAATATTTTATTTTAAAAAACTATAGTCATTCTATAATAGCCATTTCTTACATTTACGTTTTACCGCATAAAATAATACGCTTTATGGAAAATCCGAAAGATCAGGCCGCAGTTATGAGGAACAGGCTGCAGGAAAGAGAAAGAGAACAATTGCAGATTTTGTCTATCTGCAAAGCACTTTCAGAAACTTCAACCCGAAAAGATTTACATAATGTCATAACCGGTTTAAAACAGCATTTTTTATTTGAAGATTTTATTCTGGCTTCCGCCGAAGAAGGCCAAAAAGACTACCACATATTTTATCAGTTTACCAGTCCGCAGGAATTTTCTAAGGTCTATCCGATTAATGACGGTTTTTTTGACGTTTGTATAGGAACGCCCGAAACCGTTGTTTTTGAATTAAAAACGGTACCGGAGAAAAAAAACAGACTTCCGGTTTATCTGGATTCAGTTCACAATAAAGGTTTCAAGAATGGAATAGGAGTCAGTCTGCCACAGATAAAAGGCAGCCTAAATGTGCTTTTTTTAGTCTTTAAAAACGCTGCCGTTTTCAGAAGGGAATCTAATAGAACTATTCGTGGCATGGCATCGCAACTTTCGATAACAATCCGGAATATAAAACTGGCAACAGCATTTGAAAGGAATTGGGAAGAATTACAGCTTTTGAAAAATAACTTAAGCGAAAAAAAATCACAAAATATAGCTGTAGAAAATCAGGGTTTTCATGGAATTATCGGAAACAGTGATGCCATGAAAAAGGTGTACGAGTTGATTTCTCAGGCAGCCCCTTCAGAATCGACCGTTTTGATTTTTGGCGAAACCGGAACCGGAAAAGAGTTAATTGCAAATGCCATCCATAAATTGTCATTGGTTGCTAACGAAAAAATGATAAAAGTGAACTGCGCTTCGATTCCCGAAAACCTGATTGAAAGTGAATTATTCGGGCATGAAAAAGGGGCTTTTACCGGAGCTTCAGATTTGAGGATCGGAAAATTTGAACAAGCACATAACGGCACTATTTTTCTGGATGAAATAGGAGAGATGCCATTAGAACTTCAGGGAAAACTGCTTCGTGTACTGCAGGAAAAAGAAATTGAGAGAATTGGCGGTAAAAATACCATCAAAATTAATGTTCGCATAATCGCAGCCACCAACCGATTTTTGGAAAAAGAAGTTGCCGAAGGCCGTTTTAGAAGCGATTTGTATTATAGATTAAACGTTTTTCCGATTGCATTGCCTGCTTTACGCGAACGTGCGGAAGACATTGAAGTGCTGGCTGGTTTTTTCCTCGAAAGACATTCAATCAAAATCGGAAAAAAAATGAAAGGTTTTTCAAAAAAAGCGCTAAAAAGCATGACCCAGAATGTCTGGCCTGGAAATGTACGGGAATTAGAAAACAGGATCGAAAGAGCTATTTTATTTGCGAACGAAGAGATAATTAAAGAAATGGATTTTCCTGAAATTTTCAGAATCGAAACTCAAAATCCTGAATCAGATTTATATACCAAAACCTTGCAAGAAGTAGAGAAGGAGCATATTCTGAAAGTCGTAAAAAAATGCGATGGCAGAATCTCTGGTCCACAGGGTGCTGCAGTTTTATTAGGTCTTCCCGCAACGACACTGATTTCCCGAATGCAGAAGCTAGGTATTAAAAAAGAACATTTCTTAAGCTGAAATTATTCGTGCAGTGGGTTTAATTTCCCCTGAAGTAACAGCACATCACTAAAGCAGTATATTATCGTGGTTTGTTTTTATATTTTTATAAATATTGACTTTCTTCGTTTGGGTTCAATATTTTTTGTTTTATGTCCTTTTCCGGTAGTATCTTCCATCAATAAGACTGAACCGGTTCCAAAAATTCTTTTTTCTCCAAGCGAAGTTTCGATTTCTACGCCGCCTTCCAATAAAACGATATATTGGCGGTCAGGCGCATTATGAAAATCGTAATCGTAGGACGGACTCACTTCTCGAAAAACAATAGATTTTACAGGTTCATCATCAGATAAAAAACCGATGTCGCCATTGTTTCTCAACAGAACTTCAAAATCCTCAAAATGACTTTCGCCATTCTTGTCGCTGTATACTCTTGTAATTTGGATCATTATTTTTTAGAAAAAATAAGTGCGTTAGCCGTATCAATTTCGTCCTGACTGATGGTATGGCCCATATTTTCGTAGATTTTTTTGGTCACATCGGCACCCATTTTTTCAAGAAGCGCTTCAGATTGATTCACTCTTTCCACAGGAACATGAAAGTCAGGATCGCTCGTTCCGATGAAAATTGGAGTATCCCCGAAATTCCCGTGATAATGTTCTTCGTAAACCTGATCACCAATTAATCCTCCTGTAAACGCCACGACACCACCATATTTGGCAGCATTTCTGGCAGTAAATTCAAGTGCCAGGCAAGCTCCCTGCGAAAATCCGAGGAAATAAATGTTTTCTTTTTCGATTCCGTTTTGCTGTACGGCAATTAAAACCTGAGCAATAGCATGAAGTGAATTTGAAAATGAAGGTTCATTTTCGGCAATTGGCACTAAAAACGAATAAGGGTACCAGGTTCTGTTTTCTGCCTGTGGCGCGACCAAAGCAAAATCACCAACGTTAAGATATTTAGCAACCGAAAGGATATCATGTGCTCCTGCGCCGCGTCCGTGAAGCAAGATCAAAGCTTTTTTTGCCTCGTTTAAAGGAACGCCTGCTGTAATAGTATCTAAATTCATAAGCTTGTTTTTAAATTATTTTTTCCAGATATCTTCGTATTCGTCCGGATGTTTTTTGAATTGTGCGTGCACATACGGACAAAGCGGTAAAACTTTCATATTGTGCTCACGAACATACAAAACCATTTCGTCCAGAAGTTTTTTGGCATATCCTTTTCCTTCTGCCTCTGGCTCAACACCGGTGTGGTAAACAGTCAGTAAATCTTCTTTAAGGCTTACGGTCATTTCACCCAGTTTTTTACCTTCTGCATAAAGATTAAAGGCACCGTGTTTTTTTTCGTCTAATTCTAATTTTATTGTTTCCATAATTTTTAATTTATGTCATTGTGTTTTGTTTTAAACACAGAGGATTATAAGATTGCAATATTGATAAAAAAGGCATTTTATTTACTTAAAGGTACATAGAGATTCCGAATCGGCTCTGTTTGAGAAACTAGTTCTTTTTAATTTTTTCGTATGTGCTTAGTTTTTTCTCGCAGATTAGGCAGATTTAAGAGATTTACTTTTAATGCTTTAATTTTTAAATTCTAAAATCTGACACTTTTTCTTTTAACAAAATCAGTTGTACCCCTGTTTTATGCCTAATTTTTTCATTTTTGAATACAAAGTCTGTGGCTGTAGTTTCAGCAGTTCAGCAGCGCCTCCCGGACCCGAAACTTTACCGCCGCAATTTTGCAGCGCAGTCATTATATGTTCTTTTTCCATTTCTTCCATCGTTTTTAATTTACTGCTGTTTTTCTGTAATGGACTCACGGTATGCAACGGAAGATCAAACTTTTCGATTTCGTTTGTTTTAGCCAACAGCACATTTCTTTCTATCAAATGTTCTAGTTCTCTTATGTTTCCAGGCCAGTCGTACTGCATCAATTGTGCTAAAGCTGGCGAACTGATTGCTGAAACATTTTTTCTGGCACTTGCAGCATATTTTCTAAGGAAATGATTGGCGAGAACCTCAATATCTTCTTTACGGTCTTTTAACGTTGGCAGTTGAATCGGGAAGACGTTTAACCGGTAATATAAATCCAAACGAAAACGGCCTTCGGCAACTTCTTTTTCTAAACATCTGTTTGTTGCCGCTACCACCCGAACATTAATTTTTAGGGTTGAATTTCCTCCTAGACGCTGAATTTCTTTTTCCTGCAGGACACGCAATAGCTTTACCTGAGAATCCAATGGCAATTCACCAATTTCATCGAGAAAAATAGTGCCGTTATGTGCCTGTTCAAATTTACCGATCCGTAATGAATTTGCCCCTGTAAAAGCTCCTTTTTCATGGCCAAAAAGTTCTGATTCTACCAATGACTGTGGTAAAGCAGCACAATTGACCACCACAATCGGATTGGGCTTATGGGCAGATAAATTATGTATCGAATGTGCAACCCTTTCTTTTCCGGTACCGCTTTCGCCAAGGATCAAAACCGAAGTTTCTGCCGGAGCTACAATTTTTATTTTTTCAATTACTGCTTTTAGAAGTTCACTGCTACCAATAATGCCTTCAATTTCTTCATCTGCAACTTGGAGCGGTGTATCGGTAAAAGTACCTTTTTCTTCATTGTAACGGTATTTTGCAATATCGAGCATCACTGCCAAATCTCTCTCACGAAAAGGCTTCACCATAAAACCATACGGATGTGTTTCTTTTACGGCCTCAAGAGTTGACTGATTTGTATTGGCGGAAATATAGAGAAATGGAAGCTGCATTTCGCGCAGTTCCCAGGCAAGATCAATTCCGGTAAGGTCACCTTTCAGCATGATATCAAGCAGCACCCAGTCTGGTCTTTTGGCTTCAATTAATTTTCGTGCCTGAACCACAGAAGAAGCAATACCAATTATTTCGTAACCTGTCTTAATCAGCATGATTTTTAAATCGTTTGCTACTATAAATTCGTCTTCAACTATTAGAATTTTTTCTTTCATTTACCTAAAAGTTATATTGGTTCGCGCAATTACCAGCAATAAAAAAACTGTCTTTTTACAAAAAATAAATGTGATGGCTGACAGTATTTAGGGGATTTATAAATCATTTTTTAAAGGTACTCTATATATTAGAAATCTGCAAAGACACAGCAAGCATGCTTACTTATTCCTGTGATACCAGTAACAAATGATCATAGCAACTCCCGGCAACAGCAAAGTGGTTAAACCAAAATATTTTCCGGCAACAGCTCCTAAAAAACAGCCCGTAAGAAAACCAAAAATAGTAACCAACTGTTTCTTAAAACTTAATAAAGAATCGGCATCATTTGTACCGTTTTTAAGCAGGTTTCCCAAATCAAGCGAAGCCTGTGTTACATTTCCCGTCATCATGGTTGTTGGACCATGAGTTTCTTTGGCAAACAATTTTCCGAAAGCATTTTGTAATCCCATCGCAAAGACAGTTGTCATTGCTACAGTGTACATTGCCCATTCTGAGAATATTTCAAAATATCCAAAAACATAAGAAGCAATTCCGCAAAGGACCAATATAATTCCTTCCCAAAACAAAATCGTGTAGCGGTTGATACTTTTTAAGGCGATTCTTCCGCCAACAATAACGGCAAATATAAAGATGGGAAAAGTCAATAATTTGATCCAGGCATGTACATCAGAACCTTTGATAATCTGATAGGCAAAGACGATAAAGTTTCCTGTAACGTGTGCAGAAAATATCGAATCTGCTGCAACGAAAGTTACGGTATCGCAATACCCTGCTATCATAGTGAGGAGCAGGGTTACGTACCAAATATTTTTTTGAATTTCCATCCTTTTTATTTTAAATGGGCACGAAGCATCCAGGCCATTTTTTCGTGAGTTTCTACTAGACCTGTTATAAAATCACTCGTTCCGGCATCCTGAAATTCATTTGCAATATTATTTATATTTTCTCGCAGATAAATAATAATGCTTTCATGATCCAAAAGCAATTCTTTGATAAAACCATTACTGTCATTTTTCTCTTGTAATTCTTCTGTAAGGTGTGTCAGGGCAAGAAAATCTTTAAGAGTTGCAGGCGTGTAATGACCCAATGATCTGATTCTTTCTGCGACTGTATCAACAATTTCGTCAATAGCATCATATTGTTGTTCGAAAAAAAGATGTTTGTTATAAAAATCAGGCCCTTCAACGTTCCAATGTGCTCTTTTTGTTTTAGTATATAATACGAATTCGTCTGCTAAGACTTTTGTTAGAACTTCTGCAACTTTAGAGATGTTTTCTTGTTTAATTCCGATGTTTGCTTTCATTTTTAAAGTAGGTTTAATAAATAATAATCAAGTGAATATTTTCCTGCTCCCAGCGCAAGAATGAGTAATAGGGATAACGTGTACATATATGGAACGTCGCGTACTTCTGGCGAATCTTTTCTGTGAACCACAAAATATCCCACGGCTGTAACACCGATGGTTGGAAGTACGGCAAGTCGGGTTCCGAGGCCGAGAATAATAAAAATCGGGACTACGGTATCTGAAAATACAGCCACTAATCCGTTTAGTTTTTCAGGAAGATGAAGCGGATTCGGAACCTGTTCTTTTTGTCCATTTTCAGTTCGAAACTTCTTCATTCCGTGGACTCTGAATAACTCAACTGCAAGTAAAACTCTAAATGCTAAAAGTGCCGCATTGCTGAGTGCTGATCCTAAATCTGAATATAGGATTTGTTTTAAAATTTCAGTCATTGTTTTAAAATTTAGAAGGCAAAACAGGAACAGCCCAATGCGCCCCAGAATGCGTTATAGTTACTTACAGGAACATTGCTCATTCTCGCAATATCGTGGCTGTGTGCATGAACATCACAGCTGCCGCTGCAACTGTGTATCTGTGAAGTCAGACCAGGCTTTGCATCTGCTTTTGCGTTTTTCTCTATAGTATTCCTGAAACTGCTTTTTGACGGATATCCGTTGTAAATATTCGTTGGAGACCAGTCAGGCAAAATCGGAATATGAGGCGGGGAAAACGAAGAAAAATCTCCATTGGCATACACAATTTTTCCGTCGACAATAGTCAAATCCGCTTCTATCTTTTTGATTTCTTCATCTTCAATGTTAAAATAATCGCGGTCTAAAACCACCAGATCTGCAAACATTCCGATTTTGATATCACCTTTTTTGGCTTGTTCCTGAGAAAACCAGGCACTACCTCTGGTATACAATTCTAAAGCGGTCTGTCTGTTTAATCTGGTTTCGTTGTACAATTGCAGACCTCCGATTGTTTTTCCAACCGTCATCCAATACATAGAAACCCATGGATTATAGCTGCTCACGCGTGTAGCATCTGAACCTGCACCAACGGGAACTTCCATTTCAATCATTTTTTTGATTGGCGGTGTGTTTTCTGCTGCTTTTGCTCCGTAACGGTCTGTAAAATATTCACCCTGATACGCCATTCTGCTTTGAATGGCGATACCACCGCCAAGTGCTTTTACGCGTTCGATATTTCTTTCGTCAATAGTTTCGGCGTGGTCAAAAATCCAGGGCAGTCCGTTGAACGGAATTTCCTGATTTATTTTTTCGAAAACATTCAGAAATCTGGTAATGCTTTCGTTATAAGTGGCATGAAGCCTGAACGGCCAGCGGTTTTCAACCAAAAGACGGACTACTTTTTCCAGTTCGGCTTCCATGTTTTCAGGCAAATCGGGTCTTGGCTGCAGGAAATCTTCAAAATCGGCTGCAGAAAAAACCAGCATTTCGCCTGCACCGTTATGACGGTACATATCGTCGCCCTGATACAGTTTTACAGTATCAATCCAATCTGAGAAATCTTCAAACTCGTGTTTTGGTTTTTGGGTAAACAGATTGTAGGCAATCCTAACTGTTAATTGTTTCTTTTCGTTCAGTTCATTAACAACTTTATAATCATCCGGAAAATTCTGAAATCCGCCTCCTGCATCAATCACACTTGTAATTCCGAAACGGTTTAGTTCTTTCATAAAATGTCTCGTCGAATTGATCTGATGTTCATACGAAAGTGTCGGACCTTTAGCCAGTGTCGAATATAAAATCATAGCATTTGGGGTAGCAATAATCAATCCGGTTGGTTCACCGTTTGAATCACGTTCAATATGCCCTCCGGGAGGAGCAGGCGTATTTTTGTTGTAACCAACCGCTCTTAAAGCTGCCCTGTTCATAATGGCTCTGTCATACAGATGCAGAATAAAAACTGGAGTGTCTGGCGCAATTGTATTAATTTCTTCCAGAGTCGGCATTCTGCGTTCGGCAAATTGAAATTCAGACCAGCCGCCAACGACACGAACCCATTGCGGATTTGGCGTACGGTCAACCTGTTCTTTTAGCATTCTTAGCGCATCGGCAAGAGAAGGAACACCATCCCAACGCAATTCTAAATTATAATTTAAGCCCCCACGAATCAGGTGAATGTGCGAATCGTTGATTCCGGGAACAACTCTCTTGTTTTGTAGGTCTATTATTTTAGTTTCTTCAGAAGCAAATCCCATTACATGACTGTCATGTCCAACTGTTATAAATTTTCCGTTTTTGATGGCAACAGCCGTAATGTTTGGAGTCTCAGTATTGAAGCTATGAATTTTTCCGTTGAATAAAATTAAATCTGCTTTCATAATGTTATGATTTAGCGTTAAGTTTTGCAATTGCTTCTTTAATACCGTCACCGGCAACGGTATAAAAAGCCGGTCCGGCAAGCAGAATGATTTTGCTTAAAGGTTTGTGATCTGATAATTTTTTATCTTTTAAATATGTTTGCGTTCTGTAAGCTTCAAAAGAACCCAAAACTACATTGGCTGCGACTAACGCTGTTGGCGAATCGATTCCTGCATCTTTTATATCAGACGCAAAAGAATAATTGCTCACACCCAGACGCAAAGCCTCACGCATGGCAACGCTTCCTACACTGATCATTAAATCCGGTGTGAATTTAGTGCGTTCGCCAAGACCAATGAGCAATAACTTTTTGGCTGCCAAAGTACCTTTTGGAGGTATAATCAATAAAGTTTCAAGCGAGTGTCCTGCAAATTTACCGCTTTTGCGTAATTCGGTAATAATGCCTTTCAGGGCATCATCTAAATGTACCATTCCGTTTAAGTTTGCAGGCAGGGCAGGAGGATTAAAAATATCGCCTTCTGTGTATTCAAAAACACAGGCAACCTGCAGTTCTGCTTCGGCTGTAGATGGTCCCTGAACCAATCCGTTTACTGCAACTCCATCTACTTTACCCCAGGTTGTAGATGACCCGAGTGCGGCATTTTGTGCAAAAGCAGTGTTAGTTAAGCCTGCACATATTAGAAGAATTAGAATCGTTGTTCTAATTGTGTATTTGTTAAAAAGGACTGATTTTTTCATATTTAGAAATTTAGTTGATAATATAACTGATGTAGATTTTGACGCGGATGACGCAGATTTGCTATCGCAAAAGCACGGATAAAAACGGATTTCCAAATAGATTCTTTAAATGAATCTGCGTAAATCCGCGTTTTTGCGATAGCAAATCCGTTTTATCAGTGTTCTAATTCACTAAGAATATATTTTTAGGTTATTAAAATTTAAATCCAAGTCGGGCATTAAAGAAAACACCATCTTGAGAATTTGGAATAATGTCGTTGATAAAAGCACCGGTTTTAAAATACTGTATCCCGCTTACGACTGATATATATTTGTTTATGCTATAGGTAAAATTGGCTAAATATGCTGTCCCGATATACCGTTCGTCTGATGCGCTTCCGGGTAGATTTAGTGATCCGCTTGGTCTGTAAATCCCGTCTTGAGTTGAAAATCTCCAGTTAAAAACTACATCAACCTGCATCTTCAGCGTTGGCAGTAAATCCATTGTGGCATAAGGATGAATATCGATAAGATTTACCGGCCCCACCTGTGGGCTAAATCCGAAATAACCTCCTTTTGGAAAGAGCGGATTAAAAGTCTGCAGGCTTTCGTTGCCTCGGTTTTTATCCCCTGAGATGTAATCGTTCCTGAGGTTTATAGTGGGTTTGAATCTGATATCTTCAAAAGAATATCCAATATCTATAGATCCTGTCCAGGCATTTATATCGCCGGAACCAAAACTTCCAAACTGATAAGCTGCTTCCACATTATAAATAAAACCACCACCGTATTTCCAAAACCTTGTGCCAACAGTATGTCTTTGTTCTGAAGCAATTCCTTCTTCAAAAACAGCTGTATCTCTTCTGATTCCGAGGTAATACAAATCCAGGTTTCCTGCTTTTGGGAATATTATTTTGGAATAAGCTCCCCAGAGATTCCGTTTTTTTGATATTTTATTATCAAAAACACCTGTATTGATTTCGTCTTCCATCATAGCAAAACCATCAACTGAAAATCGGGCAGAGGAGTACATTATTTTTGCTCCTGTAAAATACAATCTCGAATTCGGGCCTTCTCTTACTGAAATCAGTCTTCCGGAACCGTAATCGAGTTCCTGCCTTCCGGCACGAACGGTTATTTTTTTGTCTTCTTTCTGATATAAATTTACATCCAAAAAAAGATTCTGTACATTTAACTGATCTTCATCAATACCTCTTGACCCGTTGATTCTTCCGTCCTGCAAAGCACTCCTTAGCTGTACAAATACCCTGAAAGTTTTACCTAAATGCAGATCAGCATGAAGATCATAACGCTGGAGCAAAAAATTGTTCCGGCCAATGTTGAGCCGGCCCCAGTCTTCATTATTGAAATCAACATATTCATATCTGGCTTCGCCACCAAATGACAGGTAAAAATTGTTCTCGCTGTTTAAGGGAACGAATTTTAAATTCTCATAAAAATTTCGGGTTGAATCTCTTAACGGCCCGTAATTTTCGTCGTAACGCAAAAGCTTAAAACTTTGTGCTGAAACTAAACTTCCCATTAAGAGAAAAAGAAAAAGCAGCCTGACGTTTTTTGATATGAATGGTGTTGATTTCAACATTGTGAAGGGTAAGAGGTTTTATGTATTGTTTCAGGTTGAAATAAAGAAATCAATTAGTGTTTCAGCATGTTGTGCGCGTAGTGAATACCTAAACCGTAAGAACCACCGTGTTTTTTCATTAAATTAGTTACCGGAACATATGTTTCTTCGTGTGCCCAGTCTCTCTGAAGCTCTAATAAGTACTGGATAGAAGTTATAGGTTTTGCCCCAACTTGTATCATTCTTTGCACTGCACGTTCATGAGCTTCTTCGCTTACGTCACCACAAGCATCTGTAATTACATAAACTTCATAGCCTTCTTCGATTGCAGATAAAGCCGGCCCAACGATGCAAACGCCTGTCCATAATCCTGCTAGGACAATTTTTTTCTTGTTTTTGCCTGTAATTGCCTTATAAGCTGCTTCGTCTTCCCAGGTATTCATTGTTGTACGGTCAATATATCCTGAAGTGGCAATTGGGTAATATTCTTCGACTTCAGGAAAAACCGGACCAGAAAAACTTTCTTCGGCAACAGTAGTTACCACAGTAGGCACATTAAAGATTTTTGACGCTCCGCAGATGATTGCCACATTGTTGCGCAATTCGCTTAATGCAATATTACTGGTAGCAAATGCCATTTGCCCTTCAAAATCAATTAATACTAAAGCGTGATTATCCGGTGACAATAAGTTTGTAGATGGTTTCATGATTATTTATTTTAAAATGTTATGTTTTATAAATGCTTAATGTGTTGAGAGTTTCCGGATCATTTCGGCGGAAACACTATCGGCATAGATTCCGAAAGCGCTGGTTAAAACCCCTTTCAGGGCATAAACTTCTGAGATAATGCCATACACTATATCTTCGTCTCCCGGATTTGTATCGCCCTCAAAACGAAAAATATATTCGATTTTGAATTCTTCCGGCGACATGGATTGTTTGTTGTTATTACAGCGAATACAATTTGTATCGAGATTAAAGTTTTCTGTAAAACCATGATTGTTGAGCCATTGTAAAGCTTCTGTAACGGTATCAAATGATGGCTGTTGAAATGAAATCATAATTAATATGGTTTTAAACTAGCCTGCAAAAGCAAACTTTACAGGCAGTCTGATTCATTAAAGTATTGTTTGCTTATGCTTTTATAAAAGCCAGAATATCATTATTGATCGTTTCTGCTTCGGTAGTAGGCATACCGTGAGAGAATCCCGGGTAGGTAATTAATTTACCGTTTTTTAATAGTTTGGCTGCTCTCGGAGCCTGCTCATAAGGAACAATCTGATCATCTTCTCCGTGTAAAACCAGAACAGGAATATCTAAGCTTTTTAGATCTTCTGTAAAATCTGATTCAGAGAAAGCTTTGATACCTTCGTAATGTGATAAAACAGAACCCATCATTCCCTGGCGCCACCAATTTTGTTTGATGCCTTCCTGAACTGTTGTTCCTTCACGGTTCCATCCGTAAAATGCAATTGGGAAATCATAAAAATACTGTGCTCTGTTAAATCCAGTACCTTTTCTGATTTCATCAAAAACAGATAACGGCACACCTTCCGGATTCGATTCGTTTTTAATCATAATTGGTGTAATAGCACTAATGATTACGGCTTTTGCAATACGTCCTTTACCATATTTTGCTGCGTAGCGTATTACTTCGCCTCCTCCGGTTGAATGCCCCACGTGAATGGCATCTTTTAGATCAAGTGCAGCTGTTAGTTCAGCGATGTCTGATGCATAAGTTTGCATATTGTTGTTCTCACCGCTTTGTCCTGAACGCCCGTGTCCACGGCGATCGTGCGCAATAACCCTGTATCCTTGCTGAAGAAAAAACATCATTTGCGAATCCCAGTCGTCACTTGATAAAGGCCATCCGTGGTGAAAAACGATGGGTTGTCCCGTTCCCCAATCTTTGTAATAAATCTGCGTTCCGTCTTTTACTGTAATTGTACTCATTTTGTATGGTTTTAGATTAATAATTCCCGAGATAAACATCCGGTTCGATTCTGTATCCGGACTTGTTTTGTTAAATTGGTTATGTAAACTTAGGGCAGCGGCCAAAAGCTGTCGCTTAATCCAGATTAATAAATAAAAAATCAGTACTGTTTTGCTGTATTCTGAATTTATTTGGCGTCGCAGAACACTAGCCAAATAACATACCTATATGATGATGGCTTTGGCTATAAGGAGTTTGGATATTTTAAGTGTATTTTTTTATTACGATATATCGTAAAATTATGAAGAGGGTAATAATAATTTAGGAAATTACCTATCTGTTTGGATTAAAAGTTGCTTTTTAAATCCATAAATTAAAAATAAATTCCGCTTTAAGTTTTGCAGAAATTGTAAGGATTCATGATCCTAAATTAAGAAATAGTGAAGCGTTAACTTTTTTATGGAGAATTATTTAAAAGAACCGGGTTATTTCTTAAGAAATATTTTTCCGTATAAATTCAACATCGATTACAGCACCATGATCATTAAAAAAAGAGGCTTCGCCGTCAAGCTGCTGAGCTAAACCACTGATTAAGTTGATTCCTAAAGTTGATGAAGTATTAAAATTTTCAGGAAAACCAATTCCGTTATCCTTTATTTGAAGTTTTACTTTCAAATTTTCAAGAGGCTTCATCACAATAAGAATAACGCCTTTTTGATTATCTGGAAAGGCATATTTAATCGAATTTGTAATTGCTTCGTTCAAAATAAGTCCAACAGAAACAGCTTGTGCTTCGTCCAGATGTAATGGATGAAGATCTGTTTCAAAATTAATATGCTGCATATCAAATGTGTCGTTAAAATTATACAACAGATCATTGATATAATTTTCCATTTCTATTTCCCTAATAATATCTGTTCTGTATAATTTTTGATGTAAAAGGGAAATCGCATACAATCTGTGCTGGCTTTTTTGAATGGCATCAAAAGCTTCTTTGCTTTTTAAGATTGAAGACTGCGAATTCAGGAGGCTCATAACAATCTGCAGATTATTCTTTACACGATGATGAATCTCCTGCATAAGAGATTCTTTTTCGTTTACCAATTTCAGGAGTGTCTCGTTTTTTTGATCTATTTCTCTTTTTTGACTGATTAAAAGATCGTTGTTTTTTTTCTTGGATTGATAACTTATCCCAAACAAAAGGATACTCACTAAAAGAAAAACAACAATGCAGATTCCAAATTTTATGGTACTTTGAGCCTGGATCCTTTTTCCTTTTTCAGTATCCATGTCCAATTTTAAATTAGATAATTCTTTTTCTTTCTTTTCAAGTCCATATAAAATTTGCAGTTCTCCAATTTGCCTGTTCGTTTTTTCATTAAAAATAGAATCATTCAGTTTTTTATATCTCTGAAAATATTTTATTGCGGCAATATAATTTCCTTTGGCAGAATCAATTTTAAACAAATATAAATTTGCGTCTTTGATTTGGGAAAGCTCCACAATTCCTTTTGAAAAATTCAGCGATTTTTGAAAATTGATCCTGGCATTATCATAGTTTTTATGCTCTTCGTAGAATTTTCCAAACTCAAAATAAGCTTTGGATAAATCAATGATATACATTGCATTACTTTTTTCATACAACTCAATCATTTTTTTAAAATTGGCTTCGGCAAGCTTAACCTGATTATTTTTGTTATAACAATAGGCCAGTGAACCAAAAATTATTGCTTTGCCACTATCATTTTGAGGAGGATATTCTTTTATAATTTTTTGTACTTGTTTTAGTGCTGCTTTTTCTCTTTTTACTTCAATGAGTTCCTTGGCCAGTAAATCTGTAAATTCATATAAGTTATAATAATCAATTTCTTTCTTGAATTTCAGTGTTTTAATTGCCTTTCTGAGCCATTCTATACTTAAATTATGTTTGCCGATATCTTTGTACGCAATTGCTAGCTGTTGATAAAAATCTGCATCATAATCAAAATCTCCTGTTTTTTCCATACTTTTTACACAGGCAAGAGAATAATAAAGGCTTTTACCCAAATTTCCTTTAAGCCTGTTCACATCTGCTAAAAGATCGTAAGTAAAATGCAGCTTTTTAAAACCAATTTTTTTATAAACAGCGAGAATCTGTAATAATTCTTTTTCTGCCAGATCTAATCTTCCCTGATTTAAATGAGCATCTGCTTTGTATTTTATGAAATAGGCAAATTTTTCTAAAAGGCCCAGATTTTTGTAAATCAGGGATGCTTTATCAAAACAAATTACAGCTTCTTCAAGAGTTTTAAAGCTACGTGGTGACTGCCAGAATAATCTTTTTCCCTGTATAGCCCATAAGTCGGCTTCTTGTTTATACTGTTTCGTTTTTTTATAATAAGCAATTACTTTTTGAATCATTTCAATAGCTTTTGGGTATTTGTTTTCTTCAAACAAAAGTTCTCCATAGTAAACCAGGCATTTATGTTTGAGGTTTTCATCGTTAATGCTTTTGCTTAAAACATAAGCACGATCAAAATTAGACTTTGCACTGTCCATATCCATTTTATGGCTTTCCGGTTTGTACAGGAAAGCGGCTCCACGATCAAGAAAATTAGTAATTTTTGCTTTAGTGGCAGAATGCTTTTGGCTGACAACAGAATTTGAATATGTAGGAATCTCTACAGAATAGCAATTGTAACTGAGCATTAAGAATGTAAACACAAGCTTTGCTATACGAATTCTTATCATATTATATGTAAGTAACTATTAGAAAAGGAATAGATATTGGATGCCGTTCACATACCAAATAATTAAGTTTTTAAAAGTAAATAAATTACCGTTTGCAAACAAATAGAAACCAACATCTAAAAATTATTAAAGAATTTGCCTGTATAAATGGTCAAAGATATTTAGCTCAACAACTATAATCCTTACAAAATATTTTATATCCTGATTTTTCTACTGCCAGCGCTAACAAGTTAAATATTTGTCAAATACCATTTTAATTATATGCTAAAAAAACATCCTTAATGCTACAAAATCAAGTGTTATGAATAGAGTATAGACAGTACAAAAAAAGCTGTCTTTAGCGGGCAGCCTTCTTCATTTTTTGTAATAGATTATTTGTCTATAAATACAATCTTTTTAGGAGTTTTAAACCTGACTTTTTATTTGTCAAGAGGCTCATAAAATTCTGCTTCCACGATTGGCAATTCGCCGTTCTTTTTATCTCCTGATTTTAATCCCGCCTGATCTACTTTTCCTGTAATTTCAACCAGGTTGATTTCGTTGCTGTCTTTAGTGGCGCCAGCTAATTCAATTCTGACTTTTTTACCTTTTGTTGGCTTGCATTCCAGAGTTACATATCCTAAACTGGTTGGTGTTGTACCATTGAATACTTCCTTATTGTCTACATAAATTCGGATTGGGTATTTTTTGCTTCTCCATCCTGCAAATTTTATTACCGCCTGACTGATTAGGGCTTCACGTTCTAATTCAAATTCAATTACCGGACTTCCGTCTTTACTGTTTGACCATTCTGTTAATTCATTATCATCATAACTTTTAGCAGCATCTGCCTGATTCGAAGCAGTTTTAGCGTCAATTATGGCAATTGGGGTTCTTATCTTTTTAAAAGAAGGTGTGACTGGTGACGGGCCTTTTTTAGTATAAGACGGTAATTGATGATCCGGCATAACTGTCGTGAGTTTTGCATTATCTACAGCAATGGTTTTAATCACCAGGGTTCCCGTTTTAAGATTCTCAGAAGAAGCATTTATTTTAATCTCTCCTTGTTTCTCTCCGGCTCTTACCATAATTCGGTTTACCCCGCATTCAACAGGAAGATTTTTCGAACCGATGTAATTATCCGGTCCCTGAGCGATTCCTCCAATAAATGTGCCTTGACCCTGAACATCAAAATTAATCATATTCAAAGCTGTCGGACAGCGATTTCCTTTGTCATCTGCCACTTCAACTTCTACAATTACGACATCACTACCATCAGCTAATGTTCCTCCCGGTCTTTGAATAGCGGTTAGTTTAATAGCAGCAGGCTTACCTGTGCTTTTAATTTCAGTTTCACATTTTTTTTTGCCAGTGCTGTCATATCCAAAAGCGCGAATGGTTCCGGGCTCAAACTTTACGTTTTCAAAGCTGAATAAAAACTGATCAGACTGAATGCCTTTTCCTAAGCTTTTGTTGTTGACAAACAATTCTACGGCATCAGCAGATGATACTACAGAAACTTTTTTTGTGACAGGGCTGTCGTAATTCCAGTGACCCATAATATGAGCACTAGGATTTTCGATATCTACCCATCCATCCCACATTACTTTATGTGCATAAAAACCATCTTTTGGAAGTCTCATTGGATCCACTTCACCACTTCTTCTGTAATTTTCAGCCCCTCTGAAATGAGTATTACTGTCTGAAAAAATAATATTAACACCGCCTGAACTTACTCTTGTCCCGGTTCCGGGACGTTCACGATAATAATCATACCAGCGTGTTACGTTTTCTATGGCATGCGCATCCTGATTGTGATTATAGGCACTCGCATCAGCTACTTTTGTTCCGTTAACATTCGAATGGGTTGTTCCACCAGTTCCCTCTTTGTGAAAAGGCGGGGTATATTCATCCCAATATTTACGAAGACCTTCATCACGACTGTATTCTGTAGCCCAAAAAGGGAGTCTTGCACTTTTGTTGATGTACAGCATTTCTCCGCCATATTCAGCAGTTTTGCTGTCGAGCATTTCCCTACTTCCTATAGCACGTCCTCCATTAGGGTCGTACTTATCTCTAATTGCCTTCATTTCTGCCATGTGCTCTTCAGAGATGTTTTCATTTCCACATTCGTAGAACAAAATACTAGGATTGTTTCGGTTATAAATAATCGCATCACGCATTAACTCGGTACGCTGTTCCCATCTTCTGCCGGTAACATCTTTTTCTGAATCTCCTGCCGGCATTGCCTGAATCAGACCAACCCTGTCACAGGATTCTACATCCTGTTTCCATGGCGTAATATGCATCCAGCGTACCAGATTAGCATTGCTTTCTATCATCTGGCTGTTGCTGTAATCGCTCATCCAGGCAGGAACTGACATTCCTAATGACGGCCATTCGTTACTCGTTCGCTGTGCATAACCGTGCATCATGATTACACGATCGTTGAGCCAGATCATGCCTTTTTCAAATTTGGTTTTTCGAAATCCGGTACGAATTAGGGTCTGATCAACAGCTTTATTGTCTACAACCAGTTCACTTTTGATATTGTATAAATAGCCGTAACCCCAGCTCCAGAAATTCAGGTCATTCACGATTTTGGAAGCTTTCAGGTCTTTTATTTCATTAGGAGCTATTGGAACATTTTCTCCCGAAAAAACAGCAACGACTTTTCCGTCCATGTCTGTAACACTAATTTTTAGTTGTGCATTCACAGCCAATTTTTCTTCATTCTTAACTTGTGACGAAACATTAATCAACGCTTTCTTATTTGCAATATCAATATCAGATACATATACGTAAGTTCCTGTTGTACCTAAACCAGAAAACAGAGGCAGGGTTTGATATACTTTTGATTTTATATGCAGAAAAACATTTTTGGGAATTCCACCATAATTAGCATTGAAGTTTTTGTCGTTCCACTGAAACCCTGATTGTGTAGCTTTCTCCTTGTATTTCCAGTCGTTATCCGTTTTTACCGCAATTACATTTTCCTGAGGAAAAGGCCTCATGAAAGACGTAATATCGAAACCAAAAGCCATGGCACCATTTTCATGTCTGCCGACAAATTCTCCGTTCACATAAATTTCTCCCATCTGTCTTACACCTTCAAATTCGATAAAGACTTTTTGATTTTTAGATTTTGCCGGAAGCTGGAATGTTTTGCGGTACCATGCAATGCCTGTAGACAATCTTGTAATATCTACTTTAAATGCTTCTGCCTGATTCCAGGCGTAAGGAAGATTTACTTTTGACCAGTTTTTATCATTATAACTTGTATTTTTTGCCTGATCATCATCGCCTGTAAAAAGCTTCCAGTCATAGTTGAAATTGTATTTAATTCCGTCGGGGTTTTGTTTTTGGGCAAATGTAAAGTTTGCAAGCAGCAACAATAATGTAAAAAAAGGATAAATAATCTTTCTATTCATTTTGGTCTCTTAATTAAGTTAGTAATCTTTCAAAGCTTCTGCTAAAACCTGTGAGAAGCATTAGCAAATTTAGTTTTGAACTGTATTTCTCTGCTATCAAAGATTGCCAATTCCTATCATATTCTGCCATGTCAAAGTATGATAAGAGAGTGTTTTTATGTATATGTATATGTATATGTATATGTATATGATATATAATGTGTTGTTGATTGGGTGTAAAATTTGAAATGAAATAGAGCAAATTACCTTCACTAATTATTTTCCGTATTGTGAAGGGCTGCAGCCAAAATGTTTCGAAAACGTTCTTGAAAAATTAGAGGCTTCTGAAAAACCAACTTTATAAGCAATCTGCGAAATACTGAGATCCGAATTTCGGAGAAGCTTTTCGGAATGATCCATTCTGACTTTGGTAATAAACTCATGAACTGTACAGCCGCTGACAGCCTTTATTTTTCTGTATAATTGCCTTTGGCTGATTTTTAGTTCATTTGCCAGTATTTCAGGACCAAAATCTGTTTCTTCGATATGGGAGCTAATCAGATCAACCGTTTTAGACAGAAAAGCTTTGTCGAGATTTGGTGACTCAACCTGTAGCTGACTGATACTGTTGATATGTGCTAATCTATTTTGCAGAATAAGCCTGTTGTCCAGAACACTTTTAATCTGAGCTTTTAAAACTTCAACGCTGAAAGGTTTCATGACGTAGGCTTCGGCACCTAATTCATAACCCTCAATTTGATTTTCATCAGATCCTTTTGCTGTTAATAAAATGATTGGAATGTGACAGGTGTTTTCGTTCATTTTAAGTTCGCTACATAATTGAGTTCCTTCCATTTCAGGCATCATAACATCTGAAATGATAATATCAGGTATTGTCTGTAGGGCTGTTTCAAACCCTTTTTTTCCGTTGTATTCCTGAATGAGATTATATTCATTTGATAATTCATTGTTTAAATAAGCCTGAACGTCGGGATTGTCCTCAACAACAAGTACTGTGGGTTTAGTAATTTCATCCGCAACAACAGGTAAAGTATCAACTGATTTCTGTTCTAATGTTTCAATTAATATTTCTTTATTTTGAATAACAGGTGTATCCGATGAGGTAATAAAAGGCAATGAAATAATAACAGTTGTCCCTTTTTTCACAATGCTTTCAATAGTAATTGTTCCATTCAAAAATTCTACAAGGCTTCTGGTTAACGATAAGCCTATTCCGGAAGAATATCCGTGAAAAGGAGTAGGGCCTGAATTATTGAAGGGTTCGAATATTTTTTCTAATTCTTTTGCTTCAATACCGATTCCATTGTCCTGCACAGTAATATTTAATACATTTCCGGTATTATTTAAATGAGCTGAAAGTAAAACGACACCTCCGTCAGGGGTATATTTTAGTGCATTAGAAATTATATTAATCAGAATCTGATCTGTTTTTTCAAAATCTAAATGACAATTCAGTGATGTTTTTCCGACTTCAAGTTTAAAATCGATATTGCGTTTATCTGCTATATATTTGAAGGTATTGTAACATTCTTCGATAAACACATTAAAATCCTGAGTGCTTGTATTTAATTTTAATTTTCCAATTTCTGATTTCCTGAAATCTAAAATTTGCTGTATAAGTCTGGTCAGGTAATTTAGATTTCTGTTTATTATCGAAAAATACAGCGTTTTTTCATTAGTCGATAATTTTTTGTTTTCTAACTGTTTTATAGGATCCGCAATCAGTGTGAGCGGTGTTTTTAAATCGTGGGATATATTGGTGAAGAACTTTAATTTTTCACGGTTTAATTCTTCCTGTCTCTCAGTATTTAATCGTACTAACCTGATTTCGTTTTTCAGACGTTCTCTGTATAAAATTTCTTTAAAAACCCAGTAAGCAGAACCAATTATTAGTAGTAAAAACAGCACTTTGGCCAATAGTGTATCATACCATGGCCCACTAATATTTACTTCCATTGTCTGTAATGGAGATCTGGCATCATTCAGAGAAATTATTCTGGCTTTAAAAATATAGCTGCCTGGAGGTATCATGTTGTAAATTGTCTTGCTTGAACTGGTTTTAATCCATTTTTCATCATAACCTTCGAGCATATATTCGAAGACTTCTTTATTTGTTATACTGTAATTTAAAGAAGCCAATTCAATAGTGAAACTCCGGTTATCGGAATCGAGCTGGATTTCTTTAGTTTGGGAAAGATCTTTTGAAAGTACTTTTTTCCCATTAAAGAATTTCATCGGACTCATTTTTTCATTGGCTAAGTACAAGGATTTAAAAACAAGTTTACTATCAGATACTATCGTTTTGATTTCATCCGGATTAAAAGAGAGATATCCATTTTTGTCGCCAAAATATATTTTTTGTTCTGAAATATCTTTATATACAGCCCGCTCTGAAAATGTCCATAAACCAAATCGGTCTTCTTTCTGGTAATTTGAAACTTTATTGGAAACAATATCGATCATAGAGATTCCTTGTTTATGGGCGACCCAAAGATTACCCTGACTGTCATCGGTTATAGAAGATATGTATGAATTTGGGTTTTCCGAAAGAAGCTGTATTTTTTCAATTCGCATTGGGTTGGCAGAGGGAGTTATTTTATTTAAACCTTCGCTGGAACCGGACCAGATATTTCCACGTTTATCCTTGTGCAATGCAAATATGATATTATCGGAAGTATTGTACATGGAATTTTTCTGAAATGAATTTAACCGAACTGCATTATGTACCATGCCTTTACTGTCTAATTTTACACGAACAATACCATTACCCTCAGTTGCCAGCCAGAGTTCACGATTACTGAAAGATAAAATATCCATAACACTGTGTTCGTTAATTTCTTTCGACAAATCAAAAAATTGGATGCTGTCATCGATTAGATTCACACGTGCTATTCCTTTATAAAGCCCCACCCACAAGTAATCTGAGCCGGCAGATTCTAAAGTAAATATCGACCAGGTTTCTAACTTTGGTGCCAACACTTTATTTATTACAGATCTACACTGGTTGGTTTTCGGATCATAGCATTCGAGTCCGGTGATTCCTCCAATCCAGATTCGCCCTTTATTGTCCCTCAATAAACTGCGTACATTCTTAATACTGCTGTTGGATTTATAAAAAGGGTCGCTAGAATCCAGTTTGTTGTTTTTGTAAATCAGAATACTTTCGTCTGTGCCTAACCAGATTTTATCTTTAGATTTTGTTACCGCTCTTACTGTTGCCAGCTTTTTATTGTCGCTTCCCTTTCTAAAACTGTAATGCAGTTCAAAAGGATTGCGGTTGGGGTTTGCTTTATAAATATCCCCGCTTCTGGTTCCAAGCCAAATAATATTCTGATCATCAATAAAAAAATCGGTTATATAGTCATCCAGCAACTGTCCGGGATTGTTGATGTTGGCTGTATACTGATATTCTTTACCCGAATTCAGTTCATACGAAGTAAAGAGGTGAGAGGATAAAAAATATCTTTTTCCGTCTATAATCTTATTTTTGTTTAGTGTATTGGAATTGCTTCCAAGGTCTTTGACTACAGATTTGGGAACATCAGCAGAATTGACAAGTTTAAAAGAATTTAGTTTGTAGTTAAATTTTGCATATCTATTGTCAAAGGTTAAAAACCAAAGCCCTGTTTTTTTATCAGAAATAATATTTCGTATCCGATTATTAGGGAGTGATGTTTTATCGTTTGGATTGTGATAATAAAAGTCAAATGTTTTACCGTCGTACCTGTAAGATCCATTCCAGCTTCCTATCCAGATATAGCCCACAGAGTCTTTTGCGATTCCGTGTATTTGTGTTACGGGATTTAATTCCTTTGAGGTTATTTTTTCAAAAAAAAGATTTTGCGCATCTAAGTTCGTTATGCACAAGAAAGAAATGAAAATAAAACACAAATAGGTATTTTTATTTTTAACTATATCCATAATCATTTGTTAGACATGATTTAAGTCATGTATCTAGAATTACTTTAAAAGGCGAATATAATGTTATAATTTAAATTCTATAGATTATCAGATTGCATTTAGTAAATCTGATTTCAAATACGATCCCTATAGCTGATTCTGGATTTATATGTTATATTATTTTTACTAATATCATCTAAAGTCTGATTTAGGATTTCTAGTCCTAAAAATTGTATTAATAAATCATAAGTATCTAAAAATGAGTATTTATACGTGCTGTAAAATATATTTATAGGTTTATAGCGGACTTAAAGAAAAAAGTAAGGAATCAGTAATCTCCAGGCTGAGAGTGGTTGATGGAATTGTCTATGGTCTTGTAAATGTGCGTACTGACAGAAGTAAAATATTGTGTGCAACATTAAACGAGGGAAAGAGCAAATGGGAAATAAAAACCTTTAATTCAAGATTTTAATCTATTTATTTTTCAAAGATTCTTATATAAAGATCTGCGAATGTTTATTTATTTGAAGGTGTTGTAATGTTTAAACCTGATTCAGGCTACTAAAAAACATCTGGGTTTTACTTATTCTTAATTCGAAAGAATTCGAAAGACATTTTTAGAATAACGGTATATAACTGCTAATACAATTGAGAGGCAATTGGCTTATGCAAAATTGGTTTGGCTTTAAAGAATTTGTCAAATCCAAAAATAGCACTTAATTTAGTAATCAACTCGATGAAATTGAAGAAAATTAGATGTCATTTTATACGGCAACTGAGAAAAAAACAACCTACAAAATATAAATCATGGCGCTTATCAATCCACACATTAACTTCAACGGAAATGCCGAAGAAGCATTTAGTTTTTACAAATCGGTATTTGGCGGAGAGTTCGCAAAGGTTATACGATTCAAAGATATATCAAGCCCTGAATATCCAATTCCAGAGAATGAAGCAAATAAGATAATGCACATTGCTTTGCCTATTGGCAAAAACCTTTTAATAGGCAATGACATTCCGGAAAGTATGGGACAAGTAAATGAAAATGAAAACAGGTCAAAAATAGCCATTAGTGCAGAAAGTCTAGAAGAAGCTGACAAATTATTTAACGGACTCTCAGAAGGGGGAAAAATTGAAGTGCCTTGGAATTCAAATTTTGGAATGTTTAGAGACAAATTCGGTATTGAATGGATAGTTGATTTTGACCCGAAATAGAAAGTATCATCATAAAATTTTATGTGAATGTTTGTCACTTCTTACTATTTTATTTAATATGTGATAAATTTATAAAGATGCTTATAAATACAGCTTTTGCAAAAAGTTCTGAATATCAAGCATATAATTTCTAATCTTCATTTTTTTTTGTTTTTATGTTGTTTTTTGTTTGTACATCTCACATTTATTCCTATATTTGCACCCGCAAACAGCGTTCAACTAAAGCTAATATAGTTAAGCAAAACACTGTAAAAATGGCCTCGTGGCGCAACTGAATAGCGCATCTGATTACGGCTCAGAAGGTTACTGGTTTGAATCCAGTCGAGGTCACTAAAAAATCCCATTTCATTAGAAATGGGATTTTTTTTGTTATAAATTATTATTAGCCGTTAAACTTTTAAATTACTTAAAACTTATATTTGATTCTGACAGATACTGCAGAATCAAATAACTAATTTTTTATTAAAAATTTCATGAGCAATCCATTTTCTTCAAACAACCAAATTGGTATGGTATCTACTTTTTCTGAGCTTGTGCATACCGATTTCAAGGGCGAAATAAATGCGTTATGCTGGTATAGAAATTTAGACGGCGATTTTAACGAAATCGTAACACAACTATCTGTAAAAGAAAATGTAACAGAAGTTTATGCTCATGATTTAATTGCACTCCAACTATCAGAAAAGGGAAATATAGCAAGGGAAATAATCTTAAATGATTTACAAGTATTAACTGATTTTGGAGCTTCGCCTTCTCTTAATTTAATAAAGTGTTATGAGCGAGATGATGAATTTGATTTCATATCTACTGATGTGTATTCGTTTCATGTTGATCGCTCGCCTATTGCAACAGATACTTTTTTATGTACCTATCATGGAGCAGCGAGTGATATAGTATCTAATTCACAGGCTGAGCAAAAAATTCTAATTCCAGAAATCCGGGCAAAGCTAAAAGAGCTGCATAATGGTCCATCAGAAGAATTCGAAAACTTTCTGAAGGAGAATTACTTTGATTTACATTATCAGATACATGCTGATGTAAAACCTATTAATTTAGGGTTAATGCATTTATGGCGTCTGGCAGTGGATCATCCTAAACAAAAAGTACTACCTTGTATTCATAGAGCGCCATTAGAAAATGAAGGGGAATATCGATTGCTGTTGATTTGTTAACACAAGCCAATAGCATAAAAAACCTGTAAATCGAAAAACTTTAGTGGTTTAGCAAAACTTTAAGGACTTTGAAAAGATTGAAAAACTTTTGTTTTATTTCTTTAATTTTTTTTCTAAACTATTATTTATAAGTAAAATAGATTTGTAATTTTTATAAGTTTGAAATAAAAAAAGCACCTGTCTAACAGGTGCTTTTTTTATTTCAAACTTATCCTATGATATATATTATGCTACGATTACGTTTACTGCATTTGGACCTTTTTGGCCTTCTTGTATGTCATATCGTACTGAATCGTTTTGACGAACGTTTTCTGATAGACCTGAAACATGAACAAAGATTTCGTTACCACCATCATTAGGTGTTATAAATCCAAAACCTTTTTCTTCATTGAAAAATTTTACTGTACCTTCTTGCATCTTAAAATATTTAATTTGTTCAAATGTATCCTTTTAATTATTGGAAATAGAGTAATAAAATTTTAATTATGATTTTATTAACTTTTCAAAATCTCAATTTGCTAAGATGAACACAATATCAGCAAAACTTTTTTTTTCCGGAAGAAAAGGTCTCCACTTAAAATTTGTTTTTTACTCAATTTTTACCATTCCTTTAAACTGAAGTGAATAACAAATGTAAAATATTTTAAATAGAAAGTGTCTGCACAAATAAAAGCAGTTTTCCAAATTAGATAATTGAACATTGAACATTTTAGACAACAATTGGAATATAGTACACTCTCTATTGTGCTTTTATCTGTACGATGAATATTGTATTTGATCAGTAAAAGAAATTATATAGCAGACAGTAAATAAAAATGTTTAAAAATGAATATTGAACATTTAGTAAGCATTTTTATAGTAATTTTGAAATTGTAAATCCCAATCAACATGATAAATTCTGAAGACCCAGTCGGAACTTCAAGCGACTTAAAAGATATCGAACCCATAATAGTTTTATTGGCTGATGATGATAAAGATGACCAAGAGTTATTTAAGGAAGCACTTGATGCCACAAAAGTCCCTTCTGAAGTTATTACAGTAGACAACGGTCAGGAACTGGTTAACAAATTAAAAGATGGGTCAGAACCAAAACCTGATATTGTTTTCATAGATATAAATATGCCTGTTAAAGGAGGTAAGGAAGCACTGGCAGAAATAAAGAGTGATCAGGAACTAAATGAAATTCCTGCTGTTATGCTCTCCACTTCCAATCACCCTAAAGATATTGAAGATACTTTTAATGATGGAGCAAACCTTTACATACAGAAACCAAATTCTTTCACCGGTTTTATTCTCATTCTCAAAAAAGTATTCACTCTCCACTGGACAAAAGCTTTAATGAATCCGTTTAAAGATATTTTTTTTATTTCGGAGAAGAATATTTCTAAGAAGGAGTAAAATAAGCTTGAATCAAACCCCTCTTTCCCAATACGTAATCTATAACTTTTTGAGCAGTTAATAGCTTTCTGTTGTACATATTCCGTCTTGTATTCATCAATTCTTAGAATCAGTTAATCCAGAAAAAAGTTTAAAGATCTGGCATCTTCTTTATTTCCAATAGTTCTTTCTGTTTTTGAATCCCATCGTACAATGTCACATAAACGTTTGGTGGATGTTTCCTTTCGAATACCATCTACGATAATTCTAAGATAAACGTTTCTAATTTTTACTTTCAGCACGGGGCATTTTCAAAAAGAAAAATAACCCAAATCTGCTATAACATAATTCAATTTTTTAGATTAATAAATATAGAATTTTAGCGTAAAGAAACAAGTTATTAATCTCGTTAACCTTTTATTTTACAGGTGTTTTTTTGCGTTTTCTGGTGCACAATTGGAAAAATGCAGGAGTATGCCCGATTTCGCACCTTTAACTTTGAGAAGTTTTGAAAAAATTGAAAAGTGTTTTAAAACAAAAAAACTGCGAATCCTAGGATTTTACAAGTTTTACCACGTTTTTTTTTTCGGGTTTTTGAAGAGATTGAAAAAATGACTTTTTACTTTTTTTACCCTTTTTGTGGGGAGAGCAGGATTCTAACCTTAAGCTTGAAAACCTAATATTTCCTGCATTTTTATTTTTTTAAACCTACACTTTAAGTCGCAAAAAAGGTATCAAATCCACTACTTTATGCAACTCCAAATAAATCATATTTAAGTTCTTTAAAGAAAAATTATCTGTTTTTTTTTATTATTACATTATTAAAAAGACAAATAATCTTTAAAAATACACTAAAAAGGAATAATCATCTGATTTAAATTCTAAATTAAAATTATCCATCTTTTATTTTGAAATTTGCAAGGTAAAAAAACTAAATATCCTCATCAAATGAAAGCGAACATACAAGAAGATACAATATTAAACGAAAAGCAAGATATTGAAAACACACAGAATGCAATCAAAAATTATTTTACATTCACGCTAAAGAGCACTTGTTTAGATGAAAACTATCACCCAGCAAGTCAAACTCGTCTGACAACCAATTTTGCAAACTTGGCTAGAGGAGCTAATCGCCAACAAAACTTACGTAACGCCATAAACATGATTAACAATCGATTCAATGCCTTGGCTTATTTGGATAACCCAAAAGCAGATCGTTACCTTGTAGAACTTGAAATCATCACAGTAACGATGCATATTGATGATAAGAATATAATTGACAAGGTGCCGATGATTGAAGTTTTAAAAACAAATATATTTGACCGTAAGACTAACCAGCGTATCGAAGGTATTGCCGGAAATAATTTTTCTTCTTATGTTCGTGATTATGATTTCAGTATTTTATTGATCGAGCACAATAAAAATAAATCTAATTTTTGTATTCCTGAAAATTTTGGTGATTTGCACGGAAAACTTTATAAGTGCTTTGTGAATTCAGCCACTTATAAAGAGCACTTTAAGATGTCACCGATCATTTGTTTAAGTGTATCGAGCAACAAAAGGTATACTCGCACTGCGTATCAGCATCCAGTTCTGGGTTTTGAGTATCTACAGGATCAGTATTCTATCACTGATGAATATTTCTCAAAAATGGGCTTAAAAGTTCGTTTTTTTATGCCTCCGAACAGTGTGGCTCCGATGGCTTTTTATCATTCCGGAGATCTACTTGCTGATTATACGGATCTTGGACTAATCAGCTCCATCAGCACGATGGAGACTTTCCAGAAAATTTATCGCCCTGAAATTTACAATGCAAATTCAGTGGCTGGAAAAATCTATCAACCTAGTCTTAAACACGAAGATTATTCACTGACTCGCGTGGTTTATGACCGCGAAGAGCGCAGCCAATTGGCAGTTGAACAGGGTAAATATGCTGAAGAGCATTTCATTACCCCTTACAAAAGTCTTCTGGAACAATGGTCTGCCAATTTCGCTCTTTAATTAATATAACAACACATTAAAATTATTTTACTATGAATAAATTAGTATTACCCACCTCAATTGTTGGAAGTTTACCCAAACCTGCCTGGCTTGCACCACCTGAAAAACTTTGGTCACCTTGGAAATTAGATGGCGATCAGCTGCTTGAAGGGAAACAAGATGCTTTGCGCATTTCTTTGCAAGAACAACAATTGGCAGGGGTTGATATAATTAGTGATGGTGAGCAAACACGTCAGCATTTTGTGACGACTTTTATCGAGCATTTAAGCGGTGTAGATTTTGAAAATCGTAAGATTGTAAAAATTCGGGATCGTTATGATGCAAGTGTTCCTGTTGTTGTAGGTGAAGTGGCTCGTCAGCAATCAGTTTTTGTTGAGGATGCAAAATTTTTACGTAAACAGACTAACAAACCTATAAAATGGGCATTGCCTGGCCCAATGACAATGGTAGATACCTTATACGATGACCATTACAAAAGCCGAGAAAAATTAGCGTGGGAATTTGCAAAAGCACTCAATGAAGAAGCAAGAGAACTTCAAGATGCAGGGGTAGATATTATCCAATTTGATGAACCAGCATTTAATGTATTCTTTAATGAAGTAAACGATTGGGGAATGGCAGTATTAGAAAGAGCCATTGAAGGTTTAAAGTGCGAAACTGCTATACATATTTGTTACGGTTACGGAATACAAGCCAATACTGATTGGAAAAAGACCTTGGGTTCAGAGTGGCGTCAATACGAAGAAATTTTTCCGAAAATTCAAAAATCTAAAATTGATATTGTGTCATTAGAATGTCATAACTCAAATGTACCTTATAATTTAATGGAACTTGTTCGTGGTAAAAAAGTAATGGTCGGTGCCATTGATGTGGCAACCAACACTATTGAAACACCCGAAGAAGTAGCTGATACACTACGCAAAGCGCTGGAGTTTGTAAATATTGAAAATCTTTACCCTTCTACAAACTGCGGTATGGCTCCGTTAGCTCGAAACGTAGCTAGAGGTAAGTTAAATGCTTTAAGCGCAGGAGCAGCAATTATACGCAAAGAATTTGGGATGTAGTTTCAATACTATATTCCAAAATTTACAGCATTTGATTTGGGCGTGTCCCTCGGCAGAAAAAGCCTCGGGTCGGGCTATACGTTCCCGCTTTTTTTTGCTGGGCAAGAAAAATGCCCAGCAAAAAAAGAGCTCCACTGCTATCCCTCACGCACAATGTCATTAAGTTAAGTAATTGCTCTTTTTGTTTTCACGCAGATTTCGCAGATTTATGCAGAAAAACGAGTGAAAATCTGATGAATCTGCGTGCTATTTTTTCTTTTTCCCCTTAACTTAATGACATTGCCCTCACGCAGTATAACTCACAAAAGGCTGTCCTTTTTAGAATTAAGCTATAAAAAACTAAATTATACTTCTTTTCGTCGAGCCATACCTTGAGCAATGATACTAGCGGCAATCAATTGCAAGGCGTGATAAATCATAAGCGGCAACAATACGATGCCGGTAATGGTACTGTGCTGAAAGAGTACTTTTGACATAACGGTGCCGTGTACCAAAGACTTTTTAGATCCGCAAAATAAGACAGTAATACGATCTTCATCTGAAAAACCAAGCAAACGACTGACTAGTCCCACACAAAGGAATACTGCAAAAAACAAAACCATCATCCCTGTGGCGAGTCCAACAAGTTCAAGGGCAGTGAAACCTTCGAAAAGATGTTCGGAAAATGACTTACAAAACGACGTATAAATGATGGTAAGAATGACTGCCTGATCAAAATATTTGAGCTGTTTCTTATATTTTTCAGCAATGGCTCCAAAACGGGAGTTGAGGCAGATGCCAACAATGACAGGCAACAAGACTTGAAGAATCAACTTTATGACAATATCACTAATATCAAAATGGCCTGTTGCAGAAGCTATGAACAGTCCAACCCAAAGCGGAGTAACGACTACTCCAATCAAACTGGAAATGCTCGCATTAAAAATGGCTGCGGGAATGTTGCCTTTGGCGATAGAAACCATAACCACAGAAGAGGAAACTGTGGATGGTAAAGCTGCCAGAAAAAACACCCCTAACCAAAGCAACTCGAAGTCAGTGTCGATAAACAACGGACGAAATGCCAAAACAATGAGCGGAAAAAACAAAAAGGTTGTCAACTGAACGACAATGTGCATTTTCCAGTTAGCCAGCCCGGCTTTAAGTTTCTCAACACTCAGTCGCAAACCATAAAACAAGAAAATAAACGATACGCCTACATTGGCAATATCCTCCAGCGAAACAGGTTCTTTAACCAAGCCTGGCTTTGGCAAAAAATAGGCCAGCAGTATCATGGTTCCTATCATTAACAGGAAACCGTCGAAACCTGCTTTACGTAATACTTCTAATAATTTCTTCAATGTGTTCTTAATTTTTATTTTTAGATTTTTATACGGCAAAAATAAGTTTTACAGGCCGTTAAATCTTCTATTTAATTAAAATAAGGCTTTTGTATTGTTTTTTGTTATATTTGAAGATTATTATTCTTTTTTATAAATTAATTCAACATTTTTTAAGTAAAATATTCTATGGAGCAGATAGACGATATTGATCTTCAGTTACTAAATATACTTCACGATAATTCTAAATACACAGTAAAAGAACTGGCAAAGATGGTAAATCTTTCGGCATCGCCAGTTTTTGAGCGTATTAAAAGATTGGAAAACAGCGGTTATATTAAGAAATATATAGCACTCCTTGATGCAGAAAAATTAAACAGGGGATTCATTGTTTTCTGTAATATCAAACTTAAACACCACGATCGTAATATTGGGAATCAGTTTGTTAGCGATATTATGAAAATAGAAGAAGTTGTGGAATGTTACAATATTTCAGGTGATTACGATTTTTTAATGAAAGTTTCTGCCAAAGACATGAAGCATTATCAGGATTTTGTGTTTAATAAATTGGGATCAGTTGAAAGCATAGGGAGTACCCAAAGTACATTTGTTATGTCGGAGATAAAAAACATGTATGGATAGTTCTATGATGGTATATTTATTTGAAATTAGCAAAGTTTTTTATCTGTTGCATAAATTTTTCCTAAACTAATAGCTTGATTTCGTAAAGGTCCTACTTTTCCAAATTAAGTAGTTTACTAAGTTTCTGCCGCAAAACTTATGTTGGCGATTATTTTTAAAATTCGCCTTAGCTTTTGTGGCAGAAAATGTATTAAGGCATCGATTTTTTGCCACGATTTTGCCATATAGATTTTGAGCAGTTTTAAAAAATTTGAAAAACTGTATAAAACAAAAAAAACCTGTAAATCTTAGGATTTACAGGTTTTACCCTTTTTGTGGGGAGAGCAAGATTCGAACTTTACCGCTCAAACCCGCATCTATGCTACGTTTTTATGATGTCTTAAACCTAAGTGCACCGATTCTGCACCCGAACTTTAATTGTCGCTTTTTTGATATTTAACTAATTGATATTCAGTGATATTATTCTGGATAATTTGATTGTAAAGATATCAATATTTTTTATTATTGATATCTTTAAATTTAGATGCTTTTCAGATGGAAAGTCTTTTGAAAATTCCTTGGCTTTTTGTTGTAAAAAGATAACAACACCAGATCTAAAAGTCTTGCCTCCCAATAATGGTAATAATCTCTATTCGCTCATCTCCATTTATTCGGTAGTAAATAGTATCGCCAACGCAAAACACAATAACGATATCCTTTTTTGATGTGGTCGGCAGATGGAAATAAAAATGGATTTTGCTCTATTTTGTCAAAACAATCGTAAAACATATTGAAATAGTGATCGGCCTGATCCATTCCAAACTTACCGGCACCATACTAATAAATTCTTTTTAAATCTTCTTTGGCCTCGCTACTTAAATATTAGCTTTACATCTCCCAAATCCGTTTTAAATTCCGCTAACATTTCTTCTCTGGTTTGTTTTTTTACAAAGCCGCTTTTTTCTCCCTTATCTATTTTAGCCCTTACAAAGTCATAAAACTCTTCTTGTAAACGTGCTTTTTTTATTAAAAAGTTAATGGCATCACTTTTTATTGCTAAACTCTTCTGCATTAACCTGATCTTTAACCATTCTTCATTCGGAGCAGTTAATGATATACTTTGTCGTGTCATAATTATAAAAATCGGCTTGGTGTAAATTTACACCAAAACTTTGAAAATAGAAAAAGATTCGGCAAAGAACTTGAATGCAAAAACCGCCTTAGCTTTTACGTGCAAAAAAGTTATCAACTTTACTTGGAGTTGATACCTTTTTTGCGACTAAAAGTCATTCAATCAATATTATTAAGCAGTTCGCTGCTTTAGTTGGAATTGTGTTGCTTTTAAATTTATTTAAGAGCGTCAAATTTTTGAAAGATAAATAATTTTTATAAAAAGAAAAATTATTCCGCTGTGTAGTATGGCAAAACATATTCTAGAAACCAGTTAGGAAATGTCTCGGATTTAATCTCCATTTCATTATTGTATAATTCGGCAATCAGCTCCTGCTTGGAACCTGAATTATCGAATAGATATGCACGGTAACAGAGAGGTAATATGGAATGCAGATATTCCAATGTCCTATAATAGCGCTGAATAACTTTTGTATAATCAACGTCGTGTCCATTTTTGTTAACACGATCTTCGACTCTGGCAACATTTACCTCAGGACTATCGATGCAGACGAAATACAAATAAATTCGATAGCCTTTATTTATTGATTCCTGAAGTTCTTGAATTTTTGAAGGATGACTAAATACAGATTCGAAAACAAAGGACTTATTCTGCCTTATCATCAAATGTCTGATATAAGAAGCAATAAAAGAACCCTCGTAGGTATGTTTAGACGTGGAATGATCTACAATGCAGTTTTCACTTATTGTAATATTGATTTTATGATTATCTGCAGAAGCTTTTTGTATCAATGAAATTGAGTCAGGAAGATTACTGAATTCAGCTAAACTTTCCTCTGATCCAATAATTCCAAAATCATTTAAATCAATAAGTTTGAAGTCCTTTAATTTCCTTTCAATTTCATCAGCGTTGATAAAGATTTCAGAAAAATATGTTTTAGATAACTCTTTTTGTAGTGTACTTTTTCCTGAGCCGTTTGGACCGGCGAATACGCGTATTTTTTTATTATTTGGCACGAAGTATCATTCCTTTAATTATATTTTTTGGCTGTTCTTTTCGTATGATAGAACCCTGCTGTTTTACACCAAATTTATCCTCGACGTAAATTGCATCATCTTTTATATACGTAATAGGAAGATCCAAAGCTTTAGACTGACGTATAGCATTTTTAGCACTGTTTATTCCAGCACTTATAAGTGATTTGGTTTGTCTGCTGTCAGTTCTGAATAGTTTAGCGGGCTTCATGTTAAAGATAATTTTATAATACAAATATAATGAAATAGTAAATAACTAGATGCTAAATCATATCTGAATGATTCAAGCCATTGTAAATTTGAGAAGTGGATCTTGGAATTATGCAAGCGGCGCTTGCACAATTCAATCAATATTATTGTTTTAAATTTATTTTTATGCCGATAAGAATCACCAGCTATTGGCATGTATATGAAATAATTGTTAATCTAGATTAATAAGCCGCAATTATAAAACGCTTATTTTTCTCAACGGTGTTGAGAGTTTTGAAGATTTTTACGATGTAAAAATAATTTTTTCCTCTAAAAGATGTCAGCAAATTAAATCCTTTGAAGTTTCTAACCAAACCTCGGCACATCTTTATTTTGCTGTATCTTTACTTTTTCAAAATCAATGTGGATGTGCTAACTTAGCATGGAGTTCAAGTTAAGAACTAAATCTTAACTTTAGAGCATGAAAGAGAATCGTAAAACTTATGACCGCAATTTTAAAGAGAAAGCTGTCCAATTAAGTTATGAAAGAGATAATATCTCACAATTGGCCAAAGAACTTGGAATAACAGCACCTTTGCTGTACAAATGGCGTCAGGATTACCAAGAATTTGGCACAGGAAGTTTTCCTGGAAAAGGAAAATTAAAGCTTAGTCCTGAACAGGAAAAAATCCATGAGCTTGAAAAAAAATTAAAAGAAACAGAATTAGAACGTGATATTCTAAAAAAGGCTATAAGCATCTTTTCCAAGGGAGGTCGATGATTTATCTTTTCATAAAAGACCATGAAAAAACATATTCGATTGAAAAGATGTGCAGAGTTTTAAAAGTAAGCCCAAGCAGCTACTATAATTGGAAGCGGCAGATTCTATCAGAAAGACAGAGGAGAACTGCCCTGATAAAAGAAGAAATTACTTCAATATACTTTAATGCTAAACAGCGGTATGGAAGCCCAAGAATTACCCTTGAACTGCAAAGCCAAGGATATCAGATATCCAGAATAACTGTGGCTAAATACATGAAGCAGTTAGGACTGTACAGCAAATTGAGTAAAAAATTCAAAGTAACAACCAATTCAAAACACAATCATTTTGTTGTTCCAAATATTCTAAAAAGGGAATTTACAGCAACAAAACCAGCAAAGGCTTGGTTTTCAGACATCACCTATATACAGACAAAGGATGGATTTTTATATCTGACCATCATTTTAGATTTATTTGACAGAAAGATAGTCGGCTGGAGTTTAAGCAATGGACTAAGTACTAAACAAACTACAATGAAGGCTTGGAAAATGGCAGTTAAGAATAGAACAATTGCAGATGAATTAATATTCCATTCTGACCGGGGAATTCAATATGCCAATAAAAAATTTGCTGTTGTATTGGACTCTTATAAAAATATCACAAGAAGTATGAGCCGTAAAGGAGACTGCTGGGATAATGCAGTTGCTGAAAGTTTTTTCAAATCTTTAAAAACGGAATTGGTTTATGGCAGTAAATTAATTTCTAGAGAACAGATGGAACTTGAAATTTTTGAATACATCGAAATTTGGTACAATAAAAAAAGAAGGCATTCGGCTTTGAACTATAAAACAATTGAAGAATTTAATAAACTAACTAATTATAAAAATGTAGCTTAACTTTTTCTCCAGTTTTTGTTTGCATATCCACTATTTATTTGAAGAATAGAGAAGATAATAAAAAAGGTGCTTGCTTTTGTTTTGTTTTACCAAAAGAGTATAACTGTTAATTTTTGACGGAAGATTTTATCAGCCTACAACAAGCATTTTACTTTTTCTTTTAATAAAAGTAGTATCGAAAATTTGTTTGTGAAGCAAGAAAATAGCACTTCACTAGAATTACATCGCCTTTTAATGATTTTAATTTGGATAAAAGCTCAGAGCTTTTTGGGCAAAAAAGGCGGTCATGTTTTTTGGTACTTAGCAAGTCTTTTTTGAAGGTGTAGGCAATTTCAAAATTGATTTTTAAAAGCGCAAAGTACAACAATAAATGGCAATGTAATTCTGGAAGTAGCTGCAATAGTGGAACAATATTGGCGCAAACAGGGTAATGGCAGTGACAAAAATGAAACAAAAATTAGTTTTAGTTTGTCATTTTTCAAATAACTTATAAAAAAATCTTTGCTTGATACTATAACTTGTGGTAACTAATACCGTTTTTGAAATGTATCGAATAAAATTTTCTTTTTTAAACGGTTATTAACAATTTGAAGTGTTATTCCGATTAATGAAATGGCTAAAAAAATCATAATCAAAGTGTTTGCTTCGATAGTGATCTTTGGCTCTAGGTTTTTTCCAATAGTTATAATAATCATGGAGAATACTAAATAGTGCTCAGATTTGATTCCAATAGGAATTGTGTTTGCTAAAGTAATTGCTGTTTTCATTTTTCAGTGGTATTTGAATGAAACTTCATTTCTTGTTAATAAATAGTTTTAATTTTGAGTGTTTACTAAATCGAATAGATTATCTATCGAAGTTGCAATCACTGCTGACATTGTTAAATTGTTTTTGGAAATAATTATTTTATTAATTTTTATTTTGATTTTTTTTGTTCCTTAATTCTGACACAAATCTAAGACGATTATAAGAATTGTTTTTTGTTTTTCGATGAATAGCAGTTTGCTGTCGATGAATAATCAATCTTTATACCTGAATTACAGTTGATTATGATTTTGTGTCGATAAATTAATATTAAAAATGGAAATCGTCCTTTTTTTTTGTTTTTTTTAATATTCAGTTTACTTATTATATAGTTACAGACGTTCTACTTATATATAAGAAATTTTAAAAATCAGATGCAATGGTTATTCGATAAAAATTAGATTGAAGTATTAGGATCCCTTTTTAGATTTCGTTTTTACTGGCTTCAGGATATTTTTTATGAATGAATTACATATAAAATACCATTAGTCGACACTTTTTTTGCAGTTGTCTACACTTTATTATGAATTAACTAAAAAAGACTCTTGCTATAAAAGGAATAAAATACCTTTGAAGTTGAATAAGTATGCATCAAACTTTAAAATTAATAAAATGGCAAAATCGTTGAATATACTATTAATAGAAGATGATGCAATTGAAGTAATGAAATTCAATAGAGTACTAAAAAGTTTAGAACTCAATCATCGCATCATTGAAGCAAATAATGGAGAAGAAGCAGTTGATGTATTAAAAAGGAAAGAAATAATACCAGATGTTATTATTTTAGACCTTAATATGCCTAAACTAAACGGTATCGAGTTTTTATCTATCTTAAAAGCAGATGATGTATTAAAATATATACCAGCAATTATCTTAACTACTTCTAACAATCATAGAGACGTGATGGAGTGTTATAAAATAGGTATTGCGGGCTACATTTTAAAGCCTTTGAAATATGAGGATTATGTAGATAGGATAAAAAAAATACTAGATTATTGGAGCACGAATGAATTAATTTCTCAGTAAAAATAACTAGTGTTATTTTTTGAATCTAGTACTAGAGATAAGAATTAAAGCTTTAAAATATTTTTTGTTTTTTATATCATAAACAAATTGAAAACCACTTGAGATTTAAAACATTTGTAGTGTAAGAAAAAAGTAGTACTTTACGTTACAATTCTAAAAGAGGTGAATAGCTGGAATTTGAGTTGGGTTTAGCAGTAGTCTTATCTACTTTTCGTAATCAAAAACATTCGAAATAATAGAATGTATTCAGATGCCATATTCATGAAATTTTTAAAACTAAGGAGGTAACAACATGGAAAATTCTCAATTTCATTTTGATAGTGAAACATTCAATAGGATTTTCCCTTTTTATGTTTTACTAGACCACAACTTAATCATTCAAGACCGAGGTGGATGTGCTAACTTAGCGTGGAGTTCTAGTTAAGGACAAAATCTTAACTTTAGACTATGAAAGAAAATCGTAAAAATTACGACCGCATTTTCAAAGAGAAAGCAGTCCAATTAAGTTATGAAAGAGATAATATCTCTCTACTTGCCAAGGAACTTGGTATTACAGCTGCTTTGCTTTATAAATGGCGCCAAGATTATCAAGAATTTGGAACGGGAAGTTTTCCTGGAAAAGGCAATTTAAAACTAAGTCCCGAACAAGAAAAAATTCATGAACTTGAAAAAAAATTAAAAGAAGCAGAATTAGAACGTGATATCTTAAAAAAGGCAATAAGCATCTTTTCTAAGGGAGGTCGATGATTTATCTTTTCATAAAAGACCATGAAAAAATATATTCGATTGAAAAGATGTGCAAAGTTTTAGCAGTAAGCAACAGCAGTTACTATAAATGGAAAAAACAGATTGTTTCAGAAAGGCAAAAACGAGTGATTTTAATAAAAGAAGCAATAACTTCAATATATTTTAATACCAAACAGCGATATGGAAGTCCAAGAATTACTTTAGAACTTCAAAATATAGGATATCAAATATCTAGAATAACAGTCGCTAAATACATGAAGCAATTAGGTTTGTACAGTAAATTGAGTAAAAAATTTAAAGTAACAACCAATTCAAAACATAATCATTTTGTTGTTCCAAATATCTTAAAAAGAGAATTTACGGTGAAGGAACCATCTAAAGCTTGGGTTTCAGATATAACATATATTCAAACAAAGGACGGATTTTTGTATCTCACAATTATTTTGGATTTGTTCGACAGAAAAATAATTGGCTGGAGTCTAAGCAATGGTTTGAGTACTAAACAAACTACATTAACAGCTTGGAAAATGGCACTTAAAAATCGAAAAATTACAAATGAATTAATATTCCACTCCGACAGAGGAATTCAATATGCTAATAAAAGCTTTACTAATATGCTTGACTCTTTTAAAACTGTCACTAGAAGTATGAGCCGTAAAGGAGATTGCTGGGATAATGCTGTTGCAGAAAGTTTTTTCAAATCACTAAAAACAGAATTAATTTATGGGAATAAACTAATTACTAAAGAACAAATGGAACTTGAAATTTTTGAATACATCGAAATTTGGTACAATAAAAAAAGAAGGCACTCTGCTTTGAACTATAAAACTATTGAAGAATTTAATAAATTAACTAATTACAAAAATGTAGCTTAACTTTTTCTCTACTTTTTGTTTGCATATCCAAAATTAAGCTTCAAATATAATCCTTACATTTTTTTATAGTAATTTGTAAAACAGGTATTTATACTTAGTGCAAACTTATTTTATTATTGCAACTTTAATCTTGTTAATTTAAAGCAGTTACAGCAGTATAAAGTTGTCTTTTTTTGCCTTCTGAGTTGTATACGATTGTATGAGTTGCATGATTTGATTAATGATCCATTACAAATTACCAATCTTGCTTATGATCCAGCTTACAGCGAAGTAAGAAAGGATTTAGAGGAGCAATTGCACCAACTTGAGATAGAAAAACTCTGGATCAATATGCCAAAAGATGTTTAAGGCACTACAACATTCGACTAAAAACTTATTTAAAATCTAAAATTCACCCATTCAAATAGTAATAAAAAAAAGTATGTCACAAAATCTAAAAATAGAAGTAAATAAAGTAAGTTATGCAGATTTTAATAATCCTGCTGGACAAACCACCATACAAGGAACTAGAGGCGTTTCGGAGTCTGAAAATGGATATGTCGTAGTCAGTTTAGTAGGTCAGGACAATATTGTTCAGGGATTAATTTATGAAGGACCACTTAAAGGAAGCGGCAACGCAGGAATGTGGCACAATGTTAATTTTCCGCGTACACCAGAAGCTACGGTTATTAATACTTCTTGCTACGGACCCAACAACGGACCTCATGGCATGATACAGTTAGTTGAATCTTATAAAATACAAGCCTCTACTGGCAAAGCGCCAAGTGGAAATCTTGGATTCTTTTACGAAGGCCCTGTTGATGGCTCAGGAGCGTGGGTTCAGGTGTCACCTAATGGCGGGAATACCAATAATGTATTTGTTCATAGTATTATGGGCGGTCTTGCTGTGGGAAATTATGACGTTGATAATGATAAAAACGGATACGCATTTCTCTATGATATAGTCAATAAAAAATGCACAGACTTTAAAGTACCCGATTCATTAACCACTACTTTGTATGGTATTTGGCATAATGGCGGAGATAGTTATACCATGGCAGGAGGATATACAAGCCCAAAAATCGGCAAAATAAGCCAAGCCTTTTTGGTTGATTATAATTCTAAAACGAAACAAACTAGTAATTTGAAATCATTTAATTACAAAAACGAAACAGTTTTGTCTGTAATAACTCATTTTGAAGGCATTACTATTTCTAAAAAGGGTGGTTATAATATGCCATCGGATTGGCTTACGGTAAATGGAGAAAAAAATGGAGCATCATTTGTTGCTGTTAGTAGAAATTCTGACGGATCATTTGGAGAAGCAAATTGGGTAGATATTGATTTTCCAAACTCAAGCGTTACAAGTGCTAATACAGTATATCGAAATAATATTTTAGGTATTTACGCAGTCGTAGATAGTACTGATACAAAAACAGTATCTTCTTTTGTTGCAAAAGTAAATATCGAACAATAGATGGGATTTGCATTTTTTTAAAATAAAAGATCTTGTGTTTTTGTATCCATTTTTAAGCATTAACTCCACAACGTTTTTTTTTACTAATTTATGATCAATATTTTTCCCTAAAGTAAAGTCTCAATATTATCATAATAAGTTAACTTTTTTCTTCATTTTACGTTTAAATAGCAACTAGTTTTAAAACCATTCGTCGATATTTTTTATTCATTCGTCGAAGATTTTAAACAGTTTAACGAAATTAGTTATGGTCTGAAAAAAATTAGGATAATTTTATTTTAACATGTAATGTTTTTTAATCACATTTCTTTAGAGATCTTTCACTAAGGTTTTTATTAAAGGGTATGTAATAACAACACAATTGTGAAACTTTTTTTATATTATAAAATCTGTGCGTTGATAAAGATGAAAACTAACCATAATCTTTAAAATTACGCTACTATAATTTTTTTGAATTTTTATGTTTTGTTCATTTTGAAGGTCATTTATTTATGATCTTCTTAGAACAATATTTTTTTACTAAAATAGATGTTTACATCCAAAAAGTAAAAAAAAAATTGATTTGTTACTGTCTATCTAAAATATTTATTATGAAGGAAAATTTTACCTTACAGATTTTTTTTAGTTGCCTTAAGTTTTTAAAAGAACATTTATTTGCAAATTTTGTTTATAAAATGGCGTTTATACTTGCAACAGTTAAATTGCTTTCTCAAAGACCGTCGATAAAGCTTCAAATGCTATTTTGCTTGGTTCTTTTTAGCATTTTTAGTGTTGATCTTCAAGCTCAAACAGGTTGTAGGAATGTAATTCGAAATGGTACTTTTTCAGGAAGTTTTATCCAAAATGCAAATCCTAATGAAGCATGGCTTCCTGCTACAGGTGCATGGGTACTTAATACAACAACAGGAATTGCTGTTAATAATCTCAATGGAGTGACAAATTCTGCAATGACTCAAAATGTAGGAGGTATTTCTTTTACACCTGTTGCTGGTACAGTAAGCTTGTATTTTGATCTTTGGGCAGGAAATTCTGGAGATACAAATGGAGCAAGTACTGCTACTTTAACCGTTTCTCTTGGAGGTACAATATACGCTACATTTACAAATCCAACTGGAGCAGGAGCAGTAACGGCTACCCCAAGTAACGGAGCGACTATATCTGGTTTTACTGCAGGCGTGGTGCCAACAACATTTAGATTAGTGAGCTCACAGATAAGAATTGATATTCCTTGGACGCAAACGCCTGCAAACAATGTCGCTGCCTTATCTTTCTCAGCTACTACTCCTGCAGCAGGGGACGATTGGGGTGTTGATAATATATACATAGGAGCTAATTGTATAGATTCAGATCAAGATGGGGTAGTTGATGTGGTTGATATAGATGATGATAACGATGGTATTCGAGATGTAGATGAAGGTCTCACAAGTTGTTCTCCTACTATCACACCAAATCAAACCACTGCAATTACAGAAGGTGCAGCAGTAAATAATACTAATACAAGTTTATCTTCTAATTACAGAATAGTTGGTTCAACGGCAACACAAGCGAACCAAACTGTAGCTAGAGTTTCCTTGTCAGCTAGAACAGGAGCCACTAATAATGATTTTGGTATTGATTTAACCACCAATGGTTCTGTTCAGTTTACAAATAGTGCTGGGTCTGCAGCAGGACAATTTGCAGAAGTTACTTATGAATTTAACAAACCCATTGATGCTGTTTTAACATGGCAGACGGGAAATACTTTTGACGATGTAGAAGATTATAGTGTTGAATATGATGCTGGAGTAACTTCTGCCACTTATACAGCAGGAGGTACTGCAAATTTAACTGTTACACAAATACCAGGCAAAATATCGCTTAATTCAACCGTTGATATTGCTAGTGCTTCAAATCTTTGGAATATTGATTTAAAAAATGTGACACGTTTAGTGATCAGAAGATCGGATACAGGTACTGGCGGAGCAATTGGTGGAATTACCATTACGCCAGCAACATTTTGTGACAGGGATACAGATGCTGATTTAGTTCCAGATCATCTTGATGTTGATGCTGACCAAGATGGATGCTATGATGCGCAAGAAGGGGGTAGTAGTCAAACTGTATCTAGTTTTGGTACTATTGGGGGGACCTATGGAGCTAATGGTTTGTCTAGTCTAGTAGAAACGAATGACACAGCAGCTGCAGGAATTAATTACGCTATTGCACAAACCGCAGGGATAAACAATTTTATGCAAGCTTCAGTAGTTACAGCTTGTCTGACAATGGGAGTTGATAGTGATGGGGATCTTGTTTCAGATAGATATGATCTTGATGATGATAACGATGGTATTCTTGATTCAGATGAGAATACATGTGCCGTTCTAGCAAACAGAATTACAGGAAATTTTGCTGGTACGGGACCATTTACTGGGTCAACGATTGACGGTGTGAATGTGACGGCCACTGTTACTAACGCTGCAAATACTAGTGTAACAAATTCCGCAGGTACATTTGCTAATCAGCCTAGCTTTTGGAGTGAAGCGGTAAACAACTTGCCTTCTTTCCAAACTCTTTTTAATTGGGATACAGCTCCAGAAGGTTATATTGCTAACATAGATCAAGCCAATGATGATAAAGGATCTGCAATTATCACATTTACATTTAGTCAGCCGGTTTACAATCCTATTATTCATTTAGATAGGTTAGGAGGCCTTTCGGGGGTACTCCCAAATTCAGCTGTTTTTACGGTTACTACACCAGGAGCAACATTGAAAAAGCTGGCAGGAACAAGTAATTTATACGTTACTCCAACTACTTTTAGAAGGGTCACCGAAATGAATGTAAATCCTTTAATAGCACCAGTTACAGCCTCTGAGGCCTCTGCTTTACCTGAAAATGGAACAGCTGCAGGATCTTTGTTGGTAGAGGGAGTTTATACATCTTTAACATTTAACTGGACAGGAATGGGAGCCGAGGCCAGTGGAGGTGATGGTATAGAATTTATTTTCTCTTTGTGTAGAGCGGTTGATACCGATGGCGATACAATTGCGAATTTACTTGACCTAGATGCAGATAATGATGGTTGTTCAGATTCTAATGAGTACTACAACAATTCTACAAGTGCAGCTTCAGGGCAACAATTTGGTCAAACAGGAGGAGCAGTAGCGCCTGTAAATGCTAATGGGATAGTTAATTTACCATCAGCTACTTACACAGGTTCTTATACTAATGTGACTGATAATGCTGTATTTACTGTATGTACTGCTAACATAGGTATTACAAAAACAGTAAATAATGCCACACCAAATATAGGTAGTAGTGTTACCTTTTTACTTACTGCAAGCAATGCAGGTCCAAGTGCAGCTACTGGTGTAATTGTAAATGATTTACTTCCATCAGGATATACCTTTGTAAGTGCAACCCCTTCAACTGGAACTTATACGGCTGGGACAGGTGTTTGGTCAATAGGCAATTTAGCTAACGGTGCTAGTGCTACTTTATCAATTATTGCTAATGTAAATGCAACAGGAAATTATCAAAACACAGCAACTATTGCAGCAAACGAAGCCGATCCAACGCCAGGAAATAATACCTCGTCAATAACGCCAAATCCAATAAATCCATGTATTATTACTACTGAAAATCAAGACACAGATGGAGATGGTCTTTCAAATTTATGTGATTTGGATGATGATAATGATGGTGTTTTAGATACGGACGAATTAAGATGTGATTACAACCCGTCTGTTTACAATTTTGTTTCAGGAAATGGAGCTACTAGAAATCAATTGTTAATTTTTGATTGGACAGGTGCGTCTTTAACAAACGTAAATGATACTTTCACAACGTCAAAAATTATAAATGGAATTACTTACACTGCAAGAGCCACAGTTGTAACATTAGTAGGAGGGTATAATACACCAGCTCAAAGTCCAACACCTTCCATTTTGAACACATTTCCAGGAGGAGGAAATCAAATGTTTTGGAGATATGCAAATTATGGAACTAGTGCTGCCGATGATTTAAAAGGGGCTCTTGTATTTCAATTAGCAAGAGTTGTTGGAAATAAACTAAGTATCAAGTTTGATATTACTGCAACAAAAGGAGGCTTGGCGCAAGAATTTGATGCCGTTGCTTTTGATGCTGAATCAACAACAGGAGCAGAAAAAGGTTTATACACAACAAACTCATCAGATTGGGTTCTAATTGATAATATTGGTGGAATTCCTACTGCTACTCAAGCTAGTATTGTAGGTAATGAATTAAGATATGATGATACACAATCAGCTCAAAGATCTTTGTTTGCTTATACAAGAGGAGTTAACGTATCTATTGTAGGAGAGTATTCTAACGAGACAAATCTTGCTCGAACGCAAGCAATGGGTGTTGGTGTTTATTTGTATTGTGATTCAGATAACGATGGAGCATTTAATTATTTAGACCTAGATTCGGATAATGATGGATGTTCAGATTCAAATGAGTATTATGGAAACAATAGCTTTGCCAGTTCAGGTCAACAATATGGGCAAACAGGTGGGGCAGTTGCACAAGTAAATTCAGATGGTACTGTAACTGCAGCCTCATATACAGGGAGCTACACAAATGTAACAAATAATGCTGTTTCAACAGCATGTACTTCGAACATAGCTATCACCAAAACCGCAAGTAGCGCCACACCTAATATAGGCAACAACATCACATTTACCCTAACAGCAAGTAACGCAGGACCAAGTGCTGCAACAGGCGCCAATGTAACAGATGTACTGCCAGCAGGCTATACCTTTGTAAGTGCCACACCATCAGTAGGGACTTATACAAGCGGAACAGGTATTTGGTCAATAGGCAATTTAGCTAATGGTGCTACTGCAACATTATCCATCGTTGCGACAGTAAACGCTACAGGCAGTTATGCCAATACAGCAACTATTGCAGCCAATGAAGCCGATCCAACACTAGGAAACAATACGTCAACAAGTACCCCAGTACCAGTAACTGTAATTGTTGCGGTAACAGACACGACCCCTTCGGTTAATGGATTACCAGGTGGCACCACCACGGCATTAACGGGCAACGATACCTTAAATGGAAGCCCAGTAGTAGTAGGTACTGCAGCAGGGAATGTACAAATCACATCAAGTACGGTTCCAGTAGGGTCAGGACTAGTAGTAAATGCAGATGGAACAGTAACAGTTCCGGCCAACACCCCATCTGGAAACTATGCAGTAAGCTATACGATTTGTGAAGTAAACAACCCGTTGAATTGTAGTACTATTAGCTCTACGGTAGTAGTAAGTGCCCCGGCGATTGTTGCGGTAACAGAAACGACCCCTTCGGTTAATGGATTACCAGGTGGCACCACCACGGCATTAACGGGCAACGATACCTTAAATGGAAGCCCAGTAGTAGTAGGTACTGCAGCAGGGAATGTACAAATCACATCAAGTACGGTTCCAGTAGGGTCAGGACTAGTAGTAAATGCAGATGGAACAGTAACAGTTCCGGCCAACACCCCATCTGGAAACTATGCAGTAAGCTATACGATTTGTGAAGTAAACAACCCGTTGAATTGTAGTACTATTAGCTCTACGGTAGTAGTAAGTGCCCCGGCGATTGTTGCGGTAACAGACACGACCCCTTCGGTTAATGGATTACCAGGTGGCACCACCACGGCATTAACGGGCAACGATACCTTAAATGGAAGCCCAGTAGTAGTAGGTACTGCAGCAGGGAATGTACAAATCACATCAAGTACGGTTCCAGTAGGATCAGGACTAGTAGTAAATGCAGATGGAACAGTAACAGTTCCGGCCAACACCCCATCTGGAAACTATGCAGTAAGCTATACGATTTGTGAAGTAAACAACCCATTGAATTGTAGTACTATTAGCTCTACGGTAGTAGTAAGTGCCCCGGCGATTGTTGCGGTAACAGAAACGACCCCTTCGGTTAATGGATTACCAGGTGGCACCACCACGGCATTAACGGGCAACGACACCTTAAATGGAAGCCCAGTAGTAGTAGGTACTGCAGCAGGGAATGTACAAATCACATCAAGTACGGTTCCAGTAGGGTCAGGACTAGTAGTAAATGCAGATGGAACAGTAACAGTTCCGGCCAACACCCCATCTGGAAACTATGCAGTAAGCTATACGATTTGTGAAGTAAACAACCCGTTGAATTGTAGTACAATTAGCTCTACGGTAGTAGTAAGTGCCCCGGCGATTGTTGCGGTAACAGAAACGACCCCTTCGGTTAATGGATTACCAGGTGGCACCACCACGGCATTAACGGGCAACGATACCTTAAATGGAAGCCCAGTAGTAGTAGGTACTGCAGCAGGGAATGTACAAATCACATCAAGTACGGTTCCAGTAGGGTCAGGACTAGTAGTAAATGCAGATGGAACAGTAACAGTTCCGGCCAACACCCCATCTGGAAACTATGCAGTAAGCTATACGATTTGTGAAGTAAACAACCCATTGAATTGTAGTACTATTAGCTCTACGGTAGTAGTAAGTGCCCCGGCGATTGTTGCGGTAACAGACACGACCCCTTCGGTTAATGGATTACCAGGTGGCACCACCACGGCATTAACGGGCAACGATACCTTAAATGGAAGCCCAGTAGTAGTAGGTACTGCAGCAGGGAATGTACAAATCACATCAAGTACGGTTCCAGTAGGGTCAGGACTAGTAGTAAATGCAGATGGAACAGTAACAGTTCTGGCCAACACCCCATCTGGAAACTATGCAGTAAGCTATACGATTTGTGAAGTAAACAACCCATTGAATTGTAGTACTATTAGCTCTACGGTAGTAGTAAGTGCCCCGGCGATTGTTGCGGTAACAGACACGACCCCTTCGGTTAATGGATTACCAGGTGGCACCACCACGGCATTAACGGGCAACGATACCTTAAATGGAAGCCCAGTAGTAGTAGGTACTGCAGCAGGGAATGTACAAATCACATCAAGTACGGTTCCAGTAGGGTCAGGACTAGTAGTAAATGCAGATGGAACAGTAACAGTTCCGGCCAACACCCCATCTGGAAACTATGCAGTAAGCTATACGATTTGTGAAGTAAACAACCCGTTGAATTGTAGTACTATTAGCTCTACGGTAGTAGTAAGTGCCCCGGCGATTGTTGCGGTAACAGACACGACCCCTTCGGTTAATGGATTACCAGGTGGCACCACCACGGCATTAACGAGCAACGATACCTTAAATGGAAGCCCAGTAGTAGTAGGTACTGCAGCAGGGAATGTACAAATCACATCAAGTACGGTTCCAGTAGGATCAGGACTAGTGGTAAATTCAGACGGAACAGTAACAGTTCCGGCCAACACCCCATCTGGAAACTATGCAGTAAGCTATACGATTTGTGAAGTAAACAACCCGTTGAATTGTAGTACTATTAGCTCTACGGTAGTAGTAAGTGCCCCGGCGATTGTTGCGGTAACAGACACGACCCTTCGGTTAATGGATTACCAGGTGGCACCACCACGGCATTAACGGGCAACGATACCTTAAATGGAAGCCCAGTAGTAGTAGGTACTGCAGCAGGGAATGTACAAATCACATCAAGTACGGTTCCAGTAGGGTCAGGACTAGTAGTAAATGCAGATGGAACAGTAACAGTTCCGGCCAACACCCCATCTGGAAACTATGCAGTAAGCTATACGATTTGTGAAGTAAACAACCCGTTGAATTGTAGTACTATTAGCTCTACGGTAGTAGTAAGTGCCCCGGCGATTGTTGCGGTAACAGACACGACCCCTTCGGTTAATGGATTACCAGGTGGCACCACCACGGCATTAACGGGCAACGATACCTTAAATGGAAGCCCAGTAGTAGTAGGTACTGCAGCAGGGAATGTACAAATCACATCAAGTACGGTTCCAGTAGGGTCAGGACTAGTAGTAAATGCAGATGGAACAGTAACAGTTCCGGCCAACACCCCATCTGGAAACTATTCAGTAAGCTATACGATTTGTGAAGTAAACAACCCGTTGAATTGTAGTACTATTAGCTCTACGGTAGTAGTAAGTGCCCCGGCGATTGTTGCGGTAACAGAAACGACCCCTTCGGTTAATGGATTACCAGGTGGCACCACCACGGCATTAACGGGCAACGATACCTTAAATGGAAGCCCAGTAGTAGTAGGTACTGCAGCAGGGAATGTACAAATCACATCAAGTACGGTTCCAGTAGGGTCAGGACTAGTAGTAAATGCAGATGGAACAGTAACAGTTCCGGCCAACACCCCATCTGGAAACTATGCAGTAAGCTATACGATTTGTGAAGTAAACAACCCGTTGAATTGTAGTACTATTAGCTCTACGGTAGTAGTAAGTGCCCCGGCGATTGTTGCGGTAACAGACACGACCCCTTCGGTTAATGGATTACCAGGTGGCACCACCACGGCATTAACGGGCAACGATACCTTAAATGGAAGCCCAGTAGTAGTAGGTACTGCAGCAGGGAATGTACAAATCACATCAAGTACGGTTCCAGTAGGGTCAGGACTAGTAGTAAATGCAGATGGAACAGTAACAGTTCCGGCCAACACCCCATCTGGAAACTATGCAGTAAGCTATACGATTTGTGAAGTAAACAACCCGTTGAATTGTAGTACTATTAGCTCTACGGTAGTAGTAAGTGCCCCGGCGATTGTTGCGGTAACAGACACGACCCCTTCGGTTAATGGATTACCAGGTGGCACCACCACGGCATTAACGGGCAACGATACCTTAAATGGAAGCCCAGTAGTAGTAGGTACTGCAGCAGGGAATGTACAAATCACATCAAGTACGGTTCCAGTAGGGTCAGGACTAGTAGTAAATGCAGATGGAACAGTAACAGTTCCGGCCAACACCCCATCTGGAAACTATGCAGTAAGCTATACGATTTGTGAAGTAAACAACCCGTTGAATTGTAGTACTATTAGCTCTACGGTAGTAGTAAGTGCCCCGGCGATTGTTGCGGTAACAGACACGACCCCTTCGGTTAATGGATTACCAGGTGGCACCACCACGGCATTAACGGGCAACGATACCTTAAATGGAAGCCCAGTAGTAGTAGGTACTGCAGCAGGGAATGTACAAATCACATCAAGTACGGTTCCAGTAGGGTCAGGACTAGTAGTAAATGCAGATGGAACAGTAACAGTTCCGGCCAACACCCCATCTGGAAACTATGCAGTAAGCTATACGATTTGTGAAGTAAACAACCCGTTGAATTGTAGTACTATTAGCTCTACGGTAGTAGTAAGTGCCCCGGCGATTGTTGCGGTAACAGACACGACCCCTTCGGTTAATGGATTACCAGGTGGCACCACCACGGCATTAACGGGCAACGATACCTTAAATGGAAGCCCAGTAGTAGTAGGTACTGCAGCAGGGAATGTACAAATCACATCAAGTACGGTTCCAGTAGGGTCAGGACTAGTAGTAAATGCAGATGGAACAGTAACAGTTCCGGCCAACACCCCATCTGGAAACTATGCAGTAAGCTATACGATTTGTGAAGTAAACAACCCGTTGAATTGTAGTACTATTAGCTCTACGGTAGTAGTAAGTGCCCCGGCGATTGTTGCGGTAACAGAAACGACCCCTTCGGTTAATGGATTACCAGGTGGCACCACCACGGCATTAACGGGCAACGATACCTTAAATGGAAGCCCAGTAGTAGTAGGTACTGCAGCAGGGAATGTACAAATCACATCAAGTACGGTTCCAGTAGGGTCAGGACTAGTAGTAAATGCAGATGGAACAGTAACAGTTCCGGCCAACACCCCATCTGGAAACTATGCAGTAAGCTATACGATTTGTGAAGTAAACAACCCGTTGAATTGTAGTACTATTAGCTCTACGGTAGTAGTAAGTGCCCCGGCGATTGTTGCGGTAACAGACACGACCCCTTCGGTTAATGGATTACCAGGTGGCACCACCACGGCATTAACGGGCAACGATACCTTAAATGGAAGCCCAGTAGTAGTAGGTACTGCAGCAGGGAATGTACAAATCACATCAAGTACGGTTCCAGTAGGGTCAGGACTAGTAGTAAATGCAGATGGAACAGTAACAGTTCCGGCCAACACCCCATCTGGAAACTATGCAGTAAGCTATACGATTTGTGAAGTAAACAACCCGTTGAATTGTAGTACTATTAGCTCTACGGTAGTAGTAAGTGCCCCGGCGATTGTTGCGGTAACAGACACGACCCCTTCGGTTAATGGATTACCAGGTGGCACCACCACGGCATTAACGGGCAACGATACCTTAAATGGAAGCCCAGTAGTAGTAGGTACTGCAGCAGGGAATGTACAAATCACATCAAGTACGGTTCCAGTAGGGTCAGGACTAGTAGTAAATGCAGATGGAACAGTAACAGTTCCGGCCAACACCCCATCTGGAAACTATGCAGTAAGCTATACGATTTGTGAAGTAAACAACCCGTTGAATTGTAGTACTATTAGCTCTACGGTAGTAGTAAGTGCCCCGGCGATTGTTGCGGTAACAGAAACGACCCCTTCGGTTAATGGATTACCAGGTGGCACCACCACGGCATTAACGGGCAACGATACCTTAAATGGAAGCCCAGTAGTAGTAGGTACTGCAGCAGGGAATGTACAAATCACATCAAGTACGGTTCCAGTAGGGTCAGGACTAGTAGTAAATGCAGATGGAACAGTAACAGTTCCGGCCAACACCCCATCTGGAAACTATGCAGTAAGCTATACGATTTGTGAAGTAAACAACCCGTTGAATTGTAGTACTATTAGCTCTACGGTAGTAGTAAGTGCCCCGGCGATTGTTGCGGTAACAGACACGACCCCTTCGGTTAATGGATTACCAGGTGGCACCACCACGGCATTAACGGGCAACGATACCTTAAATGGAAGCCCAGTAGTAGTAGGTACTGCAGCAGGGAATGTACAAATCACATCAAGTACGGTTCCAGTAGGGTCAGGACTAGTAGTAAATGCAGATGGAACAGTAACAGTTCCGGCCAACACCCCATCTGGAAACTATGCAGTAAGCTATACGATTTGTGAAGTAAACAACCCGTTGAATTGTAGTACTATTAGCTCTACGGTAGTAGTAAGTGCCCCGCGATTGTTGCGGTAACAGACACGACCCTTCGGTTAATGGATTACCAGGTGGCACCACCACGGCATTAACGGGCAACGATACCTTAAATGGAAGCCCAGTAGTAGTAGGTACTGCAGCAGGGAATGTACAAATCACATCAAGTACGGTTCCAGTAGGATCAGGACTAGTGTAAATGCAGACGGAACAGTAACAGTTCCGGCCAACACCCCATCTGGAAACTATGCAGTAAGCTATACGATTTGTGAAGTAAACAACCCGTTGAATTGTAGTACTATTAGCTCTACGGTAGTAGTAAGTGCCCCGGCGATTGTTGCGGTAACAGACACGACCCCTTCGGTTAATGGATTACCAGGTGGCACCACCACGGCATTAACGGGCAACGATACCTTAAATGGAAGCCCAGTAGTAGTAGGTACTGCAGCAGGGAATGTACAAATCACATCAAGTACGGTTCCAGTAGGGTCAGGACTAGTAGTAAATGCAGATGGAACAGTAACAGTTCCGGCCAACACCCCATCTGGAAACTATGCAGTAAGCTATACGATTTGTGAAGTAAACAACCCGTTGAATTGTAGTACTATTAGCTCTACGGTAGTAGTAAGTGCCCCGGCGATTGTTGCGGTAACAGACACGACCCCTTCGGTTAATGGATTACCAGGTGGCACCACCACGGCATTAACGGGCAACGATACCTTAAATGGAAGCCCAGTAGTAGTAGGTACTGCAGCAGGGAATGTACAAATCACATCAAGTACGGTTCCAGTAGGGTCAGGACTAGTAGTAAATGCAGATGGAACAGTAACAGTTCCGGCCAACACCCCATCTGGAAACTATGCAGTAAGCTATACGATTTGTGAAGTAAACAACCCGTTGAATTGTAGTACTATTAGCTCTACGGTAGTAGTAAGTGCCCCGGCGATTGTTGCGGTAACAGAAACGACCCCTTCGGTTAATGGATTACCAGGTGGCACCACCACGGCATTAACGGGCAACGATACCTTAAATGGAAGCCCAGTAGTAGTAGGTACTGCAGCAGGGAATGTACAAATCACATCAAGTACGGTTCCAGTAGGGTCAGGACTAGTAGTAAATGCAGATGGAACAGTAACAGTTCCGGCCAACACCCCATCTGGAAACTATGCAGTAAGCTATACGATTTGTGAAGTAAACAACCCGTTGAATTGTAGTACTATTAGCTCTACGGTAGTAGTAAGTGCCCCGGCGATTGTTGCGGTAACAGACACGACCCCTTCGGTTAATGGATTACCAGGTGGCACCACCACGGCATTAACGGGCAACGATACCTTAAATGGAAGCCCAGTAGTAGTAGGTACTGCAGCAGGGAATGTACAAATCACATCAAGTACGGTTCCAGTAGGGTCAGGACTAGTAGTAAATGCAGATGGAACAGTAACAGTTCCGGCCAACACCCCATCTGGAAACTATGCAGTAAGCTATACGATTTGTGAAGTAAACAACCCGTTGAATTGTAGTACTATTAGCTCTACGGTAGTAGTAAGTGCCCCGGCGATTGTTGCGGTAACAGACACGACCCCTTCGGTTAATGGATTACCAGGTGGCACCACCACGGCATTAACGGGCAACGATACCTTAAATGGAAGCCCAGTAGTAGTAGGTACTGCAGCAGGGAATGTACAAATCACATCAAGTACGGTTCCAGTAGGGTCAGGACTAGTAGTAAATGCAGATGGAACAGTAACAGTTCCGGCCAACACCCCATCTGGAAACTATGCAGTAAGCTATACGATTTGTGAAGTAAACAACCCGTTGAATTGTAGTACTATTAGCTCTACGGTAGTAGTAAGTGCCCCGGCGATTGTTGCGGTAACAGAAACGACCCCTTCGGTTAATGGATTACCAGGTGGCACCACCACGGCATTAACGGGCAACGATACCTTAAATGGAAGCCCAGTAGTAGTAGGTACTGCAGCAGGGAATGTACAAATCACATCAAGTACGGTTCCAGTAGGGTCAGGACTAGTAGTAAATGCAGATGGAACAGTAACAGTTCCGGCCAACACCCCATCTGGAAACTATGCAGTAAGCTATACGATTTGTGAAGTAAACAACCCGTTGAATTGTAGTACTATTAGCTCTACGGTAGTAGTAAGTGCCCCGGCGATTGTTGCGGTAACAGACACGACCCCTTCGGTTAATGGATTACCAGGTGGCACCACCACGGCATTAACGGGCAACGATACCTTAAATGGAAGCCCAGTAGTAGTAGGTACTGCAGCAGGGAATGTACAAATCACATCAAGTACGGTTCCAGTAGGGTCAGGACTAGTAGTAAATGCAGATGGAACAGTAACAGTTCCGGCCAACACCCCATCTGGAAACTATGCAGTAAGCTATACGATTTGTGAAGTAAACAACCCGTTGAATTGTAGTACTATTAGCTCTACGGTAGTAGTAAGTGCCCGGCGATTGTTGCGGTAACAGACACGACCCCTTCGGTTAATGGATTACCAGGTGGCACCACCACGGCATTAACGGGCAACGATACCTTAAATGGAAGCCCAGTAGTAGTAGGTACTGCAGCAGGGAATGTACAAATCACATCAAGTACGGTTCCAGTAGGGTCAGGACTAGTAGTAAATGCAGATGGAACAGTAACAGTTCCGGCCAACACCCCATCTGGAAACTATGCAGTAAGCTATACGATTTGTGAAGTAAACAACCCGTTGAATTGTAGTACTATTAGCTCTACGGTAGTAGTAAGTGCCCCGGCGATTGTTGCGGTAACAGACACGACCCCTTCGGTTAATGGATTACCAGGTGGCACCACCACGGCATTAACGGGCAACGATACCTTAAATGGAAGCCCAGTAGTAGTAGGTACTGCAGCAGGGAATGTACAAATCACATCAAGTACGGTTCCAGTAGGGTCAGGACTAGTAGTAAATGCAGATGGAACAGTAACAGTTCCGGCCAACACCCCATCTGGAAACTATGCAGTAAGCTATACGATTTGTGAAGTAAACAACCCGTTGAATTGTAGTACTATTAGCTCTACGGTAGTAGTAAGTGCCCCGGCGATTGTTGCGGTAACAGACACGACCCCTTCGGTTAATGGATTACCAGGTGGCACCACCACGGCATTAACGGGCAACGATACCTTAAATGGAAGCCCAGTAGTAGTAGGTACTGCAGCAGGGAATGTACAAATCACATCAAGTACGGTTCCAGTAGGGTCAGGACTAGTAGTAAATGCAGATGGAACAGTAACAGTTCCGGCCAACACCCCATCTGGAAACTATGCAGTAAGCTATACGATTTGTGAAGTAAACAACCCGTTGAATTGTAGTACTATTAGCTCTACGGTAGTAGTAAGTGCCCCGGCGATTGTTGCGGTAACAGACACGACCCCTTCGGTTAATGGATTACCAGGTGGCACCACCACGGCATTAACGGGCAACGATACCTTAAATGGAAGCCCAGTAGTAGTAGGTACTGCAGCAGGGAATGTACAAATCACATCAAGTACGGTTCCAGTAGGGTCAGGACTAGTAGTAAATGCAGATGGAACAGTAACAGTTCCGGCCAACACCCCATCTGGAAACTATGCAGTAAGCTATACGATTTGTGAAGTAAACAACCCGTTGAATTGTAGTACTATTAGCTCTACGGTAGTAGTAAGTGCCCCGGCGATTGTTGCGGTAACAGACACGACCCCTTCGGTTAATGGATTACCAGGTGGCACCACCACGGCATTAACGGGCAACGATACCTTAAATGGAAGCCCAGTAGTAGTAGGTACTGCAGCAGGGAATGTACAAATCACATCAAGTACGGTTCCAGTAGGGTCAGGACTAGTAGTAAATGCAGATGGAACAGTAACAGTTCCGGCCAACACCCCATCTGGAAACTATGCAGTAAGCTATACGATTTGTGAAGTAAACAACCCGTTGAATTGTAGTACTATTAGCTCTACGGTAGTAGTAAGTGCCCCGGCGATTGTTGCGGTAACAGACACGACCCTTCGGTTAATGGATTACCAGGTGGCACCACCACGGCATTAACGGGCAACGATACCTTAAATGGAAGCCCAGTAGTAGTAGGTACTGCAGCAGGGAATGTACAAATCACATCAAGTACGGTTCCAGTAGGGTCAGGACTAGTAGTAAATGCAGATGGAACAGTAACAGTTCCGGCCAACACCCCATCTGGAAACTATGCAGTAAGCTATACGATTTGTGAAGTAAACAACCCGTTGAATTGTAGTACTATTAGCTCTACGGTAGTAGTAAGTGCCCCGGCGATTGTTGCGGTAACAGACACGACCCCTTCGGTTAATGGATTACCAGGTGGCACCACCACGGCATTAACGGGCAACGATACCTTAAATGGAAGCCCAGTAGTAGTAGGTACTGCAGCAGGGAATGTACAAATCACATCAAGTACGGTTCCAGTAGGGTCAGGACTAGTAGTAAATGCAGATGGAACAGTAACAGTTCCGGCCAACACCCCATCTGGAAACTATGCAGTAAGCTATACGATTTGTGAAGTAAACAACCCGTTGAATTGTAGTACTATTAGCTCTACGGTAGTAGTAAGTGCCCCGGCGATTGTTGCGGTAACAGACACGACCCCTTCGGTTAATGGATTACCAGGTGGCACCACCACGGCATTAACGGGCAACGATACCTTAAATGGAAGCCCAGTAGTAGTAGGTACTGCAGCAGGGAATGTACAAATCACATCAAGTACGGTTCCAGTAGGGTCAGGACTAGTAGTAAATGCAGATGGAACAGTAACAGTTCCGGCCAACACCCCATCTGGAAACTATGCAGTAAGCTATACGATTTGTGAAGTAAACAACCCGTTGAATTGTAGTACTATTAGCTCTACGGTAGTAGTAAGTGCCCCGGCGATTGTTGCGGTAACAGACACGACCCCTTCGGTTAATGGATTACCAGGTGGCACCACCACGGCATTAACGGGCAACGATACCTTAAATGGAAGCCCAGTAGTAGTAGGTACTGCAGCAGGGAATGTACAAATCACATCAAGTACGGTTCCAGTAGGTCAGGACTAGTAGTAAATGCAGATGGAACAGTAACAGTTCCGGCCAACACCCCATCTGGAAACTATGCAGTAAGCTATACGATTTGTGAAGTAAACAACCCGTTGAATTGTAGTACTATTAGCTCTACGGTAGTAGTAAGTGCCCCGGCGATTGTTGCGGTAACAGACACGACCCTTCGGTTAATGGATTACCAGGTGGCACCACCACGGCATTAACGGGCAACGATACCTTAAATGGAAGCCCAGTAGTAGTAGGTACTGCAGCAGGGAATGTACAAATCACATCAAGTACGGTTCCAGTAGGATCAGGACTAGTGGTAAATTCAGACGGAACAGTAACAGTTCCGGCCAACACCCCATCTGGAAACTATTCAGTAAGCTATACGATTTGTGAAGTAAACAACCCGTTGAATTGTAGTACTATTAGCTCTACGGTAGTAGTAAGTGCCCCGGCGATTGTTGCGGTAACAGAAACGACGCCTTCGGTTAATGGATTACCAGGTGGCACCACCACGGCATTAACGGGCAACGATACCTTAAATGGAAGCCCAGTAGTAGTAGGTACTGCAGCAGGGAATGTACAAATCACATCAAGTACGGTTCCAGTAGGATCAGGACTAGTGGTAAATTCAGACGGAACAGTAACAGTTCCTGCCAACACCCCATCTGGAAACTATGCAGTAAGCTATACGATTTGTGAAGTAAACAACCCGTTGAATTGTAGTACTATTAGCTCTACGGTAGTAGTAAGTGCCCCGGCGATTGTTGCGGTAACAGACACGACCCCTTCGGTTAATGGATTACCAGGTGGCACCACCACGGCATTAACGGGCAACGATACCTTAAATGGAAGCCCAGTAGTAGTAGGTACTGCAGCAGGGAATGTACAAATCACATCAAGTACGGTTCCAGTAGGGTCAGGACTAGTAGTAAATGCAGATGGAACAGTAACAGTTCCGGCCAACACCCCATCTGGAAACTATGCAGTAAGCTATACGATTTGTGAAGTAAACAACCCGTTGAATTGTAGTACTATTAGCTCTACGGTAGTAGTAAGTGCCCCGGCGATTGTTGCGGTAACAGACACGACCCCTTCGGTTAATGGATTACCAGGTGGCACCACCACGGCATTAACGGGCAACGATACCTTAAATGGAAGCCCAGTAGAGTAGTAGGTACTGCAGCAGGGAATGTACAAATCACATCAAGTACGGTTCCAGTAGGGTCAGGACTAGTAGTAAATGCAGATGGAACAGTAACAGTTCCGGCCAACACCCCATCTGGAAACTATGCAGTAAGCTATACGATTTGTGAAGTAAACAACCCGTTGAATTGTAGTACTATTAGCTCTACGGTAGTAGTAAGTGCCCCGGCGATTGTTGCGGTAACAGAAACGACCCCTTCGGTTAATGGATTACCAGGTGGCACCACCACGGCATTAACGGGCAACGATACCTTAAATGGAAGCCCAGTAGTAGTAGGTACTGCAGCAGGGAATGTACAAATCACATCAAGTACGGTTCCAGTAGGGTCAGGACTAGTAGTAAATGCAGATGGAACAGTAACAGTTCCGGCCAACACCCCATCTGGAAACTATGCAGTAAGCTATACGATTTGTGAAGTAAACAACCCGTTGAATTGTAGTACTATTAGCTCTACGGTAGTAGTAAGTGCCCCGGCGATTGTTGCGGTAACAGAAACGACCCCTTCGGTTAATGGATTACCAGGTGGCACCACCACGGCATTAACGGGCAACGATACCTTAAATGGAAGCCCAGTAGTAGTAGGTACTGCAGCAGGGAATGTACAAATCACATCAAGTACGGTTCCAGTAGGGTCAGGACTAGTAGTAAATGCAGATGGAACAGTAACAGTTCCGGCCAACACCCCATCTGGAAACTATGCAGTAAGCTATACGATTTGTGAAGTAAACAACCCGTTGAATTGTAGTACTATTAGCTCTACGGTAGTAGTAAGTGCCCCGGCGATTGTTGCGGTAACAGACACGACCCCTTCGGTTAATGGATTACCAGGTGGCACCACCACGGCATTAACGGGCAACGATACCTTAAATGGAAGCCCAGTAGTAGTAGGTACTGCAGCAGGGAATGTACAAATCACATCAAGTACGGTTCCAGTAGGGTCAGGACTAGTAGTAAATGCAGATGGAACAGTAACAGTTCCGGCCAACACCCCATCTGGAAACTATGCAGTAAGCTATACGATTTGTGAAGTAAACAACCCGTTGAATTGTAGTACTATTAGCTCTACGGTAGTAGTAAGTGCCCCAGCGATTGTTGCGGTAACAGAAACGACCCCTTCGGTTAATGGATTACCAGGTGGCACCACCACGGCATTAACGGGCAACGATACCTTAAATGGAAGCCCAGTAGTAGTAGGTACTGCAGCAGGGAATGTACAAATCACATCAAGTACGGTTCCGGCAGGATCAGGACTAGTGGTAAATGCAGACGGAACAGTAACAGTTCCGGCCAACACCCCATCTGGAAACTATGCAGTAAGCTATACGATTTGTGAAGTAAACAACCCGTTGAATTGTAGTACTATTAGCTCTACGGTAGTAGTAAGTGCCCCGGCGATTGTTGCGGTAACAGACACGACCCCTTCGGTTAATGGATTACCAGGTGGCACCACCACGGCATTAACGGGCAACGACACCTTAAATGGAAGCCCAGTAGTAGTAGGTACTGCAGCAGGGAATGTACAAATCACATCAAGTACGGTTCCAGTAGGGTCAGGACTAGTAGTAAATGCAGATGGAACAGTAACAGTTCCGGCCAACACCCCATCTGGAAACTATGCAGTAAGCTATACGATTTGTGAAGTAAACAACCCGTTGAATTGTAGTACTATTAGCTCTACGGTAGTAGTAAGTGCCCCGGCGATTGTTGCGGTAACAGACACGACCCCTTCGGTTAATGGATTACCAGGTGGCACCACCACGGCATTAACGGGCAACGACACCTTAAATGGAAGCCCAGTAGTAGTAGGTACTGCAGCAGGGAATGTACAAATCACATCAAGTACGGTTCCAGTAGGGTCAGGACTAGTAGTAAATGCAGATGGAACAGTAACAGTTCCGGCCAACACCCCATCTGGAAACTATGCAGTAAGCTATACGATTTGTGAAGTAAACAACCCGTTGAATTGTAGTACTATTAGCTCTACGGTAGTAGTAAGTGCCCCAGCGATTGTTGCGGTAACAGAAACGACCCCTTCGGTTAATGGATTACCAGGTGGCACCACCACGGCATTAACGGGCAACGATACCTTAAATGGAAGCCCAGTAGTAGTAGGTACTGCAGCAGGGAATGTACAAATCACATCAAGTACGGTTCCAGTAGGGTCAGGACTAGTAGTAAATGCAGATGGAACAGTAACAGTTCCGGCCAACACCCCATCTGGAAACTATGCAGTAAGCTATACGATTTGTGAAGTAAACAACCCGTTGAATTGTAGTACTATTAGCTCTACGGTAGTAGTAAGTGCCCCGGCGATTGTTGCGGTAACAGACACGACCCCTTCGGTTAATGGATTACCAGGTGGCACCACCACGGCATTAACGGGCAACGACACCTTAAATGGAAGCCCAGTAGTAGTAGGTACTGCAGCAGGGAATGTACAAATCACATCAAGTACGGTTCCAGTAGGGTCAGGACTAGTAGTAAATGCAGATGGAACAGTAACAGTTCCGGCCAACACCCCATCTGGAAACTATGCAGTAAGCTATACGATTTGTGAAGTAAACAACCCGTTGAATTGTAGTACTATTAGCTCTACGGTAGTAGTAAGTGCCCCGGCGATTGTTGCGGTAACAGACACGACCCCTTCGGTTAATGGATTACCAGGTGGCACCACCACGGCATTAACGGGCAACGACACCTTAAATGGAAGCCCAGTAGTAGTAGGTACTGCAGCAGGGAATGTACAAATCACATCAAGTACGGTTCCAGTAGGATCAGGACTAGTGGTAAATTCAGACGGAACAGTAACAGTTCCTGCCAACACCCCATCTGGAAACTATGCAGTAAGCTATACGATTTGTGAAGTAAACAACCCGTTGAATTGTAGTACTATTAGCTCTACGGTAGTAGTAAGTGCCCCGGCGATTGTTGCGGTAACAGACACGACCCCTTCGGTTAATGGATTACCAGGTGGCACCACCACGGCATTAACGGGCAACGATACCTTAAATGGAAGCCCAGTAGTAGTAGGTACTGCAGCAGGGAATGTACAAATCACATCAAGTACGGTTCCAGTAGGGTCAGGACTAGTAGTAAATGCAGATGGAACAGTAACAGTTCCGGCCAACACCCCATCTGGAAACTATGCAGTAAGCTATACGATTTGTGAAGTAAACAACCCGTTGAATTGTAGTACTATTAGCTCTACGGTAGTAGTAAGTGCCCCGGCGATTGTTGCGGTAACAGACACGACCCCTTCGGTTAATGGATTACCAGGTGGCACCACCACGGCATTAACGGGCAACGATACCTTAAATGGAAGCCCAGTAGTAGTAGTAGGTACTGCAGCAGGGAATGTACAAATCACATCAAGTACGGTTCCAGTAGGATCAGGACTAGTGGTAAATTCAGACGGAACAGTAACAGTTCCGGCCAACACCCCATCTGGAAACTATGCAGTAAGCTATACGATTTGTGAAGTAAACAACCCGTTGAATTGTAGTACTATTAGCTCTACGGTAGTAGTAAGTGCCCCGGCGATTGTTGCGGTAACAGAAACGACCCCTTCGGTTAATGGATTACCAGGTGGCACCACCACGGCATTAACGGGCAACGATACCTTAAATGGAAGCCCAGTAGTAGTAGGTACTGCAGCAGGGAATGTACAAATCACATCAAGTACGGTTCCAGTAGGGTCAGGACTAGTAGTAAATGCAGATGGAACAGTAACAGTTCCGGCCAACACCCCATCTGGAAACTATGCAGTAAGCTATACGATTTGTGAAGTAAACAACCCGTTGAATTGTAGTACTATTAGCTCTACGGTAGTAGTAAGTGCCCCGGCGATTGTTGCGGTAACAGAAACGACCCCTTCGGTTAATGGATTACCAGGTGGCACCACCACGGCATTAACGGGCAACGATACCTTAAATGGAAGCCCAGTAGTAGTAGGTACTGCAGCAGGGAATGTACAAATCACATCAAGTACGGTTCCAGTAGGGTCAGGACTAGTAGTAAATGCAGATGGAACAGTAACAGTTCCGGCCAACACCCCATCTGGAAACTATTCAGTAAGCTATACGATTTGTGAAGTAAACAACCCGTTGAATTGTAGTACTATTAGCTCTACGGTAGTAGTAAGTGCCCCAGCGATTGTTGAAGTTCCATCAATTGCCATAATTAAGACAGCGGTATTTAATGATGAAAATAGTAATGGGAATGCAGATGCTGGCGAAACAATAACTTATAACTTCAAGGTTACTAATACTGGAAATGTTCCTTTGTACAATATTACTGTTTCAGATCCATTAGCTGGTATTATTATGTCAGGAGGTCCAATAGATTTGAATGTAAATGATACGGATGAAGTTTCTTTTAGTGCTCAATATAGCATCACGCAAAATGATATTAATAATGGAAGTATTAGTAATCAGGCTAGTGTAATGGGTAGTGCTCTAAGTGGAATTAAAGTTGAGGATAAGTCCGATAACATAAATAATCTAGGTGACAATCCAACAGTTTTATTATTAAGTGGATGTGTAATCAAAATTTTTAATGCCGTTTCAATAAATGGTGATAGTATGAACGAAAGATTCTATATACAAGGAATAGAATGTTATCCTGACAACACAGTTCAAATTTATAATCGTTGGGGTGTATTGGTTTTTGAAAGAGATCATTACAATAATACCGATGTTGCCTTTAGAGGAATTTCAGAAGGACGTGTTACCATTAAAGAATCAAAAGGATTACCAGAGGGAACATATTATTATATCATAAAATATAAAGACCATCAATCTACTCCTCATCAGGAAGCGGGTTATCTGTACTTGACCAAATAATATTCTATGCTAATTAATTGGCTTGTTGAAGTTGATCTGTTATTAAAAATGAAAAAAATGAAAAAGTTAATTTTAGTTTTACTGTTTTGTTCAACTGCAAGCTTTGCACAGCAGGATGCACAATTTACACAATACATGTATAATACCATTAGTGTGAATCCTGCTTATGCGGGATCACGTGGAGTACTGAGTATTTTTGGTTTATATCGTACCCAATGGGTTGGGTTAGATGGCGCGCCGGAAACAAGTAGTTTTTCTGTAAATACACCAGTTGGTAATAACGTTGGGTTAGGAGTTTCATTAATCAATGATAAAATAGGTCCAACGAATGAGAATAACTTATCGGCAGATTTTTCGTATTCTATACCAACATCGGCTACAGCCAAATTATCTTTTGGTATAAAAGGATCAGCAAATTTATTCAAATTAGATCCAACTAAATTAACACCGGAAGATCAGGGAGATCCGCAATTTCAGGATTTCAAAAATAAATTCACGCCTAATATTGGAGCCGGAGTTTACTGGCATACAGATAAAGCTTATGTAGGTTTATCGGTTCCTAATTTCATTCAGACCAATCGTTATGATGATAATGATGTTGCGATTTACAAAGACAAAATCAACTATTATTTTATCGCAGGTTATGTATTTGATTTAGATCGTTATGAAACCGTAAAATTTAAACCGGCTATAATGACAAAAATGGTAGCTGGTTCGCCACTACAAGTAGATATTTCAGCCAATTTTATGTTTAATGAAAAATTTGTATTAGGAGCCGCTTACAGATGGAGTGCTTCGGTAAGTTTATTGGCTGGTTTTCAAATCACAGATGGTTTGTATTTGGGTTATGCTTACGATCGTGAAACAACCAAATTAGTGAATTATAATTCAGGATCGCACGAGATATTCCTTCGTTTTGAATTCTTAAACAAATATGGACGTATAACTTCACCAAGATTTTTCTAATTATGAAAGTTAAAAATATAATTTATGCTGCTGTTTTGTCGTCAGTTTGTTTTAACGGAACGGCTCAAAAAACAGTTTTGAATAAAGCAGAGAAGGAGTACAATCAATATGCTTTTGTAGACGCTATTGCTATTTATGAAAAAGTAGCAGAAAGCGGATATAAGGATGAAAAAATGTTTCAGAGATTAGGAAACTCCTATTATTTTAATGCCGAATTACCGAAAGCTGCAAAGTGGTATGACGCACTTTTTGCTTTTAACGAGCAGCAAGAACCTGAATATTATTATAGATATGCTCAGGCACTGAAATCTGTGGGTGATTATGCTAAATCAGATAAAATGCTGGAAATTTTTAATTTGAAAATTAAAACCGATACAAGAGGAGTTTTATTCCAAAACAATAAAAATTATCTGGAGCAGATTAAAGCGAATTCAGGAAGATTTGATATCGCAAATGCCGGAATTAATTCGCAACAATCAGATTACGGAAGTACAATTTATAATAATAAATTAGTATTTGCTTCTGCTCGTGATACCGGAAGTGTTGTTAAAAAAACATTTAAATGGACTAATAAATCGTTTACGAATTTATTTGCTGCGCAGTTAAAAGCGGATGGAACTTTAGAAAATCCAATTCGGTTTGAGAAAAAGATCAATTCTAAATTCAATGAATCTTCTCCGGTCTTCACCAAAGATGGCAAAACAATGTACTTTACCCGAAACAACTTTTTAGGCGGTAAAAAAGGAAAAGACAATAAAAGAGTTACATTATTGAAATTGTACAAAGCCGATTTTATTAATGATAAATGGACCAATATTATAGAGTTGCCTTTTAATAGTGATCAATATAGTATTGCGCATCCTGCTTTAAGTCTGGACGAAAAAAAGCTGTATTTCGCATCAGATATGCCGGGAAGTTTAGGACAATCAGATTTGTTTAGTGTTATTATTAATGAAAATAAAACCTTCGGGAAACCTGAAAATTTAGGAACTGTAATTAATACCGAAGGAAGAGAAACATTCCCGTTTATATCCGGAGATAATGAACTTTATTTTTCAAGCGACGGACGTCCTGGATTAGGCGGACTTGATGTATTTGTGGCAAAAATCAAGGAAGATGCTACTTTTGATCTGGTACAAAATATTGGAGAACCGGTAAATACTAAGTCGGATGATTTTGCTTTTATAATTGACAGCAATACGCGTAAAGGTTACTTCTCATCCAACAAAGAAGGCGGAATTGGAAATGATGATATCTATAAATTCACAGAAACAAAAAGACTTGATTGTGAAAAAAAATTATTTGGAATTGTTTCAGATTCTCAAACGAACGAAGCTTTAGCCGATGCAAAAGTAATTTTGCTTGACGATAAGTTTAAGGAAATTGCAACAATAATTTCGGATAAAAACGGAAGTTACAATTTTGATGTAAAATGCAATCAAACCTATTATGTAAGAGTTTCAAAACAAGATTATGAAATTAATGAAAGTCCGGTTACAATTCAGCCAACAAATGATAAACCTGAATTAGATATTAAATTAAATAAACAAATCAAGCAAATAGAAGTAGGGACAGATTTGGCTAAAACCTTAGAGATTCCTATTATTTATTTTGATCTGGATAAATCATTTATTCGTCAGGAAGCTGCTTTTGAATTAGAGAAAGTACTTGCTGTAATGAAACAATATCCTGAAATGAAAATCGATGTTCGTTCTCATACAGACAGTAGACAGACTCAGGAATATAATATGAGATTGTCTAATAAAAGAGCAAAAGCAACAATCGAATGGTTTGTAAAACGAGGAATTGCCCCAACCAGAATATCAGGGAAAGGATATGGCGAAAGTCAGTTAATCAATAAATGTTCAGATAATGTAGCTTGTACAGAAGATGAACATCAGTTAAACAGAAGAAGTGAATTTGTAATCGTTTCAATGCAATAAGAACTTACAAATCATTATCGATAAAAACACAGTCCTAAAAAGTGTGTAAGTTTTAAAAATAACGGGGTTTAACTTTTTAAATAAAGTTGAACCCCTTTTTCAAATATAGTTAAGAACTGATTGAGTAGTAATTCCTAATTATGGATTAGAATAGCCCGTTTTTTGGTCAGTTCTATTCAAATAGACCTATATTTTGGATGTGCTAACTTAGCATGGAGTTCTAGTTAAGAACTAAATCTTAACTTTAGAGCATGAAAGAGAATCGTAAAACTTATGACCGCAATTTTAAAGAGAAAGCTGTCCAATTAAGTTATGAAAGAGATAATATCTCACAATTAGCGAAGGAACTTGGAATAACAGCACCTTTGCTTTACAAATGGCGTCAGGATTACCAAGAATTTGGAACAGGAAGTTTTCCTGGAAAAGGCAATTTAAAACTAAGTCCCGAACAAGAAAAAATTCATGAACTTGAAAAAAAATTAAAAGAAGCAGAATTAGAACGTGATATCTTAAAAAAGGCAATAAGCATCTTTTCCAAGGGAGGTCGATGATTTATCTTTTCATAAAAGACCATGAAAAAATATATTCGATTGAAAAGATGTGCAAAGTTTTAGCAGTAAGCAACAGCAGTTACTATAAATGGAAAAAACAGATTGTTTCAGAAAGGCAAAAACGAGTGATTTTAATAAAAGAAGCAATAACTTCAATATATTTTAATACCAAACAGCGATATGGAAGTCCAAGAATTACTTTAGAACTTCAAAATATAGGATATCAAATATCTAGAATAACAGTCGCTAAATACATGAAGCAATTAGGTTTGTACAGTAAATTGAGTAAAAAATTTAAAGTAACAACCAATTCAAAACATAATCATTTTGTTGTTCCAAATATCTTAAAAAGAGAATTTACGGTGAAGGAACCATCTAAAGCTTGGGTTTCAGATATAACATATATTCAAACAAAGGACGGATTTTTGTATCTCACAATTATTTTGGATTTGTTCGACAGAAAAATAATTGGCTGGAGTCTAAGCAATGGTTTGAGTACTAAACAAACTACATTAACAGCTTGGAAAATGGCACTTAAAAATCGAAAAATTACAAATGAATTAATATTCCACTCCGACAGAGGAATTCAATATGCTAATAAAAGCTTTACTAATATGCTTGACTCTTTTAAAACTGTCACTAGAAGTATGAGCCGTAAAGGAGATTGCTGGGATAATGCTGTTGCAGAAAGTTTTTTCAAATCACTAAAAACAGAATTAATTTATGGGAATAAACTAATTACTAAAGAACAAATGGAACTTGAAATTTTTGAATACATCGAAATTTGGTACAATAAAAAAAGAAGGCACTCTGCTTTGAACTATAAAACTATTGAAGAATTTAATAAATTAACTAATTACAAAAATGTAGCTTAACTTTTTCTCTACTTTTTGTTTGCATATCCACACCTTTAATTTTGTGAGAATTTATAAATATTGAAAATAGGCCATAAAGCAAAAAAGCCAGTAAATCATCGGATTTACTGGCTTTAAGACATTTTTTAAGGCTTTTTGAAAAGATTGAAAACTTACAGTTTTTCGACTTTTCGGCCTTTCCGTGGGGAGAGCAGGATTCGAACCTGCGAAGTTTTCACAGCAGATTTACAGTCTGCCCTCGTTGGCCGCTTGAGTATCTCCCCGAATCTCAGCGTTGTGCTTTGTTGTTCTAAGCGGATGCAAATATAGCAACGTTTTTCATGTTTGCAAACAAAAAATGAACTTAATTTTAAGTTATTATTTAATTCACTGGTAGTGAATTAAATAATAATAAAGATTTTTATCAATTATAAGGCTTTTTTAAAATTAAAGCTTGAGTTTTATAAATCGTAGTATTTTTTTTAGTTAAATATTTATAAACTTTAGTACTATCAGAGTTATCAAATCCTGATTATTGAGTTCCTTAACGATTATTTAATTACCGGTAAATAATCTACAGATTAATAAAAATTCAAAAATTGCAATGGTTTTCATTAGATTTGAAAAAATATACTGATTAAATAATTTGCAATAATTGATTTCAACGATTATTCATGTCATTTATCGGGTAAATTTCACTCGAAACAGGTTTAAATATATTTTAGTAGTAGAAACCCCAATCCTATTATGAAAAAAATCCTACTCCTATTTATAATTATTATTTCTTCAGAAGTGAGCGCTCAAATACCCATTCATAAATTTAATTTCAACGGAACATTACAAAATACTGAAAATTCCATTTCTTTTATGGGGACAGAAAATTATGTAGCCGATAGGACGGGGAAAGATAAAAGCGCACAAAGATTAACAAACAAAGCATTAGAAGCTGTAATTGACAATCTCCCTCAGAAAGATAAACCAAGAACCATAACGATCTGGATCAAAATGAATGATATTTCTTCAGCAAATTATATCTGGGGGTACGGTGAAGCTTCTACCGCCAAGTATTTTGGACTCTTGCAACAAGGAACAACAACTTCTAATTCTGACTTAAATCTGGCAGCCTGGGGAGCTTTAAACGATATAATAGTTAATATCCCTTTGACTAAGGATACCTGGTATCAATATAGCGCTACGTTTGATGGCAACATTTCAAAAATATATCGCAATGGAGAATTGTTAAAATATGAAAAGGCTGCCACAATTAATACTGAAGGAAATATTTTCAGATTAGGAGAAATTAATACTAAAATTGGAATTAATGCTGATTTGGATGATTTAAAAATTTACAATACTGCTTTATCAGACAAGGAAATTCTTGCATTATACAACATTGAAAAATATACACAACCAGTCAAGGATGTAAAGACTGAAACAGTTTTAAAAAAAGAAATAGTACAAAGCAATACCAATACAACCACTATTATAAAAACAAATTCTTTGAACGCAAAGAAGATAGAGGTATTTTCTCAGGGGCAGAGAATATCAAGTAATACTACAAAAGAAATTGATTTAAATGAACTTCCAGAAGGCATATACTTATTAAAGATTACTGACCCACCGGCTAAAAAAACGACATCTAAATAACAAGAAAGGCTATCCATTACGAATAGCCTTTCCCTTTTTATTCTAGTTTTAAAAAATTGTAATTAAAAAAAACAGAAATAAAATAATTCTAAATGTATTTTAAAAGTAAATCCTTTACGTATTTTATGATTCACTTTTTTTAACGATGTCTTTAAATAATCAATTCATTTATTTCAAAAACAACAAATCAATTTCACGGCTTACCCTTTGGTTTTTATCAATAATTTATAGAAAGCTTCAATTTTTAATTCTCAATTATCGTATTCTTTTTTTGAAAAATTGAAATGCAATTCCAGTAATTAACCGTCGGTGTTACTGTCTTTTTCTTGAAGTTGAAACATATGAATAAATCATTTGCCCATTTTTTTTTGTTTTATAATTAAAAACCGTTAAAAAATGAGCGACAAATTTTTTAATTTTTCTCAAAAAAAGTCATTTTTTAGGTTAATAAATCAGTGAAAGAAAATCAATCTTTAAATCAATAAATAAAAACGTATCTTATTGATTTATAGATCGTAAAATTACTTATTATTTTTAAATACAAGTGTTAAAAAATGTTATTTTTTATTTTTAGGTTGTTATTTTTTTCAGAATATGATTTAGAAAAAAGACTTCACTTGAATTGAGTAGGTAAAAATGTAAAAATGGCTTATTTTTACACTATAATTATTTAAAACAAATAAAATAGAAAATGGATTGGATAACTGCCAGAGAATTCGAAGATATAACGTATAAAAAATGTAATGGAGTTGCAAGAATAGCTTTTAACAGACCAAATGTTAGAAACGCTTTTCGGCCAAAAACAACCTCAGAATTATACCAGGCATTTTATGATGCACAGGAAGATACTTCAATAGGAGTAGTTTTACTTTCTGCTGAAGGTCCTTCAACAAAAGACGGTGTATATTCTTTCTGCAGCGGAGGGGATCAAAATGCACGCGGACATCAGGGATATGTTGGGGATGACGGACAACATCGTTTAAATATTCTGGAAGTTCAGCGATTAATTCGTTTTATGCCAAAAGTAGTAATTGCCGTTGTCCCGGGCTGGGCTGTTGGCGGAGGGCATAGTTTACATGTAGTTTGTGACATGACGCTTGCCAGTAAAGAACATGCTATTTTTAAACAAACGGACGCTGATGTAACCAGTTTTGATGGAGGATACGGATCAGCTTACCTCGCTAAAATGGTTGGCCAGAAAAAAGCCCGTGAGATTTTCTTTTTAGGAAGAAACTATTCAGCTCAGGAAGCTTTCGAAATGGGAATGGTAAATGCTGTTATTCCACACGATGAGTTAGAAGCTACTGCTTATGAATGGGCACAGGAAATTCTTCAAAAATCACCAACTTCTATAAAAATGCTGAAATTTGCGATGAACTTAACAGATGACGGAATGGTTGGTCAACAAGTTTTTGCAGGCGAAGCTACACGTCTGGCATACATGACCGAAGAAGCAAAAGAAGGAAGAAATGCCTTTTTAGAAAAAAGAAAGCCTAATTTTGGCGAAAATAAATGGCTTCCATAAAAAGAAAAAATAGTTTCAGGCTTTAAGTTGCAAACGTAAAACCTGAAACTGAAACTGAAACAAAAAAACAACTAAACAAAACATAATGAAACATTGGATTGAAGCCGCCAGATTGCGCACATTACCTTTATCAGTTTCGGGAATTATAGTAGGAAGTATTTACGCCTTATCTAATCCAACAGAAACCATCAACACACCAACGGAAGTATTCAGCTGGAAGATTTTTGGTTTTGCACTTTTAACAACGCTTGGCTTACAGGTTCTTTCCAATTTTGCAAATGATTATGGAGATGGTGTTAAAGGAACAGATAATGCTGATAGGGTAGGGCCTCAAAGAGCTATTCAGAGTGGTGTGATTACACCGCAGGCTATGAAAAAAGCCATTATAATCACGTCATTATTGACGCTTTTGTCTGCGATTACCCTGATATTTTTTGCTTTTGGAGAAAGTAATTTTGTCTATTCTATCTTCTTCTTATTACTTGGAATTGCTGCAATTGCTTCAGCTATTCGTTATACAGTTGGTAATTCTGCTTATGGATACAGAGGTTTTGGAGATGTATTTGTTTTCGTATTCTTCGGACTGGTAAGTACCTTGGGCGTTAATTTTTTATATTCTAAAGAAGTTGATCCTCTTTTAATTTTGCCCGCAATTTCAATAGGTTTATTAAGTGTAGGGGTTTTAAACCTGAACAATATGCGTGATGAAGAATCCGACAGAAAATCAGGAAAGAACACAATTGTAGTTCAGATTGGCGGGAAAAAAGCTAAAATTTATCATTTTTCAATAATTATTACAGCAATGCTTTTGGTTATTATTTTTGCCATTTTAAGCGATTATAATTTTGATCAGTATTTGTTTTTATTAGCCTTCATACCTTTAACAAAACATTTAATTACCGTTTATAAAAACCAAAATCCCAAGTTGTTAGATCCTGAATTAAAAAAGCTGGCAATCAGCACTTTTTTGCTTTCTATATTACTGACAATTTGTATGATATCCTTAATTTCGGATATCATTGTTAATCTTTTTCTAGGAGGAAGATAATTGTTTCACTTTAAATTTTTATCAAATGAAAATTACATTTTACGGTCACGCATCTTTAGGAATTGAAGTTGGAGGAAAACATATTATTGTCGATCCTTTCATTACTGGAAATCCGTTAGCTTCAGCAATTGATATAAACACATTAAAAGCCGATTACATTTTGCTTACCCATGCACATGGCGACCATGTTCTGGATGTTGAGGCAATTGCCAATCGTACAGAAGCTACTATTGTTTCAAATGCCGAAATTGCCAGTTATTATGCAAAATTAGGTTTAAAGGCACATCCAATGAACCATGGCGGAAGCTGGAATTTTGACTTCGGAAAAGTTAAATACGTAAACGCAGTTCATTCCAGTTCATTCCCTGACGGAAGTTACGGCGGAAATCCGGGAGGTTTTGTTATCGAAGGTGAGCATAAAAACATATACATTGCCGGCGACACAGCCTTAACAACGGATATGAAACTGATTCCATTGCGTACCAAATTGGATTTAGCCATTTTACCAATCGGAAGTAATTTTACAATGGATGTCGAAGATGCCATTATCGCTTCTGATTTTATAGAATGCGATAAAATACTCGGCTACCATTTTGATACTTTCGGATACATCGAAATCAATCATGAAGAATCAATTCGTAATTTTTTCGATAAAGGAAAAGATTTAATGCTTCTCGAAATAGGAGAATCAATCGAATTATAATATTTTCATCCTGAGCCCATTCGGCTTCACTCAGGATAAACTTATTCGAAATAAGGAGCTGTTTCCCGCTGTACACTATATCTTTCATGCCGAACCCCGGCATAAAAGGATGCCGTTTCCATCAGGGCTAGGGCTTCAGTTTTCATAATAAATTCTAATTTTCTTGTTCTCGATATATTTTTGAGCCAACAGAAATTCAACAATAATCGTAATCATTTATTGATGCATTTTTCAGATTATTCATTTATTTGTGAAAATTTGTGCAATTTGTGGTAAAATATATTCTAAAATAAAAAAACAAATACAATGTCTAAACAATTCGCATCATTAGGAATTTCAGCACCAATTTTAAAAGCATTAAGCGAATTGAATATTGTTGAGCCAACAGAAATTCAACAAAAAACAATTCCGTTACTTTTATCTGAAACCCACGATCTGGTTGGTTTAGCCAAAACAGGAACCGGAAAAACCGCTGCCTTCGGATTGCCATTATTGCAATTAATTGATACCAACTCATCAATTATTCAGGCAGTAATTTTAGTGCCAACGCGAGAACTTGGTCAGCAGATTTTTAGAAATCTGGAAGATTTTTCAAAATATATTCCAAACATTTCTATCGCAGCAACCTGCGGTGGAATTCCAATAAAACCTCAAATCGAAAGGCTTACAAATCCAACACATATTGTAGTAGCGACGCCTGGACGTTTAATCGATTTGATCCAAAGAAAAGCAATCGATTTAAAACAAACCCAATATTTAGTTTTAGACGAAGCAGACGAAATGGTTGCTATCCTTAAAGGAAGTTTAGACGAAATCATTGCAGAACTTCCCAAAAAACACCGTACAATATTATTTTCTGCAACTTTACAGGGAACCATCAAACAGTTAATTCAGAATTACTTAAATAAAAATGTAGTTCAGATTAGTGCCAACATGGACACAGTTGGCAACAAGGGAATAGATCACGAATATATTGTAGTTGATCCAATTGAAAAATTAGATGTTTTAATGCATTTTTTAAACTCAAAAGAGGGTGAACGCGGCATAATTTTCTGCAAAACAAAAGCTGCAGTTAATAAATTAGCCAAAAATCTGGCTATCAATCGTTTTTCATCAGGAGCACTTCACGGTAGTTTGTCACAGGGAATCCGTGACAGAATTATGGAACAATTTCGTGAAGGACATATCAATATTTTGATAGCAACTGATTTGGCCGCCAGAGGAATAGATGTAAAAGAAATCTCCTATGTTGTAAATTACCATTTGCCTGACACTTACGAGAATTACGTTCACAGAAGCGGAAGAACAGCAAGGGCTGGAGCAAAAGGACTTTCTTTGACAGTTTTACAACAGGAAGAAGTTGCTGAAATTTCAGATTTTGAAAGAGAGCTGGGTTTAAAATTTACTGAATTCAAAAAGCCTTCAACCATAAGCCTTGAAGAAAACAATACACTTTTATGGGCAAAACAAATCTTTAAAACAAAACCAAATCACGATATTTCAACCGATTTAAAAACAAAAGTAAAAACTGTTTTTCATCATCTGACAAAAGAGGAACTAATTGAAAAATTGTTAGCTAACTATGTTCTACAAAATAAGGTTGAGATAACTGAAAAACCGGTTAAAAAGTTTAAAAAGTAGTTTTAAAATTAGCTTTATAGTGCTTAAAAAACATCCAGAATGAATACTATTGAAATAAAGAGAATTTCGGTTAAGGAAATTACTCAATTACAGGAAATTGGCAGACAAACTTTCCAGGAAACTTTTTCAGAATCAAACTCTGAAGAAAATAAGAAAAGCTATCTCGAAGAAGGATTTTCTAACGAAAAATTAACTGCTGAACTTAAAGATGAAAATTCTGAATTCTATTTTGCAATGTTGGATAATAAAGTGATTGGTTATTTAAAAATAAACTTTGGAGCATCACAAACCGAATTAAAAGACAATAAAGCGCTTGAAATAGAACGCATCTATGTGACAAAAGAGTTTCATGGAAAAAGCGTAGGGCAATTACTTTATGATAAAGCGATAGAAATAGCAAATCAAAAAACATCAGAATATGTATGGTTAGGAGTTTGGGAAGAAAATCAAAGAGCAATAAATTTTTATAAGAAAAATGGTTTCATCGAATTTGACAAGCATATTTTTAAATTAGGAAATGACGAACAGACAGATATTATTATGAAGCTCAAATTATCCAATTAATACTGAATTCATAAAAGAAATCAATAAGATTAGTTTGTGTAATTTTAAAAAATAAATTTTAAAGATGAGTTTGTACTTGAAATTATTAGTGTTAAATTTATAAAGTAATGCAAACAGAATAGTTTTTGTACAATAGTCTTAAAAACAATATATTATGAATATAGTCATCATTGGAGGTGGTTTTGCAGGATTAAATCTGGCAAAAGAACTTCTAAATCATCCTCAAATACAAGTAACGCTTGTAGATAAAAACAATTACAATTTTTTTCCACCCCTTATATATCAGGTTGCTACCGCTTTTTTAGAACCTTCAAGTATCAGTTATCCCTTTAGAAAGTTTTTTGCAGGTAAAAAAAATCTTCAGTTTCGTTTAGGCGAATTATTATCAGTTGTGCCTGCAGAAAATAAGGTGATTTTAAGCAACGGTGAGTTGTCATACGATCATTTGGTCTTTGCTACAGGTGCTGAAACCAGTTATTTTGGAATGGAAAACGTGATGAAAAATGCCATTCCGATGAAAACCTTGAATGATGCCATCGTAATGCGAAACACATTGCTTAAGAATTTAGAAAAAGCAGCGATTTGCAAAGAAATCCGTAAGCGTCGTAAATTATTAACAATTGTTGTTGCCGGTGGAGGTCCAACAGGAGTAGAGGTTTCAGGTATGTTTGCTGAAATGCGAAAAAATATTTTACTAAAAGAGTATCCCGAATTAGACACTACTGCAAGTAACGTTTACTTAGTTGACGGTGGAGATGCACTGCTCGCACCAATGAGCGAGGCTTCTCAAAAAGATACTTTAGAGGCACTTACAAAATTAGGCGTTGTTGTTAAATTGAACAGCAAAGTAACTGATTATATTGATGATACCGTATATTTTGAAAACGGAGAAACAATTAAAACCAAAAATTTGATATGGGCAGCTGGTGTTACTGCTAAAATTTTTGAAGGAATGCCAGCGGAAAGTTATGGTCGCGGAAGAAGAATGGCTACTGATGCATTTAATAAAGTGAATGCTACAGAAAACATATATGCTATTGGTGATACCGCTATTTTAACTGCTGATAAAAACTTTCCTAATGGCCATCCCCAGGTAGCACAGGTTGCCATACAACAAGGAATAAATCTTGCTAAAAACTTTAAAGCTTCACTTCAAAAAAAATCACTTAAACCTTTTGTTTACAATGACAAAGGATCGATGGCAATTATTGGAAAAAATAAAGCTGTGGTTGATTTACCCAATCCTAAATGGCACTTTAAAGGATTTTTTGCCTGGTTCATTTGGTTATTTGTTCATTTAATTTCGCTAATCACTTACAGAAACAGATTGAAAACTTTCTATAATTGGATGATAGCCTATTTCGCCAGAGACCAATCTCTTAGAATGATAATCAGGCCTGATAAAAAACAGGTATAAAAAAATCCGGAATTCAAAATTCCGGATTTTTTTATAATAAATTTCAATGCCCAATCGTAATTTCATCTTCAGAGGATATTTCTACTTTTTGTATGATAAAGCGTTTTCCAATATTTAGAATAATAAATGCCAAAATAGTAGTAGCCGTCATGATGACTACCATTGGTACAACCGAGTCTTTAACAAAAGCTCCAATAGCAAAAGAAGCTAAAGCTCCTAAACCAAGCTGAATTGCTCCCATTAATGCTGAAGCACTTCCTGCATTTTTAGCAAAAGGAGCCATTGTAAGTCCTGCAGTATTAGGATTTGAAATTCCTAAACAGCCTAAAAATAGAAACAACATTCCAATCGTTCCATATAAACCTAAAAGATCATTCAAAGAAAGAACCAAAAAAACAATACTTATCACGGATTGAGTGATTAAAGCACTGAATATCATTTGTTCGCTGGAAAATTTCTTCAATAGAACCGAATTTAATTGACTTGAACCAATGAAACTCACTGACATAAAGGCAAATATCCATCCATATGTCTTGGCATCAACATGGTAAATATCCATAAAAATGATGGGAGAGGCCGCTACGTATGAAAATAATCCGGAAAAAGCTATTGAACCTGTAAATCCATAAGTGAAAAATTGAGGTTCTTTAAGCACTTTAAAAAAGTTAGAAATGATTGGTTTTGGTTTTAATGAAATCGAGGTATCAGGTTTATAAGTATTTGGTAAACCTATTTGTGATGCAGCCAGAATAGCTATTCCCATGCACATTAATATTAAAAACACTACATGCCAGCCATAATCTTCGGTTACATAACCACCAATTGTTGGTGCCAGCATTGGTGAAAGTCCAAGAACAAGCATTAACAAAGAAAAAACTTTAGGAATATCTTTTACTGGAAATAAGTCCCTGACCATCGCGACAGAAGCTACCGTTGCGGCACAACTGCCAATTGCCTGAATAAATCTCAAAAATATAAAAGTATTAATATCAGCAACATACACACATCCTAAAGAAGCTAAAATATAAACCATTAAACCTATAAACAACGGTTTTTTTCGTCCAAGCCGATCTAATAAAGGACCATAAAGCAATTGTCCCGCTGAAATCCCGATAAAATAACTTGATAAACTCATGGAAACTTTTGCGACAGTAGTATTTAAATCTGTTGCAATTCCTGAAAAACCCGGTAAATACATATCAATTGAGAAAGGACCAAGTGCAGTTAAAGAACCTAAAATAAGGATTAGCTTAATATATTTTTTTGTTGTCATTTTTCTTAAATGATTGCTTTTATTTTTTTGCAAAGGTAAAGATTTCATACCTTGTTAGATAATTAAACTTATTTAAAATAATGGTTTGATTTTATTACGCAGAAATTTGTTATAAAAACATTTCAAAATATTAATCTTAAATTTAAGAATTATGAAAAAGTACATTTTAATTTTAGCTTTAATTTTCTCAACAATTTCGTTTGCCCAAACCATTACATCCAAACAAGAAGATGCAAATGAGGCACAGTATGAACTCCTTAAAAAAGTAAATGAATTTTACCCAGACATTACTTTAAACAAAACGATTACAAATTTTTACGCTGATGGAAAAATCATTGATTCACGACAAGAGTTTAATTTAAAAGGAACAAAGTTTTCCAGTTATAAATTAAGTATAGAACCAGATAATAAAAAATTATTATTTGAATATGAATCTGTTGAATCAGGAAAAGTCTATGGAGATGTTACAATTTTCAAAGGAAACGCTTTACGAACAACTTTTAATGAACAAAAAAGCGATTTTGAAGTTTCCTTAAATGGTAAAGCGGTGTATTCTAAAAAGCTTTAAAAGTCAAATTTATTTAAAAAGCATCAAATTTGATGCTTTTTAAATAAATATTATTCGAACTATAATTTATATTATGTAAAATAAAAAAGAATTAATCATTAGAATTAATCATTAGAATTAATCATTAGAATTAATCATTAGAATTAATCTAATAGTGATTCTTTATTTTATTATTTTTACATTTGATATATTAAATAAACTATGAATACAATTGCTGAACATATTGCGGATTTTTTAAAAGAATATCCGCCATTTGATAATTTGACATTTCAGGAACTCTTTAATATTGCAACTAATATCCGAGTAATAAATTTAGAAAAACATGCTGTATTGTTTCAAAACAACGATATACTTCATGATAGTTTCTACGTGGTATCATCCGGAATTATCAACTTGACTACAATTGCTGATGCTGAGGAAACTATCATAAACAAATGTCATGAAGGTGATATTTTTGGTTTGCGTCCTTTTTTTTCAAAAAACAATTACATGATGACTGCCAAAGCACGTGAAGAAAGTATTGTTTATGCTATCCCTATTGCTGTTTTTAGACCATTTGTGGCAAATAATTCTGATGTTTTAAACTTTTTATTAGAAAGTTTTGCTATTAATTCGCGTCACACAAAAGACAATGTAAATTCTGGAGACAAACTAATTTCTGATAACGGATTTTATTCGGATACACAATCAGAAATTCAATATATTCAATCTCTTAATTATAATAATTCACCACTAACCACTACAGCTGATAAAATTGTAAAAGACATTGCTATTTTGATGACTGACTCAATGGTTGACAACATCGTTGTTTGCGAAAACAATAATCCTATAGGTATATTGACAGATGCTGATTTATCATCAAAAATAGCCACAGGCCGTTATCCTATTACTGAGACAATAGACAAGATCATGTCATCTCCTGTTGTTACTGTAATTGAAAATGTTTCTTTGGCAGAAGCTCAGTTATTAATGTTAAAGCATAATGTAACGCATTTATGTGTTACTAAAGATGGTACAAATAAATCGGTTGTTAAAGGCATTATATCTGAACATGATTTAATTGTAGCTCAAGCAAGTAATCCTGGTGTATTAATTAAAGAAATTAAGCGTTCACAATTGCCAAAGGACTTAAAACAAATTCGGGATCGATTGTCTGATTTAATTCAGAATTCAATTCAAAAGGATATTACCATTTCCCATATATGCAATATTGCCAACGAAATAAACCTGGCACTCATAAAACGTGCAGTTGAATTAACAATTTTGGATTTAGGCTCCCCGCCTGCTCGTTTTGCATGGCTAAGTATTGGTAGCCAAGGAAGAAAAGAACAACTTTTACTTACTGATCAGGACAGTATATTAATTTTTGAAGATGTGACACCTGAAAAATACAGAGAAGTAAAAGATTATTTTTTAAGACTTGCTAAAAGAACCACATCTCTGTTAGAAAAAGTAGGTTATGAATTTTGCCCAAACGGTCATATGGGAAGTAACATGTTATGGTGTAAATCACTGACTGACTGGATAAAGCAATACAATAGCTGGATGAATACTCCAGGTGAGAACAGTAATGACTTAAGCAGTATATTCTTTGATTATGAAATTGTTTTCGGTGAACCAAAAATTGAAGAGGCTGTAGAAAATATTATTTTTAAAAATGCGATCAACAACCCATTGTTTTTTGACTTTCTAGGAAATGATGCCTTAAAAAAGAATGCGCCTTTAAGTTTTTTTAAGAAATTTATTTTAGAAGAAGAAGGTCCTCACAAAATGAAATTCGATATCAAAACTAAAGCATTGATGCCTCTTATTGATGGTGCAAGGTTACTAATATTAAGCTCAAATATTAAAGGAATTAAAAATACCTATTTGAGATTTAAACAACTTGCTATTTCAGATTCTAAAAATGCTGAAATATATCTAAGTTGTGCAGAAGCATTTTTAACCTTATTAAAATTCCGAACAATTGAAGGATTAAAAAATGATGATTCAGGGCAATATATAAATATAAAAGAATTATCTAAAACAGACAAAGAGAAATTAAAAAATGCATTAGCTCCTATGCGAGATCTTGAGGAGTTAATTAAAAGTAAATTTCAACTTACACAATTTTCATAATATGTTGGACTGGCTGAAAAATATTAATAAAGAATATCCTGATTTTTGGAAAAATTACCTTAGTAAATTTGAAACTAAGCCAAATAGATTTGTAGCTATATCTGCCGAAACTTCAGGACTAAACCCTATAAAAGATGTAATTTTATCTATGGGATCTTTTGCAATTGTTGATGATGGTATCATAATTCAGGATAATTTCGAAGCAGTTCTATTACAATATAAATACCTACATGATAATGGTTTATCAAACGAGTTTATAATTGAAAGCAAAATGAAAAAGCTTCAGGAAAATGATGCTCTTCAGACTTTTATAGATTATTTAGGAAATGCAGTCTTGGTAGGTCATCATGTTAACTTCGATATTGAAATGATAAATGCTGCACTAGAGAGATTAGATTGTGGCAGATTAAAAAATGAAGCTTTAGACATAGATGTAATGTATAGAAAATTACACGATATAAATGAAAAGCAATTTTCACTGGATGACCTATGTGAAATATATAAAATTCCTAAAAGTGACAGAAATTCATCAGCCGAAGATGCTTATAAAATTGCTTTATTATTTTTAAAACTAAAATCCAGATTAGGAATTAAATAAATTAAGCTGTTAAACATCTAAACGAGCCAATAGTATATAAAATTTTGAGTATTTATTATTTTGTCTTTTTTTAAAAGCATTTAGATCTCCGTTTAGAAGAAATAAATTTAGAATTTTTTCTTTTTAGGATCTCCGTTTAGGAACTAAAACATTAGAAGTTATTATTACGAAAACGGATCTACAAATGATCCGCTTTTTTTGCATAATAGCATCCAAATATATATTTTATATTTTTTTTGTTTCTGTGGTCGCTTGCATCGCTCACGCAGGATCGGGTCAATCAGAAGTTCTTTCTATTTGAAGAAAACACTCCATTCCATTAAGCAAAAAAAACTCCAATCAGCCATAGCCAATTGGAGTTTTCAGTACTCAGAGCGGGACTTGAACCCGCACGAACATTTCTGTTCACTGGATTTTAAGTCCAGCGTGTCTACCAATTTCACCATCCGAGCATTTGTGGTACCTCCAGGGATCGAACCAGGGACACATGGATTTTCAGTCCATTGCTCTACCATCTGAGCTAAGGTACCTCATTTTAAAACAAAAAACCCTGTTTCATCAGAAACAGGGTTTTCAAAAGAAAGGCGACGACATACTCTCCCACATAACTGCAGTACCATCTGCGCAGGCGGGCTTAACTACTCTGTTCGGGATGGGAAGAGGTGAGCCCCGCCGCAATAACCACCTTAAGGTTGTTAGTCTAAAGTCTAAGGTCATAAAGTCAAAAGTTTTCACTTTACGACTCTGGACTTTCGTCTTTAAGACTGCCCGCGACGGGCAAATATCTTAACATACTGAGATAAAGAAAAATATTTTTATTTACTATTTTTAGAAAGTTTCTTCCTCCGGGTTGACCCGGAGGAAAAGGGTGTACATAAGCTTACGGATTATTAGTACTACTCGACTATGACATTACTGCCTTTACATCTATAGCCTATCAACGTGGTCATCTTCCACGATCCTTAAAAGAAATCTCATCTTGTGGTGGGTTTCGCGCTTATATGCTTTCAGCGCTTATCCCTTCCCAACGTAGCTACTCTGCGGTGCCCCTGGCGGGACAACAGATACACTAGAGGTTAGTCCAATTCGGTCCTCTCGTACTAGAATCAGATCCACTCAAATTTCTAACGCCCACAGTAGATAGAGACCGAACTGTCTCACGACGTTCTGAACCCAGCTCGCGTGCCACTTTAAT